>CAWKGQ010000001.1:0-290931 GCA_963849195.1 uncultured Gammaproteobacteria bacterium
TTTAACAACTTGATCAAAATAATTTGTGTGGGTGCTTGTGGTGATTGTTAGTGATGTTAACAAATAATCGACACAAGAACCACACGTAAGAAAGTAATTTTAAACGTTGTGTTCTATAGTCGAGCCAAGATTGGCGCCTCATCTTAATTGAGACGCAAAGCTGATTTAAACTGAAGAGTTTGATCATGGCTCAGATTGAACGCTGGCGGTATGCTTAACACATGCAAGTCGAACGGTAGCAGGCCTTCGGGCGCTGACGAGTGGCGGACGGGTGAGTAACGCGTAGGAATCTGCCTTATAGTGGGGGACAACGTGGGGAAACCCACGCTAATACCGCATACGCCCTACGGGGGAAAGCGGGGGCTCTTCGGACCTCGCGCTATGAGATGAGCCTGCGTTAGATTAGCTAGTTGGTAGGGTAAAGGCCTACCAAGGCGACGATCTATAGCTGGTCTGAGAGGACGATCAGCCACACTGGGACTGAGACACGGCCCAGACTCCTACGGGAGGCAGCAGTGGGGAATATTGGACAATGGGCGCAAGCCTGATCCAGCAATACCGCGTGTGTGAAGAAGGCCCTAGGGTTGTAAAGCACTTTCAATTGGGAGGAAAACCTGCCGGTCAATACCCGGTAGCTTGACATTACCTTTAGAAGAAGCACCGGCTAACTCCGTGCCAGCAGCCGCGGTAATACGGAGGGTGCAAGCGTTAATCGGAATTACTGGGCGTAAAGCGTGCGTAGGCGGTTCGTTAAGTCAGATGTGAAAGCCCCGGGCTTAACCTGGGAACTGCATTTGAAACTGGCGAACTAGAGTTGAGTAGAGGGGAGTGGAATTTCAGGTGTAGCGGTGAAATGCGTAGATATCTGAAGGAACACCAGTGGCGAAGGCGACTCCCTGGACTCAAACTGACGCTGAGGTACGAAAGCGTGGGTAGCAAACAGGATTAGATACCCTGGTAGTCCACGCTGTAAACGATGTCAACTAGCCGTTGGTCCTATTTACAGGATTAGTGGCGCAGCTAACGCATTAAGTTGACCGCCTGGGGAGTACGGCCGCAAGGTTAAAACTCAAATGAATTGACGGGGGCCCGCACAAGCGGTGGAGCATGTGGTTTAATTCGATGCAACGCGAAGAACCTTACCTACCCTTGACATCCAGAGAATCTGTTAGAGATAGTGGAGTGCCTTCGGGAGCTCTGAGACAGGTGCTGCATGGCTGTCGTCAGCTCGTGTCGTGAGATGTTGGGTTAAGTCCCGTAACGAGCGCAACCCTTATCCTTAGTTGCCAGCGGGTGATGCCGGGAACTCTAGGGAGACTGCCGGTGATAAACCGGAGGAAGGTGGGGACGACGTCAAGTCATCATGGCCCTTATGGGTAGGGCTACACACGTGCTACAATGGCCGGTACAGAGGGCTGCGAACTTGCGAAAGTAAGCAAATCCCAGAAAGCCGGTCTTAGTCCGGATTGGAGTCTGCAACTCGACTCCATGAAGTCGGAATCGCTAGTAATCGCGAATCAGAATGTCGCGGTGAATACGTTCCCGGGCCTTGTACACACCGCCCGTCACACCATGGGAGTGGGTTGCAAAAGAAGTGGGTAGTCTAACCTTCGGGAGGGCGCTCACCACTTTGTGATTCATGACTGGGGTGAAGTCGTAACAAGGTAGCCCTAGGGGAACCTGGGGCTGGATCACCTCCTTACAAAGACATTCACGCGTCAGCATGAGTATCCACAACAAATTATTTTGATCAGTAGCAGTATGAGCCTAGGGCCTGTAGCTCAGTTGGTTAGAGCGCACCCCTGATAAGGGTGAGGTCGGTGGTTCGAGTCCACCCAGGCCCACCAATTTTTGCGCTACTCGGCGTTAAATAATGACTCATGTGCATAAGCACACTTCGTCATCATTTGCCTTGATTAGCACAAAAATAAAGCAGTCGGGCCATGGGGCTCAGTAAACACTGGGGCTATAGCTCAGCTGGGAGAGCACCTGCCTTGCACGCAGGGGGTCAGCGGTTCGATCCCGCTTAGCTCCACCAATTCTATAACGTCTCGATTCTAAGCCAAGAGTCAAAAAAACTAAAACCCAAAAGCACAACAACGTTGCGCGAAGGGGGTCGTCGGTTTACTGTCAATTGTATAAAGAATCAACCGAGACCTTATAGAATTGGTGCAATAACTGCATTAATAGCTCTTTAACAATCTGGAAATCTGTAACAACGTAATCTTATAACGTAAAGGTATTAAGATTGCGCAACGAGTTCAAGTGAACTGACGTTGAGACAGTTGCTAAGCAAAGTTAACCGCGTTAAGTAATTAATGCCGGCAAACCGAGTGAGCAAAGCTGCTAAAACTGACGGACACAAGAACAAGTACTCAAGCAGAAAAATAGCGATAAAGTCGCTGATGCGTATAGCACGCTAACGACACTCCTAGCCAGTCCGCACGCTTAGATAATAAATCATCCAAGCGTAAAGGCGAGTAACAGAGCAGACTTATTGGGGTTATATGGTCAAGTGAATAAGCGCATACGGTGGATGCCTAGGCAGTAAGAGGCGATGAAGGACGTTGTAGCATGCGATAAGTCTCGGGGAGTTTGCAAACTAACTTTGATCCGAGAATTTCCGAATGGGGAAACCCGGCTTGCATCAGCAAGTCATCTTGCAGTGAATACATAGCTGCATGAAGCGAACCCGGAGAACTGAAACATCTAAGTACCCGGAGGAAAAGAAATCAACCGAGATTCCCTTAGTAGCGGCGAGCGAACGGGGATTAGCCCTTAAGTTGTACAGTTGTTAGTGGAACAGTCTGGAAAGTCTGGCGATACAGGGTGATAGCCCCGTACACGAAAACGCTGTGCAGTGAAAACGAGTAGGTCGGAGCACGTGAAACTTTGACTGAACATGGGGGGACCATCCTCCAAGGCTAAATACTCCTTACTGACCGATAGTGAACCAGTACCGTGAGGGAAAGGCGAAAAGAACCCCGGAGAGGGGAGTGAAATAGATCCTGAAACCGTATGCGTACAAGCAGTGGGAGCACCCTCGTGGTGTGACTGCGTACCTTTTGTATAATGGGTCAGCGACTTAATCTCAGTGGCAAGCTTAACCGCATAGGGGAGGCGTAGCGAAAGCGAGTCTTAATAGGGCGTTTAGTCGCTGGGATTAGACCCGAAACCGGGCGATCTATCCATGACCAGGCTGAAGGTGAGGTAATACTTACTGGAGGGCCGAACCCACGTATGTTGAAAAATCCGGGGATGAGTTGTGGATCGGAGTGAAAGGCTAATCAAGCTCGGAGATAGCTGGTTCTCCTCGAAAGCTATTTAGGTAGCGCCTCGTGTATAACTGTTGGGGGTAGAGCACTGTTTCGGCTAGGGGGTCATCTCGACTTACCAACCCGATGCAAACTCCGAATACCAACAAGTTCGAGCACGGGAGACACACGGCGGGTGATAAGGTCCGTCGTGAAAAGGGAAACAGCCCAGACCGTCAGCTAAGGTCCCAAAATCTATGCTCAGTGGGAAACGATGTGGAAAGGCACAGACAGCCAGGAGGTTGGCTTAGAAGCAGCCATCCTTTAAAGAAAGCGTAATAGCTCACTGGTCGAGTCGGTCTGCGCGGAAGATTTACCGGGGCTAAGCATAGTACCGAAGCTACGGATCACACTTAGGTGTGGTGGTAGAGGAGCGTTCTGTACGCCTGCGAAGGTGAACTGAGAAGTTTGCTGGAGGTATCAGAAGTGCGAATGCTGACATGAGTAACGATAATGGGGGTGAAAAACCCCCACGCCGAAAACCCAAGGTTTCCTGCGCAACGCTAATCGACGCAGGGTTAGTCGGTACCTAAGGCGAGGCCGAAAGGCGTAGTCGATGGCAAACAGGTTAATATTCCTGTACCAGTGGTAACTGCGATGGGGTGACGGAGAAGGCTAGATCAGCTGACGGTTGGAAGTGTCAGTTTAAGCGTGTAGGGAGTGGACTTAGGCAAATCCGGGTTCATAATTCTGAGACGTGATGACGAGTTGTTCCTCGGAACGACGAAGTGATTAATGCCATGCTTCCAAGAAAAACCTCTAAGCTTCAGGTTATCAGTGGCCGTACCCCAAACCGACACAGGTGGGTGGGATGAGAATTCTAAGGCGCTTGAGAGAACTCGGCTGAAGGAACTAGGCAAAATGATACCGTAACTTCGGGAGAAGGTATGCCCTTGGTAGGTGAAAGTCCTCGCGACTGGAGCCCAAGAGGGTTGCAATAAAATGGTGGCTGCGACTGTTTAGCAAAAACATAGCACTCTGCAAACTCGAAAGAGGAAGTATAGGGTGTGACGCCTGCCCGGTGCTGGAAGGTTAATTGATGGGGTTATCTTCGGAGAAGCTCTTGATCGAAGCCCCAGTAAACGGCGGCCGTAACTATAACGGTCCTAAGGTAGCGAAATTCCTTGTCGGGTAAGTTCCGACCTGCACGAATGGCGTAACGATGGCCACACTGTCTCCAGCCGAGACTCAGTGAAATTGAAATTGCGGTGAAGATGCCGTATACCCGCGGCTAGACGGAAAGACCCCGTGAACCTTTACTATAGCTTGACACTGGACTTTGAATCGATTTGTGTAGGATAGGTGGGAGACATAGAAGCAGGAACGCCAGTTCTTGTGGAGTCGACCTTGAAATACCACCCTGGTTTATTTGAAGTTCTAACCTAGATCCATTATCTGGATTGGGGACAGTGTCTGGTGGGTAGTTTGACTGGGGCGGTCTCCTCCTAAAGAGTAACGGAGGAGCACGAAGGTACCCTCAGGCTGGTCGGAAATCAGCCAATGAGTGCAATGGCATAAGGGTGCTTGACTGCGAGATAGACACATCGAGCAGGTACGAAAGTAGGTCATAGTGATCCGGTGGTTCTGTATGGAAGGGCCATCGCTCAACGGATAAAAGGTACTCCGGGGATAACAGGCTGATACCGCCCAAGAGTTCATATCGACGGCGGTGTTTGGCACCTCGATGTCGGCTCATCACATCCTGGGGCTGAAGCAGGTCCCAAGGGTATGGCTGTTCGCCATTTAAAGTGGTACGCGAGCTGGGTTCAGAACGTCGTGAGACAGTTCGGTCCCTATCTGCCGTGGGCGTTTGAGATTTGAGGGAAGCTGCTCCTAGTACGAGAGGACCGGAGTGGACGAACCTCTGGTGTTCCGGTTGTCATGCCAATGGCATTGCCGGGTAGCTATGTTCGGACAGGATAACCGCTGAAAGCATCTAAGCGGGAAGCCCCTCCCAAGATGAGATCTCACTGGGACCATGAGTCCCCTGAAGGGCCGTCGAAGACTACGACGTTGATAGGCACGGTGTGGAAGCGCAGTAATGTGTGTAGCTAACGTGTACTAATTGCCCGTGAGGCTTGACCATATAACACCCAATCAGTTTGAGCGAGTGTTGTATATGCTAGGATAAAACCTGGCCAGAAAGCGCTATCGCTAGCGACTGCAAGAGAACAGACTAAAAAACAAGGAAGTGCAAAATAAATAGTTACAGATTTCCAGCGGTGTGGAAAACCCACACCGAAGACCGTTGCTAGTAAAAAATAATACTAACAACGACACCAGTTTGCTTGGTGACCATAGCGAGCGTGAACCACCCGACCCCATCCCGAACTCGGAAGTGAAACCGCTTAGCGCCGATGATAGTGTGGCAGTTTGCCATGCGAAAGTAGGGAATTGCCAAGCTCTTATAGCGAAACCCAGGCCTTGCAGCCTGGGTTTTTTTTTGCCTTGGGGTCTTGAAAATGAAAGCAGCGAAGATTCTTGCTACACAAAGCAGATCCTATCACGATAAATTGGGAAGAAGGTTGCTTTAGTAAGGATTCATCATGACGAAACAATCACAATGGCGTCGTCACGTCGAAGCGTGGCATAAGAGTGAATTGAGCCAGGCAGAATATTGCCGTATCCATGGACTCAACCCAAAGACTTTTTCGACCTGGACGCGGCGTAAATTATCGATAGCTCCAAATGCTCAAATTGATCTCATTCCTGTCGAAGTCACACCGTCGGCGGCGTCGATAACCGCCACCGAAACGACCCTGGTACTTCGTTTTACCGGCGGCGCTCAACTTGAACTTTCCACCGCCGTGTCACCGTGATGTGGCTACACTAAACCGGACACACACTTTAAAATAACCTGAAATATAGGAAGTGTGTTGAAAATGAATCAAGAAAAACGAACATTAAAAATATATAGTGCCGAATTTAGAGCATCCTCTGTGAAACTAGCGATAGACTCTGACCTGCCGATTGCCCATACAGCGAAGGATTTAGGGATTAATCCCAATACATTACATACCTGGATTAATAAATATAGCCAGCCCAAGGATCAAAACAAAGCGGTGCGAACCGATGAACACCTTTACGACGAATTAAAGCGGTTGAAGAAGGAAATCGTCCGATTAACAGAGGAGCGCGATCTGTTAAAAAAAGCAGCGGCGTACTTTGCCAGAAGAACAACGGTGAAGTACGCCTGGATCAAACAGCATGAGGCCGAATTTTCGGTTAAATCAATGTGCCAGCATATGACTGTTTCTCGTAGTGCTTACTATGCTTGGCGGGTGCGTCCTCTGACGGCTATTGAAAAAGACGATATAGAGTTGATTGAAATTATTAAGACCTTATTCCAAAAGGGGCGAAAAAACTATGGCACGCGTCGCCTTAAGAAAGCCTTATTGAGCCAGGGTCGGCAGGTCAGTCGCCGTCGCATTGGCCGGTTAATGGCAGCTGCGGGCTTAGCCTGTAAGACCAAACGCAAATTCATAGCGACTACCAATTCTAATCATGAATTGCCCATTGCGCCCAATTTCTTGGATCGGCAATTTACGATGCAGCAACCCGACCAGGCTTATGTTGGCGACATCACCTACATTTATACCCTGGAAGGCTGGCTGTACTTGGCAGTAGTGATTGATTTATATTCGCGACAGGTGGTCGGCTGGTCAATGGCTGAGCACATGAGAGCTAAATTAGTGAATGATGCGTTACTGATGGCCGTTTGGAAACGCAAACCCAGTAAAGGCTTGATTTGGCATACCGATAGAGGCAGTCAATACGCCTCCGACAGTCATCGCGCACTATTGAAGGAGCATGGCATAACCCAGAGCATGAGCCGTAAAGGCAACTGCTGGGATAATGCCGTCTCAGAAAGTTTCTTTCATACCCTGAAAACAGAGTTGGTTCATCATCAGCACTATCAAACCAGGGCTGAGGCTAAGCAGGATATATTTGAATACATTGAGGTGTTTTACAACCGTGAACGAATTCATTCGGCCAATAACTATTTGTCGCCAGTGGACTACGAATTGCAGCTAAAATCTGCTTAACCTTGTGTCCGGAAATGTGTTGACACATCAGGCAGGGTCACTTATGGAAGATAGTACAACCGGTTGATTAGACATCTTTCCTAAATACCGCCATAACGCAAGTTAACAAGAGCCGCCACTAAATGCCATGTCAGGGAATAATGCTTGTGCTTGCCCCGATAAACATCCTTAACAATCCTGAAGATTTTGCATCGGCGATTGACATGCTCAATGAAAACACGCTGTTTCGATAGTGCCTTATGATCGGTTTTGTCTTCAGCCGAAAAGGCTTGGCCTTTTTTCTTTTTAACCGGCAGGGTCGCGTTCTGATGGTGTTTATGCAGCCCTTGGTACTCCGAATCAGCTAGCAGCAAGGCATCGGGATGCAACAATAGGCGGCTGTCTTTAAAGACCGAAAAATCATGCTGTCGGCCTTTAGCCACCACCACGGCGAGGATAGCCAGCGTTAACATGCAAATCACAAGTTGGGCCTTGACTGTATGGCGTTTTTTTCCTGAGTAATACGCTTTCTGGTTTTTGACGGGACGCTCGATGGGCTGCTCCGAAACATCAATGGCCAAGGTGGCTGCCGGATCTTCCAACAGTGCCTTACGGTTGGGGCGTTTTTCGACTTTGGCCAATAGCCTTGCGGTACGAGCATAAACCTTATGACAATAAGACTCGCTGATGCCGAAGACCGCCGCGAGATTTATCAGGGTCGGATAGTGGCGAAGATAATAAAGTGTCAGCAACAAATGGTCTTCCAAGGCCGGCTTGGCGTCTTTCCGTCCCCGTCTTGTCAGCGGGTGGAGGACTTTTTGTTCGTCCAGGTAAGCCGCCAGCTTCCCGTGAAGATGCTGGAAATCTTCTTGTGACAGGCCGACAGTTCGCATGAACTCTTCAGGCTTGTGTGTGGGCAATTGGGCATAAGGGGTCATGGCTATTAGTGTTTTCAGAGGCAGAGAGGCTATTCTAACCCTATCAGGTTAGTCATATGCCGATTATTTAGGAAAGACATCTATTGAGCATGTCAATCGCCGATGCAAAATCTTCAGGATTGTTAAGGATGTTTATCGGGGCAAGCACAAGCATTATTCCCTGACATGGCATTTAGTGGCGGCTCTTGTTAACTTGCGTTATGGCGGTATTTAGGAAAGATGTCTAATGGTAGACGTACGCATTCAAAATTGGGCTACCAATCGCCATTAATATCAGCGCGCCAGGATTTTTCTCGAAAGCTAAAATGGGAACCGTCCGATTTTAGCGGCGAAAAATTGTCCTGGCGGTTATTGCCTTCGGCGGCCCGCGTTCGTCCTGCTTCGGCCGCGGCGATCGGGTCCAGCCTCCGTCTGCCCACAGAACCGTGCGTACGGGTCCGTACACGGCTCCTCATGCAAGGCGTATCCATTGAGAAACTTCAAACCAATGCGCCAGCTTGCGGTCGGATCGTATTTCCTGTCCTTTCAGGTTAATAAACCAACTGTTGGGGTAGGCTCTCGTCACCGCTCGGGCGTTTGAGAGCACCCACCGTTTATTGTTAGAAAAGGCAGCTTTTGATGCTTGTTTTCGCGGCACTCCCCGTTTGACCAGATTTCGGTAAAGATGCTGTTTTCTCTTTTGCTGACTCACCAGTCTTGATCGTAATCGCCGCCGGATATGGGCTTCGATTTTATGCAATTGGGATGGGTAGTTGGTCAAACTGAAATAGTTCGACCAGCCCACATACCATTGATTGATCTTGTCCAGGGTCGGGGCCAGAGACTTATAGGTGCCTCGCGGTGTCAGTGCTTTGACTTTAGCCATAGCCGTCTGTAGGGCTTTATGCGCTATCGCAATCGTCCCGTTGACCACGGTAAAGCCTAAAAACTTGACCTTATCGGATAGCGCCACTTGGCTTTTCTCCTGATTCACCTTCAGTTTTAGCTTCTTTTCGATGAATTGGCTAACCTTTTCCATCACCCGTTCTGCCGCTTTTTGCGATTTCACGAAGCTATTGCAATCATCGGCGAACCGGCAAAATTCCAGGCCTCGCCTCTCCAGTTCCTGATCCAGTTCGTCCAGAACGATGTTGCTGAGCAGCGGGCTTAACGGGCCGCCCTGCATCGCGCCTTCCTGGCTGGGGATAACAACGCCGTTGATCATAATGCCGCTACGCAGCATTAAACCGACCAACCGGAGTATCCGTTTGTCGGTTACCTTTTCACCCATTCGGGCAATCAGCCGGTCATGATGAATACGGTCAAAGAATTTCGACAGGTCAATATCCACCACATAGGGTTTACCACTGTTAACAATCCGTTGTGCCGCTTCTACCGCCTGGTGTTGGCTCCGTCCGGGACGGAAACCGTAACTGTTCGGCGAAAAATGCGGATCAAAGATCGGTTCCAGCAGTAGTTTTAGCGTTGCTTGTACCACGCGATCCCGCACCGTCGGTATGCCCAGAAGTCGCATCCCCTTGCCGCCCGGCTTGGGTATCTCGACTCGGCGTACCGGCGAGGGTTGATAAGTCCAGTTGCTCAATTCCTGTTGCAACTGACTTAGCTCTTCGTCTAAATTGGCTTCAAAGTCCGCTATGCGCACACCGTCTATGCCGGGTTTGCCTCGGTTCCTTTTCACCAAGATAAAGCCTATGCCCAAATACACGGTTGAGCAGAGGTTTTCAAAGAGTCTGGGTTCCTCAATCAATTGGCTCATGTTCATTTATTTCACTCTTTGTTGCAGAGGACTTTCGTCAATCTCGCACGGCTGATTCGTTCACTGTTTACGACGCAAATAGTCAACCGCTCCTGCCAGGGCTGATCTCAGTCCTCCAGTCTCTAATCAACGGCCATGGCCGCTTACATGTTCCGCCCTTCACCTCCAACGTCCTGTCACTGATTCGATGTTTTACCCTCCTCCATGTCACCATGAATTCATCGGCACCGAACTTTACGATTACTACGGCTTCATCTGCAGACCCTCGGTTCTAACGTCAACATTACTGTTGCGCTTAGGGCTTAAGGTGTCGCAGTTACACCGACCCAAAGCCGACGGCCCTTCACTGGGTAAGATAGTCACCCGTTTCTCGATCTACCTACCTTCATTACAATGATAAATTACGGTGAGAATATTGGGCTTCGGTAGTCGCGGATACCTTACCCCTTCATCACTGCCTTACGAAGGTTCACTTACGTTTAGGTGACCAATTTGGCTAGGGCTTCCTTCAGATCCCGCATTGGCTAACGGTAACCGCGTTCCCCTGTTGGGTAGCTACCGAGAGTTTCTTTGGGCACCCTTGCCTTCGCCTACATTTTCCCTTCTCACAGGGCAATGGCTGGACTTCCACCAGCTAGCTGACTATCATGCCAGTCGCACCGCTCCACTCGCGTTACGCTTCCTGTACTCCTTCTTTGAACAGGAATTTTATAGGAAAGCGTCCTAAGAAAGTGTCCGGTTTTTGTTGTCCATTACAATCTCCCCCTTGACAAGTTTCTCAGGTATATTACGAAACTGATAGGTGATGAGCTTAATCACCTTGAATTGCAAACTAGAACTATTCTGAGAGATAATGGTCAGATTGCATAACTTTAATATGCTTGTAGGATTGATCCTGTAACACGCCATACGCTCAATAAAGGGCTTGTATGCATGCTTTTGGAATACGCTATGAAAAAGACCATGTACGAAAAGATTTGGGACAGCCACCTTGTCGTTGACGAGACGGGCCAGGCGCCTTTGATTTATGTTGATCGTCATCTAATGCATGAAGTAACCAGTCCTCAGGCTTTTGAAGGGCTGAGATTGTCTGGCCGCAAGGTACGCAACCCTCATAGTATACTTGCCACGATGGATCACTGTGTACCGACAAAAAATCGAGATCTGCCTATTGCGGACCCGATAGCCAAGAAACAAATTGAGACCATGGCTGAAAACTGTCGCGTTAACGGGTTGAATTTATATGACATGAAAAACCCGAACAATGGCGTGATTCATGTTGTTGTTCCTGAACATGGTTTTGTTCACCCGGGGATGGTCGTTGTCTGTGGTGATAGTCATACTGCGACTCACGGTGCCTTTGGAGCGCTTGCGTTCGGTATTGGTACATCCGAGGTAGAGCATGTAATGGCTACTCAAACGTTGCCACAGAAGAAATCGAAAACCATGCGGATTCAGGTTGATGGAAAATTATCCAAATACTCTTCAGCGAAAGATATTGCGCTGGCTATTACCGGTAAAATTGGTACAGCAGGTGGAACCGGCTACGTAATTGAATACGCGGGAGAAGCGATCAAGCAACTTTCAATGGAAGGACGCATGACGCTCTGCAATATGGCCATTGAAGCCGGTGCCAGAGCTGGCTTGGTCGCGCCGGATGAGAAAACCTATGAATATCTCAAGGGACGCGAATTTGCTCCTTCCGGTAAAAACTGGGATCTTGCCTTGACTTATTGGAAAAGCCTTCCCAGTGATAATGGCGCAGTTTTCGATGCAATAATCACGCTTGACGCTGCCGATATAGTCCCTCAAGTTTCCTGGGGAACTTCTCCCGAGCAGGTTGTAGGAGTCGATGGCACGGTTCCCTCGCCCGCAAGTTTTAATGATGAAGGTAAACGCAAGGCTTGTGAAAGTGCACTGGCTTATATGGGCTTGACCCCCAATACAAAAATTACAGACATCCCCATCGATCTTGTTTTCATTGGCTCCTGTACCAATGGACGAATAGAAGATTTTCGGATTGCCGCGGAAGTGACAAAAGGTACCAAAGTTGCTAAAGGAGTCACGGCTATTGCAGTGCCAGGTTCCTATCATGTCAAAGAGCAGGCTGAAGAAGAGGGACTGGATAAAATTTTTATTGATGCCGGTTGGGAATGGCGTGACCCCGGGTGTTCCATGTGTCTGGCGATGAATGGTGATGAGCTTACCAAGGGTCAGCGTAGCGCTTCTACTTCAAACCGTAATTTTGAAGGGAGGCAGGGCAAAGGTGGACGCACGCATCTGGTTTCACCTGCCATGGCAGCCGCGGCAGCTGCGGCTGGTCATTTTGTAGATATTCGCAACCTGAATCTTTAACACAAATCGCAGATCGGAAAAATTATGGAACCGTATAAAAAACATGAAAGTATTGCTGCTTTAATGAATCGCAGCAATGTTGATACTGATCAGATTATTCCCAAGCAGTTTCTAAAAAAAGTGGAACGTAGCGGCTTTGGCGTGCATCTGTTCCACGACTGGCGATATAACGATGATGGTACTGATAATTCCGATTTTGAGCTGAACAAGCCTGCCTTCAACGGTGCCAGGATTTTGGTGTCTGGCGATAACTTTGGTTGTGGCTCATCCCGTGAACATGCGCCGTGGGCGATTGCCGATTATGGTTTTAATACCATCATTTCCACCAGCTATGCCGATATTTTTTATAACAATTGTTTTAAGAACGGTATTTTGGCCATAAAGGTAGAGAAAGGTCAGTTGGACAGATTAATGGCAGAAATTAGCGCTAACGAAGGAGTACGTTTTGTTGTTGATCTGGAAAATCAGCGGGTAACCACACCTGCGGGCAATGACTTCAATTTTGACATCGACCCTTTTCGCAAGGGGAATCTATTGAGCGGACTGGATGATATTGGCTTGACATTGAAACAAGTTGATAAGATCGACGAGTATGAAAAGCGCCATAAGCAGGCTTATCCTTGGCTTTGGGCTTAAAACTTGCAGGTTGGGTTGGCTATATAGCCAACCCAACAAAACCTACGCATGTATTGGTTAGAATCATAATCAAGCTATGAGCAATATAAGCAAAGAACCAGAATTTTGGCGATTCATGGAAGTTAACGGGCCAAAAGCAGAGAAATCAAAAAACAACTACATATCGTGGCTTCGTTTTTTTTCGGATAAATTTCATCGCATTGATGAGTCTTTAAACAAGGATATGGTTGAGGAACTGTGTTTTAAAATTAGAAAGTCAAAAAATGAAAGAGATATTTACACACGAGATAAAGATGTTTCAAATATCAAGTCTGCTTTAAATAAATACTGCAAATTTATTGAATCTACTTTCAACGCGGCAAGGCATAGTCCCTTGCGCGTAGGATGGGTAGAGGTGATAGCCAAACCCCATCATATTTAATTATCTATGTGATAGTTTTCATTTTTTCTCTACCCATCCTACGGCACTGAAACCAACAAACCGCAATGAGCACACAGGCGACAATCATGTCCACAGATTCCAGAACTATTCAACTGATGGACACCACCTTGCGCGATGGTGAACAAACTCAGGGCGTCTCTTTTACGCCCACGGAAAAAGTCAACATTGCCAAGGCTCTTTTGCAGTCACTACGGGTTGATCGTATTGAGGTTGCGTCTGCGCGGGTATCTCAGGGTGAAAAAGAGGCGGTCTCTAATATTAACCAGTGGGCTCAACAGGAAGGTTTCGTCGGCTGTGTTGAAGTTCTTGGTTTTGTAGACCATACCAAAAGCGTTGACTGGATTTTGGAAACAGGTGGTGGGGTAATCAATTTACTCACCAAGGGTAGTGAAAGACATTGCCGTGAACAGTTGGGGAAGACGCTATCTCAGCATACTGACGATATTCTGCAAACGGTAAATTATGCGCTGGAAAAAGGCCTGAAGGTTAATGTTTACCTGGAAGATTGGTCAAATGGGTATCAAGATAATCCAGCCTATGTTTACGGCTTGATGGATAACTTGCGACATTTGGGCATCAAACATTTCATGTTGCCCGATACACTCGGCGTCTTGTCGCCAGAAGAGGTATTCAACAATCTGAGCGATATGTGTCATCGCTACCCGAAACTGCAATTTGACTTTCATCCCCATAATGATTACGGATTGGCAACCGCCAATGTCATGGCGGCCGTTCGTGCCGGCGTAAGTTCTATACACTGCACCGTCAACTGCCTGGGTGAGCGGGCAGGCAATGCCTCACTTGCTGAAGTCGCGGTCGTATTGCGCGATAAAATGAATATGCAGCTAGCTATTGATGAGAGCCATATTGTTCGTATCAGCAACATGGTTGAAAACTTCTCTGGAAAAAGAGTTGCGGCCAATGCGCCCATTATCGGCGCAGATGTCTTTACCCAAACAGCCGGGATCCATGCAGATGGCGATCAAAAGGGAGGCTTATACAAAACCCGACTGGGGCCGGAACGCTTCTCTCGTACCCGAAGTTACGCATTAGGCAAAATGAGTGGCAAAGCGTCACTGAAAAAGAATCTGGAGCAACTGGAGCTTGATCTATCGGAAGAGAATCAGAAAAAAGTACTGGACCGTGTCGTTAGTCTCGGCGATTCAAAACAAACTATCACCACGGATGACTTGCCCTTTATTATTGCGGATGTGCTGGAGAGCAAGGATTATCAACATATCAAGTTACTGAACTGCTCGGTTACCAGCGGCCTTGATTTAGATTCGACTGCCAGTATAAGGGTCAATGTGAAGGGTACCAAGCATATTGCTTCCGGTTCCGGTAATGGCGGTTTTGATGCCTTTATAGATGCCATCAACAAGGTAATGAAATTGCATGACTATACCTTGCCGGCATTGTTCGATTACGAAGTACGGATACCCAGGGGCGGGCACACCAGCGCCTTGACTGAGTGTGTGATTACCTGGGATTGCGACGGTGAATTACGTAAAACCCGTGCAGTGCATTCCAATCAGGTTTTTGCGGCTATCCTGGCAGCGCTAAAAATTATTAATATGCAGTTGCATGAGCAGAATCTGAGCTTGGTTTAAAATATCCGGCAGCCAATTTTCGAGAGTTAGGTGATGAGTAAACAAAAGTTATCGTTGCAGGATCAATTATTAAAATCCGGTTTAGTGACTTCAGCACAAGTTAAAACGGCTAAATCCGATAAACGCAAACAAACAGAGCAGCAGCGCAAGAATAATGTAACGGTGGTTGATGAAGCCAAGGAGCTGGTTCAAAAAGCACAAGCAGAAAAAGCTGAAAGAGACCGCGAACTTAATCAGTTAATAAAGCAGCAGGAAGAGCAAAAACACCTGATTGCGCAAGTTAAACAATTAATTGAACTCAACAAGCAGCCCAAAGAGGCTGACGGATTGGCGTATCATTTTAATGATAATAATAAAATAAAGACGTTGTATGTCTCGGAAACGATGCGTGAACAAATTATTCGCGGCCGGGTGGCTATTGTAAAACAGGGAGAATGCTATGAAGTGGTTTCGTCTGAAGTAGCAAAGAAAATAAGCTTACGTGATGCAGCCAGTGTTATTGTCTATAACGAACCAATCGCCAGTGCCGTTGATACTAAAGACGACCCTTATGCTGATTATCAAATCCCGGATGATTTGATGTGGTAATGGAGTATTGAAGGGGAGCAATCAATGATCGCTCCCCTCAACCCATTATTTTGCAGTGCTTTCCTGCTTGATTAGATTATTCATAACCTCAATCATCTTTTCATGAGAGCCTGCTAAAGTGCCATTGGTTTTGTATTTGCCATTAATTATGATGGCAGGGACTCCCGTTATACCATAGCGATTTGCAATGACAGGCGACTGTCGCATCTTGGCGTCGACCACAAAGGAATTGTAGGCTTCATGGAATTGGGTTTCATTAACGCCATGAGCCTTAAAGAACTTGGCCAACTCTTCTTCAGTTTCGAGCTTTTCTTTTTTGTTTTGCACGGCATCAAAAAAATCAGCATGAACTTTATCAACAACTCCCAATGCTTCGGCAGTGTAATAAGCTTTGGCGTGTTTTTTCCAGAGATCATTGAATGCAACGGGTTGGCGGATAAATTCAACATTTTCAGGCAGATTTTTTACCCATTTTTCAAGTAAAGGCTCAAAGCTATAGCAATGCGGGCAGCCGTACCAGAAAAACTCAATGACTTCAATTTTATCCGGATTTTGTGTGGGCTGAGCAGGTGAAAGCGTTTCATAACCCGCTTGTTCTGCTTTCAAAAGGAAGGAACAGGAAAATAAAAAGATTAACAAAATGGTTTGAGTGATTTTCTTAAGCATGGTTTAGTTCTCAGTGAGAATGTAGTTGAGATATTAAATGGTAAGGAAATTAAAAGTCCGACAGCTATCCTGATGTTATTTCTTATTTCATCATAGAAATACGATAAGAAACGGCTTTAATTTCTTCATCAGTCATTTTCTTGGCAATCATGTGCATAATATTTTCAGGATTATTGCTGCGTGAGTCGTTTTTGAAATCGCTAAGTGTTTTTATTAAATAATCGGCATGTTGAGATTTTAATAACGGATATCCCGCGGGTTTATTGCCTTCACCAAAAGGACCATGACAAGCTATACATGCTGAGACTTCTCGGGTCAGGTCGCCGTTCCGGTACAGGTCACTGCCTTGGGCAATAATAGCCTGGATTTTATCCTGCCCGTCAGCTTTCTTCCCTCCTTCTGTTGCTGCCGGTTTTTGATCCTCGTCTTCATCATCTAAAACGGGTAACTGGTTTGCCGAAACTTCTAGTTCAGCATAGTAAGCGGCGATATCAATCATATCTTCGTCAGTTAGTCCCATAGCGATTGATGACATCATAGGGTTTTGACGTGTGCCGCTTTTAAAGGCTTTTAACTGTTTTATCAGGTAAGAAGAATGCTGCTGTGCAAGCTTGGGGAATGAAGACACTATACTGTTGCCGTTGTCTCCGTGACAACTGATACAGGCAGCCGCCTTTTCTTTTCCCGCGCTAATATTGCCCTCTGCATGTAAAATACCTGAAGTACTGGTAAACGCCAGGGCTAGTGAAAGTGCCAGCAATTTTTTTTTCATCGGGTTCCCCTTTGGAATAAAGTAGTCATTTTATGGTAGCCTTTAATGTATCTATGCAGGCTACAGAGTGTAGCCAGATTCTACCCTAATTAGTAAGCTTAAGCGAGGCAACGATGAACCCAGTTTATCATCAAGCAAAATTTATTAACAGTTCGCCTGACCTTAAGGATACGCCTGAAGATCAGGGACGGGAAGTGGCGTTCGCAGGACGTTCAAATGCAGGTAAATCGAGTGCGATTAATACTCTGACCCGGCAAAACGCATTAGCCAGAATTAGTAAAACACCGGGTAGAACCCAGATGCTCAATTTTTTTGAAATTAATGCTCAGCAACGGTTTGTTGATTTACCAGGTTATGGTTATGCCAAAGTACCTGTGGCGGTGAAAAAAAAGTGGCATGCGCTTATGGAGAACTATTTAATCAGGCGCAAATCATTATGTGCGATTATTTTGGTGATGGATGTGCGTCATCCCTTAACTGATTTCGATTGGCAGATGGTTGATTGGTGTCAGCACACCGGCTTACCATTGCATATATTGTTAACCAAAGCTGATAAATTGACTTATGGAGCGGCTAAAAATACCCTGTTACAGGTTCAAAGGGAGCTTAAGGATATTAACTTCCCACTGACGATACAGTTGTTTTCAGCGTTGAAAAAAACCGGTATTGATGAAGTGCATAAGATCCTTGATCAACTGTTTAATCCCGATGAGCAATCTGAACTGGAATGAGGCCCTAAATAAAGAAAACCCCAAAGCTTAAAGAAACACTTTGGGGTTTTAGGAAAAATCAGCCGATAAACTAAGGGGGAAACGGCTGATTCAACGCCAATAAGGCATTGCGTCCCTATGACTTAAGTATAAATGAAAAGTTTCAGAAAAATTAAAAAATTTTTCAATGTGCTTCGTCCCAATTACTACCTATGCCTATATCAACAATCAGCGGTACATTCAAATCAGCGGCTGAAGACATGATGGTTCTAATAGCATCGGCATAGTGATCCAACTGGTCTTCTGCAACTTCAAATACCAGTTCGTCGTGAACTTGCATTATCATTTTGGCATCCGGTTTATTCTGAAACAACCACTGATCGGTGCTAATCATGGCGCGTTTAATAATATCGGCTGCGGTTCCTTGCATGGGCGCATTGATGGCAGTGCGTTCGGCGTATTGGCGGCGTGCCGCGTTACGTGATTTTATTTCGGGTAAATATAAACGGCGGCCAAACAGGGTTTCAACATAGCCTTGTTCGCGGGCCTGTTCTCTAATACCGTCCATATAATTTTTAACACCGGGATAGCGGGCGAAATACAAGTCTATATAGGATTGTGCCTGGCTACGCGATAAGCCCAGTTGTTGGGCCAGACCAAAAGAAGACATACCGTAAATCAATCCGAAATTAATGGCTTTTGCCGAACGGCGCAAATCGTTGGTGACCTGGTCCGGCGATACACCAAATACTTCAGCCGCCGTTGCCCTGTGAACATCCTGACCTTCGCTAAATGCCTTCAGTAAGCCGGCATCAGCGGATAAATGCGCCATAATACGCAATTCTATTTGCGAATAATCCGCTGCCATGATTTTATAGCCTTCCGGCGCAATAAATGCCTGCCGGATTTTACGGCCTTCTTCGCTACGGATGGGGATGTTTTGCAAGTTGGGGTCGGACGAGGATAGTCGACCTGTAGCGGCTACCGCTTGATGATAAGAGGTGTGTATTCGGCCCGTCTTGGCATCAACCTGTTGTGGCAGTTTATCGGTATAAGTCGACTTTAATTTACTTAAGCTGCGATAATCGAGAATCAGTTTGGGCAAAGGATAATCGATAGCCAGTTCCTGTAATACCGATTCTTCCGTTGATGGCTGACCTTTGGGTGTTTTCTTTAAAACAGGTAGTTTTTGCTGGTCGTAAAGGATGTCCTGAATTTGTTTGGGTGAGCCTAAATTGAAGATATGCCCAGCAAGGTCATGAGCCTGTTGCTCAAGGGCGACAATATGATTGGCCAATTCCAGACTTTGCTGAGACAGCATGGCGGTATCGATGAGTACACCATTGCTTTCAATACGGGCAAGTACACTGATCAGAGGAATTTCGACTTCTGTGTAAAGTTTGTGCAGGGTTGGTTGCTGTTGCAGCTTTGCCATTAACACTTGATGCAGCCGCAAGGTAATATCTGCATCTTCAGCCGCATAAGGGGTCGCTTGTTCCAACGACACTTCCTGAAAAGGGATTTGCTTCGCACCCTTGCCGGCAACATCTTCATAATGAATGGTCGTTACGCCCAGATATTCTTTAGCGAGGTCATCCATATTATGTTTGGTTGCGGTACTATTTAATACATACGATTCCAGCATGGTGTCGTGAGCAATACCACGCAGTGTTATGCCGTGATTCGCTAACACATGAGCATCATATTTGAGATTTTGTCCCAGCTTGTCTTTATGTGGATTTTCAAGTAGCGGGCGGAGTTTTTCCAGGATTTCGGTACGGTTTAGCTGATCGGGGACGCCCGCATAATCATGGGCTAAAGGCACATAAGCGGCTTTGCCGGGAGTTACCGCAAAAGATACGCCAACTATCTCTGCCTTGCTGTAATCAAGGCTTGTCGTTTCTGTGTCAAAAGCAAAGAGTTCAGCATTCTCAAGCCGCTCAAGCCATTGATTAAATTGCTTCTCGGCCAGTATGGATTCATAGCTGGATTCTATTATGGCGGGTTTCTCTTCAACTATTACGGCTTCCACGTGACTATCCAGCATCTTTAACCACGATGAAAATCCCAGTTCTGCTAACAGGTTTTTCAGTTCTAAAGTGTTTATGGGGCGGCGTTTTAAATCGTCCATGCTGTAAGGTAAATCAAGATCGCATTTGATAGTGGTAAGCTGCTTGGCTAAAGGCAGTTGGGATAGGCTGGCACGCAGGTTTTCGCCAATTTTACCGGTAATTTTATCGGCATTAGCGATCAGGTTTTCCAGGGTTTGATACTGTTCCAACCACTTTGAGGCGGTTTTGGGGCCGACGTTAGGCACGCCGGGAATGTTGTCGCTGCTATCACCCATCAAGGCCAGATAATCAATAATCTGTTCGGGTTTAACACCAAACTTGTCAATAACGCCCTGAATATCCATGCGCGAGTTGGACATCGTGTTTTCCAGGATGATATGGTCGGTAACCAGCTGTGCCATGTCTTTATCTCCGGTGGAAATAATTACGCTGAAACCTTGCCCGGCGGCATGTTGCGCCAAGGCGCCCAATACATCATCCGCTTCTACATCAGGTTCCATAATTAACGGAAGACCCATAGCCCGAATAAGCTGGTGCAAGGGCTCGATTTGCACGCGTAAATCGTCGGGCATAGGTGGCCTGTGAGCTTTGTATTGATCATAAAGATCATTGCGAAAGGTTTTGCCCGGTGCATCAAAAACCACGGTGACATAGTCACTTTGATAATCAGTGATGAGTTTGCGCAGCATATTGGACACGCCGTAAATGGCATTGGTAGGTTCACCCTGAGAATTAGTTAGGGGTGGAACCGCGTGGTAAGCGCGAAATAAAAAGGAGGAACCGTCAACCAGAATCAGGCATTTTTGAGTTTGTTGTGACATAGGATTAAGGTACAAGGTTAAAAAGTGGGTTGCAATTAAATTAAGTTAGGTTAAGTTCTCTGACGCTCCGTGAGTGCGGCTTGTTGCACTCACGGATAAATCCGCATCCACTAGAGCACACTAAATTCCCGTGAACTTTAACTTAAAATAATGCCTGTAAGGTCAGAGTGGCATGGCTAAAGACAAATCCATGCGCTTTTAACTACGTCAAGTTTTACGCTTAACTTCCAATATATTAGGCACACAATTTATTTTACTAAGAACCTGACTTAATTGATTGGTATTTTCTATTTGAATAGTCAGATTTAGAGTGGCTGAAAAATCAGGATGTGTATCCAGTGCGGCATTAAAAATATGAATCTTGGACTGCGCTAAAATCTGCGACACATTATTTAGCAAATTCTGTGCATTATAGGCATGAATCACAATAGGCACGGCATGACTGGCTTTTTTCGCGCCCCATGTTACCGAAATAAGTTGAGTCTGTTTTTCAGGGCTCAGGTGTGTGATGTTTTTACAATCCGTGCGGTGAACTGTAATGCCTTTATGGTGGGAAATATAACCGATAATATCGTCACCCAGTACCGGCGAACAACAGTGGGCAAAAGAAGTTTGTACATTATCAATGCCCGCAACCGACACCACTGATTTTGCCGAGGACTTTTTCGGCTGGACGTTTATGGGCAGATCTTCCAGTTCGGGTATTTTTAAATACCCGGCAAGTTGACGGCTATTAATGTCGCTACGGCCGATGGCTTCAAGTAAGGCATCGGTATTGGGTTGTTTAAAATAGCCAAGCATGTCGTCCAAGTTCAGCACTTTTATTCCCAACCGCTGACTTTCCTTGTCCAGAATCGCCTTCCCCCGGGTTATATTTTCCGTTTGATGCTGATTTCTGAACCAGCTTTTCACCTTGCTGATGGCGCGTGATGATTTTAAATAGCCCAGATTCGGGTCTATCCAGTTATGATTGGGTGCACTCTCTTTAGTGGTTAGAATTTCCACCTGTTCCCCGGATTTTAGAGTGCAGGTTAGTGGCACAATCCTGCCGTTAATTTTCGCTCCACGGCAACGATGGCCGATTTCGGTATGAACAGCATAAGCAAAATCCAGCGGTGTTGAGCCTTTTACCAGGTCGATTAATTTACCTGCAGGGGTTAAAACATAAACCCTGTCGTTAAATAATTCACTATGAAAATCATCGCTCAGCGTTTCATCGCTTTGCTTTTCTTCCAGCAACTTGCGTAAAGTGGCAACGCTTTTCTCCATTGCCGCCGTTTGTTTGCCGCCTTCTTTATACGACCAGTGCGCGGCAACGCCGAGTTCAGCATAATCGTGCATGTCTTGTGTACGAATCTGCACCTCAATACGATTGCCTTGCGGGTCTAAGATAACCGTGTGCAGTGATTGATAGCCGTTTTCCTTAGGGTTGGCGATATAATCATCGAATTCCTTGGGAATGTATTGCCATAAGCTATGAACAATCCCTAACACGGCATAGCAGTGAGTCAAGTTATCGACAATCACCCGCACAGCCAGCAGGTCATACAGTTCGTCCATACCCAATTGTTTACGCTGCATTTTTTTCCAGATGCTGTAAATATGTTTGGGACGACCATAGCAAGTGCCGGTTATGTTTTCTTCGGCGAGGTGTTTTTGTAACAGCTCAATAAAACCATTAATGCAGTTTTCCCGTTGCACTCGATTATTGGCGAGGGATTTGGCAATTTGGCGATACGCTTGCGGCTCCAGATATCGGAAAGCCATATCTTCAAGCTCCCATTTAAACTGATGGACACCCAAGCGATTAGCAATCGGCGCGTATATATCCAGCGTTTCCCGCGAGATAAAGTGACGAAGCTCATACGATTCTTTCGGCAAATTCCTAAGCCGATGAATACGGTAAGCCAGTTTGATCAACACCGCCCGAACATCCTGAGTCATGGACAATAGCATCCGCCGCAATGTTTCCGCCTGATGGGGCTTTTTGGTCATTTCGGGCGAATAAACCGTCAATTTATTCAGCCAGTTGACATCTTTTACCAACGCCGCGACCGTTTCGCCAAACTGTTCTTTGATATCCGGTTGAGGCGTTAATTGTGACAGACGCGGATCACTTAATATTGCCGCGAGCAGGGTTTTCAAATCGACGTTGTAGTCCCTTAAAATTGCAGCCACTTCAATGCCTTTGGGACGATGATAATGCGGATCGTCAGGAATAAGAGCGATAATCGCCAATGCGCGATCTATCAGCTCGTTGTCGGTTGCAGAGAAATCTCTAAAAAGGTATTTATTTGGATCAGTGTTTTTTTGCATGAAATTATTGTAAACGATTACAGAAACTTAGCAATCATGAGCTGTATTGTCAGCAATTCCTTGTCACCAAACATTTTTCCCTATCTGCAAGATTAAGGTATCTTTAATAATTCAGTATCGCCAGCGATTTTTTGACACACAGGGGTAGTAACAAAATCAGATGAGCGGCACACTCATTAAAAAGAGACATTCAGCTAATGAAATACCCGCGCCTGTTATTCAACGTAGAAGAACAAGCCACTCAACCCACCGAAATGGGTGATTCGTTGGTGGAATTGAATGCACGCATGGACTAGAAAGTATTTCGGTCGGACCTCAATCGGGTGCCAAAAAAAGTAAGGCGGGGCTAAGCGATTCAATGTCGTATAATATTATTTATACAAGCTATTGAATGTTAAAAGAATTAACATAAAACTGGATTATAGTTGGATTCAGCTAATGAACTTTCATTGCTGAGTATGACTAATTCGCATAGAATTCAAAAGAAAGTTTTTTGGTAGCCCGTAAAACGGCTATGTATTTCACAATGAGAGGAGAATGTAAATGTCTGAAACAATGAAAATTGTAATAGCTGTTATTGGAGTTTTTGTAGCCGGTTTTATTATGGTGGGTGTAAGTAAAGACGAACCGTCTATTGAGCAAATGGAAGCTGCGGCAACGATCAGAAACTATGTCGCAATACAAACCATGGCGAATGAAAAATGTCCGGAGGCGATTAAGAAAGAAACAGGGGAACAAGTATTTTTCCCTTCCGAAACAAAGAGTGATAAAGAAACATATATCACTTTGATCTGGGTGGGTGAAAATACTAAAACGGGTGGTTTCAAGAAAGCCTCTTGTACTTTACATGCGGCTTTAGGTGGAATCTCTGAGTTAATTGTTGATGATAAAGTCATCATAAAGAAAAAAATCTAGGTTATTGCTTGCTTTCTGATTGAGTCGTGCAGATTCGGCATGGCTTTAATCAGGAACTTTTTAACCTATTTTGCCAGGCTACTAATGATTCTTATTATGTGACACTAGGGTTGCTATAGCGCCATTATCTACTGGCAACACGAGAGTAGTCTCAATCATCCAATCTAAATAAAGGCAAGATCAGAAACCAATATGCTAAAACAACAAAGAAGCGATTTTTATGACAAAAAGAATGGTTAAGGGAGTTTTAAAAACATGGAAAGAAGATCGAGGGTTTGGCTTTATCAAACCGGATGATGGCGGGAAGGATATTTTTATGCATATCTCTGCACTAAAAGGCGTGAGTCGCAGACCCATAACGGGTGATGTGATCTATTACCAGATTGCCAAGGATAACAGAGGTAAATACAAAGCCGTTAATGCGCAAATTGAAGGTGTAAGCATAGTAGAAGATAAAACAGAAGACTTACTAAAAACCAGTAGTAGCAAAAAAGGAATAATAGCTATGGCAGTAGGATTGTTAATTATTATCGCTATTTCTGTGTTTATCTACAAACGTTAAGCAAGGCAAATTTCTAAAAGCTGATGAATTGCATTTCAGTTGTTTGTTTATAACAGCATATGAAGTCAAACGAATACACTGCGTGCCAATGTTGCTGTTTTTATTCGCGAAAATAATTATTGTAAATTTGGGTTAACGATAAAGTAATCCAACAATTCAAAGACTTGCCGGGTTACCTTGCAGTAACCCGACCACACGATTTTCCATCATTTACTCAGAAGTTTTCAATGAACGCAATCAATGAAGCACGCCCTCCATTTCCACCATTCACTCGTGAGACGGCAGCCCAAAAAGTACGCATGGCCGAAGATGCCTGGAACAATCGTGATCCGCAACGCGTCGCTTTGGCCTATACGGTCGACAGCCAGTGGAGAAACCGTGCCGAATTTCTTGTAGGTAGGGAGCAAATTATAGAGTTCCTTACCCGTAAATGGGCAAAAGAGCATGAATACCGCTTAATAAAAGAGCTCTGGGCCTTTGACGGTGATCGGATAGCGGTCCGTTTCGCCTACGAGTGGCATAATGACAGCGGCGACTGGTTTCGTTCTTACGGGAATGAGAACTGGGAGTTCGACCAGAACGGTTTGATGCAGCGCCGCTACGCAAGCATCAATGATTTGCCGATTAAGGAAACCGACCGGAAATTCCACTGGCCGCAGGGTCGTCGTCCCGACGGACATCCAAGTCTTAAGTGATCTGAAATTGTAAAAAGTATAAAGGGCGTTATTAGGCAAGTACAGCCAAACTCTTCTATGCTTGAATTTTAACTCGCTAAGGAAACGTCTAATGGCTATTAAGGATTGGCTCGCAGAAGATAGACCCAGAGAAAAATTGTTGCAACGGGGCTCAGCTGCTTTGACCGATGCCGAGCTGCTGGCCATTTTTTTACGAACGGGAACGCCGGGTAAATCAGCGGTGGATTTAGCACGCGAACTGCTTGCTGATTTTGGTTCTTTGAAGGCCTTGCTGGATGCAGACCAACAGCGCTTTTGCCTGGGTAACGGTTTGGGTAGCGCCAAATATGCACAACTCCAGGCTGTTTTGGAAATGGCCAAGCGGCATTTTAAAGAAGTGCTCCAGCGCGGCAATGCCTTAACCAGCCCGGAAATTACGCGCGCCTATCTCAGCGCACAATTACGCGGTTATGGTTATGAAGTATTTGCCTGTTTGTTTCTTGATAACCAACACAGGGTTATTCAACTGGATGAATTGTTCAGAGGAACGATAGATGGCGCCAGCGTTTATCCCAGGGAAGTCGTCAAACAAGCGCTGTTTCATAATGCGGCAGCGGTAATTTTTGCCCATAACCATCCTTCGGGCATTTCCGAGCCAAGCCAGGCTGATAAACATATCACCGAGAAACTCAAACAGGCGCTGGCCTTGTTCGATATACGCGTACTGGATCATTTTATTATTGGTGACGGAGAACCCTACTCTTTTGCGGAGCATGGATTAATTTGAAATTATCGTATTATAACTAGATACGTTTTGGGTGACTGTTGGTAACGTAAATAGTTGCTGTTCGATTTTATCGAACTCCCCAATCTCCGGATTATAAATCTCGACATCCAAAACGCAAGAAGCTTCTCCAACAACTCTAACCAGGGCGATTGGAGAAGCTTCTTGCTTCCGGTGCTTTGCATTGCGACAGTATTTGTTTTTATCCTCAAAGACGTGTGCTTTATGAAACTGATGCGCAAACTTCGCAACAGGGTTTTGAATGGGAACACGATCTATTTTGTTCGTATTTTTACGTTTTTTCATGGTTTACCTCTTATAATAGTCCTTGGTTTGTCTAACTTGACACGCATTAATATAGCACTACTCAGAGTGAAAAAAGCTTGTGAAATTCAAAAAAGATTTTGACGTGATTGTGGTCGGCGGTGGCCACGCTGGTACTGAAGCCGCCTTGGCAGCTGCTCGATGTGGAGCGAAAACATTATTGTTGACGCAAAACATCGAGACCTTGGGGCAAATGAGCTGCAATCCTGCGATTGGCGGAATAGGCAAGGGACATTTGGTCAAAGAGATTGATGCCTTGGGCGGGATTATGGCGAAGGCTATTGATCTCGGCGGTATTCAGTTTCGGACCTTGAATGCCAGCAAAGGCCCTGCGGTCCGAGCAACTCGCGCTCAGGCGGATCGTAAACTGTATAAACAGGCGATCAGAAGTACACTGGAAAACCAGCCTAACTTGGCGTTATTTCAGCAAACTGTCGCCGACTTGATTGTAGTCGGCAATAAAGTGGTCGGCGTTAAAACCCAAATGGGCTTGAGTTTCATGGCAAAAGCCGTGGTGTTGACGACTGGCACGTTTTTAGGCGGTAAAATTCATATCGGTCTGGAAAATTATAGCGGTGGGCGCGCAGGTGACCCTGCCTCTATTGCGTTGGCTGATCGCTTACGCGAATTACCGTTCCGCATCGACCGCTTGAAAACCGGAACGCCGCCGCGTATTGATGGCAGAACCATAGATTTCAGTAAGCTGGAAGAACAGCATGGCGATGATCCCGTACCTGTGTTTTCTTTTTTGGGCAGGCGCGAACAGCATCCCAGACAAATACCCTGTCATATCACCCGCACTAACAGTAAAACCCACGATATTATCCGTTCCGGTCTGGATAGATCGCCACTGTATTCGGGGATTATTGAGGGTATCGGGCCGCGTTATTGTCCGTCGATTGAAGATAAAATCGTCCGTTTCGCCGACCGGGATACTCACCAGATTTTTGTCGAGCCGGAAGGCCTGGATACCCATGAAATCTATCCTAACGGCATTTCCACCAGCTTGCCGTTTGATGTGCAGTATGAGTTTGTGCGCTCCATGCCGGGTTTTGAAAATGCCGAAATTGTGCGTCCGGGTTATGCCATTGAATATGATTTTTTTGATCCCAGGGATTTGAAAATGTCTCTGGAAACCAAGCACATGGACGCTTTGTTTTTTGCAGGACAAGTGAATGGCACAACCGGCTATGAGGAAGCGGCAGCTCAAGGTTTGATTGCGGGGTTGAATGCGGCGCGTTTGGTTCTGGGGCTGGAAAGCTGGTGTCCGGGACGTGATGAAGCGTATATAGGCGTGATGATTGATGACCTGATTACACGCGGCACGCAAGAGCCCTATCGTATGTTTACCAGCCGTGCCGAATACCGTTTGTTGTTAAGAGAAGATAATGCCGATTTGCGCTTAACCGAAAAAGGTCGTGAATTAGGGCTGGTTGATGATGAGCGTTGGCAAGCTTTTGAGACTAAACGCGCGGCTATTTCCGGCTTGCAGGATGATTTGAAAAAAAAATGGGTCAGAGCAGACACCGAAGAAGCCCGTCAGGTTGAAGAAATCTGGGGTAAGCCCTTGCTAAAAGAAGCCAATTTGATGGAATTACTGCGTAGGCCCGAAGTGGATGTACAGCGACTGCTGACATTCCTGGAGGGCGGTGAGGATGTTGCCGAACAGGTCGCCGAGCAAGCTGAAATTCAGGCTAAATATGCCGGCTATATTGTCAGACAACAAACTGAAATTGATAAAGCCTTGCGATACGACCATTTGCGGCTGCCGGATGCCCTTGATTATACCGGCGTTCCCGGCCTGTCCAATGAAGTCAGTCAAAAACTTGAAGCACAACGGCCGGAAACTTTGGGACAAGCATCACGAATACCCGGCATGACCCCCGCCGCCATTTCCTTGTTGCT
Organism: uncultured Gammaproteobacteria bacterium; assembly: GCA_963849195.1. Classification (GTDB taxonomy): domain Bacteria; phylum Pseudomonadota; class Gammaproteobacteria; order Methylococcales; family Methylomonadaceae; genus Methylobacter_C. The sequence goes on from CAWKGQ010000001.1 coordinate 28,186, forward strand.
GGTTTATCTAAAAAAGAAAAGTGCCTGATGGAAGCGTGTCGAAAAATTCTGGTTTCCGGTCTTGAATCCTTGAATCTGTCCCTGGCGGAAGACAAGATAGAGCAACTGCTTGATTTTATAAAGCTGATTGAAAAATGGAATAAAGCTTATAATCTGACTGCTATACGAGACAGGGAAGATATGGTGCGCTTACATTTATTGGATAGCCTGGCTATTGTGCCCTTTATTGAAGGTAAACGCGTTATTGATATAGGCACAGGAGCGGGTTTGCCGGGCATTCCGCTGGCGATTTATTTGCCTGAAGTCGAGTTTACTTTATTGGATAGCAATGCCAAGAAAACGCGGTTTGTGCAGCAAGCAATATTAGAATTAAAGCTTAAAAATGCAAGTGTCTGTCATAATCGTGTGGAACAATATCATCCTGAAAAAAGCTTTGATACTGTCATTACCAGAGCGTTTGCCGGTTTATCTGATATAGTGGAATTGACTGCGCATTTACTCAGCAAGAATGGCGTGTTGTTGGCAATGAAAGGGCAATCACCAGATGTTCCCAAGCTGGAATCAGCAAAAACGGAGCTGATTCCTGTCAACGTTCCAGGAATAACCGCAGAAAGATGTCTGGTTAGAATTCAATTGATTAAAGAATCCGAGGTAAGTTAGTGGGAAAAATAATTGCCGTGACCAATCAAAAAGGTGGCGTAGGAAAAACGACAACCAGCGTGAATTTGGCGGCTTCTCTGGCGGCCGCCAAACGCCGGGTATTGCTGGTGGATCTTGATCCACAGGGCAATGCGGCAATGGGCTGCGGTATAGATAAACAGGACGTCAAATATTCCAGTTATGATTTATTAATGGAAGACGTGCCGGCGGCGGAAACCGTTATTTATATGCAAAACATCGGCTTTTCGGTGATTCCCGGCAATGCTGACCTGACAGCCGCAGAGGTAAAATTAATACATGCCGATCGCAAAGAACTCCGGCTTGCCGATGCGTTGATGCCGATAAAGTCGCAGTACGATTACATTCTGATTGATTGCCCACCGTCTTTAAATATGCTGACCTTAAATGCAATGGTGGCCGCAAACAGTTTGTTAATACCTATGCAATGCGAATACTACGCCCTGGAAGGCCTGTCCGCGCTGATGAGTACGCTGCACAATATTCAAAACTCCGTAAATCCGGAGTTACACTTGGAAGGTATTTTACGGACCATGTATGACGACAGAAACCGCCTAACCAAAGACGTTTCCGAGCAGCTGATCCGGTATTTTGGCGATAAAGTATTCAGAACCTGTATTCCAAGAAATATTCGTTTAGCGGAAGCCCCGAGTCATGGTTTGCCAGTACTAAGCTACGATAAAACCTCACGAGGGACTGTGGCATATATTGCCCTGGCGGGTGAAATGATTAGAAAAGATAAGGCATGAGTTTAAAAAAACGTGGGCTGGGTAGGGGGCTTGAAGCTTTGTTGGTTGATGTTTCCGCTAAAGAGGAAAAACATCAACTGCAAACCCTACCGATTGACATTCTTCAGCGGGGCAATCATCTGCCACCCGACGATATAAATTCAGATGAATTACAGGAATTAGCTTATTCCATAATAGCGTCAGACACAGTCGAGCCCATCGTTGTGCGAAAAATTACCGAAAACAACTATGAGATACTGGCCGGTGAAAGTCGCTGGAGCGCTGCCCGGTTAGCAGGATTACAAGAGGTGCCGGTGATTATCAAAGAGATGGATAGTCGGGAGGCTATGGCGATTGCGTTAATCGAAACCATTCAAAAAGAAAACCTTAATCTTTTGCAAGAAGCCGAGGCCTTAAGAAAGCTGATTGATGAGTTTGAAGAGATGGTTCGCCACCTTTGACCAAGCTAACTTGTGCGTGATAGTGGCAATAAACACGGTATTACTACAATAAAGCATCGCGGGGCTTTGGCGCTATTGTCCCGACGAATGCGATGATTAATAAAGAGAAAAAATGTCTTCAAACAAACGCGGATTAGGTCGTGGTCTTGATGCCTTATTGGGCGATGTTTCGGCTAAAGAGGAAAAACATCATCTGCAAACGCTGCCAATAGAATATATGCAGCGGGGTAAGTATCAACCACGCAAAGATATAAATCCGGAAAAATTACAGGAACTGGCGGATTCCATCAAGGCGCAGGGTATCATACAGCCTATAGTGGTGCGCCAAATTGCACATGAAAAATATGAAATAGTGGCTGGAGAACGCCGTTGGCGCGCCGCACAGTTGGCGGGCTTGGCGCAAGTGCCGATAGTCATCAAGGAAATAGATGACCGCGGGGCAATGGCTATCGCGCTGATTGAGAATATTCAACGAGAAGATCTTAATCCTTTGGAAGAAGCCGAAGCTTTAAGGCGTTTGCTGGATGAGTTTGAGATGACGCATCAACTTATAGCCGACGCAATTGGCAAATCGCGTACAACAGTTACCAATTTATTGAGATTAATGGATTTGCACCCCGATGTAAAAAAGTTATTACTTAATAATCAGCTGGAAATGGGGCATGCGCGCGCATTATTGTCGTTAGACGGACTTAAACAGGTAGCGATAGCTAATAAAGTAGTCAAAGAAGGTTTAACGGTAAGAGCGACGGAACGGCTGGTTAAAGAAAGCCAAGCCGAACCAATAATTCAAAAAGTTAAGATCATCGATAACGATACCTTGCGTTTACAAGACGATTTAACCGCAAAATTGGGTGCAAAGGTTATCATTGATCACAAAGAAAACGGCTCTGGGAAATTAGTCATTACCTACTCCAGTTTAGAGGAGTTGGATGGGATAATTGGGCAGATTAGAGCGCATGAATAAAAAAAAGCCGGATTTCCAACAGGATTTCACTCGCATTCACAGCCAAATCACCGCACTATTCTCCATATCAGTTGAGCGGCGCAGTTTAAATTCAAAGTCGCTTACACCGGGTTTAAATTCTCATCATCATAAAGCCGTGTTTTCTTCCAGCCGGCAAATTTATCGTCATAAAATTCAATATCGTTATCAATTGAAAATTCATAGCAACTTCTGAATAGCCTGGCTGTGCGAAACGCATGCAGTTCTTCATCGGCTGACACTTTTTCCACATTGCCTACCTGAAAGGTTTTGTTTCTGGACTTGCCATTGTTGACCCAAAAAACCGTATAACACAGGTAATTTTTATCTTTTCGATGATCATATTTGATAGTTCTGGATACGCCCGTGACACCGGTGGTGGTTTTATTTTTAGGTGGTTTGAGAAAGCGTGTTTTACTGCCTTTTAAAACAACCAGCATCTGATCTCGCCAGGTAATTGCAGCCTGCAAAGATTTATTTTTGTTGCCCCACAATTTATGAGAGAAATAACGGCTACTCTCTTTGCCGCGCCTTACGATGCGCACCTGAAAACCAAACACATCCGGCTCGGTAATATGCTTATTTTTTTCCACGGAATAATCCCCCTCGATAAGAATTATATTTGATTCGAAGCTAGCATAAAAACTATGCTGCCAGCTCTAAGATGCTTTTGAAAAGCCAAAGTTATTATTATTTGTAATCCATCGATTACGGATTATCGCTAAAGTTGACATAAAAGCAAGTTAAAAAATACAACAATGGACAATTACCGACTAATTCAGTGTAGAATATGTCTATACCACTGCGACAGTGGCTAGTAATAAGTCCATAACCTTTTGCTTTTTAAATATTTTTGGAGATAATCAATGAGCGTATTAGTAGGTAAGCAAGCCCCTGATTTCACAGTTCCTGCCGTGCTGGGCGATGGTCAAATAGTTGATTCGTTCAGCTTTTCTAAAGCCACTAGCGGCAAATATGCAGTCGTATTTTTCTACCCGCTGGATTTTACTTTTGTTTGTCCAAGTGAACTGATCGCTTTGGATCACCGTATAGATGAATTCAAAAGCCGTGGTGTTGAAGTTATTGCGGTATCCATAGACTCTCATTTCACGCACAATGCATGGCGCAACACTCCCATCAACAAAGGTGGTATAGGCCCAGTTCGTTACACAATGGCAGCTGATATGGCTCACTCCATTTGTAAAGATTACGATGTTGAGGCCGCTGCACCTGCGGTTGCTTACCGTGGCACTTTCCTGATTGATCGTAGTGGCCTCGTTCGTCATCAAGTTGTTAACGACCTGCCTTTAGGCCGTAATATGGATGAGTTGTTACGTATGATTGATGCGTTGCAATTCTTCGAAGAACATGGCGAAGTTTGCCCAGCCGGCTGGAATAAAGGCGATTCAGGCATGAATGCAAGCCCTGCTGGTGTTGCGGAATATCTGGATAAAAATGCAGATAAACTGTAAATAAGATTAAGGCGCAAGTGCTAACTATTGGCCTTGCGCCTTGTTTTTATTTTTCAGCGGCATCCGCTATCAATTTCTTTCTGATTAAAAATGCAGCGGTAATCGCGCAAAGGGCGGGTATTTGATAAATTATAATTGCCATTATGGAGCCTTTGGCAACGAGTCCTGATAAAGCAGCAACTACAGTCAGCTTAACTGCACCCCATGCAATCCAATAACCTATGAATCCTATAATAGCCCAGTTAAAACGCGGCTCGCCTTTATCTTTTGCGGTTAAATAAAACCACACAAGCACAGCAATTCCGCCAAATATAGCTAATAATGACATCTTTCCACCCCCTCTTTAATTATTATTAAGTTATACAAAATCATATTCGGGCTAGATTTTAACTAGCAACAGGGTTGCATGATATTCCATAATAGCCAATCGTTACACTTTTTTTAAACCAGGAAAATATTGTGGGAAATCCGGTTAAAATCATACTATCAATCATAGCTGCGATAGTATTTCTGATAGTCATCGCGATCTTTACCTTGCCTTTTTTCATTGATCCGAATGACTTTAAACCCGAGATTGCCGCCGCTGTTAAAGACAAAACCGGCCGGGATCTGACATTGACAGGCGAATTAAAATTATCGATTTTCCCATGGTTAGGCATATCGACAGGAAAAATGGCTTTGGGCAACGCAGCAGGCTTTCAAGATAAGCCCTTTGCAACTCTGGAAGAAAGCGACATTAAGGTTAAATTATTGCCGTTATTAACAAAAAAAATTGAAGTTAGCCGCATGATTCTAAAAGGTCTGGCTTTAAATCTTGCAAAAAACGAACAGGGCGTTAGTAACTGGGATGATTTAACAGCGCCGGATGCCAAAAAAACCACACACTTACCGCCTATTGATAACAACGCCAAACAAGTCGAAACCGATGCGTTGGCGGTTTTAGCTATCGGCGGTATTTCCATAGAAAATGCTCAGATTAACTGGGATGATCAACTATCTGGAAAACACCTGCTCATAAAAGACGTTAACCTTAATACCGGTAAATTTTCTTATAATGAGCCTGTCGCTGTTGATCTTTCTCTGGTTGTTTTGAATCCGAAAACAAATTTCACAGAGTCTATCAAGCTAACAACCGGATTAACGGTTAATGAAAAACTCGATACATTTGTGTTAAGCCATAGTGATATGCAAACAACAACGGAAGGCGAGAAAATACCCGGCAAATCGCTAACGGCTGCGCTTACCGTCGCTGATGCCGTACTGGATAGAGTCAAACAGTCGGTCAAAGTGTCCGGGTTGCAGCTTAAGTCGAAAGATGTAACACTCTCTGCCGAAATTACCGGTAACAATATTAATGACAAACCCTCTTTCCAGGGCACTGTTTCCGTTGCATCTTTCAGTCCGGCTAAAGTTATGAAGCAGCTGGGCATCGCAGTTCCTGTTATGCAGGATGCCGATGCCTTGAGCAAGTCGGCAATCAACTTTAACCTGCTGGCGACAGAAAACTCGGTTGACTTGCAAAATCTGGCAATAAGCCTGGATGATACCCAAATTAAAGGCTCAACCAGTATTAAAGACTTTGCCCTGCCCGTTATTGTTTTTAATTTAGCGGCTGATGCCATTGATGTTGATCGATATTTACCGCCAGCCACTGATAAATCTTCCAAACCAATAACCAGCCCGGCGGTCGCTCTAGCGGCAGGAGCTTCCGCTTTGCCGGTAGAGACCTTAAGGAAATTGAATCTCGATGGCCAATTATCGCTGGGTAAGCTAAAAATTAACGGCTTGGCCATGCAGAACATCAAGTTAAACCTGGGTGCAAAAAATGGCATTATTAAAGCGCAACAATCTGCTAAAGAGTTTTATCAAGGCTCATATAATGGCAGTCTTAGTTTCGATATGCGCAACAAAAAACCGGCGCTGGCCTTAAACGAAAAAATAATCCATGTACTAGTTGAACCCTTACTTAGGGACTTTAAAGGCGAAGCCCGGATGAGTGGAGTCATTGACGCATCAGCTCAACTGCAGGGACAAGGCAGCAATGCCGGTGAACTTAAATCCTCGCTCAATGGCAGCTTAAGTTTTTTGTTTAAAGACAGCGTAGTCAAAGGCTTCAATTTGCAAAAAATGATTGATCACGCCAAAGCCTTAATCAAGGAGCCTGAATTACCCGCCAAAAATAAAAATGATCAAACGCTATTTTCTGAAATAACAGGAACAGCAACCATCAGCAATGGCCTTATCCAGAATAATGACCTAGTTGCCACAGCCTCCAGGATACATATCAATGGCAAGGGTAGCGCGGATCTAAACACAGAGAAACTGGATTATAAACTTAATGCCAGATTCATTAAGGCAGAAGCTACCGCCACGGAACCGGAACAGGTCCATGACACACCTATCAATATTACAGTTGCCGGCACATTCAGCAGGCCGACTTATACACTTGATGTAGCGGCACTATTAACCGATAAAAATAAAGCTAAAATAGAAAAATTTGTCGAAAAAAACCAGGAAAAAATAGACAAAATTGTGGATAAAATTGATAAAAAATTAGGGCCTGGGGTTGGTGATTTATTAAAAGGCTTTTTAAAAAAACATAAAGAATAATAGCTATTACTTTTGCCCTGGACCTTTAGGGGCGAATGAATTCGATCCTACAGTATTGTTTTCCCCCTTATGAATCCGTCAGCCTTCCAACAACGCATCCTCGCCTGGTTCGATCAAAAAGGCCGAAAAGACCTGCCCTGGCAACAAGACATTACGCCTTATCGGGTATGGCTTTCCGAGACGATGTTGCAACAAACCCAGGTTGCAACGGTTATTCCGTACTTTAATGCCTTCGTAGAAAAATTTCCTACCATAGAATGTTTGGCGCAAGCGCCTATTGATGAAGTTTTACATCGTTGGGCCGGTTTAGGTTATTACGCCAGAGCTCGCAATCTGCATAAAACTGCACAGCTTATAGTAGAACAAGGTCGTTTTCCCGATACCCCGGATGAACTCATCGCCTTACCCGGCATAGGCTTGTCGACTGCAGGGGCTATCTTGAGTATCGCTTTTAAAAGAAGTCACCCCATACTGGATGGCAATGTAAAAAGAGTACTAACCCGATTTAAAGCGGTTGCAGGCTGGCCTGGAAATGGCCAGATTAATAAAGAATTATGGGCTATCAGCGCCCATCTGACACCCGTGGATCGCGTCGCTGATTACACCCAGGCCATAATGGATTTAGGCGCGACAATTTGTACGCGCAGTAAACCGGCGTGTCAGGATTGCCCGCTTGAGGACCATTGTTTGGCCAAAATGGCTGGTACGGTATCCGTATTGCCAACGCCTAAACCCGCCAAAACCTTGCCGGTTAAACAACTTGTTTTCCTGTTATTGAGCAATAATTTCAACCGGATCTTACTGGAAAAAAGGCCGCCCACGGGAATCTGGGGTGGCTTATGGAGCCTGCCGGAATTTGACAGCATTGATTCCGCGCATAACTGGTGTTTGACAAAAAACATGCTTGTTGTTGATTCGCAAACACTGGCAACCCAGCGTCACACCTTTTCTCATTACCATTTGGATTACACGCCGGTTCTTATTCAAACGGATAACCCTATAAATTTTGTGATGGAAGCCAGTCAAACTGTCTGGTATAACGCTGAACAGATTAATACTCTAGGATTACCAGCGCCGATTAAACTGCTGTTGCAACAACACACACGAGGATAACAATGACTAGAATGGTTAAATGCATAAAATTGGGCATAGAAGCCGAAGGATTTGATGAACCGCCATTTCCAGGGCCCAAAGGCCAGGAAATATATGAAAAAATATCCAAACAAGCCTGGAAAGATTGGTTAAGTAAACAAACCATGCTTATTAATGAGAATAGGCTAGCCAGTTTTGACCCCAAAGCCCGGGCTTTCTTGGCGGAAGAAAGAACCAGGTTTTTGTTTGAAGGCAATAACGAAATGCCTGATGGCTATGTACCGCCAAAGGCTTGAGGCAGAATCTTAACGAGAGTGCTGGTGCCGGATTTTGAGCGAAAGCAGAAACCTTGCGTCATCCGTGAATGTCGGGATTGACGTTGTCCAGCTTATGATAGCGCTAACCTTAGTTTGATACGGTTGGCATCGCTCACTATATCAAGTACGGAATTTATAAGCCAGTATCAGGGTAACGCGGCTGAGGTTGTATATTTGGTGCTACCGGAGCTACAGGGTGTTCGGTGTTTTTATTAGGTTTGACGTTATTGTATGTTGCAATCGGTGTATGTTTATACCGCGTCGCATGATATGGAAAGTCCCGGTCGCCTAACGGTCTTATAAATGTATAGGCGGCAGGCGCGAGAATTAAAATCTTGCTGGTTTTGTTAAACGCATCGTGAGGTTCAGGTATGGATGCCAAGGCCGTTAATGGACTTAATCCAATAAATACTCCTGTACCAATAACAGTTACGACCAAGCCCACTGGCCGGTAAAACAGGACATCCAATATCACAAAGCCGGGATCAATTTCCTCGACGTTTTGCGAGTGCGCAACCGTGGAACAGCACATTACCGATAATAAAACAAAAAAGCGGATTAATTTTTTCATAATTCCTTGCAATGTAGTTGGTTGATGGGTTGGGAATCTAGTCTAATTTTTAGTCATTGTCCATAGCGGGAGATTTCAGCTCAGTAGGCCGGGTTAGAGCAATAGCGAAAATTCCAGCGATTCTACACCATAACAATCCCTGTAAAAATCATGATTTAAGCCGGCTCACCACATAAACTCCCGCCAGCACAAAAAAAGTACCTGCCAACTGAATCGGGGTAATTGCTTCACCCAATAACATATAGGCCAAAACCAGTGTTGCTATCGGGCCAGTCGTGCTGATGATGGACGCTGATCCTGCACCGATTCTGCGTATGCCGGCATTCATGAAAAAGGCCGGTAACACGGTAGAAAAAACCGCCATGATTAATGCCAGACTATAAACGCGTTCCCATCCGGCGTAGGGGAGCGAGTGCAATTGTGTAAGCGCAACACCATGCCGGAAAGTAAAATGCACTAATGTTGCCACGCTGGCAACTGTCATCGTGTAAGCGGTAAAACGCGCCGAGCCAATGCGCTGCGTCATAACGCCGCTGCCCATAACAAACCAGGAAAAAATGATGGCGCTGCTCAGTACCAAGCCTGAACCCAACAATAGACCGGATGATGCGATTGTCATATGTTCGATAAAAACCAGCATGGTGCCGGCATAACTTAAACCCAGCGCAATACCAACCCGAGCCGTGATTCGCTGTCTGTAGACAACGGCAGAAAACAAAACAACAAAGGTGGGATAAAGAAAGATGATAACCCGTTCCAATCCTGCCGAGATGAATTGCAGTCCGAGAAAATCCAGATAGCTGGCTATGTAATAGCCCATCAAGCCCAGAACGATAACCACTCCCCATTGCTTCTTATCCAACGGTAACGCAGGCGTTTTTTTGTTGCGCCAGACTGCAACCAGTAGAAAAAATGGCAAGGCAAACATCATGCGTAAAGCCATCAGAGTGAGGGCATCGACTTCACTGTTGGCTGCATAAGCCAGCTTGATTATGATGGCTTTGGCTGAAAAACCCAATGCGCCAAGCAACACAAGGCCATAACCGATGACAAGATTGCGCTGTTCTGAGCCGGCTTTAGTCGGCAATGCGCGCCTCATCCGGTAAAGCCGTTAATTTATCACCAATGCGAATCAAACCACCCCTTAAAACCTGCACAGTTAAACCGCCATGTCCGCGCATGGCGTTATAACCGCCAGCCCCTAATACTTTTTCCATTCTTGAACAGGGATGGCAAAATCCGGTTGTTTGAAAAATGGCTTCACCGATAAGGAATTTCCGGCTTTTTAACGCCAGCAAATTGATGCCTTTAATCACCAAATTACGCCGTAGTAGATCAGGAGCAATGGTTTTGCCCATAATCGACTCAAGCATGGCCAGGTGTTCAAACTGAATCAGGGTTACTTGCCGTTTGCCACTGTTACTGCTATATCGGTCGCCTATTAAGCCTGAGCGTTGATCGGCTATGACTTCGTCAGCTGTAATCATGGGTTCACCTCGCGCCGGTCTTAGGCCTATCCAGACCAGTTCCCCGGCATGTGGAAATACCTGCATTAACTCGGCAAGGGTTAAATTGTTCACTGTACCTTTAACTGTTCTATCAGTGTCTTAATGGCTGATTCCTGCGCCATAATACTTTCGCACAGCTGAAATTGATCAGCTGCACGCTGCAAGTTTTGTTCAGGTTCGGTGACTTTAAAATATCGGTTTCCTTCCAGATAATCTGTATAAAACCTAAGCCCCAGTTCAAACGGAATCAATTGTATGGCGGCGTACAAATAACGGTAATCATCATCTGAAAAGAACAGACCGGCTTCGGACAAGTAGCTCCTCAATATAGCGGCACAAATATCCAGATCAAATTCATTTGACTCCAGCTTGTGGCAGCAGGATCGTAAACAGTCACCAATATCGTAATGCACCAAACCCGGTTTAACCGTATCAAGATCGATAATGCTGACGATTTTTTTGCTGTGTTGATCAAAAAGAAAATTATTTAATTTGGGGTCGCCGTGGATAACCCGTAATGGTAACAATCCTAGGTGTTTCGCCGTTTCCAGATCTTCGGTCAAGTGCTGAAATTTGGCGATAAACTTTGCACAATAAAGACTGTCGGGTGCAAGTTGTCTGGGGGCTTGCTTTAAAATCTGGTGATAATGACTTAGGTAGCCGGGGGCAATATGAAAACCGGGCAGGGTATCATTCAAGAGTAAAGGATCAAGATCACTGACTAAACGGTGAAAATGCCCCAGTGCAAATCCTGTCTGTTGGGCCTGACTTAGATTAGTGACTGTCTCAAGGCTTTCAGTATTCGTTATAAAGCCTAGTGCACGCCAGCAATCACCGTGTTCATCCTGATAAAAATCATGGCTGGTCGTGGTTTTTAGAATATCCGGGATTTTCAGCTTAACCGCCGTGCCTGGTTTTTGTTTAAGATGCCGGCTAAGTCTGATCAGATTCACCATAATCTGATCAGGTGCTGGAAAAACCTTACTATTTATACGTTGCAGAACAAAGTGCGATGATTCCGTTGTCACCAGAAAAGTGTCATTAATCAGACCGTTGCCTAGCGGAGAGAGCTCTGTAACAGCGTTGGCAAATTGGCGGGCGATAGGGATTAGTGTGTTCATCATTAATATTATGTGGCGGTCTGCGGGAGCGAATAATCATTCGTCCCTAAGATTAAGACAACTCTCTAGCCTTAATTAAATCCGTTAAACTTCGTAACGCTTGTCCCCTGTGGCTCAATGAATTCTTAACGGCAGCCGGTAATTCAGCCGATGCGCAATGGTGTTTCGGCACCCAAAAGACAGGATCATAGCCAAAACCATTGTCACCGATCGAGTGGTTTAAAATACTGCCTTCCCAAACTCCTTGCGCAATGACCGGAAAAGGGTCCCGGGCATGCTCCATAAACACCATAACACAGATAAACCGTGCGCTACGTTGCTTTTCCGGAACGCCTTCAAGCTCCTTTAGCAGTTTATACACATTGTCCTGATCGCTGGCGCCAACACCCGCATAGCGTGCAGAAATCACACCCGGCGCACCGTTTAAAGCGTCCACAACCAAACCGGAATCATCGGCTATAGAAGGTAAATTACAATGCAGAGCTGCATTTCTAGCTTTGATAATGGCATTTTCTACAAAAGTGGAGCCGGTTTCCTTTGCTTCTGCAATATTAAACGCCGATTGCGGAACAATCGGATGTCCTGCAAGAATCGCCTGAATTTCTTTAATCTTGCCTGGATTGCCACTGGCTAGAACGATTTGCTGTAATGATGAAAAAGTCATATAAAAAGCTCAAGGTAAAAGTGTTGGTTTTGTTCTTTAGGAGCGGAATTTTAATAACGTGAACAAGGTGGGGTATGTCCGGCGATAGGAGGTGCATCAAGCGTCCTAAAAGCAATACCAATGCGGTTTTAATAAATTAATAAAGCACACTGTCAGGTTACGCTATCGCTAACCTGACCTATATTTATTTTTTGTTTAATGGACATTCAACGTATAAATTCTCATTTCCGCCCTTATATTAACTTCAACTGGAAACCATTATTATAAATAATTTTCCAGTGCTTCCTGTTGTTTTTCCAGCAATTGCTTGATGCCCAAGCCAGCCAACTCCAGCATCGCATCCAGTTCTTCTTTTCTGAACGCATGACCTTCAGCGGTTCCTTGAACTTCAATAAAAGCAGCGGCATCATTCATCACCACATTCATATCGGTTTCGGCGCTGCTATCCTCGGCATAATCCAGATCCAGCACAGGTACGCCATTATAAATACCTACTGAGACCGAAGCGACCTGCCCATGCAACGGGCTGGCTTTGATCAGTTTGCGTTTGAGCATTTTTTCAATCGCCAATGACAAGGCAACAAAACCACCGGTAATTGACGCAGTACGCGTACCGCCATCAGCTTGCAGCACATCACAATCAATAGTAACGGTATGTTCGCCCAAGGCCTTTAAATCAACCGCTGCCCTTAGGGAACGGCCAATTAAGCGCTGAATTTCCAAAGTACGGCCACCCTGTTTGCCGTGACTGGCTTCTCGTCCCATTCGGCTATGCGTTGAACGCGGCAACATTCCGTACTCAGCAGTCACCCAGCCTTCGCCTTTGCCTTTAAGAAAACGGGGGACGCTTTTGTCAACGCTGGCGGTACAAAGCACTCGGGTATCGCCAAACTCGACCAGCACAGAGCCTTCCGCATGTTTGGTATAACCGCAGGTAAATTTTATATCTCTGAGTTGATCTGGATTACGTCCGCTAGGTCTCATGTGTATTCCGGTAGAATGAAAACCGCACAGTATACCTGAACTGTGAGCTACCGGGTTTTCAATTTATAAATCATTACGAAGAGTGAAAAGATGCAAGAGGCAAATTACAAGGTTAGAATGAGACACTTTTTAAACGCTGTATCTTTAACCTTTCCAGGTGAATAATGATTAGAAGTATGACCGCTTATGCCGGCAATGAGGCAAGTATTGGAGACGTAACCATAAATTGTGAATTACGTTCGGTCAACCACCGTTACTGTGACATCACTCTAAAGCTTCCCGATCAGTTGCGATTTATTGAAGTTGATCTTCGCGCGATCATTGCTGCAAAAATCAATCGGGGTAAGGTCGAATGCTCATTAAGTTATAAAAAACAAGCTAAAGACGGACAAAGTTTTAACGTAAATATCGATGCCGTAACTGCATTGCTTGCCGCCACCGATCAAATTGAGGAGCACATGCTGGCGCCTTTGTCATTTTCAGCCTTGGATGTTTTGGCTTTCCCAGGCATTCAACAAGAAGCGAGCACTGACAAAAGCCATCTTAATGAAGAAATCACTCATCTGGTCAAGCAAACACTGGCGCAATTGCTCGAAGTCCGGGAGCGGGAAGGCGCGCAACTAAAAGTCTTGATCGAAGAGCGCTGTATAAAAATGCAAGGTTTTGTTGTCTCGGCTGGTCAACGTATGCCCGAAGTCCTGTTGCTGGTTCGCAATAAATTGAAAGACAGAATTACCGAACTGGTTACACAACCGGACTTTGACCGCCTGGAACAGGAACTGGTTTTTCTGGCGCAAAAACTGGATATTACCGAAGAGCTGGACCGACTGGATACACATATTACTGAAGTGTTACGCGTACTTAAAGAAAAAGACCCCGTAGGCAGACGGCTGGACTTTTTAATGCAGGAACTTAACCGTGAAGCCAATACCCTTGGCTCTAAATCAACAGATAAGGAAATGACGCAAATAGCTATTGAGCTTAAAGTGCTGATTGAACAAATGCGCGAGCAGATTCAGAATATAGAGTAGCGTTTCAGACCGTCCCATGACTCCCTTCAAGGCCGCGTATATAGCGGCTTTGTTGTTTCTAGCGGTTGCAGGCAATCCCACGAAGGCGCACAATAGACGGGCACCTAAATGGGCACCACCAAGATAAAAGGTGCCTTTTTGGTGGTGCCTACCCTGGAGACCAATATGAGCGGATTTGAAGATAGACAGATAAAAGCCTGGATAAAAAACGGTGAACACTTTGAACAACGCGGCGATAGTGGCGGGCTGTTTCTTTGTTTCCGTGAAAATATGGCGCTACCAGTTTGGAAATTCCGCTATAGATTAGCGGGCACACGCTCAGTCATGATGCTTGGCAGTTACGCAAACCTAACTGCGAACCCCGAGGAGAACTTCCATGAAACCCTATAAAACGCAACCTATCCCGTCTTCGGAAATTACGCATCGGGAATTGTTTTATGCGAGACGGAAATTTATGCAACTGGCCGGAGGCGCTTCCTTGGCCGCGTTATTACCGCGTTCTGTCTGGGCTGGCGACAAGTTGGCTGATGTAAAAAAATCACTTTATACTGTACCGGAAGAATTAACATCTTACAAGGACGTGACCCAATACTGTTGGGAGTAAATTAAATGTCCGGTTTAGTAGCACATAAACTGTCCGGTTTCAGAGCGCCAAAGGAGGTGCTGGATGAAACGGACAGAATGGCTACAGGAGACTCGGAAGATGAGATTCGAAGAAGCGTATGGTGGGTGGCAGCAAGGGCGTTTGACGCAAGAAGAAGCAGCGCGGCTGTTGGGGGTGTGCGAAAGGACGTTCCGGCGGCATATTGACCGCTATGAGGACGAAGGCCTGGAAGGGCTGATCGACAAGCGGCTTGACCAAGTTTCGCACCGGCGGGCGCCCGTGGACGAGGTGGTGCGGTTGGTTGACAGTTACCGCACACGCCATGAGGGCTGGAACGCCAAGCATTTTTACGCCTGGTACAAGCGCGACGGTGGCGAACGCAGTTACACCTGGGTAAAAAACCGTCTCCAGGACGCGCAACTGGTGCCCAAGGCGACCAAGCGCGGGGCACACCGCAAGCAGCGGGAGCGCAGCCCGTTGCCGGGCATGATGCTGCACCAGGATGCGTCCACGCACGAGTGGGCGCCAGGGCAGCACTGGGATTTGGTGGTCACGATGGACGATGCGACAAACGAGCATTATTCGATGTTCTTCGTCGACGAAGAAGGCACTCAAAGCAGCTTTCGCGGAGTACAGGACGTTATCGAAGCCCAAGGCCTGTTCAGCTCCTTCTACAGTGACCGGGGCAGCCATTACTGGACGACACCCGAAGCTGGCGGCAAGGTCGATAAAGTCAACCTCACCCAATTCGGGCGCGCCATGAAACACTTGGGCATACACATGATTGCGGCTTACTCCCCACAGGCGCGGGGGCGTTCAGAACGGGCTTTTTCGACGCATCAGGGCCGGCTGCCCAAAGAGCTGGCCTTGGCAGGCATAACGGATATGGCAGCGGCGAATGCCTACTTGCGGGACATTTACCGCCCCGCATTCAATGCCGAATTCGCCCAACCGCCCTTGGAAGCAGGCACGGCCTTCGTGCCGTTCCTAGGCGGAAGCCTGGACGACATCCTGTGCGAACACTTTGAACGGACGGTAGGCAATGACAACTGTGTGCGTTTCGATGGGCTTACGCTACAGATCCCCATCGACCGGCACCGGTGTCACTATGTTAAGGCCAAAGTCAGTGTGCATCGCTACCAGGATGGCAGGGTGGCCATTTTTCACGGCCCACGCAAGTTGGCAGCGTATGATGCCCAAGGGACGTGTCAAAAACCAGAAATCAAGGCCGTAGCGTGACTCCGCTTCGCATCGGCCGCGCCGGGAAACGGCTTCGGGCTACCGCCCTTCGCCGTTTCCCGGCGCAACAAAAAGCGGACAATTCATTTGCTACAGAACCGGACATTTCTATTTACTCTTAACAGGACGTGACCCAATACAACAACTTCTACGAATTCGGTACTGGCAAGGAGGATCCCGCTAACAATGCCGGCAGTTTAAAAACAAGACCCTGGGCGGTGACGATAGAAGGCGAAGTGAAAAAGCCGAAAGTTTTCGACATTGAGGAACTGCTCAAAATGGCACCGCTGGAAGAACGTGTTTACCGTTTGCGCTGCGTGGAAGCATGGTCGATGGTGGTGCCCTGGATCGGATTTCCTCTGGCGGAACTCATCAAGCAAGTCGAACCCACCGGTAACGCCAAGTTTGTCGAATTCATCAGCTTGCACGACCCGGAACAAATGCCCGGACAAAAATCCTCGGTACTCGAATGGCCTTATCGTGAAGGGTTGCGTATGGACGAAGCCATGCACCCGCTGACTTTGTTGACTGTGGGGCTGTACGGGGAAATCTTGCCCAACCAGAATGGTGCGCCGGTACGAGTGATCGTGCCCTGGAAATACGGTTTCAAAAGCGCTAAATCCATCGTGCGCATACGCTTCATGGAAAAACAGCCCGTTTCCAGCTGGATGCAGGCCGGGCCTAACGATTATGGCTTTTATTCCAACGTAAATCCCGATGTCAGTCATGCCCGCTGGACTCAAGCCAAGGAGCGCCGAATCGGTGAATTCTTCAGACGCAAAACCTTGATGTTTAACGGTTACGCCGATGAAGTCGGGCAACTTTATGCAGGCATGGATCTCAACACATATTTTTGATGCCATGACTATTAAAAACCTCGACAACAAAACGCTTGGCAGGATAAAAACCATCGTTTTTCTGCTGGCTTTGATACCATTGGTTAGACTGGTTTTCGGCGCGTACTTTGATATGCTGGGCGCAAATCCCATCGAAAAAATCACTCGGACAACCGGTTATTGGACGCTCACTCTTCTGTTGATCTCATTGGCTGCAACGCCGCTTAGACGCATGCTGGGCTGGCTATGGCTGATTCGTTTGCGGCGTATGCTGAGTTTATTCGCCTTCTTTTATGGCTGTCTGCACTTTTTGACTTATCTGGTACTGGATCAGTTTTTCGATTGGGGGGACATCATCAAGGACATTATCAAACGGCCTTATATCACGGTGGGTTTTCCTGCCTTTTTATTGATGATACCCATGGCGATAACATCCACTGATGCCATGATTCGAAAGCTAGGCGGAAAACGTTGGCGTTTGCTGCATCGTCTGATTTATTTATGCGCCGTCGGCGGCGTTGTTCATTATTGGTGGCTGGTGAAAAAAGACCTCACTAATCCCATCACTTTTGCGGCATTGCTGGGATTGTTGCTGGGTATCCGTTTGCTTTATTGGCTTCGGAGTCTTCGTAAGCACCGATTGACGGCTAACGCGGCAACGTCATTATAGATAACTCTATTATTTTAAATTGAAATTTATATTCGGTGTCGTTGGTATTCTTTACATCATCCCAACCTCCTTCGTTTTTGATAATACTTCCACAGTCTCTATCGCTGACCCTGCCTAAAAACCGCAACGATAACAGTATCGAACAGAGTCTTTGGCATAATAATCTCTCTCGACTAATGCCATTACTATGAAACTATCACTATGAATCAAAAAAAACGCGAGGCCATTTTTGACAGGTTGTCCATAGCGATACCCCAACCGGCGACAGAGCTGAACTATAGTAGTCCCTTCGAATTGCTGATCGCGGTCGTTTTATCCGCACAAGCGACCGATAAAGGAGTAAATAAAGCGACCACCCGGTTATTTGCCGTTGCCAATACGCCGCAGGCTATTTTGGTATTGGGATTAGAGGGCTTGAAAGACTATATAAAAACTATCGGTTTATATAACGCCAAGGGTGAAAATATTATCAAGCTTTGCCAACAGCTATTGGATAAACATGCGGGCCAAGTGCCAAAAAACCGTGAAGAACTGGAAGCATTGGCGGGAGTAGGCAGAAAAACGGCTAATGTCATTCTTAATACGGCTTTTGGATTTCATACCATTGCGGTGGATACCCATATATTCAGGGTTTCCAATCGTACCGGAATTGCGCCTGGAAAAAATGTTTTGGAAGTGGAGCGTAAGCTCGATAAATGGGTGCCCAAACAGCATAAAAAAGATGCTCACCATTTACTCATCTTGCATGGTCGATATACTTGCATCGCCAGAAAGCCAAGATGTCAGAGTTGCGTTATTGAAGACTTGTGTGAGTTTAAGGAGAAAACAAGCTAAAGTTTCAAGGCGGGAAAATTCTTAATCGTAGGGCAGGCCTTGTGTCTGCCCATATTTAAATATCCATTTGGGCACCCACAAGGGGAGCCCCTACTACAATTCGCTGGAACTCTTCAAAGTCGGCATAGTCTTGATGGATGTACTTTTCATGGATAAAAGGATATTAATTCTTTATTCATTCGTCTTTGGTATGATAGTTACATTCGATAAGTCTTATATATCGAATATTTATAATAAAATTTGGGAGTCAAAATGAAAAAAATCAATAAAACACCTTTAGCCGCTGCCATGGGTGCTGCTTTTATTTCAACGTTCGCTGCAACTGCGGCTAATGCTGAAGCTAATCCATTCGGCATGACGGAACTGTCTACCGGTTATATGCAGGTTGCCGAAGCCGATGTATCCAAAAAAACCGCAGAAATGGCCTGTGGCGCAGCTATGGGTGGAATGGCCAAGCCTAAAACTCCGGAAGGTGCGTGTGCAGGTAATGCAAAGCCGGCAACTACAGTAGTAAAACCAGCAGCTACTGCAACAGCGACAACAAAAGCTACCGAAGGCTCATGCGGTGACATGATGAAAGATGGCAAAATGAAACCAGGCATGGAAGCTGCTTGTGGCGCCATGATGAAAGGTAAAGAAGGCGCTTGCGGCGAAATGATGAAAGGCGAGTCAATGAAGGGAAAAGAGGGCGCTTGCGGCGATAAAATGAAAATGCCGTCTGCTACGCCTGCAGCAGGCGAATCAATGAAAGGTAAAGAAGGCGCTTGCGGCGATAAAATGAAAATGCCGGCAGCTCCTGCTGCGCCAGCAAAATAAGAGCTCAAGCCGGGCATTGCGTATGCCCGCATTAACTCTTTTAATAGGGAGGGCATGAGACGTCATGCCTTCCTGTTCCTATCAAATTACTCACAGGTGTTCTTATGGACACAACTCAACGTCTCGTTCACGGTGCCGGATTGGGTCTGCGGCGGCCTCTTTTAAGTCAGCTTTTTGAAACGCCTCCGAAAGAGGTTGGCTTTTATGAGGTCGCTCCCGAAAACTGGATTACTATCGGCGGAAAATTCGGAAAACAGTTTCGCGCAATGACAGAACGTTTTGATTTTGTTTGTCATGGTTTATCGTTGTCGATAGGCAGCACTGATCCGCTGGATGAAAAATTCGTGCGCGAAGTCAAACAGTTCATGGCCGAACATCAAATGAAATTTTACAGCGAACATTTGAGTTATTGCAGTAAAGGCGGTCATTTATATGATCTGATGCCTATTCCGTTTACCTCGGAAGCGGTTTCGCATGTCGCCGCACGCATCAGGCGCGTACAGGATATTCTGGAGCAAAAAATAGCTATCGAAAATGTGTCCTATTACGCTGCCCCCGGTCAGGAAATGGCAGAGATAGAGTTCTTCAATGCTGTTATTGAAGAAGCTGACTGTGATGTTTTAATTGATATTAATAATATTTACGTCAACAGCGTTAATCACAATTACGATGCCGAAACTTTTTTAAAAGCTATGCCGGCACAGCGTATAGCTTATGCCCATATTGCCGGACATTACATGGAAGCAGAAGATTTTCTGGTTGATACGCACGGCGCCGAGATCATTGACCCCGTATGGAAGCTGTTAGGAAAAGCCTATGAGCTTTTTGGCGTGTTTCCGACCCTGTTGGAACGCGACTTTAATATTCCCGCCATGCCTGAGTTATTAAAAGAAGTTAATACCATCAGAACGATGCAAAATGCTTGGGGAACACAGCATGAAAAACAGTATGCTTGAATCTGACAGGCGAGTTGACTTTAGAAGCAAACAGGATGAATTTGCCGCTTATATAAGAGATCCGGAAAACAATCCTGCGCCTGTCGATGTTAAAGAGCAGCGCATGACCATGTATAGGGAGTTGTTTTTTAATAATATCGAGGGCTTTTTGTCGGGCAATTTTCCGGTATTAAGAAAAATACTTAATGACACGCAATGGTTTGCCTTGTCTCAGGACTTTTTCGCAAAACACTCGTGCCAATCGCCGCATTTTTCACAAATTCCGGAAGAGTTTCTGGATTATTTGCAAAATGAACGCAATTGCTCCGAGGATTTTCCCTTTATGCTGGAACTGGCTCATTATGAATGGGTGGAAATGGCCTTATCCATTGCCAAGGAAGACGTGGCTGCCTCTAATCAGTATCTGGATAATCTGCTTAACCAGCATATAGCCTTATCACCGTTAGCTTGGCCGCTAGCTTATCAATACCCCGTCCAGAAAATAGCCCCTGCTTTTTTACCATTAGAAGCACCTGAACAACCGACATTTCTGATCGTTTACCGCAACAGAGAGGATGATGTTAATTTTATCGAAATTACGCCAATCACCTACCGGTTACTGGAAATAATTCAGGAACATAAAAAGCCATTAGCGGAAGATTGCTTAAAGCAGATAGCAATGGAGTCGAATCATCCTGACCCCGAGCGCATTGTTGCAGACGGCTTGCAGATTTTAAAAGAATTAGCCGAAAAAATGATTATTACTTTAGCCTGAGTTCGGGGTAAGTTTTGGGGTTAAACCACCGTAGGGGCAATCCCTTGTGGTGGCCCTTTTCGATGGTTCATTCCTTTGTAGTTCTCGTTGAAATGGGGAGATATTTTAATAGGGCAACCACAAGGGATTGCCCCTACAATTTTAAAAGAACTTGCTGAAAAACCCCTCTTTTTCCTTAGCCTTAGGCGTTTCATAAGTTTTGAAGCCTTTATCCACATTTTTCTGTTGCGTACAATGAAAAACGGCGCTGTTGTACTTAATTTGTAACGATCGGGGATTTTCATGCTCGGAAAGAAATTTTTCAGCTTCCTCATCCGTTAAATCTTTGACCATATACTTTGCAACACATTGGCATGATTGGGAAAAGCGTTCTTTATCCACCTCTTTGTTGACTGAGTTTTTCAATTCTCTTGTCACACATTGTGCGGCAAAAGCGTCCTCGAATTTATGTTTTTCAACAGTAGTCACCGGAACGTCTTGAGAATGATCAAACGGATTAAAGACGGCTTTAACCGGTACCGATTTTTCCTCGTCATCTGAACAGCCAGTAATAGAAAGTCCAATAACAATGCTGGTCAAGGCAGCTAAAAGTAAGTTTTTTGTAAAGGTGTATGTTTTCATAGATTTGCATCGCAAGGGTTAAAAGGTTCAGGGTTTACTTAAGCGCACCTTGAATCTGTAACTAAATAAACGCGAACTTTATCATTTTAGTCGAATTGCCACAACCCAGAAAATAGTCTATATTAGCTATTTAATCCAATTATTAACAGGGGACTCTCATGCTACATTTAGCCGCTTCCGAAGTTAAACAACGATTAGGCCAGTACATGGAAAGTGCCTTGACTGAACCCATTGTGATTGAAAAATCAGGTCGTCCCGCTGTTGTCATGTTATCTATTGCTGAGTATGAACGCTTACAAGCGATGGATGATGCTTATTGGGGAGAGCGTGCAAGGCAAGCGCTTGCAGGTGGTTTAGCAGATACTGATGAAACCATGCGCCGACTGCAAGAACGTATCGATGCTTCGGCTTAACTTAACCAACGCCGCGTTATCATTCCTGGATGATTTACCGGGTAAGCAGTTCAAACAACTCGTTAATACGGTATTTAACGTGCTAAAAAATCCAACGCCTCAAGACTCCAACTTACTTAAAGGTTATCCGTATCAGCGTGTTGATTTTGGCGAATACCGGATAGTTTATCAGGTGCAGGGCGAGGATTTGCAAGTATTAGTCATCGGCAAACGCAACGATGACGACGTCTATAAAAAACTAAGCCGCTTAGCTAAGTAAATGTGGACATATCTTTCCCCCGCAGAGTTTTCTCTTATGGTATAAAGATAACGGCAGCATAAAACGTTTGGGACGGAGTTACAAACCCCGTCCCGCTTCGGCAGGCCGGGACTTAATACAAACAAATCCGTGAAAATGTTTATTTCACGGCTGGGCACATCCATTGTTAATGACAAGAAAACCGGGCGGGGCAAAAAAGTTCGCTGATGTCAGGCAACTTACCAAACAACTCGCCCTACTCATAAAAAGAGCTACTTATATGCAAGCATTAAAAAAACAATTACAACAAAATCTGGCTTTGATTTTTTTCAGCACTCTGATTTCTACTTGCAACCCTGCAATGGCAGAATCAGACATGCAAATTCAGGAAAGAGTCCTCAAGGCGCGTGAAAAGACCAATCAGCAACTCACAGATCACGCCGCCCATGTAAACCCTATCGATAAGAGCCTGGAATTTCATGGCGTTTTTTACGGTTTCCTGCCATGCAACGATTGCAATGGAATTAAAACAACTCTGTCTTTAAAACAAAATAACAATTATCTGTTGGTAACCCAACCCGCCAGGGAATCCTCAAGGGAGTATTATGAAAAAGGAAAATATAGCTGGAATGATGAAAATCATACCGTTGTTTTAACACCGCGTAAGGAATCAGGTGTACGGCAATATTATATTGAAGATGAAGGAACGCTCGTTCAGCTTAGCAGTGGTGGGGTGCGGATGACAGGCGATGAGGCGGACCGCTATATTTTGCGCAGAAGCGATACGGTAAAGTCACGTGAGGTACATATTCACTAGGAAGGGTATCCTGAATTTTGTGTAAACGAATCTTCAAATTAGGATAGTAAATGGATTGAGCCTTGTAGTCATATAGTGCAGTCTGCAAGGCTTAATCAAGATTAGATGTTTTACGACAGTTCCAAACGCTTTTCAATACGATCGATACGATCATTCAGGCGGTCATACCGGAGGTGCTGGTCTGCAATACTAGCCGCGAAATCACGCCATCCTTCGCAAACGGGCGATCTTCGCTATTGCTCACAAATTGCTGAAACGGATTATGAAGCACTTTCTGTTCAACGAAACGCACAGCGCTGGATTAAATAGCTTAAGCAATACGGCTATATCTCTGCTTAACCTCTAAATTTCACGGTAATCGTTTAGGAAAGATGTCTAATATTCACAAGAGTTATGATAAAGTTGACATTGTCATGTAACTAATTAAATATACTTAATATCTAGGCAGTTGCAGGCCTAATAAAAATAACTACAACGAGGTTACATCACATGAAATTATTAAAAAGCGCTATCGTAGCAACTACATTGGCAATTTCTTTAGGATCTTTTTCGGCTACTGCTGCCGTCTGTTTGGGTATGGCATGTATGTATAATAGAATGACTCCAATTGAAGGGATTGACGCTACTTTGGGTCAAGTTTCTGAAGCATTGGAAGCTATTCAGGTAAGAAACAGCGGTGGCGCGGCAGGCAGTGACAAAGATAGTGACGATGTCATTATTGGCAATATCAAAGAGGCATTAAAGTTAAGTAAAGAAATCAATGCTAATGATAAACTCGACCGAAATCGTAACCGTGCTAATGATTATTTGAAAAAAGCTCGAGTAGCCGTACAAAATGGCGATTTGACTAAAGCAACAGAAGACTTAAAAGAAGCAGAGAAACGTTTTTCAGATCTTAAAGGTATGATCGACTTGACTCAAGCCGATAGAGTATCACAACAGACCAACCTGCTAAACCGTATTATGGACACGCCCGATAGCGCAGCCGGCGCCCGTAAATAAAATACAGTTATCAACTTCACAACAATGAAACCAAAGGGGACAGAATAAACTTGAATATAAGTTTATTCTGTCCCGGTTATTGCACCCGACACATCCATTTGTCCACAGATGCAAAACAAGGTTTATGGCGCTCGGTGCGCGTAGTACCAGGTTTATCGCTTCAAGTCCCGGTAGAAATTTTCATGAGAACCCAGCAATAGCAGCAGGCGAGTGCCGGGATCGTACTCATAAGCTAGCAACGTCACTTGGCCATTACATTTGAACTTGTACACAAAGACCCCCGCCAGATCACCTTTCTTGGGCTCGCCAATACTTGGATCTCGCACAATGTCGGCCACAGCATCATCCAAATCGGCTTTCTGATTTGGATGCAGGCGCTTGTAGGCCCGCTTGAACATCGCACTTTGCTGAATTTTGATGACATCACCCATCAGCTTGCTCAGCTATGGCTCCCTTCAGGCACAAATGGAGTAGCAAGCGTGGGCCCTTCTGCACGGGCAATCAACAAGTCACGAACGAAATCAATCGACAGATCGGGGTTGTCCAACGCCGTTCTTCCCACCATCGCCCAAAATTCTATTTGTCCTGCTATCGTGCGACGCTCGGCCTGCGCTTGCGCCCGAGCCTGTTCATATAAAGCATCATCTATACGTACTGGCATTCCCATAGCTTCACCTCGAAATAATATGCTACAAAAGTAGTTAAACTTTAAAGCAAGCTAACTTAAAATGCAAATAATATCTAGGAGCAGATTAGCCGGTTTTAGGCGGGTTGATAATATTTTTCTGCCGCTTGCTTGAATCAGGTTTAATTTTACTCTGACCCCGTGCGACATTGATTCAAAATCGGATGTTGTTATTTGTTGATAACATACATTGATTGCAAACTTGACAAATGTACATACAAACGCCCACCATAATACATGAGCATACAAAACGTAACAGGATTCGATTGGGATCTTGGTAACTTGGAAAAGTGTCAAAAGCACGGCGTTGAAATTGCAGAAATAGAATCCGCATTTCGCCAAACTATGGCTGTTTTTCCTGATCCTACCCATTCGAGGGAAGAGGATCGGTTTATCGGCATTGGTAAAACCAACCAAGGCCGGTGCCTGTTTATTGCCTTTACCCTGCGTAGCCATAGCGACGAAGTTTTGATCCGTCCCATCAGCGCCCGTTACATGCGCCAAAAAGAGGTAGTCCATTATGAAAAAGAAATTACCAAAATTTAAAACCGATGAAGAGGCCGAAGCGTTTGTAGATGAGGCCGACCTAAGCCAATATAACCTGTCAGATATGAAGCCGGTTAGCTTTGAGTTTCAGCCAAAGGATAAGAGCATAACCATGCGCCTACCTGAAACGCTCTTTGACGCGATTAAAAAGGAAGCCGAGCGTTCAGGGGTACCTTACCAACGGTTTATCCGTCAGACCCTTGAAAACGCCTTGCACCTTGGGAAGTAAGCGGCTATCTCCAACTGGGACGGGGTTTAGTGGTGCGCACTGCGCGCCAAGGCTTATCGCTTCAAGTCCCGGTAGAAATTTTCATGAGAACTCGACAATAGCAGCAGCCGAGTGCCGGGATCGTATTCATAGGCCAGCAACGTCAGTTGGTCATTACGCTTGAACTTGTACATCAGGTTTAATTTTACCCTAACCCCAATTATGCAGGCTAATGATTGGGGAAATTATTTGTGTATTTATGTGAATAATTAATTCATGAACAGCAAAGAAGTGATTAAGCGGTTAATAGAGGAAGGTTGGATTAATGTGGGCGGCAAAGGCGACCATATCAAATTCAAGCATCCCGACAAGCAAGGTCATGTGGTCGTACCACATCCGCGTAAAGACGTGGCGATAGGTACATTGAGAAATATTTACCGGCAAGCCGGTTGGGAGTGGAAATAATGTTATATCCCGTATATGTCCATTTGGGGGATGATAATCACGCGCATGGTGTGACGATTCCTGATTTTCCAGGCTGCTTCTCGGCAGCGGATGAGTGGGATTTGTTACCAACCAAGATACAAGAAGCAATTGAATTATATTGCGAAGGGGAAGATATGGAAATCCCAGTGCCGACCCCGCTGGAAAAATTAATCGCTAACTCTGAATACGAAGGTGGAGCATGGTTGCTTATCGATGTTGATGTTTCACGGTTATCAACCAAACCCATACGTATCAATATTTCTTTGCCTGAAAATTTGGTGCAAAACATCGATCGCTACGCAAAAACGCATCATTTGACCCGCTCCGGTTTTTTAGCGCGGGCGGCCATGGCGGAGATACAGAAGACGAGCCAGTGAAGCCCCGATTGAATCTAGAAAGTTCGTTATTTTTACTCTGACCCCATTTATTTCCGGCTGAAGTCAAGGAGTGGATGGCAAGCCATCGCCTCGAACTGCATCCTGAAAAGACCCGGATAGTCAGCGAAACCGATGACCCGAACGGATTTGACTTTCTCGGCTACACCTTCAAAAAGGGTATGCGGTTTGTGCGCAAGAAAAGCCTAACGGCGATGCGAGACAAGATCAAGCGGCATACTCGGCGAAGCCAGGGAGTTGGAATAACAACCGTTATTGAAAGACTTAACCCGATACTACGTGGTTGGTTTAACTACTTTAAACACGTCAAGAAGGGTGAGTTGAAGGCAATGGATGGCAAGGCTTACAGGCACATCCATGTGTTCTGGATGTCGGCAATCCCTGCCGACATGACGGTTTACCTGGCAATTACGACATAGTATAGACGCCAAGTTGGCGCCTATGGGTTATAAATCCCGTCCCGCGTGAAGGCTGCAAGGGCGAAGTTTCATAGCAGGAAACGCTCGATGTCGAGTGCTCCGTGAAAAACACCCAAAATATCGATTTTCTCCAGGCTTTTTATCAAATACGCGATTCGATAATGACCATACAGCAAAATGCGAATATCGCCGTCGGGTTCTTTGCGATACATATATCCGATCTCTGGGAAATCCCGTAACAGCTGAGCTTTTGCGTAAATTCCGGAAACAACATTTGCTGCCGCGACTGGCTTGTCTTGCGCGATATAATCGTAAATTTCCCGCATCCATCTCTCAGCTTCAGCAGTCCAGTTTATTTCTGCCATGTGCGGATTCGATGTTCCATTTCTTCGTTAGAGATCGTTCTGCCTTGGCGAGAATCCGCTAAACCACGTTCTATCATCCGCGATAATGCAAGCTCTCGCAAAATTTCATCAAAGCTGCTGTCATCAGGCTGTGCTTGAACTATTTCAGAAACTATTTCTTTAACTGTTGACATAAAAAACACTCCCATCTATTGACTGCCAATGGATGTGGTGGGCAGCACAATTGCTTACCACGCTCCAAGCTGAGCCGAGATTGTAACCCATCTTCAACGTTTTGATACCCCCAATATCTTTAGAGCCATACGGGATAACTTTCGAATAGTAAATTTCGGCGTTCAGCTCGGCGGCTACGCGTCGGGACGACATGGCACTTCCTTTATAATGGGATCGTGAGCGATTGTATTAAAAAGCAGTAGCGGGTATGTTCCCCTCCGTAGAGTTTTCTTTCATGGTATAAGGATAACGGCAGCATCAAACGTTTGGGACGGGGTTGCAAACCCCGTCCCGCGTTGGTTACCAGTCCTCAGGGCGGAACGGCCTCCCAATGAATCGTTAAAGCTTACTTGATCTCCTTAACCAATATTTCATTAAATTTAATCATACAATGGCGCAATAGCGACAGCGTATTGCGCCATTGCGGAGTCAAACATCCGGCGCAATACGGCTATCCCCTATTGCGCCCTAAGAATTGCGTCTTACGCGTTTTAGAACAATTAAAATGTATTTCCAAAAAAATCAGCACAGGGTATGCTTGCCTTAAAATAATTGGAAAATAGCATTGAAATTCCTATCCATAGTAAAGAGAGCAATTCCAACCAAGGTTAAGACTCTAACAAGGAGGATATTTCCGGAAAAATCAGATATCTCTCACCAGTTTTATCTATCGGCATCCGGAAAACGAGCCATCATCAAGAAATATAAGGATGATCGATTTCTACTGAACTATCATTTGAACATCTGGGAATACTACACCGGTCAAATTCGCTTAGAAACCTATCCTTGGATCGTTACGCTGCCGATCGCTAGTGCATGCAATGCAAAATGCATATTTTGCACCGCATGGCTACATCAAACAAAGTCGCTATTGCATCCGGACCAGGTAGACCGCTTGGAAGCTGTACTCAGACACGCGAGACAGGTCGGTTTGATTAGTTTCGGAGAGCCTCTCCTTAACCCTTATATCGATGAGATAGTGGCTAAGTGTCGTACGTATATGGACGACCGGGCAAGTTTTTTTCTTGTGACTAATGGCTTGCTTTTGGGGACTAGACTTGAGAGCCTCATTCGTAGCAAAGTTTACGGCTACTCTGTCAGTGTCAATGCGGCGACCGATCAAACCCATCATAAAGTGATGGGATTGGGAAGGCGTTCTTTTTCCAGAATTCTGAAGACGATAGAGTCACTGGTGGAGCTTCGAAACGAGAAAAACCCAAGCTTACACATCGGGGTGGGTTTTGTCCTTTGTAAGGATAACTTGCATGAAGCGGCCAATTTCGTTTGCCTTTTCACCCGGATCGGAGTCGATCGGATCGATATACGCACCTTAATCCCGATGATCTCGCATGACCAGTTCGCGGGTTTGAACTATCACCTTCTGCCGCCTTATTTTCATAAGGAATTTGTGAAATTGACGGATGAACTAAGGGCTGAAATTGAGCGCTCCGGTGTCCATATCGTGTGTGATCCTGATTCGTGGGGCGCCCCCCTTATTGCTGAAGGGCTTGCGAAGTCGTTCGAGGATAATCCACCTAGCACTTATTCATGGAAGGAAGCGCTCGAGGATCCTGAGTTAATGGCGGCCTATAGGGTGTTTGCTGAAGTAAATTCTTCGCTCTCCGGGCGAGGAGCACGACTTCAGATCATGAATGACTGCGAAAGGCGAGTTCATGAAGAACAGACTTCTTATATTGAAAATCCTCTGAATAGACGGGCGCATTTTAAATGTGCATATCCATATCACTATTTTCTGATCCAGGAGATGAATTTCCGAGTGAGTCCGTGTTGCTATTTTTATAACATTCCAGGACACGAACTGCTCATCTACGATGAGGGACTGGACTTCGTGGAAATCTGGAACTCGCCCGCTTATCTTGAGTTGCGTAGAAGACTCAAAGAGGGGACTATGTTCAAGATGTGTACGCTTTGTCAAAATCAGGGAAAACAAATTTGAGATTTTTATTTACCTGAGCGGGACGGGGTTTAAACCCATACGCATCAAGCTAAGCCATCGCCCTGCCGAGTATCACAACAGACCAACCTGCTAAACCGTATTATGGACACGCCCGATACCGCAGCCGGCGCCCGTAAATAATAGAGTTATCAACTTCACAACAATGAAACCAAAGGTGGCAGGGTAAACTTAATAAAGGTTTACTCTGTCTCCAATTATTCCGCTTTTCAATCCTGTTCTCCCAGGTCGATTTCGAGGTCACCAGCCCAATCCAAAGGATAAATGCCACGCTCAACATCGCGGTGAAAGGTTGAATGAGGCCAATCCGCAACCCGTTGTACATAGCCGTGTTTAAATGGATTGATAAGGCAATAATCAATATGCGCGGCATAATCTGTGTCATTACGTATAACATGTTCCCAAAAACGGCGTTGC
This sequence comes from uncultured Gammaproteobacteria bacterium, assembly GCA_963849195.1. Lineage (GTDB taxonomy): Bacteria > Pseudomonadota > Gammaproteobacteria > Methylococcales > Methylomonadaceae > Methylobacter_C. The sequence continues at coordinate 57,917 of CAWKGQ010000001.1, forward strand.
CAGATACCGCGTTCGCCACGAGCCATCCGCACCGTAGAGCGGCGTTCGGTTATGGGCAGTGCTTTGGAAAAGCCTTGTTTAATCAGTCGCCAACGGTTGGCAAAATCATCATCACCCGGTGGCAACGTCCATACACAGTGTAAGTGGTCGGGCAAAACCACCCAGGCATCAATAACAAAAGGACGTTTTTGACGAACCGCCCGCACCACGGCTCGTAAGATGTCGATATGACGAACCAATAGATCGTTGGGATAACGTTGCAGCAGATTTACCGTGAAAAAATACGTTCCGCCCGGCAAACGATAACGTCGATAGTCCGGCATCAATGATCTCCAACCCCAAGTGAGCGATGGTGTCCATCATAACAAAAACCACAAACACAATCGAATGGCATGCAATAATTGGGAGACTTGGGCAAGGTTGGTTGTCTTGTAGTCTTGTAGGGCGCAATAGCGATAGCGTATTGCGCCACAGCGGAGTCCAACATCCGGCGCAATACGGCTATCGCCTATTACGCCCTACGAATTGCGCCTTACGCGTTGGGGTCAGAGTAAAGTTAAAGTAGCAAGGATTTAAGTTTACTCTGACCTCAGTTATTGGGACGGGGTTTGTAACCCATACGCGCCAACTTAGCGTCTATATTATGTCGCAATTGCCAGGTAAGCCGTCATGTCGGCAGGGATTGCCGACATCCAGAACACATGGATGTGCTTGTAAGCCTTGCCATCCATGGCATTTGGATTCCGGCAATCCCTGCCGGAATGAGGTTGCTATCCTTAAGTTGGCGCGTATGGGTTACAAACCCCGTCCCGCGTGGGGGTTTTCTCTCATGATATAAAGATAACGGCAGCATCAAACGTTCGGGACGGGGTTGCAAACCCCGTCCCGCATGACGGGCGCAATAGCGACAGCGTATTGCGCCACAGCGGAGTCCAACATCCGGCGCAATACGGCTATCGCCTATTGCGCCCTACGAATTGCGTCTTACGCGTTACGAATTGCGTCTTACGCGTTTGAAATTAAACAGAGTATCTACAAGGCTGGTTTTTTGATTAGCCTATTAGATATATAATCGCCACTCTTTTATGGCCTAACAACCAACTTTTAAGTTATGGCACTCTAAACTATACGTGTCATTTTGGAGGTGAATACATATGCAGCACCGCAACCGGGTATGTTTCCCTTCCATGAGTTTTCTCTCATGGTATAAAGATAACGGCGGCATCAAACGTTTGGGACAGGGTTACAAACCCCGTCCCAAGTGAATTATCATTTGCTTAATAGTTTGTATTTTAGATAATTATTCATCATTTGATTTTCGTTTTGCTGTTGTTGCATGTTTTGTTGCTGAACCATAGAATTAAAATTATTTTGAAAATTCTGCTGCTCATTCATTTGTAATTGCCTTTGCATAGCTTGTTGAGTTTGCATATTGTTAAAGTCATTCTGGTGATCTCTCATAGCTTGCTGATAATTATATCCGCCTCCTGATGCTTTGATTGCTACTATTGCGCCTAATAAATCTTTAGCTGTTATTCCGCTGTTTGCGCAGCCTGTAAGCATTAATGCAAGTATTAATATTTTCATTTTAGTTTCTCGTTTAGCGCGTAGTCAGCAACAGTTTTATCGTTGCCCGACATTTCGGCATTCGATAAAGGAACGGCGGGGGGGTAAAACGATTGTCGTTTCCATATTTAACCATTGAAATGTCGGGCATAAACAGTATGCCCGACTACCGGGCTTGGGCGAAACCGCATTATAACCGCGCTCCGATAGACCGTAATAGTAGCAGTTAATTTTTCGCTGACCACAAATATACTCACTTAATCACGCAACTGGGCGTTGGAAGCGATCCTGTCCGCCACAACCTATCCATAGATTCCGCACTGCTTCGAAATGGTGTTCCGATACGTCTTGTGAAAAACGGAGTCCGAAGTCTTGAAATATATCACCGACATCAATCTCATGACCATCAAGGAAAGGAGGGTGCCTAAATGCGAACCGGACTTCCTTTTCGTTTCGGAACATCTCTCGCTTGTTACATGGCAGTGTTCGGAAAGGGCTCATGTAGCCCACTTTGCCGCAAATGAATGAGTCATTTTCGGCGGTTTGGTCGACGTATCGTTGCAAGTGTTCCTTCAGTTTTCCGTATTGTATGGTAATGCCAATCCCTGTTGGACCGCCGGCGTACTTGTGCCAGATTAAGTAATCATCGTTGTGATTGTCGATAGTGGTCCAGCAAGAAATCAGCCATTCCTCCTTTTTCTTTCGGAGTTGGTTCTGCCATTGGTTATATGAGAGATTATATTTGTTCAGTACTGAGCTCACCGCGTTGTCGTAGTCATCTGGGAGGGAGCATTCCCGCGGGTCTTCGAACTGCCCAGCATTGGCAAAGCGTAAAGCCTTGCTGCTAACAAACCAGAGGTATTTAAGCGGAGTTAGGTAGCGACAAATCAGGTGATCGCTGCTAGGTTCTTCGGGTTCTTTGTTTATGCAAAGAATTGTATGATCACAGATCTTCTGTAAGACCTGATCTTCTGACTCGTAGGCAGAACGAGACTTCGCTATTTCGCCAAGTTTCTTCTTGAACCGATCAAGTTTGAGATGTGCGTTATTCAAATCGGGGAAGTAGTGGTCATCGTCTATTTCCATCTGGTAGCCCCAAATAATCCAGGTTTAGTTTGTTGCGGCGAAGTTGTAGATGAGCAAGTCCGTATAGTCGAGCACGGTCATAGTGTCTTCAAAATACCTGAATGTGCCGTCCAAAGTTCGTATAGTGGACCCCAAAAAACAGACAGTAGTATAAGATGGTGTCTATCATGAAAAGGTAGGCCGAAATGAGTGAAAAAAAGCGCACAATGATGACTGGCACACAAAAAGCGAAAATAGCATTGGAGGCTGTAAAAGGAACTAAAACAGTAAACGAGATTGCCCAAGAGTATGGCGTACATCCAACGCAAGTTGGTCTCTGGAAGAAGGCCTTATTGGAAAATGCGGGTCAGCTGTTCGACGTCAAGCTTGGTACCAAGGCAATCGATCCACAAAGTAATCCGGAACGCTTGTACGCCAAGATTGGTCAGCTCAATATGGAGCTGGAGTGGCTGAAAAAAAAGTCCGGGATCAGCCTTTAAGGCAAAGACAGGGCTGGGTCGATTCCGGCGACAAGCTATCCGTGGTCAAACAGTGTCAGTTGGTGGGTATTGCGCGGTCGACGGTCTATGCGAGCAAGGCGGTGGTTGCGGATGAATATGAACTGATATTGCTGCGTTTGCTGGATGAGGAATATACCCGTCATCCATTTTACGGCAGCCGGAAAATGGTAGTCTGGCTAGGCACCCAGGGGCACACTGTAAACCGAAAGCGTGTTCAGCGTTTGATGGGAATACTGGCTTTGGTCGCCATGGCACCTGGCCCTAATACTAGCAAAAAACATCCGCAGCACAAAATTTATCCTTATTTGCTCAGAGGGTTGGATATTGTCCGACCGAATCAGGTTTGGAGCACCGATATAACCTATGTGCGGTTAGCCCATGGTTTTGTGTATCTGGTGGCGATCATCGACTGGTATAGCCGTAAAGTCTTGGCTTGGCAGGTATCGAACACGATGGATGTTGGTTTTTGTGTCGACTGTTTAACAACTGCTCTCAATGAATACGGAATACCGGAAATCTTCAACACCGACCAGGGATCACAGTTCACAAGTGACAAATGGATCCAGTTATTACTGGAAAATGACATCAAAATCAGTATGGATGGTCGCGGCCGAGCATTGGACAATATTTTTGTTGAACGGTTATGGCGGAGTGTAAAGTACGAGGATATTTATCCGAAAAACTATGCCTATATGCCAGAACTGCTATCGGGTTTAGCCGAGTATTTTGTCTTCTACAACGGTGAGCGGTATCACCAAGCATTGGGCTATAAAACGCCAAATCAGGTCTATCTGACAGGAGAAGGTGGTGGAGCTAAGATCGTAGATTATTATAGGAATAAGCAGGATTCTTCAGAAGAAGAAATGGGGCAGCGCCAATCCGCTGTAACGGAACCGATGCCATCTTAAACTCGATAAAAAACTGTCTGGACTAATGGGTCCACTTTAGTGGTCAAATGTTCAATGTAGGAAAACTGGCAATCAAGCACTTCCTTACCGGGACTGCAAAGACTTTCCTTCAATGCGGGATTTATTACGCGAACATACCCTGAGCCATTGAGCGCAACATACGTAATGAACGCGCCCGCCTCTTCTTTGAACATGGGAACGTTGCCACGGCTCTTCCAAAAGTATCGGTCACCACTACGCGCAATCTGTACAGCGAGTTCCGTTGCTTGTTGAGTGGAAAGAACGCTCGTCGATGTATCTGCGCCAGAAATCTGTATTTTGGTGACTGGATGCCCTTGGAACTCAACGGTCTCATCCGCCGCGTTTGCTGACGCTGCAACCAGAATCAATGCTGCGACACGAATGATCATTCTTGTTCTCCTAAATAAATAACGCAAAGGTAAGGTAAGAGCGCACCGCCTACGGACCTTAACCGAAGCCGCCGAACCCGGATTTAACAACAAAATTTCAAAACCGCTTCAGGCCGATGTGTCTCTTTGACTGCTATGTTAACCCGTAAGGTGGTATTTCCCAAGTCGGATTCCTTGATCAGGCCATAAGATGTCCTACCTCGATAGTGCATCCAATAGCCCCACCACGAAGAACACGAAGTTTTTGTTTTTCTTCGTGATCCCTTCGGCTGTGCTCAGGACAGGCTTCGTGTCCTTCGTGGTTAAAAAACTTCTGGTTATCCGCTTACTCTTCCTTATTAATCAAAAAATAAACCACCGGAATCACCAGCAATGAAAACAAGGTCGAGGCAAAAATACCAAAGATAAAGCTCCAGGCCAGTCCTGAAAATATCGGGTCCAGGATAATCACAAACGCACCGAACATGGCCGCTCCGGCGGTCAGGAAGATGGGGCGCAAGCGTATCGCACCGGCTTCAATCAGGGCTTCTGCAAGGGTGACATCGGCACGGGCGCGGATGCGCTCGATGAAGTCGATCAGGATAATGGAATTGCGCACGACGATACCCGCCAGGGCAATCATGCCGATCATCGCGGTGGCGGTGAAATAGATCGGGTTGGGGTAACCGGCAATCGGCGTGGCAAACAGGTTAAGCAGCCAGAAGCCCGGCATGATGCCGATGACGGTGAGTGGAATGGCGATCATCATCACCAGCGGCACGGTCAGCGATCCGGTTTGTCCGACCAGCAGGACATAGATCATCACCAGCGCGGCCGCAAAGGCGAGGCCAAGATCACGAAAGACATCGACGGTAATTTTCCATTCGCCTTCGCCCGCCAATTCGGCGGTAAAACCTTCCGGCAAGGGGCGTTCGGCCAGCGTGTCATTGAGATCGAAAACCGCTTCCACCGGGCTGCGGCCCGCCATACTGGCAATGACATAATTCACCCGTTGCAGATTCTTGTGAAAAATAGGCTGATCTTCCTTTTCTATGGTGGCGGTGCCTATTTCACTTAAGGGTATCAGCTCGCCTTGCCCGGTTTTTACCCGCAACGCCAATAAATCAGGGATCGACGAGCGGAGCGCACGCGGCAGTTGCAGGACAATTTCCAGCGGTTGGCGTTCGCTGTCCAGATGCACGATGCCGACAGCCTTGCCTGCGACAGCGATGCGCAGCGTTTCCGCAACTTGCGCGACGCTGACGCCGGACAAGGCCGCTTTTTCACGATTCAGCTGAAAATGCACCTTGTCATGTTCCGCTTCCGAATAATCATCCACATCCACCACGCCTTCGGTTTTTTCCATATCGGCCCTGACGCGTTTGGATACGGCTATCAGGCTGTCAATACTGGCTTCAGGCGGACCGTAGATTTCAGCGACCAGATCGGAAAGCACCGGCGGCCCCGGCGGAATTTCCACGATTTTAAGGTTGGCGCCGTATTGCTTGCCGATCCGTTCTATTTCCGGCCGGATGCGCAGGGCGATTTCGTGCGATTGTTGTTCACGCTCGTCTTTAGGCAATAAATTGATTCTGACTTCACCCACATAACCGCCGCTGCGCAAATAATAGTGGCGAACCATGCCGTTAAAGTCCATCGGCGCGGCCAAGGCCGGTATAGGTTTGATAATCGGTGACTTCGTTGACGGTGGCCAGATAGCTGCCCAGGGCGCGCGCGACTTCATCGGTTTGTTCCAGCGTCGAGCCGCGCGGCATATCGATGATGATTTGCAGTTCGTTTTTATTGTCGAAGGGCAATAATTTAAGGGGGACGGCGCGGGTAACGGCCAGCATCGTTGAACCGACAAAGGCGATCAGCACGATCAGTAAAAACAATTTGGCGCGTCCCGAGGTCGCCAGCAGCGGGCCCAAGTGCAGCGCGATAAGCCCGGTAGATAAAGGTTTCTTTGAGCTCTTCCGGCGCTTCGTCGCTATGGCTGTGATATTCACTTTGCAGCAGTTTGAAACTGGCCCAGGGCGTGACGGTAAAGGCAACAATCAGGGAGACAATCATCGCTATCGGCACGTTAAACGCCATCGGCGCCATGTAGGGGCCCATCATGCCGGTGATATAAAACATCGGCAGGAATGACACAATCACGGTGAACGTCGCCAGAATGGTCGGCGGCCTGACTTCATCGACCGCCGTCAACAGGGCTTGCAGCGGTGATTCCTTGCGCAATTTATAGTGCCGGTGGATATTTTCGACATCGACGATCGGGTCATCGACCAGCAAACCCAGCGACAGGATCAAGGCAAACAGGGTGACGCGGTTGATGGTGTAACCGGAGAGATAGTCCAGTAACAAGGTCAGCGCCAAGGTCATGGGCACGGCGATGGAGACGATAAAGGACTCTTTCAGCCCCAGCGAAAAAGCCAGCAACACCACGATAATCACGATGGCAAAACTCAAGTGCTTAACCAGTTCGTTGACTTTGTGGTTGGCGGTTTCACCGTAATCACGGGTAATCGTCAGCAAAACATCTTCGGGAATCAACGTGCCGTGCAGTTTTTCCGCGGTGGCAATAACGGCTTCGGCGACGTGTGACGGCATTACTGCCTTTGCGTTTGGCAACGGCAATGGTGACCATCTGGCGTTCTTGCCCGGCTTGCGGTTTGTTGCCGGTGGCCTTGCCAATCGTGGGCATTTCGTCGACGGCAGGACCAAAGCCGATACGGGTGTAATGATCAACATCGGCCGGGCCGTCTTCAATACGGGCGACATCACGCAGGTAAACCGGGCGGCCCGCAACACTTTTAATGACGGTGGCGCCCACTTCGGCTGATGAACTGAAATGCGGACCGGCTTCGAGCAGGATTTCCCGGTTGCCGCGTTCAAAGGTGCCGGCTTGCAGATTGACATTGGCATTAGCCAGCGCCTGGGTGATTTCAATCAGCGTGACGCCATGCGCGTCCAGTTTGGCAGGGTTGGCATAAATGGACACCTGCCGTTGTTCACCGCCGACGACCCAGCTTTTACCGACATCGCCAACGCTTCTCAGGGCAATAATCAGTTCATCGGCGATTCGGCGTAAGGCCATCGAATCGTAATTATTATTCTGAGCCGACAGTGTCAACAAAACGATAGGGACATTATCGATTTCAACGGGTGAAACTTTCCATTGGGTGACGCCGGGCGGAATAAGATCCTGGTTGGACATGAGCCGGTCCCAGGTCTTGACCAGACTGTCTTCGAAATCCTGTCCTACGAAATACCGAACGGTAACAAGCGCTGCACCGGGCTTGGAGATGGAATACACATATTCCACGCCTTCAATCTGTTTGAGCAAAACCTCCAGCGGCGTAGCCACCAGCTTTTCAACTTCTTCGCTGGAAGCGCCCGGAAATTCAACAAGCACATCCATCACCGGCACAACAATCTGCGGGTCTTCTTCACGGGGCGTGAGGATCAGTGCCGCGGCTCCCGCCAGCAGGGAAATGATCAGGAACAGGATGGAAAGCTGTGAGGTGGTAAAAACTTCGACAATCTTGGTCGTCAAGCCACGCTTGGGGCTTTGATTTTGCAGGTCTTCCATTATTGTGCCTGCTGCGGATGGGTTATGACGGTTTCACCGGCATGCAAGCCGGAAACAACTTCAATCTGATCGCCAAAGGTCTTGGCCGTTCTGATATGTCGCATAACTGGACGGCCTTCCGACAAGACCTGTACGACTTCCAGTTGACCGATATGCTGCACGGCGCTGGCCGGAATCAGTAAGGTTTCATGCTGGTCACAGGCTTGTTCCAGCCAGCCGAAATGACCCGGTTGCAAGCCTTCGATAGCCGGCAGTGCGATTTTAATCAGCTGGGTGCGGGTTTGCGGGTCAACTTCGGGACTGATCTCGTCAATTTGAGCGCTGGTTGTAAGATCCAGGGTATCAATGCGCACGGTGACATCCATACCGGTGCTGTAACGTCCGGCACAAGTGCTCGGTACGTCGGTCTCAAGCCTTAAGCCTTTGGGTGTTTGCAATGTGACTACGGGTACGCCGGGCAATCCCATGTCACCCGGTTGTTGAAGACGTTTAACGACAACACCATCAAAAGGCGCGAGTAAGAGTGTGTCAGCCAAATGGGATCTGATTTCACTCACGGTGCTTGTCGCCTGACTGACGCCGGCTTGCACCTCTTTAGCTTGCGCGACTACGGCATCAAATTTTTCGCGAGTTGTCGCTTCTTTACTGTACAAGCTTCGGGTGCGTTGCTCGTCTGCTTTGGCGCGATTCGCCTGAGCATTGGCACCAGCAAGCGCGGCCAGGGCCGCATTTTCCTGAGCCCTGATTTCACGCTCATCCAGGCGGGCGATGACATCGCCTTTTTTGACTTTGTCGCCCGCATTGACCTTAATCTCGAGTATTCGAGCCGTCATTCTGGGGGCAATATTGGCAACGGTTCTTGACCTTACCGTCCCGGGCCAGGTAAGAATATCGCCAACCTGCTTTTTTTCAACGAGTGCCGTTTGGTTTTTAGGCGAATTTGAATTGCTAGTCTGTGGACTTAATCCGGGTGGCACTTTGCTGACAAAACTGCCTTGCATATAAAGCAGTAACAAAATCAAGGCTAGAACGGCTATGGAAATGCTGATGATTTTGCTGATATTTTTGTGTTCGGTTTGTGACATAAAATTTCCTTTATTTCCAGTCGCCGATAGCTTTTTTCATTGCAGCTTCAGCACTCAGGGCATCGTAATGCGCTGCGATCGTATTGGATTGAGCATTATTTCTGGCAACCTCCGCTTCAATATAACGGGTCACCGTGACTACTTCCGCACGTCTTTCCTCATTAACGAGTCTTAAAGCTTCGTCGGCAGACAGCACCGATGCTTCGGTAACGTGTAAACGCGCTAAAGCTTCTTTAAGGTTTAAAAAAGCAATTTTTACTTCCTGTTCAATAGCCAATTTGGTTTTTCGTTCCGTTTCACGCGCTTCTGAGGCTTTTCGTTCTGCTGCACGGACACGTTGCTGGGTGTTAAATCCTGAAAATAAATCCATTTCGACGCTGATGCCGGCGGTGACATTGTCCTTTTCACTGTTAAAGCCTGGAGATTGGCTATTTTGCCCGTAACTCACATAGGCATCTGCTTTGGGTAAATAAGCGCCTTGCTCGCTTTTTAACTTGCGCAAACTAATTTCCACCTGGTTGGCGGCCGCTTTTACTTCCGGGCGCTGCGCCATTGCTTGATCGAGCAAGTTGTTAAACGATTCGGTCAACTTAGGGTTAGTTAATATGGAAGATGACGACGCGACAGTAAACGCTTGAAAACTTGATAGGCCGAGTAAGTTGGCAATGCTGGTTTTGGCTATTTCAATGCCGTTAGCGGCTCTGATTTCGGCATTCTGCGCTTCAGCCAATTGTACTTCCAGTGATAACACATCGGATTTAAGGACGGTTCCCGCTTCGTATTGCAGTTTTGTTTGATTCAACTCACTGGTAATTGCGGAAATGGAATCCTGGGCAACTTTTTGCGCTTCTATAGCGGCTAAATAAGCATAGTAGGTAGCCGTGACGGCTTCAATCAAGGCGTTACGCACTGTTGAGCGTTCAAACTCTGCCGCGTCTATGCCCAGCTCCGCGGCTTTTTTATTTTGATAATCCTGTCCGCCACGGAATAGAGACAGTTTTCCTATAATTTCGGGGCGAAAATTCTGCCGGTAACCGGGATTATTAATGTTGGCGATAGAATTGGCATCGAAATCTCGTTGCGACACAATCATCGAAAAGACCTGCGCCGGATTGTTGGAATGCTCATAGCCAACCCGGGCGGTTACTTGCGGATAAAACGCAGAAAGGGCTACGCCCAATTGAGCTTCGGCCTGACCGATGCGTTCCGTGGCGATTTGCAAGTCAGGATTGTTGGCTAGTGCGTAATCAATAGCCTGATCGAGAGTAAAGGACTGTGAGGTTGATTTTTCTGTCTTGTTATCAGCTATAGCTGATAAATACGTCAGCATTAATAGCGGTAACAAACTGATTGCCAATAGTTTTTTAATTGTTTTTAGCATCATATTTCCATACAGACTAAATTGTCGGTCGGATTATCATAACCCGACGTATAGCTATCCAGATAAGTATTGTTCTGTAGACGTAGGGCGTGCCATGCGCGCCTTAAACCACTCCAAGGCGCGCATGGCACGCCCTACAAATCCTCGAAACGTTTCGAACGGGGTTGCAAACCCCGTCCGGCTTAAGGGTATTCAGACTCCTGCAATGCTTTAACGTGGGAGGGGCTTTAGCCCCGACAATCGGGGCTAAAGCCCCTCCCACGATCATGATCTTGAGTGATCTTCGTGGTAAAAAATGTTACAGAGTTTTAGCCGATAACTTATCGAAGCTCTGCCAACTAAGCCATTAAAAAGCACAGCCCTGCTTAACACCCAACTTTTTAAGTATCATTGCCATGGGGCAAAACCCGGTAAATGCTGATTGCAACAAATTAGCGCCGACAAAGGCAGTGAACCATAGCCACAATTCAGAATGATAATGCGCGAGCAATAAGCTAATTAAAATAAAACTACCGGCAACAGCAAAAACTACCCGATCAATAGTCATCTTATTCACCTTTTATCCGCACCACACCCAATAATTTAAGCATCAGTTTTTCATAGTAAGGTTCGCTGATGCCTTTGCGTATTTTACGCATGAAATATTTCTCGAAACCGATTTTAGCCAGATGCACCCACTTACCTTCCGCAGACCAGGTTGTATTGCGCGGAGGAATTTGCGGCATAGCCAGAAAAGCCACCCCGGAATCCCCGAAATCAGCCAGACATAAAGCATTCCATGTCGCTACATGAGTCGGTTCTTTGCCGGCCAGTTCATCGGCAATGTTATGTGCTGTGGTAGTCACCATTGATTCGATCATATAGCCGGTTTTGGGCGTGCCAACCGGCAGAGGTGTCTTTTCAACCGGCGGAATAGCAATACACACACCGACGGAATAAATATTTTTAAACGTTTTATTACGCTGTTGCTCATCCACCAGAACAAAGCCACGCGGATTGACCAAACCTTCAACGCCGACATTGCGCACGGCATCAACGCCGGTAAAAGCGGGTAACATCATTGAGTGCTTAAAGGGCAGCTCATGTTTTTTCTTGTCGTTACCTTCATCATCGACTTCCGTAACAAACATCATGCCGGGTTCAATTTTGTCGACCTTGGCATTCGTTATCCATTTAATGGACTTGTCACGCAAGGCGCTTTCCAGCAAACCTTTGGTGTCGCCGACACCGCCTAAACCTAAATGCCCGATATAGGGTTCTGCGGTAACAAAAGTCATCGGCACTTTATCGCGAATTTTCCGGTTACGTAATTCGGTTTCAAGAATCATTAAATATTCATACGCGGGGCCGTAACAGGAGGCACCCTGAACCGCACCGATAACGATCGGGCCGGGATTTTCCATGAACTTGTCCCAATCTTGCGCAGCAACCGCGGCATGATCCACATGGCATACGGATGAGGTATAGCCATCCGGCCCTAAGCCGGGAATTTCATCAAAGGCCAGACGCGGCCCTGTGGCAATAATCAGAAAATCGTAAGCAACGGATGAGCCATCATTCAGCTGAACCTGGTTATTGACGGGATCAATTTTTGCTGCAGCTTTTTGAATGAATTCGATGCCTTTCTTTTTCATCACCGGCGCTAATTCAATCTTCAAGTCTTCCGGTTTACGCCATCCGGGTGGAACCCAGGGATTTGATGGGACAAAATGAAAGGTGGGGGTATCGGAAATCACGATGACATCATGTAGTTTTCCTACCGTTTCCTTCATTTCGTAAGCCATTGGTACGCCGCCAATGCCTGCACCTAAAATTACAATACGAGCCATGATACTCTCCTCATTAAATAGTTATTATTGCGTGCCTTGCGTTTTTCATTTGACCCTGGGTCAATTGAAAACCCCATTAAAGTAAGCCGGTACGTACATACACTGAACAACGAAAAAAAATATCATTAGCCCATAAACTACCAGGCACAAGTACCGAAAACTTAAAAATAAATCAGTATATTAGATTGTATTAATATACGGTAGCACAATTCCATCTTAGCATACAATTAATATATTAGGGTGAGTCTGCAAGGTACTTTGCCGTTCTAAAAGGTTAACTTTGGAAAAATAACAACCGTCCGTCACATTGTGCGTCGAGAGTTGGACATACTCGCTCCGTATCAGCATAATAAAATGACAAAACGGGATGGCAAGAAAAAGAAATGCTATTGTCCGTCCCTGGAATGGCGATTTACTATGGACCATGTGCGGATATTGTGAAAAAACTTTACCCGACATTAAAAAAATGACTGAATGCTAGGCTAAATTAAAGTTGAAAAATCCATCGAAATTAGGAATTATCCGTCCTTATAGCAACAAACTCATTGCTTTGTCCAGATTGCTCGATAGCATTGTTATAGGTCTGACATTGTGGTCAATTCTAGAGCTGTACAAAATTGAATGGGCAAGTCGCCACACATGGTGGTTGTTAATTTCTGTCGTTAGCTTTGGAATTTTTGCTGAGTTTAATGAGCTATATCGACAAAGTCGCGGCACATCTGTTTTTTGGGAAGTAAAACGTATTCTGATTTCATGGGTATGTACGTTATTGGTTTTGATCAGTATGTGTCAGCTATATCCGCAGATTGAGCCTGTATATAAAAGCACATTCTGGATGTGGGTTGGTGTGGTTCCAGTAGAAATCGTATCCTGGCATATCATTGTTAATACAGGTACCAGTATCTTAAGAAAAATGGGCAGAAACTCGCGGCGTGTTGCCATTGTGGGCGCTACCCAGATAGGAGGGGCGCTGCAAAAGATATTCCTTGAAGATGACTCACTGGGTTTAATTTTTGCGGGTTTTTTTGATGACAGGCAAATACAGTCATCAGACAGAGGTGTAGCGGAAGATAAAAAAATAACCGGAAACATCCAGCAACTAATTGATAGTGCCAAAGCCGGATCGGTTGACATTGTCTATATTGCTTTAGCTTTAAGCGCTGAGAAGCGGATACAAAACATTATTGAACAACTCTCTGATTCAACGGTTTCAGTTTATTATGTGCCGGATTTTTTTGCATTTAATTTACTCAGATCCAGCTTCCGCAATCTAAAAGGGATACCCGTCGTCAGTATTTATGATTCCCCGTTTTATGGCGTTGATGGGGCTACAAAACGAATTTTTGACATTCTGTTGAGCAGCATTATTCTGATGCTCATTGCTTTACCACTAATGCTGATAGGGCTTGCCGTCAAAATCACCTCATCAGGACCCGTGATATTTAAACAGCGTCGCTACGGTTTCAGAGGTGAGGAAATAACCGTATGGAAATTCCGTTCAATGACGGTCTGCGAAGATGGCGGCAAGGTAGAACAAGCAAAAAAACAAGATCCCAGAGTGACGAGATTAGGCGCCTTTTTGCGGCGCAACTCCCTGGATGAACTGCCCCAGTTTATCAATGTACTACAGGGCCGAATGTCAATCGTGGGTCCTAGGCCTCATGCCGTTGCCCATAATGAATGGTATCGCGGGAAAATTAAAGGCTACATGCTCAGGCACAAGGTAAAGCCCGGTATTACCGGGCTTGCTCAGATCAATGGCTACCGGGGCGAGACTGATACCCTGGATAAAATGGAAGGCAGGGTTGAATATGATCTGGCCTATATAAGAAACTGGTCACTATGGTTGGATATAAAAATTATCCTGCTAACAATGGTAAGAGGTTTTTGGAACGCAAAAGCTTATTAATTTTTACAAAATCATATTTTAGATGTGATGGCTAACAACCCAAACTGGGGCAAGAATTGTTTAAAACTGATAAGTTCGCTGCTCATGGTTATTTGTCAATTGCTAGCGTGCATTGTGTGCATTGCATAAAAATAACCACAAGTTAATCAAGAACCAATTATTTGGAAACGCATAACTGTATGATATTATTACCCTGCCACACCTGTTGTGAAGCAGGGCCGGAAAGTCCAAGGTCTATTAGATTTTAAAAGATGGCTGGATTGCAATTTGATAATTAAATAATTAACTATTGCAAGAGGAAATGAAAATGAAATTCAAACTATACATGATGCCAATCCTGTTAGGGTTAGGCTTAATAAGTGGGGGGGCTAATGCGTCGTTTATAAGCGTTGGTCCTGGCAGCCCGCTTAATTTAACTGGATCTAATGGCCCGGTTACAGTTACTTACACAGGTGCGACTGCTACAACAATCCTTTTTAGTAATAATCAAAACAGTGATGTAGGTGGACAAAATGCAAATAACGTCGCTAGTGTGATGAATACTGCATTTGGTCTACCAGTTAATACCATTAATGATACTACTGTAGGTCAAAATAACAGTATAGGCGGTGGTAGTTCATATACTTTCTCGATTGCTAATCCTTTTAATTACTTGGCGGTACATGCTGGACAACACGAGCTATTTTTTAACTGGGCAACAGCATTGAATACTTCGATTACTCCGCTTACAATCACTACAAGCGGTCAAGCAATTGGGTTAAGTAACTTTAGAGCGTTCAATACTACAGTAGTACCTGTGCCGGCCGCAGTCTGGTTGTTCGGTTCCGGTTTGGCTGGTCTGATCGCGTCAACTCGCAGAAAATCAAGAGCTGCGATTCAAGCCTGATAACTTGAACAAACTAAAAAGGGGCTACGGCCCCTTTTTTTATGCTTTCTAAAAAGCCGTGATTATTGTTGGAATCACTAAGGGAAATGGATGGGTAAACAACGTGCATCCACCAAATCCGGCCGACGTGTCTGGTTGGGAATGTTAATTCGGATAATGTAGAAACAAAGAATCCCACATAGTATCCACTTTCTTGATAATTTCTGGTGACATCACAATTGGTCTGCCCCATTCCCGGTTGGTTTCTCCGGGCCATTTATTGGTCGCATCAAAGCCCACTTTGGAGCCCAGGCCGGATACAGGCGAAGCGAAATCAAGATAATCAATCGGAGTATTTTCCAGTATCGTTAAATCCCTGGCAGGATCCATGCGCGTGGTGATTGCCCAGATGACATCTTCCCAGTTGCGGACATTGACATCATCATCGACGACTATGACAAATTTTGTGTACATGAATTGCCGTAAATATGACCAGGTGCCCAGCATTACGCGTTTGGCATGACCCGCATATTGTTTTTTCATGCTGATGACGGCCATACGATAAGAACAGCCTTCAGGCGGCAGGTAAAAATCGATAATTTCGGGGAATTGTTTTTGTAATATGGGCACGAACACCTCATTTAAGGCAACGCCCAGGACAGCCGGTTCATCCGGAGGTCTGCCGGTAAAAGTGCTATGGTAGATAGGCGCCTGGCGCTGGGTGATTCTTTCTATGGTGAAAACCGGAAATTCATCGACTTCATTATAATAGCCGGTATGATCGCCAAACGGTCCTTCCGGCGCAGTTTCGCCAGGATAAATAAATCCTTCCAGGACTATTTCGGCACTTGCGGGTACTTGTAAATCATTAATAAGGCAGTTGGCCACTTCAGTTTTACTGCCGCGCAACAAGCCGGCGAATGCATATTCAGACAGGGTATCGGGAACAGGTGTGACGGCTGCAAGTATGGTTGCGGGGTCTGCGCCCAAGGCGACAGAAACAGGGAAGGGCATGCCGGGATAGGTCTTTTGCCACTCTCTAAAATCCAATGCGCCGCCCCGATGCGTCAGCCAGCGCATGATGACTTTATTTTTGCCTATCACTTGCTGGCGATAAATACCCAGATTTTGCCGGTCCTTGTTAGGGCCTTTGGTAATCACCAAAGGCCAGGTAATTAAAGGAGCAGCATCCTCCGGCCAGCAAGTTTGAATAGGGAATACGCTCAAATCAACCTCATCGCCCTCCCGAATCAGTTCCTGGCAAGGCGGTGATGCGACTAGTTTAGGCGCCATATTCAGCACTTGCTTGAATACAGGGAACTTTTCCCAAGCATCTTTCATGCCTTTGGGCGGCTCTGGTTCTTTTAAAGTCGCCAGCAATTCACCAATGCCGCGCAGTTCAGTCACGGATTCCGCGCCCATGCCCATGGCAACACGGCGCGGGGTACCGAACAGGTTAGCTAATACAGGAATGTTGTAACCTGTGGGATTTTCAAACAGTAGCGCGGGACCGCCTTGTTTTAAAGTGCGGTCACAAATTTCAGTCATTTCAAGACAGGGGTCTACGGGGATGGTGACTCGTTTCAGTTCGCCCTGTTTTTCCAGTTGTTTAATAAAGTCGCGCAGATCCCTATATTTCATGCGGCTATGCCATTGTGTCTAAGCAGGGCATCAATGGTGGGTTTACGGCCACGGAACTTGATAAATAAGTCCATCGCATCTTGACTGCCGCCTTGTTCAAGAATATTGGTCAAGAAAGCTTTACCGGTTTCCCGGTCAAAAATACCTTTTTCTTCAAATAAGGAAAAAGCGTCACTGGATAAGACTTCCGCCCATTTGTAGCTGTAATAACCCGCCGCATAACCGCCTGCAAAAATATGTGAAAAACTATGGGCAAAGCGATTGAATTTGGGCGGTTGAACAACAGCAACCTGGGCTCTGACCTGCTCCAGAATCTCATAGATGCGACCGCCTTTTTCAGAGTTGTAATCCTGATGAATCCTAAAATCGAACAGGCTGAATTCCAGCTGTCTGACCATGACCATGCCGGCCTGAAAATTTTTCGCAGCCAACATTTTTTTAAATAATGTATCGGGTAATGTTTCGCCGGTTTGATAATGGCCTGAAATCAACGCCAGTGCTTCTTGCTCCCAGCACCAGTTTTCCATGAATTGACTGGGCAATTCGACCGCGTCCCATTCAACGCCGCTAATGCCGGAAACACCCAGATGGTCAACCTTGGTGAGCATGTGGTGCAAGCCATGACCGAATTCATGAAACAGGGTGATGACTTCATCATGAGTCAGCAAAGCGGGATCATTTCCGGTTGGCGGGGTAAAGTTGCAGGTCAAATAAGCGACTGGGGTTTGAATGGTGTCATCGGTTTTTTTACGGCCTACGCAGTCATCCATCCAGGCGCCACCACGTTTTTTGGGCCGAGCATAAAGATCAATATAAAATTGACCACGTAGTTGGCCTGCATCGTCATTTATCTGAAAAAAACGCACATCGGGATGCCAACTGTCAAATTCATCAATCTCGCTTATGCTTAATCCGTACAGTTTTTCTACGACCGCAAACAATCCGGGTAAAACACGGGTGATGGGAAAATATGCTTTAACTTCTTCCTGTGAAAGCTGGTAATAATGCTGGCGCATTTTTTCAGAGTAGTAGCCTAAATCCCAGGATTGAAGGTCATCAATACCATATTGTCTGTGTGCAAATTCGCGTAACTCGACTAAATCCTTACGTGCTTGCCGCCAGGATCTATCGGCTAAGTCTTCCAGAAATTGCATCACATCATCCGTCTTGTCAGCCATTTTCGTGGCTAAAGACAGCTCAGCGTAATTGTTGAAACCTAATAGTTGGGCTTTTTCATGGCGTAATGACAGAATTTGTTCCATTAGTAGGCTGTTATCCCAGTGTTCAGCCTGCGGGCCTTGGTCTGAAGCACGAGTTGAGAAAGCTTCATAGTGTTCTCGGCGCAATTCCCTGTCATCGGCGTAAGTCATAACGGCTTGATAGGATGGAAATTGCAGTGTTATCATCCAGCCCTCTTCATTCTGGCTTTCGGCAGTTTGTTTGGCCTGAGCCATTGCAGAATCAGGCAACCCTGCCAAATCCTGTTCATCCCTGATAAGTTTGTTCCAGGCATTAGTCGCATCCATCAGGTTTTCTTCATAGTTGCTGGCAAGACGTGATAATTCCTGACTGATTTCCTTGTAACGTTCCTTTTTCTCGCTATCCAGGTCAACGCCGGATAATTTGAAATCTCTTAAAGCATTTTGGATGATTTTCTTTTGAGCGATATCCAGTGTGGCAAATTCATCACTTTTTGCAATAATTTGATAGGCATTAAACAGTTGTTCGTTTTGCCCCATTTCAGTTGAGTATGCGCTGAGTTTGGGTAGGCAGGCGTTATAAGCCTCGCGCAGCTCATCACTGTTGACAACAGAATTCATGTGACTGACCGGAGACCAGGCTTTATTGAGTCTGTCTTCAGCATTTTCCAGCGGTTCAACCAGGTTTTTCCAGGTGTATTGTGTGGTCGATTGAAGGTGTTGGTCGACAACTGCCCGCGCTTCATTCAAGAGTTGGGTGATAGCTGGCTCAATGTGTTCCGATTTTATCTGGGAAAACAGGGGGAGGGTGGTGTTGGTTAATAAAGGGTTGGTCATAGTGTGATTATGATTCATGGCTGTCTTGATGGGGTTTGTAGCACAAAGGAGGGATTTTGTGTCTATGTGAATAAATAATTTGTCTTGATTATTTTGCTTGAGAGTCAAAAAACAGAGCTGTTTTTGATAGATGATCGTGCCAACTGCGTCGATTTTTATCAATAAGTACCCATAGGAAGCCTAGTCCGAAAAAGCCCCAAGAGACAATAGCCGTTGCAAAGCGCAACAACGCCTGATTCCAGCTGATGGATTTTTGATCAAGAGTCAGAACTTTTATTTTCCACGCACGCAAGCCCAATGTTTGCCCTCCATGCGTCCAGAACCAGCCATAAAAGAAGAAGCTGATGACTGCTAGGTAAATGCGGTAAATTAATGTTTGCTGGGAACTGACTGCTTCGCCGGCAGTAAATGGAAGTAATAGCGCGGTTGCCAGGAATAAAAGTGCAATCAGCAGGAAGAGGTCGTAAATTTGTGCTGCTAAACGGCGTAAAAAACCAGGCCCAGAAAGAGAATCATGGCCTGGTTTTAACAGTTTCGTTTTCGGGGACAATTAAAGTTTAAATAAAGCTAATTTTTGACCAAAATACATGCACATCGCCATCAGTGCGCCCAGCATTATCAGGGAAAATAAAAAAGGCGGTCTATGGAACAGAAGAATACCGAAATCTGCTACAAAAAGGCTGGTTAATATAGGGTGGTCAATGAAGCCATTAAGAATCTTTTTGAACATAACAATCTCGTCAGGTACGCAAATGTTTGCTGCGAATGTTTGAAAAATGGTTGCCTGATCTTTTATCTGTTTAAATTGCACAATGGGCGCTTGTAAAAATCAGTGTGATGATTTTACTATATTCAAAAGGGCGATGTAAAAAAAAGAAGATTGATTGTGGGATAAAATGTATCAAATGATATGATTGCCATAAATAGAAAACACAAACAGGGTTAAAGGCCATTTTAAAATTCTTTAAAAAATTGATTACTTCCGCCAGAAATGAAGCCGAGCCGGACGTGACGCAAGTCAGAATATATCCGCGACCGGAACATAATATTTCACGTTCCCAGATTAGTGAAAACGCGTTGAAGGTTTTGTATAAGCTGCAAAAGGAAGGTTTCAATGCTTACCTTGTTGGTGGTTGCGTGCGTGATTTGTTGCTGGGGCGTGAACCGAAGGATTTTGATGTTGTAACTAACGCGGATCCTGAACAAATTAGAAAAGTGTTTCGCAATTGTCGTTTGATTGGTCGCAGGTTTCGTCTGGCGCATGTGCATTTTGGCAGGGAAGTTATTGAAGTTGCGACTTTTCGAGGCGCAGGGGAAGAGCAAAATGACAAGCAGGTGCTCAATAAGGAAGGGCGTTTGTTGCGGGATAATGTCTACGGTACCATTGAGGAAGATGTTTGGCGTAGGGATTTTACGGTTAATGCACTCTATTACAACATAAAAGACTTTTCGGTAGTGGATTATGTCGGCGGGATGGCTGACCATCAAGCTGCAACGCTCAGGCTTATAGGTGATCCTGAAACACGTTTCCGTGAAGATCCCGTGCGTATGCTCCGGGCTGTGCGTTTTGCCGTTAAGCTTGGTTTCAAGTTGCATCCTGATTGTGAAAAATCCATGCATGAGGCCGCAGAATTATTGTCCAGCATACCGTCTGCCCGGCTTTATGATGAGGCGCTAAAACTGTTCCTGTCCGGTTATGCGCTGCAAACGTTTGAAATGCTCAGACATTATGGGCTGTTTCAAGTGTTGTTTCCTGCCACGGAAAACTGTTTATCCGTGGAGGAGAATGGCTTTCCACGACTGCTGCTAATTAGAGCTTTGGAGAATTCCGATAACAGAATAGCCGAGGGTAAAACTGTTACCGCTTATTTTTTATTTGCGGCTTTTTTGTGGGAACCTGTTCAAATTCTGGCCAAGGAAAAGGTGGCGCGAGGCATGGTTGAATTCATGGCTTATCAGGATGCAGCCAATGAAGTCATCTCCAGGCAGATTAAAAGTACCTCTCTACCACGCCATATCACCATGGCTATGCGTGAAGTCTGGAGTTTGCAGCCCAAATTTAGCGCACGTATCGGTTCCAAGCCCAGCCGTTTGCTCACGCATCCCAGATTTAGAGCAGCTTATGATTTTCTATTGTTGCGCGCAGAGACGGGCGGAGCTGATCCTGAGTTGGCCCAGTGGTGGAGTAAATATCAGGATGCCAATGAAAACGAGCAAAGAAAAATGACCCAACCTTCGCGCAAAGCTCAAGGTGGTAAATCAGGACGAAAAAGAAACTATCGGGGAAATGTTAAAGATAGTAACACAGGGGAAGAGGCCTAGGTTTTTAGGCGCAAGTTGTCTTTTTCGCTTTCAGCCTTGTAACCTAGTGCCTATTGGATTAACTATGAAACACTCAGAATTTGCCCCGGTTATTTCTTATATCGGCTTGGGCAGCAACCTTGCCGAACCTGTTACACAAATTAAATCAGCGCGTACTGCCATAGTTTCAATTGCGGGTGTGCAAGAATTGGCGTTTTCCAGTTTGTACCATAGTTTACCCATGGGGCCGCAGGATCAACCTGATTATGTCAATGCGGTTATGTGTATCGCAACAGACTTATTGCCCATGGAGTTGTTGCGTTGCCTGCAAAACATCGAAAACGACCAGGGCCGGGTAAGAAAAGGTGATCGATGGGGAGCGAGAACATTGGATTTGGATGTCTTGATCTATGGTGATCAAGAAATTGACTTGCCTGATTTAACCATACCCCACAAAGGCATAGCCGAAAGATCTTTTGTTTTGTATCCCCTGTTTGAAATCGCACCGCAATTGGCTGTGCCTGGTATGGGCCCTATTGCCGATCTGGTTGCAAAGTGTCCATTGTCCGGACTGAGGCGGCTGAATTAACATGAATCAGTATGCTTACGATTCCACTGTAAAACCATTGACGGTTAATGACTTGGCTGCAATGAAGCGGCGTGGTGAAAAAATCACCTGCTTAACGGCTTACGATGCAGGTTTTGGCGCGCTAATTGACAAAGTGGGTGTCGATATGATGCTGGTCGGAGATTCCCTGGGGATGGTTATTCAGGGGCATGATACAACGCTTCCGGTCACTATAAATGATATGGTTTATCACGCGCGTTGCGTCAGCAATGCCAGGCGGCGCGCATTTGTCATTGCTGATTTGCCATTTATGAGCTATACCACGCCCGTTGTTGCAGCCAAAAATGCCGCCAGATTAATGCAGGTTGGCGGCGCACAAATGATAAAACTGGAAGGTCCACGCGTTGAAATTGTCAGTTTTTTAGTCGATCAAGGCATTCCTGTCTGTGGACACTTGGGTTTATTGCCGCAATTGATTAATCAATTGGGCAGTTATAAAGTCCAGGGTAAAGAACCTGCTGATGCGGCAAAAATTATTGCTGATGCACATCAACTGCAACAGGCGGGAGCGGGGCTGCTGGTATTAGAGTGTGTGCCTGCGGTACTTGCCAGGGAAATAAGCACTCAGCTTAACATTCCCGTTATCGGTATTGGCGCGGGTGTTGATTGCGACGGACAGGTGCTGGTGCTTTATGACATGCTTAATATCGGAATTAGTAAGCGTCCCCGTTTTTCCAAGAATTTCATGCAGGATGCTGCGAGTATCGAAGCCGCCATTCATGCCTACCATCAGTCCGTAAAGCAGTCACAATTTCCAAGCGCTGAACACAGCTTCTAAATTCAATGCGAACAGTTAAGACAATATGTGAATTGCGAGAGGCTATTAAAATTTGGCGCTTAGCCGGTGAAAGCGTCGCTTTTGTTCCGACCATGGGCAATTTGCACGCGGGTCATCTACAGCTGGTCAGTACAGCTAAAACAAAAGCGGATCACGTTGTTGTCAGTATCTTTGTTAATCCTGCTCAATTCGGAGTAGGGGAAGATTTTGAGACTTATCCGCGTACCGAGCGCGAAGACCGGGAAAAGTTGGAAGCCGAAAACGCAGATTTGCTTTTTCAACCCTCTGTTGCAGAAATTTACGCGCCCGACGCCAAAACGACAGTTACTGTAACCGGGTTATCTGATCTCTATTGTGGAGAATCCAGGCCGGGCCACTTTAGTGGTGTTGCCACCGTTGTCTGTAAATTATTCAATATAGTGCAACCGAATATCGCTTTATTTGGTCTAAAGGATTTCCAGCAATTGACTGTAATAAAAACAATGGTTCGGGATTTGAATATCCCCGTTGAAATAACAGGTGTGGATACGGTAAGAGAGCCTAGCGGATTGGCCATGAGTTCGAGGAACGGTTATTTGACTGACGATGAAAAAAGAATTGCGCCCAAACTCTATCATTCTTTATGTGCCGCACGCGATGCTGTTTTAGTTGGAAATCAGATTTATGCGGACATAGAAAGGCAAGCGTTGCATTTTTTACAGCAAGCGGGCTTTAATCCGGATTATTTTTCCGTGTGTCGTAGCCGTGATTTAAAAAAGGCAGTCCCAGAAGATGTGGATTTGGTTTTATTGGCGGGGGCAAAGCTGGGCAGAACGCGGTTAATAGATAATATTTATTTTTCCAGATAAGCAATGTTTAAGGTAAGAGGTATAAGATTTTGGACGCAAGAAATGCAGCGCTTGCGCTCTGAATTTGTTCATAAACCAGCAAATGCGAGAGATGTAAAAAGTTGATGGACTGCTGTAATTAATGGATAATGTCCGGTTTTTAAACGTATTTTATAGTGTTTTATTATGCAAATTACGATGCTTAAAGCGAAGTTACACCGAGCCACAGTGACTCGTTCAGAATTGGGCTATGAGGGTTCTTGCGCGATTGACGGCACTATTCTTGACCTATCAGGCATCAGAGAATACGAGCAGATTCAGATTTACAATATCAATAACGGTGCGCGTTTTACCACTTACGCCATTCGTGCAGAAAACGGCTCCGGGGTGTTTTCGGTTAATGGCGCTGCGGCGCGTTTAGCCTGTCCTGGTGACCTGATCATTGTTTGTGCGTACACCATTTTGGATCAACAAGAATCTGAAAATCATAAGCCCACGCTGGTTTATTTTAACGAAAAGAACGAAGTGTTACGTTCTGCCTCCTCTATTCCTGTTCAGGTAGCCTGATTTTAATTACCCACACAGCTTGAGTGTGAGCAATAAAAATAATCCAGACAAAAAACTTTCCCCACAAGCACCACAACTTGCTTTTTGTTACGCACTCTTTCTATGGGAGAGTGCCAATTCTATGCATATCTAATGTGTGTGCAGGATTAGCCATCTGGGAGAGATCACTAAAAAGCCACAAGATGTAACGGGTTTAAATAGATACATTGATTTTTTTGATAAAGATCAATAGCTATTGATGACAAGATAAGTCAGGAATTGTTGCAGCTGATTTTATACTTTGGAGATCATTGCATCGACTCTTTGTTGTCTGTATCCTGCATGCCCATGCAAATAAATCTGATTTCAGTAGGAAACCGTATGCCGGGCTGGGTGCAGCAGGGTTACGATGAATATGCCAAACGCTTGCCGCGTGAATGCGAGCTGGTGCTTAAGGAAATTGCACCGGGTAAGCGCGGTAAAAACAGTGATGTTGTCCGTATTGTGAAAGACGAAGGCGAACGAATGATTGCGGCTATTCCACAGAATACACATATTGTGACTTTGGATATTCCCGGCAAACCGTGGACTACGTCTGAATTGGTGCAGGCGATGCAGCGTTGGTTGGAAAGCGGTCAGCATATCGCTTTGTTGATTGGTGGCCCTGAAGGTTTGGCGGATTCTGCCAAGCAACTGGCGCGAGAATCCTGGAGTTTATCCAAACTCACATTTCCGCATCCGCTGGCGCGTATTATTGTCGCCGAACAGCTTTACCGTGCCTGGAGTATTCTTCATAACCACCCTTACCATCGCTAATGTCCGTACAGATTATTCTTGCTTCAGCTTCGCCACGTCGAAAGGAACTGCTGGATCAAATCAATGTCACTTACAGGATTTATCCGGTTGATCTTGATGAAACGCCTTTGCCTAATGAATCACCTTTGAATTATGTACAGCGCCTGGCGGCTGAAAAGTCCGCGGCATGTCGGTCTCAACTCAATACTGAAACACCGATTTTAGCCGCCGATACGGCGGTTATTTTGGGGTGTGTGATTATGGGCAAACCGAAGGATCAGGCTGACGCCCTGTCTATGTTGACGCAGTTGTCCGGTAAAACCCATCAGGTTTATAGTGCGATTTCGCTGAGAGGGTGCGAGCACAGTCAAGCGGTCAGTATTACCGAGGTGACTTTCAGGCGCTTGACTGAGCGAGAAATTCTGGATTACTGGCGCAGTGGCGAACCGGTTGATAAAGCGGGCAGCTATGCCATTCAAGGCATGGGAAGCGTTTTTGTGGAATCAATAAAAGGTAGTTTTTCAGGTGTGGTCGGTTTGCCATTGTTTGAGACTGCCGAACTTTTATCCAAGCAAGGAATAGAACTTTTCAAATGAGTGAAGAAATTTTAATCAATGTAACTCCGCCGGAAACGCGCGTTGCGGTTATTGAAAATGGTGTATTACAAGAGCTCATCATTGAACGTAGTCGAGAGCGGGGTTTAGTGGGGAATATCTATAAAGGTGAAGTGTGCCGGGTTCTACCGGGTATGCAAGCGGCCTTTGTTGATATTGGCCTGCCCAAGGCAGCGTTTATTCATCTTTCTGATTTGTGTGCAAAGGATCTGGAAAAAAAGGGTTCCGAGATTATTGAACATTATCTGCATGAAGGTCAGCATATTGTTGTGCAAGTGGTCAAGGATCCGCTGGGCAGTAAAGGCGCACGCTTAACCACAGAAATATCAATTCCATCGCGTTATCAAGTGTATATGCCATACTCGAACAATTCGGGTGTGTCGCAGCGCATTGAGTGCGAAGCTGAGCGTGCCCGGTTAAGAGCCTGTCTTGATGCATTCAGGCAGGAGCATAAATGCGGCGGTTTTATCGCAAGAACAGCGGCGGAATGCGTGGAAGAATCGATTCTGATTGCAGATATGATGTTTTTGCTGAAATTGTGGGAGTCGATATTGGAGAAGATTGCCGGTGCCAAGCCCAAGCAGTTTATTCATAAAGATTTACCGCTGAGTGTTAGAACGCTAAGGGATTTATACAAAGAAGGTATTGATAGAGTTCGTGTTGATTCGAGAGAAACCTATCATCGATTGCTTGAGTTTGCCGAGGTTTTTGTGCCGGAGATTGTGCCGGTCATCGAGCATTACACGGGCGAGTGTCCGGTATTTGATATTTACAGTGTGGAAGATGAAATTAGAAAAGCCCTGGAGCGTAAAGTTAAATTAAAATCAGGCGGGTATCTGATATTTGACCAGACCGAAGCGATGACCACGGTGGATGTGAATACCGGTGGGTATGTCGGGGGGCGCAATCTGGAAGAGACTATTTTCAAAACCAATCTTGAAGCGGCTCAAACTATTGCCCGCCAGCTTAGACTCAGAAATCTGGGTGGTATCATTATTATCGATTTTATTGATATGAAAAGTGACGATCATAAAAAGCAGGTTTTGCAGGCACTGGAACGCAATTTGGAAAAAGACCGCGCAAAAACCAAAATTACTGAAGTTTCAGTGCTGGGTTTGGTGGAAATGACCCGTAAAAGAACCCGTGAAAGCCTTGAACATATACTTTGTGAGCCTTGTAGCGCTTGCGGGGGACGAGGGGTTCTAAAAACCGCGGAATCCATGTGTCTGGAAATATTTCGGGAGATTATTCGGGAAGTAAGGCTATACAAGGTACAGACATTATTGGTTCTGGCTTCCAATGAGGTGGTGGAAATGCTGCTTGATGAGGATGCCGACATGCTGGCCGAACTGGAAATATTTCTGGGGGTACAAATCAAATTCAGAGCAGAGGCGGAATATAATCAGGAACAGTATGACGTTGTCTTACTTTAATGAGGGGTAAGGATGCGGAAAATTCACTATAGGCGACTGGATTCGCCCCTGCAAAGTACAATCTTTTTCACCTTGGACCTCTAATTTTATAACCACCTTGATGATCCATCACATTAAGCGTGCAACGCGGCATCTCATTTTCTGGTCTTTGATTGCATCGGCAATCAGCTTGACGGGTGTGCGTTTATTATTGCTGGGGATAGATAGCTATAAAGCCGATTTGTCGGCTCGTGTCAGCGAGCTTGTCGGCGCGCCGGTAACAATAGGTCGTATTCGGGCGAATATGCGTGGCTATAATCCTGAACTGGTCTTAAAGGACATCGAGATATTATCCACTGTTCCGGGCAAAAAACCTGTAATTGAACTCAAGGAAATACGCATGGGCATTAATTTGCTCGATGTGCTGGTTAGCAGGGATCGGTTAGCGTCGGCATGGGTTACGCTGGTCGGCGCCAAGCTCACAGTAAAACGCAAACAGGATGGAAGTTTTGCCATTGTTGGCTTAAAAGCCAGCGATGAGCAACCGCTGTGGTTATTGCAGGGCAGAAAATACGAAGTATTACAAAGTGAAGTTACTTGGCAGGATGAAAAGAGAAATAGCCGGGCGCTAAAGTTTGAGGCCGTAGATTTGGCGATTATAAATAATAGTCAGCAACATCGAATGAATGTACTAATGAAGTTGCCGAAAAAATTTGGCGATACATTAATAGTGTCCATGAGCCTTACCGGCAATGTTTTTAAACCCGCAGCTCTTGACGGTTCAATTTTTATAGACGGAAAAAATCTAAACCTGGCTGAATGGGTAACCACTGATTTGCCTGCTTTTATGAACATTCATTCAGGTATCGGCGATGTCAGGGTTTGGAGTGAGTTACAACATTCGCAACCGGTTTCGCTTGTGGGTGACGTGCAGCTACAACAGTTGCAGTTGACTAGGCCCGGGAAGGGAATGTTTTCAGTTAAGCAACTGAAAACCCGGTTTTACTGGAGGCTTAATGACAGTCAGTGGCGCCTGGATGTGCCCAACTTTTTGCTGGAAACCGCCGATAAAAAATGGCCTGCCGCAGTGTTTAGCGTTTCCGGTGATCATACAGAAGATAATTTATTGCATAAGTTAGGGCTGTTTGTTGAGTCTGTGGACTTACAGGAAGTCTCCAGTGTATTACATTTTTTTGCTCCATTGACAGATGAACAGTCCCAATTATTGGCACAAGCTCAGCTAAAAGGTTCGCTGGAACAGTTCTCTTTGTTTGCCGATCTGGATGAAAAAAGCTTTGCGGTTAACGGAAGATTTACCAAAATCAGCGTTGCTCCATTGGCTGCAATGCCGGGCATGGAAAACTTGGCCGGCCAATTAAAAGGCAGTGATCAACAGGGTAATGTGGATTTGGCAACTGAAGATGCCCGCATGACAACTTCGGGGTTATTTCGTGAGGCACTGAAAATCACGAAACTCAAAGGCACGATATCTTGGCGGCAAACACCAGACGATTGGAACGTATCCAGTCCAATAATCGAGTTGGATACCCCGGATTTAAAGACCAAAAGCAGATTGAGTTTAAGTATTCCAAAAACGGAAAGACAGAAGACGTTTATGGATCTGCAAACGGCATTTAGCTTTGATGATGTGAGCAAAGCTGCGCGTTACTTGCCTGCGAGCACTATGAAGAAGTCGGTTGTTGATTGGCTGGATCATGCTTTTATCAGTGGACGTGTGCCCAAAGGCAACATGTTGTTCTATGGTAATTTAAGCGATTTTCCGTTTACTGGTGGACAAGGTGTTTTTGAAACGCTGTTTGAAATTGATCAGTTGGAACTGGCCTACCATCCTGAATGGCCGCGTTTAACCGAGCTAGGGGGGGAGATTTTATTTTTACAGGGTGGGTTGCAGGTTGATTTACACAAGGGCCTAAGTAACAAGGTAAAAATTAATGAGGCCAAGATTACTATACCCACGCTGGGTGAAAGTGAACATTTGTTGGTTCAGGGCGAGTTGGAAACGGAAATACTGCAAGGTTTGCAATTTTTACAGCAGACGCCGCTCAATTCACCAGTGGATAAATTGTTGGATGCTGTAGAACCCTATGGAAATACTCAAGTAACACTGGATTTAAAGCTCCCTTTGGCTGACGGAGCCACGGCTAAAGTCAATGGCTCGGCACAGCTGGATAATGCCAGGCTAAGAGTGAAAGCGCTTGATTTGGAGGTAAACCAGATCACTGGCGCATTAAAGTTTAATGAACAAGGTGTTTACAGTAATACTATTAAAGCAGTAGCCTTGGATAATCCCATTCAGATTAATATCAAAAGCGCTGATCTCCTGACTACCGTTCATGTAACGGGTCGTGTCGGTGTTAATAATCTTCGGAAACAATTTAAAATACCTGGGTGGCAGTTAGCTGAAGGAGAGACGGATTACCAGCTGAAATTGCAACTTCCTCATGGCGATAGTTCACCGGAATTGGTTGTGCAGTCAAAGTTGGCGGGCTTGGCGTTGGATTTGCCGGGCGTCTTGGCCAAGACGAGAGAGCAGCAACGATCCTTATCCCTGGCGTTTAATTTAGCTGATGAGGCGTCATTGCCGATTATCTTGAATTACGATAATCAATTGAAAGCGGCGATCAAGTTTAATATAAAGCAACAACGTATTGAATCCGGCAATGTTTTGGTGGGTACAGGCAATGTTGCTCAGCCACAAAAAGCCGGAATAGAGCTGGAAATCAACCGTGAAAGATTGGCTTTGCAAGACTGGATAGGTCTGGCCTCATCACTTGCACAAGGTAAGGATAGTGAAACAGCAGACGTAGTAAATAGTCTTAGGGAAATAAAAATCCACAGCGAGCATGGGCTGTGGAAAAAAGCAGATCTCGGTTTTATTAATCTGGTGTTGAAACCGGAAAGCAATTATTGGGCCGGTGACATTAACAGCTCAATTGCCAAGGGCAAGCTTAAGATTCCTGTTGACTTTAACGGAGCCAATAGTATCACTATGGTTATGGATGTGTTGGATCTTACTGCGTTAAAACAGCTGAAGTCTCAGGATAATACACTGAAGCCAGCACCGGCACCGGATGTTATGCCTTTAATAACTGTTACCAGTCAAAAAACGCTGTGGCAGTCTGTTGATCTTGGAAACTTGAGTCTGGAAACTGAACGAATACCCAATGGTATTGCTTTCAAGCGTTTGGAATTGGCGGGGAGTGATCAAAAACTTGTTTTGTCAGGCAACTGGAAAGTTAATGACAGGCAATCTGAAACCCAAATACAAGGTAATCTGAATATGCCGCAAGCTGGCCAGTTTCTTTCAAAACTGGGTATTACCAAGGATTTTACTGAAACCAGTGCCATTGTTGATTTCACCGGTGCGTGGAATGCGGCGCCCTACCAATTTTCGTTAGCGGATTTAAAAGGCCAGGTAGACGTTAATTTTAAAAGCGGTCGTATTTTAAGTGTAGAACCCGGATTTGGCCGCGTACTGGGTATATTGGCAATGGCTCAATGGATAAAACGTTTTCAACTTGATTTTAGTGATGTGTTTGAGGAAGGTCTGACGTTTATCAGTATAAAAGGGCATTTTAGTTTATTAAATGGTATGGCAACTACTAATGATCTTGTGGTTGATGCAATTCCTGCCAAAATCACCATCACCGGAAACACGGATTTGATTAATCAAACCGTTGATTACATTGTCCGCGTAGTACCAAAAAGTGCGGATGCTGTGCCTATTGCTGGTACAATTGTAGGCAAAGTTGCAGCTTTAATTGGGCGGTCTTTAACGGGTAAGGATCAGGAAGGGTTTTTCTTTGGTTCGCAGTATCTGGTTAAAGGCGACTGGGGGAATGCACAAATTATTCCGCTACATGAAAACGATGGCTTGTTGCAGAAAACCTGGAATGGTATCACTGGTTTTCCATGGCTACAGCAAAGTAAAGAACAATAAAGAGAGACGACATGAGTAAATGCGCAGCCATACAAATGGCATCAAGCCCAAATATCAGTTTTAACTTGCTGGAAGCCGAGAAGCTTATCGCGGAAGCGGTTAAAGCGGGTGCAAAACTGGTGGCATTGCCGGAAAACTTTGCTTTAATGGGCGATCATGAATCAGATAAGCTTAAAGTAAAAGAAGCTGATGGGACGGGACCTATACAAAGCTTTTTGGCTACAGTCGCCAAAAAGTATGCCGTATGGGTAGTCGGCGGCACCATCCCAATGGCTGCCGACGACAGTAATAAAGCCCGTGCTGCTTGTCTGATTTATGACGATAAAGGTGAAAGAGCCGGGCGCTACGATAAGATACATCTGTTTGATGTCAACGTTCCGGGTACCAATGAAGTTTATCGCGAATCGGACTCTATTGAACCGGGTACTGAATCACTGGTTGTCGATACGCCTTTTGGCAAATTGGGTATCGCGGTTTGTTACGATCTGCGGTTTCCCGAGTTTTTTCGTGAAATGAGCAAGAAGGGCGTGGAAATTCTGGTGGTTCCTTCGGCATTCACCGCCGAAACAGGCGCCGCACACTGGGAGTTATTACTGCGCGCACGCGCTGTGGAAAACCTTTGTTACGTGATTGCGCCGAATCAGGGTGGTTTCCATCTTAATGGCCGTAAAACCTTTGGTCATAGCATGATTGTTGACCCCTGGGGCGTCGTGCTGGATTGTTATAAAACGGGTGGTGGTTATGTTTTGGCTGAAATAGATCGTGAACGACTTGAAAAAGTGCGGGGGGCATTTCCGGTTTTAAGTCATCGGCGTTTTTTTTGTGAATAATATGCAAGTCATCGCTAAAGTTTTATTACTGTCCTTGGGCCTGGTTTCCTGCGGAACCTCAGAGGACAGCCGTTATCGGGATACCTCTATTCTGGAACGCCCCCCCGCTCTGGTGGTCAGTAAAAAAGCAGGGGAGCCGCGTATAGCTGATAATAGTACGATTCCCAAAAAACGGGATGAGACAGGTTTAGGGTCAGGTGTTTCTATGACGACTACAACGCCACCGCAATTGATCATCAAACAGCCTTTTGATGATGCGTGGAGTACGCTGGGTCTTGCATTAAAGCAAAGTGAAATCGAAATAACGGACCGTGAGCATGATAAAGGGCTTTATTATGTAAGTTATGATTCAAGCGGCTCTTTTTTTAGCAGAAAACAAAACGAGGCAATCTATGTGCTGACCGTGGAAAACGACGGCGCAGAGACAAAAATAACGGCGGCTCTTGGCAATGCTGCTGAACAAACCAGTTCGGGTAGTCGCGGTGAACATCGTGGCCTTGCTAAAGACAACAGTGCTACGGAGTCCATCGATGGCGCTGAGAAACTGTTGCGGTCATTGTATGAAACTATACGTGATGATTTGAAAGAAGAATAATTAAGGTACAAGGTGAAAGGCTATTAAAGCTTACTTTTGAACCTTGATCCTTATCCCTTTAAGCCTTATTTTGATGTCGTGATGGAACTATTAAACCTTGCAAGACAAGCTATCCTGATACCCGCTGGTATTCAGGATGGTGATATTGAAAAAATTATGAGCCGATTACTTAGCTCGCCGGTTGATGCTGCGGATATTTATTTCCAGTCCAGCCATAGTGAATCCTGGGTCATGGAAGGTGGCATCATTAAAGAAGGCAGTCATAATATCGAGCAAGGTGCCGGCGTGCGAGCTGTATCAGGTGAGAAAACCGGCTTTGCCTACAGCGACCGGATTGAACTGCCGGCATTACTGGAAGCGGCCAATAATGTTAAAGCCATAGCCCGGCAAGGGCAAGACGCCCAGGTTGGACTGGTGAAAGCAGGTAGCTGGCCACAGTATTATCCTGTTACCAATCCGTTAAAATCATTGGCCGATCAGCACAAAATCGATTTATTGCGCAAAGTTGAAAGTGAAACCCGCAAGCTGGACAACCGCATAGAAGAAGTAATTGTCAGCCTGAGCGGTGTGCATGAAAGTATCCTGGTGGCCAATCAGGACGGCTCCTTAGCGGCTGACGTAAGGCCTTTGGTGAGGATGAATGTAACGGTTATCGTCGAAGAAAACGGTCATCGTGAACAGGGCAGCATGGGTGGCGGCGGCCGGAGTGATTACCGTTATTTTATCGATCAGGACCGGGCGCTGGAATACGGCAAGGAAGCAGTAAGGCAAGCACTTGTTAACCTGGAGGCAGAGGAAGCGCCGGCAGGTAACATGACCGTAGTGCTGGGCCCAGGCTGGCCGGGTATTCTACTGCATGAAGCGATTGGTCACGGTCTGGAAGGTGACTTTAACCGCAAAGGCACGTCTGCATTCAGTGGTTGCGTTGGTGAGCGAGTTGCCTCTGATTTATGCACGGTGGTTGATGACGGCACCTTGCAGGGGCGGCGTGGTTCCTTGAGTATTGACGATGAAGGCACGCCGACGGAAAAAACCGTTTTGATTGAAAACGGTATTCTTAAAGG
The DNA here is from genome assembly GCA_963849195.1 of uncultured Gammaproteobacteria bacterium. GTDB lineage: Bacteria > Pseudomonadota > Gammaproteobacteria > Methylococcales > Methylomonadaceae > Methylobacter_C. The sequence continues at coordinate 91,058 of CAWKGQ010000001.1, forward strand.
CTACATGCAGGACAAGCTCAATGCGCGCTTAATGGGCGTTAAGCCCACCGGTAACGGCCGCCGTGAATCCTACGCGAATTTGCCTATGCCGCGGATGACCAATACTTATATGTTGCCCGGACCTCACAATCCCGAAGAGATCATTAAATCGGTAAAAAAAGGTCTGTATGCCAAGAACTTTGCCGGAGGACAGGTTGATATTACCTCGGGTAAATTTGTATTTTCTGCCAGCGAAGCTTATCTGATCGAAAATGGCAAGATAACCCGCGCAGTTAAAGGTGCAACCCTCATTGGCAATGGCCCCGACGTTTTAACCAAGGTGTCTATGGTCGGTACGGATCTTGAGCTGGACAGCGGTGTCGGCACTTGTGGCAAAGACGGGCAAAGTGTGCCGGTTGGTGTCGGTCAACCTACGTTGAAGATTGATGGGTTGACGGTTGGCGGAACGAGTGTTTAGGTAGGATGCATGTCAAAATTGGAAAGTATAAAAGCTGATCTTTCTCTCCATGAAAAGATACTTTTTGCAGCAGTAGCCATTATGATAGCCTTAGTCGGATGGATGGCAGCAAACTATCTGGTTGTTAAAAGTTAGTTGTTATTTATGGCATTGCTGGCAATAGTTGCTATCAGTATTTTTATTGTTTACCAGTACCGAATTATTAAAAGATTGATTAAGGAGTTAGTTGATGTTTAATACAATTATTATGTTTTTAATCGCAGTCGTTTTTGTGGCGCTGATCAGTTACTTCGCCTGGGATTCCTATCAAGATTTTAAGAATCACGAATCAAAATAACATTTTTTTGGTCGCTATCTAAAAATTCAATTTGTTGTAGATAAAGTTAGGGGCTTTATCGCCTAACCCTGCAATTTAAGCCACTTGTGTTGGGTCATGCCATGATAACCCAACCTGCCAAATATAGAGAACACAGTGCAAAATCAGGAAGAAATTAACCGTTTAAAAAATATCGTTCAAGTCTTATTGGACGAAGCAAAAAAACAGGGCGCCAGCGCCGCCGAAGCCGGTTTGAGTCAGGAAAATGGCTTATCTGTGTCAGCGCGTCTGGGTGATGTTGAAACGATAGAGCATCATTGCGACCAAGGTCTTGGAATAACGGTCTATTTTGGTCAGCGCAAAGGTTCAGCCAGTACCACGGATTTGTCGCCGGATTCCATTAAGGAAACGGTTAGCGCGGCCTGTAGTATTGCCCGCTATACCAGTGAAGATGAATATGCCGGGTTGCCGGAGAAAGAATTGCTGGCAACCGAGTTCCCTGATCTTGATCTCAATCACCCGTGGGGCGTCAGTGTTAATGATGCGATTACTCTCGCTATTGAATGCGAAGATGCCGCGCGCACTTATCATGCCGAAATCAGTAATTCCGAAGGCGCGTCTGTCAATACCCATCAGGGTATACATGTGATGGGCAATAGTCTGGGATTTCTTCAGGGTTATAATTCAACCCGACATTCCTTAAGTTGTTCAGTTTTGGCGCAGCGCGGCGACAGTATGCAGCGTGATTATTGGTATAGCGTGTCCAGAAATCCCCTGAGTTTGGAACAACCCACCGAAATAGGCAAAAAAGCAGCGGAACGGGCGCTTAGGCGTTTGCAGGGGCGCAGTCTTAGCACAAGGCAATACCCTGTTTTATACAGCGCAGAAATCGCCTCAGGTTTGTTGGCTTCGTTCATTGGCGCAATCAGCGGGGGTAATTTATACCGCAAGTCATCTTTTTTACTGGATGCTCTGGATAAACAAATTTTTCCCGAATTTATTCATATCCACGAGCAGCCTCATTTAAAAGGCGCATTAGGCAGCGCCGCATATGATGGTGAAGGGGTAGCGACAAAAACCCGCGATATTGTCAGCGACGGCATACTACGCAGTTATGTGTTAAGCACTTATTCGGCGCGTAAGCTGGGACTGCACAGTACAGGCAATGCGGGCGGAGTGCGCAATTTAACGATAACGCCAGGTGAGTTTGATTATCAGGATATGTTGAAACAACTCGATACCGGTTTGTTGGTTACCGAACTCATGGGGCAAGGGGTTAATATGGTAACCGGCGATTACTCCCGCGGTGCGGCGGGATTCTGGGTGGAAAATGGCGAAATTCAATATCCGGTTGAAGAAATTACCATTGCGGGTAATTTGAAAGATATGTTTAAAAACATCATTGCCGTGGGCAATGACGTTGATTATCGCGGAAATGTCCGCACGGGTTCTATACTGGTCGAGCGGATGTCCATTGCTGGAGAATAAGTCAAAGTAATGAAAAGGCGACTCGCAGCAAGCCCTTCTTTAATTGTGTAGGTATTTGAGAGGTAAGTATGCGAACTTCTGCTTTTGTTAAGGCTTGTCCGACGCCTGCCCCCTGAGTTTTGCCCAGTACCGACAGCCCTGAGGTAGAGGGCTGGCATCTGACAACCCTTAACAATTTTTGACGATCAACCAACCGTCATTTTTCTCATTCTGAGTGGCTGCTTTGAGTTTTTCAGGCGGCAGGTTTGTATCGTAATCGGTGGCGAGTTTTAATGGAATATACACAATCCCGTTCAGAAAACGGGTGCGAAGATTATTGACGTGACACGCTCAGCCTTGTTTTATTTCATCAGTTCGCGTGAATTGCACTGACTTTTATCGTTATCACAGGTGGATGCACAGATAAATCCGGTGGAACTTTAGAGCCTTTTGTTGATTAGCACCCAACTTTAAGTGTCCGCTTCGGTAAAAACGTGCCAGGAAATGGTTTATTTAAGCCCGATATTTATCGAGTGCTTCCAGCTTGACCACAGCCCCTTTTATCGTCGCTTCTATTTCTGCATTTAGCTCATCGTTTTTGTAAACCTTATCCAGTAATCCTTCTGCGACCAACGCCTCTTTAATCCAGCGTTTGGTAAAACGGTAATTACTATAGGTTGTGGCAACTTCGTCTGTATTCGGATTTTTTAATCCTCGTTTTCCAGCATGCTGTGTTGCAGGAGCATGCTCAGGTTTACGGGTAGCTGAAGCAACCGACTTTACTGCCGCGACCTTTTCGATTTTTGGAGCTGACTGAGGTGTTGATTGTTTAACGGCCTCTACTGGCTTTTCAGACTTTGCCTGATTGACTGCGGAAGTGGATGTTGTTTTTTGTTCGCTTACGATCACATAAATGATATAGGCAACAATAATAGCAACTAATATAAACAATACTTCGGTCATAACAGTTTCCCATCTCTATAAATAAATTTTCATTATTGACAACTATTCGAAGCAGAGTGACCTAAGTGTGCTTTAAGCTTTTGACTTGCTCTGAGTGTTACAACTCGTCTGGCCGTAATCGGGATTTCTTCGCCTGTTTTGGGGTTTCTACCCGGACGGCCGACTTTGTCGCGGAGTGCAAAGTTACCAAATCCTGAAATTTTGACGGGTTCACCCTGTTCTAAAGTCCTTTCCTTCGCGTTTTTTTAAACCCAATTCGTCGAGCAATTGTTCAGCAAAATCTGCCTTCGTTAATGCCATTCAAACTATCCTTCAGCTTTGCAATTATCTTTATTGACTTATGTTTCCAGGTGCCTGTTAAATAAAACATATTGACGTGACTTTACCCCAGTCGTTAGCCGTTAACAGCGTCCTTCAGGCCTTTACCCGGTTTAAAGGAAGGGACTTTTGCCGCCGCAATCGTGATTTCCTGACCGGTTTGTGGATTACGACCGGTACGCTCTGCTCTGTCTTTGACAGCAAAAGTGCCAAAACCTACCAAGGTAATGGAATCGCCGGCTTTTAAAGTGGTTTCGATGGTTTTGATCAAGGCATCCAAGCTACGACCTGCGTCTGCTTTGCTTAAATTACCCTGTTCAGCGATAGCGTTGATGAGTTCCGACTTGTTCATGAGGCGCTTCCTGTGTAATAACGGTTAGGTTAAGTGAGTTTGAATACGCTTTATAGCTTATTTTTCGGCATAAATAAAATAATTGCAGGCAAAATCCCTGTAAATGATTTTTACAGGCACCAGGCTAATTTTATTTAGGGTGCAAAACAAATTTTAGATTCGCATTAATAACTTTCTAAGTAACACAAATAAATTGTGTTACTTAGCGACTCATTGAATAACAAATGGTTTATATTTTTAGAATTCCTCTATGTAACAAAAACATCGTTTATTGATAAAATGGTTACATAGAAAAGGGCTATTTTGATTCACCGTGCCTCAGTTGGATAATCGCCTTTAGGCGATTCATGAATATGTCCCTTTGAGGGGCTAGCAATAATAAGCCCCGGCTTTGCCGAGGGTGATTTAACTTAAGCGCAATTGCTCTAGTCTTTCATATTATTTATCATATTTTCGCGAATCAACTTGCTGATGGTAGAAAATTTATCTAGCGTATCTATTTTACTTCGAAGGCTTTTATTGTGCTGATCTTTAACATCATCAGTATTTTCGATATCTGAAGTAGTGTTAATATCTGATATCAACCGTATAATAATTGAAACATCTTTCGCCTGAATTGAATCAATTGCATGTTTAAGCCAATTAATTGTTTTCTCGTCAGTGGCAATTTTGGCAGCTTCTCTAATAATAAAGTCGATCAATATTTTTGCGGTGGCATCAACGTCCAAAGCAATATCTAAAAGCTTTTTTACGTCATCCGACTCGAATTCATTTTCGGCGCTATGCAGCGATGAAATATAAAACGGCTTTGGGTTATCAGGATTAAGTCGATCTAAAGCATAGAATATCGCCTCAAAACTCTGGAAAGGTTGATGACCATCGGGTAACGAAACCCGGTGATCCCATAGAGACAGAATGGTTTCAAAACAAGTTTTCTCAGCTTCAATTTTCTCATTTCCGGTTGTCTGTTCAATCAAAACCATTTTTTCTGCGATGTAATGTGCCATCCAACGCGATAAGGTGTCTGGTCTTTCTTCGTGTTCCAGTTCAGCAACTAATGCTTTACCCAAGTTGATAATACGTGTTCGTGTCTCTGAGTTGTCCATTTTTCGAGAAGATGTAAAGCTTAAAGTAAGGAGGAACATAACCGATGTTTTCTTCACTCCTAGCATTGTAGGATTTTTGAATAATTCGGCGTTCAATTTGTATTTCTATAATGATTTCACGCTCTAAAGTAGCACATAGGTCTTTTAAAAATTCTATTGATGCTGTTATTCTATTTCCATGCCTAGCAGGCATATCTCTATCTTGTCTTTGTTTGTATCCCCATAATTCGGAGATCAGCGATGCGCTCTCTGTGTTCGGCAAATACCACTGTCTTTGCTCTTTATCTGTTGACAAGTCAAATTTCTGAATGAAGGAGTCGCCAATTTTGTATGGCGGGTATTCTATTCCACCTGAATATGGATCAAACTCGTCCAAATAACTGTCTCGGGATTGTTTATTGAGCCAGCCCTTCAATTGGAAAGGTTGTTCATCAATTTCAAATTCTTCCGCAACATAATCCGGCAGCTTGAAATCATGTGGATTAGAGCACGTACTTAATGCGTTTAATAAAGACGAAGACGATTCCGGTGAAACTAGAGCGCTACAAGCATGAAATTGTTCTTCGCGATCACCGTCGTTATCGCTCCAATATCCACCCACTCGCAACCATGTTTCCCCATTTTTTTCATAGACTAGTTGCTCGATAAAATCATTTGGAGCAATCTGCCAACGCCAATGATCAGTATTTTTCTCCTGTAGCCAACAGCGTCTTTCCAAAGGAACTGGATCGCGACGATCAGCTAGCCATCGATCATCAGAACGGGTCAGAGAGTGCATGGAAAGCCAATACTGCCATTCGTCTTCATGCCAACCGTCTTTATTCACAACAGGCATCACTTGTATTAATTTAGCGCCAACGCTTAGCATCGCGTGATAGGAAAGATAAAAGCTGTAATCATCGATTCTAGGATAACTGCCTTGACTATGCCAAGTTTCACGATCGCTCCGATTTGATCGCCACAAATTTTGACGTGGATCGCGCGTATATTCGTCACCAATCTGAACACTCCATTCGTTGATTACAACTTCACGCGCAAGTTCTTCAACTTGCTTTACCGTAATACCGAACACGTCGCCAAGACGATTGAACCAATATCGATCAAAGTTGGGAGAAAAATGCAACTTCAGATTTTTATCGATTTCCTTTCGTTCATGCCAAGGTGAAAGTAACGGGTTGCCGTGGCCTTCAATTTTTAGAATAGGGAATGGGCTTTTATTAACTTGGCGAAGTTTTTCAATAATGCCTGAATCATAGGTGCCCGGATAAATGGCCGCAATTGAAAGCGAAATTTCCGCAGCATATTTTTGAATTAATACGTGCGGGATTCCTTCCAAAGCCAGGCGCGAAAAAACCGCATAGTGCTTTTTGAACAAGTTGGGGTTATCCATCGCCACGCGTGCAATAGCTATCAACAAATATTGCCGGGCATGGAGGTTATAAAAGGGATATTTATAGCTACCGAATGCGGCAACCCGGTCTTGTTTCAGCCAATTGACCAAAGTATCGATCTCAGCTTCGCACTCGGCTTCAGCAAGTCTGCGCACGCAATGTGCCGCACGCCAGCGAATCTCCGAACGAGGCGAGCCTAATGCCGACCAGACAAACCCCGTAAATGCTTCAGATATATTGTCTGGTGGCATCATCCAATCAGCCCAGTTGCCGTCGGCATAATCATCATCGATATGCTGCTCAAATCGAGCCAGCGCAAAATCGAGCAGATCAGCCGCCTCATGCGAGCTGATTTTAGCTGCTACCACATTAGCAAATCCAAACAGTGTGCCGGCATCCACCAAATCACAAGAATCTGCTAATCCCTCCAAAATGCCTTCATTAATCCAAGGAACTGCGTTGTTATCAGCGAGTACGTATTTAATGAAATGCTTGGCACTGTAAAAATTAGAATATTCAGACGCAAACCGCCGTGCCGTTGCCTGAATTATTTTAGGCCAATTCCGAATTACGCTAATTTTCTGTCGCCAAGCTTTCGGGAATTTTGATATTGCGTTCTGAACATCAAAGTAACCTACGCCTTCGGCATTAACGATTTCAACTAAAGAAAGACTTGCTTGATTTTCTGGTATGCGTTGATATAGCTGTTGCCAACACGTTTCGTGGTTATGTGGATAAGGCAGAGCATCGAAACGTCCAATTGCATCGCTTATACCTTTACTCGTAATCAGGTCCAGATTGGCGAAAACCTGCTCCCAATCAATGACAGGTAATTCCTTTCGGTAATTCGATCCTGATGGATTTAGCTCTATATTTTCGCTGCTATTTACTTCTTCCTCACAATTAGCATAAAAATCGATAACGTCTTGCAATATGGAATTTGCTAACGAAAATTGTTTGGCGAGCTCATTAAACACTTGCCATGTTGATTCTGGTGTATCTTGGAACCGAAGAGTCTTAATCACAGTATCGAAAATGTATTTCCGACGCTCAGTATTCGATTCCCGCTGTACACAAAGTTTGGCAAACTCTGCGAAATCGTATTCCCAGGAAAATGCAGATAACGACCAGCCTACAGACGGGCAGATAAAGCGTGACTGCACGGCCTCAAACGCTAATGCAGGGAGCTGACGATCAAGCCAACCGACATCGCGATCACGCCAACGGCTTAATGCGGCGAAAGCAGATTGGGGATGCAGTTTAAAACAAACCTCAACGGCATCATTTCTATCGAAGTGTTTTTCCCGAGCAACATTGTCTCCAACCAATTCTGCGCAACGGATAAATCGATAGGCCATTTCAGGTGATACATGGACACCTTCCGCAGTACGTTTTGCCATAGCGACCACTGCTTGCCATCTTTCAACAATCTCATCGCCAAATTTAGAAACCGCTTCAACGGCGTCGTCAAAATAAACTTTTGCATCATCCGGATTAGATGAAAGTACTGCTCTGGCAAGATCGATATACCAATCTGCCCGAGTTTCAGAATATTCGTTTGTTGCACTGGTAATGATTTCTCGACACGATTGTTCAAGGTCGGTTTTGATGCGGAACAAATGTTCCAATCTAAAGGCCACTCTTGTGGCGTTCAAGCGCCGATTGAGCGAAAAGGCCTGTCTGTCGTCTGAAATCTGAGCTAGGAAATCTATTAATTCTTTATCTGATGCAGTTCGATTGAGCATTAAGATTTCAAAATGAATTTGAATGATCTCAGAAGGTAAATAGTCATATTCACGCCATCGCTGAGTGCGGTTTTTTTTAGATTGCTCTTGAGCGCCTTGTAGCATGGCAGCAATGTTTTGTTTATCGCCGACAATTACCCGGACACGAACTAGATACCAAGGCAACAAACCACCGACAACCTGTCTAAACCGAGTTAAATCTTGCTCCTTGTCATAGTTGTTTTTCTTATCGTGCCATTCTGGCGGCATTAATGAATCTAAATCGGGCCCAGGCTCACCAGAAAGCACAACTCTGAGTGCGGTCGCTCTCAAAAAAATGCCGCGCTCCACGTCATCGGAATGATCACTACTCACATGAACGGAAGCTCTCGTTGGAACATAATGATTCAAAATCCGCTGAATTTGACTTGAGCAAAGGTTATTGGCAGCACAAGCTTCCGCTACAGAAACAATCGCAAGATTTATCGCATTCCAGCGCGTATGCCAAGCATCCTGTTTTTCGATGCGTGTGCTTTCATGGCTCAATAACAGCAAACTTTCAGCTACAACATCTTTGGGTGGAAATTTACCTACGGCCAATAATTCATCGGAAAGAGCCGAAATTAAATAGGGATTTTTACGACCAAAATGAGCAATTTCATCAATAGCTGTAAATTTTCCCGCATCAACCAATCTCCTTATCAATAATTGCGTTACGCGAAAAATCACTTCAGATGGTTGCCAACTTTGAACAAACTCAGCGACACCTTTTGTGCCAAATAGATTTAAATTAGTAAGTGCTAACTCAAGAACATCTTCATCCCTAAGCTTTTCATGATGCGGGTTGTCCGTGCTGGTTTTACGCTCATCAAAGTAAACTCTCAGCCAATTATTCGCTGCTCTTAGAAAACTTCGCGCTTCGCCTTTAAAGTCCTCAACGGTTGACAACAATGCAGCAGAATAGACGTTTTCCGATCCTGTCCACGCACTGCGAAGCCAACGTCGAAACGCTAACTCCTGAACTCGTTGTGCTGATTGAAGTGGTGCAATTAAATCAGTGTTTTTGCTTAACAGCTCAAGTTGGCGCTTATCGCCAGCCATTTCCTCGCCAGCCCTTAAAGCAAGTTTCGCAGCATCCGCATAGCGTTTTTCTCTTAAAGCAGCTTTAAAGGCAAACTGTAATCTGTAGACGCGAACATTCCGTTTATCAATTGGATTGCTCTCTGGGAGTAACTCGTCTGAGAGAGCCAATCGAATGAGTTCGGCGTAGTTGCCAGACTTTAATAATAAGACAGGGAGGATTTCGGCAACGTAAGGAAACGAAATGGCCAACGGCTCAAGGCGCTTAACATAGGCTGAAATCTGTTTGGTGGAGGCGGAAAACGTCTGCCGAAACCAGGTTTCTGTTGGCTCATCCCGAAATTGTACAGAGTTGTCTGAAATCCAAAGTGGTCGACCCAAGTCAGCAACAAAACTTTTAATTGTTGCAACATCAACGTCTGCGACAACTGCAAGTACTTCAATAGGAATAAACGGGTGTAAGTTTGCCAGTCCTAAACAGATTGAATTTATTTGTGACTGAACGATTTGAGGATAGTTATCCTTAAGAGTGCCTATTGCCCAATCCAATTGGGATGAAATCTGTTGATTGACAGTCATGCCAGACGGGCCAAGTCGGGTTAACACCGACTTCACATTGTTTCCGTTCAGACTCAGCGCGTTAGCTTGAACACGCGGGTTTCCATTGGTTAAGCGATGAAATTCACGAACATCATCCTCATTGCAAGTGGAAAAATGCCTGCGAAGATGGGTTTGCGATTCTGTTTCGCTAAAAGACGATAATTCGATTTTTTGGATGCTATTTAAAGGCTTCAGCAACTCAACGCGTTCGGTTCGACATAAAGCAACAATTCGACATCCACTTGATAACGGTTCCCGCAGTAATTGATGGGCAAAGCAAGATTCACTGAACTCTTGAGCGGCCATTTCAGCATTGTCCGCAGCATCAATAAAAATTGCCAGAAAGGCATTTGGGTTGGCAAGCTGCACGGTTTTTCCTGCGACGTTTAGCCTATCCAAAAAAGCTCTTAACAGAGCGTCGTCTAAACTTGTCTGGCTGGGAATAAGTGTTTCGCATAAACCCAGCATGGCTATTTCATTGGCGATTTGTATCAACGCATCCCGACAGCGGTGCCGTGGTTTGCTACGATTCAGATATTCACCACCGCCGAAACAATCATAAACAATGCCTACTGACCCTGCTGGTAACGAGTTTGCCAATTGACGACAAACAACAGATTTGCCAACACCGCCGCCTGCATGAATTAAGATTGGATTTGATGCCTGAATAATGTAGCCTAATAGCTCCGCATGTTGTTCACGTTGAATGGAAATATTCAGGGTTTCAAATTCGGCGGGTGCAGGAAATAAATCCCTTTTAGATGAAACGCCGAAACGCTTTAAAATATCTTCTGGAACAATTTTTCTCTTAGCGTTTGGCAACGCTTCATTTTGGGCAAGCGCAACAAGACTATCGATTACAGCATTTTCTATAGTCCCAGCAGACATCTGCGAGATTTCGAATTTCAGCTCGTAATGCTGATCGACATAATCACCTTCGCTATCGATCAGATAAAAAGCACCGCAAAATTCTTTAAGTTTTTGATCCTTTAGATGGGTGTAATTTTCAAGCGTCTTCTGAAATCGCTTGTCGGCTTCCTCCCCTTTGGCGATCGCTTGAATTCCCTCTTTAAAAATTGAGTTGATTGGCCGATTGGTTATAATCGTAAACGTTACTGAACCAACTTCAGCGGATTTATTGGCCTCATGATCAATAAATCGTTTGCCAAAACCGACAACAGTATCTTTTAAGTCACTCAAGTGAAAACATTCATGCGTCCGTTTTGTGGAATGTTTTAATTGAAAATAGGCCACATCCTCTTGATTGCCGTCAACAGATTCGGCGTATTCAGCCACGTCAATGACATACTCACCAGCCCGATCAGACTCCGTGGAGCCTTCAATTGTTAGGTATTTGATCTTGGATTTCGGATTAATCATTCGCAGGCAGCGGCGTGCAGCCCATCGATAATGAAAAACATCACCGGCTCTGGAATATCTGACTAGATCATTATCCATTTACTTAAATCCTCTAGCGTGCCTGCTGATATTCTTTCAGCAATGCAGCAAACGCCGGGCGATCACTTTCTATGGGTAAGCGGGTTTTCAAATTGCCTTTGTCGAAGTGATATAGCCAACATTCCAGTGCGCTGATTTTACCGAACAGCCCCTCATCCACCCCGTCAAGATAATCCAGTGGCTTGAACAACCAATCGTCCGGATACCAAGGTTTAAATCGTTTTCTGAACAGCCAATCGCGATCATAGGCATAAGGCAGATTGTCCATGTCGGCAATAAACTCTTCGCCAGCACAAAATTTTTCAATGTTCGACGATGTTTTGTTCCCTTTCATCATCACGGGTTGATTTGGAGTCATGGCAATGCAGGCGGTCAAATCCGCTCGTGATTTCCAATATTTAGTAAACCAATTGCTACACAAGTGGTAACGCATCACCATCTCGTTACCGTTTTCACCTATAGGCTCATTTAAAATCAACAGGACGTCTTCCTGGCTAAACGGGTCGGTGGATAGCATCAACTTAGCGTAAATTTGATGGTCACGACCATTAACCAGTTCAGCCAGAAATTTGGCATAGGCTTCGGGGCATTTATAAAAGTCATGCGTCTCGTAGATTTGTTTATCGACGCCATCTAACCATTCCAAACGCATGGCAAACAGCTCGCACGTGGTCCGCAAGATTTCAGGGGTTAATTTAGCCAACAGCAGTTCGTTGTTATCGACATCCGCTAGGTTTAATCCATATCCGAAAAATCGGGGGATTTGATTGCGATGGACACCGTGTTTTTCAAACAAGCGTATAAATCGGCTCGCAACAGAATCGACTTCGGCGGGTTGTTTTTTTGATGCAAAATATTCTTTTAGGTAATCCCAAAATCTTTTTAATGCTCCCAAAATTATCGTGGTGGCAATTTCTTCTAGCATGATCTGGGTGTTAGATAGGTGAATTCATGATTCAAACTGAAAAAGGCATACACGTCAATTAAGCCTGATTTAGATACTGCTTTGAATTAGTCAGGCACTTACGTTTTGTTAATGGGGCTAGGACATAGTCTTCATCAAGGAAGCGGATCAGTTCCTTGAGCTGCTTTTTGTCTTTCGGAACGACTAACTTTCCATCTAAGTTGATTGTGATGCTAATATGAAGCTCTACCGGTAAATCCTGATTAAAGCTATTGGCGACATTTTGTATATCCATCACCGATAAATCTTCGAGAACCTTGTTTTTTTGTAGTAGGGCGACTTTCTTGCGGATGATAGAGTCGGCGTTGTCTTTGAAACTAGATTCATCTTCAAACGCAAATAAGTCCGTTGCCACGAAGGCATCCAAGTCGGTGTCAGTGGCTTCGCGGTAGTAGGTGCTTAGGTCAAGAAAGCGTTTGGCATTGTGATAGGACGAGAAATGAAGCGTGCTGTTAGCGTAATGTGCAGTCAGTTTATCTTGCAGCACAAGACCGGGCTCTTCGAGTTTCTTATAGATATTACCGGAGCCGATTAGCGTCAATCCCTTGGAAAGCAGCTTGCCGGAATCAAAAACTTGAAAATTTACGGTTTTATTTGTGTTCGACCAGTTTCCAGTAAACAAAGCTTTGATTCGATGTGTTTCTTCGCTTAGGTTAAGCATTTGATATGGAAGCGGATTGCTCAAAGCGTTACCTATAAATTCCGGCAACGGATAATCTGTGATGGTAAAAATCTCGCCACTATCGACGTTATAACTGCCAGAAAACTCTATGCGCTGTTTGTTGTCCAGAAAATCGCTTTGTTGACGGGCAAAGAATTGGGCTAATTCAGTTCCCAAGTCGGCAGTCAATGGAATTCGGCGAATCGGTGCTTGCTCATCCTCGACCAAAGCAAACAGGTTAATGTTATCCGGCATGGTTGACATCCAAAATCATGTATTCAGTGAGTTGCACAACACGAGTAATCCCTTTGCAGTTCGTTATATTCTGGCGGGTAATCAGCACAAAGATAATATCGCCTTCAATGGTCACTTCATAAAAGTGGTAACCGAAAAAGCCCAGTAAAGGGTTGAAGTGGTAAACATGGGAGTTGTATACAATCAGAAAGAACATAACAGCAACAAATACCAATACCTGCGTGCTAATAGAATTTGAGGACTGTTTGATCAACGGTAGCAGATAGACCAATAGAAAACCGACGATTTCTTTGTCGGCGGTTTTAATCGATTTGATCTTGATCGGTAATGATTCCAGCTTGCGGGCTGACATCCGTAAAAGCCCGTAGCAGATAATGCTCATCAGTAAGGCGGCTAGTAGAAAGCCCCAACCCTGTTGCCAATCCCAGTTTTTGCTGAACTCGACAAACCACAGGGTCAGGCAGATAGGGGCCAGCGAAGTGGCAACCAGGGCGAATTTGGCAACTTTGTTAAGCACCAGCGCCCTCCAAGGTATTTGCAGTAGCTTGTGGGCTGATGGAGTTATGACTAAAGGCTTCTTTTAATACAGCCTGCATCAGTTGTTCGGCGTTTGTTTGGTTTTGGCTGATTTGCGTTTCCAGTTGGTCGCAAAGGGCAAGTAACTTTTCGATTTTGGCAGCAATGATATTTTGCTCATCAAGGCTTTGAACAGGAAGAACAATCGATCTAATTGTGTTCATCCCGAGGTCGGTTGTTATTCCATGAATTGCTTGTTTAAGCACGATATTTAAAGAAATTAGTTTCATCAAATAGTCTTCCATTGTCGGTAAGATATCAGACTTCATGTAGTCAGCTATAGTAATGAAAAGACAAAAAGAACGGAAATCCTCAAAATAAAGGTTTTGCTTTAGATGTAGATAGGTTTCAAAAACCACAATTTATACTCATTCCGCCAACTTCAACAAATCAAACACCACCTTAGCAAAACCCGCTGCTTTTGCGGGATCAGATAATAACTGCATCATCTGATTTTGATGCGCCTCACTACTATCCATGACTGCATCATCAACGGCTTTGGTAAAATCACCCAGCATCGCCTGCTCAGTAGAATTATTGGCGATTTGCTTCATGACCAAGGCATTTTCACTGATTTTATCTCTAATGGTGTAGGCGTAATTCACCAGGTCTTTTTCTGTTAAATGATCGGTAATAAAAAGCTCATTCAAACGGCTGATAATCTGTGAGAGAAATTCTTCATGTTTATCTTTAGCTTTAGCCGTGCCCAAGCCTTCACCGGGTTCAAGTTTATAGTCAGCTGAATCTTCTTTTAGTCTCAAGTCCTGCTGGCGAATGACGGAAAGGCGGTAATGGCTGAGTACCACGTTGTCTAAATCGATACCGTCTTCTTCCATGAACGTTTCACGCAGCATAGGGCGTAAATTACGGGCATAAAGACTGAGTTTTTCCAATGCTTTATCGTCGTAATCGACTATCTGCGACATAAATTCATAAAAGCGCACAAACGTGCCTAAATCCTTTTTAAAGATTTCCAGCGCGTCTTTTTCTTTCTTGCATTCCTTAAAGCTGTTTTCTGCATTAGCGATCGACACCGCATCGGCAGTCTTCTTCGAGCGTTCAAACATGTCCCTGGCTTGTTTATAGGCATCAATGGCTGATTTATAACGTTTCTGCCAACGCTCGACCGCTGGTTTGCAAATATTGGCTATTGCCGCATTGCTTTTGCTTTTTACAAAAAACGCCTCGCAAAATTGTTCGACTTCCTGCCAGGTAAAAATACCGGCAGCACGCAGCTTATCGAATAGATCAAAAATTAAATCCGGGTTCGATACATCCGCTAGTTCGGCGGTTTGGTAATAGGGCTGAAAGGCATTGAGTATGTCTTCCGGCTCATTGAAAAAATCCAGCACAAAAGTGCCCATTTCGGCTTTACCGGGATAGGTACGATTCATACGCGATAGCGTTTGCACACACTCCACACCACCGAGCTTTTTATCCACATACATGGCGCAGAGCTTGGGCTGGTCAAAACCGGTTTGGTATTTGTTGGCGACGATCATGACCTGGTAGTCATCAGAATCAAAGGCTTTGCGCATGTCCCGGCCTTTAAGGTTCGGGTTCATATTATTTTCGGTAAACTTCTCGCCAAGCAAGCCTTCAACGTTAGGGTCTTTATCACTAAACGCTACCTCGCCAGAAAAAGCCACCATGGCATGGATGTTTTGGTAGCCCTGGGCCGCAATGTATTTATCAAAGCCCAATTTGTAGCGCACGGCTTCTTTACGGGAACTGGTGACCACCATGGCTTTGGCTTGACCACCTAACAGCCCCATTATATTGGCTTTAAAATGCTCAACAATGACCTGTACTTTTTGTGCGATATTATAATCATGCAAACGCACCCATTGATTCAGTTTTACCTTGGCTCTCTTACTTTCAACTTCCTGGTCGGCACCCTGAATTTTTAACGCCAGGTTATAGGCCACTTTGTAGTTGGTGTAGTTTTTTAATACATCCAGAATAAAGCCTTCCTCTATCGCCTGGCGCATGCTGTAGACATGGTAGGCTTCGGGTAGATTGGTTTTAGACGGCGCTTCATCAGGGTTGGGCACGCGGCCAAACAGTTCCAGGGTTTTGGTTTTTGGGGTGGCGGTAAAAGCCAAATAACTGACATTAGCGGAAGCGCGACGTGAGGCGATAGCGGCATCCAGAATATCTTCGGAAGTCACCTCTTCGTCATCACTGCCTTGCGCATCGATCATCAACACTTCTTTTAACTGACGCGCGGTAGAACCGGATTGTGAAGAATGCGCCTCATCGGCAATAATCGCGTAGCGCCGCTCTTTTAAGCTGAGACTGTTCTCAATCGCTCTTAATACATAAGGGAAAGTTTGAATGGTGACGATAATAATCGGCTGGGAGTTTTCCAGGGCGGCGGCCAGTTTTTCGGATTTAGACCCGTCGCCTTCTTTGTTATTGATGCGCCCCACCACGCCATCCACATGTTCAAATTGATAGATGGTATCTTGCAACTGATCATCCAATACCGTTCGGTCGGTCACGATAATCACGGAATCAAATTGTTTATTGCCGTTTTGATCATAGAGCGACGATAACTGATGCGCTACCCAGGCAATGGAGTTGGATTTACCCGAACCGGCACTGTGTTGAATCAGGTATTTATGGCCGGGGCCCTCGCTGCGGGCAGCCTCCACCAGCTTAGTGACCACATCCCATTGGTGATAACGCGGAAAGATCAGGGCTTCTTTTTTGTACTTGCGCCCTTCCCAGTCTTCTTTTTCTTCAATCTGCAAATGCACAAAGCGGGCAAGAATATTAAGCAGGTTAGCGGGCCGCAAGACCTCATTCCATAAATAATCCGTGGCGTATTGGTTAATATCTTCAGGCACATCGTTACCGGCACCACCTTCTTTAGTGCCTTTGTTAAACGGCAAAAAGAACGTGTCATTGCCTTCCAAACGGGTGGCCATATACACTTCATATTGGCTGACGGCAAAATGCACCAACGCCCCGCGTTTAAAGGTTAATAAGGGTTCCGGCTTTTTGGTGACAGGGTCTACGGGATGGCGGGTGGTTTTATATTGTTTGATGGCATTGTGTACCGCCTGTTTAAATTCCGACTTTAACTCTAAGGTCGCCACCGGCAAGCCATTCACAAACAACACCAAATCGATACGCCAGGCTTTGGCTTTTGCACCCGTTTCAGCCAAGTGTTCTGCACTTGCGCTTTTAAGGCCCAGGGGCTATACACCAATTCCGGCACTACCCGGCAACGGTTTTTTTGGTAACGCGCTAAAGTCTCCGGGTTTAAATCATGTTCAGGTTTAAACTGGCACAAACTAAACCGCGTACCCCGGTCACGCAGTTCATGGCGCAATACACCCAAGGTGCCAAAGGTACGCATTTCTTTATTAGCGGCATTGGGGTCGGCTTTATTCAGTTGCGAGGCAACCCGCTCCAAAAACTTATGCTCAGGGTTATTGGGGTACAGGGCGCAGAATTTTTGCCACTGGGCATCCTGAGTCTCTTGCACAAAACCCAACAAGTCTTCGGGATACAAGGCCAGTTCTCGATTGTAGTTTTCCGGCTTGCCCAACAACCAGCCATTTGCGACTAAATGCTTGATCATGTCGTTTTGGAAGGGTAACTCGTTCGCTTTATCCCTTCATAAATCAGGCTTCTTCTGAATCACGCCCAAAGCCTTAACACGGTCTAACAGCTCATTAGCCAGAGCAATCAGCTCTTTAAGCATTGGCGGCTCACGATTAAGTGCTTTTATGGTAACGAGATTTTCCAATGCTTCCATTAACGTCTTACCTTTTAATCCTGCTAGTTTTTAAGTTCCGAGTCACCCATCAGCCACAGCTTGGGTTGTTCGATAACGCGTGTAATAAAAGGTTGATGGCTATTTTTCCGGTCAGTAAATTCAGCTACCGTGTATAGAGTCGGGTTAATCGTCCTGCCCAATTGTTTTTCTGCGGGCGCTAACAGCTCCATCACTTCGCTATAACTCATATCATCACCCACCAACATCAGATCAATATCACTGCCTGCGTGTTCTGTGCCTTGGGCTACCGAGCCATAAATAAAAGCACAGTTTAGCTGTGGCAACAGCGGTGCTAACGCGGCCTTGATAATATCCACCACCCCAAACGTTTTTTGAGTGATCGCCTTTAATTCGTTAAAGATCGGATTATTGGCATTAGCCTGATAATGGTTCTGGTTACCCTGTCGCGACACCGTCAGCAGGCCGGCCGCACACAGCTTGTCCAGCTCTCGATTCACCGAGCCCTTACCCACAGCGGCCAGCCGCACAATTTCGTTTAAATAATAGCTCTGCTCGGGCTTGCCATACAGCAAACCCAAAACCCGTTGCTGGGTTTTGGTAAACAAGGCATCACCAATAGCAGAACGGCTCATCATTCACTCACACCTAAAAGTCCCATTCTGGGTACTATAGGTCTCTTTTTGGGACTTATCAAGACGGCGCTTACGTTTTTCATGACTGCTGTAATACTTATTGGATTTGCCAGTAAACAGCCATCACTCATTTTTGTTGTCCAGACGCAGTCTGGCATTGATCATGGCCTGATGCAAACGCTGCTCAAGCACTGCTTTGGGCGGCAGTGCTGTCAAGTATTCGGCGACGTGAATACCGGTACCATCCAGCTCCAGCAACTCGATTTGTTCTTGTTTTTTACCGGCACACAGAATAATGCCCAATGGTGGATTTTCATCCGCTTCCTGTTCATATTTTGCCAGCCAGCGCAGATAAAGCTCCATTTGCCCTTTATATTCGGCCTTAAAGTTATCTATTTTTAAATCAATGGCGACCAGACGTTTTAGCTTGCGGTTGTAAAATAACAGGTCAATATAAAAATCATCGTTATCGATTTGAATGCGGTATTGGCGTGCGACAAAGCTAAAACCGCTGCCGAGTTCCAGCAGAAATTGTTGCAACTCCCGCAGAATGGCATCTTCAAGGTCTTTTTCCAGATAGCTGTCATTCAGATCAAGAAAATCCAGTATGTACGGATCTTTTAAAATCAGGTTTTCATTGACAAAGCCTTGTTCACGTAACAAGGCAAGTTCACGGCTGATCGTTTCCTCTGGTTTTCTTGAAACTGCGGTGCGTTCGAATAATTGTTTATCAATCCGATCTGCCAATGTGCGGGTTGACCAGCGTTCTTGCAGCGCCATTGTCAAATAGAACTCCTGTTTTAGCGGATCGGCAATCGTCACCAAACAGGTGAAATGACTCCAGCTTAATTGTGCAGACAGTGTCTGCACAATCTGAAAATCAGGAAAAACTTCGCTAAATCTTACCATTTGCGCCAGGTTGCGCTTCGACCAGCCTTTGCCATAATCCAGCATCAATTGCTGCGCCAAGCTGGCTATGACTTGCTTGCCATATTCCGCCCGTTCACCGTTCAGCACCTCATCGGCAATACGTTTGCCCACCTGCCAATAGAGCAAGGTCAGCTCGGCATTGACCGCAACAGCCGCACGCTGTTGAGCAGATTGAATCAGCTGTTTGACTTCAGCGACAAGCGGGCTATCGACAAGTGGAGACTGGCTCATACCATGATTCCTTGTTAATTTAATTATTACCTGGTTCTCACGCGCTACGCTCACCGTTATACACAAGTGTCTCGAAGCCCGTCATTCCGGCATGGATGCCGGAATCCAGTCACAGGGATGTGAAACTACGGGTTTACACTTCTGTTCAATCAAGCACCTGGCAACCCAAAGGTACCATCCATGGCACTGGATTCCGGCATCCATGCCGGAATGACGATACTTTTACCGCTAGGCCGGACTTGTGTATAACGGTGAGCGCAGCGCGTGGGAATGAGAAAAGCCACCAGTTTAGGCTTCTCGTAACAGATGACTGACGCGCTCCCCACCCGGTTCATTGTCGCGCAAAGACAACAATGCAGAAGAGTCGAGCAGAAAGCCGCTCATGCTTCGCGATCTCTATCAGCTTGACGATCCATTAGCAAGCGTTCTACCGCGCCGCCTTTACCTTTACCGCGAAAAGTTGTTATAGCATCGGTTGGCGGTAAATCAACAGGAAGAGGCTCAGGGGTAGAATCGAGAGCCATAAAAATAACTTCGATACGGCGGTGACGAAATTCAGGCGGAATCGGAATCACGTCTTGCGGGTCTTCAATAATCTGGCGGATGGCAAGCATGTTTTACGCTCCTGTTTTTTTGAAATTTCTTACGTCGATTTTGCCGGTGACGGCGGCGGAGATCAGGGCTGTGCGGCGTTCATTAGATAACCTAATGCTTTTATATACTTTATCAAGCAAGGAATCGATAACAGATAACTTTTCTTTAATATCTGAACATATTCTCAATTGCTCCTGTTTAGGAGGAATAGGCAACTGCACTTCAGCTAATTTCTCACGATTGATCTTTGGCATTGCAACTCTGTCGGACTCAAGAATTACCAAACTGGTGAACCATCCTGAAAGTAATATCAAATACAAAAATCCATTTGTTAAACCATCGATTCCTTTCATAGGATACATATCAGCACTGCAAATCGTTTGATTATTAGGGGAAAAACAAACCTTTGCTAAAGCCGGTCGTATTTTGGAATAAATAACCTCACCCTCTTTGCAGAGATACTTTCCACTGTCCGCACCCTGCTCTGACGCAGTTTCCATGGAAAGTAATCGTCCTGTGTTACTTTCAATATGATTCGGTGCAATCAAAGTATACTCACTATATGGCAAATATCTGGGATCAACCTGACCATTTCGTATGGAAGCGCAACGAGAGAACTTTTTAACTTCCCAATGCTCGGGCACTTCTCCCAACCACTCAACACCTGAATCTTTCATCGGTGCGTTAGGGTTTAAGCCTTTGGTCACGGCATGACTAATGACTGCCCGACGTTTTTCTTTTAACAGCTTGATGAGCTGTTGTTGTTTTTCGATCAGGGTATCGATTTTGGCGGTTTCGTGGTCGAGGAAGTTGGCGATGATTTGTTGTTCATCAGTTGCAGGCAAAACTAATGGAATAGCCCCGAACTGTTCATAAGTAATCGATTTACCGTCTCTTAAACTATCTGTTGTTGACTGCAATGCAGCTATAAAGGGATTGCTTTTAAACAGATAACGATAAAATCTTGGTTCAATATTTTTAGAGGCTTTAAGCACTGTATAGGCCGGAGAAACACAACCATCATAATTACTGTGCTCAATACCTCCTTCAAAACTTCTCCTGATTAGCAAGATGATTCAGCTGACCGAAGCCATGCATCTGAGCGGGGCCCGATGGCGATGGCGGCCACGAGAAGACGTTTCGGAAGCGTATCGAGCTGAAAGCGACGGTTGAATCGATAGGCAAACGCCGCCAGATAACGCGCGGCGTATTTTGCGAAGTCAAAAGCATGATAAGCGCCACCCAGACTGGTCTTTAGATTGCCCAATATCGTGTTGACCCAAAGGAATTCTGGCACGTCTTTAGGTTTGCGGCCGCCGACTATGATAGCTTGGTGTTGGCAACCCGCCTCGATCACCGCCGCGAAACAAGCCAAGCCATCAGAAAGCACTGCGCAACCTGGAGTAAGATGGGCTTTAGCCCAATCGGCAATGGCCTTGCTGGTAAAACCGGAGACCGGTGTTAGCTTGATGCGTAAGGGATGCCCTTCATCATCGAGCGACAGTGCCGCAACAAAAGGCACCTTGTTTTCAGAACCCCGCCCGGTTTTACCACCACTGAGTTCACCACCGAAATAGGCGTCATCAACTTGGACTTGGCCGCCGAGGGTATATTTCGTTTCGCGCTCAGACATGGCTTCCATTAGCTTGTGCTGAATTAGCCATGCAGTGGGATAACTGACCCCCAGATACCGCTTCAGAGCTAGCGCAGACAAGCCCGTCTTGGCTTGACTGATGAGATAGATCGCCAGAAACCAAACCGTCAGCGGCAACTTGGTGCTTTGAAAGAGAGTTCCTGCTATAAGCGAAGTTTGATGTCGACAATCCTGACACTGAAACGTTTTGTGCGATCCGACTTTAAACACACTATGGCCCGTGTGCGCACAACAGGGACAAACAAAGCCTTGAGGCCACCGTGCTTGCTCTAACTCGGCCTCACATTGTGCTTCCGTACTGAATTGTTTGAGAAACTCAGGCATTGATAAGCCCGCTTGGAACTGAATGCGATTCATCGACATGATACGACCCTCTTTAATGGAGTAAATTTCAGTATACGCCATCCATTGATTTAATGTTCGGGCCTGGCTGAAGCATCTTACTAATCAGGAAACTTCTTAAACTAATTACAAAGTCATTCTTTTCCACATGCCTAAATGAGCTAGTTCCTTTTAATGCAAGCATAACTTTTGAGTCATTCAACTCCATCATTAATGATTGCGGTATCACGCCATACTTTTGACTTGCTGCAAGTTGTTCGTCTATTTCTGTGGCTAATTCACGGCGATTTATAAAGATTCGCTTACCATCAAAAATTAGCCACTGGCTAGGAATATCACCTAACCATTCTTCCCCAGAATTCTTATACTCAGGATAAGCCCGATATTTCATGGACGCGCTTCTTCAATAAACGGATTGATAATGTGCAGGCTATTTTCAATGATTTGTCCATGTTGCAAATCTTCGGTATAGAGCACACCGCATTGGGTTTCTAACGCGGAAGCCACTATCAGGCTATCCCAGCACGAAAAACGATACCGCTCCCGTACTTCAAAAGCGGCCGCCAACGTATCAAGCGAAAGACAAAACACATCACAATGCCAAAGCATGGTTTTGATATTGGCCTGAATAAATTCATCCGAGGCCTTATTTTTTAACATCACACTGTAATATTCATTAACCACTTGATTGCTGATTATCAACGGTAACGTTCTAACCATTTCTGCGGCCTTGTGGCAGCGAGGGTCATTTTCATTTTGCAAATGGGCATATATCCACACATTGGTATCTGCAAATATCCTAGCGGTCATAGCGCTCGTCCCGTGCGGGTATATCAATTTCATCCACTTTCATGGTCAGATATTCTGGCGTTCTGTCATTCATTTCATCACGGCTTAATTTCAATTTAGAGGGAAATTGTGAAAATTTGTTTGCTTGAGTAGAACGCGCAAAGTCTTCATCACGTCCTACATTAGGCATTGACGCGAGTAGATTTTTACGGCGGCTGTTGCCGTCATCGTTTTTCGTTTTTGTATCGTCAAACGACAATACAATCCGGACAGAAACGCCATCAGGAACACTATCAGGAACGCGAATGGTATGTTGAAAAGTGGTTGCTTCAAATTCTATGGCTTGCATGGTTGGTTACCTCGTGTATGTAGGGTTGACGCATTTTTATATGACTTTGGTTTTTGCTGATAATGGCAATATTGTGTCGCCCAAGGGATTTGCCATAATTGCGCAACACGCTGTTTCGCAATTGCTGGATTATTAGGCCAAAAGATACCATTTGTTTATTGGGTTCTTCACGAATGCACCTCTTGCAATAATGCCATAATCTCGGCACTGACTTTATCTAAATCCGCATCGATCTCGACTAAATCCCTGGGTGGTTGGTATTGATAAAAATGCCGGTTAAACGGAATTTCATAACCAACGATGCCGATTTCCTGATCCTTATCGTCTTTTTTGCCGGCATCTATCCACGCATCGGGAACATGTGGCTGCACTTCTTTAAGGAAATAGGCTTCGTTTATGGCGTTTACAGGTTTTGAAGGGTCAAGGGCGACGTTTTCGTTGTCACGCAGCTCCGTATCGGCCTGGTATTCAATGACTTTGCCGCCTATGGCAAACAAGCCATAAAGCGGATTGGCTTTGCCGGTATGGATTTTCTTAATGACTTTTTCTGCCACCGGGTTTTTCCAGCTGACCGCATCGGTGATTTGTTTTTTTTCTTTGCTATCTAAAGTGATTGCCTGGGTTTTACAGGCGGCTTTTAGCTCCGCCTCAAAACCGTTCATATCATCGTGCTGTGCGCTACCGATGGCTTGTTGCAGTTGGCAGACTTTGCGCAGGATTTGTAGTTGGCTAAGCCAGATTTTGTTATCGAGCAGGTCTTTTATTTGAGCTTCTTTTAGCTCGCTAAAGTGGCTTTTCAGGTAAGCACGTATCTCTATGGCGTGTTCTGATAACACGCCGTAGTTGTCGCAGTCTTGGGCATCAGTCCAGCTTGATCCGTATTCTTTATACAACCACTGCATGGCGGCGTTTAAAGCGCCGGGGACAAAACGCAAGCCGTTAATGCGTTCATCACTGAATTGCCAGGATTGACGCAATGGGCGTTCGATGCTGATGCGGCGGTAGCCGAATTCATAGGTATTAAAGATTTTGCTGGCAAAGGTCTTGGGTGCTTCGGTTTTTGGGGTGACTGACTGGCGACCGCGATTGCTTTTTTGTTCGGCGGGTTTATCCAGCTCCCGCGCATCGACCACGGCAAAGCTACCAAAAGTGCGGGTAATGGTGGCAATGTCGCTTTCATCCATCACATTGCGCTTGGAGCCCAACGACTTGCGCATTTTGCCGCACAGGTTGACGCCGTTAATCAGCTGAACTTTGCCTTTGCGATCCGTGGCTTTTTTATTCGAGAGTACCCACACATAGGTGGAGATGCCGGTGTTGTAAAACATATCGGTGGGCAGCGCGACGATGGCTTCCAGCAGATCGACCTCCAGTATGTAGCGGCGGATTTCCGATTCGCCGGAACCTGCGCCGCCGGTAAACAATGGCGAGCCGTTAAGAATAATTCCGATACGTGCGCCACCTTCGGAGGCATCTCTCATCTTGCTGATGAGGTGCAACAGGAATAACAGCGAGCCATCAGAGACTCTTGGTAAACCAGGACCAAAGCGGCCATCAAAACCTTTAAGGGTATATTCGTCTTTGATGTCTTGTTCGATTTTTTTCCAATCGACGCCAAATGGCGGATTGGATAGCATGTAATCAAATTTATCGGCATACAGTTGATCATTCGATAAGGTATTGCCGAGTTTGATGTTTTTGACTTCTTGTCCTTTGATCAACATATCTGCTTTGCAGATGGCGTAACTTTCAGGGTTGAGTTCTTGACCATAGCCACGCATCACCGCTTGCGGGTTTAACTCATGCACGTATTCCATACCTGATGACAAGAAAGCCGCCCGTGCCTGCGGTCGGGTCGTAGATAGTGCGGATAATGCCCGGCTTGGTGAGGGCGTCATCATCTTCCATAAACACCAGCGAGGTGGTAAGACGCACAATATCACGCGGGGTAAAGTGTTCTCCGGCTGTTTCGTTTGAGCTTTCAGCAAAGCGGCGGATTAGTTCTTCAAACACCAGTCCCATATCATGATTGGAGATAGCCTTGGGACTTAAATCGGTCTGTCTAACCTTTTGGACGATTTTGTAGAGCAGGTTGGCATCGTTGAGCTGGCCGATAAAGTCGGCAAACTTGAAGTGCTCAAAAATTTCCCGAGCATCTTTGGAAAAGCCCTGAATATAGGATTCCAGATTAGCAGCAATACCCGCTTCACCGAGTTTGGAGAGATCCATTTTAGAGATATTGAAAAACGACAGGCCGCCGGTTGCTCGTAACAGCAGTTTTTCCTGAGCTTCTTCGGGCAGGTTCATTTGTTGTACTTTTTCAACCTGAGCAAGCACTGCTTCTTTGCTGTCCTCCAATACGCCTTCAAGGCGGCGTAACAGAGTGAACGGCAAAATGATGCGGCCGTACTGGCTTTGTTTGAAGTCGCCACGCAGTAAGTCGGCTAACGACCAGATGTAGGCAGCTTGGTTGTTGGTGTTTTGTGTCATCGTTTTGTTGCTTATTTTCGTTTATAGCCAAGGGCAAATGGCTGGTGATAGGAAAAACCATCGTATATTACCATGACGTGGCTGTGCAAAATTCATTCGTGCATGGGCAGTGATTGATCTGAAGCAACTATCCGCGGCCATTTACTTAATCGCTCCTACAGATCTGCCAGGCGGTAATGTTTTCATGGCTGAGCTGCGCCTGAATATCTAACCGCTGCTGGCCTTTCTCCAGCAACCGGGTGGCGTAAGTATGCCCGATAGTAATGAAACTTGATGGTGAATTGAAATTAACGTGGTGATGCGGTACCCGCGTATTTATATAGTAGACGTCTTTCCTAAATAATCGGCATATGACTAACCTGATAGGGTTAGAATAGCCTCTCTGCCTCTGAAAACACTAATAGCCATGACCCCTTATGCCCAATTGCCCACACAAGCCTGAAGAGTTCATGCGAACTGTCGGCCTGTCACAAGAAGATTTCCTGCATCTTCACGGGAAGCTGGCGGCTTACCTGGACGAACAAAAAGTCCTCCACCCGCTGACAAGACGGGGGCGGAAAGACTCCAAGCCGGCCTTGGAAGACCGTTTGTTGCTGACACTTTATTATCTTCGCCACTATCCGACCCTGATAAATCTCGCGGCGGTCTTCGGCATCAGCGAGTCTTATTGTCATAAGATTTATGCCCGTACCGCAAGGCTATTGGCCAAAGTCGAAAAACGCCCCAACCGTAAGGCACTGTTGGAAGATCCGGCAGCCACCTTGGCCATTGATGTTTCGGAGCAGCCCATCGAGCGCCCTGTCAAAAACCAGAAAGCGTATTACTCAGGAAAAAAAACGCCATACAGTCAAGGCCCAACTCGTGATTTGCCTGTTAACGCTGGCTATCCTCGCCGTGGTGGTGGCTAAAGGCCGACAGCATGATTTTTCGGTCTTTAAAGACAGCCGCCTATTTGTTGCATCCCGATGCCTTGCTGCTGGCTGATTCAGGATACCAAGGGCTGCACAAACACCATCAGAACGTGACCCTGCCGGTTAAAAAGAAAAAAGGCCAAGCCCTTTCGGCTGAAGACAAAACCGATAATAAGGCACTATCGAAACAGCGTGTTTTCATTGAGCATGTCAATCGCCGAGGCAAAATCTTCAGGATTGTTAAGGATGTTTATCGGGGCAAGCACAAGCATTATTCCCTGACATGGCATTTAGTAGCGGCTCTTGTTAACTTGCGTTATGGCGGTATTTAGGAAAGATGTCTACTGTAAATCAACTAGCCGATAATGCAAAATGCAATGTAATTTAGCTACTTTCTTTTTGGCTATCTAAATTGGCTATATGTTTTAGAAATAAAAAAGAGGGGGTGTTTTCCCCCTCCAAAGCGTTGCACTCCGCCTTTACCAGTTAAAATAACCAGACATGCACAATCTCCAGTGAAATCGGCATGATGCTCACTATATCACCCCTGAACAGCAGGACGACGGCACACATTACGTAGCAAAAGGTCACCGCCACTTTGCATTTGATAGTTTCTTTCTCTGTCATCACTTTTCACCTCCTCGGCTGTTGTGATAGGGAAGCAAGGCGTAACGATGGTTTCGACTCACTGACATCTATAAACAACCTTGGCTGCGGCATACAAAAAGCAACTGGCAAGACATGGGGTAACTAAAATAAATGAATCACGCCAACTCTTTGTAAAAGAAAAAAATCAAAATGCACCTCAATATAGACGCTAACACGGTTATTCGTTCCATTGCACCTTAAACCCCTACACCCTTTAAAAGGTATGTCCGAAACCGTTCGTTTTCGTACTGTTGGATGTTGTGTACAGCCCCATTATTTTGACTCGCCAATATCGTTGTATTAGTGCTATAGTGTATTCGTGCATTAATACTCTGGAGGTTATAATGACAACAGTAACTACTCAACCTAGCGTCAAGGTCATTGGCGCAAATGGGCAAATCTCACTGGGCAAGCAGTACGCTGGCCGACAAGTTCTGGTGGAAGAGCAGGAGCCGGGGGTCTGGCTGGTACGCACAGCTACCGTCATTCCAGACAACGAACGCTGGCTGCACCAATCAAAAACGGCGGCTGATCTGCAAAATGCCTTGTCTTGGGCGCAAGCCAATTCACCCACCGATACCAATGTTGATACCCTGCTGGAGAAGTTGAATGGCCAAGATTGACCCGGATAGACTGGTCAAGCTTGGCCTTAACAACCCCATCTTTCAGGAGAATCTTCTGACACTGCAAAAGGCAGAACGGCATGCAGCCATAGAAACACTCAACAAACTTCGGCAGATGACCTGGAACCAGGTCTATCGCGACAGCGGCCTGAAGTGGGAAAAAATCATTAGTTTCAAGCCACCATCCGGAATTGATGCTGTTTATTCGTTACGTATTACCCAAGCACGACGAGCAACGGCCTATCGTGATGGTGAATTTATCCGACTTCTAACCATTGCCTCTGATCACGATAGTACCTACGGCAAGAAATGATGGATTTCGCCCATCGCAGTTGATTATTCGTGTACTTGTCAGCTTGACGTCATTATCTGTGGCGGCCTGCAAACATAATCCATAAGACCTGCAAACATCCGCATTTTCGGCCCAAATTATTTGCGAATATCCGACCCCTCCGGCCCGAATTAAATGCGAATGAGCCCACATTATTTGCAAACAGCCTGCAAACATCACTCAAGGCCCACATTATTTGCAAACAAGAAATATGGGCTATTCCAATAAAAGCGGTCATGGGCTATTTGCCAGACGGCGGTATCAAATATAAAAGCCGGAATGGATCGAAAGTTCTGTTCGGCACACCAGAAGTTCGTTTATTACTTGGTGTCCCCTTTTTACAAACAGCCGGACAAATGTGGGTGCGTAATAAAGTTGCATACTAAAATCAACTCAAGTTTAAATCTTGATAATTGTGTCGTTATAGAGCGCTACCAAGGGATCATGGGTCATTAAACGCATCGGCTCTACGAGTGCCTGAGCCACAAGTATGCGGTCGAACGGGTCTTGGTGATGTAAAGGCAGTTCTTCGACCGCTATCGCATGTTCCGCCTCAACGGCGAGGAAGCGATAACCAGATTCCTGAAAATAGCGCATTGCGTCTCGGCTAGAAACCGGCATGTCGCCTCGCCCTAACGAATGCTTAATCGCAATTTCCCAGATATTCGCCGCGCTGACCCAAACGGTCGTTTTGGGCGATGCAATCAAATCACGCGCCTTTTGTGGCAGTTTTGGGTTATCCGTGATAGCCCATAGTGCAACGTGAGTATCCAACAGCAGATTCAAGACTGCACTTCGCCCATGAACAACTGAGCCACTTCGTCGTTATGTGCATCAATGCTGTCCGGCACCACGAACAAGCCTTTTGCTACACCAATCCGCTTCCCGGATGGTGCAGTATCTATCGGAACAAGCTTAGCAGCTGGGCGGCCATTCCTGGCAATCACGATTTCACGCTCTTGCCCTTGCTCAATGGCCTCTACTAAGCGGGACAGAGAGGACTTGGCTTGTAACATATTTACAGTTTGCATTACATTCTCCATAAAAACACCTAGTCTAGTCTAGCTAATCACGCAAATCAATCAAGACTTCAAATAGGTAATTTTGCCGTTTACTTCCCCTATTCTTGGGTTCGATAAAACGAGCGTTTTATCGAACCCAGGCAAGTTCGCCATGTTTACCTTCAAGTCCTTGATTTTATGGTTCGGTATTGTGGTTTTATAAAACAAGGTTTAAAATTCTTCGCAAAGACGAAATAATCATACAATTTCTGGGGATCAGCCTTCATGAAAATTGGCTATGCACGGGTAAGCACCAAAGACCAAAACCTGGTACTCCAGATCGATGCCTTGACGAAAGCCGGTTGTGAGAAGATTTATCAGGACATTGCCAGTGGCGCACGATCGGAACGTCCGGCACTGAATGAGATGATCCATAACCTACGCCCGGGTGATGTGCTGGTAATCTGGAAGCTAGACCGATTGGGGCGTTCGCTTAATCACCTGATTAGCCTGGTCAATGACTTAATGGAAAAAAAGATCGGCCTGCAAAGCCTGCACGATCCCATTGACACCACCACGGCCCAAGGCCGGTTAAGCTTTAACCTATTCGCCTCATTAGCCGAATTTGAGCGTGACCTTATCCGGGAAAGAACCCAAGCCGGCTTGTCCGCAGCCAGGGCCAGGGGGAGAAACGGAGGCAGACCCAAAGGCATACCACAAAAAGCAGAAGCCACCGCCTGTGCAGCAGAAACCCTGTATAAGGAAGGACGGCTAACAGTAAACGAAATCTCAGAAAAGCTGGGTATCGCCAAAAGTACCTTATATACCTATCTGCGGCATCGTGGGGTCGCCCTTGGGTCTTATAAAACCAATGCTGAATACGCCTAGTGAAAGGTAATGAGCGGCAAACGCATTTTCCCAGAAGCGCTGATTAGTTTACGCCACCGTCTCAGCAGCCTTCCCTCCCGAAGCAAGGAGCGCCGCTCCATCATGCAGGAAACAGCAAATTTGTATGGCGTATCAGAATCCACTTTATACCGTGCCCTGAATGTACATAACAGGCCTAAACCGTTACGGCGCTCTGACTGTGGGAAGCCGAGGATATTACCGGCAGACGAAATGGAAATGTACTGTGAAATCATCGCCGCCATGAAAATCAGGACTTCCAACAAAAAAAGCCGTCATCTCTCTACCTCCGAATGCATTCGTCTACTCCAGGACTTTGGTCTTGACACGCCAAGTGGCTTTTTCAAAGCCGATCCTGGACAACTTAAGAAAACCACGGTCAACCATTATCTGAAATTATGGGGTTATGACCGTAATTACTTGGTTCGGCAACCACCAGCAGTCCGGTTTCAGGCTGAGCACAGCAATGACTGTTGGCATTTCGACCTCAGCCCCTCAGACCTTAAACACGTCAAAGAACCGCTTTGGCTGGATAAAGACCGGGGAGCGCCCACACTAATGATTTACAGCGTAGTTGATGACCGAAGCGGGGTAGCCTATCAAGAATATCACTGCGTCTACGGCGAAGATGTGGAAGCGGCGTTGCGATTCATGTTTGCGGCGATGTCGCCGAAAAAGGATGTCCAATTCGTCCTCCAGGGGATTCCGTCCAAGCTCTATTGTGATGCTGGCCCGATTGCCAGAAGCCGTATTTTCCTGCAAGTCATGGATTACTTGGGGGTTGAGGTTATCATCCATATGCCGAAAGGCAGCGACGGTACCCGGGTGACCGCCCGAGCCAAAGGCAAAGTCGAAAGGCCGTTCCGCACCGTCAAAGAAATGCATGAAACCCTCTATCATTTCCACGAGCCTCAAAATGAAGTGGAAGCCAACCAATGGTTGTTTAATTACCTGATCCGCTACAACAACATGGATCATCGGTCTGAAGCCCATTCCCGAACGGAAGACTGGCAACTCAACCTGCCTGCCACCGGCATCCGTGAAATGTGTTCCTGGGATCGGTTTTGTACGTTTGCCCGTGAACCGGAACGCTGTAAGGTTGGGTTGGATGCCCGTGTCAGTATTGATGGTATTTCCTATCAAGTCGATCCAGACCTGGCCGAGGAAACCGTCGTGCTCTGGTGGGGCCTGTTTGACAGCGAATTGTACGTTGAATTCGGGGACAAGCGTTATGGGCCTTACCATTCTGTCAACGGCCCGATCCCCTTGGGGCGTTACCGGTCATTCAAAAAAACCAAACAGCAAAAACGGGCTGAGCGGATAGCGGTGTTGGCGGGTGAAATTAAACTGCCTCGGGCTGCACTGGAAAACAACCCTAACGATGGATCATTAGCTGCTTTGGTGCTGGTTCAGGAACCCCCTAAAACAGCGTTTGTTGACCCTGACCCCTTTATTGAATTCACCTTTCCTGACCGGGTGGCCGCAAAACAGGCGATTGCCGCTGAGCTCGGGTTGCCCTTGGCAAAACTGAACCAGGAACAACGAGACTTGATCAATCAAGTCGTCGCCGAAACCCTCAACAAGCGCCTTATTTTCGAACAAATACACGCTTTTTTTAATTCGCCATTAAAAGGAAAGCAACATGTTAAGTGACGTCATGAATTATTACAGTTTCATTCGGGATTTTAAAGATGCCGGTTATTTTGAAACGGAACACCATCAACAAATTGTTAAAGAACTCAAGGTTGCGATCAAGCAAGGCCAGATGGTCGCCTTATCCGGTATTGTCGGTTGCGGCAAAACGACCACATTAAAAGCGATTCAGCAGGAATTGAACAAAGAAAAAGAGGTTCTGGTTTCTAAGTCACTGTCGGTTGAGAAAGGACAAGTCAATCTTGGCACCTTGATATTGGCCTTAAACGCCTGATAGAAGTGGTGCAAGATGGTGATGGCATTCTCTCAATCATCTTGGCAGGACATCCTAAATTAAAGAATGACTTGCGTCGGCCAGCGATGGAAGAAATTGGTTCAAGAACGACGGTTTTCAACCTTGAAGGCATCCAGGGGCAAAAAACGGAGTACATCAATTGGCTATTGGACAAATGCTTGAAAAAAGGCGTAAAAAGGGCGGACGTAATAACCGATGATGCCTTGGCCCAATTGGCAGAAAGGTTGACGACACCACTGCAAATAGAACAGCATCTGGGATTAGCCTTTGATGAAGGCTACCACATAGGACAAAAACCGGTGGAAACTGAAATCATTGACGCCATCCTGGCAAAAGACATCAATGCACTAGAACCACGGCTAACACGGCATGGCTATACCGCCAAAACCTTGGCAGAATTACTCGATACCAAACCCGCTGAAATACGCTCATTCTTGAATGGCAACCTGACTCCTGCCCGGACACAGGAATTGCAAAATAATCTTCTGGCCATTGGGATTCCGCTCTGATTTCTTGTTTGCAAATAATGTGGGTCCTGATCGATGTTTGCAGGCTGTTTGCAAATAATGTGGGCTCATTCTCATTTAATTCGGGCCGGAGGGGTCGGATATTCGCAAATAATTCGGGCCGAAAATGCGGATGTTTGCAGGTCTTATGGATTATGTTTGCAGGCCGCTACAACTATTAGTGTTTTCAGAGGCAGAGAGGCTATTCTGACCCTGTCAGGTTAGTCATATGCCGATTATTTAGGAAAGACGTCTATTAATTCGGTTTGAGATGGGTTTGGACTTAACGCTCTTTTCAAATCACAAGCTCTTAACAATATCTTCTATCAACTGAGGCCCTCGATAAATAAGCCCGCTGTAAATTTGCAGCAAACTCGCCCCCGCTGAAAGTTTTTCTTGGGCATCAGTAGCGCTTAAAATACCGCCTGCAGCAATAATCGGGATTTTGCCCTGTAATTCGACCGCTAATCCACGCACAACAAGAGTCGATTTTTCTTTAACTGGTGCGCCACTTAAACCACCCTTTTCATGGGCAAGTGGATGATCCACAATCGTGTCGCGAGCGGTAGTGGTGTTGGTAGCAATCACACCGTCCATTTCAAATTCCAGCAACAATCTGGCAATATGGATTATTTCATCGTCTGTCAGATCCGGTGCAATCTTTATGACCAAAGGTACATAAAAACCGTGTTCATGTTGTAGCTTAAATTGTTCTTCTTTTAAGACGGCAATCAGGGATTTTAACTCATCACCCTGCTGCAACTGACGCAGATTTTTGGTGTTTGGCGAAGAAATGTTAATGGTAATGTAACTGGCAGAGGTATACGCCTTGCGTAAACCGATTAAATAATCGTCAACTGCATTTTCAATGGGTGTGTCGAAATTCTTGCCGATATTGATGCCCAAAACGCCCGTGTAATTACTTTGTTTAACCTGGTTCAGCAAGTGGTCCAAGCCCAAATTATTAAAGCCCATGCGATTGATAATCGCCTGGCGTTCGGGTAGCCTGAACAGGCGCGGTTTAGGATTGCCGGGTTGTGGACGCGGCGTCACCGTACCTATTTCGACAAAGCCAAAACCTAATGCGGCTAGCGCAGTTATATAATCACCATTCTTGTCCATGCCCGCAGCGAGGCCGACAGGGTTTTTAAAGCTTAATCCCATGACATTCAAAGGTTTATCTTTAATAGCAGGGTAGATCAGCTTTCCCAAGCCGGAAATATCTGCTACGTTTAACAGCTTAAGCGTTACTTCATGCGCGGTTTCAGGGTCTAGTGAAAATAACAGGGGGCGTAACAATGGATAAAGATTCATAGGTTTGTCGTTATGTGATTATAGATGCTGGCTATTTTTGGTATTAGCCAGACGCAATATAACGCGCAGCGTGAGCTACGTTTTTTTATGCGAACTTGCTAAGGTTAATTCATGCATATTCCTGGCGCAATGGGTATCTAGTTGCGCTTAAACAATAATCGCTATGAGGAAAAATACAAGCCTACCAAAATGGGTACAATAGCGACCAGTATTAACGTCGTACCCATTGTGACTAGTGGTAGCAATGTTTTTTCATGCCGGTACCAGAAACTATCACCTTCCAGGGCCCCTTTAGCAACCTCTTTTTCCCCGATCGCCTGCCTTGACAATAATTGATTCAGGGCCACTGGCGGGCTTAAATAACCGACCTCGAAGGCAACCAAAGCCATCATCCAGAAATGGATGGGATTGATGCCGTTTTTATAGGCGATTGGAGCCGCAGTGCCACTAACCAACACCACAGCTCCGTATGGGTCCATCAATGCGCCAATACCCACTAAAACAACTATCAAAAATCCTAGAGTCGTCCAAATTGATCCAAAGTATTCCGGCAAAGCGTTTAATAATTCCGATCGTTCAATTACACCACCTAATACAAAAGAAAGCGCCATAAGCATCAATAGTGCGCCGATATGAATGGTCGCCTCGGAAGTAGCAAATCTGATTTCGTATTCAAGATTATGTATTTTCTGCTCCCGCCGGTCAGCCAGCGGATTATACGCAAAGAGCTTTTCATAAATGACCAAACTCAGAATGATCACTGGCAATATAACAGGCGCAGAAAATTCATCCAAATAGGCATTCAATAAATAAATATATCCCAAAACAATTGATAGGGTAATGGCTGCGTATGGAAACAATTTGACAAGCATTTTCAAAGAAGACATAAGCGCGCCCGGCAAGGGTGCAATCATGATTTTTTCGCGTTTTGAAATAAGCATAACCAGGAAAAATACCACTATTGAAGTCATAAATGTTTTTAGACCCCAGCTAAATAATTGGTCGGTTACGACTTCTTTATTTAAAGCAGCAATCATTACCACTAAAAGGCAAGGCCTGAGTACTACTGCAACGCTGCCGGTCATGGCGGTCGTTGCTAAAGCCAGTTGCCTGCGCGCGCCTACGCGACGTAATTCTTTATAAACCGTTGCGCCCAACGCAATGATAATAATTCCGGAAGCACCTGTATACGCAGTGGGTACGGCCATAATCACAATTGCCACAAAGGCTAACAATTCAGGCGACATATGCCAGGGTCTGAGAATATAAAAAACCAGTTCTCCCAGACAAGTTTGCGCGAGTAACATGCCCACCCAAATGTATAAACCGATATTCAGGAACAAGCCCGCTTGATCAAATAATAAACTAAAGAAAATTGCCAATCCTGCAGCATTACCTTCAACCAGGAAGAAATAACTACCCGCACCAATAGCCATGATGATATAGAGAGGAATAGTCGCCAAAGCATTGATTAATTTTCCGCCAGGCTTGATACCCTGTCGCGGTTTCGAAAGCTGGTAAATATTAATACCACATAATGCCAAAAAACCAATAATGACTGTAGGGTAAATCTCGGGATGATCGACTATGGCTGATGATTGGTACACACTGTTTCGATACACACAGGCAGAAATAACCAGTATAAGATTACCTAACAACTGTGCAGTACAGGTAATACGGTTATCTAACTTGTGTTGTCACCGATCTAAACGCAATATGACGCTGTCTGAAAGCGCAGGTGATGGCGCAAATGAACACCATCAATGCCAGAATGAAACGATCATTTTTAAATGCAAAGATACTAATGGCCGCTACGCTGGTTTCAATGCTACGAAAAACAATAACGGCTGGGGTTATTCTTGCCCGGTTTTGTTGTGCCAGCTGATGCTTTTTAACACAAAGTTGTCGGGCACCTTCCAGGGAAACACGAGCTGCCTCTCTATCAAAAGGCTGATCAGTAAACAGTTC
Organism: uncultured Gammaproteobacteria bacterium; assembly: GCA_963849195.1. Classification (GTDB taxonomy): domain Bacteria; phylum Pseudomonadota; class Gammaproteobacteria; order Methylococcales; family Methylomonadaceae; genus Methylobacter_C. Next base: position 126,664 of record CAWKGQ010000001.1, read on the forward strand.
GTCCAGCTTATCAGTTTCGGCTGCGAGCTTATTCAGCTCCAACTCAATATCAGGATTTACATTACAAGCAGGAGTTGGGATGTCGCCTCTTAGTGTGAAGTAATCATGCCAGATCGATTCTCCTGCTTTAAGTAACTGAGCGTGTATTTTTTCGCCATTACCTGCAAAAACAATGGTTATCAACAGTAAAAAAACCGGTAGTGAAGATAGCCACTCCTGCCAGCTACGCTGAAGAAATTTATCCAACATACTTAAACTATTCTTTATCAGCAGCAGTACATTCCGGCAGCTGCGGACTTTTTTCACAGCGCAGTCTTCTCATGATTGTGAGCATTTTGTCATTATAAATACCTTTGCCGCGAAGCCTGATTCGGGCTTGCCTAAACACTTCGTTATAGCTGGTCTTGTCATTTTCAGGAATGTTAACCCATAGCTTCTGGGGGATTTTATGCTCAGAGTTGCCAATGACTTCAACCAATCTATCAAACCGAGTCAAAGCGAAGTCACGTGAATTTTGACCAAATCCTTCCGGAAATTTATCTTTTCGAATGACGATTTGAAGCGTAAGTTGCGCTAATGAAAACTGAATAACCCCTCCGTTGGGCTCCAAACCCTTATAAAGCTCCATCGCCTCATACATGATCGCAGGCCCATAAGTCACGTCGACAGAACCATTATTAAATTCACTATACATATTGGCAATTGTCGTACTCACCGGTGAAGCGCCAACAAAAGTAACCATTTCCGTCTGGGCAGGATCGGAGTCCAAAATAGCAATCCGTTTACCGGCTAATTCACCTACAGTATCTACCGTGCGGTCCTTGACAAACATATAAGCAGCACCCGCGGGTAGAATGCCTACTACTTCATAGGGATCATTAAACATCAATTTTTCAGCTTTTTTTGAGCTGATCGTGCTGATTGCCGATTTTAATAAGCCATAATCCTGAATTGAACCAATAGCATCAATACTGCCTGTAAAAGGATTAAACTGGCGCGCCCGAATACCGGTAAAAATGACGGCATCGCATGTGCCCGCTTTAAAATCTTCCGCAGCTACGCGCTCATTGGTATAGGGTTTAAGTGTAAAGTCAACGCCCCAGGCAAGTGCTGCTGTTTTGTAATCTTTCATTTCAGCAAAGTAAGGGCCATTGGCGCCGAGCATGTCAAAGACACACAGCGTTTTTGTCTCGGCAGTTGCGTTACCGGTACTCGATAACAAGATAAATCCTATTACTAACCTGGATAAGATGTGGTCAAAAATGTTCATAAGTAAGTACCTCGTTTATTGGAGCATATCGTCGATGTTAATGGTATTAACAGATTTTTTCGGATCATCCCAAAAAGTACCTAATCCGGAGATAGGTGTTCGTTTACCCGTTGCTTCAGTCCATAAGCGATCTGAAATAGCCTGTAATTGCAGGGTAGTAAATTCGTTCAACAATCTAAATGTCGACGAAGCGGGAGTTTGCGTTTTTGCTTCTTGATGGAGACGAATGATGGCCTTTACTTGATCGGTATGACCAAGCCCCATTTGGATTTGAGCTGCTAGTACTTGAGCAATCGGTACACCTTGTTGCAAACCGATTTGCGTCGATTGATCCAATACCTTTAACGGATCGACATCGGCGGGTTTGTTACTTGGTATAGTCACCCAAATAGCTGCCTGGATTGCCTTGGGTAAGCCCCACCACTGTTCATTATCCAAACAACCAGCACCCCGACCCACTTTAGACGCGATATCCAGAGGGACATTTGCGCTACCCTCAGTTGCCAAATCGTTGAGCATGGCCTGCAAGCCGTCCAAAAGACCAATCAACCAATAAAGTTCAGCATTATCGGAATTAAATACCGGACATTCACCCCCCGGCTCTGCAATCGCTGATACCAGGCTGTTATAGCCCGCTAATTGCCGTCGAGCCGCTTGATTAAGAAATCTTTTTTGGGCAATTCGGGCATCTTGAGCTTCCAGAACATTTTTAGAATATACTGCTCGCAAGTAACGCAACTCTTCTTCCCACGCCTTAAACTCTGAGCAGCTACCGGCCAATAAATACAACATGATTGCCAGCTCGTTAGGTGGCGTGGTTACTCGGGAAAAACTTAAAATAAAGGGTGTAAAAGCTTTTGACATCGAACACCCAAGATCGAGATCATTACTTGCCAATACATAAGGTACCGTTTCATCTTCAGCGAAACTAATTAGCACATCGCCAGTATTTTTATGTACTACCGAGCAAGTGCTCAGTATTAATTGTAAAAGCAAAATAAGTGGAATCTTGTACCAAATAGAGATTTTCATATTGTTTAACTTCATATCCAATTTCTCCAAATATTTATTTGGGTCTCAATTAGCGGATACTACTAAGTAACGTATCAAAGTAAGCTGAGACAAATTATTTATCGGTATCTTAACACCAAGACATTTAATACCTTTTAAGCACTCTTTGTTTGATTCAAATTGTCCATTTTTCCATGGCTTGATCAATTTGATTAATACAAGCCATTTGTGCTGCTGAGACCTTACTGATTTCAGACATCATAGCTGTAATGTTATGCAGAGAGTGAACGATTTCTTCGACAGTTAAACCTGCTTGAGTAACCAGTTTTTTCCCATCGCCAACTATATTTAGCGAGTCATCCATTAGATTTTTAATTTCTTCGCCAGTTGCAACAACACGCTGCATGAGGCTACGCATTTCGGCGGACACGGCGGCGAACCCCCCTGCCTGCACTCCAGCGCGCGCTGTTTCAATTGCGAGGGTGTGGGCAAGCAGTTTAGTCTGGAGCACAATGTCGTCAATTACCGGAATTATGTCTGCGATTTTGCGCGAATAATCCTGAATTTCATTCATATTCAAGGCGACTTGACTGACTACTTCGACACCCTTGTCCGCTATAGCGGATGCATCCGTCGCAATTTGGGTGGCTTGCTCGCAGGCGTGATCCGGCAAATAACTCTTGTTCGATGCAGTTTCTTTATGCAGAGAGCTGATGCTGTTAACGGCTACTTTAATTTGATTAATGCTTTCTTTCTGTTTTTCTACCGTGATATTCGCATCATCCTTGACTCGCTCGAAGCTGCCGGAATAGGCATTGGTAATTGTTAAGGTCAGATCGCAATGTGACAAAGCATCCAACAGGCGCTGGACATCATTGAGGCCGCTTTCAGTGGTTTCCAGAAGCTTGTTAAGTTCCTCACCCAGCAGTTTAAAGAAGCCTTCTTTGTTCTCTATTTCGATGCGTCTGGTAAAGTCACCCATGATCGCAGCTTGCAAGATTGTGTTGAACTCGTTTTCTACCAATTGTTCACTGGTGTGATCCTTGCATTCGGCTACAGTGCCCAGACGTTGGCCGTCGTCGTTTATTACGGGACTGACAGTCAATGCTATAGGGCGGCCGCCTACTTCAATACAAGCCGAGTGTGCGGCGATCAAGGTGGAGAGCATCTGTGCCTGATGTGAAGGGATTTTATGAAAATTGTCAATATTCGTGCCGACCAGATTAGCGACTGAGAAATTAGGCAGTTGTTTGCGAATATCATCCTCGGCTTTGCCGAGTATTTCGATCACCGATTTATTGGCGTAAATGATGTTGCGGGCATTGTCGGCGATCATCACGCCAGTGCTGACGTTATCGAGAGCAACCTTGATGCGCAGGTGTTCATTGGCGATGCGTTTGATTTCCGCGCAATCAAAACCGCTCTTGATTTGCATTGCCTTGAGAGCTGCCATCACTTTACCGAGTTCGTCGTGAGATTCAATATCAATGAAGTTGTCGTAGTGGCCCTGCGCGATTTTGCCGAAGTAATTAATTGCTTTATCTAGCGGGCGCACGATACCTCGAATGAGGGTAAAACCCTGCCACAGAGCCAGCGCAATACCCATCAGGATCAACCCTATCGCGATGTTGCGGGTGTTGTCATAGCGAGATTGTGCTGCCTCGTATACCTCTTTGGCGACATTCATCTGTAATTGCATTAACGCCCGGATAGACTCGTTAGCACGTTTGTAGAGGGGGCTAATATCTTCTTTTCTGATCTTATCGGCTAGAGCAATGTCATTGGCGCGCAGTGCTTCCAAAGCCGGTTTTAGGCCTTTTCGCACGAAGCGAGTGCTGTTTTCGGTAAAATCGTCCGCCAGGACTTTTTCCTCTGGCGTCAAATAAGTGGCCAAGTATGCATTCCAGGGTTTGGTGATTTCCAGGATGTTTTGATCCAATTCATTGGCGTTTTGCCGAATTACCTCGGGGTTTGGATTGACCAGGGCCGAGGCGATAAGCATCAGATTTTCCCGCTGTAGTTCACTGATAGTGAACATCAGGCCCATGGTAACCGTGCGATCCTTATACACCGAATGCAGGCCTTCGTTAGTCTTGCTCATGCCGCGCAAGCCAATGCCGCCAATGACCATCATCAGTAGGGACAGCAGGCCAATGAGGAATGTCAGACGGGATTTGATGGTAAAATTTTTGAATAGATTGAGCTTTCCCAACAGGGTCGACTTGACGACTTTGCCGTCCTGGATTTTCAGACTGCCCGCTTTGCCGTCACGGAAAAGCTGGTAAACATTGCTTGCCGCTTCGATTTGCTCAGGGCTGGCTTTGAGGCGGACAGACATGTATCCGACCAGTTGATCATTTTCGTAGAAAGGGGCGACATTATTTAACAACCAATAATAATCGCCATTTTTGCAGCGATTCTTGACTACACCGGTCCAAGGGCGGCCCGCTTTCAGTGATTTCCACAAATCTTCAAAAAATTCTGCCGGCACATCAGGATGGCGCACAATGTTGTGCGATTTGCCGATCAGCTCATCCCGGGAAAATCCGCTTATTCGGATAAAATCCTCGTTAGCGTAAGTAATTACCCCTTTCAGGTCAGTCTTGGAAACAATGGAAATGCTATCTTTTATGGGGTATTCAACATTAGTGACCGGCATATTGATTTTCATGAACTGTCTCTTTTAACTGAGTTTTCTAATAAATTCGGATTAGTACCTAAGCGTTGGCTGCCCCGTTCCGACTTTGTTGCCCAGCGCTGCTCAGGCTGCTTCTGCTTTATTATTCGGCCGCTCAAGCTTGACCAGCGACAAACCGAAATCCGATGTAATTGTCGCGATTGACAGGCGCATACCAGCCACGGTTAGCGGAACGCGTTCGCCCTCCATGATTGCTCCATGAGCCGCCGCGCAATACGCGGCAAGAGCCTGTTTCCGCACCTGTCGGGTCGGTGACCGGCGTTGCAGGATAATCGTCGTACCAATCAGCGCACCATTCCCAAACATTACCGTGCATTTCATAGAGTCCCCAAGGATTAGCTGTAAGTGATTTAACAGCTACAGTTTTGTCCCGACACCAACCTTTTTTTCCATCGGCATAAGGGATATTGCCATCATAGTTGACCTGCTCAGGTGTAATAGTCTCACCGAAAGAGAAAGAGGTAGTCGTTCCTGCACGGCAAGCGTACTCCCATTGTGCTTCAGTTGGAAGCTGAGCGCCCAATCCTGGAGTCAAGATCTTAAGTTGTTTTATAAAGTTCTGGACATCATCCCAACTCACTTGCTCTACCGGATTGTTTTCATTCTCCGTGAAAAATGCTGGGTTATCTCCCATCACAGCCTTCCACAAAGCTTGAGTACAAACTGTATCTGCAAGCCAAAACCCATGAGAAATGGTAACTTGATGTTGGTTTTCGTTATCATGGCGCTCTTTTTCTGATGATGGTGATCCCATGCAAAAAATACCAGGTGGAATCCAGCGACAGCGCTGAGTAATGTCTTTAATTATAAGATCGGTATAAATGCCAACTTTATCATATCTAAACTCATCGCCCGATTGCGGTAAATAGACTCGCCTGGTATTACCTAGCTGTTCAAATTCAACCCATAAACCTTCATGATCACGGCCTATTTGCGATGCCCAGCTAGGTTTAATAAGTTCTGTATTCAACATGTGGTGATCCATTGACTGCGGGCAGCAAAATTTTGTCAAGTAGTTCTTCGAAATTGGTATCAATTATGAAAGTCTTCCGTTAATGGATCATAACTGCAAGCATTATCCATAAATAATCAATCACTTGACAAAACTTGTCAAATTCTATTAATTCTGCATGCAATCTAAAGTTTATACCATGCCTGTCGGCAGAGCTTGAAGCATCTTTCAGCGAATTTTTTTATTCCTCCGAAAATTTTTGTATCCTTTTCGTTGCCGGTTTTATGAAAACACGAATCAGATCCAACGATGAAGAGCCTTTTATGAAAATCTTGCCACTTGAGCGCAGTGTGGACGGGATAATTGATAAGGCTCCGGCGCTACAGCAGTAGGACGGCCTAAAATAAGATCGACCATGAGTTGAGCTGACGCAGGCCCCATCACCAGGCCATTTCTAAAGTGACCGGCATTAATGCTTAAATTGCAGATTTCAGGATGTTTGTCGATATACGGTACGCCATGCTCAGTGCCGGGTCTTAAGCCTGCCCAATGATGAATAAGGGGGGCGTTGTTAAGCGCTGGCAGTAACTTCAAGGCAAACTTAGTCAGTTGATCCCGTGCCTCTGTCGTTGTGGTTTTATTAAAATCATCCTGCTCTACTGTGCTACCTGCAAGGATTTTTCCGTCACGTCGCGGAATCAGGTATTGATCCCCGTCCAGCACCATAGTGCGCAAGGTTTCCGGCTTGGCATCAAACAACAACATTTGACCTTTAACGGGGGCAATCTTCGGGGCGTTGCCGATAATCCAGGGAAAAAGTTTTCGAAATAACTGGCCAGTCCATGCGCCGGCAGAAATAATCAATTGGTTGACAGCGAACTGTCCCGTCGTAGTATTAATGCGTGCAATGCGGTTTTGTTCCAGAGTGAGCGATGTTAATTCAGAATGCTCTATTAAGGTCACACCCTTGTTGATAAGGTCCTGTTTTAATGATTTAACCAGTCGGGGATTACGAGCCTGGGCAATCTCGGGTAACCAAAGCGGATTATCCGGGTTTGTATCAAGATTATTAAAAAATTCCGCTCCAGCGTGTTGGAATGCTATTTTGTTGGTATTACACCAGTCGATTGCCTTAGTAATATCCCGGTTTTTGGTTATCAGTAAGCCACAGGGATTCCATTCGGGGTCCAAATGGGTTTCGGCAATTAGTTGCGTGGCTAAAGCGGGATACAAGGACAGGCTTCGGATTGCCAAGCGAGTAATAGCATCCGCTTGCCGCCAGGGATAAAGTGGCAGCAAAATGCCGCCTCCTGCCCAGGATGATTCCTGCCCTAGCAGGTTTTTATCGATAACTGTCACTGTAGCGCCGGCATTAAAAAATTCCCTGGCGGTCAGCAGGCCGATAACGCCGCCTCCAATAATGGTAATATCTGGGGTTTTAGTCATGTATGTGGGTAAAAGTAAGAACAAAAGTGAATTTGTTATGTTGTTATATAGTTGGGGAAATCTTTATAAAGCAAAAATAGTGGATTGATAATGACTATGCTGTTGATGTTTTTACCACAGTGGACACAGAGAATACAGTGCTATAGATTATCATTTTTCTATACCGGTTCAATCAAACTATCAATGGCAGATTTGGCGTTTTATTTCACCAACGTGGGTCTGGGATACATGAAGAAATCTGACAGAGTTGTAAGTCGGATTATTTAAGGTTTTATGTTGTTTTTTGCATACAATCACATAAGTGCAATTAATGTTTTGCTGTTAATCCTTGATAATTAAGGGTTAATGGATGATAAAAAAATAGCTTTAAAACTTGTAGGGAAATGGATTTGCTGCTATTATTGGCACCGTGAAAGCAAATTTGTTGTATTAAAGCAAATTTTTGTAAATTAACAACCTCATGAGGGGGAATCAATGACATTTAAAAAAAATAACATATGCTTGGGTGTAGCCTTGGCAACATTAACTATGGCGGGTGCCTTGGTTTCTCCACAAGCTTTAGCGGACAATAGCGCAGAGCGTACGGCACAAGCAGCAAATAGAAAAGCTGAGATGTTAGAAGCTCAACTTCAAGCTATGCAGGGTGAAATAGCCGCCTTAAGAGCACAAGTAAACGCTACTGCACCCACTACAGCCGTAGATTCGCAAAAAGTTCAGGAACTGGATGCGTGGATGACATCCGTTAAATCACAGCCTGTTGTAGCTAAAACTAAAGACAACATGGTATTCTTCCGTGGCGGTTATGCTCGTCAGGATACCGAAAGAGGTGGTACGCTGGATCCAACTTATGTTCCAGGTCTTGGCACAAATTCGAACGGTTTATTAGTAGGGCCAATAGACGACAAGGATGCGTGGTATATGGGTGCCGGCTTTGATTTCAGCCTGGACGATAATCTGTGGGGTCTGATGGATGGCACTGAAGTATTGGCCGAGCTAGGGGTTAACTACACAGAGCTGGCCACAAACCAGTACAATGGTCTCTCTTTACCAGCTGTGACGAATTTAGCGGCCGCTACAGGTGGAGCCTATCAATTACCACCTGCCAACAGTGAGACAGCAACTGTCAATATGGCGACGGTTTCCGCTTCTCCAAAAATAAAATTCTTGAAAGGCAGTGCATTTAGACCATGGTTAATTCCTGTCGGTTTTGAACTGGACATCATTAGCCCTCCATCCAATGCAATTACCGTATTAACACCAGGTATGGTGTTTGGTGTCGGAGCGGACTACAAAATCTGGAAGAATCTTTTCGTCGGAGCTGACGTTCGTTACCACTATGCACCGGGCAACGTTGATGGTATTAACGTAAATACCTTAAATGCAGGTGGTTATCTCGGTATCGGTTTCTAAGCTAATAGCTTAAAAGCAAATCCGACAAAAAGGGAGGGTGTAAAACCCCTCCCTTTTTTTGTGTGAATTTTGGGTGAATTGACGTGTAATGGTATTAAGTTCATACTTCGAAAACACAACTTAAGATCAGGATGTCGTTTATGAAAGCAACTGCGAAAGAACTCAGGGTTCATTCAAGAGAGCTTCTTGATGCTGTAAGCAGAGGAGAAGATGTTGTGATTACCTTCAGGGGTAAGCCTTGTGCCAGGCTTGTGCCGTATGAAAAAATGATAAGCCAACTGTTCTGGATGATAAGGATGATTTGTTCGGGATATGGTCGGATCGTATTGGTATTGAATCTGTAGATGAGTATGTGCAGAGTTTGAGAAAAGGCAAATATTTTACAGGTAATGTAAAGCACTATCAGGTCATAAAGGAACTTTCAATGAAAGAATTTAAGCCAGTTTAAACAATGAAAACCCTTTACCCTGAAATAAGCCCCTACGACACTTTTTTTCTCGAAACCGGTAGCAAGCATTCGGTTTATGTAGAGCAAAGCGGTAATCCTGATGGCATTCCTGTTATTTTTCTACATGGCGGGCCGTGTTCAGGGACTAAACCCGATCATCGGCGTTTTTTTAATCCTGAATGCTATCGCGTTATACTCTTTGATCAGCGGGGCTGTGGCTTGTCCTTGCCTTTTGGCGAACTGGAAAACAATACAACCCAGGATTTGATTGATGATATGGAACGTATCCGGCGAAAATTGGAAATAGATCAATGGTTGGTGTTTGGTGGCTCTTGGGGGGCTGCGCTGGGGTTGTTATATACCCAACAGCATCACGAAAAAGTAGCCGGAATGGTTATACGCGCTGTATTTTTGGTGCGGCAACTAGATTTGGACTGGTTTGCCAAGGACGGTGCAAATCGAATTTATCCTGAGTTATGGCAGCGTCTGGTTGAGAGTATTCCGGAGCAAGGCCGGGAAAATTTGGTACAAGGACTTTGTGATGCACTATGGGGTGAAGACGAGGTGGCCAAAAGACGGGTTGCAAAGGAATGGATGGCTTGGGGAGGGCAGGTGGCATTAGGTAAGGATTATCAAGCCGAAACCCAAAGCGATCACGTTACTGAGAAAATGGTCAAACAAGTGCGTATGGAGTTGCATTATGCCAGACACCGCTATTTTATTAGGGAAAATCAAATTCTGGAAAATTGCGCTACTTTATACAACATTCCAACAATCATCATTCATGGACGTCAGGATTTGGTTTGTCCAATAGAAGCAGGTATGAAGCTGCATCAGGCGCTGCCTCATGCAGAATATGTCGTATTACCGAATGCCGGGCATATTGCTCAGGGTCCAGAAATGGTCGACGCTTTGATTTCTGCGACCGATAAGTTCGCAGAAAAATGACTCAGAAGAAACGCTTGATTATTGCCATGACCGGCGCAACCGGTGCCGTCTATGGCGTAAGAATGTTGCAAATTTTGCAAGCACAGGAACAGTGGGAGACACATCTTGTTATTTCTTCCGCGGGTGTGGTCAATTTAAAGCATGAAATGGATATGAAGCGATCTGAACTGTTTGAGCTGGCCGATGTAACTCATGGCATCAATGATATTGCCGCCAGTATTTCCAGTGGTGGTTTTAAAACAGAAGGGATGATTATTGCCCCGTGTTCAATGAAAACGCTGGCAGCGGTGGCTCATGGCTTTGGCGACAATCTGATTTCTCGATCAGCGGATGTGGCATTAAAAGAGCGGAGGCGATTAGTGGTTATGCCCCGCGAAACACCGTTAAATCTGGTACATATCAAAAACATGGCGAGTGTAACGGAGATGGGCGGCATTATATTTCCACCGATGCCGGCTTTTTATAGTAAAACTGATTCATTAACGGCTATGGTGAACGAAACAGTAGGGAGGGTATTGGATATGTTCGGAGTTAATGTTGAGGGTTTGTACACGCCGTGGGAAGGTTTGTAGGGTCGGCGTTTATTAAAGCATTACACCACGGAGACACGAGGAAAATCAAGGTAAAAACCTCGTGATCTTCGTGCCTTCCTGGTGAATTAATTTGCTTGAATTCCTTTTGATTTAACCATCGTTTAAGATAAAAGTCGTGAGTTTTTACTATTACGAAATATCAACGGTTTTTCGTTAGCCGATAACGCGCTTCTTGCTGCCGAATCTACCGCTTGCTGAATAACGCCATGATCAGGCGATTTGCTGCACACCGGATCAGCGTTGTACATATCGCCAGTCAACAAGTAGGCCTGGCAATGGCAGCCACCAAAATCCTTTTCTTTTTCATCACAGCTACGGCAGGGTTCTTTCATCCATTCAACGCCGCGGAAAAAATTGAAAGCCTTGGACTCGTTCCAGATCTCTTCAATGTTGTAGTCTTTAACATTGGGACAATCCAGGCCTGGCAGTTCACGGGCAGAATGACAAGGCAATGCAACACCGTCAGGTGCGATAGTCAGAAAGGTAGTTCCCCAACCATTCATGCAGGCTTTGGGCCGATCTTCATAAAAATCCGGCACGACATAGTAGATTTTCATTTTGCCGGCGACTTTTTCTTTAAACGCCTGTGCTATGGCTTCGGCCTGTTCAAACTGTTCTTTGGTCGGTAGCAATAAATCGCGATTGGCGTGAGCCCAGCCGTAATACTGGGTGTTGGCCAGTTCCAGATAATCTGCCCCCAATTCTTCCGCCATCGCCAGGATTTCCGGCATCTGGTGGATATTTTCGCGGTGGATGACCACGCATAAAACCATCGGGTAGCCGTGTTTTTTGACCAAGTGAGCGACTTCCTTTTTGTGCTCGAACGAAGCCGTACCTGCGATATGGTCGTTTAATTCCTGTGTGCTGGCCTGAATGCTGACCTGAATATGGTCCAGCCCCGCTTCCTTAAGCTGGATAATTTTTTCTTCTGTCAGGCCGTAGCCCGACGTGATCAGGTTGGAATAATAACCCAGGTCCCTGGCGTGTTTAACCAGCTCGGTCAGATCCTTGCGAGTCAGGGGTTCGCCACCCGAGAATCCCAACTGCACGGCGCCCATTTTGCGGGCTTGGGTCAGTACGCGTTTCCAGTCCTCGGTATCCAGTTCAGCTTGATGTTTCGCATAATCAATCGGATTAGAACAATAAGGGCACTGTAACGGGCAGGAGTAGGTAAGTTCCGCCAGTAGCCAGCGTGGCGGTGTGGGTTTAGTTTTGGTTGATCCAGCCATTTTGTATAGCGACCTCAAGGAAAGCGGTAATATCGTTAGTAAGACCCGATGTGTTGAATTTCTGTTCCAGCTCGCTGACAATCTGGGCAAGATTGCGCGTGCCGTCACAGAGCTTCAGGATTTCAGCTGAACTTTGATTAAGCTCTACCATGCCTTCCGGGTAAAGAATCACATCTTTTTGTTGTGCTTCTTCCCATTGCAAGCGGTGGGTACGGGAAAAATGAATGGGTAGTTCCGGGTTTATAGTCATTTTAGTGTTTGGTTTTAATGGTGTCGGGTTTCATAAAGACAGTGCGGAAAATCCTCAACGGCTATCTGCATAAAGCGCTGAGGTTGTCTTTGTTGGTGAGTGATGGCGAGGTAATCATTTTCGATTTTTTGTTATAGAAGCGCATCTTTTTTTCATACGGGTCTTGCAACCTATGTGCTTCTTTTTTCCAGAGCCATATTTTCCAAAGCTAAGCAGGTCGTGATTTTCATTGAAGAATGCAGCTTGTTCAGAGGCGTTCATGGGCTTTAGCGTTAATTTATTGGCAGTTTTACGTTAATACCATAACCAGATAGCTCTAATTTCCCCGTCTTGTCGTAATAATCAACAATACCGTTTTCCCATACAATCCAAACTTCCTCTGCGCCTGCTTGCAAATAGAGTTGCACCTTGTTAATCATTTCTTCTTTTGAATTGGAAGGCGAGACAATTTCAATACAAAGTTCAGGTGCATGTGAAAAAGGCGTTTCATAACCGTATTGTTTGATAAATGCCTTGGAACACCAGGCAACATCAGCGACTTTAACGCCGTCCGTGGTTTGGACTGAGCATTCGGTCAGTGCTTCGCCATTTTTGAGTTTGCGTTCAAGCAACGTGCCGATAAGTGACTGCAACCGTCCATGTTTATTGGAAGCAGGGGTCATTTCAATTTTTCCATAGCGGTTTAGTTCAATTTTAAAAGGTAAATTTTTAAAATACGGATTATCGATTACTTCTGACCATTGCATTGCACGTTTTCCTGTCGTCTCAAAACCAAAGCAAGTTACGCCTCAATATTAAAATACGGCGGCATGTTACTAATATAAGCCATATACATCGCATCCGCCATAGTCCACAACACATCCAGCTTGAATTGCAGAATTTGTATCATGCGATCCTGTTGTTCGCGGGTAAGGTACCAGACCAGCGTAATCGCCAGGCCGTGCTCAACGTCGCGACGCGCTTCGGTCAGGCGTTTACGGAAATAGTTATACCCTTCGACATCGACCCAGGGGTAGTGTTCCGGCCAATTATCAAGGCGTTGCTGGTGGATTTTGGGGGCAAACAATTCAGTTAATGACGAGCTTGCCGCTTCATGCCATTCTGCTCTGCGGGCAAAATTAACATAGGCATCTACGGCAAAACGAACGCCGGGCAGTACATGTTTCAACGAGGTAATTTCTTCCCGGCTTAAGCCGACAGCTATGCCCAGTTGTATCCAGGCCTCAATGCCGCCGGGATCGCCGGGATGACCATCGTGATCCAAAATACGTTGAATCCATTTTGCACGGGTTTCGCGGTCCGGACAGTTAGCCAAAATGTTGGCATCTTTTATAGGAATGCAGACCTGGTAATAAAAACGGTTGGCAACCCAGCCTTGTAATTGCTCTTTGGTCAGTTTTCCTTCGTTCATCAGGGTATGGTAAGGATGATGAATGTGGTAATACTTTTCCATGCTGCGCAAGGCGGCTTCAAATTCTTCTTTGGTCCAGGCTTTATTCTCGTTATTGTTCATGCTGATGCTCTTTGGGAATTAATAAAAACGGCGTGCAAAAACAGGTTTTTGTACGCCGGCTAAAACTATAAATCGATTTCCAGCCCGTCGTAAGCCACTTCAATGCCGGCGGCATCGAGAATTTTACGTTGCTCGGAATCGTCGTCCAGGATCGGGTTGGTGTTGTTTATGTGAATCAAGATCTTGCGGGCTTTAGCCACGCCGTTTAGCACTTCGATCATGCCGCCTGGGCCTGATTGCGGCAAGTGGCCAATTTCACGGGCTTTTTTATGGCTGATGTTTTGTATGCACATTTCGTCATCCGTCCAGAAAGTACCGTCTACCAACAGGCAATCAACGGCTTGCAGGGCAGCCATCACATGCGGCTCAATTTCACCCAGGCCGGGGGAATAAAACACCTTTTTGCCGGTGGAAATCTGTTCGATGATGACCCCGATATTGTCGCCTTCATGCGGGTTATGACGGTGCGGTGAGTAGGGAGGCGCTTTACTTTTTAAGGCCTGGGTATAAAAACGTAAATCAGCAATGGCAGGAATGGTAAAGCTGCTGCCGTCAGCAGGAACGGGATGATGATTCACGGTACAGTAGTGTTCCAGCATGTTAAATAAGGGAAAACCTGTCGTCAGGTCTTGCTTGACCATATCCGTGCAGTAAACATCGAGCGGCTTGCCTTCTCTGAGCATCAACATACCAGTGGTATGGTCGATTTGGCTGTCAATGAGCATGATCGCTTTGATGCCGGTGTCACGAATACCTTCTTTAGGCTGAATCGCGGGGAAGGCTTCCAGTTGCGCGCGAATATCGGGGGAGGTATTAAACAATAACCAATTTTTATTGTCGGTGCTCACCGCTATGGACGACTGAGTGCGCGCTTTGCCGTTCATTTTGTTGTGGCGTAAGCGGTGACAATTATGGCAGTTGCAATTCCATTGCGGAAAGCCGCCACCTGCGCCTGAGCCAAGAACTCTAATTTTCATGATGAAAGCCTTAAATAAAGGCACGAATGATACGGTAATAACGATTTTCAGGCAAAAAAAAGGGGCTCTTGCCGAACCCCTTCTTTAATCGAATGTTCAATCCGCTCCCAACAGTTTAAGCCGTGGGGATTCGTTTAACGATTATAGATGTACATTGTTACTTCAAAACCGAAACGCAGGTCTGTATAGCTTGGTGTTTCCCATTTCATCGTGAACCTCCAGAAGTTATTAGAATAGTTGCTAGCTTGATCAAGTAAGCCATTTAAAAGTATACGATGAACTTTTTTTTTACGCAACATTTACGCGGCTTAAGGGATGTTTTTCTCATTGGAAAAGAGTATCATCCAAGTTCACTTAAAAATAATAATACATCTATAAAATAATGAGGAGGAGTCATGGGTGGCGTTACTGAGCTGTTTTTGATCATGTTAATCATTGCTACGGCTGCTTTTGCACCGTTAGGCTATTTTATTTACAAATATACCCAGAAAAATGGTAAACCATTTGGCGAAACCGAGCCACATGGAGATAGTCAGTCTTTTGTTAATGACTTGGCTGAAAGTGCTATTCATTTTGTTAAAAGTCGGGTTGCCAAAAAATAAAACACGTCTGTTGTTGAGCTTTTCGGGTGATTGAACTCACCCGGAAGTATTGTATTTGTAAGCCGGGTTGCGCTAAGTTAACCCTGCTTACATGCCACAAGTCGGACATTTGGGGTTTTTCTTTAGCTTCATTGTGTTCCATTCCATCGTTAAACCATCCAGTAGCAATAATCGTCCTGTCAAGGTTTCGCCGATTGCCATAATCAATTTCATCGCTTCCAACGCCTGAATACTGCCGATTATCCCTGTGATGGGTGCTATAACACCATGGGTTGCACAGTTTTGCAGTTCTTCACCGTCGCTACTATACAGACAGTTATAGCAGGGACTATTGTTAAAGCCCGGGGTAAATACCGATACCTGACCTTCAAAGCGAATAGCCGCACCCGAAACCAACGCTGTTTGATGTTCAACGCAGGCGCTGTTAATCGCAAACCGTGTTGAAAAATTATCGCTACAATCGAGCACCACATCAGCTTTACTCACTTCCAAGTCGAGTTGTTCCCCGGTCAATCTTTGCTTGACTGCCCTAACATTGACATCAGGATTTAATTTATTCAGTGTTTGACGGGTTGAAATTGCTTTATCAGTCCCAATATCGGGTGTGTGATGGGCAATCTGTCTTTGTAAATTGGATAGTTCCACTACGTCATCATCATAAATGGTAATAGTGCCGACACCGGCTGCGGCAAGGTACATGGCAGCGGGAGAGCCTAAACCTCCGGCACCGACAACCAATACTTTGGCTGCAAGGAGTTTTTGTTGTCCCTCAATATCACAAAGGGGCAGCATGATTTGACGGCTATAGCGTAGTAGTTGGTTGTCATTCATAGGTCATATTATTTATGTATTGTGAGGAGGAATGATGCCAAAGAACTTGACAGACTGCAAAACCTGATTATTATTAGCACTCATTACTAGCGAGTGCTAATAACAGATAACCTTTATTTTAATGTTAGGAGATATAGATGAATATACGTCCGTTACACGACAGAGTGATAGTCAAACGTGTTGAAGAAGAAACTACAACCGCTGGCGGTATCGTACTGCCTGGTTCAGCAGCTGAAAAACCAAGCCAAGGCAAAGTGTTGGCGGTAGGAAGTGGCAAGCAACTGGACAATGGCACAGTACGCGCATTAGAAGTTAAAGTTGGCGACAAAGTGCTGTTTGGCAAATACTCAGGTAACGAAGTTAAAGTTGACGGTGAAGACCTCATTGTTATGCGTGAAGAAGACATCATGGGCATTTTAGGATAAACCTAAAATGCCTGTAGTAGGGTATGCACGGCATACCATTCATAATCACACACAAGATATTTAGGAATAAAAAATGGCAGCAAAAGACGTATTATTTGGTGATGACGCACGTGTTCGTATGGCGCGCGGCGTTAACATTTTAGCAAACGCAGTAAAAGTAACCTTGGGTCCTAAAGGCCGTAATGCGATTCTGGACAAGAGCTTCGGCGCTCCAACCATTACTAAAGATGGCGTATCCGTTGCGAAAGAAATCGAATTAAAAGACAAGTTCGAAAACATGGGCGCACAGATGGTTAAAGAAGTCGCTTCACATACTTCTGATGTCGCGGGCGACGGTACTACGACAGCAACCGTATTGGCACAATCAATCGTTAACGAAGGTTTGAAAGCTGTTGCCGCCGGCATGAACCCAATGGACTTGAAGCGTGGTATTGATTTGGCCGTCATTAAAGCGGTTGAAGCTATCGTTGCTTCTGCAACACCTTGCACCGATAACAAAGCTATTGCTCAAGTGGGTACAATTTCAGCCAACTCTGATGAGTCAGTCGGTGAAATCATTGCCGAAGCGATGGAAAAAGTCGGCAAAGAAGGTGTAATCACTGTTGAAGAAGGTTCAGGTCTGGACAACCAATTAGACGTAGTTGAAGGTATGCAGTTTGACCGTGGCTATTTGTCACCTTACTTCATCAACAAACAAGAAAACATGAGCGTTGAACTGGACGATCCACTCATTCTTATTTTCGAAAAGAAAATCTCCAACATCCGCGAAATGTTGCCAATTCTGGAAGCCGTTGCTAAATCCGGCCGTCCATTATTGATCGTTGCGGAAGATGTTGAAGGCGAAGCATTGGCAACTCTGGTTGTTAACACTATTCGCGGCATCGTTAAAGTTGCAGCCGTTAAAGCGCCTGGTTTCGGTGACCGTCGTAAAGCCATGTTGGAAGATATTGCTGTATTGACAGGTGGTGTAGTGATTTCTGAAGAAGTCGGCTTGAGCCTGGAAAAAGCAGAATTAGCGCAACTGGGTACAGCGAAAAAGGTCCAAATCACCAAAGAAAACACCACTATCATTGATGGCGCGGGTTCTGAAGAGCAAATCAAAGGCCGTGTCGCGCAAATTCGCGCACAAGCTGATGATGCAACTTCTGACTACGATAAAGAAAAACTGCAAGAGCGTTTGGCTAAATTAGCCGGTGGTGTTGCTGTTATTAAAGTTGGCGCGGCAACTGAAATTGAAATGAAAGAAAAGAAAGCCCGCGTAGAAGATGCTTTGCATTCAACACGCGCAGCGGTTGAAGAAGGTGTAGTGGCTGGTGGTGGTACTGCACTGGTTCGCGCATTATCTGCGCTGGTTGGACTTGAAGGCATTAATCATGATCAAACTGTTGGTGTTAATATCCTGCGTCGTGCGATGGAAGAGCCATTACGTCAAATCGTAGCTAACGCTGGCGACGAACCTTCTGTAGTCTTTAACGAAGTGCAAAAAGGCACTGGCAGCTTCGGTTACAACGCAGCGACCAGCCAATACGGCGATATGATCGAAATGGGCATTTTAGACCCGGCAAAAGTAACGCGTACAGCATTGCAAAACGCTGCGTCTGTAGCGGGTCTGATGTTGACTACAGAAGTGATGATTGCTGATGCGCCTAGCGACGAAAAAGGCGCTCATGGCATGCCTGACATGGGCGGCATGGGTGGTATGGGCGGTATGGGCGGCATGATGTAATCGTGTTGTCTTGTAAAGACGTTGCATTGCAACGTCTTTAGTTTATGCTGTTAAAAAACGAAAAGCCCTGGTTGTTTTTGCAATCGGGGCTTTTTTGTTATTATCTAGTTTATTGGTTAGCCATCGACAATTACCTGCTTTACTATGAAACGTTACGAACGAGACTACACCACATTGACCAAAGAGGAAGAGGAAGTATGGCACACTGTTATAGATAAGGAAGTTGTCGATGGTGGCGAAAAATTTTTCATCGGTGACCAAGAAGTTTACACCGCAGTCAGTCGATATCGTGAATATCCAAAAGCAGCTAGACATTTCATGTCTATTTTCCTAAATAATTTTCTCGATCCTGTAGAACTTGAGGGCAAGGAGGGTCTTTCAAAACAGCTTCAAGAATTCAAGGATCTCCTTGATTCGCGTCTGGTAAGTGAGCGTAAAATACTTAATTTTATTAGAAGCAAAAGAGCATATTTTCTGGTTGCTAGCTTATTGAGGCAATACTATCGTTTTGGGCACCATGACGCATATATATTCCCTGAATTTCAACTTGGAAACTCGTACAAGGCAGATTATCTCCTTGTCGGCTTAGGATCGGGTGGCTGGCAATTCGTGTTTGTAGAATTAGAAGCGCCGAATGGAAAAGTTACTTTGAACGATGGAGACTTCGGTGATACATTCCGAAAAGGATTAAAACAGATTAATGATTGGGAAAAGTGGCTTGAAGCCAATTACTCGTTTTTGGAGGAGACCTACAGTAAGAGCAAGAAAGAGGGAGTTACACTTCCGAAAGAATTTACGAAACTGGATACGTCGAGGCTACACTTTGCCGTTGTTGCGGGAAGGAGGGAAGACTTCAAAGAAAGTACTTACCAAAAAGGCCGGAAGACAATAAAGGATAATGTTCGCGTCCTTCATTACGACAATGTAGTTGATGCGGCACGAAATATAATCGGATCGTTGTTGTATTGACAACACGGTAAGCAAGTAGGCTCAATGCAGCAAAGTGAAATCGAGGATGCATGATACGCCGATTACCTTTGATTCCAATGTGTTACATCGAGGCAACTTGCTATAATTGTTATAGCTACAATAACACCCTCCAAGCGACTCTAACAGTTAGCTTCCGAGGTGCGACTCAGGTAAGTATGTGCCCCGTCGCAACGTTGTGCTAATTCCCAAGCTGGAGCTTGGGAGCCAGCGTAATGAAGTTGCTCAGTCTGAGAGGATGCCAAATAAAGATAAGTTCAAGGTGACAAGAAAAAAGTTATCCTGCCTTCCTTCTCCTTATCGCTATTTTTCCAGACCAATAAAATCCCAAATTTTGTGAGACAACGTTGAGCTTTCGTGTTCGGGTACGGGCGGGCCATTTGGATAGTTCAGTTCATAAACCCGAGTCGTATCACGGGCAAGATCCAGCATGTCAAGCTTGGTATAAGCTTCCTGTAAAACCAGCAAGGCATAAGGAACCGCTGGGGTACGTTGATATTTTTCAATGACTGTCGATGCTCTGTTGGCGGCGGCGACATAGGCTCTGCGCTTTATATAATAGCGTGCAACGTGAACTTCATGCATTGCCAGATTATTTTTAAGGGCAATCATTCGTAACCGGGCATCGGGTACATATTTACTCTGCGGGAATCGACGTATCAGTTCTTCAAAATTATTTAAGGCATCACGGGCTGTTCCAGGATCGCGTTGTGATGTATCTGTCGGCAGGAATCGATCAATAAAGCCTATACCTCGATTGTAATTAACCAGGCCTTTTAAATAATAAGCGTAATCTACGCTGGGACTGCGAGGATTCATTTTAATGAATCGGTCGGCGGCAGCGATTGCCGAGTCAGGATCATTATTTTTGAAATAGGCGTAAGCAATATCCAGTTGTGTTTGTGCTGAGTCCTCACCAAAAGGATAACGGGATTCAAGCGCTTCGTAGAGCTTGATAGCTTTTTCATAACTGCCGGCATCTACAGCCTCTTTAGCTTGGGTGCGAAATTTTTCGGCAGTCCAGCCGACGTATTCATCTTCATCTGATGAGCTGGAGTCACCGGAGAAGAATTCTTTAAGTGTTCCACAGCCTTGAAGAGACAGGCCTAAACAGCAAATAAATAAAAATTTAATTAAAATTAATCGCATAGTACTAACGACACGTTGTAATATTAGAAGTTTTCTCGCGGGATAAACGGCGATACTTGAGGTTATGTATCCGGCGAGTATAACTTAACAATGGGTTATTCAGAAGAACTTGTTATGACAAGATTAACAGCAGAAGTGCCTTACGAAATGGCGGGTATGCGTTTGGATCAGGTGCTTGCCGAACTGTTTGCGGATTATTCGCGCAGTAAGCTGCAAATCTGGGTCAAATCCGGGCGAGTACAAGTCAACGGCTTAACACTTAAGCCAAAAGACAAGCTTGAGGGAGGCGAAGCGATAACGCTGGATGCCGAAGCGGAAGTGGTGGTGATGTCTGAAGCTGAAGAAATTCCTTTAGATATTATTTTTGAGGATGAAAGCCTGTTAATTGTCAATAAGCCGGCGGGCTTGGTTGTGCATCCGGCGGTAGGGAACTGGCATGGCACGCTGTTAAATGCCTTGCTAAACCATGATTCAAATCTGGAGACATTGCCCAGAGCAGGTATTGTGCATAGGATTGATAAGGAAACCAGCGGTTTGCTGATGATTGCAAAAACCTTACAAGCGCATAACAGCCTGACTCAACAGCTGCAGGAAAGGGAAATCACCCGGGAATATTTAGCAATTACCCGAGGACGAATGACGGCTGGTGGGACGGTAGATGAGCCCATAGCAAGGCACCCTGCTGATCGTAAACGCTATGCGGTTAAAGAATCCGGCAAATTTGCTGTCACGCATTATCGTGTGGTACGGCGTTTTACTCGGCATACCTTGGTCCAGGTTAAGCTGGAAACGGGGCGTACTCATCAAATTCGTGTACACATGGCGCATATTCGTTATCCGCTACTGGGCGATCAAGTCTATGGTGGGCGCTTTCAAATGCCGGCCGATTGCAGTGAGCTGCTGGAAAAAGAATTACGCAGCTTTAAGCGTCAGGCATTACACGCAGCAAAATTGGGTTTGCAGCATCCTGTGACTAATGAATATTGCGAATGGGAGCAGCCTTTGCCCGAAGACATGACCCGTCTATTGGAAGCTTTAGCTGATAATGAACAAGAATAAACACTGGCTGGTTCCCGACTGGCCGGCACCCGCTAATATTCATGCGGCGACTACGTTGCGTACCGGCGGGGTGAGCCAAGGTTCTTACTCCAGTCTTAATCCGGCTGCTCATGTCAGTGATGATTCTGAGAGTGTCAGGCAAAACAGGCGGATTATCAGGGAGATGCTGGATTTACCCTCTGACCCAGTATGGCTGAATCAAATACATAGTAATCGTGCCGTTAAGGCGATTAAAACGGCTTCATTGCAACAAGCTGATGCCAGTTATACTAATGAACCAGACGTTGTGTGCGCTGTGATGACTGCGGATTGTTTGCCGTTGCTGGTTTGTTCTACGGATGGAACGCAAATAGCCGCAATCCATGCCGGCTGGCGGGGCTTATTGGCAGGAGTTATCAGTAACACCTTAGTGGCAATGCAACAGCAGGATTTGCTGGTTTGGTTAGGACCTGCAATCGGGCCGGACTGTTTTGAAGTAGGTGTTGAAGTGCGTGACGTTTTCCTGGAAAAATCGGCAGGATTCAATAATGCATTTAAAGAGCAAAGCAACGACAAGTGGCTGGCAGACATTTATCAGTTAGCGCGTGTTGAGCTGGCCGCCTTAGGCATCACTAAGGTTTATGGCGGCAAAAACTGTACAGTCACTGAGCATGAGCGTTTTTATTCTTATCGCAGGGATACTCAAACAGGGCGCATGGCTACATTGATATGGAGAGAATAACGTAGTGAGTTTATTGATATTAATTATCATATTTACAGCTGTCGGCGGTGTATTAAGCGTGATGGCTGCCGCTGTTTTTTTATTGCTGCGGGATCATCACAGGAATGCAGTACTACCGCACGGGATTAGTTTTGCCATTGGCGCACTATTAGCTGTCGCCTTCTGGGGTTTGATTCCAGAGGCATTTGCAGAAGTTAAACCGGAGCAATTCCAAGCACTGTCGGGGACAATTTTAGCAGGCATACTCGGCTTTTTTGTGCTGGAAAAGTTGCTGATTTGGCGACATTGTCATTACGGTAGTTGCGAGGCGCATGGTGATGATGGGCACGCTGACGATCATATGCACAATCACGGACACAGCCACGGGCACGGGCACGGAAAGGCCAAGTCGGCGGGTGCGTTGATTATTCTAGGTGATAGTATTCATAATTTTGTTGATGGTGTTTTAATTGCAGCTGCATTTTTAACAGATGTGCAATTGGGCATAGTAACCAGTTTAGCGGTTGCAGCGCACGAAATTCCACAAGAAGTAGGTGATTTTGCAATTTTATTAGACAGCGGGTATTCCAGAGGCAAAGCACTTTTTTACAATATACTTGCCAGTTTGACGACGGTGCTGGGCGGGGTGTTGGCTTACTTTAGCCTTGAAGATTTGCATGACAGCTTGCCGTATTTCCTGGCTTTGGCTGCTTCAAGCTTTATTTATATTGCAGTCGCTGACTTGATACCGTCCTTGCATACCAAGACCGACATGAAGACCTCATTGCAACAAATTGCGTTGATTGCTGCAGGTGTGTTTTTGATCTGTTCATTGCACGGCATTGTGCATAATATCGAATTATCATAGAGACGCGATAAATCGCGTCTCTATGCGGATAATCTCAAGTAATCACATCAGGCTCTGTTCTACCGGTTCGTTTTTTAATTTCACAAAGTTGTTCTGCGAGAATAATTAATTCGCCTAATGCTTCTTGGGCATCCTGGTCGTGACGGGTGGCGTTAGCTTCAAATCGTTCAATATAGATTCTCAACGTTGCGCCGACTGTACCCGTTCCTGATAAGCGAAAAACAATCCGTGAACCGTTTTCAAAGCCGATGCGTATGCCCTGGTTTTTACTGATGCTACCGTCTATCGGATCTTCATAACTGAATTCATCCGCATATTTAACGACGTATTCACCAAAACTCCGGCTTGGTAATGCCGGTAATTGATTTCGCAAATGTTCGACGATACTGCTGGCAATAGGGGTTTCGACAGCTTCATAATCGTGGCGGCAATAAATATCACGACCGAACTTTTGCCAGTGTTCATGGACAATATCAGCAACAGACTGGCGTTTTTTAGCAATTAAGTTTAACCAGAATAACACTGCCCATAACCCATCTTTTTCACGTACGTGATCCGAGCCAGTGCCAAAACTTTCTTCGCCGCACAGGGTTATTTTTCCTGCATCCAGCAAATTGCCGAAAAATTTCCAGCCAGTTGGGGTTTCGTAACAGGGTATGTTGTAGTTAGCCGCGACGCGGTCAACCGCTTGGCTGGTAGGCATGGAGCGGGCAACACCTCTTAATCCTTTTGCGTATGCCGGAATTAAACTGGCATTGGCCGCCATAATGGCCAAGCTGTCACTGGGGGTTACAAAAAAATTGCTGCCGGTGATCATATTGCGGTCACCGTCACCATCAGAAGCGGCGCCAAACGTAGGCGCATCAGCACTGAACATGCGCTCGGCAAGCTCTTGTGCATGTGCCAGATTCGGGTCGGGATGATGGCCGCCGAAATCTTCTAACGGTTCTGCATTAATCACAGATTCGGGAGCAGCCCCCAGCATATCTACCAGAATTCTTTTGGCATAAGGTCCGGTTATGGCACTCATGGCGTCAAATAGCAGCGTGATGTAACCAGAGCTAATACTTTGTTTAAGCAAGTTAAAATCGAAAATTGATTGCATGAGTTCGGCATAATCAGTAACCGGGTCAATAATCGTGATTTTAATCTCACCGATATGCTGAGAACCTATGCGGTCCAGGTCTACATCTTCGATTCTGGCGGTTTTGTAACTGTCGATGATTTGGCTGCGTTGATAGAATGCGTCGGTGTATTTTTCTGGAGCCGGTCCGCCATTGCTGACATTATATTTGATGCCGAAATCTTCGTCAGGGCCACCGGGATTATGGCTGGCGGAAAGTACCAGTCCGCCGAAGGCACTATATTTTCTTATGATATGTGATGCTGCCGGTGTAGAAAGTAATCCGCTTTGGCCTATAATTAGTTCACCAAAGCCATTGGCGGCTGCGATTTTAATGATGATTTGTATCGCCACTCTGTTAAAATAGCGACCGTCGCCACCTAATACGAGGGCTTTTCCGTTAAAGCCCTCCAAAGAGTCGAAAATTGATTGAACAAAGTTTTCCAGGTATCCAGGTTGTTGAAATATCTTAACTTTTTTTCGAAGTCCTGATGTGCCTGGGTTCTGGTCGTTGTAAGGTTGTGTTTTGATAGTTTCTATTTGCATGTTTGATCCTTAGCGTGACAATTAACGTGGTTGATAAAGTACACCAAAACCCTTTTCTAGTGTAGATTTTAATATGTTGCGAATTTATTTGTTACTGTGTTGTAGTTTCTTTTCTTTTGCGATATATGCAAATGGAGATGTGTGGCTTTTGGTCGATACCTCGGCTCGAAGAATTGAGGTAAAAAAAGGTGAACAAACGCTTGAAACCTTAAATGAGATTGCTATCGGTCGGGGCGGGGCTGGATTAAAAAGTCATCGGGGTGATAATATCACGCCTTTTGGAAATTACAGGATAGGTTGGGTTGGCGAAAGAAGTAGCTTTCGAAAATTTTTTGGGTTAACTTATCCTTCCGTGGAAGATGCGGAAAAAGCTTTACAGAAGGGTATTATTGATCGGTTTACTTACGATCGTATTATCACCGCTCACCAGTTTCATCAATTGCCGCCACAAAATACGCCGTTAGGTGGGCAAATCGGTATTCATGGTCTTGGGAACGCGGATGCAAGAATTCATAGAACGTTTGATTGGACTCATGGTTGTATAGCATTGACAAATACTCAGATCGATCATTTAAGCCAATTGGTGGACACGGGGACAGTGGTTAAAATAAAATAAAGCTGGAAAATATGTCTAACAATGTTAGAATTGCTTCTAGCTATAATGTTTTTTGTAGTAATAACTTTGACTAAGGAAAATAATATGAAAAAAGTAATAAAATTATCTATGATTGCTATGGTTGCTAGCCTAGTTGTTGGTTGTGCGACTAAGTCCGATATTGAAAACCTGCAATCACAAGTTGACGGGTTGAAAACTTCTGTCGCACAAGCATCATCTGATGCACAAAGCGCACAAAGCGCAGCTGCGGATGCGTCCGCGAAAGCATCAGCTGCAGAATCTGCCGCTAACCGTGCTGCTCAATATGCTCAAGATACCAGCAGTAAATTGGACAACATGTTCAAAAAATCAATGATGAAATAAATCATTGTTGCTTTAGAGCAGAAAAAAGCCCGGCGGGAAAACCTCCGGGCTTTTTTTATGTCTTATTCGTCAATGAATTAATGTTGTATGCGATACCGTAACAAGCAGCAATCGCTTTCTTGGGTGCCGTGTGGAAATCAATGTAGACTGAATGAGCGTAAATTAACCCGACAATTCTTTTAAAATGTTGGGTATGTGATCGAGACTGTGAAAAATATTCTTTCATAGCGCTCAAACATGTTATTGACCACAGATACAGAAGAAAGTGTTGGTATTTTAATATCGAAAACTTTATGTTCTTTGTGTTTGGGGTGTTTTTAGGACAAATTCTGGATAATTTCAAAGCTTCTATCTCTAATCCGATCTGCATCGATGAATTGTAAATTATTTCAAGCCCGCAACGGCAGTCGTTAGTGGTATATAATGCTTTTTATAGCAATAATCTTGAGTACGGAAAGTAATATGGAAAAAGTAATAAAGTTATTAATGTTTTCTCTGTCCGTCAGTCTAGTTACTGGTTGCGCAACTACTTCAGAGATTGAAAAGTTGCAGTCGCAAGTTGACGGCTTGAATGCTTCTGTTAGACAAGCATCAGTTGATGCAGTCAATGCACAAGGTACAGCCGCAGAGGCAGCTGTGAAGGCAGAAGCCGCAGAGGCAGCAGCTAATCGAGCAGCTAAAAATTCTCAAGATGCCAATAGAAAATTGAATAAAAAATTCAAAAGATCATTGGATAAAAAACTCAAAAGTTCAATGATGAAATAAATTGTTATCGCTTCAGATGATTACTAAAATAAATAGACTTGCAACGTAACTACTCCCCCTTACAAGTGTAGGTTTTTTCACTCGCCGCTTCCTACCCTGCAGGCAACCAAGGATTTCTTATAGCTATCGGGCATCCTGGGCCATGCTTCCGGTCGGCCTGATTTGCCAGGAAGAAGCTGATGATTAAGCAACGCTGCAATAATCAAAGACCAACCGTGCAGGAAAACACCCACTATCCGCCAGCGTTTTCCGCGCCGCCGAACAGCACCAGGAACTGAAGGTTCTTTGATGTCTAACGACGTGTCGGCTTGAGCCTCCGCTTCGCCACCAACAGATAGCAGCCACCAAGTGGCGATAGCGATAGCAATTGCCATCCACAATCGCTCTGCCCGCGCCGGGTCATCCATGCGCGTGTGTTGCCACTGCCAGCCACTCCGTTTGCTATGTTTGAAGCCCTGTTCTATCCAGGCTCTCAAACCGTACCAGCAGGCATCGGCGCATTCAGGCGCCAAATCAGTCAGCACCAGCCAAGGGTCTTGATGTTCTTCTCCCCAGTAGCCCAGCAGCGTGCAGCGCAATTGGCTTTTCTTGCCCTTAAATGCGATTCCCCGTCCCTGCCAACGGCAGCCCTTGGCAGGCACCCAGTAGGAAAACGGCTGCCAGTGATACCAACCTTCACGACCAAACGTGCCTTGGCTGTTGACGCGCAGAAACGGATGCCATGTCAGTTCGACGATGGCTTCAAACAACCATTTCGCGTACAAGCCACGATCCGCCAACACAATGACTGTCCAGCCTTTGGGTACAAGGCCTTGAAACCGTTTTAACAACGCCTGCCACTCAGGCTTCCCTGCGTGTTTCTCCTCAGCTTTTAAAACTTTCCAGGCAACGGGGACGGCACAACCGCGATAGACAGCACTAATAGCCAGTACCACAAAACGATCCCCTAAACTCGTCGCATCCATAGCAATCGCTAGCCGTTGAACCGACCAGCCATCCAATAGCCACGCCAGCCACGGTGCCCAACACTCGGTGACATCGAGTTCGACGCGTTTTTTTCCAGCTTTCGCGCCCGCTTCCCGGTAAGTATCGCGCAACCTTTCACGCAACGTGTTGTATGACTGCCCCATGAGCGGTGCCAACATATCGGCCACAGCGGTTAAACTGCACGAGCGGGCAAGGACCATGCCGAAACTCCATAACGCCAGACCCAAAGCCTGCGGCTTGCTGAGCGAGGGAAATCGCATGACAACGGTGTCGACCCATTGGTATAGTTCTGGGTGGCGAGACAGGGCGGTACCTCCGGTAAGTAGATGTTGATGACACTCATCAATTTACCGCAACTCCATGTCTCGTCACACTTTTTTAAAAACCTACACTTGTAAGCCCCTCCCCCACGGCTTTCTAATAAAAACTTAACTTGCTTGAGCATCAATTCCAGGGTGGTAACAGAATCGGCGAAATTGTCTATGGCGGCCTGAAAGTTTTTCGGCGATGTTTTTCGATAGCAAGACCTCGTAACAAAGCCATGATTTGCGATTGATTGCCGGCTTTAGTTTTGATGTTATCTTCATTAGACATCTTTCCTAAATACCGCCATAACGCAAGTTAACAAGAGCCGCCACTAAATTCCATGTGAGGGAATAATGCTTGTGCTTGCCCCGATAAACATCCTTAACCCATATTTAACACATAAAATTAATATCCATTTAAAAACAATATCTTGTTCTATAAAAAATCTTCGTGTGGCACTACACCTTGAAAAATAGAGTCTAGTCTCAGTGTTTTAGACAATAGTTTTGCTGATACCTCCGGGTGCCGGGTTCACTTTTAGGACACGATAAATAGCCATTTGCTCCGGTTCCGCACGGGTGGCTTTGCGAACATGCAACGCTTTACCATCGGCACGACGGAAACTGGCGGTCACCCGGCATTGTGTGCTCATGATTTCACGTAATGTGCGCCAACTGCTATTGGCATTGTCGCTCTCTTTCAGACAGCGACGAATAAGTTGGACCAACTGATAGGCCAAGACGGTGATGAACAAGTGACTGTTAGCCCGCTCTTCTTTACTATGAAAGATGGGCCGAAAACCCAGATCACTTTTGAAGCAGCGAAACACAACTTCGAGGTCAGTGAGCATCATATAGGTGCGCCATAGCTTTTCTTCCGGCCATTGGGTTTGGTTGCTGCGCAGGCAATAGACACCGGGGAGATCAGCGTAAGAACCCGGGACCAGGTGTTTTTGCCAAGTGATGCTCAGGGCTTTTTCGCCGCTGTCATCGGTTTGCAAGTCGATTTGATAATGCTGACCGATGCCGTGATGCTTTTCTTTCAGACGGCCTATTCGTTCCCACAATTTGTCTGGGTGTTTTTCGGTGCGGGGGCGTTGCAGCCCCGCATTCAACGCGTTGAGTTCGGTTTCAAATCGACTGGCGAAGCGTTCCGCCATGGCCTGTTCCTTTTGTTCACGGCCGGATGAATGGCAATGGAGCCGAACTTCTTGCCCGTCTTCGGCGACCACTTTTTGGCAGCGGACCGTTTCGTGGGCAGCGGTTTCCAGCGAGACAGCGTCATCCGCATTAAATTGACGTAAGCGCTCACGGCTGACGACCAGATAACCATAACCTTTTGTGCGCAGCCATTGAATATTGGCCTCTGTGGCGATACCGGCATCCATCACCACCAAGGCACCCTGTGGTGCATTCAGGTCTTGTAGCATGGTCTCCAGAGTACTTAGCTATCGCTGACATTACCGGCAAAGGTCTGCGAACGGCGCACAAAACCGCTGCCGTCCAGGACTAGCCCCAGCGTCACCCGCGGACAAACCGTGCGTTTTTCTTTTGAGCGGCCATGCCGGGCTTTCGTATTGTGTGGCACTTCGCCTTCGAAATAGGTATTGGTGAGATCGTACAGGGTGAGGGTGGTCGAAAAACCAAACAAATCCGTAATCCGCGTGAATAAGGTCTGCTCGATCTGGGCGCCGTGTTTCCACAAGGCATCGGCCGCCCGGTACATCGTCATCAAGGGCAGGCTTTCATAATCAACCTCCAGTAACTCACCCAGGGCGCTTTGCTTCGTTAGCCAGTTGTAGGTGGCCAACTCCGAACCCGCACCGGCCATACGACCGATAATGGAACCCACTATCGCGGCTATGTGCGCGCCATTGATGCCCAGATGGGCCAGCAGTTCGAGGAAATTCAGTTGCTGCATGGCCCAAAGTCCTAACTGTTCCACGTCTACGGTTCTGGGCCGGGTCAATTCCAGGGAGTCCACATCGACGGCTTGCAGATCGGCTGGCGCAGCCGCTACGGATTCTACGGGCGCGGCCGACTCAGCAGGGCTTGAATGACCTTCATCCGCAAGCGCTGTTTTGCTGACGACCGCCCGTTGCTCTATAAGCTGAGCGGCAATGCGTTGCGCTGCCTTTTCAACGGTTGCCGGCTATTCGATAGGCAATAACTCAGTCTGGTGGCTCAGCAATTGCTCAATTCTTACGCAAAGCGAAGCCCACAAATCTTGATCAACAGCGAAGTGTCTTCCCCGATTCAATAGGGTCATCTGCCGCGGTTTTCCATCCACGCGTTGGCTAGCCACCAAGCGATAGGTGTAATAACGTTCGCCCGTGGACGAATTATTGGTATGAGTTCGACGGATATACATGGCGCAAAAAATAGCGCAGCCTGGAAAAATCCGCAATAGGGCGCAAGAACTATTATGGCCCTACAAAATGTAATAACTCCAAAACTCAGTTGCCAAGACCGAAAAATCTATAACTTACACAAGACTTTCAGCTTGTTTTTGGCTAAATTTATGGGGTGATGTTAAATATGGGTTATGACAATAAGACTCGCTGATGCCGAAGACCGCCGCGAGATTTATCAGGGTCGGATAGTGGCGAAGATAATAAAGTGTCAGCAACAAACGGTCTTCCAAGGCCAGCTTGGAGTCTTTCCGTCCCCGTCTTGTCAGCGGGTGGAGGACTTTTTGTTCGTCCAGGTAAGCCGCCAGCTTCCCGTGAAGATGCAGGAAATCTTCTTGTGACAGGCCGACAGTTCGCATGAACTCTTCAGGCTTGTGTGTGGGCAATTGGGCATATGACTATCCTTAATAGGGTGCGACCTCAATTTAAAGCAGCGGCAACAGAAGGAACGCCAAAGAGATTTATTTTTTGCCAAAACTGAGTCCATCGTTGAGCTGTTAAAACTAATGCCCGTAAATTTAAAATGCCAGCAGCACCGGGTTGTTTCCAGCGCATACCGGCAAGACAAAATCGCTGTTTTATAAGCGTTTTGCAAGCTGCTTCTGTTACGCCTGGGCCAATCGGAAAATTTTGCTCGGTGTAACTGATGTAGTTCATTGGGTGCCGATGATTTTTATAATAGGTAATGGCGGGTGTGATTAAAAGTGCGGGGGATTGTGTAAAATACGGCTATTTATCTTGACAAAAACAGTGAGCCCAAACAACGAACAGCTTTTTATCAACCGTCTTAAGCAACACCCAAAACTACTTGAGCGAATGGAAGCATTGCTCAATGTAGTTGAAAACGCAGCCGGAAACTGCACCAAGGCCGATGATGCTGAACAGTGTGTGATTGACGAGTTACGCAAAATGGGTAACGATGCCCTGCATTGTTGGGCGGATACGGCTGTTGACAAAGCGGTCGAGCAAACTCGAGAACAACAACCGGAGCTTCACGGCAACGGTAAAAAAAAGTCTGCTGGCACACGACCTTTGGAGAAATATCGGTCATAGAGCCTCTATATCGCTGTCCTGGCCAACCGTTTAGGCCTTTTATCACGTCGGCAGGCATCACCTCGCGTGGTTGCTCAATGCCGTTGCAACGAGCAATGACTGACGTTGGTGCCGACCATGCGTTTGGACAAGTCCCTAAAAAACGGCATGAGCATTATGGAATTGAAATGCCGGTGAGTACTATCCGTAAGATCACCGAATTTCATGGTGAACATATGCATCAGCAACGGGAAACAATGACCTTGTCGTTGACAACACAGGGTTGCCAGCAACAAATCGGCGAAATAGACGGCTGTATGTTGCCGATTGTCACGATAGGCGAAAAAGAAGGCGATAACCGAAAACAAAAAAGCTGCATTGGCAAGAGGCCCGTTTAGCCTTGGTTCACGAGCAAGGTAGCGTGACACATAAGTTCGACGCAAGCTTTGGCGGCAGTGTGAATGACGCCGGACAAGCGCTACTAAATAAACTGTGCAGTTGCCGCCGGATTGGGGACACAAACGCATTGGCATGGCGTAGGCGACGGTGCATTGTGGATAGCGGACCAAACCAACGCCAAGTTGGGCGCACAAGCCCGTTATCTTGCCGATTTTTTTTCATGTCTGCGAATACATGGCAGCTGCCTCGAAAACATGTGCGCCGAACGCGCCTCAAGCCTGGACGGAAATCCAGAAAAGTCTTTTGAAAAACAATGACTATGCAGCTGTCCTTGATAATTTAACACCCTATCTGGAAGTGAATGAGTTTGAAAATGACAAAGCCCCGGTACGCGCCTGTCGTCGTTAGTTAAGCAATCGTACTGACCAACTGGATTACCAAGGTGCGATAGAAAAAGGCTTGCCTATTGGCTCAGGCGGGATTGAAAGTGCGCACCGTTATGTCATTCAGAAACGACTGAAGTTGCCCGGTGCTTGGTGGAAAGCGGCTAATGTGGAACCGATGTTGAGGTTACGCGTCGTCAGGGCGAATGATGACTGGGATAAATATTGGCTAAATCGGAACATCGCTGTGGCTGCATAATATGGCTATGAAATCCCCCTCACTTTTAATCACACCCGGTAATGGCTGCACCCATTTTGTCTCGCAGATGTTGCGGTAATTTTTGGGTGCATTTTCGCACTTGTAGCGCCACCATTTCATTATAAAGTGCCTCGGCAGCCCCCGCGGTGTGTTTCAGTTGATGGCAGCGATCTTCCAACCAGGCTTTGTGAGCACTTTTATCCTTACGATATTTTGCATTAGCGACGGCGCCCAGATAACTGCTTGCATGATAAAAATCGAGAACCTGTGTCTGGTATGCGGGGTTAAGAATTGCCAGTTGCATTCTGTTCCGTCGGCTAGCCCGACCGTTTTGGCGTTCGTAAAATGCGCTTTGACGCGCTCAATCTATTTCAATCGTTTCCCCTTGGGTGTCGAATTGCTTCAATGCCTCTTCAGTAGCGAGAGTGCCGGCCTCATTGACAACCGCCTGAATCGCTTCCTCACTGTCCAGCATCGAATCCTCGAGATCAATTGTTATCTCTATAATGAGTTTTTTCCCTTCTTTTCTTATGGGGATCTCTAATAATTACTCCCGCCACCAGTGTTTTTTGGTACACAGGGATAGTAACGAAATGAGATAATAGCGGCACACCCACCAAGAGATAGTCAGCCGATGAAACACCCACGCCAACCTGGATTATTCGACGTAGAAGAACGCGCCGCGCAACTCACCGAAATGGGAGAACCGTTGGTGGGATTGAGCGCACGCATTGACTGGGAGGCTTTTCAGCCTGACCTCAATCGGGTGCATGAAAAAGATAGAAAAAGTAAGGCGGGCGCCAAACCATTCGATGTCGTGCTGATGTTCAAAGAGCTGGTGCTCCAACAGGTGCACAATCTGTCG
The DNA here is from genome assembly GCA_963849195.1 of uncultured Gammaproteobacteria bacterium. Taxonomy (GTDB): domain Bacteria; phylum Pseudomonadota; class Gammaproteobacteria; order Methylococcales; family Methylomonadaceae; genus Methylobacter_C. Next base: position 159,810 of record CAWKGQ010000001.1, read on the forward strand.
GATGATAAAATCGAATATCAGATACGTGATCGCTTCAGTTTCATGCGTTTTCTGGGTTTACAACTCGAGGATCGGATACCCGATGCCAAAACCGTCTGGTTGTTTCGCGAACGGCTTAAGGGGTTGAACCTGGTCGATGTATTGTTTGCCGGCTTTCATCAGCAACGGGCCGGCCAAGGTTATGCCGCCCGTGCCGGACAGATGATCGATGCCACCTTTGTTGAAGTACCGAGGCAGCGCAATACGCGTGAAGAAAACGCCCAGATAAAAGCCGGCGCAGTACCTGACGCCTGGGATGAACCCGAGGCGAAAGCCAAACGCCGTCAGAAAGACACCGAAGCGCGCTGGACCAAGAAGAACGAAGAAAAACACTACGGTTACAAAAACCACATCAACGCTGATCAACAACATCAGTTGATACAAAGCTATGTAGTTACGCCAGCGTCAGTACATGACAGCCAGGTGTTCGACGAGTTGCTGGATCAAAGCGAAGCGCCGGACGCTAACAAGCGTGCCGTGTATGCCGACAGCGCCTACCGTTCACAGGACCAGGAACAACGACTAGCCGACGCCCAACTCGACAGTCAAATCTGTGAAAAAGGCACGCGGGGCAGCCCCCTGAGTGAAGAACAGAAACAAGCGAACCGGATTAAATCCAAAGTGCGCGCCCGAGTCGAGCATGTCTTTGGCGCTCAAGCTGCCATGGGAGGGCATCTGGTACGCACCATCGGCCTAAAGCGAGCCAAGGTGAAGATTGGCCTGATGAATTTAGTCATTAACATGATGCGCCTGGTACAACTGATTAAGCGCGACGTAAAGGCCGTTAACCGAGTGTTGATGGACAATCACAGGGAAGGTGCGCCTATCGGGGCGTAAAAAGGAGGAAATACCTCTGCAAAGAGGGCTTTGCAACAGGGGTTGGCTTCAAAATGCCCGGATTTGGGGAAAATTTCAAAATAATTTTAGCACCTTCACGGCATGGTGGTTTAAATTGCAATTAATAGAGGTTCCCTTAACAATGGATCAACGCTTAGTGAAGTGACGATACTAAACCGTTGAGCATAAAGTGAAGAATGCGGTTGGGTCGAGCCTGTAAGCCATCCCAGTATTGGATAGTTGCGAATATCTGTTTTGTGGATTTACGGTGTCTGAATTTTTAACAAGCACGAAGCCTTGATGTAACGAAGTAAAATCGAGACTTCGTGCTGTTTACCCGCAAATACCAGACCCTATTTTACATCTCTATTTTTCAGGTTTCACAAGATTATACTCGTTTTGGCTATTTTTTCTTGCGGTGTCCGTGGGGTGAATCTCTGATGGGGCGCGAGAATCGCCTTCGGATAAATAGGTAAAAAACATCGGTAGCAATGCGAAAATCGATACAATCAGTATCAAAGCACCAATGCCTAATAACAGTGTTTTAAGTGGGTTTGCAGAGTCCTCTACAATATCGGCTGAATCTGTTGGGGACAGTGGCTGGTCGTTTTTGTCGTTATGTTCGTTTTGGCTTGGCATGATATTCACCTAGTAACTGAATTGAAGGAAAATTGAAACACCGCCTTATACTCTAAACCTTTTCCAAAAAAAATTTTAGTAAAACATTTGTTTCAGACTCATTTTCGATTATGTGATTGTCCATGGGTTTTTTAACTCGCTATCGATAGCTTTTAACATTGAATAAGTCATTCCTGAGTTTCTTCTTTGTAGTTTCATTTTCTCTACCCGTTTTCAAACCATTAAAATCTATACCTATACGATCGTTTTTTGGCGAAAAGGTTGCGTGGTACGATAAAATCACTACATTGAACAACAGGATTTGACCGGATAGTCATAAATCGGGTCGTAGCTACTATTCATGACTCCAAAATATCACCGCAAAATTATTCATATCGATATGGACGCATTTTTTGCCGCTGTTGAACAACGTGATTCCCCGCAGTATCGTAACAAGCCGGTTGTCGTTGGCGGCAGTCCTTATTCGCGCGGCGTTGTGGCAACTTGCAGTTACGAGGCGAGGCGGTACGGTATTCATTCCGCGATGCCTTCAGCGCATGCCTACCGGCTTTGTCCGCAAGCTGTTTTTATCAAGCCGCGCTTTGATGTTTACAAGGAAGTCTCAGTACAGATCCGGCAAATCTTTGCCGATTACACTGATCTTGTTGAACCGCTGTCACTGGATGAGGCTTATCTGGATGTCACTGACGTCGATGTGCTTCAGGGGTCTGCAACCTTGATTGCCAAAGCTATCAAAGAAAAAATAAAACAGCAAATTGGGTTGATCGCATCCGCCGGTGTTTCTTACAATAAATTTCTGGCCAAACTTGCTTCGGATATGGATAAGCCGGACGGCTTTTATTTGATTACCCCAAAGCAAGGATCTGAATTTACCGAAAAATTGCCAATCAGTAAATTTCACGGCATTGGTAAGGTAACGGCAGCTAAAATGCAGTCACTCGGCATAGAAACGGGCAAGGATTTGCGGCAGTTATCTTTGATCGTGCTGCAACAGCATTTCGGCAAATCGGCAGCATATTATTACAACATTTGCCGAGGCATCGATCATCGCCCGGTCAATAGCCATAGGATCACAAAATCCGTGGGCGTAGAAACCACTTTTCAGCAGGATATAACATCCAGGCAAGAAATTCTCCAGCACTTGGAAGAGCTGTTAGAAACAGCTTTACAAAGAGCCGCCGAAAAACAGCTGGCGGCTTATACGCTCACTGTAAAAATAAAGTACCACAATTTTGTCCAGATCACCCGTAGCCGGACTTTGCCGTATTCGGTGACTAAAGCAACTGAGCTTCTCGAAGAATTAATAAAAAACACCGGTGTTGGCGAAAGCAGGGTCAGATTATTAGGCGTTACGCTGTCATCACTGGAAAATAAACCGATAGACAACCGTTTTCAGCAAACTGATTTGTTCAGGGATTTTTAACTTAATTTTTAAGGACTTGTTTTAAAAGGATTCTGTTGCAAATATTCATGGGATTTTTGCTTAAGGAGCAGAATAAGCGGTAATTCCAGGATTAGTCAGTTACATTAGTATGACTATTAATCATTGTCAGCCAAACTGCCGAGATACTCAATTTTCACTTTAGCCAGCCCATGCAGACCTATCTTTTTTGCAGCACCATGTGATAAATCAATCAACCTGTTTTTCTTGAAGGGGCCGCGATCATTAACCAATACAATGATGGAACGGCCATTGTGCAAATTGGTCACTCTTACTTTACTGGGTAACGGCAATGTTTTGTGCGCTGCGGTGTAGCCCTGCGGTTTAAAGCGAGCCCCCATGGCGGTGCGGTTACCTGATTCATATCCATACCATGAAGCTATACCCTGCTCACTGTATCCTTCTGCTGAAGCCATGGGATAGTAGGTCTTGCCTTTTACCTTGTAAGGTCTGTTATACGCTGCTTTATGACGAGAGACATGATGACGGGAAGCGTGTGGCGCTGGTCCGGCGGAGCCTAATACGGGAGGCTCGGAAGCGCAGCCGCTGAACAAGCCGGCAAATAGCATCACCAGACCAACAAGTCCGGGTCGTGAACAATGCAAATAGTGGGGATGGCGCATGATCTTTTTTTCTCCAGTTACCACTAGTTTAATACGACTATCTAACCCAATCCAGCAGCAGTTGATATAAGAAACACTGACTATCTTTTCAAAAATACACTCCAGAATTATCTTGCTAATTTGCCGAAACTAAACGAGGCTTTAACGGCTTAACCTCAATTTCAAAATCCATTCGAATGCGTTTTGCTATGGCGTTCACTTCCTTTTTGTTTTTAAAAGGTCCTGCGATGACCTGATAGGTATCGTCTTTTTTAACTTTACGCGCCGGAATGATGGGCCCCTGATGATTGAGCATGGTTGTCAGCCGTTGCGCTTGTATTTCATTATCGAAGCTGGCCACCAAAACCGACCAGTCGCTATCCTTTAATTCGCCTACAACCGGTTGTTGATAGAGTTGTTCAGGATGTTCCAGTTGTACTGCGTTTGCCGCTATGTCTGCCAGGTCCGGGCTTTGCGTTAGAATTGGCGTGGGAATGCCATCCGAATGTTGAATAATACTATCGACTTTCTTCCAATCGATGGATACATTATTTTTAGAGCTGATTTGATGTAATTGTTTCAACAACTGTTTTTTTAGGCGGGATTTATCCGGTGTCCATTTGGACAGCGGTTCGTTGGCTTCAAGATACAGCATGTCCTGATGCCAGGCCGTCAGATAGGGCTGGTGAATGATCCGTACCGGCATGCCTACCGATGCTTTCTTGAACAACACTTCAATATCTTCCGGATAAAGTTGCACACAACCGTGGCTAATTTGCATACCGATACCATAAGGTTTGTTGGTGCCGTGGATCAGATAACGGGGAAAACCGAGGCGCATTGCATAAAGTCCCAGTGGATTATTAGGACCCGCAGCCACTACTTTGGGTAATGAATCACCTTTTTCTGCATGTTCCTGGTGAATGGATTCGGGCACAACCCAACTCGGGTTGGCTTTTTTGGCGACGATGCGGGTTAATCCCATAGGCGTATTCCACCCTTGACGACCAATACCGACAGGATAAGTGAACACCTTATCCGGCGGCTGTTTGGGATAGTAAAACAAGCGCATATTCGCCAGATTCAGAATAATACCCTTATGCGGCGTATCAGGAAGAATAAATTGTGAAGGCAATAATACCCGGCTACCCGGTTCGGGCGTCCAGGGAGCAATACCAGGGTTGGCTTTGCTAATATCGTTATAACCCAGGCCAAAATGCCGGGCTATATCAGACAGAGTGTCATTTTCTCGCGTGTTGACTGCGGCAATGGTGCCGACCATAGTTTGACCGTCGGATAACTGAAATTCATGGGTCTCGATAGTTTCGGCTTGCGAATGAAATTTTTGCGGGTTTTCCTCTTGAATGGCTATGTTTTCACTGAAATCGGGAAAAAATACCAGATGCTGACAGCCGCTGGTCAGGATACTGAGCAGTATTACTCCCAATAATTGGATAACCGGCGTTGTTGGCTTTTTAAAGTCTGACGTGTTCATTTGAATTTTATCCAGGGGGCGTATTGACGCTAGTCGTCGATATGGCTGGGAACCTCTACGGAGTTAAACTGTTTTAACACTGACAATCATTAGGCGAATAAGGCATAAAAATAGCTTGGCAGTTTTTCCGCCGGGCTATTTTCTGCTCCAAAGCAACAATGATTTATTTCATCATTGATTTTTTGAATTTTTTATCCAATTTGCTGTTGGCATCTTGAGATAATTGGGCTGCCCGGTTAGCGGCAGCTTCCGCGGCTTCTGCCTTTGCAGCCGCATCAGCTGCTGTGGTCTGTGCGCTGGCTGAATCAGCTGATGCTTGTTTAATAGAAGTATCCAATCCAGTAACTTGCGACTGCAAATTTTCAACATCTGAAGTAGTTGCGCAAGCCACAACCAGACTCAAAGCCAGAGCAATCAATGATAATTTTATTACTTTTTGCATATTATTTTTCCTTACTTAAAATTATTACTATAAAAAACATTATATTGGGGTGAATTTAAACAAGCGACACTAAAATGCCATAGGCATTTATGGCCCGATTTTACTCGGTGGGCATAATAATCAATGACTGACAGTTTTAAACGGCACTAAAATCGTTATTTTTTTTTGGGTGCTTAATGGCAGACAACTTCTCCAAAACGAATCAGCATTGAATACAATTGTCGCGAGACTTCCTAATAATAGAACAGACCTTAAAGAAGCGTTAATTCGAGAGGCTTAAAAGTGGCTGAAATCCGCTCTGTATGAGGGTTTAACTAAATTTCTGTGGGATTGTAGTGTCGCTTGTTTAAATGCCCCAGATATTGCCGAAACCGAGTGACTAAATTCCTATTCGGCCTGTATTCAACGGTGAGCGGTGAAAACCGTTCGTCCCCAAAGTCATCGCGGCAAGCGTTACGCACAAGTCGCTATGACTGCGTATATATTACACAAACAAGATGAGAGGAAACCTGTAGGTTCGATTAAGATTAGATGAAGATGGTCGGCACAGAATTCGGAATACAATCCTCCTGAGGTTTATAGCAAGGCGGATTGCAGCGAGTTAGTCTTGGGTTTTAGCATAAAGCCCAATGACTTGAAAATAAGTAAAATATTGGGGGTTGACTTTTCTATGGCAGGGTAAATTTGCCCGAACTATATAGTGTACTCGTCCTCAATTATTTCATCACCTCACACAGCCTTTCCTCCAAATCGATTCTTTTTGCCAGACTTTCGCCTAAAACCGATAAATCCTGCTCCAGTTCTTCAAAGATTTCTATTTTTTCGACATTATCATATTTATCATTAAATGAAATTGCCGCGTCCGTGGTTGCCGAAAATTCCGGATAAATTTCTTTTGCAACAGACAATACCCGGCTGCGGCGCTCGGTTCCTGCAATCAAACGCTCATAAACGCCAAAATGACCAAGAGAAACATAATCAACAAGTATCTGCGAAAATCGTGTCAATAAACTTTTTACTGCATCATTAGCTGAAAAAGGCTTTAGTTCGGCGAAATTACAATACAAAGACAAAACTTCCCGCCTTTCATTTTGCAGCTTGGCTATTAGTTCATAGGATTTTTGTCTTCTTTCTGTATTGATTGTCGTTACAATAGGCATAAAATTCCTCATTAATTGTTATTAGTGGCATTAATTTATGCCAGTTATCAAGGCAGTGCAATCACTAAATTAAAGAAGTCAATAGAGCTTTGTGAATATTTCAGTTGTAATTCCCACCTACAATCGTTGTGAGCTGTTGAGACGCGCATTATTATCCGTGTTTTCTCAAACCCTGCTACCGACTGAAGTAGCCGTTATTGATGACGGCTCTACCGATGGTACAAGCACGATGATTCGCAATGAATTTCCTGAGGTAGCTTATTACCGTCAGGAAAACTCCGGCGTCAGCAGCGCGCGAAATCTGGGTATACAACACACAACAGGCGACTGGCTAGCATTTCTGGACTCCGATGATGAATGGCTGCCTGAAAAGTTAATCCGGCAGACAGCCGCTTTGGTCGATAATCCTGAGAGTAAGGTTTGCCACACTGAAGAAATATGGATACGAAATGGAGTTCGAGTTAATCCCGCCCAAAAATACGTCAAAACAGGCGGTTGGATATTTACACAATGTTTGCCGTTATGCGCGATGTCACCATCCACCATCATGATACATCGCTCGGTATTTGGAAAAGTTGGGTTATTTGATACCCGCTTGCCGGTCTGTGAAGACTATGACTTGTGGCTTAGAATCACGGCAAACTACCCGGTATTATTGATTAAAGATCCACAAATAAAAAAGCACGGCGGCCATGAAGATCAACTATCGCAAAAGCTCTGGGGCATGGACAGATTTCGAATAAATACCCTGCAAAAAATCATTGATACCGGTCAATTATCTAACGAAAATCAGCAAGCGGCCGTGAACATGTTATTAAAAAAAGCAGAAATTTATCTTGCTGGTGTCATAAAACGCGGAAAAACAGATGAAGCAAATTATTACCAGCAGCTCATTAAGCGTTATTAACTGATACGATGCCAGGTAGCTTAGTGGCACATTAGGAACGGGCTCCTTGTGAATCTCGTTAGCTCCTTATTCACAAGAAGGCCTGTCAAAGCTGCCCATTCAAGCCCTAAAGCCTTTTGCTTCCTGGATTTACAGCATATACTATTGATAATGATCATAAGTTTTGTCGGTATGCAGACACTTGGCCACGATTTATCATGGGAGAGCTTAGCTGTGTGAAAATCATAAATGGCTCACCGAGATAATGTTTTCATAAATTAACCTTTGACATGCAGACCAAAACAATGCCGACAAAGCATTAGCCGGGCTTAACATAGACCTGGAACAGCCTTAAGTTACGAAACATCATGCAAAGTATTTTGTGAAATAGCTTCATTTAATGCTGAGTGTTACTATGAGCTGCACTTAAAAGTTATATGAGTTCGGGTAAATACAGATTTTGTTTTTTAGCCCAATCTGCCTTCTGAAGGGTTTATCGGGCAGCATACTGGCACGGGATAATGATAAATTAAGGTTATGAATAGCTAAAACTTAAAGCTTGATTTCAATCAACCTTGATTTAATCAAGCCTGCTAGCTATAATCCTACAGCTATTGTGTTTGGAGAGCCGTGTGACAAGTAGAAAATACTCTACTGTCAGTAAGATTCTAAGTTATCAAATTCTGATAATATTGATAATTTCTGCGGGTTTTGCCTTGGCAGAGGGATTACAGCAAGGCTTATCCAGCGCTTTAGGGGGGATGGCGGCTTTTTTCCCAAACCTGTATTTTGCATTGCGGATATACAAATCATCAGGGATGCCGGCACGAAAGATTGTAAATTCCTTTTATGCGGGAGAGTCAGGCAAATTGTTATTAACATCTGCTCTGTTCATAATGATTTTTAAAATTCCAAACATAGAAATATTACCGCTGTTAGCTGGATACATAGCAGCATTGTCGGTTTTTTGGTTCGCGCTACTGATGCGTTAATACTATTTTTACAAGAGAGGAACGATGGCTACCGAAGCTCATGCTGCCGAAGGTGCAACCGGTTATATTATTCATCATTTAACTCCGCTACATGTTGGCGAGGGTTTTTGGACACTGCATCTTGATACCTTGTTTTTCTCAGCCGTTTTAGGTAGCTTGTTCATTTGGTTTTTTAAGATGGCTGCAGAAAAAGCAACTTCCGGTGTTCCTGGATTAGTGCAGAATTTTGCTGAGATGCTGATAGAGTTTGTTGATAACCAAGTTAAAGACAGCTTTCATGGTCATAGTAAATTAATCGCACCGTTGGCATTGACCATATTTTGTTGGGTATTTCTGTGGAACTTTATGGATCTGTTCCCCGTTGATATTTTGCCACTAATTGGTTCGCTTATGGGTATCGAATACCTGCGGGTCGTGCCAAGTACTGATTTGAATGCGACATTTGCCATGTCCATATCGGTTTTCTGTTTAATTATTTTTTACAGCATTAAAATAAAAGGTCCTTGGGGCTTTGCCAAAGAGTTAATGTTTCAGCCTTTTGGTCCGTGGTTATTACCGTTCAACCTGCTGTTGAAATTAGTAGAAGAAATTGCAAAACCAATCTCACTGGCGCTTCGTTTATTCGGAAACCTGTATGCGGGTGAATTGATTTTTATTTTGATTGCCTTATTGCCCTGGTATATTCAACCGGTATTAAGCTTCCCCTGGGCAATCTTTCACATATTAATTATTACTCTTCAAGCTTTTATATTTATGGTATTAACTATTGTTTACCTGAGTATGGCGCACGAAGATCATTAATTAATTTTTATCTGTTTTTTTTAACTTAAACTAACTTTTTGGAGGTTTCATGGAAATTGCAAAATTAATTGCTGACGTACAAGGCATGACTGCTATCGCAGTGGGCTTGGTTCTTGGTATGGGCGCTTTAGGAACTGCTATAGGTTTCGGTTTATTGGGTGGAAAATTCCTGGAAGGCGCTGCTCGCCAACCGGAAATGGTTCCTATGCTGCAAGTAAAAATGTTTGTTGTTGCTGGTCTGTTGGATGCGGTAACAATGATCGGCGTTGGTTTGGCGTTGTTCTTTACTTTCGCAAACCCATTCCTGTCAGCTGTACAAGCTGCGGCTGCTGGTTAATCGAACTGTCGTGTTCAATAGCAACAAGAGGATCGCATCGTGAGTATCAATGCTACTCTGATTGGGCAAATGATAACCTTTGCACTTCTGGTATGGTTTACCATGAAGTACATCTGGCCTCCTTTATTTGACTCTTTAGAAGAACGTAAAAAGAAAATTGCCGATGGTTTAGCCGCAGCTGAAAAAGGTCAGGAAGAAATTCTTTTGGCTGAGAAAAGGGCCAAGGGCGTTTTAAAAGAAGCTAAAGAACAATCTTCAGAGATTGTTATCATGGCTCAGAAACGTGCCAACGAAATTGTTGAAGAATCAAAAGACACCGCTAAAAAAGAAGGCGAGCGTTTGATTATTGCAGCAAAAGCACAAGTTGAACAGGAAATACAGCAGGCGAAAGAAGGCTTGCGTCAGGAAGTGGCTGATTTGGCGTTAAGTGCCGCAGAACAGATTCTGGGTGCGGAAATTGATAAAGCCAAGCACCAGGACATTATTAGCAAAGTCTCCAATCAATTAGGGTAAACAGCATAATGAGCGAACTGGCAACATTAGCAAGGCCTTACGCAGCGGCAGTGTTTAAAAGGGCTAAGGAAACGCATGCAACTGCAAAGTGGTCGCAGAGCTTGGCCTTTATGTCGGCTGTTCTGAACAATGAAGACATGTCTGTTGTCGTCGATAACCCCAAAGTAAACAAACAAAGGTTATCAGCACTTATGCTGGATATTTGCCAAGGGCAGGTTAATGAAGAGAATGAAAATTTTCTAAAATTGCTGGTTCATAATAATCGATTAAGCTTATTGCCTTATATTGCCAGGCTTTTCGAGGCCTATAAAGCAGAAGATGAAGGGTATGCCGAGGTTGAAGTATTAACTGCTTACGCATTATCCAAAGAAGCAAAGCACGATCTAACAACAACACTGGAAAAGACCCTGGGCAAAAAAATCCATATGAACGTAACAGTGGATAAGTCATTAATTGGTGGCGTTCTGATACGAGCGGGCGACAGAGTAATTGACGGATCCATTAGAGGCCGACTTCAACACATGCAAAAAGCACTACAGTGAGAGTGAGAAAAAGCACATGCAATTAAACCCATCTGAAATAAGCGATCTGATTAAAAAGAAGATCGAAAACTTCGACCTGAGTGCCGAAGCGCATACAGAAGGTACCGTAGTCAGTGTGACTGACGGTATTGTAAGAGTACATGGTCTTTCTGAAGCTATGCAAGGCGAGATGCTTGAATTCCCGGGCAATACCTTTGGGATGGCGCTTAACCTTGAAAGAGACTCAGTGGGTGTGGTGGTATTAGGTTCATATCAGCACATTACTGAAGGCGATACCGTAAAATGTACCGGAAAAATTTTGGAAGTGCCTGTTGGAGAGGCATTACTGGGTCGTGTTGTTGACGCGCTGGGTAATCCTATCGACGGTAAAGGGGCTATTGATACCACCGAAACAGCTCCCATTGAAAAAATTGCGCCTGGCGTAATTGCTCGCCAATCTGTTGACCAACCTGTGCAGTTGGGGTTGAAATCAATAGATGCGATGATTCCAGTAGGTCGCGGACAGCGAGAATTGATTATTGGTGATAGACAAACCGGTAAAACAGCTATTGCGATTGATGCCATCATTAACCAAAAAGGCACAGGCATTAAATGTATCTATGTAGCTATCGGTCAAAAACGCTCATCAATTGCCAACGTAGTTCGCAAGCTGGAAGAACATGGTGCAATGGCGCATACGATTGTTGTTTCGGCATCAGCGTCTGAATCTGCCGCATTGCAATTCATCGCACCGTATACCGGCTGTTCAATGGGTGAATTCTTCAGAGACCGTGGTGAAGATGCCCTGATTATTTATGATGATTTGACCAAGCAGGCATGGGCTTATCGCCAGGTTTCTTTATTGTTACGTCGTCCACCAGGCCGTGAAGCCTATCCAGGCGATGTGTTTTATTTGCATTCGCGTTTGCTGGAAAGAGCATCTCGTATTAATGCGGCAGAAGTCGAAAAGCTTACTGGAGGCAAGATAAAAGGTAAGACGGGTTCATTGACAGCCTTGCCAATTATTGAAACGCAGGGTGGTGATGTATCCGCATTCGTACCAACTAACGTTATTTCTATTACCGACGGTCAGATTTTTCTTGAAAGCAACCTGTTTAATTCAGGCATCCGTCCAGCTGTTAATGCTGGTTTGTCGGTATCGCGAGTGGGTGGTGCAGCACAGACAAAGATCATCAAGAAATTAGGTGGTGGTACCCGTCTTGATTTGGCGCAATACCGTGAGTTGGCGGCATTTGCACAGTTCGCTTCGGACTTGGATGAAAGCACCCGCAAGCAAATTGAACGCGGCCAGCGTGTTACGGAATTGATGAAGCAAAATCAATATTCGCCGATGTCTGTCGCACAAATGGCAGTTTCGTTGTTTGCGGCTAATGAAGGCTTCCTTGACAGCATAGAAGTGAACAAGGTGCTCGATTTTGAAGCGGCTTTACAGTTGTATATGAAATCAGAGCACTCTGAATTGATGAACAGCATAAATGCAACTGGCGATTATAATAATGACATCAGTAGTAGCTTAAAAACTGCCATTGAAACTTTCGTTAAAACTCATAGCTGGTAAAAGGGTCTTCAAATGGCTGTTGGTAAAGAAATACGCACAAAGATCGGGAGCATCAAGAATACTCAAAAGATCACTCGCGCAATGGAGATGGTTGCGGCGAGTAAAATGCGTAAAACAAAAGACAGAATGCAGGCAACGCGGCCCTATTCTAAAAAAATTGGCCGGATAATCAAGCATTTGGCTCAAGCCAATCCAGAGTATAAACACCCTTATCTCATTGCGCGGGATATTAAACGGGTAGGGATTATTGTAGTAAGCTCCGATAGGGGATTGTGCGGTGGGCTGAATTCTAATTTATTTAGAAAGACGCTAACCTATTTAATGCAATGGGACAAAGAAAACATTGAAGTCGATGTTTGCACAATTGGCACAAAAGCTTCCGGTTTTTTTAGTAACCTGAAAGTAAATTTAGTCGGTCAGGTTACTAAGCTGGGTGACGCTCCGCACCCGCAGGACATAGTCGGCGTCATAAAAATCATGCTTGACGCTTATGAGGCAGGTAGAATCGACCAATTGTATGTGGTAAGCAATGAATTTGTGAATACTATGACCCAGAGGCCCACTGTTGAACAGTTACTCCCTGCGGTGGCCTGTGAGCTTGACGAACATCTGACTGGTCATTGGGACTATATTTACGAGCCTGATGCTAAAGACGTTTTGGATCATTTACTGACTCGCTTTATCGAATCCAAAGTTTACCAGGGTCTGGTTGAAAATAATGCCTGCGAGCAGGCAGCCAGAATGGTGGCTATGAAGAGCGCATCAGATAACGCCGGAAATTTGATTGGTGAGTTACAACTGATTTACAACAAAGCCAGACAAGCCGCTATCACTCAGGAAATTTCAGAAATTGTTGCCGGCGCCGCAGCTGTTTAATCCAGGCAGGGGTTGGCCTTGTGCCTGCCCATTGGGCTAGGGCAACCACAAGGGGTTGCCCCTACAACCCAAGCAAAATGACACAACACTTAGAGGACAACTCAATGAGTTCGGGTAAAATTGTTCAAATTATCGGCGCGGTCGTTGACGTGGAATTTTCACGCGCAGACTTGCCAAAAGTATATGATGCCTTAAACGTAGAAGGCAAAGATCTAGTATTGGAAGTACAACAGCAATTAGGTGACGGCGTAGTTAGAACTATTGCGATGGGTAGTACCGATGGCTTAAGCAGAGGTTTGATTGTTGACAATACTAATGCACCTATTTCTGTGCCAGTAGGCCAAGAAACCTTGGGCCGTATTATGAACGTTCTGGGTCAACCCATCGACGAAAAAGGGCCAATCGGTGAAAAAGTAAAATGGGGCATCCACCGTGAAGCCCCCAGCTATGCAGAACAAGCCGCTGCTAACGAATTATTGGAAACCGGTATCAAAGTTATCGATTTAGTTTGCCCCTTTACCAAAGGCGGTAAAGTGGGTTTGTTCGGTGGCGCGGGTGTTGGTAAGACCGTCAACATGATGGAATTAATCCGAAATATCGCTATTGAACACAGCGGATACTCTGTGTTTGCAGGTGTGGGCGAACGGACTCGTGAAGGTAATGACTTCTATCATGAAATGACGGATTCAAACGTAATCGACAAGGTATCGTTGGTTTACGGACAGATGAACGAACCACCCGGAAACAGGCTGCGCGTTGCTTTGACCGGTTTGACAATGGCAGAATATTTCCGTGATGAAGGTCGTGACGTTCTATTCTTCGTTGATAACATTTACCGTTATACCCTGGCGGGTACTGAAGTATCGGCACTGTTGGGTCGTATGCCTTCAGCGGTGGGTTATCAGCCTACACTGGCCGAAGAAATGGGTGTTTTACAAGAACGTATTACCTCAACTAAAACCGGATCTATTACGTCTATCCAGGCGGTTTATGTACCGGCGGATGACTTAACGGATCCATCTCCTGCAACGACCTTTGCTCATTTGGACGCGACAGTTGTATTATCACGTCAAATTGCTGAGTTAGGTATTTATCCCGCTATTGATCCACTGGATTCAACCAGTCGTCAGCTCGATCCTTTAGTAATAGGTCAGGAACACTATGATGTTGCACGTAAAGTTCAGGGTATTTTGCAACGATACAAAGAATTGCGCGATATTATTGCAATTCTGGGCATGGATGAATTATCTGAAGAAGATAAATTGACCGTGGCTAGGGCGCGTAAAATGCAACGATTCTTGTCTCAGCCTTTCTTTGTGGCTGAAGTTTTTACCGGCTCGCCAGGTAAATATGTATCCTTGAAGGATACCATTGCCGGCTTTAAAGGTATTATTGATGGTGAATACGATGCTATTCCTGAACAAGCTTTTTATATGGTAGGCACCATAGACGAAGTGCTTGAAAAAGCAAAGGCAATGAAAGGCTAATGTATGTTTCTCTCTGCCTAGTTGCAGAGAGGGGATTGAAACAGGTGAAAAAATGACCATGACCGTACATGTAGATATTGTAAGTGCAGAAAAGGAGATTTTTTCCGGAGCTGCAGAAATGATTTTTGCTCCCGCTGAACTTGGGGAAGTGGGTATTTCGCCTCGGCATGCCCCATTAATAACAAAGCTTAACCCTGGTGAAGTTAGGGTAAAAGTGAATGACACTGAAAGTTATCCTTTCTATATATCAGGTGGACTTTTAGAGGTGCAACCTCATCTGGTTACCATTTTGGCTGACACAGCGATTAGAGCAAAAGATATTGATGAAGCAGCCGCATTGGATGCTAAAGCCAAAGCAGAAGAAGCTCTGGCGGATAAATCGGGTAAAATTGATTACGCAACAGCACAGTCACAATTGGCGCAAGCTGTTATGCAACTGAGAACCCTGGATAGACTTAGAAAGCGCGGTGGATAACAAGAGAAACGCGTTATTATTGCCGGTGAGATAAAACGCGTCTCTACGATTTTTTGAAAAGCTCGATAACGTACACCACGCTATCGGGCTTTTTTTGTTTAACAGGAGTCAAATGAATATTACAACCATTATTCTTGCAGCGGGTAAAGGTACGCGTATGCGTTCTGAACTACCCAAAATTTTGCATAAAATTGCCAATAGACCACTCTTGCAGCATGTCTATGACATGAGCCGCCAGCTTAATAACAATACGATTAAAATTGTTTATGGTCATGGTGCGGACTTGGTGCTAGAAACCTTAAAGGACTTAGACGCAAGTTGGATAGAACAAAAACAGCAATTAGGCACTGGTCATGCTGTGCAACAGGTCAGCGATCAAATTGCTGATACGGATACTGTTTTAATTCTATATGGTGACGTACCTTTATTGAAGCTAAGTACTGTACAACACTTAATAGCAAACGTTAATGACGCATCTCTTGCTTTGCTTACAGTCAATCTTGAAAATCCAGCTGGTTACGGAAGAATAGTTAGAGATGAGTCCGGACAAGTAACAAAAATTGTCGAGGAAAAAGATGCTTCGGCGACTGAAAAACTGATTAAGGAAGGAAATACCGGCATCATGGCGGTGCAAGGCGATAAATTAAAAAAATGGCTGAACCGGTTAAATAATAATAATGCCCAAGGCGAATATTACTTAACGGATGTTATTGAAATGGCGGTTGCCGATGGTATTACTATTGTAACGAATCAGCCGGAAACGGTTGATGAAGTATTGGGAGTCAACAACCGTATCCAGCTCAGTTATCTGGAACGAGTCTATCAGCAAGAGCAGGCTTATCAATTGATGGAAGAGGGCGTCACATTAATAGATCCGGCACGTTTTGACCTCCGTGGTTCAATTGAAAAGCTGGGGATAGATATAGTATGTGATGTTAATGTCATTTTCGAAGGCAAAAACAGCATTGGCAACAACGTCAAAATTGGGGCCAATACCCATATAAAAAACTCCATTATCAGCGATAACGTAGAAATCCTGTCAAATTGCGTCATAGAAAATGCTGTTATTGGGCAGGGTTGTAGAATTGGTCCTTACGCAAGGCTACGTCCGGAAACTGTTTTAGCCGAAGATGTACACATTGGTAATTTTGTGGAAATCAAAAAGTCATCAGTAGCGGCATCTAGTAAAATAAATCATTTAAGCTATATTGGTGATGCTACGGTGGGCACACAAGTCAATATCGGTGCTGGAACCATTACCTGTAATTATGATGGGGTTAACAAATTCAGAACGATCATTGAAGATGGTGCTTTTATTGGTTCGGATACCCAGTTAGTCGCTCCGGTAACCGTAGGAAAAAATGCCACAATAGGTGCAGGGTCAACAATCACTAGAGACAGTCCCGAGAATCAGTTGACCTTAAGCAGAGTAAAACAGATTTCTCTCACGGGATGGCAACGACCCGTTAAACAGGAAAAATAATATGTGTGGAATTGTAGGTGGAATAGCGCAGCGTAATATTGTGCCCATATTGCTGGAGGGATTGAAGCGGCTGGAATATCGTGGTTATGATTCAGCTGGATTGGCGGTTATCAACGACCAGACAATATATCGTAAAAGGGAGCTGGGCAAAGTTAAAGGTCTTGAGCAATTATTACAAGTTGATCCTGTTTCGGGTAATATCGGCATAGCGCATACCCGATGGGCGACTCATGGTAAACCCAGTACGGCTAATGCTCACCCGCATATTTGTAGAGATAAAGTGGCGGTAGTACATAACGGTATTATTGAAAATCATGAACAACTCCGTGGTACGTTGAAAGAAAATGGCTACGAGTTCACATCGGAAACAGATACCGAAGTTATTGTGCATGAAATTTGTCATGCTATGGAATCCGCTGATGGATTATTAAACGCCGTCAAACTTACCATAAAAAAACTTGAGGGTGCGTATGCGCTGGGTATCATGAGTTCAGCGGAACCGGATACACTCGTGGCGTGCAGAAAGGGTAGTCCGTTAGTTATCGGTGTTGGTATTGGTGAGTATTTTGTCGCTTCCGATGTAGCGGCATTGCTCCCAGTTACCCAGCGCTTTGTCTTTCTGGAAGATGGCGATATAGCCTCGATAACTATAAATGAACTGGTTATTTACGATGCAGCGGACAATGTCGTTAGTCGTCCAATTAAAGAAAGCCAACTGACAGCAGACTCGGTTGATAAGGGTGACTATCGCCATTACATGCTGAAAGAGATTTATGAACAGCCTTTTGCAATTTCGCAAACCCTGGAAGGCCGATTCATTAATAATCGCCTGCAAGAAAGTTCATTTGGGCACAATGCCGCGGAAGTGTTCGATAACATAAAATCTGTACAAATTTTAGCTTGCGGTACCAGTTATCATGCGGGCTTAGTGGCTCGATACTGGTTTGAAAAACTGGCTCGCGTACCTTGTACTATTGAAGTGGCTAGTGAATTCCGCTACAGAAGCCCAGTTTTAGCGGCGGATACGCTTATTGTCACCATCTCCCAATCTGGCGAAACTGCGGATACCCTGGCTGCACTGCAAGAAGCTAAAAAGCTTGGCGCCAAATATTCCTTAGCGATATGTAATGTTCCGGAAAGTTCACTGGTCAGGGAATCTGATCTGGTATTAATGACGCGTGCAGGTCCTGAAATTGGTGTCGCATCGACCAAGGCATTTACGACACAATTGGTAACATTGATGTTGTTGGTGATTGCTATAGGCAGACGCTTTGAATTGACAGAAAAATTAGAGCAAAAAATCACCTCGGAATTATTCCGTTTGCCCGGGAAAATTGAATCAGTATTACAGCTGGATGATGAAATAAAAGCATTAGCCGAACAATTTGCAGAAAAAGAACATGCCTTGTTTTTGGGTAGAGGAACCCATTATCCGATAGCAATGGAAGGCGCGCTAAAGTTAAAGGAAATTTCCTATATCCATGCGGAGGCCTATCCCGCAGGTGAGTTAAAACACGGTCCATTGGCATTAATTGATTCAGATATGCCGGTTATTATCGTAGCACCGAACAACAGCCTGTTGGAAAAACTCAAATCAAATATGCAGGAAGTAAGTGCCAGGGGTGGGCAATTGATAGTTTTTATGGATGAAACATTAGCCTCTAACAATGATGGCAATGTACAGATTGTAAAAATACCGCAAGTCGAAAATGAAATTTCGCCGATTGTTTATACTATTCCTTTACAATTGTTATCCTACCATGTGGCCGTCTTAAAAGGTACTGATGTAGACCAGCCGAGAAATCTTGCGAAGTCGGTTACAGTAGAATAGGGCATTACAAGTCAATAATCGGGTTGTCGGCAAGTAATAAAGTTGCGTACTGAAACCTCTTGGAACAAAAGCAAACCATGTGGCACAGGGAAGGTCGGGGTTCCCGCTTATGGAAGTTCCTATCGTCCCTGGATCACTGTCTGAAATTTCTTCGTTGCGCAAGTTTGAAAACCAACATTCGGTGGCCTATTGCACTCATAGGATTGCGTCTTATGCGTTGTTCAATTTTTGTAAAGTAAATACAGCAAACCGCCAACCACATTGAAAGTTATGGTGGATTGCCTATTCGGCGAATCCACGGGTAAAGTGGATGCGTATGGGGCTATAAAAACCTATGCTACTTTACTTCGCTAAAGCCACAGGGTAATTGGGATGTTGAGGATTGACTATCAACGTCTGCTGGCGGGGATCAACAATCAAATCCATTGCTTCCAAAGGAATTACACCTAATAATGACTCATTACCCAATACAACTGCTTCAGTGACATAGGTGCGATTCTCGAACGCTATTTCGATTGGGGCAATTTTTGGCACCTTCCGCAGATGGCCATCTGCCAGAGTGACCATTTGCTGACTAACCTCAGTAATATCAAAACCAAGCTGTAGGGCAATTTCCTCGGTGACACACATAAAAGTCGCCCCTGTATCGACCAATGCTTTAACCTCTACCGCTTGCTGGCTAAAGAGATTCGTTAATTTGAGATTTGCGTAAGTTAATCCCATTTTTTTGCCCTTGTGTTTTTAAATATCAGATTGAAAGTTTAACACAGAATAAGTATGGCCTGTTTCACGATTGATAATCCTCGAAACCATCTTACTGCCTTAAAAAAGTGCTTGCGGAAGGGATGTTTTGGCATATTTCCTGGTGTGCAAAACTTAAATGAAAAGCCGGATCACTCCTTGCTTCGTGCGTCAAAACGTTGTTGTGTTGTAAGCAATTGAAAAAATGTTTTTCATAATGAGAATTGCAGGCTCGTCGCTGTTCTAAGAACTTTACCGATCTTGTATTGATAAAAAAGGCACATACTCTTACCAACAGTCGTCTGCATTGACTCCAATACCGGTAACAGCTTTGACGCCTGTATGAGTTAAAGTTAAGGTGTCGCATATATCATTAATCTGGGCTCCTATAGGCGCCGCACTCAAGGTATAACTGTTGGCAGTCGTGGGGTTGATAATGGTTACCGTGTAATAGGTGGCTGTTTCATCTGGGATGGTATAAATACCAGGGGAGCCTGTGTTTGCCGCTGCGACTGCGGCTCCCTCGTAGCTGTTTGTTTCCGTAAAGTGACGTTCCATGGCATTTGCCAAGCTCAGCAATACCCCCTTTACATCCGCTCGCCGTGATTTCATCACGCTGTCCTGATAGCTGGGATAGGCGATGCCGGCCAAAATGCCAACGATGGCCACAGTAATCATTAATTCAATTAGAGTAAACGCTTTTTGTTTGTTCATATTTGATTTCAAGTTGATAGTAAGGAGAAATTAGTCGTTGGAATGAATGACTTTTCACTCAGCCGATGCAGTTAGAGACTGCATCGGCTGAGGGGGATGGTTTATCCCGGTACTATTGAAATATTTCCCACCAGGATTGGCGACCGGTAGCGCCTACTGAATTATCTTCTTCAGGTGAACTGATTATGCCCGAGTCTCCCTTGCTAGTTGTCCCGAGCGTGGTAACTACCGTTGATCCGTCGCGAAAAGTTTGGGTAACGGTAATCGTCCCGTCACCATTAGTAACTTCTACTTTTGTATATGTCGAATTATCGCTATAGGTGGTTATCGTGGTTTTGGTGTTGCCGTTCACGGTTGAAGTAACTTTTTTTACAGCTAAACCGGCACTAAAAATACCATCTTTGGGATCCGCCGATCCGGTGGTGGGTGTTTTCGCAGTGGCATCAGAAATCGTATCTTCCGGGGCAGCTGCTGTCCAGCCGATCTCTCCATAACAAAGATCATTGGGATGATGCCAATAGGCAGTGTATTCGGCGAGTACATAATTTTTAAATTCAGATTGCTTAACTCGCCAACCATATTTAGCACGGTCGCTGGGGCTTATAGTATTGCTAGCACCATTAGTACCATCACCATTCTTATTAGAATCAGCGTGATTAAGTTCAAGTGCTGATGCCGGTGTGGTGTCCTTGATAATTTGGATGGTCAAGGCACCGTCGAAACGTTCGCCGTTGGGGCCAATTAAGCCTTTACCGTTTAAGTTAACCATTGATCCGTCTGCTTTAACGTAGGCGACACAACTATATACGGTCGGAATCAGTCCAGCGCGCGTGCCCGCCCCATCTCCCCACCAGTCTTTTGATTTAAACGCATCCAGCGGCAGATTAAAAATCAAAGTGCCAATATTGGCGCGTGTATAAGTAGGTAAGCCCGCCAGCAAGGCCGTGGCATCAGTCGTGCTGGCCTGGTCTTCATAGGTTTTTACGCTTACATACGGCGCGCCGCCAACGGAAAGTTTCGTCGCCGGATTGAGGTATTGATTCATCACCAGAATTTTGAATGATGTATTGGTGTCGGGTATCGCGTTGATTAAATTGAACGCTGACTCACTGGCATTCAGCATGTTGACGCCGGTGACATCGTAAATGTCATCGTATTCGTGTACATGCAGTTGTGGCTGGGATGGTTTTTGTTTTGGGTAAGGGCCCAAGTAGTCGCCCGGAGTCGAATTGGTAGACGTAGTATAGGTATTACAGGTGATGGTTTGATATTTTTTTCCACTACTTTTCTTGCAATTATTGTCGTTACCGCCTGTAACGTATTTTGTCATAAAACTATAGCCACTCGAAAAACCATTGCCGGTTTTACAGTAGGTGGGGGATATTTCGTTTAATTCACTATCCACATCACTCGATTTTGCGCAGACAGTTTTGG
Source organism: uncultured Gammaproteobacteria bacterium (assembly GCA_963849195.1). Lineage (GTDB taxonomy): Bacteria > Pseudomonadota > Gammaproteobacteria > Methylococcales > Methylomonadaceae > Methylobacter_C. Next base: position 181,135 of record CAWKGQ010000001.1, read on the forward strand.
TTTGGCTTTGGTTTGTAGGCGTATTTGTTGTGGACGAAGTAGCGGAACCATAATAGTAAATGTCAAAATCAAAATGACCGCCAGAGACACCTGGATCGGGTGGTTCGCTTACGTTGCCGGTGATACTGGTGACGGTATCGGGATGATAAGTGTAAAGGGTGGTATTAAAACCCGCTCCTTCCACAAAAGTCGGCTGCGAGAAGACACCCGCTCCCAGCGGTTTGGCAATGGGAATACAGGTGATAACGCCGGATGGTGTGCAGCCACTGGCTAAATCCAGACTACTAAATGCGCCGTCGTTGTTGAGATCAAATATGGGTATGCCTGGGGAGCCACCCGTAGTAAGTACCAGTTCATAAAGCCAGTTATCGCCATTTGGCGGTGGAGTGTTGGTAATGGTGGGGTTGGTGCTGAGGAAGTAGAAGCGGCCATTTTTTTCGAACGGTAGTTCTCCTGTTACCCGTTCGCCCTCTGGTAGCGCGACTTTCCAGCCGTAATGATGACCGCTGCCGACGCTCCAGTCCGGGTTGCTGGCAGTAATTGTACGCACATTATCTGCGCCATAAGTGGCGGCGCTGAACGTTTGTGTCAACAAGGTATTATTGGCAGAGGGAGCGCCATCCCAAATACCGTAGGCATAATGCACGGATGAATCGGCGCTATCGCCGCCGTCGAGTAATCGGCCGGTTGCAAAAGCCACCATCCTGCCGCCGTTAGGATGGCTGGAAACAGCGGGAGCGGTGGTAATGGCTTGCGCGGGTGAGGTTGTAAATAGTGCCCCCGTTCCTCCGGCATTGTCGATGACTGCATAGCTAGCGGGCGTATTACTGCTGAGATTGAATTTCCATAGATGTCCATCCAGATCGCCCGCATAAGCATAATCAACCTTGCCGTCACCATTGGTGTCGAAAAGCGTTGGCGTGGAAAGGCCGTTAGGGCTAGCCGTACTGCCGGAGCCGGTGTCAATTGCTTTAACCAAGCCGCCCGTGCTGAGATTTATGATATACAGGATAGCATGGCCACTACCTCCATTCATGTAACCGTTACCGGCAATGGCGACGGCAGTGCCATCATTTAGTCTGCTTATACGCGGCGTGCCATAGGTATAGCCAAGATCAGCAAAACTTCCAGTTGCAGGGATTTCCCAGAGGATTTTGCCAGCCGCCTCGGTTTCATTGGCGGGCGATGGCGAGGTAATGTCCAGCGCATAGAGGCCTTTACCGCCAGCACCCAGGCTGCCTATCAGGATAGTTTTGAGGGTGCCGGAAAAATTGGCATTGGCAATCGTAATGCCACCGTCGACAAAAAAGGTATGCACATAGGGTTTACTGGTGAGGGTTTTTAAATTGGGGATTAGCATGGAAGGAATGTACGCGAATACTTCCGAGCCGTTAGCCGCGTTAAAAACGTGCAACATGCCGTCATTGGCACCGACATAAAGACGTTTGGTGGTTGCGTCATGTTTCCAGTAATGCAGCGTGGAGTGCAGAATGTCGCCTAACAAATGCTGCCGGGCACGATAAGACGCACCTGCCGGTTCTTCATTACTGCGGTCGCCACGGACAAAATTAACTATTAGGGGACCGGTTGTGGCATCGCCTATACTGGCTTGTTGGATTGAAGATAAGCTGGCCCAGCGGAAAGGGACGTTAGTGTTGCTATTGCGTGTTACTATTTTTCGGTCTGTGTTGTAGTTCAAACCGTCTAGTAATGTAGCGGCAGTTTCCGGATCCCAGGGGCCTGTGCTACCCTCTACTGCAAAGTTGCTTATGTTTTTGGCAAGAATATCGCCACTCCAAACATCTTTGTTGTAATTTATTTTAAAAAGTATTTCATTGTTTGATGTGAGATTAATATTCGTTAAACTTGGCCGCGTCACCCAACCGGTGGGCTGAGCGGAAGGCGTGAAAGATGTTGCGGCAAAATTGTCAACGCTGAATATTATGCTGAATAACAGCAGGGAGATTTTTAAGTTTTTCATCATTGCCATCCGGTTATTTGTGAAGAATATCGGTCTGAAAATCCTTCAAAGTCTAGGGTTATGCTAATTCGCGAACGAATTGGCGTGCAATTTATAAATAGTCTGAAGCTGAGAGGCCGCATTAGCATCGCCGCCCCATGCAAATGCGGATATGCGAAAAGTTGCATAGATACGGCTGGAATCGGTGCTTGGTTCTGTGCTTATTAGCTCAATGATATATCGTGGTTGTTGGAACAACTCGCTTGAGATAGTGCCGTTGTAAAGTCTGCCGTTACCTGTCCAATTGAAACTCACCGAGGTCGCAGTGGGGGTTGGGCATAAACCCGATGAACAGCTATTACCCTGGAATGGCCCCCCATTCAGTTTTAAGGGGTTAAATGCTACATTTTCACTTTGAATAAATTGTTCAGCATCGCGTAACGCCGCTTCAGCAGCTTGAAAAGCCAGATTACGTTGACGCATGTTGCCGGCCATTTTTTCTTCCAGCAAAGTGGATTGCATGCTGGTGGTGCCTATCAGCGTCAATAGTAGCAACATAATTAAACTGATTATCAGTACAGCGCCCGATTGATATGCGAAGTTGCTGTGCAAAATCGCATTCTTGCTTCCAGGGCGCTTGACTGCTGTTATTGGTTGGTTGTTCATGATGGCCTCTGTTTTATAGCAGCCGGTTACGCACCGCAATCGTCGAAGTGAAATTGTGCGTGATTCTGCCGTTAATTGTACTGGCCGTTAGTGTAATGCGAACGCTGACGACGTTGGGCCAATCTAGCGCTGGATCAGCGGCAACATAGTAATTAGCACCATCATGGATAGCATCAGTATCCACGCCATATAAAATCTGCATGTTTTCAATCCCTTCAACAAGTTCTTGTGCAGCGGCGGCACCATTTTTAATAAATAGAGCAGGTTGCCCACCCGCGCCATTTTGAACGGAATAGGTAATAGATAATAGAGCGGCAGTGCCGCAAGCACCGGTAGACAGTTGTATTGTTATGGTATCTGATGTATTTAACCCGGTATCGTTTGTACCTGTTATCGGCGTCGGCACAGTATAGGTAAGGCACTTTCTATAGCCCGCCCTACGAATATCCCTCGCCAGGAAATCCATCGCAAATCGTCCATTTTCCTGCAATCTGGAGAGATTTTCCTGCATTCTGTTGGTTTGTTTACTGCTGACAAAAATCTGTAAAACTCCGCCCAATAAAAAAGCGCCTATCAATAAGGCAATCATGATTTCTATCAGGGCCATGCCGGTTTGACTGGGTTTATTTTTCATAACTTAAAGCTCGTTTGAAAGTGGGGGTCATCATCACTATCTTTATCATTGTCAATATTACCCTTACCGTCATGTAAATCATCAACTTCACCATCCCGATCGTCATCCCAACTGATAGTAATGGTAAACACACCGGCTGCCTCGCCGATGGCTCCCTTTCCGAGGGGCAGGGTGGTACTCACAGCCCTGTTCCATTCAAAGAGATCGTTTTCTGCCATGATTGGAGGTAAGCAGCCGGGCGCACTGTTGCATGGCTGTACACCTGCGGTAGTAGGGATAGTAGTGATGTAGGCACTGTTTGCGAGTTTATTGGCTCTCAGTAAAATTGGCACGCATTCTGTCCGCCAGGTCATAGGCCAATTGTGTGGCCTGGCTGCGGTTGTAAGCGCTCTGGTTGTTTCTAAGACTGGTCGCTTGCAGGCCTGCCAGACCGAGTAAGCCAACTGCCAGTACCAGCATGGCTATCAAGACTTCAATTAAGGTAAAACCGGTGTTTGTTTTCATGTTTAAGGAAATGGAGGAATGCAGGAGGTAATATTGGATACCGCAGTGGCCGTAGTATCTTTGTTGGGGATTCCGTCATTATTGGCATCTAAACCCATACGCACTCGTCCGACTGTATTCACAATGATAAGTCTGGATGTATTTGCTTCTGGCACATCATTGCTATCGCTGTTATCGCAAATGACAAAACTGCCGTTCGTATTACTTTGTCCAGAGGATGTAAAGTGGATGAAATCTGAAAAACTGTTACCTCGTAAAGTATAGGAAGGCTGTAGAGGAGCATAGGTTCTGATAAGAACATCTCCTGCTTCAAAATTGCCATCGCTATTGGCATCTGTAAAAACGTCCCAGCCGTCTTCCCAGTTTGCTAGAGCGTCTTTTTTAGTAAACGAATTATCGTCAACTTTACGTACTGTTACAGACACACCTCGCTTCACCGCTTCGCTACGCGCAAAATTTAACGCCGTGACCAATTCGTTGGCAGAGGTGGTCAGTCGGTTGCTTGCGATGGTGGGGATAAAGCTGGGGATAGCAATCCCTAACAGATATCGCTGCGATGGCGATGGTGATCATCAGTTCAATCAGGGTAAATCCCGTGTTGTATTCCGGCTGGTTGTGCATGATGTTGCGGTATCTCTTTAGCTGTTTATTTTTGCTTCGGGCCATTACGGTAATGGTTTGCTGTATGAATACCAAGTATAGACTATTAAATTACGCATTAACGGCAGGTCATTGTTCAAGCCTGTGTCAACGCTGGTTACGGGCTGAAGGAGATTGGAAGGCCACTCGGACTACATTCTTCACGGATCAGCCGGAGTTTAAGTGAACAGCGATTGGCAAAAGTCAAGACCTAAATGCCCTATCTTCAGAGCAATCGCACCTCACCTGCGTCAATCACTGTATTTACAATAAGTCAACGAGTCCCAATATATAGGGTGATTACTGCACCCCGGCTTTGGGTTTTGTTGCACCTTGTGTCTGATAAACGCATTTTCTGCCATTGAGTGTAAAGAAAATTGCGAAAAGTTAGACCAACTGGGGGAGATGTGTCATGGGCTTTTACACAATTGTGATTTTTTAGAATAGAAGAATGGCGAATTTTATATAACTTATTGAAAGTAAATAATTAAACTTGGTTGGTATTGCATTTGCTTAATGCTTTATGAGGGATTAGTAACAGCTAACTATTAAGAGGTATTCGCTCAAACAATGTTTGAGAAGCTATTGCCCAGGTGGAGGCGAATGTGATTTTGCAGAACCTGGCCTAGACTTGTTATCAGGCTTTATGTTCCCTATTTTTTAACTCCCAACTATTAAAGAGGTTTAAATATATGAAAAAGTTAACTCTATATATAATTGCATGTGTTGGCATTTTTGCATCTTTCACAGTTTCTGCCATTCCTGTTGGTCTTGAACTTGCATTACTGACTGATGTTTCCGGAAGCATTGGCACTAGAGAATATCGCTTACAAAAGAAAGGCTATATCGCAGCCTTTCAGGATGCCGGTATTCAAGAGGCGATCGCAAATATAACGGGGGGCATTGCTGTTGGTTATTACGAATGGTCTGGTGTTCGTCAACAAGCCACAAAAGTCAATTGGTTTCATATTTTTGACGCAGCTAGTTCAAATGCCTTTGCGGCCGCCATTAAAGCTACTTCACGTTCTTTTTATGGCTTAACCGCACCTGGAAACGCCATTAAGTTTGTTACACCGTTGTTTGGCACTGAAACCGGTGGAAGAGATAATGGCTTTGAATCATCCCGTCAGATCATTAATATATCTGGGGATGGCCGTCAAAATAGGGGAACAAGCACTTCGAAAGCAAGGGATGCAGCGCTGGCGGCGGGTGTCGATGCGATTAATGGCTTGCCAATTCTTGGAGAAAGGGGCTTGAAGCGTTTTTATGAAAGAAATATCCAAGGTGGCACGAATTCATTTATTATGCCGGTAGCAAGCTTTGAGGGATTTAAGAATAAAATCAAGAAAAAAATTGCTAGAGAAATAGCTATTGTTCCCGAGCCCGCTCTTGAACCTGTTTCTGTTCCTGAGCCTGCTTTCCTTACATTATTGGGTATCGGTTTGGCCGGGTTTGCTGTACGTCACAGAAAAAAGGTTGCGGCTTAAGGCTGAATGGTCCGTAAAGGCGTATTCGCCGTTGAGGAAATCCGCCAATTCGGACCAAGGGCGTGGTGCGGCTTTATTTTGTTCCTCATCGAAGAACAGGCTCTGATTTTGCCTTCACGTACCTGGCCTAGTACTCAGTCAGTTTTGATATGTCGGGTAAAATTAGCGTTACACGCCAGTAATTGTCTATCTGATACCCGTCAAAATAAGATTGACTGAGTACTAGCTCCCCGTTCCTGCCAACGGCAGCCCTTGGCAGGCACCCAGTAGGAAAACGGCTGCCAGTGATACCAACCTTCACGACCAAACGTGCCTTGGCTGTTGACGCGCAGAAACGGATGCCATGTCAGTTCGACGATGGCTTCAAATAACCACTTCGCGTACAAGCCACGATCCGCCAACACAATGACTGTCCAGCCTTTGGGTACAAGGCCTTGAAACCGTTTTAACAACGCCTGCCACTCAGGCTTCCCTGCGTGTTTCTCCTCAGCTTTTAAAACTTTCCAGGCAACGGGGACGGCACAACCGCGATAGACAACACTAATAGCCAGTACCACAAAACGATCCCCTAAACTCGTCGCATCCATAGCAATCGCTAGCCGTTGAACCGACCAGCCATCCAATAGCCACGCCAGCCACGGTGCCCAACACTCGGTGACATCGAGTTCGACGCGTTTTTTTCCAGCTTTCGCGCCCGCTTCCCGGTAAGTATCGCGCAACCTTTCACGCAACGTGTTGTATGACTGCCCCATGAGCGGTGCCAACATATCGGCCACAGCGGTTAAACTGCACGAGCGGGCAAGGACCATGCCGAAACTCCATAACGCCAGACCCAAAGCCTGCGGCTTGCTGAGCGAGGGAAATCGCATGACAACGGTGTCGACCCATTGGTATAGTTCTGGGTGGCGAGACAGGGCGGTACCTCCGGTAAGTAGATGTTGATGACACTCATCAATTTACCGCAACTCCATGTCTCGTCACACTTTAAAAACCTACACTTGTAAGCCCCTTTTTCGAAGGGGGAAGTCGAGGCCTACAAAGATATGACTTGCCGGCTCGGCGTGTTTCTTCTTGACAGTAAACAGGTATGTCGAAGACAATCAAATTCGGCAATATGACTGAGGAAATTAGTCACTTGATGCTTGCCAACTCAAATTAGTTGTCAGGAGATACAAAACCACAACCCAACCCCTCGAAAGGAAAAACTATGAAACATAAACTACTCGGTTATGTGCTGATCGTTTCGGCGGTGCTAACGTGCGTTACGGTTACGCCTCAGGCATTGGCTGAAAAGACTCCAGGTAAACCGGTTAAGTCAGTTGCCGGCATAGACTCTACTCAACTGGGCCAATTGCAGACCACCGGCACACCGGGTTCGCCCAGCGCCACCACCACCATCAGCGGCAAGCAACTTCCGGCGCCCGATCCGAAATTCGGCGGCGTGATTAAGGACGGTGCCCTGCAATCGACTCCTTGGTGGGCACCGCGCATCGTGCCGCCCAAGCAGGCCCCCAACGTTTTGCTCATCATCACGGATGACGCCGGGTTCGGCGTGCCCAGCACCTTCGGCGGCGTGATCCCGACGCCCACGATGGATCGCATCGCACAGAACGGTCTGCGCTACAACAATATCCACTCGACCGCGCTCTGCTCACCGACGCGTGCCGCGCTCATCACCGGCCGCAACCACCACTCGGCGGGTTTTGGCGTGGTCTCCGAGCAGTCCACAGGATTCCCAGGTTACAACAGCATCATCTCCCAGGACAAGGCGACCATTGGGCGGATTCTGCTGGATAACGGCTACGCCACCTCGTGGTTCGGCAAGGATCACAACACCCCGGCTTTCGCTGCCAGCCAGGTCGGACCGTTCAATCAATGGCCGACCGGTATGGGTTTCGAGTATTTCTATGGCTTCGTGGGAGGGGACTCGAACCAGTGGCAGCCGAATCTGTTCCGCAACACCACGCAAATTTATCCCTTCGACGGCAAGCCGGAGTGGAACCTGATCACGGGCATGGCCGACGATGCCATCGATTACCTGAATCGCGTCAACCAGACGATGCCCGGCAAGCCGTTTTTCCTCAAATACGCGCCTGGAGCCACGCACGCACCGCATCATCCGACCAAGGAATGGGTGGAGAAGATCAGCAAAATGCACCTGTTCGACCAGGGCTGGAACAAGCTTCGCGAGCAGATTTTTGAAAACCAGAAGAAGCTCGGCGTGATCCCGCAGGACACCCAGTTGGAACCCTGGCCGACGAATGTCCTCAAAAACTGGGATGATTTGACACCCGAGGAGAAGAAGCTCTACATCAAGCAGGTGGAAGTCTTCGCCGCGTTTGCCGCCTACAACGACAGCGAAATCGGGCGCGTCATTCAAACCATCGAGGATATGGGCAAGCTCGATAATACGCTCATCATTTACATCAACGGTGATAACGGTACCAGCGCCGAAGGTGGCCCTATGGGCACGCCCAACGAAGTCGCGTGGTTCAACGGCGTCAACGAGATGCCGGTCGAGACGCAAATGAAGTGGTATGACGTTTGGGGCACCGAACAGACTTACAACCACATGTCGGCGGGCTGGTCCTGGGCCTTCGATACGCCTTTCACCTGGTTCAAGCAGAACGCCTCGAAACTCGGTGGCATCCGCCAGAACATGGCGGTATCCTGGCCCGGCCATATCAAGGACAAAGGCGGTCTCCGCGACCAGTTCATGCATGTCATTGACGTGGTGCCCACCATCCTTGAAGTTGCCGGCATCCCTGCGCCCGAAACTGTAGACGGCATCAAGCAAGCGCCCATCGAAGGCACGAGCTTCGCCTACACGTTTGACGAGAAGAACGCCAAGGCGGCGTCGCGGCACAAGACCCAGTATTTCGAGATGATGGGTCAATGGGCGCTGTATCACGAAGGCTGGCTGTTGAGCACCAAGGTCAACCGCGCGCCGTGGGAAGCCTTTGGCGCCGCCAACCCCGACCCGCTCAACAACCAGGTGCTCGAACTCTACGACCTGAACACGGACTTCAGCCAGTCCAAGAACATTGCCGACCAGCATCCTGACAAGATGAAGGAGATGAAGAAGATGTTCATCGCGGAAGCCAGGAAATACCAGGTCTTCCCACTGGATGCCTCGGTGGCTGCGCGTATCGTCGCCCCGCGTCCGAACATCACCGCCGGCCGCACGGAGTTCGTTTACACTTGGCCCATGGTTGGCCTCCCGCAGGGTGATTCCCCGTTCCTGCTTAACAGCTCCTACACCATCACGGCGGACATTGAAGTGCCGCAAGGCGGTGCGGAGGGCATGATCCTCACGTCGGGCGGGCGCTTCGCCGGCTATGGTTTCTACCTGCTAAAAGGCAAGCCGGTGTTCCTCTGGAACCTGGTCGACCTGAAACGCATCAAGTGGGAAGGCCCGGACGCGCTCACGCCCGGCAAACACTCCGTCGAGTTCGACTTCAAGTATGACGGCCTCGGCGTCGGCACGCTCGCTTTCAACAACATGAGCGGCCTTGGCCGTCCCGGTACCGGCACGCTGAAGGTGGATGGCAAAGTCGTGGCCACCGAAACCATGCCGCACACGCTGCCCATGATCCTGCAATGGGACGAGAGCTTCGACATCGGTTCCGACACGCTGACCGGCGTGAACGACGCCGATTACAAGCCTCCGTTTATACTGACCGCCAAGCTGAACAAGTTGACGCTCAAGGTGGACCGCCCGCAACTGACGCCTGAAGACATCAAGACACTTGAGACGGCGGAATCAACCGCGGTTGATGGCGCGCCGTTGCGTCATGCCCAGCCTGGGCCGCAGTAAGCATGCAGAGTGGAGCAGACACTTAACTGATTTCGCCCGCTAAACGCGCGGACCGTCTCTCAAGAGGCGGACCGCGACTTTTGATGGGGCCGTAGCGGAACAACAAGACCAGTAAATGTAGGGTGCGCTGTGCGCACCATCAGATTCCGACAGGTTCGGGTTAATTAATGGGAGCAATACAAATGAAAAAAATATTATCCATAATAGCGGGTTTCATACTGGCTGCGACACTGACTACTCCCGGCATTACCAGTGCAGCGTTAAGTGAACAAGAGGCCAACGAGATTGGCGTAAACGCCTATCTTTATTTTTATCCGCTGGTGACGATGGACGTCACGCGCAGGCAGATGACCAATATCGAAAGCGGCAAGAAACCCGGGTACGGACCCATGAATGAGTTTGCCAATGTCCGCGAATATCCGACTGCGGATATGAAAGTGGTGGTACGCCCTAACTTCGATACCTTGTACTCGATTGCGTGGCTGGATCTGGTTAAGGAACCGATAATCCTGTCGGTGCCGGACACCAATGGCCGCTATTACCTCATGCCCCTGCTGGATATGTGGACGGATGCTTTTGCGGTGCCTGGCAAGCGCACCACCGGGACTCAGGCAGGCGATTATGCGGTTGTTCCCCCTGGCTGGAAAGGCAAGCTTCCGAAAGGCGTGCAACGCATCGATGCGCCTACGCCGCAAGTATGGGCTATTGGCCGCACCCAGACCAATGGACCCGATGATTATGCTGCTGTACATAAAGTGCAGGATGGTTTCAAACTCACTCCGCTTTCTCAGTGGGGAAAAAAGGCGAAGCCAGTCAAGGCTTTGACCGATCCCAAAGTGGATATGAAGACTCCTCCGGGGGAACAGGTTAACCAGATGTCTGCCGCCGCCTATTTCAAATACGCTACCGAAGTGATGAAAGTCAATCCCCCGCACATTACTGACTGGTCTATGGTGGCTCAACTGAAGAAGATTGGTATCGTACCGGGCAAAAGTTTCGACTATGACAAACTTGATTCTGTTGTTAAGTCGGCGCTTGATAACGTCCCTGCCGAAAGTCAGGCGTTGATGAAATGGAAGCTTCCGACTCTTGCCCGTGTGGTAAATGGCTGGTCGATGAATACCGATACCATGGGTATTTATGGCGATTACTATCTAAAACGCGCCATCGTTACCAAGCTCGGACTTGGAGCCAATCAGCCGGCTGATGCTATTTATCCGATGAATATTACCGATGCTGACGGCAAGCCGATGAACGGCGATCAGAACTATGTGCTGCACTTTAGTAAAGAAGAACTGCCGCCGGTAGAAGCTTTCTGGTCTGTCACGATGTATGACTCAGCGGGTTACCAGGCTGCCAATCCCATCAACCGCTTTGCTGTCAGTTCATGGATGCCTTTCAAATACAATGCAGACGGCTCTCTGGATATCTATATTCAAAACGAAAACCCCGGTGCAGACAAAGAAGCTAACTGGCTGCCGGCTCCGAAGGGACCATTGGCCATAACGATGCGGTTATATGCGCCCATGGCCAATGCGCTTGACGGACGCTGGAATCCGCCAGCGGTTAAACGGGTTGAATAAATTCTGCGTTGGGTGAACCATGTAGAATTCTGTACGTTTTATTAAATGCCGTAGATACAGCATATCTATCAGGTTGCGTAACATCAGTTTTAAATTATCAGGTAAAAAATGGCACAATGTTTATATTCTATAAGAGCGTTTAATAACAGTTTCGCGATAGTAGAGGAAGGTAACTGATGTCAGCCCCGTTAACCGCGTTAATTATTCTTGTCTGTATGCTTTGTGGAATGGCGCTGGGTTCGTACCTCCGTTTGATTTTACCCGATGATCACACGCAAGCGGACTCCAAGGATATTCTGATGACAGCGGCCGGAATGATGGCTACGCTGATCGCCTTGATTATTGGTCTGCTGGTGACTTCGGCGAAGGGTACATACGATGATACAACCTCAAGCATTACTCAAGGGGGCGCGAAAATCATCACGCTCGACTACTACTTGTCTCACTACGGACCGGAAGCGAAAGAGGTACGGGAGCTTCTGCGTCAGGCGACCTCCGCCGGGATCGAACGCATCTGGCCCAACGAAAGCGCGCATGGGGCGGATTTGGTGAAGATGGAAAAAGCCAGCGAGATGGCTGATGTTTACAACAAGATTCGTGAGCTTTCGCCTCGGAACGACTCCCAAAAATATCTTCAAACCCAGGCCCTGCAAATTGGTGCCGACATGATGCAATCACGATGGATGTTAATCGAACAGTCGCAGACTAAGCTGCCGAGGATATTCCTTGTTGTGCTCACATTTTGGCTCACAGTCCTGTTCGCTCAATTTGGTCTGTTGGCTCCTAGAAACCTGACAGCGAAATCAGCATTGTTCATCTGCGCCATATCGATGTCGTGCGCTATTTATCTTATCCTTGAATTAAATAATCCACTGGAGGGAACCATCAAGGTTTCAAGCGCCCCGCTTCACAAAGCCCTTTCTTTAATCGGAAAATAGCTGTGGGCTGCTTTGTGCGTACCATTAAATGCAAGTAGAATGCGCGCAGCGTAACCTGCTGGACTCAAAACTTAAGGAGAATTTATATGATCGTAAAACCCCGCTTTTTCCCGTTTTTCAAACCCCTGGTCCTTGCGTCTGCATTAGCGGCAGCTTCCACAGTCCACAGCGCAGAAACCGTCGCAGATGCCGCTGTTCATGATCCCTGGGCATTTAACCTTACGCTCTACATGTGGTTTCCAGGCATCAACGGTAATTTTTCCGCAGGTCCGCTCAACAGGTCGGTCGATTTGAGCTTCATCGATATCGCCGATAAGCTGAGCAGTTTTCCGATGGCTTTCAATGGACATTTCGAAGCGCATTACGACCGCCTGGGGTTCTACCTGGACGGCAATTACATGGGGATGGATTTCGAGCCTCGCTTCGATAGAGTCAGCAATGGTTCGTCAATGGAGTTGGGAATCATGAATTACGGTGTGTCGTACCGCCTGTTCGGTTCAACAGCCTCGGAAAGCGTCGCCCACTGGGAAGATAAAGCGCGTTCCAACATCCTCGACCTCTATGCCGGCGGACAAACCATTTGGCTAGGCACCCAGGTCGATTCCAAGTTTAACCGTAGCCCTTCTGCCAACTCGTCCAGCACTGCTCCAGTGATAGGCGGCCGGATCGTGGCAGAATTCCTGCCGAAGTGGTTCCTGTTGCTGGACGGCAATGTCGGTGGCTTCGGCGTGGATAATGTGACCTTCACCGGCTCCGCGCTCGGGGCAGTCGGTTATCGCACCACCCTGTTTGGTGTACCCTCTACGGTGGAGGCGGGTTACAAGGCTCTGAATGTAGACGTCGACAAGGGCGCCGCCACCATCGATGCGACCATGCACGGGCCATTTGTCGGGCTGACCGGGTATTGGTAAGAAATGGGGAACTGTTCAGCGCGAAGAGCAACAGCCCCTTTCCAGCGGGAGAGGATAAGGTGAGGGGGAGATTTAGATAAGGCAAAATGCATAATTTTGAACTCCTCGTTCTAACCTTCTTCCTGAGAGAGAAGATGATGGGTTTGAAACCCGTAAAATCCCTAATGCCGTGTAGGGTGCGCCGTGCGCGCCTGATGATGGAAAGGATGGCGTTAAAACCAAGCGGTAATTACTAATCACCACCAGATGATGAATGTCGAAAGTGGCGGTTTACTTATAAATATTGGAGAAAAAATCATGAAAAACCCAAAAAAATTCAATAGTGTTAACGGCCAAGTGCAAACGCCATCCGGCATAAATCACCCTATCCGGGTTGGTCTGGCCGCGCTGGCGCTGCCGCTGATCATGAGCGCCTGTGCGACCGAGGCTCAGTTTCTTGCGCAGAATGCCCCATCAGCTCAGAACACTGCTCTAATCAGAGGGCGGTTTGAACTGAACTGCCCTCAGGCCACCGCTACAGTACTTTCGCAGAAGGTCACTTACATCAATGGCTTGGGTTTGGGCATGGGGGGCGGTGGGGGTTATGAGTGGACCGAATATACCATTGGCGTGAGGGGATGCGGCAAACAGGCGGTTTATGAAATTATGTGCCGTGATCAGGGTAATTGTAATTCCTTTGCAAACACCGGGCGTATTCTGGAGAACGGTCAATAACCGAGTGCGTTAATAAATTGCGGGTGTGGGGTAATGGGCGTATTGTTTCATTTCCTTAAATTCTTCCCGTGCAGTTTCGCCAGGCTAGCCGTGCTGGCGATCATGGGAATGGCGAACTCGCCGGTGAGTGAGGCGGATATTGAACCCAGATCCTATTCCAATATACCCGTCGGTATCAACTTTCTGCTTGCCGGTTACTCTTACATGAAAGGCAATGTAGCTTTTGCCCCGACACTACCCATCGAAAACGCCAAGCTGGAAACTCACAGCCCCGTCTTTGCATACGTCCGTTCGCTGGATATATGGGGAAAATCGGGCAAACTTGACATTATCATTCCAGAGGCTTGGTTATCCGGTCAAGCGGAGGTATTGGGGCAGCAAAGGAGCAGGGAAATCTCCGGTTTTGCCGATCCCCTGTTTCGTTTTTACGTGAATCTATACGGTGCTCCCGCTCTATCGATGAAAGAGTTCGCCAAGTACCAGCAGGACACCATTATCGGCGTGAGCCTCGCGGTAACCGCGCCCGGAGGACAATACGACCCGAGCAAGCTGGTCAATATCGGTACCAACCGCTGGTCCATCAAGCCCGAGATTGGCTTTTCCAAGGCGTGGGGACCATTGACCGCCGAGGCCGCCGCCGGCGTGTTCGTTTTTACTGATAATAATCAGCCGTTCCGGGGGAACACCCTGGAGCAGGCTCCGCTCTATAATCTGCAAGGACACCTGATTTACAATTTTACCCAAGGCATTTGGGGCGCATTTGATGCCAATTACTATGCGGGTGGCCGTACTACCATGGACAACAAGACGGCTGATAACCTACAACAGAATTGGCGCGTTGGGGGTACGCTGGCGTTCCCTATCAACCGGCAGAACTCCATCAAGCTTTATGGTAGTACCGGCATTTACTCACGGAACGGGAGCAATTTCGACCTGGTCGGAATTGCTTGGCAGTTCCGCTGGGGAGAAGGGTTGTAGGGAGTTGAACGAAAGCCTCAACTATAAAGGGACTTTTGAACAATTTGTCGGGTTACACAATGTGAGTGACTGGATTGTAAACCCCGTTAAGCTCCGTATAATGATAAACGAAGGTTAATTAATCATTGGTTAAATAGCCGGTTAAGCCAGGGAGACTCTCATTTTTAGCAATGAAGAAGGGGGTTCGTTATTAAATTTGGAAATTCAAATCTTTAATGAAGTTACGTAATTCTAACCCAGTCATCGAGGGAAGTGCTATGAAGACAAATCAATGGTGGCAGACGGCGTACATTGTGTTGTGCGCTTCGGTCCTGTCGGCAACAACGGTTGGATGTTCGGAGAATGAGGCAATTACAAGGGCGCCTCCGGCAGCTCAGGTAATGGCCCCACACGCGATAACCGAGCCGACGGATGCGAAGGATATTCTAAAGCGTATGGCCGAATTCCTGTCCAAGACACCGCAGTTCAGCGTGAGCATCCAGGACAGCTTCGACGTAGTCCAGGAATCAGGTCAAAAGATTGAGTTCAGCGAGAGCCGGAAGATTACCCTTAACCGGCCTAACGGTTTGCGCGTTGAACAAGAAGGAAGCAGCGGCGAGAAACATACTCTTTTCTATGACGGCAAGGACATCACGGTGTTCAGTCCATCACAAAACGTTTACGCTCAAACCAGTAAACCAGGCGGGATCGATGAGGCGGTCATGTATTTCCTCAAGGGTCTGCACATGCGGTTACCGCTCGCCGCGCTCTTGCTCAGCCGGTTTCCGGCCGAAATCGAAAGCCGGACCCAGTCGCTTGATTACGTGGAGAAGACGCTAATGAATGGGGTGCCGAGTCATCATCTGGCGGGACGCACCGAAACAGTGGATTACCAGGTGTGGATCGCCGAAGGTGCCCAGCCGTTACCACTCCGCGTGGTGTTGACTTACAAGAAAGCAGAGGGGCAGCCGGAATTCAGGGCACAGTTTTCCGATTGGAACCTGGCGCCTAAAATTCAAGACTCCCAATTTGCGTTCTCTCCACCCGAAGGGGCCCGGAAGATTGCCTTCCTGGCCCAATTACAAAGTATTGTACCTGCAGGGACAGAAAGCTTAGAGCAAACAGGAGGACAGAAATGAAAACCAGATCTTATATGATTGTTACGGCTATTTCGGCCACATTGGTTTTGCTGATGGGCGTCGGGGATGATGCGGTTGCCCGTGGAGGTGTTGGCGGAGGCGGCGGTTATTCCCGTAGCGGCGCGGCTTCGAGCGGCAGCTTTTCGTCTGGCGCGGGACGATCCGCCTCGATGAGCGGCGCAAGTTCGGCGGCCTCTGCATCCAGGGCTTCCAGCCGGTCTCAGGCTGCGCAGACCGCCTCCACAAATAGGTCTGCAACAGCGCAGTCGGCTTCCGCGAACCGATCCGCAGCTGCTCAGACGGCGTCCACGAACAAGACTGCGGCCCAGCAAAGCCGCCAGTCGACTTCGTCAGCCAATCAGTCTCAGCGTCAGTCGTACTCGGCCCAAACCCAGGCGCAGCGGCAGTCTACCTCTTCTCAGAACCAATCGCAACGGCAGCAATACGCGAATCAAAACGCCAATAACCGGCAGCAAGCCGCAGAAGAGTATCATGATGATAATAACTGGGACAGTGGTGAAGTCGCTGCGGTGGCGGTCGGCACGGCGGCGGTGGCCGGAGTTGTGGGCTACGCGGCCGGCAAGTCATCTGCCTCCACGACGACCACAGTCGCGCCCCCGCCTTCCGGTTCCGCGGGTCTGCCCTGTAACCCCAACTCATCCGTCGTCAATGGGGTGACCTATTATCAGTGCGGAAGCTCCTGGTATACCGAGGCATACGGTAACAGCGGCGTCATTTATATGCCTGTGCCGCCGCCTTCCGGGAATTAAACCGTTGCTACGAGGCGCGTATTATCAGTCCCGCGGGAGCGTGGCGAATTATCTACCTAATATTAAGAGGCCGTGGCGATTGCCCGGCCTTTTTTTCAATCTAACTGTTGATTTGCCGCTGGAGGGAGGGTGCGAACAGCAAGCCCTGTGTATACAGGACAAAACTTATCTGGATAGTTATAAAAGCCGAATGATTGTCTTCGGATCAAAAATGGACACTTAATAATTACTATTATTCATAGAGGCCTGATCATGCAAAATATGCAAAAAAACTCCGGAAAGATTTCGTCAAAAAACACTCTGTTACCTGCAATCGTTCTTGCGCTTTTGATGCAGGGTTGTGCGCACCAGGAAGATAAGCCAGTCAATGTGGCGGCTCAACCAGCGGCAAAGGGTGAGCAACAACCTGCTGTACAGCCTGTAACCCCAGCACCGGCGCCTTTCATTGAACAGTATGCTCTGGATCGTCTTAAACAAATGAGTGCAACCCTGGCCTCTGCCAAGGCGTTTACCTACCGTTCAAACAGCTTTATGGAAGTACAGGCGGCGGCTACCGGTCAATTTCTAACCTTTTTTGTCGACACTGAAGTCGCCCTGCAACGACCTAATAAATTACGGGTCAATGTCTTTGGTGACGTGCCGGGCTTTCAATTTTATTTTGATGGCGCTAAAGTCTCTGCTTTTGATCCGCAGAAGAATGTTCATTCCGTTTCCGAACCAATCGCTACGATTGATGAAATGCTGGAATTCGTGACGACCAGGGCGCACATTAATTTTCCCTCAGCGGATTTAATGTACAGCAACCCTTACGCAGTGATGACCAAAAATTTAACGCACGCTATCGTAGTGGGGCCATCCATGGTGAATGGGGTGCCGTGTGAGCATTTTGCCTATATGGAACCGAGCCTCAATTGGGAAATCTGGATTGAAAATGGCCCAAGAGCGCTTCCGCTGCGTTTGGCCATGACTTACAAACAAGTTCCCAATTTTCCCCGATTTATGGTCGAATACAAGGACTGGAATCTTAATCCAAAACTGAAAGCGGACATATTTGTGTTTAAAGCGCCCGCTAATTCCAAGCAAATCGAGTTTGATATTACCTTGCCTGGCAAAAATCAAAATAAATGAATGAGGATAAGACAATGAATAAAATGAAAATAATACTGTTATTAGCGGGCTTTGCTTCGGTGATGTTGACGTCATTGCCTGCCGGCGCATGGTTTTTTGCAGGTAGGCGCGGCGTAATGGTAATTCCTGCCGCTCCCCCTCCTGCTGCGGTCTATGTAGCTCCTGGTGCGGGTGGTTATTATGCTGCCCCACCCCCTACTGCCGTCTATGCTGCCCCAAGTGCGGGCTATGCTTATGGCGGCGCGGCTTACTCCAGCGGCAGCACTACCTATGCGCATGGCGCTTATGGTGGTGCGGCTTACTCCAACGGCAATGCTTCCTACGCTCAAGGAGCTTATGGCGGCTCGGCTTACCACAATAACTATACCGATACTACCGCTGTGCATGGGGCCTATGGTGGTTATGGTTACTCCCATGATGGTACGGGTTACGCTCAAACCGCAGCAGGCGGCTCAGCTAACTGGAATAATGGTTCAGGTTCCGCCTCTGGTGCGCGTGGTGGCTCAGCTAATTGGAATAATGGTTCAGGTTCTGCCTCTAATGCTTACGGTGGCTCTGCTAATTGGAGTCATGGTTCGGGTTCTGCTTCAAGTGCGGCGGGTGGCTCGGCTTCTTGGAATCGTGGCTCAGGTGGATCTGCAACATCAGCCGGCGGACAATCTAGAAGTTGGAGCAGGTAAGCATTTCATGGTATGAGGGAAAATCTTATCGATTTTTCCTCATTTCCGGTATTTCATCACAAACCCAGTTAGGAATAGTTATGCGATCAAAACACATATTAAAATTATCAGGAACCGGTCTGTTTTTTTTGTTGATTGTCGGTTGTGCCGGTACAAATGTTCAGGAAACGTACGAAGTAGCCAATACCGGGATGCCCACGCCGAATCCCGTGCTGATTTATAACTTCGCCGTTAACCCTGAAGATGTTCAACAAAATTCCAGTATTTTTGCGAAGGTTGAGAGGAACATTGAGAACAATAGTCAGACAGCGGAAGAAATCCAGTTGGGTCGTGAGGTGTCAGACGCGATGGCAACCGAACTGACTCAAAAAATAACGGATTTGGGTTTGTATCCCGTACGCGCGGATCAAAGCTTACAGGTTCCTCCAGGATCGATTCTGATTACCGGCTATTTCGTCGATATCGATGAAGGCAATCGATTACAGAGGAATGTTATTGGTTTGGGCATGGGGCAATCCCGGTTAGACAGCAAAGTACGTGTGTTGGCGCCTTCACCTTCGGGTTATAAGGAATTGATCGCTTTTGACGCCCATGCGGATAGCGGCGACATGCCTGGCGCCGCTGTGATGGGCCCAGCGGGGGCAGCGGCTGGCGCCGGCACAGCAGCGGTACTTGCAACCAACGCAGTAGCTGGCGGCATCAAAAGTTATAAGTCGGCTTCCGCGCAACAAGCAAAGAAAATGGCCGAGAAGATTGCAGCCCAACTGGCTACGTATTTTGCTCAGCAGGGCTGGATTAATCCAGGTCTGGCTCAATAAATTAACGAGCCGTGCGTTAAATTCCCTGTTAGCTGTTAAGGAACGGTAGCTTAACAACTCGGACAATATGGAGTTATCGTGGGAGCGGCTTTAGCCGGGCTCTTCGCGGCTAAAGCCGCTCCCACGAAGTGGTTTGCAACCCAGCCCAAACGTTTCTGACATTTGAGCCATCCGAACAAAATATTCAGGGCGGGTTGAAAAACTCGCCCTGCGAGCGAAATCCTGCATAAGTTGGTATATTCATACTTGAAAATCGCCTTACGAGTTTGATGCCTCAAGGCTTTTTCGTTTCTGATGCCGCCAGGTGTTCAAACAGGATGCGTTTGACTTCTTCGATAACTTCGGGTTGGCCTTGGCATGAATGATTCCAACGAACGACAAATTCGGAAACTGCTTCATCAATGTGCGCGCTTTTATAGGCGACCACGCCATCATCGCCTTCTTCTTTCGGTCCATCGCCTTCGACTGCGATAATCGAATGGGCTGGAACTGCTGTAACAGGTATGGATGCCAGAGTTTGCAGAACGGGGTTGTTCGGGTTCATCGTGTCAATCGATGTCATGGGTCTGCTTAGCATGGCGGCGACTTTCTCATCGCCTGATGCCGTGGCGATTTGAGCCATTAGCGCGGTGGTATTAACCACCGTTATCGGTAGGCTGACGAGCTTGGCAGCAAGCCCCGTGACAAATTGAGATGCGGCTAACATGGCGCCGTGTTGCGGTGTCGAAATAAACACCACGCGCTTGACAAAAGGCAAAGGCGTAAAGAACGCAGATTGTTTTACGAATTCACGGGCTTCCGGGCCAAGCTTCATTTGCTCGAAGGGTTTGTCACTGATGCGATCCCAAAATTTCGTTCCACTGTCAATGGCAGTGAGCTTGGTCAACAAGCCACCTTGACTGTGACCAATCACTACCATGTTTTGTAATGCCGGGTCTTTGCCTTCGGGGTCGAGTTCATGCACAGTGTTCGTTAGTGCCTTGCGTAGCCGGCCCGCCGAATAACCTATGCCTCGACCACTGTCGTAAATAAATAGCCATATTTGAAAGCGTTCACGGATTTTGGGATCGCCATTCAGTTCGTTAATTAATTCAGCCCAGCGTGCGGGACTCGATGCGGTGCCATGCACTAACACGACAGGAATCTTCCCGGGCAGGTAAGGTTGCAGTGTAAAAATACCGTCCTGCGCCCGGTCTTTTGGAATCAGGCCACTGGTGAAGACCGACGCCATTGAAAAAGCCGGCGATTTCCATCGCATAGATCGGACTGTCATTCAGTTGATAAGCAAAAGCGGCTGTTGCGTCGGACTCCATAGGCTGCTTTTGCCCATCAATCGTCACTGTTGAGGTCTGATCCGTTGCGTAAACTTCAATTCGTCCTTGTATCTTGCCCTTGCTCAGGCCGGCACGCGCGTTGTCAAAACGCAACAGCGCGGTGACGGGAACTTTTGTGTTCGGTGGGAGGCGATTTGAACCGGCAACCTTTTTTTCTGACGATGGCGTTTTTGCCAGACTCGCTGCCAAGGGCACACCGATCCCAGAGTTATGGTAGCGGTTTCTGAGTCCATCAACTTCCAGGGCAGTCGTCGAAATAAAACGGTCTAGCGGGTATCCACCCCATGACATTCCGGATTCGTCCAGGCTTACCTGGAGTGTTCCGAAGGGGAGTTTATAATTTCCCGCCTTCAGACGCACTTCATTTTCTTCCGCGTCACTGGGTGCAGCCAGACCTTGGGCAACGGCCTGGTTGTAAATATCATAGGCAAGCCGAAATCTTGGATCCGTTGGCGGTATCTGCATACCCTTTGCCATCCCCTGGATACAGAAGTGACCAGGCATACACGGCTGATGCCAGGTAATAGGCGCGGTCATTGGTCTGCTGGGCGTGAAGCAGGGAGAGTTCTGCCAACGCAAACAACTGATCATCATCGCCCTACGGGTTCAAGACCTTTATGGAGTTCAGCCAACACCACCGCCGGCTCGGTTTCAAATCGATCCTGTAGCCCATGCTGTCTGAGAACGATGCTTGATGCGTTTGATGGCTGGCTCGACGAAATTGCGCTTGCTGTCTGATTGCGATAAGCGGTCGGAATGTCCACATGCTTCACGCTGACGGGGGTCGTGCATCCTGAAAGCATGAGCGCGATGCTGGTGGATAGAATAAAAATAAGGGTTGCTGTTTGTTTTTGTTTCATCTTTTTTTCAACTTTAAAAAATTTCAGGTATTTGTACAGATGCTGACAAGCCAGGCTTTTCTTCCGGCAAACTCTCGATGTGTCAGGTCTCCGGTGGAGTCGCAAAGCGAATACCCTTAGCCTCGGCCAAACTTAAAATATCCAGCAGAACTCGTTGCCGCTCGTTAAGTTCGGCCGCCCTGTCAGGTACTTGCAGGAAGAAATTCAGCAGAATATTCAAGCTGTCAGGGCCAAGATCGTAAAGCACCGCCTGAATGTTGTCTTTACGGATGTCCGGATGGGCCAGAAGGATGTGTTTAATACCTTCGAGAAAATCTTCGATTTCCCCAAGCGGGGTGTCATAAGTGAGGTTCAGTACGGTTTTTACCTGCCGGTACTGGCGCAACTCCATGTTGTCGATCGGACTGTTCACCAGTTGGCTACTTGGAATGGTCACGAGGGAATTGTAGGTGGTCCGGATCCGGGTACTACGAAAGCCAACGCTTTCGACAGTTCCTTCGAAATCCTTCAACTTGATTGAATGGCCTATGGCGAAAGGCTTCTCGAACATGATGATGAGCGACCCGAGCAGATTGGCGAGGGTTTGTTGCGCCGCCAGGGCGACGGCCAGACCACCGACCCCGAGTCCGGCAAGCACCGAGTAGGCGGGCAAGCCGATGCGATCGGCGCCTGTAACCAGAATGGCAATTGCCACGATGATCGTCAGTAACCGCAGCATCAGGCGGATAAGCTGACTGTCGATGCTGCTCGTGCGCAGCTCTTTCTACGGCAATCACACTCTCCGCGACCACGCCGCCAGCCACCCAAACCAGCCAGGTGAGCGCAAGAAAAAACACCGTCCAGAGCGAACGCGTGCTCACCTCATAGAGGGTTCCCGAAACCCGTAAAACTTCACCAAGAATCAACTACAGCAACTGGCGTAACTATGACGATGCTGAGCGGCCGGAGCAACTCCACCCATTTTCCGGCGAGTGCCACCCGTCTGGCCCAGTAAGAGCTGAGGCGAAAACACCAGCGAACGATACCGAAGCCGACACCAAGAACGACTACGATACCGAGCCAGCGCCACGCCGGTTGGTCGAGAAACAGGATTCGATGTCCTATGCTGGGGCACATCGAGCAACCAGCGGGGCGGCACGATTCGATGCAATGCCATAGCCACCCCAACGGGACTATAGGTGGAGAAGTCGTACCAGCCGACGGAAGCGCCGGGTTTGTAGGGAAGGTCTTTGACCTTGGCGTAGAACTCCGGCAAGCGGCTCAATGTTTCCGGGGTAAACAGATATTCACCAGCCCTCGGTCCGGTTTTCACCTGCGCGATCTGAATTTCGGTACCCGGAATAGTCCAGCGCTTGAACTCGGCCTTAGCCATCGTCTGCGCATCCGGGATTGACTCAATCGGCGGAAGAACGATGCGGTCGAGCACTCTCCTTCAATTGTATGGCGAGCCGACGCGAGGATCTCGTGAACTATGGCTGGTGGCAATTCGCTCAAATCCAGTGACCGTTGGGCCGATTCCTGAAGATGGCGGGAGTCATGTATAGATGCCATCTGCTCCGATCGTTAAATAAGTATTCGAAGAGGCCAGATACGACTCTACGAGTCCGGCTCCCATCCCATAGCCTTCGTTCATAAATTCGAGGAAGCCCTGGAGCGTGGCCCTTGGGCTGGAGGTATCAATCGGCCTGAGTGGGTTCTCTTCGCCGGCTGCGTTGGCGGGCATGGCCCAAAATTGAAACACCCAAAGCGCAAGAAGAACCACGACGAAACAGGGTTTAGGAAGGGAAAATGAGCGAGTGTTGTTAGTTATCATGATGCACAAATGTATTCATTTGGGTGGATATGAAAAAGACTTCGGGCCCTTTCGTGCTTAGGCCGAACTCCTAGCTGTCCTGTTTCAGAGTCACTGTGACCGGCCCTTCATGCTTATCAGGCTGCCGTATATTCTCAAGCTGGGGCAGGAAGAAAAAGATGATCCATAACGATGGTGTGCCTATCGATAAAGGGTAAGGTGACAAAATGATGAAACCTTACCAGTAAACGGCTGCAAATTGTACCAGAGAATAGTTTCCAGTATTAATTTGTGTAAATGTATTTTGTTGCCAACATGACTGTTTTTACTCGCAAACAGCTGTTAGCATAGTTCCTTTTTTCGTTTGAGGTTTGTCATGAAACTGTTTAGCCACATGGTACTGTGTTTGTTTGTTATAGCCGCCATCATTGGATGCGCATCAAGCACCATCACCTCACGCCAGGAATACCAGGGTGGAAAGATCGCCCGGCCTGAGCACATTATCGTCTATGACTTTGCCGCGACCCCTGCCGATGTGCCGGCCGAGTCCGCAATTGCAGGCCAATATTCTGAACACAGCACGCCGCAAACAGAGGAGCAGATCGCGGCCGGACGCCAGGTGGGCGCTGAAATTGCACAAGTTCTGGCCGAGGATATCCGCGCCATGGGACTGCCGGCAGAGCAGGCTTCGACTCAGACTGTGCCACAAATTGGCGATCTTGTGATCAAGGGTTCTCTCCTTTCGATCAATGAAGGCAGCGCCGCCGAACGTGTCGCAATCGGCTTCGGCTCTGGCGCTTCCCAATTGAAAGTAGCGGTAGAAGGCTATCTGATGACGGATCGTGGACTCCGGAAACTCGGCTCCGGCACCGCGGACACCAGCGGTAGCAAATCGCCGGGCGTGGCTCTGGGTGTTGTCGGAGCCGTTGCGACTGCCAACCCTGCGGGGCTCATCATCAGCACTGGGATGAAAGTGTACGGGGAGAAGAGCGGCGGCAGCACAATCGAAGGCAGGGCCAAGGATATGGCCAAAGAAATCGCCGGGAAACTCCAAGGAAAGTTCAAGGAACAGGGCTGGATCTAATCGGGCAAGGTTACCAATGATGACGTACACTGCATTTCCAGGTCGTAACCATAGACCTTAAGGAGGTTTTTCTCTTGCCTATTCAAACTCAATCCATGATGCTAGTGCGTATTCTTGCTAACAATCTGGTTCCATGCACCAAGCCACTCCTGTTCGTGGCAATTGCTACACTGATGGCCGGCTGTTATTCATTTGGGCCTGATGAACTCAGGGGCACGTATCCGCTTTACAACGCAGCTATTGTTGATAGCCAGAATGAGCAGTTCATACAAAATATTGTCCGTTTACACTACCGGGATCCGGTTTTTTTTCTGGATGTGACTAGTGTCACGGCTTCCTTAAAAATGGACTTGTCCGCGGGTTTGGATCAATCCGCCTTCGATTTGAGTAGCGGCGGTGCGGATATCCTGCAACTTAGCGGGGGTGGAGCTTATTCGACGGCGCCGACTATTGCCTACACGCCCCTTCAGGGCGAGGGTTTTGTCAAGAGCGTACTCAGACCACTCTCGATTGAAGACATGTTTTCTCTGATCGGATCGGGATGGAGCAGCCGGCGGGTTTTGAGTCTTTGCGTGGAACGAATCAATGAGCTTGAGAATTCGCCGAATGCCTCGGGACCGACGCCCAAACTTTCACCGAAGCGCATCGACCCCTTAAATCGGCTGTTACAACTTTTTGAACAGGTGATGGGCGAAAATCTGATAATCCCCCGGATTGATCGGGTCACGAAGGAAGTGCAACTGGAAATCAAATCCTCCCCTGAGCATCATGATGCAATTTGGGAAATCAAACAGTTACTTGGACTCGATCAGAATCTTACGATTTATCATGTCAACAGCGACTTTATGGAATACAGGGGTGACACTATCTCGATACGCACTCGCTCGCTGATGAGTATCTTTTCTTATCTGTCTCAAAACGTAGACATCCCAAAAGATCACAAAGAAGCGGGGTTGGTGACGATTACGCGAAATCAGGATGGATCCGAATTTGACTGGAGTAAAACGGCGGGAGGGAGTCTCTTCCACATCCGCCAAAGCGAAAAGCAACCGGACATGGCTTTTGTTGCGATACCCTACCGGGGGCAATGGTTCTATCTGGCAGACAACGATCTGGAGTCAAAGTCAACTTTTATGCTGCTGACCCAGTTGTTCCGTCTGCAAGCGGGGGCAGCCAAATCAGCTGGGCCGACGTTAACCTTGCCTGTGCGTTAAAATGCGGGTTTTAAATGAAACTAATGAGCTTAAACATTTAACCTGTAGTGACGGCTGCCCTCTCGCGACGAGAGCCGGTCGGGTGTAAAAGGAATTAGTCAAACATAATTCTTATGCATTGTGATAGTCCAACAATTGAGCTCTTAATGGTCAGCAATCTTACAGTTCTTTTTTCATTAGGTCGTTAAAATGCTTCAATTAACAAAATACCTCCGCATCGTTCGCAGCTCGTCCTGGCTATAGGCCGATAGAATCGATTGACGTAATCCCGGTTCTTATAAGCCTGCTAATTCTGCTGTGGCTAGCCCCGGCTTCGGCGGGCCCTACATCCGCACTGCTTAAAGGGATTGTGCAGGATTCCTCCGGCAAGCCCGCCCCAGACCAAGCCCAGATCGATCCGGCAGCGCTTACCGAGGAAATTAAGAAAAAGCTTGCCGCAACCAATGCGGAACTCGCTCTTGTGCCTTCCGAGGCAGTCGCTGGTTCACCTGCTACCGGGTTGTCTGGAGAAATGGATATTTTTGCTCGACGATTACATCTCCGGCAGCTCGTGTTTCTCTATCAGGGACAGCTTGCCCGTCTGTCGAGTTTACAGGTCCGTCAGCAGCAACGTCTTGATCTGGAAAATCAGGCTGCAAACTGGTCCGGATTCAGCGAGCCGTCTCCTCCATCCATTTCTCAGGGCAGATGAGCTCAAAGAATCTGTTACCAGCCTCAGTAGCCGGGTTGATGAGCTTGAAGTCCTGGATCCCTGCGATTGACCAGACTGGAGCTACAAGTAGTAAATATTGCCGAGAATTCCACAGTAAAGCTTAGGCAGGCTGACGAGGCTGTAGAGCAGGCTAAAACGATTCGCCTGATGAGCAAGCCCGCCTGGGTAGGGAGCGTGATCTGCTGGTACTGCAAAATCAGATTGATTTGGCGCGTGCCATGGGCTTTCAGATTGAAAAACAAGCAGTTCAGGAAGAATTGCTGGAAACCCAGGCAATGTTGCAACTGGCCAATAAACAGCTCAGTGTGGCATCCGAACATGTGGAGTTGACGCAGCAAGATCATCGATCAGGTACAGAAAAATATTGAAATGGAAAGCCAACATATTATTGCCGAGCTTAAGCAAGGGGTATCTGCGTTCGATCTTGAAAATAAAGCGGCTCAAACAGGAAAGGCCACACATCGAGCATCACTGGGGAAGCAGCACAAGCCACAATCGGCCGAGCCTGAACAGGTTGATCAGATACGCCAGGCGCAACGGATAACGACCGACATTAAATTGCAAGTGCTTAACAGAATACTGGTTTATCTGCAAATGCAACGGGATATCTGGAATCTTCGCTGGGTTTATGCCAAGGTGACCGACCGTGAAAAAGCCGGCGAGGCTTATGACAAGATTGCCAAGAATCAAACCGTTCTGAAAGCGGTTCACGATTATGTCAATCAGCAACGCCATCGTGTGCTGAAGCTGGTTACCAACCAGTCTGTTAAAGAACTCGATCCTGACGTTAGCGGGTCAGATGCCTTTAGGAATGAGTTAAGAAATCTTGATCTTGATCAGGTGGTTTCTTACTCACGTCTGCTAGGGGCAATTGAATCTACCCAAGGCCTGCTGGAACGGTGCAAGCAGGAACTGGACGAGAGATTCCGGGTTAAGTCATTTTCCGATTACCTGGAGGAGGCGTTGCTGGAAACCCGAGACATTTCATCACAGGTTTGGGACTTCGAACTCTTTGCGGTGCAAGACAACATTGAGGTCGATGGACAGATAATCAGCGGCAAGCGCAGTGTCACCGTCGATAAAGTGGTGACGGCTTTGGCAATTCTGATCATTGGTTACTGGTTTGCCGTCCGCCTGTCTCGTCTGATTGAAGGTCAGGCAGTGACACGTTTGGGCATGGACGCGAGCCTTGCCCGTATTGCGCGGCGCTGGATACTGTTTCTTGAAGTCCTGCTCCTGGTGGTATTGAGCATGTTGGTGGTCAGGATTCCATTGACGATATTTGCCTTCATGGGTGGCGCGTTAGCCATCGGCGCAGGGTTCGGAATGCAAAACCTGCTAAAGAACCTGATCAGTGGACTTATGCTGCTGTTTGAGCGGCCCTTTCGACCGGGAGATCTGGTCGAGGTTGGCGGTATCCGTGGTCGTGTCCTGGATATCGGGGTACGCAGCTCGCACATCCGCGATGCTAACGGCATTGAGACCCTGATTCCTAACAGCACCTTCATTGAGCAGAACGTGACCAACTGGACGCTGAGCAACGAGGCAGTGCGTATTGTGGTCAAAATTGGCGTTGCCTATGGCTCGCCAGTCAAAGAGGTAACCGAACTGCTCCTCGACGTTGCGGATCGGCACGGGTTGGTTGAGGACGATCCTCTAGCCCCAGGTGCAATTCGAGGACTTTAGCAGCGACGCCCTGCTTTTCGGTTTGTATGTCTGGGTCCAACTCAAGCCGGAAGTCTCCTGGATGGTCGTCGCCAGCGACCTGCGTTACATGATCAATAAAACACTGACCGATAAGGGCATCGTGATTGCCTTTCCGCAACGGGATATTCATCTTGATACCAGCCGGCCGCTGGAAATTCGAGTGCTTGCCGATACGCCTGATGCGGGGAACATAAAAAAGTAACGGACAAGCGGATTGCACAGTGTTCGATACGTACATGCCGGTTATAAGCGGTTTTTTGGTTCTTGAACGGCTGGTGCAAGCGGGTTGCCGGTTATCTCTTCAGGCGGCAACAGTACTTGAGAACTTAAGGGCATTGCTGTTTTACCCTTTTGGTGTGGTCAAAATCTGTCGTAATCGGGGACAGAAAATGATACACTAAAGTTCAAATTTGACAATTTAGAGGATATCAATATGAAACGAAAATTGCTAAAGTTAATTATGATGTTTGGTATTTTAGTGCCAGGATTAGCGAACTCTGCCGTTACTGAAGAAGATTTCATGGTGAAAACGACGCGCAATTTAATCAATCTTTGCACGGCCTCTCCGCAAGATCCTCGCTATGAGGAGGCCATTAATTTTTGTCAGGGCTATATGGTCGGTGCCTATCATTACTCCATTGCTGAGCATTCCAAGGATCCGAAGAACCTATTTGTCTGTCTTCCCGATCCTAAGCCCACGCGCAATGAGGTGCTCGCTTTGTTTATCTCTTGGGCTCAGGCGCATCCCCAATACATGACTGACATGCCGGTAGAAACCCAATTCAGGTTTATGTCTGAAAAATGGCCTTGCAACTAATTAGGAATAAAGGGGAATTGAACATGAAAAAATATACAATTGTAGCCTTCGCGGCATTGTTCATTAATATCACCGGATGTGCCGACATGTCAGCCACCCAGCAGCGTACTGTAACGGGCGGATTAGGCGGCGCCGCAGCAGGTGCCGCAATCGGTGCCATAGCGGGTAACGCCGGCATGGGCGCGCTAATTGGCGGGGCAGCGGGCTCCACCGGCGGGTTTTTATATGGTAGAAGCCGGGATGCCCAAGACAGGGCTTTTCAAGAAGGTCTTAGACAGGGGCAATCTTCACGCTAGGATCTGGTCTGCCCTGACTTTTAATCAGGCAACGAAATAGGGTTGCGTTTCTTCTCTGCCTGAGCCGGGGATTTGTGCGATGGAGAGGAAGATGTACCGCCTTTATCTCAGAGAATCATTGAGCATGTGAAAAGCAGCCAATCACATTTGTGGTTTACATTTCTGAAAAATGTCAAGGATGACTTGCTCAGTGTTTCCCTAACCCGACTGCGTAAAGACCCAGTCGCCTGACATCCCTCTGAAACATTCAAAGGCTTGTGCCTTCCGAGTAACCTGGAGTTTATGACATCCACGTTCCTTGTCCGCACTTCAATGAAAATCGAGTTATGAATACGACGAATACCGAAAAAACCGTTTCCTTTGGCAAAGAGCCGCCTAAAATGCCAGGTGCTTTGCCGCTTTTAGGGCATATGCTCGCATTTGGTAAAAATCCTTTTGACTACATGATGAGACTTAGAAAGACACTGGGAGAAATAGGTGAGTTTCGTATGTTTCATCAGAAAATGGTGCTAATGACCGGCCCTGAAGCGAATGAAGCTTTTTTTCGCGCGCCTGACGCTCAACTGGATCAAAGCCAGGCGTATAAAATTATGACGCCTATTTTTGGCAAAGGCGTGGTTTTTGATGCGCCACCGCATAAAAAAGACCAGCAGCTTAAAATGCTCATGCCGGTATTGCGCGACAAACCGATGCGCGGCTATGCGCAAGTGATCGTCCAGGAAGTCGAGCAAATGATTGCCGATTGGGGCGATGCCGGCGAAATTGATTTGCTCGAGTTTATGAAAGAACTCACTATTTATACGTCCAGCCACTGCCTGCTTGGTGATGAATTCCGCTATGAACTGAATGAAGAATTTGCGAAAATTTATCATGATCTCGAAAAAGGTGTAAATCCTCTGGCTTTTGTTTTTCCTTATCTGCCTTTGCCGGTATTTCGCCGCCGCGATAAAGCACGCGTCAGACTGCAAGAATTAGTGACCGGCATTATTGCCAAAAGAGCCAGAAAACCGGAAAAAAGCGAAGATGCGTTTCAATTACTCATTGAGGCCAAATATGACGACGGTAGTAGCTTGTCCGCTCACGAAATAACGGGCATGTTAATCGGTACTATTTTCGCGGGACATCATACAACAGCAGGAACAGCAGCCTGGACCCTGCTGGAATTGGCGCGTCGACCTGAACAGTTGGTACGTGTTTTGAATGAACTGGATGCGCACTTCGGTGCTGATGGCGAGGTTACTTTTCAATCCCTACGTGAAATACCGGTACTGGAAAATGCCATTAAAGAAGTTTTGCGTTTGCATCCACCGTTGATATTTTTAATTCGTAAAGTGATGCAAGACTTTCACTTTAAAGACTATACGGTCAAAGCCGGAAAATATGTTTGCGCCTCGCCGCGCGTATCGCATCGTATTGCGGACATTTTTCCGGATCCGGAAAAATTTGACCCTGATCGCTATTCAGAAGCGCGCCAGGAAGATGCCAAGCCCTTCAGCTGGATTGCCTTCGGCGGCGGCAAACATAAATGCACTGGCAATGCCTTTGCCATGTTGCAATTAAAAGCAATTTTTAGCATTCTATTACGCCGATATACTTTTGAACTGAGCAACGACAAAGACAATTATCAGGATGATTTCACCCAAATGGTGGTGCAACCAGTATCACCTTGCCGTGTTAGGTATATTAAACGCACGGATAATAAAGACATTGCTACTGAACCAAGCGCAGGACAGTACACAAGAAAGCGCGCAAACTGGACATGGCTTTCAAATAAAAATCGACAGGGAACTTTGCCAGGGGCATGCAACCTGCATGACTGAAGCGCCTGAACTTTTTCAAGTTGACGATGCAGGCAATGTAATCATTTTACAAGAAAAACCATCGCTGGATTTGTTGACAAAAGCCGAACAAGCCGAAAAATATTGCCCAACTAAAGCAATTAAAATTGAACTCAAATGAACGTAAAATAGAGATAAAGAATGGCCGCATATTCCAGAGCAGAGCTTGAAGAAATGGTTGAACGTTGGTTGCAGGCGAATCGTGACGCTGAAAAAGAGGGTAACTGGCCCAAATACCTGGGCGCGATGTATACCGATGACGCAGAATACCGCTGGAATATTGGACCTAATGAAGAATTTGTAGCGCGTAGCCGTAAAGAGATAGAAGAATGGGCTTTAGGCGTGCAAATGGAAGGCTTTGAAGATTGGCGCTATCCGTATCACCGCATTTTAATCGATGAAAAACAGGGTGAAGTGATAGGCTTATGGCGTCAGGTGTCGCCTGCGTTACGGGAAGACGGTACACATTACGAAGTTGCAGGCATAGGCGGTTCCTGGTTTCGTTATGGCGGCAATTATAAATGGGAATGGCAACGGGACTTTTTTGATCTTGGCAATGTAAAAGCCTTGTTTTTCGAATTAGCCGCCGACGGCAAACTCGACCCAGCCGTTAAAAGGAAAATAGGCAAATTGGCTAAAGGGCAATTACTACCAGGCCATGAGCGTTTGCGCAAACAGCCTGGGTTATTGAAAAAACTGAAAGGTTTTCTGGCAATGGTACGGATTGCCCTCTTTAATCAATAAATCCAAAAACCCACAGATTAGGAATGAAAATAACACACTTGAGCATTTGCATTTTTGTGGGAGCGGCTTTAGCCGCGCTCTTCGCGGCTAAAGCCGCTCCCACGATAAATCCATCTCGTCCATGATATTTAGTTATCTTTCCTAAATAAATCCAAATTTCATAAAAATCTATGCTGAATGTAAAACCAAGTTGGAAAAATTGGCAATTACTTACTGAAAAAGGTCGGCAAATATGGGCATTCAAGCCTGGCTCAAACAATATTCATGAGCATCTACAAAATGCCGATAACATCTCGGATGAAGAAATAACACAGTTTGCTGAAGATTTTAAGTTTGACAAATTTAACAACCCCAATTCCGGCGATAAGATTTTCAGAAACACAGCCATTAACGCGAAGTTCCAGGAATTTACCGGGCAAATCCCGCAAGCAGGGAGCCTCGAAGAGCAAAAAATCACCGATGCGCTCGTCAAAGGGATGAACTACTTCTCCCACTTGCAAAGTGAGGATGGCCATTGGCCCGGTGATTACGGCGGTCCGCTATTTCTTTTACCTGGCTTACTGATCGCCTCTTATATTTCTGATACACCATTTCCCAGAGCGCATCAGGAGATGATGAAGCTTTATTTGTTCAATCATCAAAATAAAGATGCCGGCTGGGGTATGCATATTGAAGGTGAATCGACCATGTTTGGCACGGTCATGCAGTACGTGTCGTTGCGCATTCTGGGAGTTGATAAAAATCATGAGCATTTGATCAACGCCAGGACCTGGATCAAAAACAATGGTGGTGCAACCGGCATTCCCTCCTGGGGAAAGTTTTACCTTTCTATTTTGAATTGTTATGACTGGCAAGGGTTTAACAGCCTGTTTCCTGAAATGTGGTTATTTCCTCAATGGTTGCCGGTACATCCCTGGCGTTACTGGTGTCACACCCGCCTGGTTTACTTGCCGATGGCGTATTGCTATGCACAGCGAATTAAAGCACCCGAAAATGAACTGATTTTGTCATTAAGAGAGGAAATTTATAACCAGGATTTCGCCTCTATCAATTGGCCGGAACAGCGCAATGCGTTGTGCGAAAAAGATAATTACACCACTTTGTCTCCTGTACTGAAGTGGATGAATTTTTTCACCAATAGCTATGAAAAATTTAAATGCACTTGGTTAAGAAAAAAATCCATAAATTTTATTTTAAAATATCTTAATGCTGAAGATGAGCAAAGCAACTATCTCGATATAGGCCCCGTCAATAAAGCCATCAATTCTATTTGTATCTGGCATGCCTATGGCAAAGACTCGGCGCAATTTAAAAAACACGTAGCGCGTTGGTATGATTATTTATGGGTTGCTGAAGATGGCATGAAAATGAGCGGCTACAACGGCTCGCAGTTGTGGGATACCGCTTTTGCAACCCGCGCTATACTGGAAAGTGACTTGGGCAAGCTATTTCCAGGTACTATTTCAAAAAGCTATCAATTTATTGAGCTATCGCAAATCGATGCTGAACACTCAACCCATGCAGAGTTTTTCCGTCATCCCATGATAGGCAGTTGGCCTTTTTCAACGGCTGAGCAAGGCTGGCCGGTTGCAGATTGCACTGCGGAAGGTCTAAGCGCCACTTTGGCTATTCATCATTCGGGCATGGTTAAACCTGCGATCGATGAGCAGCGTATTGAACAAGCCGTCGACATTATTCTTTCTTATCAAAATGCTGACGGTGGCTGGGCAACTTATGAATTGTCACGTGCACCTAAATGGCTGGAAAAACTCAATCCTTCCGAAGTGTTTGCCGATATAATGATCGACTATTCATGGACGGAATGTACTGCGGCTTGCGTTATTTCTTTACTGGAAGTTCAGGAAACTTATCCTGGTTTTAAAAACAGCGAAATATGCAAAGCAATTAGTGCAGGACTCAATTTTATTCTTAAGCAACAAAAACCGGATGGTTCCTGGTATGGTGGCTGGGCGGTCTGTTTTACTTATGCCACCTGGTTTGGTGTTGAAGCGATCAGTAGGGCCAAGGGTAAGGGTTATTTTGATGACAAAGTTTTATCCGATAGCATAAATAAGGCCTGCACCTTTTTAGTTGAAAAGCAAAAAGCTGATGGTGGCTGGGGAGAGACTTTCGAATCCTGTTCCAAGTTGGTTTATACGGAGGCGACGACATCTCAAGTGGTTAATACCTCGTGGGCGTTGCTGACGCTGATGGCCGCTGATTTTAGCGATAAAGAAGTTATCGAAACAGGTATTAATGTATTGTTGGACAGACAAACCGGCATTGGCGATTGGCCACAGGAAAATATTTCCGGCGTTTTTAATTATAACTGTATGATAACCTATGCGAACTATAGGAATATCTTTCCTATCTGGGCGTTGAATCGATACAGTAGGCAGACTATCCAGGGATGATAAAAGAATCAACGCAGTTTAAAGTATTTGTATCAAGTAGCTCAATATGAAATCAGAATTCGACATTTGCATTATCGGCGCAGGTATGGCGGGCGCCACCATCGCCGCTTATCTCGCCCCCAAAGGCATCAGGATCGCGTTAATCGATCATTGCTATAAGGAGAAAAAGCGCATCGTCGGTGAATTGTTGCAACCCGGGGCAGTTCAGTCGCTTGAACAAATGGGTCTTAGGCCTTTACTGGATGGTTTTGATGCGCAGCCGGTTGATGGTTACGCATTGCTGCAAGGCAATGAAAAAATAACCATACCTTATCCGCACCACTATAAGGGAATGGGCTTGCATAATGGCCGTTTTTTGCAGCAAATCAGAGCTTCCGCGCTGCAAAATGAAACGGTTACGCAAATACACGGCAAAGCCCTCCAGCTGCTGGAAAATGAGCGGAATGAAATTATCGGCGTTAGTTACCGGGAATCACTCACGTCCGAGATAAAGTCTATTCACGCGCCCTTAACCATTACCAGCGATGGTTTCTTTTCTAATTTTAGAGAGAGTCTCAGTAATAATGAAAAAACCGTGACCTCTTACTTTATCGGTCTGATTTTAAATGACTGTGAAATGCCTTTCCCAAGACATGGACATGTGTTTTTATCGGGACCGACGCCGTTCATTTGTTATCCAATTTCCAATAATGAAGTCAGGCTTTTAATCGATTTTCCTGGTGATCAGCTGCCCAGAAAACAGTTGCTGCAAGCGCATTTGGATGCCAATGTAACGCCTTATATCCCGGAATGTATGCTTAACAGCTATAAACAAGCTTTGCAGGAAGGTGGTTTTAAGGTCATGCCAAATCATTACATGGCGGCTAAGCCCATAATCCGGAAAGGCGCGGTAATGCTGGGCGATGCTCTCAATATGCGCCATCCTTTAACGGGTGGTGGATTGACTGCGGTATTCTCGGATATACAAATATTGAGTAGGCATTTATTGGCTATGCCTGATTTCAATAACACCGATTTGATTCACGAAAAAATCGAAGCATATTACCGTGACAGACAGCATGCCAACGCTAATCTTAATATTCTTGCCAACGCACTATACGGAGTGATGTCTAATGATTTGCTTAAAACAGCTGTATTCAAATATTTGCAGTGTGGCGGCGCTAACGCGCAGGAGTCGATTGCTATTTTAGCCGGCTTGAACAGGAATCATTATTCCTTGATAAAACAGTTTTTTTGTTTGGCGGTGTTCGGCGCCTATGACTTGGTGCGGGAAAACATAGCGAATCTTCCCAAGGCATCAAAAATTTTGATGGATGCACTTACGATAATCAAACCCTTGGCTAAAAACGAGCTTTCGCTAGCGGCGGTTGTTAGCGGTTATTTCAAGAAATAAACGTCGGCTTACGTCAACGTTTTTTGCACTGATAAATATCCCAAAAACTGCCTTGGGTTATTAAATCAAAGGTGGATTTGCCACAAGATGCCTGCCATTTCACTATTCATAAAATTAAATCCACGTTTTCATAAACACCTTTTAGCCCTTCCCGAACTACCGATACAGTTACCTGAGCTAATCCAATATTGACTTAAGTGCATTAAAACAAAGGGTATTCTTTTGTAATATGGTAAAATTTGCGGTCATCGGAGTCCTAAAGCCAAAGCTTATAAGCTGGAATTCTTTTCGTTGTGCCATACCTTGAAATAATTCTATGCTTGAGTTTTGGAGCGGTACGATATATCAAAGGGTGCTGCTCGCTCTCCTTACATAACATAACTTTTGTCTAACCTCACACTTTACAATTCTTATGAATAAACCTAAAAAAGTCGCAATTCTCACCGCGGGCGGTTTGGCTCCCTGTCTAAACTCAGCTATCGGCAGCCTTATCGAGCGTTATTCTGAAATCGATCCATCCATTGAAATCATCTGCTACCGTAGCGGCTACAAAGGCCTGCTGCTTGGTGATTTTTATACCGTCACGCCGGCAATACGTGAAAAAGCCGGTCTTCTCCACCGTTTCGGTGGATCACTGATTGGCAATAGCCGCGTTAAACTGACTAACGTCAAAGACTGCGTAAAACGGGGACTGGTTCAAGAAGGCCAAGATCCGCAAAAAGTGGCTGCCGATCAATTAGTTAAAGACGGCGTTGATATTCTTCACACCATAGGCGGCGACGATACCAATACCGCAGCTGCTGATCTCGCCGCGTTTCTCGCTAATAACAATTATGGTCTTACTGTTATCGGTTTGCCCAAAACAGTTGATAATGATGTCTTTCCAATCAAGCAATCACTGGGTGCCTGGACGGCGGCAGAGCAGGGCGCTCGTTACTTTTGGAACGTTGTTGCCGAAAACAACGCCAACCCGCGTATGCTGATTGTCCATGAAGTTATGGGACGCAGTTGTGGCTGGCTCACCGCCGCCACTGCCCTGGAATATCGTAAGCTTCTTGATCGAGCTGAATGGCTGCCTGAGTTGGGTCTTGATCGCAATGCGTTTGAAGTCCACGGTATATTCATTCCGGAAATGACCATCGATATTGCCGCCGAAGCCAAGCGTCTTCGTGCAGTAATGGACAAAGTTGACTGTGTAAATATCTTCGTTTCCGAAGGCGCCGGCGTGGAATCCATCGTTGCTGAAATGCAGGCCAAAGGCCAGGAAGTTCCGCGTGACGCTTTCGGTCATGTAAAGCTTGATGCTGTCAATCCGGGTAAATGGTTTGGTGAACAGTTTGCGGAAATGCTCGGCGCAGAAAAAACCCTGATTCAAAAATCCGGCTATTTTGCCAGAGCCGCTGCTTCTAATGTTGAAGATATTCGTCTGATCAAGTCTTGCGCTGATCTGGCTGTCGAATGCGCCTTCCGTCGTGAATCAGGCGTAATAGGTCATGATGAAGATCGTGGCGGTATACTGCGTGCGATTGAGTTTCCACGCATCAAGGGCGGTAAACCTTTTGATCTCGATACTCCCTGGTTCAACCAAACACTTGCTGAAATTAGTCAAGCGAAGGGTGCAAAGGTTGAGGTAGGGCACTAAGCTATTCAAGGTAGTCAATAAATTGGGTTAACGATAGCGTAACTCAATATTTGGCGTTTCGATGCGTTGGGTTATCGCTATCGCCTAACCCAATCTACACACGACTACCGATAAAGTATTTAACAACTCTGGAACATCTATGGCTACCTGGCTGGAAACTTGTCAACAACAACTTGCGCGGTTAGAAATAACCTCCGTATTGGCGGATAAATTGGTGACGTTGTGTAACAAAACAAGCGAAGACATTGCCCCCGAACTGGTGCAAAAACTCAATGCCGAACACGCGCGATTAAATCGGCAACTGGAGCGATTACATGCCAACCGTTTTGAAGTTGCTGTTATTGGTTTGGAAAAAGCCGGTAAGAGTGCGTTGTTGAATGCTTGGTTAGGGCAAGAGATTCTACCTTCCGCACGCGAAAGATGTACGTTCACAAGTACAGAAATTTGGTCGGCCCAGACTGAACAGGATCAACTTCTGTCAATTCAATATTACAGTAAGGAAGAAATAAGCCAACTCCAGCAGCAAAGGAAAGAGGCGCTGGCCGGAACGCTGGGCGATAAGGAAAGGAAAGAAATACTGGAGGATTTTGAGGACACAGAAAAAAACCTGAATGCCATTTATGAGTTTGCCAGGCAAAAAAATGGATATACCCAAACTTTTATAGATATTAGCGAAATTAATGAGCAACTACAGTCTGCGATTTTCAAAAACCGCGCGCAGTCATTGGCCATCAAGCGCATTCAACTCAAAACAGTTCGCTTAAGAAGTGATCGCGACATTATTTTTCATGACGTTCCCGGTTTTAATTCGGGCATCCAGATGCACTCGGAACAAGCGGTTGACCGGCTGAAGGGCTGCGATGCCATCATTTATGCCAAGGAGATGAAGCAGCCCTCAATTACGGGGCCGGAAAAAGAAATACTGGTCATTGCTGATTCTGAAGATCCCAGCATTAAAGTGTCGGACAAAATTTTTGTTGTGTTAACACAAGCTGATGCATTGGATGACCAGATTGATTTTAAGGAAACCCTGGCAAAACATAGAAACTATTGGCCAGCTGTCCCTGAAAGACGCATGATACCTGTTTGCGCGCGCGCTCATCTGGTTGAGTTCGGTATACCATCCGAAGACACGCTAAGACGCACTAAAAGCGCCGACGATAAATTGAAATTAAAAAAACTGGGTATCACTGATGGTATTGTTTTATTAAAGGAGACGATCAATGATTATATCGACCATGAGCGGGCCGGAGTATTGGAAAAACGTTGTGATGCGTTGGTCAGCAATATACGGCAATATGCCGGCGATATTATGGGAAAACTTGAACCCATTTATGGCGGGATAGCCGATGGCGATATAGAAGAAGATGATCTGCTAGGTAGTGAATTTAATCAATGGTGGGGACGTGAATGGCAACGCATCAAAAAAGATTTTGATGTATGGTATGCCGAAAGTATTCAGGGCCGTAAGGAAGCGGATGCACCGGGCGCTGAACATCAGGAGCTGGCTGCATTGCATTCGGCTTATGATGATAAAATTGATGCTCTGTTGTCCAATCTCACCACAGGGCAAATGGATGAGTTAAAACGTATTTATACGGCAGGCAGAACGATTTCCATGCCTGATCCGCGCGAAGGTAATTACAAAATTCGAGAAGAGCTGTTTAGAGAAATTCAGCAAAAATTTGAAACCGAGCTCACCGATCAATTAGCGCAATCATTGCAAGTACTCATTGATCAGATTGCCCACAAAACACAGGCACTGCTGTGGGAAACCGAAGACGTGCGTAAAACCTTGTTAAATACGGATGAAAGTATCGAACAGGCGCGCATACGGCATGGTTTTCAAGTGCTGTTTTTACGTTTTGGCCGTGTTGCAGTAGAAGCATTTATCGCTAAACCTTTACAAGCTCGAGAACGCTTGTTGAATGAACGCTCAGCCGAGATTAAAACCCTGGAAGCCTTTTATCAGGGCGCAGATGCCAATAAACAGGATGTCACGCATTATTTGCGCTATGGTTTGTGGGCAAATAAATCGCTGATTCCGCCTGTGATCGGAAGAACTGTCAAAACAGCCATTAAAGCGGCGATGAACCCGGACGTGACTAATTCATCGGCTATCGAGCAGGCTAATCCGGCTAGAAAACTATCGGAAGATCAGGAAAAATTACCTGAACCCAATAACTTTGAGCAGGTTGTCGAAGAAATTAATGGTGATCTAGCCGCTTTAAAAGACTATTTAAAAAATAGCGTGTTTTATGCCGCAGGATTTGTTACTTATTGTAATCAGGAATTGGAGCGGATTCGTAATCGCTTTAAAGAAATGGAAGATAACGACAGGCAATGGATTGGCCTTATTCGCACAGCGGTTAAATATGAAAGAAATCCCAATATTCCGTATAACATTGCTCATTCCCGGCGTGATTTTCGAATGCGCCGTGAAATAGCATTGGAACTTAAGGAAGTTCGGGAAAGCTATACACAGGTGTATTAGTTCGTTGGTCATTGTTTTTTTGCTCATCAGATGCATAGGTATCTGCACAATTTTTTTACAATGAGCTGCATGGTAATCTTACTCCCTCCCCGGCTGGAGGGGTGAGAGTGATCGAATGTCGCTTTACTTCCGCGATGCTCAATATCTAGCTTATAGTTAATTATGTCGCTTAGTCAACTTCGGACTCTATAACTTCCTAACCCTCATTTGAGCAACACACATGGAAAAAACTTGGCGCGATGCAATCATTCGAGTATTAAAGGAATCTCCAACGGAATTGCATTACAGCGACATTGCTGAGCAAATTCTCACAAATGGGTATTATAAACCGGATGGCGCAACCCCTGCTGCTACCGTCAATGCTCAAATTTCTTCGTCGATTAAGGCGCATGGCGAGCAATCACCCTACGTAAGAGTTTCCCCTGGCGTTTTCGCGCTACGTGACACTCTGTCATCGGTTCCCCCACCAGAGGGATCGGCAATTGAACCCGCAGGTGAGGACACCCAACAGGATCCCGATACCCCCACTACATTCATCAACGCCTTTGGAATGTATTGGCAGAGAGATTTAGTCATTTGGAAAAAGAACCCAAAACTCTACGGTCGCTCACCCAGCGGCACAGCATCCATCAACTTCTCTGGGCAGCGTGGCGTCTATCTTCTTTACGACCTCCACACACCCATTTACGTTGGGCGTTCTACCGACCAGACTATCAGTCAACGACTTTATCAACACACAGACGGCCGTCTGGCTGGCAGGTGGAATCGCTTTTCTTGGTTCGGTATTTTGGCAGCAAACAATGATGGGACCCTCAAGGAGGTGAGCCCAGTCATTAACGAATCATCCGTCATTTCGTCCTTCGAGGCACTTCTAATCGAAGCGCTAGAACCACCACAAAATAGACGACAGGGAGATGGCTTCAAAGGCTTGGAGTATGTCCAAGGAATTGATCCGGAGATAAAAAAGCAAAAGTTGGCAGCCACACTTCGTGCAATTGAGCAAAAACTCAATGATGAGTAGCAAGAACGTTTTTACTGGGGATAAAGATGTATATCAAACCAAAGCCACCATCAAAGCGCACATCTGTTTATGAATCACAGGCGCGTTTCCTTGCAGGCTGCATTCGTCGGCTTGAAGAAGCGTACCACAGCCATTTTGATAAGCCTTACAACCCCGATGCCGGAGACTCGGATCGTTTTTGGGCATTGCCTGAGTACGAAGTGTTTCATGATGCCGCCTACGCCTGCGGCTTTGTTTGCACGGACTTCACACCGAATTACGCGATTGATCGCTCTGAAGAAACCCTTGGTCGAGAGTCATTCACGGGGCTTCGCCATTATGTCCACACTTTGCTAAGGGCGGAACGGAGTAATCGTATGGACGGTTATTTCAGTCCGGTGTGTTCTGCGATTCAAAGTGGTGCGCTCGGGATTGTCGCGCGAAGACTGGAGTTTGATCAAAGCCTTTATGAACCAGAGACGCCCATTGAAAAAGATATCGAGGCTTAACCAATCATGATTCTACCTACTCTTGGTTGACTCTGGTTTCATTCACGCAAAAAGTCGCCAGTCACTGACCGGCGTTTTTTATCTGACTTTTGGCGATGTGACTGTTATCTACTTGGTCACCGAAATAGATTGGCTGCCTATGTTGTTGGATGGGTCGGCGGCTTGCGAGCTGATGGAGTGGGGGCCAACGCTGGCTTTACGGGTGTTCCAGCTATAGCCCAGGTAGCTTGCATTGCCGGAGCTAACCAACTTCCCATCTACGTAGAGTTTCAGGCTACTCACGCTGGTGTTATCGCTGGCTTTCACGCTGATCGCTACCGTTCCGCTGACTTTAGCACCCCCGGCGGGGTTCAGGATAGTGATTGTCGGTGCGGCGGTGTCGATGACAGCCGCGCCTGTTTTTGTAGTTCCAGTGTTAGAATAACTTGAGTTACCATTACTGTTATAAGCCCTGACGCGGTATTGGTAGTTTGTCGAAGCGGCAAGCCCGGAATCGATAAAGTTGGTTATATTGCCGGCAGTAACGGCAAACTCAACCCAGTTGACGCCATCGATAGACCTTTCCAGCCTGAAGCCTGCTTCATCAATGGAGTTATCAGACCAAGCTAAGTTTATTTCGGTGGCAGAGAGCATAGATGCCCTCAGATTACCGGGCGCTACCAGGATTGTGATGCTCGCTGTTGCCCTGAAAGCAGCAACAATGGCTTTGTTATTGTTCATTGATCGGGCATTGTTTTCAGTAGCCGTACCAGTGACCAGTCCGTTGGAAAGTGTTACGTTTGGATTCGAAAAATAGTTGACACGGGGGCCACCGGTACAACTGTAGGACATAATTGTCCTAAAACCGCCAGTCTCGCATAGTCTATAGCCGTAAGAGTAATCGTATGAACCGGGAACAG
Source organism: uncultured Gammaproteobacteria bacterium (assembly GCA_963849195.1). Taxonomy (GTDB): domain Bacteria; phylum Pseudomonadota; class Gammaproteobacteria; order Methylococcales; family Methylomonadaceae; genus Methylobacter_C. Next base: position 223,229 of record CAWKGQ010000001.1, read on the forward strand.
AAGAGCTAGCCCTGTCGTGTGCATCCCCCTGATTGTGTCCCAGTTCATGAGCGAGCGTACTGTTGGAAAGGCAAGCATAAGATGAATCATCATGTACTACGCTAAACGCATAAGGCGCAAATGAAGTTCCAGGATTCTGCATTACATAACCGATACCGCAATAATTGGAATCGGCAGTAATTAACAAGACCTGATCAGCTCCGTACTTGTTCCGCAAGGTATGAACTGCGTCCATTCTGCCATCGTAAGAGCCGGTAAGGTCGCTCAGGCTGGTTGACATATTGCCTGTCTCAACATAGCTGATTTCGCCTGTGTAGACAACATTCAGCTGCATATCAATTTCACTATTGATATATGCCTGGTTCGCCATTGCTACCGCATTGGCTATTTTTGTTTCAATACCGGCTTGTCCTGATGCATTGGTTTTGGCTCTCGGGGTGTATACCACCATCAAATCTATAATCGTACCCGTGTTTGCCGCGCTGGTAGTAGCATCGCCGGTTGGGACGGGATTTTCGGCAGCTTGGCCGCCTGCGGCGATAAAATCTTCTACTGCTTTTGTGTCATCGTGTATCGGGTTTTTACCAGGATCAACCTTGGTAATGTCATGCTTATTGTTGCGCTTGATTTCGATTTCATATAAATCCGAGCCTATCTGAACGTTACCTGACATGGTTTTGCCACGAACCGTCAAAAACACTTCACTATTCTGTTCACCCTCCACGTGACCAATCCAAGTGGTATTGCCTTTGACATTGTCAATCATACGGTCGCGCACAGCGGTTACAGTGACATCGTCGAACAAATTAAGCGTTAAGGTATCGGACCAGAGCAGATCTGTACGAACATTAACAGAGCGGTTTTTTTTAGCCTTGTGAGCCTTTGCAGGCCATACTTTTTTGGTTGATTGCTGAACACCAAAGTCATCGAACAAGTCGGGTGGAGATTGATGATTTTTAGCCAAGGCCGTTACAGGCGCCAGTGAAGCCACTGAAGCGACAAGCAAGGATAAAGTGACGATGTTTTTGAGCTTTTTCGAAAGTTTTTGTTTGATTTGATTACTTTGAATATCTGAGTTCACAACTCTTCTCCTAAATAAGAATAATTAGGTCCGAGGAGTTCCTTGAATGGGTAAACGACCATCAATAGGCAGTGCCTGAACTACCATTTAATCTGGCAATCCCACCGTTATAGGAATAGCTCCGTTAGACTGGAAATTTTGCGTCGCCACCTTTCGATGGTTTTGCCATTTTTCAGATGTGTTGCCTATCTGGTACAGAAATCCAGTTAGTCAGAGCTTTCTGTTATTCCTGTGACTGAAAGTGTAGTAGCAAATTTTTAGATTGCCATGAAATGGTTGACGATAAGACATGTTGGTTGGATTTGTATTTCGAAAACTTCAGGAGCACTTATTTTCGTATTCTGTAAGTGTTTGTGTTTCATATAGTCCCTAGTAAAGCATGCCTTTTACTCTACCTAAACGGCTTGCATTAATTCTTCCTCGGTCTCTGTTACGAATTTACTGTTATATCAACTGATGTTACGCACAAATTTATTTAAAATCAATGAGTTATAATTTTTCTGAATTCGCTACAGCCATTGATTCTTCTGAACTCCTGCGTAACATCAGCGATCTACTCCCAAAAAAGAGGGGAAAAGTGTAAAAATGAAGCTCTGATCGAGTAATATAGGTCGTCCATGTCGCCAAAGACCGATTTGTCAATGGTGTGTTCGCACCCGTACGTTAGCATGGTTTAGGATTACGTCAGTGATATTGGTGAAGTCCAGGTTTCCTGGCTATCCCGTTTGAGAGAGTGACTTTTAAGACGTTTCCACGGCGGCATGGCAACCCGTTTCCAGCCTGAGGATACCGCCATGAGTAAATTCAAAAAAACCTTTGAACTGACTTATCCTAACGCCGCCGGTATTGACATCGGTGCCTCCAGCCATTTCGTTGCCGTGCCCGCTGATAGGAATGAACGGGCGCGATTAAAAGTGCGGTTTAAATTCAAGCGGCTTGACGCATCTTATTCCAGTATTGATCCCATTTGTTATTGGCTCGAATAATCCTTAATGCCAACATCGAATCCACGTTGTCTGGAGCCCACCATGCACCCGGTAGTTTTAAGCGTTGCTGAATAATATATCGGTGCGCACTTTCTATTTCCCCAGAACCGATGGGCAAACCCTGAGCCAACGCCGCTTTATAATCTAACTGATGAGGGCGATTTTTGATATACCGGTAGCAAGCACGTACCGGTGCGTTCTGCGCTTCAATCGTGTCGGCTTCTAAAAAAGGGGTCAGTTCATCCAGAACACTCGGATAATTATTTTGTTTTAATTGGCCTTTTTGTTTGTCCAGCCAAGCTTTCTCATGCTTAGGTGCACACGTTTTTGCTGCGGCCGCAAGATAGTCACAGATATGATAAAAGTCAATCAGATAACTGCCTTGTGCGCCGAATTGTTCGTCAATCTGGTCAGCTATCCAGGTAGCACCATCCCCTACTGCATGTAACTGTGTCTTGTTACCGAATCCCGCTTGAACCGCACAGTCATAAAGCCGCTTTCCCGCCTCGGCTACCGTGCCTGAAAAGGTCGCGCCAAAGATGGGTGTTGTGCTTCCCGCTGCGTGGACTAAACACAAACGGGCCTCCTGCCATTGGAGCGTTTTGTTTTTACGTTTATCTTCTGCTTGCTCGTCGACCTTGACGATAGGAATCATGCTGCCATCGATTTCACCTATCTGTATTTTACAGCCGGCAGACTTGCGTTGGTCAGTAATCCGTTCTTCAGTTTGATAGATTTGTCCGGCATGGTACTCGGTTATAGCTCTTATAGTGCTCGCCGATAGGACGAGACCATAATGTTCCTGTAACTTTTACGGCACCAGAGCAAACGCATGATCCGCACCAAAATCCGTTATGACCCGTTGCAAGGTGGTTGAGCAGCCTCGACAGTGAACTTCGGCTAAGCTACTGAAGGGCCGAAATCGTTGCCCGGAAACTTTGAACTCTTGCTCATAAACGGTTATCTCTCCGAAGGTGGTGTGCCACCAGAGTTTTTTTTACCACTCTTTATGGCAGTACAGTGGTCCTTGTCAAAATCCTCTGTAGTTTTTGCCTTCTTGTGTTCCGACCAGCTGTGAAGGGCTTCGCTGCCCATGTGGCGTAGTTCTTCGATCACTCGCATTTCTGCTTCATTGGCTTTCTGACAATCCCCAGCACGGTCTTCAATGATATTAATCAACAATTCAATTCGGTTTTTAAGCGAAGGATACTGGCTAAGGCGTTGTTCAAGGGTTACATCAGATTTAGCTAAAAACATTACAGTGACTTTCTATTGTGGTAGATTACAAAGTTTCTATAATACACTGAAAAACCGCATTTTTAATCACACCCATGCCGATGATCTCGTGATTCTGTGTCGTCGAGGTAAGGCCGAAGAAGCCTTATACTGGATGCGCACACTCATGGGAAGTATCAAGCTCACAGTCAACGAGGATAAAACACGAATCTGTAAGGTTCCGGGAGGTGAATTTGATTTTCTGGGTTACACATTTGGCCTGATGTATAGGCCGCAAAACGGTAAACCCTATCTGGGCTACCGGCCATCGAAGAAAAGCATTAGGCGTATGGTCGAAAAGATTCATGCACTGACTGCCTATTCAATGGCGTGGCATGAGACCACGTCGCTAGTGTACAAGTTAAACCGCATGCTGTTGGGTTGGGCAAACTACTTTCAAGTAGGGACTTACAACCGGGCTTATCGTGCGCTTGATAACTACACGGCGGCGCGGTTGCGTCGGTGGTTACGCAACAAGTATAAGGTGAGAAAGCGGGCGGGCGGAGGCTATCCACCTTCGTACCTCTACCAAACATTGGGTCTGGTGCGCTTAAGCCGCTTGGGGCGTGATGATCCGTGGGCGAAAGCGTGACATCTTGTCCGAGAGCCGGATGCGGGAAATCTGCCAGTCCGGTTCGATGAGCGGGGTGTGGAAACGGGGTTATGGCAAGGCTATTAGGGCACCGTCAAACGAAAGAGACGGAAACAGACAAGCCAAACCTAATGCTACCGCGCCACATCTCGACTCTACCGGTTTTACTCCGTCAATTTCGACCGGTCACTGCCTGCCATGAGCAATCTGTCGTCATTTTTCAACAGGGTTGCGATGGCTGGAAATTCATTCCTCTAACTTCCTGAAATTCTCATTGCCTCTGCTCATAGAGGGATGTTCCTCTTATTTGCTCTTGTCAGTAAGGTGCCTGGCCAGAACGCTCGCTACTTGGGGTAGGGCATTGGGGGCATACGCCTGAACCGCTTTCAACATCTTCTCCATCGTTTCGGCTATCTCATCAATGCGACGGTTTAGCCGCTCGATCTCTGCATTTAACTCGCGAGCTTCTCTGCGCTTGTCAACGGGGGCCGGCGAATCGATGGTCACCGAGTGCGCTGCCCAGCGCTTCTCAGCTTCCTCGACCAAATCCAGGGCATGGTTATAGAGCGTTTGGGTGCTTATGCCAGCCCTTTTTGCAATGTCTCGGCGCGATAGCATTACTCCCTCATCCGCCATGGCATTCAAAGTGGCCAGGACATTCGGGCGAATCATGGTACTTGGCGTTCTTCGCCTTCTTTCTGGCGCAGGTGAACTTTTGCCTGCCTTGCTGCTCATGATGCTCTCCGTTCATCTGACCCCGGACGCTTCAACTCACGGTAATGCGATTCGCCGTTTTTAAAGGCCTGAACGCTTACTTTGATTTCTCCAAGCTTTCCGGATAGTTGCAACAATTTATTCCTTTGATCCACAGCCTCTTGCAAAGCCTGCATCGCCTTTTTGATACCCGCGATCTCGGCATCCAATGCTTCAAGCGCCGTTTCCGCTTTGTAGGCACCTTCATAAGCAAGCTGTTGAACCTTTGCGCGATGCAATTCCTGAATGGCGAGTTCCTTCAGAAGTTCTTCGCGCTCCGTTTCGCTACCAGTCAGGTGCAGATACTTACAGTTCTTGAAACATTTGTTGTGTTTCGGGCACGACTGCCCCGTCCACTCGTTTGTGCACGCTCCGTAACGGGTCACAAGGACTTGCCCAACTTGCTCGTCAAGGAATTCTTCGGCCTTGACCGGACTTATTTGACGCATCTTATGGTAGGCCCGCGTTACAGATCCCGTAATCAAGTTCTGCCGAATAGCCTCTTTCAGGGTTTTGGCCCGCTCTGCTTGCGTTTCTTTTTTCAGTCTCTGGATGTTGGATGCTTGGATGACTTGTATATCACTACCTTGCTGGTAGTTGATGTTCTGTGACGGCGTTCTTCCCATGGCAAGCGCCTGCTGCAGTTGCGTGAGACCCGCTTCGTCCAGATCTTTATTGCGGTCATGCCTACTTTGATGGCTCTCGATTCTGATCGGGCTACCGTCAGGCATGGTCAGATTTCGGCGACTAAAAATGGATCGCTTTGGATTGCCAAGCTGATTCCGTATGTCGATGTACTTCAAACGTTTAGGAAGGAACGGCATGTACGTTCTGGCTGGTGCCCATGAAGCTCGCTGATCATCGAATACTACGATCAAGATCCCATGCAGTTTTGCGATGGGCTTTCTGGAGTCCGCCAAGATAACGCCAGGTCCAAATGCTTCAGGAAATATTTCTCGAAGTCACGGACACGGTATTTGAAGGCATGAAGACCTCTACCAAGATTCCAAGAGGGATCATCCAAATTGTTTTTGCCGGTAGGTTGTATTACTGGGTTGATTCCCCAACTACTTAACGTTCTGCGTTGTTCAGAAGTACTTAATTGCTGTTTTTCAGGATCAAAGGCAGAGCCCTCAATCAAAGAATTCGCAGGAGAGAACGTCCATTTCATCCAACGCCCGATGTCTTCCAAAGTTACGAGATCGTCTAGGTCATGGTATCCGTCGGTTCCATGCTTTGGGAGCGGGAAGCGCCCAGGCATACTCGCCAGGAGCATCGCTCGCTCACGCGCTGGAGCACAAAGACGCTCCAACTCCATAACGGCTTGTTCGACTATGGAGCCGGCCGCAGTGTCGATCGGCTTGATCGAAACGCCTTCATGGAATCCTTTTTCCGGGAAGTATCGCACTCCATAGTTTTCGCCAGACTTGCCAGCTTCTCTTGGTAGTTTAATGACGGCATGGCTGCAATCTTTATAGTGTAAGGACGAAGCAAGCCGCAAAGTCTCTTCAATGCGACCGCCCCACGCGAAATGCAGTCTCAATGCCTCCATAAGAACGCGCTCACCATCGTCCAATGGGCTGTTGATGCAGTGGTAAAGTGCATCCCTTTCTAAGTCGTTAGTCGTCCTATCTCGACGCCTTGGCAGAGGCTCATTTAAGGAGTTGGTGAAGCGAATTCTCGAATTGGATAATCCAAGGTCATCTATCTTATCCGCAATAAGAGCCAGTTCGCGTGCGGTTTCGTAAGCCACTGTTTTGTCACGAACGGCTTCAGCAATTGTTTTAGCGGCCCTTTCGAAGTGGATTGGCAGGAGATCATGCACGCCTTGGGCAGGAGTGCCTAAAATCCCCTCGTTCAACCAGCGGATTCCAAGAATAATATCCCGGATTCGGTGGAAGGATTTCCCTTCTTCACATAGCCATAGTGCTGTGATCACTTTAGCAAATTGTTCAACCCAAGGCAGCAGATATGCGGATGGTTTCGGGTTGCCTCGACCTTCGCCTGGACGTAGGAAGGTGGTTTTATTGTCGCCTTGCGCTGAGCCACCTTTACATAAGGGGACGATAGGCCACTTTTTCTCCCTCCAAAAGATCGCAATCGGAATGCGCTGCTGCCTTGCGGCTTTGATGCGTGCGGCCAGCATTATCCGAGCTTGCCTTGTCACTCTGGCATAGTTTTCTTGCGCCACTGACGGTTTCATGCGCGTCTCTCTTCAATGGCTTGAATGATTGATGAAACCTCGGAAATCAATGCCTGATTTGAGATAGCCATCCTTGTAGGTTCACCTTCCTCAAGATACTCGATCACTTCTCCCTTCAAGGCGTCAAGAACCCTCTCGTGAACGGCAATGTCATCAAATGGCTGGAATGCCGGGCATCCACCATAGCAGGCGTAAACAGGCTCGTTCTCGCAAGGCCCAATGCCTTTTCTCTTCCGGTCGCAGGCACCGATTCCGCTCACCAGCGCATGCCCGACCACTCCACTGATCATATCCGTCTCGGGAGTGATATCTTCCTTTTTAATCCAAATCGCGCCAGCCAGCTTTTTCATTCTCTGCTGGTACCTGTCGTGTTTTGCTAGAGCCATGTCTTGCACCTCACTTAGAGTTAGGGAGGCGTGTACATAAAACAGGACGTTCCTTATGCTTTCGTGGTCTAGCGTGTCTGCTATCACTTGAGCAGGGTAGCCAGCATCGGCTAACCGTTGAGCTACATTGGCACGTAAATCTTTTGCGCTACGGTTGACGCCAAGTTGCTTCTTAAGGAAGTTTCCAATACTCGACTTGCAGTCCTGCTCGGTAGGTCTGTCGCCGCATAGTATGGTTTGCTGGCAGTCTGAAATAAAGAGTGGCTTGGCTCTATCCTTTGGCATCGTCAAGATACCTAAAGCTTCAGCTTCCCGCTTTAGGGCAATGAATGCTTCGATCTTCTGTCCAAGACCAATTTCTTCGGGGAACTTGCGGCGCTTTGCCTGCTTGATGACTTTTGGCTTACCACCATTTCCGTTTTTCTTGACCGTTACCGTTGAACGCTTCTTGCGAGAAGGGATCTCAATAGAATAAAAGACATCTCCGTCAGGATCATATCTGACGAAGTTTTCTTCATCGATTCCGGCAAGCTGCGCTGGTCTGGCGCCAAGCGCAAAAGCAAGATGTGTCAATATTTTTGAGCGAAGCTGGATCAGATGTCCCCGCACAATGTACCGGCGCAAAGCGGGAATGAGATCGCCTGCACGGTAATAGACTTGGGTCTTGTAGCCGGTCACTGAAGCGACGCGCTCATCCTTCGGGATACCGATAACGGGCACCTTTAGGTTTCCCAGCATATCTCTATAGTCCTTGAGGATGGAGTGCATGTAGGTATTGTCGGCTTTCGCGGAGCCTGGAACCATCGGCCACCTCCCAAACCAGTGAGCCACTTCTTCAAGCGTATGTGGCGTATTAGGATCAGTCAGCGCAGGTAATTTGATCGTTGATGGATGGAACACAAGCCCATTACGAATAGCACTATCCTCATCCAGGGTCAGCACATGCTTTCGTTGCTTGACGCCAGCATAGTTGACGAATTCGTCTGATCTTGTTGTGGTAGCCTTACGGATCGACCAGGCAATCGATTCGTCAAATCCAGGCTTGCCATTGTGTGCCGCCCATAAATAGAACTCTTTGAAGGCATAGAAATTATCATATTGGGTGTGAAGCCCGGCAAGGATTGCTAAAACTCGCTCCTGTGACCAAGGATATGTGCTGGGGGCCTTCAACCAGTCTTGGATTTCAATCAATTCCAGTGCAACGTTGGCGGCCGAGGTATAGGCAAGCCTTTGAATCTTGTAGAACGTGAATTCCTTTATCAGCTCTTTCAGAGGGCTTATCAGGTGCAGTTTTTCCCAATGAATGTATGGCATGCCCTTGCGCCATATCCAGGTCTCGGTTGAAGTATCAACGCGCAAGGGGTCTATATCCGGGTTCGGCCGTTTCCCAACGATTGCAAAACCTGGATTGTTGAACTTGTAGTGGAGGTGGGGCGGTGCAACGTAGTCGCTGATCGTGTCATCGAACAAGTCCGCTGCAATGTCTTTCATTACAATGATATTGCCGTTTATTCCAAACTGAATCTCGTCATTTGCTGCGTTGGCATTACTTGCCATGTTTTAACCTCTGTTGCGCTTCGCGGTGTTCCCGCTCCAGCCGTTCAACGTTCACGTCATCTGATTTCTTCCTATGCCACTTTGCTGCGTACAGGATGGGCATTTCAGATTTGGATGACCAACCGCATATTCTCCGCAGATTGTCGATGACAAGCATTACGTCTTCACCTCTGATATCAATGGCCTCCTCCAGATATTCGTTGCAGAACGTGTTCCTGAGGATGTGCGGATGGAGTTCGATATCCAAGTCAGGGAAAGCTGCATCCTTGTACTTCTTCAGCATCTTGTTGATGCTGTCTAGTGACAAAGGAGTGCCGTCTTGTGTGCTAATTAGAAAAAACGGATGCGAAGGCTTGCTTTTCGTAACCTTACCGCTCGCATCCTTCTTGTAAACCCAGCGATATTTGTCCTTGTACTTCTGAGCCATCTCGGATTCTGCCTCTGTTAAGGCGATTTCCCTTTCCTCAGTCTTGATCTTTGGGAGCGGTTTACGCCGATCTTCGGGAATTGGATTCCTTCTGACGACTTTCCATTTATTGCCGAACCTGAAATCCGGGGCGTCTTCCGTGTAGGCGCAAAGAATCTCGGCACGACGTATTCCGGTTGCAAGAAGCAGCTTGATGATCATCCAATTCCGATATCGGGCTGCCTCGTCCTTGAACGGGTTGAGTGGAGAAGCAGGATCTGCAACACTCAATAACTTGCGCTTCTGATTCCTGTCCAAACCTTTCGTATGCTTTGGCTGTTTGGCTTTGATTTGGAGGTTCCTGAATACAGCGTCCAGACGACTTTTTACATCATCGAACGTTTTTTCAACGTCCCGGAAATGACGGTTTTCTGGTATGAAGGTTAGTGCGGACCAGACCAAGTATTCTTTGAAGAAGTGCAGGTACGTGCTGAACGTGTCATGAGCAAGAATGTCGTCGTCTTCCTCCACCATACCGATACGGGCGACGACGTTGGTCGGCAGTTTCCGTCTAAGACGCAGCCAAGAAGCAAAGCCAACTATCTGGTCTGCCGTCATCGTCTTCCCGCTCAACAGTTGAGTTTCAAGATCGATGTCTGCGATGCTGTAGCAATAGACATAGAGCTCCTTGAGCACACGGCACATGACCGAGCACGATCCATCAGCATATTTATGCTGCCCTGTTAGAGCCATGTACTGAAATGGAAGGTGAACAGGTGCATATGGCTGTTCGTGAAAGAGCAGATGGAGGCGCGCTCCGTCTCGCTTAATTATCGACCTGACCGCAAACCCCATTTTCCGTTTCCGTGACAATATGGACGTGTATGAATACTATATCTGCGTTATGGATGATGTCAATAGTAGCTGAGCAAACCAGAACGATACTCGTTGACGCCCTTCAAAAAAGGGTTTTATAGATCAGAAAAATCGTTCTACGAAATTGCCAACGTTTTAGTCGGCCCCATGCCGACGCAAACCGGAATACCGGTATTTTGCTGAATCGATTGTTTAATAGAAAGGCCATAACCGATAGGGTCTTGCTGACAGATTCCGGTCAAATCCAGGAATGCTTCGTCAATCGAATAAATTTCTGCGCTCGGCGTAAATGTCTCTAACAGAGACATTATCCTGGACGATAGGTCGGCATATAACGGGAAATTTGCAGAAAAAAGATGGACATGATGTTGTTTAACCAGGTCGGCCACCTGAAACAAGGGTATCCCCATTTTCACCCCAAGGGCTTTTAAGGCCTTATTCCTGGCGATAAAACAACCGTCGTTATTGCTACGGACAAATGATTTAAAAATGGACTCCTATTTTTGGTGTTATATCAATTATTTAGTATCAACAACTGTGTCCATAAAAATTTCATAAAAATGGACTAGTTATGGCTTGTAGTCCATTTTATTTCGTAATTACACGTTTCTTTTTTCTACTAGTGGCCGATACCTGAACTTTGACCTTTGTTAAAGCTCACCTCGGTGAGGTCTATTACTATCAGTCATATATGTTTTTATGTCTCCAAGGGTTAAATGCAAATTTTGCAGTTAACGTATTGAGTTCAATTAATAAAAAAACCTTTTCTATGCGACTTTTACAAGATCAGACCATCTGGTTGTGTAACAGGGACTCTTAAATTCCTGCTTCATTTTCCATGGCGCTTTAAAGCCTTCACTGCCTAGTTTTAATGTTTGCCGGCCGTAACGTTGGTTTACTGCATCCAGGACGGCCATCGCTTTTGCGCATTTGTTTCGTTGTGGATCAGATAAGTCGAGGAATAAGTCCCTTTGCACACCTTCTTCTGGGACTAAGTCGTTAAGCAAAACGCCTGCCTTTTGGTAAACATACCCGCTGCGGTAGATTCTTTTTAATATCCATAATGCCGTCTTGACCAGGAAGCGGGTGTCGCTAGTGGGCGAAGGCATAGCTACGGTATAAGAGTTGGCATAATAAGGGAGTTTGGCATAAGGGCTCGTTTGTATGAAGACAGTAACGCTATTGGCATAGGATTTCTGACTGCGGGCTTTTTCAGCAGCTCGTGAAGTGTATAGCGTGACGGATTCAATCAAATCATTCAACTCAGTGACCGGTATGCCGAAACTACGCGTACTGGCAATATTTTTCTTAGGAGGCGGCGCATGTTCAAATTCGAAGCAAGGCTCGCCATTCAACTCGGCAATGGTTTTAGCCATCACCACGCTAAAGTTGTCACGGAAGGTTCTAGAGTGTGCATTTTTTAAATCTAGTGCGGTAACAATTCCAAGGTTATTTAAGCGTAGGGATAACCGTGATCCAATACCCCAAACATCACTGACGGGTATCGTCTGTAAAATACTATTGAGTTGACCAGGTGACATGGTGTTGAAATTACATACACTGGAAAATTCAGGTCGTTTTTTTGCACAGTGATTGCTTAATTTTGCCAATGTCTTAGAAGAAGCCAGGCCGACACAGACAGGTAAGCCAGTCCATTTCAATATGGTTGACTTAATCTCCCTACTGTAGGAAGTTAAGTCTTTGGAAATAAACCCAGTAAAGTTGCAGAAAGCTTCGTCCACCGAATAAATCTCGTAATCCGGGGTAAACCGGCTAATGAGATTCATCACCCTATTGCTCATGTCTGCATAAAGCGCATAGTTCGAAGAGAGGACGGCCACCTCATTGTGGCTAAATTTTTTTTTGACTTCAAACCACGGCGCTCCCATTTTGATATTGAGAGGGGGAGCTTTAGCCTCGTTGCTTCGCGAAATCACACAGCCGTCATTGTTGCTTAAGCAAATCGTAGGCTTATGGTTTAACTTTGGGTTAAATACCCGTTCGCAAGAAACGTAAAAATTGTTTACGTCAATTAAGGCTATTTGGGACATTACAAATATTTTCGGAATGAGCTTGTCATCACTCCCCATATTTGAAAGTCCATGCCTTCTTTTATCTCAATAACATTAAAATCAGGATTCGCTGGCACTAGAAGGGGATTGCCGTTTTCGGCAAAACCCAATTGTTTTATAGTAAATTCCCCATCAACAGATGCCATGACAATATTTCCGATCTGGGCCGTTTTAGATCGATCAATGACGGCCTTATCTTTTGGGTACAAACCTGCGTTAATCATTGAAAGGCCGCCAATCTCAACAATAAAAGTCGCATCTTCATTGTCAACTAAGTATTCATGGATATTAAGTCTTTTTTCAACGTGATCATCGCAGGGGGAAGGAAATCCCGCAGGAACGATTGATGAATATAGAGGAATACTCAGTTTTCTGGCCGGACGTTTCTAATCCAAAAAACACAAGTTCAGGTTCGTCTTTGCTTGATGCTGCTCGATTTAGATAATCTTTTATAATCGTGACTTTGCTTTTAGGCACTCTAATAGGGATTGTTGATTCACCATAAGCATTTGCTCCAAAAGGTCTGCCAAGCTTGGTGTCGGTATTGGATTTATTATTCATGAAAAGTATGCGTCATAATTAGTGTACACTAATTCAATCACGTCAAAATCATAATGTCAAATACGGACCAACGAAAAACCACTGAATCCAAATTAAATAATGCATACGCATCATTTTCCTCTTTTTCGGATTGGCAGGACATTCTCCCCTGTCAGTTGGGCCAATTTCTTTTTCGTCTCGTACAATTCCGCCAGAAGCGAAAGTTCGCGTGCAAGGGCATTATCCAATTGTTCGCGTAAGCTTTCGACAGTTTGCTTGACCTTGTTCAACCGCGCAATACGTTCCTGCTGGGGACGTGCCTGTTCGATGGCAGCGGCATCAATGGCTTCGATTAGTTCTTTAAACAGTTCCCTCGATTTCTTAATGCTTCCCTTTTTGCGCCCGGCCTCAAGGGATACCGCATCATTAGTAATTTTAGTGCCTTTATCAACGAAACGCGGATGCCCATTTTTAAGGCGTTCCAGTGCCTGAAAGTACTCGCCCAATGGTTGGTTAGTCATGCATTCTCCTTAGAATCCACGCCACCGTTTGAAATGTTTGCCAACGTTGTTTTTAGAATTGTGAGATTTAAGCTCTCGTGGCGGTACTCTGTTGATACCGGGTCGGCTTTGTTGAACTTCTCGACCAGATGGGTCTGTGCGGCGATGACCCGTTCCAGTTTTTTCTTGTTGCCCACTAAGTTTTTGCAATGGCTAGTTAGGCACTCAACATGCAGGATGTCTAAGGGATTCTTGTCGCAGTCTCCAATTTTTACGCACCCGCCAAGAATTGTTTCCCGATAAGCCAGCTCGCCTTTTTGGAACCGCTTTAAGGTTACATCACGGTCGAATATGACAATCCCGTCAGCATCGCGAAGTCGATTCTTGATCCAATGTGGGTGAACACCAAACAAGGTTTCGTCGGTTATTAGCACATGCATGGCGTAACTCAGAAACTGGCTGACAGGTTGGGTCACTTGCCATTCTTTGCCAAAGTGCGGCTCCTTATCTTGATTGCCGATAAAGTTAACAGCAAAGGCCGAGCCACGGCAATAATACAATGACATCTCTTGGGTGATGTGCTGCAATTGGCGCTTTAGGGATGGCAAGGTTACCAAGCCAGACCGTTGGGCGTACAACGCCAGGGAACGGCGCAGCTGGTGGCTCGTGAGCGTCCAAGGGCGGCCTATCTGAAATGCCTCCTCAGAACGCCACGCGCGATGGGGATCAATCTGTTCCAATTCTAATAAATCTTCTTCCTGAATGTTGAATTGTAATCGCGTTCGCAGGGCTGGCGAACATTCTAACAAAACTCTTGCAGGAGCATACTGTACCTGGTTTGGCCTAAATAAATAGCGGGGCGTAATAAAGAGATGAAAAGAGTTGATACGGGTATCGTTTTCTTCAGGCATGTTGCCTAACGCCTTGTGGATTGTCAGTGAGATCCGTTGCGCAAGTTGGATAGACGTACGTCCACTTTCACTGGTAACCCACTGCACACGTTTTATTCTTCCGTGCGCGTGTTTTGTGATGCGCCCTTTGACAATGTAATGAATACTGTCATCCTCGTCCCGCTTCACCTCATCCAGACAGTAAAAAGGGAGGGTTCCAACCTCATTAGCCCTCATGCCGGTAAAGGCCTGAATTGCAATTGCGGCGGCAACCATCGCTCCGGTCACAGCGGCTTCCAGACCAATTATAGATCGAGTGTAGCCGCACTCAGTCCAATAATCTTCTAGATCGTATTTTCTTAGCAGGTCTCCAAATGAAGGCCGCCATGTTTGTTTACCTAACCCCCGTTCTCTTCTCCTCTGTAACTGTTTTGAATGATGCTTGCCTGTTAGTGGATCGTTCGCACACTCTAGCAATAAATTGAGGACACGATCTGCCACCGCTTTAAATTGGGCTAATTCCTGTGACAGGGTTGAAAGCATTGACGAATACAGGCGGGTTGGAATCGGTGGATGCTGTTTAAGTTCATGGGCATATTTGATTGCAATCCTTTGGAGATTTTGCATTCCTTTGTTGCTGACAACATCAAAACCGACCACGTCAGTTCCTAAATGTTTTAATAATTGAATTAAAGCTATAATCAAAGTCGCGTAGCCGCCATTTTCTTCCATGCTTTCGCTCAACAAAGCTGGATCAGCTAAAAGTTCGTAAATTGACAATGAACGCAATTCGCAAAAACGCGCTATAAAAGTTAATGAAAATAAATAGCCTCTTAACGATTTATTGCTAAGTCCATGTCCGGGCCGTAGGTAAATCAGGACAAACATCAACCATCGCATTTCACGTGCCAACTGATCGCGTTGCGGCGTTAGTTCGCCGCTAGACCAGAAGTTAAAATTAAAGTTAATCGTACGGTTATCGGCGGCATACGGTGTCCAATCCCAACTTGAATCTCCGTAAAGTGATAGAGAGCTTCCGTCTTTTTTCCTCGATACCACAAAGTCATCGGAAGGAATGCGCCCTTTTAAAGGCATGTACTCATCTGGAACATTCGCATCTGGCAGAGAACTTATCTTTGCCTGAAATGCCATCATAGTATGTCGAGTTCCATCAATGTCTCTAACTTGGCAGACCAAAAAGCATCCAGTTCACCGTCAATATCGACCTCCTGTTCTATCTTTTCCACCATTCCTGGATTATGTTTTTTTAGCTCAAATAAGATGAAATTAATCCTTTGGAAAATGCGCATAAACATTTGTTCATACTGCTCGTGACTGCTTGCCAAGTGTGAAGTTTTCTTTATGCAGTATCGAGCACTCAAGATTTTGCGCACATCCATCTCGTCAGCATGAATGCGGTACTTATCGCAGAACAGACAGCCTTCTGCGCCTTTGCAATCAGGTATCAGCGGCAGATTGTCAACTACAGCTTTTGGTTCGCCGGGACGGGTACAAATCCCAACCGAGTTAACCTCGCTGCCGGCAATTTCCTGCCCTTTACTGAGTACTACCTTTTCTATTTGGTTGAAGTAACGACTCATTTCTAATTGTTGTGTAACTTCCGATCCATTGCTGTATTTCCTCAAAGCGGTTGTTAAAGAATGCTGCATTGCCTGCGCGGCAGTGGCAGGGTCATAATTGCGAATGACATGATCCTGCTTGGCCGCCCGCCATTGCATTGGAATCACGGACGGGAATGTCGGCGTGAGGCGTTTCATTATCATGAACATCTTTTTCGTATCGCTCTCTGAAATCAATTTGGGACCAGTTTTTAGTCCAATGTGTCCTGAGCCATAACTAAAAAAGAGATAGTCGCATCGCCTTTCCTGGAGCAAGTACTTTCGCAATTGGAGATAACGCCGCAAATATGGCATGTATTCAACGCCAATTTCGAAAGACACCAAACGGTTATTAGCGCGATATTTAATAGTTCGAAACCCTTGACGTTCGACCAATGGATTCAATACCACATTCTCCAGTTCTTCGCTCCATAAGGTTTCCTTGGCTTGTGTGGGATTGCAGCCGGTGCTGTCAATGAACATCACCAAGAATGCAGACACTGCCAGCATGCGGCGTTCAATACGATCTCGGCTGAAAAAATTTTGATTCGAGCGTTGTATATATTTTTTCGATTTTATGATGCGCCTAGTTGTACGTGAGAGCCAGTTAGGTTTTCCGTATAAATGTTCAATTTCTTCTGCTGTACGAATCCTTCCATTTTGATAATCATAAGCTTGATATTTAGGGATACTTTTGGAATCCGGTGTTACGCACCATGAGTTAACGGGAAATATCCATATCCGGTCATTCGGCCATTTCAAATAACCCGGAACAGCAAGGGCGAAAGGGTAAGGTTTTTGATCCACAACAAGCTCACTTATTCCGTTCAACAGGCATTTGCACCACGCGAGAACTATCTCTTGCGACTTGGCTTCGGGTACTGGCGTTGACTCAACAAAGCGATGGCTATGGCCTAATAGATTAATGCCTTGACAAAGGTTGTCTGCGTTTAAGTAATCTTCCAGAACGTCTTGCGTCAGGTTTTGGTAACTAACCGCGGTATTATTGCCAAGTTGGTTTTGCAATACCCGCCGTCTAAGATCGTCTACGTAATCACGAAATGCAGCGTGTGCACTTATTTCGTCATCAAAGACGCGGTTATGATGATTGCTATCACACCAGTCGATAAACAGTGAAAAAGCATAAAAACGGCCAAATTCTGTTCTTTTTCTCAGACCGCTCTGTGCAATCGTCGCCGAAATATGCGCAATTAACATCCGAATTTCATGGCGGCGTAATTGGCTTAGCGATGAAAGGTCTACTTTGCGGCCATGTATTGTTTTTCTTCTTCCGGGGGCTCGCCGGAGATAACACAATGCTCCAATATCGAGGGTATGGCCTTCTTCAAAAATTAATACAGCCATTTCTGGATCGCGCAGCACAGCTCCTTTGGGCTGCGGTACTCTATGAAATTCGATTTTGCGGTCTACAAAATCAACCATTTTTCAATTCCATCGCGCACCGTGCCATATTTTCTAAGGTGGCTTCCCATCCATCCTGTACTGCATAAGCTATTTTTAACCGACTACGGAAGCTCAGGTAGCGATCAGTCGTAGCCGGTGACGAATGCCCCATACGAACTTGTACAAAATCCAGCGCTTCCTTCAGGGTAAATTTTTTGTCTTCAATTAACCTTAACCTGTCATCAACTAGGTTCATGCCGAAGGTCGCTCGGGTGTCATGAAACTGATAGTGAAAACTTGGTGAGTATTTTTTGCGGATGAATGGAATGATGTAGTCAGTTATATACTGTCGAACACCTTGACCGACTTTATTATGACGAAGTGTCTTTGAATCTCCATGGGTTACCTCCTGTTTTGCAGCATACAGCGGTGCTCCATGTGAGCTTAGAAACAGGTATTGGTTTTCGGTATCGCCACCAGCAGCCTTTAATCGACGCTTTTTAGCCCGCTCGCTTAAGGCATAAATAGTTAGCATTTCATAAAACCATACCGGTATATGCAACACTAATCGCTTATCAAATTTCGTATCAATTCCTGTTCCAGGACCAATTGGATATCGCAGAAATCCTTGCCGATCGGTTCCGTAATCCTTCAGCACGTCCCGTACCCTGAACGTCAAAATGGTCTGGATGCGTGCGCCAGTCACCAGCCCAAAAAGATGGATCAATGTCATCTCCGTGTTGCCGAGTGAGGTCAAGGCATCCATCAACCACTCTTGTTCATTTTGCGGCAATGGGCGCAGTTTCCCACCATCGTTGATATAGCCATCGTATGGATCGTCTTGTTGCGCAACGCGGATCGACACGTCAGTAGTGATGACTTTCTTGGATAGACTTTGACCATAGTGTCCTTTGAATTCGACATAGCGGTCGCTTTCTCTCCACGGAGCATTTTCCATAGTGAGGACTCCTTCTTCCTGGAGCCAACGGTAGAAACGGATAACTGCTGCCATTCGACGCTTTGCTGTGCTGGCCTTAATCTCTTGATTTTGGATTAGGTGCTTGAGATGGCCATTAAATCTGTAAGTGGGTCGAGCCAGTTTTTGGGAAGGGAATTCAAGCCAATCAACAGCGTAATCTTCAATGAATCTTGCATAAGCGCTCATGTCTTCTGCAATGCTGTGAAAGCTTGCCATGTTGGGATTTACACGGCTCTCCAGCATCGAAAGTATCCAAAGATTCGCCTCCGGCCAGGGTGCGCCGTCACTGTAAAGAATAACTGGATATAGGTTAAATTGCGTTGGCACCCACTTTGGCTTGCCATCTCGACGGTCATTTTCTCCTGGAGACATATTCGATCGAACGAAGTAGGATGTTTTGCTAATGTAACCGTTAGATTCGATGTCAATCCGTCTTGCTGCAGGGTCATCTTCACAGGCCAAATTCGTCCTTTCAAATTGGGGAAGAACTACTTTTCGAGCTAGAGAAGTCATAGCCTTTTCCCCTAGAGATGTAGGCTGCATTGCATAGATGAATTGAGAATCAACCAATTAATCGGGAGCGGTAATAAGTTTAATCGACAAATTAAACTAACAACCGAGTTGATTCTCAGTTAGAGTCCATTTTTTCATGGCTTGATTATCTAGGCAAATATATATTTACTTGTCCGTATAGTGCTGAGCACACCCACCGATTTGCCGATAAGTCAGGCCGGAATAGGCACTCGCAACTGACATAAAAGTTGTTGCAATCCACCAAAGCGATGAGAGGTTGGCATTATCACAGAAGTGGATGACATGAGTAACGACACCCCAGATCACTGCATGCATATCTGGTTGATAACAATATCTTTATAGTCCGGGTTTTCCGCTGTTAAAACCATGGCCTTTTTTGGTTTTAAGGCGTTTCACTGTCAATTCCCCCGTTCAAGGCGCAAATGATCACTTTGCCGGAAGAAGGTTTAAGTGAGCGGTCTACGACCAGAATATCATTGGGGTGAATACCGGCGCCGATCATGGAATCGCCCTCGGTACGGACAAAAAAGGTGGCGGCCGGGTGCTTAACCATCAATTCATTCAAATCCAGCGATTTTTCGACAAAATCGTCGGCGGGTGAAGGGAAGCCCGCAGCTACTTTGCCACTGAATAAGGGAATCGGCACCTTTAGCGGCAACTCGCATGGATAAAAAATTTGAGGATTCGGATAGTATAGTGGACCCCAAAAAACAGACAGTAGTATAAGATGGTGTCTATCATAAAAAGGTAGGCTTAAATGAGTGAAAAAAAGCGCACGATCATGTCTGGCGCACAAAAGGCGAAAGTGGCGTTGGCGGCGGTGAAAGGCAACAAAACAGTTAACGAGATAGCCCAAGAGTTCGGAGTGCATCCGACGCAAGTCGGCCTTTGGAAGAAGGCGTTACTGGAAAATGCTGGTCAGCTGTTTGACGTAAAACGTGGTTCCAAGGCAACCGACCCGCAAAGTGACCCGGAACGCTTGTACGCCAAGATAGGCCAGCTCAACATGGAATTGGAATGGCTTAAAAAAAGTCCGGGATCAGCCCCTAAGCCGACGGCAGGGTTGGCTCGATTCAAGCGGTGGGCTGTCCGTGGCGGTGCAGTGCCGACTGGCGGGCATTGCGCGGTCAACGATTTATGCGGATATTAGGCTTGGCTGCGATGGCGCCTGGCCCTAACACCAGCAAGAAACATCCACAGAACAAAATTTATCCTTATCTGCTCAGAGGGTTAAGCATTAATCGGGTGAATCAAGTCTGGAGTACGGACATCACCTATATACGGTTGGCACAGGGTTTTGTATACCTGGTGGCAATTATTGACTGGTACAGCCGTAAGGTCTTGGCCTGGCAAGTGTCGAACACGATGGATGCCGGTTTTTGTGTGGATTGTTTGACTGCCGCCCTCAATGAATACGGGGCACCTGAGATTTTCAACACCGACCAGGGATCACAATTCACCTGCGAGGTATGGGTCAAGGTGTTACAGGAAAACGCCATCAAAATCAGCATGGACGGACGAGGCCGGGCATTAGACAACATTTTTGTGGAACGGCTATGGCGGAGCGTGAAGTACGAGGACGTTTATCCGAAAAACTATGCGTCAATACCGGAACTGCAGGTGGATCTGGCCAAATATTTTGTCTTCTATAACGGCGGGCGCTTCCACCAGGCATTAGGCTACAAAACGCCGGATCAGGTTTATCAGACTGGAGAAGGTGGCGGAGCAAAAATCGTCGATCATTTTAGTGAAAAAAAGGTCTTCAAAAGAAGAAATGGGGCAGCACCAATCTGCTGTAACGGAGACGACACCCTCTTAAATTAAGCAGTTAATTGTCTGGACAATGGGGTCCACTTTACTGCCGGACTTAAACCGGTAGCGCCCAACCGCACCACATAGAATAGCCGGTCGTCTTCTGGCATCCTCACATTTTTTAGTGGGGATAAGCAATGAAAATAAACGCACATTGGCAGCGGCATGTAGAAGCTTGGCGTAAGAGTGGGTTAAGCCAGGCGGATTATTGTCGCCAGCAAGGCCTCAATCCCAAAACCTTTTCATTGTGGACGCGGCGTGTTCAGGGTGATTCATCCTTGAACAAGGACGCCCCTCTCGCATTAATTTCTGTCCAAGTGGCGCCATCGACACCTGTCGCTATTACCGAAGCAAGCGCAATAATGTTTAGGTTTTCGCACGATGCACAGCTTGAGCTATCCACAGCGGTGTCACCTCGTTGGCTGGCTGAGTTACTGTGGGGGTGCTGATTTTTAATAATGTTACAGTATAAGGTAAACTTGAAATTTTCAAAGAGATCAAGGGAAATCAATGGCTGAAATGATAGCGCGTAACGGTAACGAACTGTCGATCCAGGTCACTATAAAACTGGCCGGCAGTTTACTGGAAATGGAAAATACGCTATTGGATGGCTGTAATGAAATAGGCTGCTTGGCAACAACAGAAGCGTTGAAAATATTTGATACGGATGGGAGCCCCATAAAATGGGGAGATACTAAAATGACGGTTCGAGACAAGGACAACAAAACCTATCAAACCACTTATGGTAGCGTGCAGTTAGAGCGTTATGTTTATCAAACCTCCAAAGGTGGCAGAATTTATTGTCCTCTGGGACACCATGCCCGAATTATCCGAGGTGCAACCCCCAAATTTGCCCAACAACTGGCGCATAAATATGCCAACATGAATGCCCCTGCGGTCTATCGGGATTTAGGATTTAGAGGATAATCATCATCGAAAAATTGCGCATTCTTAATTTGCAGGATGTGAGCGATTGGGTGGGCGGCCCACGGCTTTCTCATAAAAAAAACAGCAAGGAACTGCAGTACAATCCTCGCCCCCAAAATTATGGCAAAAATCCCCAACAAATGAGTAATGAAGAACCTTACAGCAGCGAGCAAGTCACTTGCTTTGTCGACCTATTGAAAAATGAGCTGCCAGAGCATCGCGACAATCGGGGTAAACGTCACCCATTGGCGTTCGTGATTGCTGCCTTTGTGTTGGCCCCATTGGTAGGTCGCCAAAAGCTTTCCAGCATTCATCGATTTATGCGCAATCGCGCAGATTGGTTGCACGAACTGATCCAAACCCCCAAAGTAAAACCTATTTCCCGTGCGCATCTGCCGCGTTTGTTGGATGGTCTGAATGGGTCAGTGCTGAATGAAGTCATTGAGCGCTGTTTTGGTATGCGAATACCGTCCCATGAAACCCTAAAATGGGTAGCGATCGATGGCAAAGCATTGCGCGGTACGCTGGATGCCGGTGACAAGCAAAATCTGATTTTGGCAGTTGAGCGCGTATCCCGTGAAGTCGTAGTGCAAGCCCGACAATGTGGAGACAAATCCAGTGAGATTCCGGTGGTTCGTGAGCGATTAAAAGACAGCGGCTTGGACCAACAAAAAGTGTCTCTGGATGCGCATCACTTTAATCCGACTACGACGGCTCAAATTCATCAGGCTGGCGGTCTTTATTTAACACAGGTCAAAGAAAATCAAGCGCTATTCCTGCAGCAATGCAAAATAGTCCACAAACAGTTCCGGCCACTTGCAGAAACGATTGGCCATGAAAAAAAAGCATGGTCGTATCACCACACGTAATGCCCACGTGTTCTCCTTGACACCGTTGACCCTGGATTCCCGATGGAAAAACAGCGGGGTGTCGACGCTGATCGTTGTAGCGCGTGAAACCTTCGAGATTGCCAAACAAAAAACCAGTTTTGAAACCTCCTATTATGTCTGCAATTCCCTGCTTGAATCCGACGTTATCAAGCCTCTTGCTGAGGAGTTGACCCAAGCTATTCGGTGCCACTGGGGTGTGGAATCCAATAACTGGATTCGCGATGTCACCTTTAATGAGGATCGCATCAAAACCAAAGCCGGCAATCAATCGCAAATCATGGCTTTGTTGCGAGGTCTTGCTATCGAACTGATCAGAAAAACATCACCGAAAAACTTTCAGGCCGCCATACAGAATTTCAACGATTCTGTTTCTACCCTGGAATCAATGCTCAAGCAAGTCAAGTTTTTATGAGAAAACCTTGGGTGGGCGGCATTGCTCAAGCCAAAGAAGAGCTTTGGGACTATGACGTTCCGTCATTGAATGAAGCGATAACGACCCTTGTCGTCAGTCTCGATGGCGCTTATGCCTTGATGCGTGACGAGGGTTACCGGGAAGCGATGGTGAGTAATATTTCACTTTATGATGTTACCGGCAAACGTCAGCATACCGTCTATATCGGTGAAGAGCCAGAATACGGAAAAGGCACTTTTTTCAGCGCTTGGAAAAAGAAATTGCTACGGTCAAAAAACACTATCTCGATGCCCTCTATTTAGGGATTGCGGATGGTGCAAAAGCTAATTGGTCGTTTTTGGAGCAACATACCGGCCGGCAATTACTGGATTTTTTTCACGTCGCCGAGTATCTGGCAAACGTCTCTTACGCTGCCTACCCAGGAAAAACGGACAAAGCCAAGCGCACCATTTGGCTGGATGAACGCTGTAAACAGCTCAAACGTGAACCCGGTGCAGTCAAAACACTCATTAGTGACATGGAAAAAATGGCCCAAAAAACTAGCCTGACAAAATCGATCAAAGAGAATTTGCAAGCCGCGCTTACTTATTTTAAGAATCACCGTCAGATGATGGATTATGCAACGCATCTAGAAAATAACTTACCCATTGGCTCAGGCGTCACCGAAGCCGCTTGCAAGATGCTGGTAAAACAACGGCTTTGTGGTTCGAGTATGCGCTGGAAAGACCAAGGGGCTAAAGTGATTTTATCTTTACGTGCATTGGTTCAGTCAAAAGGAAGATGGCAACAGTTTTGGTATAAGATCGATCAATATGGGTCCCATGTGTACGTATAATTCACATTATTTAAAATCAACACCCGCCTGCTCCAAGTGGTTCCACTGTATTAATACCGATTCGCTCAGTTCGGTGTTCGATAGTAAGGCAAACTTCTGTTCTTTGGCGACATCTATTGCAAACAACAACGCTTGTCCCGCAAACTGTTGTTTCAGTTGCGGCCAGTTAATGTCATTGACTTGTTTGGCTCGACAGTTATGCTCCTTCACTGCGGGAATACCTCCAACGGTTAGGGCTTTTTGTAAGTGTTGAAAAAAGGTCTATTTTGAGGATTCCCGCTCTTCTTTTGAAGGTTTTACTATAGCTGACTTCGACAGGGTTTTCCTGAACGTAGCCGAAAGACACGAGACAAGCGGTATCGGTTTCAAACGTGTTTGCCTGAGTGTGTAAGCTGACCCGGCGGGATAAGTTTATATTCCTCCCGGGTCATGGCGTTTTGCCTTGAGTCTTTAATTTTTCCTCTGGGCCGCAATGGCTTTAAACGTTTCCGATCCGTCACTGTTGGCAGCACGCTTAGCGTAAATTTGTTTTAAGCGATTAAAAGCCGACCATAAGGTTCTATCCATAACAACCTCATTGCCAATAGAAACAATGACCCTGATTAATTGCGGTATTTGGTTATTGGTTGAGGCTATATAAACCGGTTGTACATACAGAATGTTATTGCCCATCGGCAGGGTAATCATACGTCCCATTTCAATCCGGGAGCCACCTGCATCCCATAAGGTAAATTGCTCGGAAATTAACGGATCCTGGTTAACCAGCGCTTCTACCTGAGCAGGCCCATTGACTTGAACATTTCTGCCGAACCTGTAAACGGTAATGCCGGGTTTGTAATCAAGCCCGCATTTGGTTTCATCCATTATGCCGGCGATGCCTACCATACTGAGGTTGTCCCTGTTAATAGGCGTCATCGGGTCAATCATAACAAATTCCTCCTTGTTATTACAGTTGCCAAAATCCATGGTTTGATAATAAGGCAATACTGGTTTGCCACGGACATTGGCTCGCGCCCAGGTTTCTGCCTGTTCGTAGAATAAGGCGGGATCCCGCTGATGATATCTTGCATAAATTTTCATCTGAAGATAATAAAGGTCACGAGGATAGCGCAAGTGTTTACGTAATTCAGCGGACATTTCATCCAGAGGTTTGAGTAATCCCGGATAAGCGCGGGAGTATGCCTGAATAATGGCATCTGATGGATCAGCAATATAAAAATCAACATCGCCATCATAGGCATCGACAATGATTTTAACGGAATTTCGGATGTAGTTGAATTGTTGATGGCCTTCCAGAAAATCATCGTCAGCAGGCTTGGAAATCGGATACCGGTTGGATAAGGTAAAAGCATCCTGTATCCAGTAAAGCCTGTCTTTGGCTATAACCAGATAGGGGTCTTTATCCAGATGCAGAAACGGCGTCAAGGTACTAATGCGCTCGGTGATATTTCTGCGTATCTTGAGTTTGCTCTGTCTGGTTATATTGGTTGAAAAGAAGATTTTCTCATCTTTCAAAAAAATTGAAAACAGGGCTTTCCTGAACAGCGATGCAATGGGAATGCCTCCTTCACCGGTATAAGCATTTAACATGCCGGGGTCACTGCCGGAAATGTCTACGATCTTTAGGTTATTCGGGACTATAGCATAGCCGTATTGTCCCTCGCCGTAGTAAATATCCGGGTACTTGACATTGAAGCCAACATCGGAATCCATGCTTAAATTGCGTAAAAACCAGACCAGGGGGCTATCGGCATCCTGTGCAGCCGGTGAAACAACGGCGCCAAAACCATGGGTATAACGCAAGTGGGTGTTCTCCCAGTTTTGGGCTTCACGCGGCAGTTTTGAAATATCAACTTCTCTGGCTGCCAGATTAACCTGCCGGGTATGGTCAGTAATATAGTAGCGGTCTTCATCGACCGAATGGAATTTGTAATAAGGTCTTATTTCCTGTAATTGTCTATAGGCGTGAATGAGTACGCCACTATCCCATACGGGAATATTCTCAAAATGCTGCTGTGTCCCCCAAGCCACAATGTCATCAGTTGCATCGGGTTTAATAGTCATATCAACGGTCTTGATGTTTTTCAAATCGTAAGCATCCAGCGTCGCATTAATATTGTGCTGCATAAACGGCCCATCTGCTCTAACCGGATTGGGGTTGACAATAAGCTGTTGAATTAAATCAGGTATAAATTGAACCTTCGGCAACCCTAAAACACAGAGGAAAGCGACGAACGAGATTAAAAAGGGTGCTTTGATCCGGTGTTTTTCTGAAAAAATAAACAGGATAGCGCTTACTGCGGTTGCCAGAAAGGTCACGATTCCCAGCCAGATAAGCGGCAGTTTATAACGGATGTCTACAAATCCCGGCCCAAAAAATACCGGTTCGTGCGTATCGGTATAAAGCAGTGAAAATCGTTGCAGCATGAAACCCCAGACTACAAATGCAACAACAAAGCCGATTAAAACAGTTAAATGAATTTTAGCGCCCAAGGGGAATTCTTTATTTTGATTGGGTACAAAAATATGCTCCAGCCAATACAGAATGCCAACCATAGAGAATATTAAAACGGCGGTTATTAACAGTTCTTTCTGAATGAGCATGAAGATCGGATAAGACAGCATATAAAAGCTGGTATCATTTCCGAAAATCGTTTCGGTTACACCCGAATTCCTGCCAAAAAAGAACAGTAATGACGTTTCCCATTGATTATAAAAGGGTATGGCGACAAATACGGCCAGCGCAAACGATATTGGCGTGTAAACTTTTACTGACCCACTCATAAAGACATCGGCAAAGCGCTGAAAGCGCCGGCGTTTATCTAAATTATTAAGGACGTCATCCGGCGGGCTTAAGCCCAGATAACGGGACGCGATCCAGAAATGAAAAAAGAAAATGGCAAAGAAAGTCAGCGTAACGGCGCCCGAAAGAAAATACTTGTAAAGCAGCCTTAGCCAGAAATAAGACTCAAGCTTGAGTGATTGAAACCACCACAGGTCAACAAACAGATCAAGAAATATGAAATGGAAAGCGACGAATAAAATGAGGGCGATGGCAAGTATCGCTCCAATTATCGCGGGTAAAAACTTCAGGTTCCGCATAGTATCCTCTTAAATATAGATATTATTGTTAACGATGTCGGGATGGTCTTCGTTTATTAAATAGTCAATGTACATCCAAATTCATTAGACCCATTCATACCTTTATTCTAACATCCATTAATTGGATAGTCAGAGTTTCGTTTTGTCCGATTAAACGAACACGAGTATCGGGAACGCCCGAAGTCGATATAAGGTTATTAACCCGCCTTTTGAATAGCTTCGTAGGCTTTGCTGATTTTCTGAGTCTTTTCTTTGGCCAGTCGCATCATTTCTTCGGGTAAGCCTTTGGCAACCAGTTTATCCGGGTGATTCTGGCTCATTAAGCGTCGATAGGCTTTTTTGACTTCGGTTTTGCTGGCGGAAGGTGTTAAGCCTAAGACACCATAAGCATCTTGCAGGCTGGTTTTTTGCGGCACATTTTTGGTGTAGGAGCCGCGCCCTTGGAAACGCTGTTGAGCTTGTAACTGTATTTTCAAGCGTTCATAGTCGAAGCGGGAAATTCTCAGTTGACTGCAAATATGCAAAAGCAGCCTCTCTTCGCTGACAGCCAAAATGCCGTCAGCAAAAGCTTCCTGCAACTGGATTCCCAAAAACATGCGAATTAAATCGGTGCGCCGATGGCACTCTTTGTAGAATTGTGCCAAGACATCATCCAGCGGGAAATCTGCTTGTTTTCCCTGCTGAAAAAGATTGATTGCAGTTGCCCGCATTTCGCTTGTAAGGGCCATTTCATTCATAACACGATTGGCCAGCGAAATTTCTTCAGGGGAGACGTGACCGTCAGCCTTGGCTATATGGCCCATGACCGAAAAGGTGGCGGTAAAAAATGCCATTTGTACTCGATGCTGATCACCCGGGTTAAGCGTCTCACCGGTTTCTATACCTGTTAAACCCTTACCAAATTGATGCCCGAACGACGCACCTAAAATGGCGCCTAACGGTCCGCCAAGCAGGAATCCGAATGCTCCGCCCACTACTGTGCTAAACCAGCTCATTGTTATCAATCCTGTTCCGTAAAGAATAATGGTAAAATTATATTATTAACCCTATTTCAAAACTTAGCGAGGACTTATGACCGCTCCAGAAGCTCTATACCAATCAGCACTGTCTTCTCTAAAACTCCGCGCTCGCGGAAAAGTGCGTGATATTTACAATATTGATGATAAGCACATGTTAATTGTGACAACGGATAGGCTTTCGGCGTTTGATGTGATTTTGCCTGATCCGATTCCTGGCAAGGGGCGTGTTTTAACTCGCATTTCCAATTTCTGGTTTAAAAAATTGCAGCATATTATGCCCAACCATTTAGCCAGCATTCCATTGGAACAGGTTGTACCTGATGCTGCTGAGCGTGCCCAGATCGAAGGACGGGCTATTGTGGTTAAAATATTAAAGCCGCAGCCGGTTGAAGCGATAGTGCGCGGCTATCTTATAGGTTCCGGCTGGAAAGATTATCAAAAATCAGGTGCTGTCTGTGGTATTAAATTACCTGAGGGTTTACAGCAAGCGCAGCAATTACCCGAAGCTATTTATACGCCATCGACAAAAGCCGCTGTTGATCAGCATGATGAAAACGTCTCGTTTGAACAAACCGTTGCCTTGATGGGCCAAGAGCTCGCTGAAAAAGTACGTGATGCCAGCTTGAGATTGTATAAGGAAGCCGCTGCTTATGCCAAGGAACGCGGCATTATTATTGCGGACACC
Organism: uncultured Gammaproteobacteria bacterium; assembly: GCA_963849195.1. Classification (GTDB taxonomy): domain Bacteria; phylum Pseudomonadota; class Gammaproteobacteria; order Methylococcales; family Methylomonadaceae; genus Methylobacter_C. Next base: position 251,564 of record CAWKGQ010000001.1, read on the forward strand.
AAATTTGAATTCGGTGTTGATGATGATAGTGTTTTATATCTGATTGATGAGGCATTAACGCCCGATTCATCACGGTTTTGGCCGGCTGACCAGTATCAGGTGGGCATCAGTCCGCCCAGCTTCGATAAGCAATATATTCGTGATTATCTGGAAACGCTGGACTGGGATAAAACCGCGCCAGGTCCTTCATTACCCCCGAAAGTGGCGGCGTATTGTGCAGAAAAATACCGCGAAGCGGAAATTAGATTAACCCAGGATTCAGTTAAGTTATGAGCCAAGAACAACTCCTGCCTGATCCAGTCAGTGCATCTCGTGATTCAGCACCGCTTTTTGTTGATCTCGACGGAACCCTTATCAAAACCGATTTATTAATCGAGAGCGCTTTCTTTTTATTAAAAAAACAGCCGTGGATGTTATTAGCCATGCTGTATTGGCTGGCATTCGGTAAAGCTCGCCTTAAAGAAGAAATAGCGTTACGCTCGGCACTGGATTTTAGTGTCTTGCCGCTACAAAAAGAGTTCGTTGAGTTTTTACATAACGAAGCAAAGAATGGACGGACTTTATACCTGGCAACTGCGTCTGATCGCCGCTTGGCCGAGCCGGTTGCAAAACGGCTGGGGTTTTTTAAAAAAATATTAGCCAGTGATGGACAACATAATTTAAAGGGCAAACACAAATTAGAGGCCATACTGACCTGTTGCAATGGTTCGGCATTTGATTATGCCGGCAATGAGCGTGTTGATCTTGCCATTTGGGCTAAAGCGCGGCGAGCTATTGTCGTTAATCCCGAGGTTGGTGTCATCGCTATGCTTAGGAAGAGGCGCTATGTAATGCAACAGGTGTTTGATGATCGTCCGTCGCTGACAAAGACCTGGATGCGCGCTTTGCGGATACACCAGTGGGCCAAGAATGTATTGCTGGGCGTGCCTATTTTGACAGCACATGCGTTTACTTTCTCGGCAGTCGCCGAGATAGCCGCGGCGTTCACGGCCTTTGGCTTGGTCGCCTCCGCCACTTATTTGCTGAATGATTTGCTTGATCTGGTCTCGGACAGACATCATCCGCGTAAATGTAAACGCCCGTTTGCGGCTGGCGATATCGGTTTGGTTTCCGGCATTCTCGGTATGATAATCGTGTTCAGCGCTGGTTTTGGTCTGGCAATCCAGCTTTCCGATCACTTCCTGATTACACTGCTTGCCTATCTGGGATTGACTATCAGTTATTCATTCTACTTCAAGAGGGTTGTGCTGATAGATGTGTTGTTGCTGGCTTCACTTTACACCATTCGCATTGTAGCGGGCGCTTATGCTATTGCGGTGCCGCTATCATCGTGGTTGCTGGGATTCTCGATGTTTATTTTTCTTAGCTTGGCATTAGTCAAACGCTGCACCGAATTAATGGCAATGCAACGCTTGTCACGGGAAACGATGAAAGGCCGTGACTATCACGTCTCCGATTACCCTATGCTCAGCGCGATGGGTGTCGCAGCAGGTTATATATCAATACTGGTGTTAGCCTTGTTTATTAGTAGCCCGGAGAGCGTTGGTAAATATACCTATCCGGTTTTATTGTGGTTGTTATGTCCATTGATGGCTTATTGGGTCTCCCGATTATGGTTAAAAACCTCACGCGCGGAAATGCACGATGATCCACTGATCTTTAGTTTAAAAGACCAGGCCAGTTGGATCGTTTTTATTAATATGATGATGGTTACCTTGGTGTCAATATGAAAGACATGACAATTTCCTGGACGGTTTTAATGCTGATTTTTATCAGTGTCACTATTTCCGCGATAGCTCAAGTTACCTTGAAACAAGGCATGTCTTCACCCGCCGTTCAACAGGGACTGACGGGCGGCTGGCTGGAAATTGTAATCGTGGTTGCCTCCAATCTCTATGTATGGCTGGGTCTTATATTATATGCGCTGGGTGCAGTGCTTTGGTTGGGGGTGCTGGCGCGGATCGACGTAAGTATCGCTTATCCTTTTGTAGGCCTGGGTTTTATTCTTACCGCGTTGTTTGGCGTGTTTTTACTCGGCGAAGCATTTTCCGTCATACGCTTTGTCGGTACTTGCCTGGTGGTATTAGGCATTATATTAGTTACCCAAGGTTGTTGAATACGGCCAGACTATAAACAGATTATAGTTTGGCAAACCTCATTAGGATTGCCCGTAGCAACAGTTGCTTATTTTCTGATCTTTACCTGGGAAGAGGGAGTGGTTACGTGAGAAGTTTATTACCTTAAACCTCTCATCTTGTCATTTTTATTTTCTTTTGCCAGATAACCTGCCGCACTCACAGGTATAGAATCAATGGCCAGAATAGCGCCCAACTCACTCATCGCTTTTTGATAAACCTTACGCTTGAAATACACGACATCATTAAGCGGCTCCCAATAATCGACCCAGCGCCAGCTATCAAATTCCGGTTTCGCACAATGGTCAAAACGCACATTTGAATCCTGTGTTATTAACCGCAACATATACCAGATTTGTTTTTGCCCTATACATAAAGGCATAGAGTTCTTGCGAATATAACGCTCCGGCAACTGATACCTTAACCAATATCGAGTACGCCCAAGCACCTGTACATGTTGCTGTTGCAGTCCCGTTTCTTCCCACAATTCTCGATACATCGCTGTTTCAGGGTCTTCGTCGTCATTTATTCCGCCTTGCGGGAACTGCCATGCGTTCACGCCCATCCGTTTTGCCCAAAACACGCGACCCTCGTCATTGCAAAGGATGATCCCGACATTGGGCCGGTATCCTTTAGAGTCTATCATGTTAAAACCTGTGTCTTTTACCCGCCCTGTATCTTAATCTTGCTAACTGGTAAAGTTACAAGAGCAGGCCGGGTTGTTTATAATGGCACCATTGTTCCATAAAAGAACTCTGGATACCAGAGTACATAGTCCTTTTAATTACTTCAGACAGGTTTAACATGAGTTTAGCGATTTTTGATTTAGATAACACCCTGATAGCCGATGACAGCGATTACTTATGGGGACAATTTCTTGTCGATCAGGGCATTGTTGATAAGGATCACTATGAAAGCGCCAACGCCAAGTTCTATGATGATTACAAACAAGGTACGCTGGATATTGTCGAGTTTCTGCGCTTCTCTCTGCAACCCTTGACCAATAACGATCCTGAACAACTGTATCAATGGCGGTCGCAATTTGTACAAGACATCATCACACCAATATTGTTAAAGCCCGCTCAACAGCTGATAGCCAAACATAAAGCCCGGGGCGACACATTATTGGTTATTACCGCGACCAACCGTTTTGTTACCGAGCCTATCGTTAAACTGTATGGCATCGAAAATTTACTGGCAACCACACCTGAGTTTGTAGCGGGCAGATACACCGGCCGCTTCACTGGAGTCCCTTGTTTTCAGGAAGGCAAAGTGAAATTACTGGAAGAGTGGTTAAAAAGCTCAACCGAAACCTTACAGGACAGTTGGTTTTATAGCGATTCACATAATGATTTGCCATTACTAAAATTGGTCGATAATCCTGTTGCAGTTGACCCCGATGAAAAACTGACTGCATTTGCCAGAACCGCCAATTGGCCGATTATCAGCTTAAGACAGGGTCAATGTCCGGCTGAGCATTTTCATAAATGATGCGAGTATGTCAGACGTTATATTTAAGCCCCTCCCATAAACGAATTGGCAATTATATAAGTAATTGTTATTAAATATGAAATTCGTAGCTTCTCATTCGATACAGGCAATCACATAAACACGATTGAAATATCGCCATGAATTTACCCAAGTCTTTCCGGGCAGTCGTCTGAAGCAGTTAAGGGTGTATGTATTTAGCAAAAACCTGATCAGCTTTATTCTCTATCGATACCATCATCAACATGTCACCCAGCCTTCACGTCCGTACTCCGAGATACGCTAGAGACCTTGGAAGAATTATTATCCCTGCGTATGTTATACTGTAGCCTGTTGAATAATAATATTTTTTATAAAATAATTCATCAGGATTTGCTTATGCTCTGCATGCCTACCGTTAAACAGTTCTTCATGGGCAAAACAGCGTGGTTCAAACCTGCCGCTACAATCTTGAATAACTCTCAAGCCACAACTACAAAAACTGTTCATCTCGTATAAAGTTTTGTGGTTTATTATTGAGCGCTGTCCAGTTCCCGATATCCATCTGTTTATTTAGACCCAGTTTTAGTTTAACCCTATGAAAACCATCGATCTTTCTGCTGCTTATTCCAAGATTTATCCCTTACTGTTCTTATTGCTGACACTCCTTTTTAGCTCAGAAGAAACGTGGGCGAAAACTGTTACGCCAAACGCTGGGCAAAAAAACACAGCGCTTGAAATTACTAAAGACACGCTACAATCCAAAATTGAGGCTATCAACACTCGGCAAGGTCTTGATGAGACACTAAAATCCAAAGTGCTGTCTATTTATCAATCCGCGCAAGATAATCTGGGCAACAACGAAAGCTTCAAAGCACGGACAATAGACTTTAATCAAGCTATAAAACAAGCGCCGGAGAAAACCAAAAGGCTACAAAAAGAAATTGAGCAAACCCTGCAAAAGGTCTCCAAACAAAAACCCGAGGATTTCACCAGGATCCCCACTGAAGAGTTGGATCAGCGACTGATTATTGAAAAAGGAAAAGTAAGCAGCTTAGACGAACAGATAAAAAAACTGGAAAACGAACTGGTTTTGCAACAGGCGCGGCCACAACTCATACGCGAAGAAACGGTAACGGCAAAACAGGATTTTGAAGTGACCCAGAAAAAACTGGAGGTTCCTGTTGATAAAGCAACTTCAAAACTGGAGGCCGAAGCCAGGCAGGTTTATTTAAAAACACTGATTGATTCGCGTACTGCGGAATTAAAAATGTTGGATGTCGAGGCAATCAGCAATCCGGCCAGAGTCGAATTGCTTAAGGCTGAGTTTCGTTTGCTGGACATTCAAAAAAATGCGCTAATCCCTGTTATTAGTGCTATAGAAAATCTGTTAACCGAGCGGAGACAACAAGAAGCAAAACAAATGCAGGACGCACTCAGCCAAGCAGAGAAAGAGCTTTCAAGCAAGCACGTTCTTATTCAGGCAAGCACTCGAGAAAATATTCAATACAGCCGTGATTTGCAAGCTATTACCGCTAAAGTTGAGCAGTACAACGAACAAAAAAATAAAATTGACGCCCGTGCCGCTGAAATTGAAACAGACTTTAAAAGCGCAGAAAAGAAAATCAGCCTAGCTGGTTTAAGTCCAGCGCTGGGCAAGATTTTGCGTGGGCAACGGCGTAATTTATCCATACAGGATGAATTTGAACGGCAATCCCAGACGATTCAGAACGAAACCGCTTTAACCAGTCTTGAGCAGTTTAAGATTGAAGACAAACTGAAGCAGCTCACGGATCTTGACGCGGATTTGAAGGAAATGATGCGGCAACAGGTTGATCAGACGCTGCCTGTAGATCAGCGCATGATGATACAGGCTGAATTGCGTATGTTACTTAACAGCCAGAAAGAATTACTGAATAAACTGTCTGCTGTCCATGGCACGTATTTGCGTACTCTGGGTGATTTTGATTTTGCCAGACAACAAATGCTTAGCCAGACGAATAAGTTTGCGGTTTATCTGGATGAACGCTTGTTGTGGGTACCAAGTTCCGAACCTGTCAACGCGGATTATATAACAGACCTGTATCATTCCACGAAATGGCTGTTGTCCCCGCGTAACTGGATGACAGTGACTAAAGAGGCAGTCAAACTTGCACTGGATAACCTGTTCCTGACTTTTATTGTTGTACTCAGTTTAATAATTCTGCACTTATGTAAAAACCGGGCAAAACTGCAATTGAAGGAAATTTCGGGAAAAGTTGAAAAAATCTATACGGATAGCTTTTATTATACCTTGGGGGCGTTGGCCTACACCTTGATACTGGTGTTACCGTTGCCTTTATTTATTAATTTTCTGGGCTGGATTTTAAGCAGCAACATTCACGTTGACAATTTCAGTAAAGCCGTTGGTGAAGGTTTGCGGGAGGCATCAATCCCACTGTTTTTCCTGCAATTTTTTTATCGCCTGTTTGCTGATGAAGGTATAGCGCGTAAGCATTTTCAATGGCAAAAAAACACGGCGCGACTGTTACGCAGACAGATTGCCTGGCTGCGTTTTATTGCCGTGCCGACAGTATTTATTATCAACAGTACCGGTGCCTCAAGCATTTCCATGCACAGTGATAGCCTTGGCCGCCTGGCGCTGATTATTAGCATGATTGCATTAGCGATTTTTTTAGGGCGGTTGCTAAATCCCGTCAGTGGTTTATTACGGGATTACATCAACGCCAACCCTGAGCAAAGGCTGGTCAAATTGCGCTATGTCTGGTATCCGGCATCAATTCTGATACCTTTGACAATTATCGGTTTCGCTGTTGCAGGCTACTATTTAAGCGCTTTGGAACTGCAACAGCAATTGATTATCTCAATGCGGTTAATTTTTCTGATGGTCATTATTCATGAAATGGTGATTCGCTGGTTAACGCTGGTCAACCGGCAGTTGGCTATAAAAAATGCCAGGCAAAAACGCAAAGCCGCTGCGTTTAGCGAAAAACACCCAACGGTTGCGGGAGGAGAAGATCCTGTTCTGCCCATGGACGAAGAACTTATCGATATTCCTAAAATAAATGCTCAGACTATAAGGTTGCTCAACGTCTTTATCGGTTTTAGTTTAATCATCGGCTTCTGGATGATTTGGAAAAATATCCTGCCCGCTTTTTCATTTCTGGAGAATATCGTACTCTGGCAGCATCTGGTAAACATCGATAATCAGGAAAGCTTTCAACCGATAACCCTGACCAACCTGATGTTGGCCGGATTATATGTGTTTATTGCAGTGGTCTCGGTGCGAAATTTTTCCGGCATAATGGAATTATTGGTTTTCAGGCGTTTGGCTATAGAAGCAGGCGGTCGCTATGCGGTCAATCAGCTCGCCAAGTATTTATTGGTCGCTATCGGTTTCATAAGTGTAGCCAATGAACTGGGCGGTAGCTGGTCGCAGGTGCAATGGTTGGTTGCAGCGCTCAGTGTCGGTTTGGGATTCGGGTTACAGGAAATATTTGCCAATATGGTATCGGGAATTATCCTGTTGTTTGAACGCCCGATCCGGGTCGGTGACACTGTTACTATTGGCAATGTCAGCGGTAAAGTCAGCCGCATTCAAATGCGCGCCACTACACTTATCGACTGGGATGCAAAAGAACTGATTGTTCCCAATAAAACCTTTATCACTAGTCAGTTGGTAAATTGGACTCTAACCGACACAATAACCCGTGTCGTGATTCCCATAGGAATTGCCTACGGTTCTGATATTGAACTGGCGCTTAAGGTTATGATTGACGCAGTGCGATCTACGCCGCTTATACTTTCGGAACCTGCGCCGAGTGTAATGCTGGAGGGCTTTGGCGAGAGCTCATTGAATTTTTCTATTCGACTTTTTGTCAGTGAACTGTCAAATCGGTTGCCAGCTACCCATGATTTGCACATTCGGCTTGAAAAAGCCTTGCGTGAGCATAATATCGTCATTCCGTTTCCACAGCGGGACATCCATGTCCGGTCGGATGTGCGTGAGTCTGGTGCGGTATCAATTCAGCCAGAAAAAAGTCCGGGCTAATGCCCCAAGTGGGAATCAGGCCTGCGTGAATGGCTTGTTTGTAAGGACGATTTTCGTTGCCCGAGCTATAACCAAAACCGTTCCCTGCAAACAAGCTGGAAGGTTAGCTACTGGTAAGTTGCCGGTAAGCGCCGCGATAATATAATAGCGGCTCTCCCAAGCGGTTTATGCATTCTTGCACTTCACCAATAATGATCCAATGAGTGCCTGCTCGAACTTTCCCGACCACTTTACAGTCTACGGACATTAAGCTGTCGTTCAGAATAGGCGCCCCGGTAATACCTGCTTGCCAGCTTGTATTTTGAAACCGTTCTTCCTGGCTGCTGCCGCCGGAAAATTGATTGGAAAGGTCTTGCTGATCCGAGTTCAAAACATTGACGGCAAAGAACTGACTTTCATGAATACCGACACCAGTGTCCGCGGAGTCGTTAATACAAACCAGTATTTGCGGTGGATCAACTGAAACACTGGTAAATGCAGTCACTGTCATGCCCTGAACGCCGAATTTTTCAGAGTGCGTGGTAACCACTGCAACACCACTAGCCCAAAGTTGCAGCGCCTTTTTAAAATCATCAATACCAACTGTCATTTATGTCTCCGGTAATTTGTTAAGCTTGTGTGATTCTATTTCTAATGGCATAGAAGAAACAGATATTCAGGTGTATTTAAGATTATTTAACCGTTATGGTACAACACCTGCAAAGGCTTGTTAAATAATCGCAGGTACTCTTGAATCAGAAGCGCCCCATTTATAGTTAAACGCATGATAAAAATTACTGCCAAAGAACTGGAAGGCGATGCTGAAACAGTTTACCATGCAGCCCAAGTCTATCGAAGCCATCCATCGGTAGTTTTTCAGTAAAATAATTTCCTAAAAATAGATAAACTCTTGGCGTTACAGCATGAAATTTAGTCCATGTATTTCTGGGAAATGCACTTACGAAGGGTCCCACTGCGAAGGTTGTGGCCGAACGCATGAGGAAATAGCTGAAACTAAGAAAATGATAATGGCATTGGTCAACTTCGCCAAAATGAAGGAATATGAAAATATTGAAGATTTTGCAAGCTTTATAGGCAAAAGCGTGCTTAACAAACTGCAAAAACCGTCATAGCAAAAAAGCCTCCACATCTGCTTTCTTTTCTCGTAAATGGAGGCTAAAAAACCGGACAACAGATGGATGCAAATTATGTCCGCTCAATAATTTCAATCGCATTGCCGTCCGGATCGCGACAAAAAAGCGCTCTTCGCCCGGATTTGCTCATGGTATAAACAATACCTGCATTATTCAAGGCATCCTGAATAGATGTCAGCGACAACGCATTTAAGGCAACATGTCGATCCCGTCCACCATGTTCAGGACGCCCCGTAATTGGGTCTGGATTTTCCAACTCCAGTAAATGAATTTGCTGACCACCCAATTGGAACCATGCTCCCGGGAAACCCAAATCCGGTCGATCGACTTGCTGCAAACCCAAAACTTCACAGTAAAACACTAGCGATACATCTAAATTGGCAACAATAAGGCTGGCATGGTTCAGAGAAAATATGTTCGTTGACATTAGTTGAATTGAATATTTCTTTATAGAAAAGAAATTATACCTTCTCACAATTGTAAAACAATGACGGATTTTTGTAGCTCTTGTCTCCGCCATGCCTATAAGCCAAAAAGGTATGGAGCGCACTCATCATATTCCTGAAGTGCTTAGTCTAGGCCTCCAAGATGTGAGCTACACGCAATTACTATAGCGCATGCCATACAGGGCAATACAATCATTTTGGCGAACATTACTATTTTGAACCAACAATTCTAGCTAAATGAGTATGTTAAACCAGCGCCTTAGTATAAAATTACCAACTTTTTGAAAACCCTAAACTATGCAAATTAACGCAATTTATCCAGGTACGTTTGATCCCATTACCAATGGGCATTTGGATATAATTGCCAGAGCATCAAAACTTTATGACAAAGTTATTGTTGCTGTGGCGGTCAACAGAGGGAAAACGCCGTTATTTTCCCTTGATGAACGGGTCGCTCTGGTAAAAGAAGTGACGCCCGAATTTTCTAATGTACAGGTAATTGGTTTTGACAACTTACTGGTTGATTGTGCCAAGCAGCAGTGCGCTAATGTCATTTTAAGAGGCCTGCGCGCGGTGTCTGATTTTGAATATGAGTTTCAGTTGGCCGGAATGAATCGCCGACTTGCTCCAGAACTGGAAACCATGTTTCTGACTCCTGCTGAACAATATGAATTTATTTCTTCGAGCATGATCAGAGAAATTGCGCAACTGAAGGGCGATGTGTCCTGTTTTGTCCCTGATGCCGTTCACCAGCGTTTAATAGAGAAATTTAGTTAGGAGTAAAGATGGCCCTTATTATTAACGATGAATGTATCAATTGTGATGTCTGTGAGCCGGAATGCCCCAATGGGGCGATTTCACAAGGTGAGGATATTTATATCATTGATCCTGAATTATGTACCGAGTGTGTAGGGCATCATGGTTTGCCCCAGTGTATAGAAGTTTGTCCTGTGGATTGCATAGATAAAGATCCCAAGTATGTTGAAGATCATGATACGTTATATCAAAAATATTTAAAGTTGACGCGATAGTATGTTTCGTACCCTCAGGTTTGCAGAGTTTATTAATACTCAACTTTCAGGTTTTTAATTAAAGTCCACCGGAAAAACCGGAGACTTGTAGTGTGAATTTCTCTCTGGTCAATTTCAGGGTGATCTGCCTAATATCAAATATCGGAGGGCATGCCCGAATCTTTTTGTACTACATTTTTCGAGAAATGCAAAACCGAAAACTTAACCGTTAAGAGTGTATATTCAACTACTGCTATAGTTGAAGCTATAGCGGCACTTTTATGCCAACTGTAACAATTAAACTCAGAATTTCAGCCCGTCGCCAATGCGTAAATAAAAAACTACGATTAAGCTTCGTTTATCACCCGTAATTATCTACCACTGTTTTCATCTTGCGCCTTTGCCCCACAAAATAACTTCCACGGTATTAAACATGATTGAGAAATCTAAAAACAGACTGTAATTTTTGACATAGTACAAATCGTATTGTAACTTTTGAATCGTATCATTTTCATCAGCCCCGTAGGGGTAGCACAACTGAGCCCAGCCAGTAATCCCGGGCTTAACCCGGTGTCTTTCGCGGTAATAGGGAATTCTCTCATTAAAACCCTGAACAAATTCGGGACGCTCTGGACGTGGACCGACAAAACTCATATCACCTTTTAATACATTGAATATTTGCGGCAATTCATCTATTCGGCATTTTCGGATAACTCTACCCACTCGAGTTATACGGTTATCATTTCGTTTAGCCCATTGCGCACCATTTTTTTCAGCATCCGTTTTCATGCTCCTGAATTTAAGTACCTCAAAGTTTTGATTTTTTTCACCTACCCGTATCTGTCGATAAAGTACCGGCCCCTTGAACCCACTTTCAAGAAGAATTGCCAGTGCCGTTAACAGCATAACCGGCCAAGTAACACCAAGCAGTATCGAGCTTGCAAACACATCAAAAAATCTCTTTTCCAGTGCTCTTAAATCACCTTGCGCAAAACCGCTACAGAAAACCAGCCAACTTGGATTAACATTTTCCAGTGAGATAATACCTTGTTCCCGCTCATAGAACCCCATAATATTCATAATCGTCAAGCCTGACATTCTGCAATCCAATAGCTCATCAAGTGGCAATTCCCGACTCCTATCATCTATGGCAATGAGAATCTCATCAATTTTATATTCCTCGGCAATTGCAATTATTTTTTTGTCGTAACTGATTATTTGGCTTTGATCTACGACAGAAATTTCATCGGGCATTGCCAAAAATCCGACTATCGTAAATCCCCTATGGATAAATGATTCATTAATTGTGATCAACTGATGGGCTTTTCTGCCGCTACCAATAACCAGAAAACGTCTTTTTAGTCGCTCAAGATTGACAATTTTGTAAAACAGAAAACGCGTTATCATTATCCCCACAAAAGCAAAAATTACCGCATAGATTAATACGCTTCGGGCAACATGAAATTCGGGCAATAGGTAATAGATCGTAACAACTGTAAAAATAGCTATGCCAAAACTGACGCATGTTCTCGCCATTAAATTATAATCTTCCCAGTTTAAAGTTCTTCTGTATAAACCCAGCCCTAAACAGGATAGGCTCATGACGGACGAAAAAATGATACTGGCGAAAGTTATATCCTGCTCTGTATACCAGGATTTTGTCATTAGAAAACGGACATCGCTACCAAAATACATCGCGGCAAAAAACACGCAAAACTCAATCAACAGCAGCCATAAATAGGCTCTGGATATGTAGTGGCGGAAGATGCGAATCATATTATTTCCCTATCATTTAGTTATGAAATGAAGCAGACTTACAAAAAATCAGAAACAATCAATACAAGCCCTTGGCTTTCAGAAGGTTTTCAACATAGTTGACAGGAATTGCATAAGAAATGCCGCTAGGCTTAGACAAGACATTTTCTTTACTTTCCTGCACGAAAACCTTATTAATGACCCCTACGACTTCCCCTGTATCAGGGTCATAAAGAGGACTGCCACTGTTTCCAGGGTAAGCGGTCGCATCTAGTTGATACACATTGTATGGCTCTTGCAGTCGCTTGAGTAATTTTACGTTGATCTGTTCTGATCTTAGCATCGGTATCACATTCGGAGTGATTGCAGAAATTATTCCCCGATGGGTAACGGGATACAGACCCAGAACCATGCCGATAGGAAAACCGGTAAAAGCATACAACTGACCTTCGCGCACCGATGGAGCATGACCTAACTTAAGTGGAGACAACGCCTCACCATCGATTTTTAAAACAGCCAGATCATGTTCTTTATCTAGCGCCACCTCTTTTGCGATGATAGCCTTGTCGTTTTTATCTTTATGAAAAAAAACAGCTACTTGTTCTAAATGTTCAGTATCCAAATTATCTGAAAGAGCATGCGCATTGGTAACAATAAGACTGCCGTCACCCACTGCAAACCCCGTAGCCAGAAAAATAGCGCGTGGATTTCGTTTGGGCATATAGGTTCCAATAGCGACGATGCCAGGTTTTATTTTTGCTATGGTGTCCGCAAGAGACTGTTCTGCATAACTAATTCCAGAAAATGAATAAATCATTAAACCCAACAAAACCAATCTGGCTGGCAACTTATTAAGAAATAGAATAGATTTATTTTTTTTAAAGCTCATCTTTTCACCTAAATTGAGGGAATACAACTGGATTTATAGGTATAACATGAAAATTTATTTCTCGGTTGAGTTCTTGGATACGCTTTGATTCAGTCATACAAAATTAGGTATTATCTATCGCAATTGATAACCAAACCAAGAGACCGAGCTTTTCTGGATAGAAATAGATTATGTTATTGAGTTGGACGCTTGAATGTTCTCATTGGACACCTCTTTAGTTTGTTATTCTAGTAGACGAAAACTATACCATCTAATTTTTTAAGAGGATTTGCATTTATTATATCAGCAATTCTCAATTTGAAACCTCGCTCTATATTTGGCCCTCAGCACCTATTACTTTAAATCATTGGCTGGTTTTGGTGGTTGAGCTGTCTACCAGAGTTTTGCGTGAGTAGTGTTAACTTGGCGTTACAAAACCAATCTCACTTTAACACTTTCAGTATGCAACTTTAGTACTTGAAAAATTGATGAATAGTGAGCAAATCATCGTTTCAGTATGATACTTTATTCTTTCAACGCTCTTTTTATCAACGGTAGAATGCAAATCACAGCCGTTATCAATATGGAACTTTATTACTTGATGACACCTACGATTTGTCATTTATTGGCATTGATCTTAAACGGGTTGTTGATCCAGGTGGTTTTAGGGTTATGGTTAGCAATGAAACAGTCAATTTCTCTGTAACAAAACAATAGGCAAGGTTTAAATGGCTAATGTAACTGGCACGACACAAGCGACGGATAATTTACCGGACGGATCCGAAAAAAATTCTTATTTGGGTCCATTAACATTATTAACTTCGCTGTTTTTTATCTGGGGTTTTATAACCTGTTTGAATGATATTCTGATTCCTCATTTGAAATCGGTATTTACCCTGAACTATACGCAAGCCATGCTGGTGCAGTTTTGCTTCTTTACCGCCTATTTTGTTGTTTCTGTTCCAAGCGGTTATTTGGTTGAAAAAATCAATTACAAAGGCGGGATCATTACCGGACTATCTATAGCGGGCATAGGCTGTTTGCTGTTTTACCCGGCGGCAAGCCAGCATTCCTATCCATTATTTTTAACTGCATTTTTTGTTTTGGCATCGGGAATTACTTTATTGCAGGTTGCCGCAAATCCCTACGTCACCCTTCTAGGAAAACCGGAAACCGCCTCAAGCCGATTAACGATGACTCAGGCATTCAATTCTCTAGGTACGACTATTGCCCCTTATTTTGGCGCTTTATTGATTCTTTCCACCGCGGTTAAGAGCGCGGAAGAAATTAAACTGCTCAACGCTGATGGGCTATCGGCTTATCAAGCTGCGCAAGCGGCGGCAGTACAAAACCCTTATTTGTTTCTTGCCGCGGTTCTATTTTTTATTGCGGTTATTTTTGCAATGATCAAATTACCTGAAATCAAATCCACCGATCAACAGCCTGCCAACGTTGAAAAGGTATATTTCGATGAGTTACATGACAGTGCCTGGAGTTATAAACACCTCGTATTAGGCGCCATCGGCATTTTTGTTTATGTCGGTGGTGAAGTCTCTATCGGCAGTTTTCTTATCAATTTTCTGGGCGACCCTAGAATTGCCGGATTGCAGGAAAAGGATGCCGGAAAGTATGTTTCGTTTTATTGGGGTGGCGCTATGATTGGGCGATTTGTTGGCGCGGCAGTCATGCAAAAAATCCAACCCGGTAAAGTGCTCACATTTAACGCTGTAACAGCTGCTCTTTTAGTTTTATTGACGATGATTGGCAGCGGTTCTGTTGCCATGTGGACTATTCTTTCCGTAGGGCTGTTTAATTCCATCATGTTTCCAACCATCTTTTCACTTGCAGTTAACGGCTTGGGAAAACATACGGGACAGGGTTCCGGGATTTTATGCGCGGCAATAGTCGGAGGCGCTATCCTTCCTGTTGTACAAGGAATTTTTGCTGACCGGATCGGCATTCAATATGCTTTTTTTATTCCGGTTCTTTGTTATTTATATATCGCTTATTATGGGTGGAGAGGTTATAAATCCTAAATATAAAGTGATTGCAATAGCGCTATGCAGGATTTCCACCTGCCTAAACATTCTTGGTAACTTTTTATGTAAATTAGAATCCTTCTCGAAATCTGGTCAAGAACTGAACAATTGCCAGCTAAACTGCTGTTAATTTTTTAACAAAAGGAAAATCAATGCCACTTCATCATCACGAAACCCACCGGACTCATCGTATCGGCTGGCTACGCGCCGCTGTTCTAGGCGCAAACGATGGTATCGTGTCGACAGCGAGTTTAATCGTGGGCATTGCCGCCTCCCATGCCGCGCATAACGACATAGTATTGGCCGGTGTCGCAGGGCTCGTCGCCGGCGCCATGTCAATGGCGGCAGGTGAATATGTATCAGTCAGTTCACAAGCCGATACTGAACAGGCCGATTTGGCCCGTGAACGTAAAGAGCTGAAAGAAAATGTGGATCATGAGCAAAATGAACTGCAAGCCATCTACATAGCTCGCGGACTCGATCCTTTACTTGCCCAACAAGTTGCCGAACAACTCATGAATCATGATGCCTTGGGCGCGCACGCGCGTGATGAGCTGGGTATCTCCGCAACAGGCACTGCCCGTCCCATTCAGGCCGCGCTGACTTCGGCAGCCACCTTCGCCATTGGCGCTGTGTTGCCTCTATTGCTTGTCATGTTTGCCCCTAATATGAATTTAATCGTTTTAGTGTCATCCGCATCTTTGCTGTTTCTTGCACTACTGGGCATTTTAGCGGCTTATGCCGGTGGCTCCAGTCTAATCAAGAGCGCTTTCCGGGTCACCTTCTGGGGTGCATTGGCTATGGGTTTGACTGCAGGTGCCGGTGCCATTTTTGGAACAGTCGTGTAAAACGGCTTCGTGATAAGCAAGCCACCTTATTCGCCTTAAGAAAAATAAATTATTTTTTCTCAAAAAATCGGTTACAGGCAAAAAATCCCAGATAAATAGCAATAACCATGATGACTGATTCAAATGACAGTAAGCCCAGACCGGTAACGGCAGGGCCAGGGCAATAACCGCTCATGCCCCATCCGATACCGAAAATGGCTGCGCCGAGTATCAGTGGTTTATCAAGCGACGATTTTCTGGAAATATGAAAACTCTCCGCTAATATCGGGGCCGGGCGTTTAAGAATCCATTTGAAGGAAACAAAAGCTACGGCCAATGCGCCCATCATTACAAATATCAGACTAGGATCCCAGTTGCCGGCAATATTCAGAAAATTGAGCACTTTGTTTGGATTTGTCATCTGCGAAAGCGATAGCCCTATACCGAAGATTATCCCGCAAAGCAGAGCAATGAGGTTTTGTTTCATGCTGCAAGCTCCAGGATATGGCGAATAATATAAACAGTCATCATGCCGGTCGACATAAAAGTCAGTGTGGCGATTAGAGAACGAATCGATATTCTGGCAATGCCGCAAATACCATGTCCGCTAGTACAGCCACCGCTCATACGAGTACCAAAGCCGACCAGAAAGCCGCTCAGCCCAAGTAAAAGTAGAGGGTAATTCTGACGAGGTACATTAAAGTCCGGCACCAGCAGTTGAAAGATAAAGGCCCCGAGAATAAGCCCGGCAAGAAAGATCAGTCGCCAGATGCGGTCATTTTTTTTTGCAAAAAATACACCATTCATGATGCCGCTAACGCCTCCAATGCGACCGTTAAAGAGTAAGAGTAAAGTGACGCTGATGCCAATCAGTGCACCACCGGCTGTCGCCGAAAGAGGCGTGAAATTTTCCATGAATGTCTTAACGTAAAGGCTGAATATGTAGTCTACTGAGCGGGTAAGTTTATACTCAGGAATCGATGAAATATTAGCATATCCTACTACTTTATGAAAAGCCGTTGTATCGAACTATTTTCTGGCCCAACGATGATTCATCTTTTTCGGTTTGAGAGGAAGGTATGCTGGAATTTTTGTGGTCTTTTGGGTGGTTTTTTCCAGAAAAATGGACAGTATCAGTTCAACAATCATGAACATACTAATCATGAGCGCTTTACTTTCGCAGGTGACTTTTCCTTCGGCACAGAGATTTTCGAAATCAGTTTTCAACTGATTGACTGCCGTTCTAACCGAGGTTTTATCTAAGCTTGCCATTAAGATGACTAGGAAATATCTGAAATAGTCATATCATATCATTGCATTGCATTTTTCGACCTCCTGGAAACGCCCTGAGCACACGAAAATAGATTTTTTCACATCCGGCAAGTAAGGCTGCGAATTAGCGCCGGCAGTGTCTTTACAATGAGCTAAACGAAAAGATTTTTCACCAATGCAAGAAAAAGATATTTTTCATGCGAAAAAGCTGTCAAGATTTTTTTAATTTATTTTTGAAGGAAGGAGGAGGGAGTAAGTGGTTACAACTTAGGATGAATTTTCGTACCCCTGTCTCTCAAGATATGCATAGCGCACTATACAACCGTGGTAAAAACCTTGTTCCCTTTGATGGCGAGCTTTACTTGATTAAACAATTTTACCGGTTGCCGGAGTCTGATCAGTTATTTGCAGCGCTTGAAACAGGTCTGGCCTGGCAGGAAGAAGCTATTTTTATTTTCGGAAAATGGGTTAAGGTTCCCCGCTTGATGTGCTGGTATGGCGACCCCGATGCTTATTATCAATATTCGAGGGTTAATCATCAACCAAGGCCCTGGACTACACAATTGCAGATAATCAGGGCAAAATTGGAGCAGGAATGTCAATGTATTTTCAATAGTGTGTTAGCCAATTTGTACCGTGATGGTAAAGACTCAATGGGTTGCCATGCGGACGGTGAAAAAGAACTGGGACTCAATCCGGTGATTGCATCGCTAAGTTTGGGCGACGAGCGATTGTTTAAACTGCACCATAAAAAACGCAAAGAAACATTGGATATCACACTCAGTCACGGCGATTTGTTGGTGATGGCGGGCACTCTTCAGCATCACTGGCTGCATTCAGTGCCAAAAACCAAAAAAATTAAAACTCCACGAATCAATTTGACGTTTCGTAAGATTCTGTTGGGATAAATGTTGAGCCTGGAAATAGCGGCGCGGTATTATGTTGGATTGAGCAACGTAAAACCATAATATTTATGGCTGAACTTTTACCTATTCGATAAATAGATGGTGATATTGTTCAATTTCCTATTTAACAATATTGTAAAATTCAGCTTTTAAACTGGATAACCGAGAAGAAAATGATCATTTCAAAATTATTTACCTTACTCATTTTATTTTCTACCGGGTTAATGTCGTCTTGTGCCGAGCTTAAAGAGTCAGGTAGAACAATAGGCCATACGACTCGTGATGTTACCAGGGAAATTGGACATGGTACCAGGGATGTTACCAGGGAAATCGGTCATGGCACGAGACGCGCGGTCAAAACCATTGGGCAGGGAACTAAAGACGCAGCGAAGTCGCTATCCAGCAATGGGCAATAACTACAGACCTTTAACAGCATATTCCCACGAGGCGCGTGGGAACGGATATGATATTTTTTAATGGCTAACACACTAATTTTTTCTCCGAACGTTCCACAAGAAAAAGACCAGGCTGTTATTTGGACAGGTTTAACCGGATGCGGTGATTCCCTGGCCTTGGCTTCCGCCATTAACAATGAAAACCGTCTGTTTGTGATTGTGACTCCCGATAATCAAACTGCCTTGCGTCTTGAGCATGAGCTGGCATTTTTTTTGCCGGGCGAGCATCCTATTCTGCATTTTCCTGATTGGGAAACACTGCCATACGATGTGTTTTCGCCATTACCTGAAATTATCTCGGAACGCTTGAAAGCTCTGGCTTTATTGCCGCAGGTGAAGCGGGGGGCGCTAGTGGTTTCGGTGACCACGTTAATGCATCGGCTGGCGCCGAGAGAGCATGTTTTAGCCAACAGCTTTGCCATTAAAGTCGGCGATGATTTTAATCTGGAGTTAAACAGACTCAAGCTGGAAAGCGTGGGTTATCAATGCGTGTCGCAAGTCTATCAACATGCTGAATTTTCCGTCAGAGGTGCGATTGTTGATTTGTTTCCAATGGGTAGCAAAGTGCCTTTTCGCATTGAATTGTTTGATGAGGAAATTGAATCCATTCGCACGTTTGATCCTGAAACACAACGGTCTTTGGAAAAAATCGACCAGATTCAATTGTACCCGGCACGAGAATTTCCGTTTACCGATGAGGCCATCAAGCATTTTCGCCAAGCATTCAGAACCTGTTTTCCGGAAATTTCTCCCAAAAACACTTTGTATGTGGATGTCAGTAAAGGCATTGCTCCAAGCGGCATTGAATACTATTTGCCGCTGTTTGTAGAGCAAACGGCGACATTGTTTGATTATTTGCCTTTGACAGCGGTTTTAGTGGCGTCAGATACTTTTAACGTCACTGCACAGGCTTTTTATGCAGAAGCCGAGGAGCGTTTTGAGCAACGGAAATATGATGTTGAAAGACCCATCCTGAAGCCTGAACACTTGTTTTTGCCGCCGGAGGAGTTGATCCAAAGAACATCGTCATTTGCACACATTACCTTTGATAATAAGGAGTCAGACGAGAGCAGCGTTTTCACCTGTCATCCATTGCCCAATATAACCCTGGATGCCAAGCTGAATGAGCCGGTTCAGGCTTTACAGCAATTTATCAGTAATTTCTCGGGTAAAATTCTGTTTGTTGCCGAATCAGCCGGACGCAGGGAAGGGCTGATTGACAAACTAAGGTCCTATAAGATCACTGTTAAGCAAGTGGATAGCTGGCAGGCATTTCTAAAGTCCGAAGTATCACCTTGCGTTCTTGTCGCACCTATGGATCATGGCTTATGGCTGGATAGTCCTGCGATCGCCATTATTACGGAAAGCATGCTTTCCGGTGAAAAAGTATTGCAACGCCGCCGGAGGCGTAAATCCGCGGCGCGTGAGCTGGAAAATATTGTCAATAACCTTAATGAATTGACTATAGGTTCACCGGTTGTCCATCAAGAACACGGCGTAGGTCGCTACTTGGGCTTGCAAACCCTGCAGGTTGGCGGCATTACGGCGGAGTTTCTGACCTTGGAATATGCCCATAACGACAAACTTTACGTACCCGTTTCGTCCTTACATGTGATTGGCCGTTATACCGGCGTGAGTCCTGAAAACGCGCCGTTGCATAAACTGGGCGGCGATCAATGGAGTAAGCTCAAGAAAAAAGCCATCGCACGTATCAGGGATGTCGCTGCGGAATTATTGGAAATTCATGCCAAAAGAGCGGTTAAGCAAGGGCACGCCTTTGCTATTGAAGATGCTGAATATCAGGCTTTTGCTGATGCTTTCCCCTTTGAAGAAACACCCGATCAGCAAACCGCTATTGAAACCATATTGGAAGACATGTCCAGTCCGCATCCTATGGACAGGGTGGTTTGTGGCGATGTTGGCTTTGGTAAAACCGAAGTATCCATGCGGGCGGCGTTTATTGCCGTACAAAATGGCAAACAGGTTGCGGTTTTGGTGCCGACTACTTTACTGGCGCAGCAGCATTATCAAAACTTTCGTGACCGCTTTGCAGATTGGCCGGTGCGTGTAGAAGTCATGTCGCGTTTTGTTACGCCCAAACAGCTAAAACAGATTGCTGATGAATTGGCTGAGGGCAAAGTCGATATTGTTATCGGTACGCATACCTTATTGTCCAAGGAGCTTAAGTTTAAAGCGCTGGGACTGGTGGTCATTGATGAAGAGCACCGCTTTGGTGTGCGGCAAAAAGAGCACTTCAAAAAACTGCGTAGTGAACTGGATTTTCTGACGTTAACGGCAACGCCTATTCCACGGACTTTGAATATGGCCATGTCGGGCTTAAGGGATATTTCCATTATTGCCAGCCCGCCACCTAACCGTCATGCCATCAAAACCTTCATTAGCGAATGGCTGGATGCACAGATCAGGGAAGCTTGCTTGAGGGAAATCAAACGCGGCGGGCAGGTGTTCTTTCTGCACAATGAAGTTAAAAGCATGGAGAAAATGGCGAGGGAACTGGCCGCACTGATACCTGAAGCGCGGATTGAAATGGCGCATGGACAAATGCCGGAACGAGAGCTGGAACGCATCATGCTGGATTTTTATCATCAGCGCTTTAACTTATTGCTGTGTTCCACCATTATTGAAAGCGGTATCGACATTCCCAGCGCCAACACGATTATTATTGATCGAGCCGATAAACTGGGACTGGCGCAATTACATCAACTCCGCGGCCGAGTGGGCAGGTCTCATCATCGGGCCTACGCGTACTTTATCGTGCCGCCAAAATCCTTAATGACCAAGGATGCCATGAAACGGCTGCAAGCGGTTGAAGCATCCGGTGATTTAGGTGCAGGATTTATGTTGTCATCCCATGACTTGGAAATTCGCGGCGCGGGTGAGTTGCTGGGTGATGACCAAAGCGGGCAAATTCAGGAAATCGGGTTCACTATGTACACCGACTTGCTGGAGCGCGCAGTCGATGCCTTAAAATCGGGTAAACAGCCGGAACTCGATACTCCAATGGACAGAGGTGCTGAAGTCGATCTGCAAACAACCGCTCTTATTCCGGAAGATTACCTGCCGGATATTCAGGCGCGCTTGGTGCTTTACAAGCGTATATCAAGCGCCGAAAACCTAGCCGATTTACATGAATTACAGGTAGAAATGATAGATCGTTTTGGTTTATTGCCAGAGCCGGTTAAAACATTGTTTAGCGTCACTGAATTAAAGCAAAAAGCGGAAAAACTGGGAATTAAAAAAATAGAAGCTAATGCAGGCGGCGGCCGCATTATTTTTACCTCAGAACCCAACATTAATGCTGAACGGTTGATTACCCTGATACAAACCCAGGCGCAATGCTATAAATTTGATGGTGCAGATAAGTTGAGGCTTATCAAGCCGTTTGAAACGACAGAACAGAAGATTGAGTTTATTAATGAATTGCTGGAAAAATTAAGTCTGGAGACAACCTAAGCGCAAAAGCGAAAGCGTATTATGCTGCAACACTAAGTCAGAAGACTGAAAACGTAAACAGTTTCCCTCTATCCCCCTCGTATTGGTTAGCCTGATTTGTAATGGAGTACAAACCTAGGTTTGTACTCCGAAATATACCGAATTGACCAGGGGTGAATACTTACCTGGAAACAGCATAGCCGATTTAACACTAAACTTTTCATCAAAATTGCCATGCAAGTTATAATGGAATCGTTTTTAAAATTATAACTAGAGAGATTGAGATGGATAAAATGAGTGAAGAAGAACGTAAGCGTATTCTCGAAAGCCCCCCTGTTGGTACTTTTGCGCTGATGTCAGTGGTTATCGGCGGTATGGTCGTCGCTTGGCTATTTCTTTATTACGGCGTATTTCTGCCGCGAGGCTAGGGTTTCATTATGCAAACAGAACCAATAAAACCAAAATATGAACAGCTGTTGCGAGATTTTTATACGCAAATTCGTGCTATTCATATCGATCAACTGGAACGAAAATGGATCACTATCTCACTGCTGGTGATCGGCCTTTTTGTCGGCATTATCACTATCGATGCCTTTTTCCACGGCGTCAATCCACCCAGTAAGGTTGAAACAGTTGATTCCGCCAGTCTGCATCTAAATAAGGAATTTGCTGAAGACAATCTGGGCGTTCAAGTTGATGACAAGGGTAATGTCATCGTCAGAATGATCGCGGGGCGTTACTCCTTTTTTCCAAAACACATCAGTGTTCCAGCCGAGACGCCATTAACCTTTCGCTGGGTCAGTATGGATGTTTTACACGGCGTTCATATCCCGATGACGAACATGAGCACCATGATTGTACCGGGTTATGTTGCGGAAATAACCACAACCTTCCCGAAACCGGGTGAATATCCGGTACTGTGTAACGAATATTGCGGCTTGGGTCATAACCACATGTGGAGCAATATTTCCGTCATCGCCAAAGAAGACTGGAAAGCTCCGATAAAATCAGCCGCTGAAGGAGGATCAAACAATGAATGATGCAGCAGAACGAAAACTGGCGTTAAGCCATCTATGGGTGGCATTTATTGCCTTCGTCGTGGCTTGTTTCCTGGGTGAATATCAAGTACTGGAACGTAGCGGCTTTATCCCTGCGCTAGATTCGCCCAGTGTGTATTTTGCCTCGGTCAGTACCCACGGGGTGTTGATGGCGTTTGTACTCACGACTTTTTTTATCATGGGCTTTGGTTATTACATCGCTTCGACCAGCTTAAAGCAACCGGTCTGGAATAAGCCGCTGGCATGGGGTGGATTCTGGCTTGCTTTAGTCGGCGTCGTGTTGGCA
Organism: uncultured Gammaproteobacteria bacterium; assembly: GCA_963849195.1. GTDB lineage: Bacteria > Pseudomonadota > Gammaproteobacteria > Methylococcales > Methylomonadaceae > Methylobacter_C. The sequence goes on from CAWKGQ010000001.1 coordinate 274,724, forward strand.
GCCATTCCTTTGCTGACCGGTAAGGCATCCGTGCTTTATACCTTTTACCCGCCGATTGTTGCCCATGCCGCCTTTTATATCGGCGCTACCTTGCTGGTGGTCGGCTCATGGGTCTGGTGTGTCATCATGCTGGTGATGTTTGTGCAATGGAAAAAAGCCAATACCGGGCAACCCGTGCCTTTAGCGATGTTTGCAACTACAATGAATGCCATGCTATGGCTATGGACCAGCGCCGGTGTTGCCTTGGAGGTGCTTTTTCAATTGATTCCTTTTTCTTTGGGTTGGATCGATACGATTGATCCGGGTCTGTCCAGAACGTTATTCGCCTGGACTCTACATCCCATCGTTTATTTCTGGCTGATTCCTGCCTACACCGCTTTTTACGTGTTTGTACCTAAACAGGCGGGCGGCTTTTTGTTCAGTGATGAAATGGCTAGGCTGGCATTTATCGTATTGGCCGTGTTCGCCTTGCCGATAGGCTTTCATCACCTGTATATGGATCCGGAACAGGCCAAGGGCTGGAAGCTATTACACGGCATCGGCACTTTCGTGGTCGCTTTACCTACTTTAGTAACAGGTTTTACCGTCATCGCCTCCCTGGAAATTGCCGGACGCTTGCGTGGCGGTAAAGGACTGTTTGGCTGGATACTCAGCTTGCCCTGGACCAATACCATGGTGCTGTCGGTAATCTTGTCGTTATTGATGCTGATTTTTGGAGGCTTTGGCGGCATAGTCAATGCCAGTTATGCGATGAATGCCATGATACATAATACCGCTTGGGTGCCCGGTCATTTCCATCTGATTTTTGCCGGTACTACCGTCATTATGTATTTTGCCATTGCCTATTATTTCTGGCCCATGCTGGTTAAAAAACCATTAGTTTCCAATTCAATGGCCCTGGTTCAGTTATGGACCTGGTTTATAGGCATGAGTATCTTGACTACGCCTTGGCATGTGCTGGGTTTGTTAGGCCAGCCCCGCCGTATTTCCAGTGTTGTTTACAATAATTTACTGACGCTGTCCTGGAAGCCCTACGAATTGATGATGATATTGGGCGGTCTGGTATTGCTGGGTTCGGCGTGTTTATTTATCTACGTTCTGGCCAAAACACAGTTGAATCCGGCCGCAGAAGCGTTTAACCAGGAAATTGAATTTGCCGAGCCGATCCATGCGGTAACGTCTCTACCTGAATGGTTGAATGACATTAAACTCTGGAACAAAGTCATTGCCGTATTAATGGCCATCAGCTTTGGCTATCCCATCTTACAGTTCTTTTTTATGGACACTTCAGGTTCATCGCCATGGGGATATTAAACATGAAACGAATGCTACTATTACTAGCGTTTATGGCACCGGCTGTGGTTTATGCTGAGCCATCCTCGCAAATCGCCTGGACACCTGAGGTCCTGAAGCTTGTTAAAAACGGCAACCTTAACAAGGGTAAAGAACTGGCGGAATCTTGCAAAAGCTGTCATGGCGATAAAGGCCAGGGCATAAAGGAGGAAACGCGGGATGATGAAACGCTGCCATCGATTCCTGCACTTGCAGGCCAGCTCGCCACGTACACATACAAACAGTTGCGTGATTATGCCAATGGCAGCCGTAGTCATGCTCAGATGACCGGAGTCGCTAAAGGACTTTCTGAACAAGACGCCGCTGATCTGGCAGTCTGGTTCAGTTCCTTACCGGCGCAAGAAAATAAAGCCAGCAGCCAGAACCTTGCCAGAGCAGAAAAAATGGTTGAACAAGGTGACGGCAAACGCATCCTGCCGCCCTGTTTTGTTTGTCATGGTGGCAAAGGTCAGGGCGAGAAGCAGGATATTCCGGCACTGGCGGGCCAACATGCCGATTATTTTGCGAGAACATTGCTGGAATATAAAAACGGCCAGCGGCATAATGATGTTTACAGCCGTATGCGCCTGATTGCCCAACAACTAAGCGAAGAGGAAATCAATGAGCTGGCTCAGTATTATCAGCAACGCAAATAAGATTTTGCTGAGGTAAGTCGTTAGGATGGGCACATTTTTTGTGCCCATTAATTAAATTAAACGTCTGATCAACGGTGGGTAAAAAACCCTACACTTGTAAACACACTATATTGTTTTTCAGATCGTTAAAGTGTCTTTTTGAAAGGCATTGTGTTTACTCTGACGCCGATTTTCCAGAAACCTCATCCGCCCCTGCTTTTTTATTTGCAACAAAAGAAATATAAATCATCAACATACCAACTAACATAAACACAAACACTTTAAAATTAGTGTTCAAATTGCTCAGATCGATAATCAGAATTTTAAAAATAGTCAGAGATAACAAACCAAAACCGATATTTTTCTGATTAACCAAGGTGCTGTCATTAACGCCAAGAAAAATCATATAAGCCCCCAAACAGGCCCACCAAATGGTTGTGGCAAAACTTCTAAGACCATCCGCATGAAAATTCAAAGTGTTAAACAAGGCCATAATTTCATAGGTAATGGTTGCCAAACGCTTACGTAAAGAAAAAGTGTCAGCATAAATTGCCATAAGGAATCGAATTTTTCGTCGTAAAAACCTACGTTAGAGCGCTTCACTTTTTTACGTTTAAGCTGAGCAACGTAAGAATAATCAGTGTTGGCGCTCATCACTAGTCAATTTCCTCAATTATCCATGAACGACATCAGGTTGCCAGCACAATTCAGGGAAGTTATTTTTAGTCATATCCTTAGTGCTTCGGAAATCAAGAATTCAATTTATTCATCACGGCCGCCATATCGCCTGTAACCATTTGGCCGATAAAGCTTCTGCTCAAATCGAAAGCGCTAACCAGCATTTCCCATTCCTGCTTTGATGGCGAGGACAACACAAAATCTGCAACGACTTTTCCGGTAGCGGGACGGCCGATACCTATTCTTAAGCGGTAAAATTCTTTTGAATCCAAATGCGCAATAATGTCTCTTAAGCCATTATGTCCCGCGTGACCACCATCTTTTTTAAGTTTTACCGCGCCAGGGTTGAAATCCAGTTCATCATGAACAACTAGAATTTCCTCGGGAAGTAATTTGTAATATCGGGCGATTTTACCCACGGACTGACCGCTTCGATTCATAAACGTGTCTGGTTTTAACAGCATGACCTTGGCGTTTGCAATGCTGCCTTCTGCAAACGAGCCTTGAAACCTGGACTCATTGAACCAAGTACACCCCAGTTCAATTGCCAAGGCGTCTAAAAACAAAAACCCGGCATTGTGCCGGGTTTTTTCGTACTGCCGACCTGGATTACCCAAGCCAACGATAAGTTTAATCATCTTTAATCTATAGCTACTGCTTTAGGCAGCAGTATCGTCTTTACTGGCTTTTGAAGCCATCATCGAGACGACAGGCAAATTATGCTCTGGGCCTTGGGCCAAAACCACAATCTCAATACCTGCAGGCAATACAATATCGGAAAGATGAAGCGTTTCACCAATGTCCAGATTAGCCAGATTTACTTCAAGATATTCAGGCAAAGCTGAAGGTAAGCATGAAACCTCTACATCAACCATGGAATGGGCTGAAATACCGCCTTTTTTTCCACCAATGGAGGTCTGCTCATTGGTAAAATGCAACGGTACATGTACTTTTATCGCCTCGGACATGTTAACCCGGAGAAAATCCAGATGTAGTATCTGAAATTTTGCAGGATTACGTTGAACACCTTTCAGAATCGCTTGCTCTGTTTTTCCATCGACAGTGACATCCAGTACATGCGAATAAACCGCCTCATGCTCAAGATGCTTAATGACTTCATTATGATTTAACACGAGCATTTGAGGCTCACTATGTCCACCGTATATAACTGCAGGCACATTACCTTGACGACGCACACTTCTTGCTGCGCTCTTACCTGAGAGCCCACGACTTTCGGCAACAAATTCAAATACGTTAGACATTTTTCCTCACCATTTTTCTGAAGTCCGTGCTCTGAAAGCACACACATTAAATTCTATCAATCAACAACTATTATCTATGTCTGGTTAATCTACGTAAAGCGAACTAACCGACTCACCTACTGCAATACGCCTTATTGTCTCAGCCAACATTTCCGCAACACTAAGCTGTCTTATTTTTCCTGACTCAATAGCATCCTGACTCAGTGGAATGGTATCCGTAACAACCAATTCATCAAGCTCCGAGCCATTCAAGTTTTTCATAGCAGAACCTGACAATACAGCATGAGTACAATAGGCAACTACTTTAATTGCACCGTGTTTTTTTAAAGCAGAAGCGGCATGGCACAAAGTCCCGGCGGTATCGACTAAATCATCAATCAGTACACAGGTGCGGCCATCAACATCACCAATGATGTGCATGATCTCCGAGACATTAGCCTTGGGCCTACGCTTGTCTATAATGGCAAGATCAGCGTCATCCAGTCGCTTGGCAAGCGCACGTGCTCTAACCACTCCACCGACATCAGGTGAAACAACAATCAGATCTTTATATTGTTGCCGCCACACATCACCTAAAAGAATGGGTGATGAATAAACATTGTCTACGGGTATATCAAAAAAACCCTGAATTTGGTCAGCATGCAAATCAACCGTCAAAACGCGATGAGCACCCGCTTGTTCAATCATTTTAGCAACCAGCTTGGCACTGATAGGCACCCGAGCTGATCGCGAACGTCTATCCTGCCGTGCATAGCCATAATAAGGCATTACCGCAGTAATTCGTGATACTGAAGCTCGCTTGAGAGCATCAATCATCACTAATAATTCCATTAAATTCTCATTAGTGGGAGAACAGGTCGGCTGAATTATAAAAACATCCTTACCTCGGACATTTTCTTCAATTTCTACCGCAATTTCTCCATCACTAAATCTACCGACAGCCGCCATTCCCAGGCGCATATTAAGCTTCTTAACTATACCGTCAGACAAAGCCAGGTTAGCGTTTCCAGAAAACACCATCATAGAGGTGTCATTCATTCAAGCACTCCCAATTAGAATTTAACTTAGTGGAGGTAAATGGCTGGGTCGCAAGGATTCGAACCTTGGTATGCGGAGATCAAAACCCCGTGCCTTACCGCTTGGCGACGACCCAATAATCAAGATATATATTTACCAATCTTTAGCTTTGAAAACAAAGGTGATTCATTTAAACCCTTAGCCAGATAAACCTGCCACTTACTTCTAAGTGACTCATAGGCATTGACCGCTGCGTCTTCTGAATCAAACTGCGCAAAAACACAAGCCCCTGTTCCGGTTAGTCTTGCCTCTGAAAACTCAGACAAAGCAACCAGAGCTTCTTTAACAGACTGGTACCGCTGGCAAACCACCTCAACACAATCGTTTTGGTGCTGACCCGCTATAAAGTCGGCTATTTTGATTGATTTGCTATTGCGTGTCAAATTTTTAGCTGAAAATATTTCTTTAGTATTTACGTGACATTCGGGCTTAATAACTACAACCCACTGCTCCTGGAGGCTTATCTTCTCCAATTTTTCGCCAACACCTTCTGCCCACGATGAATAGCCATACACAAATACAGGTACATCAGCACCCAGAGTAAGCCCAAGCTCCATCAATTTTTCCAGTGATAACTGTAGACTCCACAATTCATTTAATACCACCAAAGTCGTTGCAGCATCAGAACTGCCCCCACCTAGACCGCCTCCCATGGGCAGGTTTTTTTCCACCTCGATGCGCACGCCTGACTCACATCCTGTTTCTGCTTTTAATAGGTTCGCCGCTCTAACCGTTAAATCATCCGCCTCTGCCACACCTGGAATCGATTTTTGCAAGCTTACTCGGCCATCATCAACGGGATGAAATGTTATCCAGTCGCACAAATCTATAAATTGAAACACCGTTTGCAATAAATGATAACCATCAGGCCTTTGACCAACAATCCGCAACATTAAATTTAATTTTGCCGGCGCAGGCCATTTTTCCGCCCATAGTGACTGATTATATTGCTTTTGCGACATTTAAAACCCATTGATCTATGACTAATTTTAATTTGACCTGCTCATTCGTAACTGTGATTTTACGCGGCATGAACTGATCGTCGACGGGCAGCATTTGTTTGTATTCAATAAACCATCCGGCCTGTTTAAAACCAAAAGCAGTCTCTACAAATGCGCTAGTTGGCTCGGGCAATCCTACCACCCAATATCGCAGGGAATGCACCGGGACAAACATGCCCAACTGTTGATTAATAAACTCTTCGGGCTTGGTTGATGATTGCGCCCGTCCATCTCCACGATCTATAGTGACTAAATCGCCTGTTAATTGAATAACGGTTGCACCCTGCCCCAAGGGCCCGGATAACTTTATTTTCTCGTCATCAAGCCTATGCCCCCAGCTTATACTTGCCGACCAGGAATCATTTTTTCCGGTTAACGCCAGCCGGCCTTCAAACGACCATTGCTCCAACTTGTAAAGATGCTCTCGTGCATTTTTTGAATAATGCACTCCCGGTTCTACGGGTACGGTAGAACAGCCTGAAAGCATCAGTACAAGACACCACCGACCTAGCCGCTTTAATTTAATGCTTAACATCACTCGTGTGCGCCGTTTAATATTCTTTGCTGAAAGTCCAGTAGATATTCATCGCCTGGGGCATCTTTAAAGGCTTTATTAAATATTTTTTTGGCTTCATCTTTTCTGCCTAAAGCCCATAACACCTCGACAAGATGCGCGGCTATTTCATTTTCCTGTTTTTTTTCATAGGCTTGCTGTAAATAATCCAGGGCTTTTTCAGGATGCCCTAATTTAAACTGCAGCCAGCCATAACTATCAATAATGACAGCTTCATCCGGCTCAAGCCTAAGCGCTTGCTGAAGGTATTTTTCCGCATCAACATAGCGATCAGGCTTGTTCAACAGGGTATATCCCAAGGCATTTAATGCCTCAACATTATCAGGATCCGTTGCCAATATTTTTTTCAGATCCCCTTCCACTATATCTGGCTTACCAACACGCTCCGCCATCAGTGCATGGGTATATAACAGCTCTTTTTGATCAGGAAAATCAACCAGTGCCTCGGTCAATAGATTGAATGCCTTCTCATATTGCTTTTGCTGACTGTACAACTCTGCCTGCACTAACAAGAGTCGCAGCTTTTGTTTTGGAAACTTCGCCTGCAAGAGACTTAATCGTGAGTTGGCTTCATCGAATTGTTTATCTTTAGCAAGTAAAGAAATCGCTGAAATCGATGCGTCAAAAACAACCGGCCCATCCGTTACCTTATCGAACCAGACCAGCGCATTTTTTGTATGATCCCGTTTTTCTTCTATTTTTCCCAAATAAAAACTAGCCTGATACTTCCACTCAGGTTGCTCCAACAGTTTTTTAAAAATGTCTTCAGCTTGCTCGTCCCGATCCAGTTGCAGGTACACCAACCCCAGCGCAAACTGGCTTTCAATATCCTTGGGATCAGACGAGATAATGCCCTGATAAATCTCACCGGCTTCTTCATAGTCCTCGGTCTTTATTAACGCCTGCGCATACATCTTGTTAATTTTATTATTGTCCGGATACTTACGGGATGCCTCTTTTAACAGAGTTTTGGCTTTATTCAAGTCTCCTGAAAACATCGCTATCTGGGCTTGAAATATCAAGGCCTTATCCCAGTCCGGTTGAATCTTCAAAGCTTGTTGTATTTTTGTTTCAGCCAGATTTTTATCTTTCTTTTGCATAGCCAGTAATGACTGCATAAAATAAATCCCGGCTTGGTCTGGATGCTGTATTGACAAAGTATCCAGTGCATCATAAACAGCAGTTATCTTGTCGTCCTTTTGCAGTACACCGGCCAATTCAAGCAATGCATTTTCGAAACCGGCAGGATCAACTTTTAGTAAAACGTTTAAATGTTCAACAGCGGCTTTCTTATCTCCAGCCCTTAATGCCGATAATGCAGCAATTTTTCTTGCGGTCTGGTTTTTTGGATCTTGACGCAGCCATAAAGTCACCGCCTCATTTGTTTTATTGCTATCTTTCATGTACATGGCAATCATTGCCGCCCGTTCAGCAAACCTTGGATCATGCACACGCTTGGCGGCTTCCATGTAACCCTCCAGCGCAATATCATATTGCCCCCTTTGTCCGGCAAGCTCTGCCGTCAATAGCATAAACAGCACATCAGGGGCGATTGAGGTTTTTATTTCTTCTTTTTGCTCAGCTTTTTCTTTAGGCTTGGCTATTTTGACAGGCGCAATGGTTCCTTCGGGCTGACTCGGCTTAGCAGGTGAATCGGCGCAACTATTAAGTAAAACGAGGGTTATTACTGAAAGCAATCTAAAAATTAACACACACAATCCTATTTATTACTCAATACATATTTCACAATAGATTATCAGAAAAACCCGTCAATTTAGACAGCTGATTTATTCCATTTGGATAAAGTTATTATATTTCTTAAAATACGGCGACATAATATACCGGGGTTTCTGCTAAAAGCTATGACGTTAAGGAATAACGTGGGTATTTGACGCAGAATTTTTCATTCGTATTCAACGACTGCAAAGATACAAGAGGTGGAACACCAAAACCAGGCGCTTTAGGCGACGCATGGAGCAGTTGCTAAGACGGATAAGAAAGACAAGTCATAGGGTTCATGTTATAAAATTATTATTCCTAAAAAGGTGCAAGATGCCAGACAAAAGGCGAAAAAAGTATTATCGTGAACTTATTGCGTAACATTAAACTGACCTACATCTATAAACACCATGACTTTTCTTGCAGTAGGGATTAATTATAATACCGCACCGGTTTACATCCGTGAACGTCTGTCTTTCCCTGCCGACATACTGGAATCATCGTTGAAAGAGTTATGGCGACTCAAGGAAATCAGTGAAGCCGCCATTCTTTCAACCTGTAATCGCACTGAGTTTTACTGCACGTCAACCACAGCCAACCAGCAGATTCTGATTGATTGGGTTGCTCAAAGCAAACAGATCAATGCCGCAGATTTCGCCCCTTACCTGTATTGCCATACGGACAGGTCAGTGTGTCGTCATATATTTCGAGTCGCTTGCGGACTGGATTCCATGATTTTAGGAGAACCGCAAATTCTCGGACAAATGAAAACAGCCTATCAGGCCGCTTACGATGCGGGTACTTTAGGCAAACGTCTAGGTAAACTTTTTCAGCACACATTTACCGCTGCTAAAAAAGTACGCACCGACACCGCAATTGGTTCCAGTCCGGTATCGGTTGCCTTTGCTGCCGTTCAACTGGCGCAACAAATCTTCGATAAACTGAGTGAACAGACCGCTTTACTAATAGGCGCAGGTGAAACAATAGAATTGACAGCACGGCATTTATCACAACAAGGGATAGGCCGCATCATTATCGCTAATCGCACCTATGACAAAGCGCACACTTTGGCTACACAGTTTAACGGCTATGCGATTGCTTTATCCGAATTACCCATGCATCTGGCTGAAGCAGACATCGTTATTTCTTCAACAGCCAGTCAATTACCGATTCTGGGCAAAGGCCGGGTGGAAAGCGCACTTAAAAAACGCAAACATAAGCCCATGTTTATGGTGGACCTGGCTGTACCACGCGATATTGAAGCTGAAGTTGAACAACTTAGAGATGTGTATCTTTACACCGTTGACGACCTGCAACACACCATAGACCAGAACATGAACTCTCGCCGGTTGGCAGCAGAACAGGCAGAAGAAATAATCGACACTCAGGTTGATTATTTTTTAGCCTGGTTACGCGCCCAAGGCGCGCAATCAACGATTCGGGATTATCGCCATCAAGCCGAACAATCCCGCGATGAAGCTCTACAAAAAGCCCTGGCTTTACTGAAAAACGGCGTTTCTGCTGAAGAAGCCCTTAATCGACTCGCTCATAGCCTGACCAACAAACTCATCCATATGCCCAGCACCCAAATTAGAGCCGCCGCCGAAAACGAACGCCACGACTTGATTGCCGCTGCCCGCGAAATTTTTAAATTAACCAAATCTCAATGAAACACTCCATACAACTAAAACTGGAAAACCTGTGCGAACGTTATGACGAAATCGCAGCCTTACTTTCAGAGCCTGAAGTACAAAATAATCAAAACAAATTTCGCGCCCTGAGCCAGGAATATGCCCAAATCGGCCCACTGGTGGATTGTTATAAACGCTATGAACAAGCATTGGAAATGCTCGCCTCAGCCAAGGAAATGTCTAATGATAGCGACCCTGAATTAAGAGAACTAGCCAGAGAAGAAATCAATGAGGCGGAAGATCTGATAGAAACACTGGACCTCGAATTACAACTATTGTTACTACCCAAAGATCCCAACGACAATCGCAACATTTTCCTGGAAATACGAGCAGGCACAGGGGGCGATGAAGCCGCGATTTTTTCAGGCGATCTTTCCCGTATGTATCAACGCTACGCCGAAAGAAAAGGCTGGCAAACAGAAATTATCAGCGAAAGCCAGGGCGACCACGGCGGCTACAAAGAGGTTATTTTACGTGTTGCCGGGCGCGATGTGTTTTCCCAATTAAAATTTGAATCCGGCACGCACCGTGTCCAACGTGTTCCTGAAACAGAATCGCAAGGCCGCATACACACATCAGCGTGTACAGTTGCCATCATGCCCGAAGTCGAAGAAGTGGATGCCATTGACATCAATCCAGCCGACCTTAAAGTTGATACTTACCGAGCATCGGGAGCAGGTGGACAGCATATCAATAAAACTGAATCCGCCATACGTATTACCCATATCCCATCGGGAGTGGTAGTAGAATGCCAGGACGAGCGGTCGCAGCACAAAAACCGCGCCAGGGCCATGTCCTTGCTGGCATCGCGTTTATTATCCGCGGAACAGGAAAAACACCACGCGGAACAATCAGCCACTCGAAAACTGCAAGTTGGTAGCGGTGACCGTTCAGAGCGTATCCGCACTTACAATTACCCACAAGGACGATTAACCGATCACCGCATCAACTTAACGCTGTATAAACTGGATGACATCATGCAGGGAGGACTTGAACAAGTGATTCAGCCACTGATTAGCGAACATCAGGCAGAACTGCTGACCCAACTTGGCGAAGATTAAGCTTAATGCAACGCATAAAATCCGTGCTGGAAGAAGCGGCAAATAAGCTGGCATCATGCTCTGAATCGGCATTATTGGATGCAGAAGTTTTGCTGTGCCTGGTTCTTGACAAACGACGTTCACATCTTCGCGCCTGGCCCGACAAGAAACTGCAACCGGAACTCATATCCCGGTTTTTGACACTGATACAAGAACGGCAAAAAGGTATCCCTATAGCCTATATCACTGGCCGCCGTGAATTCTGGTCGCGGGAATTTCATGTCACCCCGGATGTCTTAATTCCCCGTCCGGACACTGAATTGCTAATCGAACTCAGCTTAAAGTTGATACCCCCGGATAAAGCGGTCAAGGTTATTGATCTCGGCACCGGCTCAGGCATTATAGCCATCACCCTAGCTGCGGAACGTCCCCATGTACAGGTCAGCGCAACCGATTTTAGCTTAGCCGCGCTACGCATCGCCCAACTAAATGCCAATCAACACCACACTAATAACATTCAGTTTTATCAAAGCGACTGGTTTACTAATATGCCCGATGCTAAATTTAACCTGATCATCAGCAATCCTCCTTACATCGCAAAGGACGATAGCCATCTAAAGCAGGGCGACATCCGATTTGAACCACAAACAGCCTTGTGTGCCGATGAACAAGGACTCAGTGATATTAAAATCATTGCCGACACTGCGCGTAACCGCCTGGAACCCGGCGGACATTTATTAATTGAACATGGCTACGATCAACAAGACCCGGTTCAAACAATTTTTAAAAATTTCCATTACGACAATGTTCAAACAGTCACCGACCTATCAGGACAACCCCGGGTAACTTATGGACAATGGAATACAGAATAGAGGCGAACGTGTCGCCCCTACTGCCAAGAGCTCTGAACCTTAATTACTATTATGACCCCAGAAGAAATCCAAATCCCCCGTAAAATAACCAACCAATTACTCCATCTAGCACAAATCTCACCCGACTTCGAGGTATGCGGTCTTATCGGCAGTAAAAATGGTTTACCAACCCATTGCTATCCGATAAAAAACACCGCCGAACACCCTCAGCAACGTTTTCTGCTTGATGCCGGACAACAAATCTCGGCCATGGCTAAAATGCGAGAACAGGGAGAAGATCTTTTCGCCATTTATCATTCCCACCCGGCCGCACCCGCACAACCATCAACCCATGATTTAGAGCTAGCTGCTTATCCTGAGGCGTTGTACCTGATTATTTCACTCAATACCAAAGGCATCCTGGAAATGCGCGGCTTTAAAATTTTCCAGAAAACCGCACTGGAAATACCGCTAATAATGAATGACGATTAATCCTTAAAAATTTCAATTAATTGAGCAAGAATTAGATAAGGATAGATAGATAATTACAATTTCATTAAGAACCTAGTAAAATGCTGATTGCTATGTTGTCTAAAAGACAATAGTCCCAAATATGTCATCTAACTGTTTTTTAAAGCCAAGTAATATATTCTTAAATTTTAAAAACGAATACAATCGACTTAAATCGAAAAATCATCATGTTTATTGAGGTGTTAGCGTGGAGCTAAGCGGTGCACAAATCCTGGTTCAAAGTCTTATAGACGAGGGCGTAGAATATATTTTCGGCTATCCTGGCGGGGCCGTATTGCATTTATATGATGCGCTTTTCCAGCAAGATGAACTCAAACACATCCTGGTCCGGCATGAACAAGGTGCAACCCATGCAGCCGATGGCTATGCCCGAGCCACCGGAAAACCCGGAGTGGTATTGGTTACTTCGGGCCCAGGCGCTACCAATGCTGTAACCGGTATCGCTACGGCTTATATGGACTCAATTCCCATGGTTATCATTTCCGGACAGGTCTCATCACCAGTGATTGGTAGCGATGCTTTCCAGGAAGTCGATATGATCGGTATTACCCGGCCCTGTGTTAAGCATAACTTTTTAGTCAAGGATGTGACCAAATTAGCCGAAACTATTAAAAAGGCATTTTATATCGCCACAACGGGGCGGCCTGGTCCTGTGGTTGTTGACGTACCTAAAGATATAACCGCTCCAAACATTAAAGTACCTTATAAATACCCTAAAAAAATCTCTATCCGCTCATATAATCCCGTAGTTACCGGACATAAGGGCCAGATTAAAAAGGCCGTAGATTTATTGCTGAGCGCACAAAAACCCATCATTTATTCAGGCGGCGGTGTTGTTTTAGGCGAAGCCAGCAAGGAATTGACCGAGTTTACTCGGACACTGGGTTATCCGATTACCAATACCTTGATGGGTTTAGGTGCATACCCTGCAACCGACAAGCAATTTATCGGTATGCTGGGCATGCACGGCACTTATGAAGCCAACATGGCGATGCATGAAAGCGATGTGATTATTGCTATCGGTGCGCGTTTCGATGATCGTGTCACGGGTAAGCTGGATTTATTTTGTCCTTACGCCAAGATCATTCATATTGATGTTGATCCTGCCTCTATTTCCAAAACCGTTAGAGTCGACATTCCTATTGTCGGTAATGTTAAACCTGTATTGGAGCAAATGCTTGAGTTAATCAAAGAAAGCCAAAAGAAGCCCAGCAAAAAGGCATTGGAGCTTTGGTGGCATCAAATTGGGCAATGGCAAGCAGTTAACTGCCTGGAGTTTGACCGTAAAAGTCCTTTGATTAAACCGCAATATGTCATTGAGCAATTGTATGAAGTCACCAAAGGCGATGCTTATGTGACTTCAGATGTAGGCCAGCATCAGATGTGGGCAGCGCAATACTATCCTTTCGACAAGCCTCGCCGCTGGATAAATTCAGGTGGGCTAGGCACGATGGGCTTTGGTTTGCCTGCCGCCATCGGGGTTAAATTGGCATTTCCTGACGCGGATGTTGCTTGTGTGACGGGTGAAGCCAGTATCCAGATGTGCATACAAGAATTATCGACCGCTTTTCAATATAAAACTCCGGTTAAAATCATTAACCTGAATAATCGTTATATGGGCATGGTTCGGCAATGGCAGGAATTTTCTTACGAAAGCCGTTATTCGCATTCGTATATGGATACTATTCCGGAATTTGTCAAATTGGCAGAAGCTTATGGTCATGTCGGCATGCGTATAGATAAACCCGAAGAAGTCAGACCGGCTCTGGAAGCGGCTTTCGCCATGAAAGATCGCACAGTTTTTTTGGACATCATGACCGATAGAACTGAAAATGTTTACCCGATGATTGAGGCCGGTAAGGGCCATCACGATATGAAACTAAGAGTCGCCACAGGCACATCGACAGACAGGGAATTGGCATAATGAGACACATTATTTCTATTCTAATGGAAAATGAATCCGGAGCATTATCTCGCGTAGCAGGTCTGTTTTCCGCGCGTGGCTACAATATCGAGTCACTGACAGTAGCACCGACCGAAGACTCCAGCTTGTCAAGAATGACATTGGTTACCCGTGGTAGTGAAGAAATCATTGAGCAAATTACCAAGCAGCTGAATAAGTTGATTGATGTGGTTAAACTAATCGATTTAGCAGAATCCTTTCATATTGAACGTGAACTGATGATGATTAAAATCAAAACCACCGCGGAAATGCGTGATGAAATCAGAAGCATGGCGGATATATTTCGTGGCAACATCATAGATGTTACTCCCACCACCTACATTGTTGAAATGACCGGTCCTTCAGAAAAACTCGATGCCTTTATTGCCGCAATAGACCCGGACACTATTATTGAAGTAGTTCGTTCAGGGCCGACAGGCATTTCCAGAGGCGAGAAAGGATTGCATTTATAATCATTAGGAACAAGTTCAATAGAACCATATAACTGTACTTTTCATCTTTTTTATTTACTTTACACCCAGAAAAACAGGAAAACTCATGCAAGTTTATTACGACAAAGATGCCGATTTATCTATCATAAAAGCAAAAAAAGTAGCTATCATCGGTTACGGTTCACAAGGTCATGCCCATGCTAACAACTTAAAGGATTCCGGCGTTGACGTTGTGGTTGGATTGCGTGCAGGCTCAGCTTCGGTAGCCAAAGCACAAGCATCGGGTTTAACCGTTAAAGACGTGCCTGAAGCCGTAGCCGGTGCGGATATAGTCATGATCCTGACGCCTGACGAGTTTCAATCGCAATTGTATAAAGCCGAGATTGAACCAAACATTAAACAGGGCGCTACTTTAGCTTTCGCTCATGGCTTTTCTATTTTGTACAACCAGGTTGTACCCAGAGCTGATTTAGACGTGATTATGATTGCGCCTAAAGCGCCTGGACACACCGTGCGTTCTGAATTTGTCCGCGGCGGCGGTATTCCTGATTTAATCGCAATTCATCAGGATTCTTCAGGTACGGCTAAGGCGATATGTTTGTCATACGCATCTGCTATTGGTGGCGGTCGCTCAGGTATCATCGAAACCACCTTTCGTGATGAGGCAGAAACAGATTTGTTCGGTGAACAAGCAGTATTGTGCGGTGGCGCGGTTGAATTGGTTAAAGCAGGTTTTGAAACACTGGTTGAAGCCGGTTATGAACCGGAAATGGCCTACTTTGAATGTTTACACGAGTTGAAATTGATTGTTGACTTGATGTACGAAGGCGGTATCGCTAATATGAACTACTCCATCTCCAATAATGCCGAGTATGGTGAATATGTCACCGGTCCTAAAGTAATCAACGAAGAAAGCCGCTGGGCGATGCGTGAAGCCTTGAAAAACATTCAAAACGGTGAATACGCGAAAAAATTCATTCTGGAAGGCATGACCAATTATCCTGAAATGACTGCCAGACGCCGGTTGAATGCGGAGCATCCTATTGAAGTTGTCGGTGAGAAGTTGCGCAGCATGATGCCCTGGATTAAAGCTAATCAGATTGTTGATAAAACTAAAAACTAAAGTTTTGCTTTAACAATTTAAAAAAGCCCGTCTTTATGATGGGCTTTTTTGTTTATGGATTCCCAATTTCAAGTTCGGGAACCAAAACTGAAGCCGAAACAAGCAATATGACTTAACTGTGTAAATTATTCCGCCTTACCGTGAATGTTCATCTTTCATTCCTAGAGGTAACAAGCTGTTTTCGTGAACGTTAAGTAGATTGCCCTAATCAAGGCGTATATTTTAATTTGGGTCCAGTGGAGGAAAACATGAGACAAGAAAATAGTGTAAGCGCATTTATATTGGGCGCATCCATATTTC
>CAWKGQ010000002.1:0-185604 GCA_963849195.1 uncultured Gammaproteobacteria bacterium
CAGCGCCATGGGACTGGCATTGGCTTGGTGCAGATCGAAAAACTTCCGGCGTGCGTGCGCCCAGCAGCCCAACTCTATGCAGGGCGACCCTTCTCTGGCCGGCACAGTTGAGAACAAGGCCTTGTATCCTCCGTAATCATCGACCAACAGGTGGCCTTGCCATGTTCCCAGGAACTGACGTGCGCGCTCGCCGCTGCGCCCGCCCCGATAGTCGAAGATGATGATCCGCGGACCTTCTTCCAGGTCATTGCTGCGGTAGGCCCAAAGATAGGCGCGTTTGGTTTTCCCGCTGCCGGGATCCAGTTGGGGCACGGGCGTTTCATCGACATGGAGCGTGCCACGTTTCAGCAGCAGCTCAGTCAGCCGATCCACCAAGGGTTGTAGGGCAACCCCCGTGCGTCCTACCCATTCCGCCAAGGTGGAGCGAGCCAGGATGACCTGGTCACGGGCGGCAATCTGTTCCAGACGGTAGAGCGGGAGGTGATCCAGGTATTTACTGATTAAGTATCCAAACCAGTAAACCCACTGCCGCCATGCCGCCGTCGATAATGGCCGGGGGAACCGGGGCGGCGGTGATGCTTTCGCAGCTGCGGCAAGCGTATTGCGGACGAATGTGACGGTGGACAAAGAATTTGGCGGGTTCGACATCCAGTTGTTCGGTGATGTCTTCGCCAATTTTGACCAAGTCTTTGCCGCACTGACCGCATTGGCAGGACTCCGGTTCGTGACAGTGCTCAATGCGCGGCAGATGCGGTGGCAGGGGCTGACGACCGGCGCGAGGGCGCTTGGGCTTGGGCTTGGTAACGGTGGATCCGGACTGTTGGTCGGCCTGTTCGGCTTCGGCTTGAAGCGCCGCGATGTCTTCGGTGCAGGTTTCCTCGAACAAATCCCTTTGTACGCTGGACAGTGCTTCGCTCTTTACGCCATAGCGAATGCTCCGCAGATGGGCTAGTTCCAGAATGAGGGCCTGAATTTTGAGGTCGTTGGCTTGAAGGTTTTCAGCATCTTTTTTAGCTTGATCCATCAGCGATTGAAGCAGCGCAGCCACCTGCGTTTGGCGGCAGCATCGAGATTCAATTCATCCAGCTGGCTTAGTATTTTCATGCCATTATTTTACCATAAAAACCTCTGTAGCCATTATAAATACTGGGTTTATGGCTATTTTTCAAGCGCTATAAACGTGGCTGATCAGGCGTCTAAATGTGCAGGCGGCTCCGCCGATAATCGTCGCCAATCCACCCGGCAATCAGCCACTCCCACTGCGCTTGCGTGATGGAAGTCGGCTCTTTCTCGGAGTGGCCCAGATGAAATGCCCTTGATGCAGTCGGCGCTGACACAACCACACGCCGTTGCCGTCCCACAGCAGGACTTTGATACGATTACCGGAGGCATTGCGAAATACAAAGGCCGATCCTTCGCAGGGCTTCTGTCCTAAAGTTTGCGCTACCTGCGCCGATAAACCGTCGACTCCCCTGCGGGACCACCAGTCGGCGCTGACGCTTAACCAAATTTGTCCAGGCGTGCTGATTAAGCCGAGGCATTGAGCAATTCGGCTAGCCATCGCGGCGGTACGGCCGTCGACAGCTCAAGCTCTTCACCGTGCGGAAATCGGAGTATTATTGGTCAGCTTCGGCAGTTGCGACTGCTACCGATGGAGCGCCACCTGGACGGGAATTATTTCGAGAGGGGCGTCCTTACTCAAGGGTAATTTATCCCGAATACGCCGCGTCCACACCGAAAAGGTTTTATCATTGAGTCCTTGCTGGCGCACAGTCGCTGGACTTAAACCACTCTCTCGCCAGAGTTTAACATGCCGCCACCAATGTGCGTTGTTTTTTCATGACTTCTCCTCACTAAAAATCGTGAGGATGCCAGAATTAGCCCCGGCAAACCATGTGGTGCGGGTGGAACCGAAGCCCCGTTCAGTCGGCCTATTATACAGAGCCGAGTCGACTTGTCAACACCTTAGCTGGCGCTTTCTGCGCATCCCAGGACCAAAATCACCTAACCCCGAAGAAGCCCACCATTATAGCCTACTTGGCTAACTTGTCAATAGTCCGCATGCCTTTGCCGAAACTCCCTAGCCCTCCAGAGCAGCACGCCCCGAAAGAACTGCGTATTATACAGGCGCAATTCTCGCCGTCAAGCCCGCTCTAAAACAGCCCGCTCTAAAACTTATTTACCTTCAACTCGCCCAAAAGACTGTTAATTTTATTCAAATGAGCCACTTGCAAAATTCCCTACCGGAAAACAAGGTAAGTCACACATGACCTCAGATAAGTCGTTTTTTGAGCAACTGGCTAATTCTACTTTGTTAAATTAACAGGCAGTCAACACCGCCCTAACCTGTTGAAAAAGCCAATTGTTTGTTGAAAGCGTTATCAATTGATGCTTGTCGCCTCAGGTGTCGCTTTTCCATCTGCCGCACGACCTCATCAAGCTTGGATTCATATAATAAATGCAACACCCCTTAAAAGAGTTAGATGGTATAGTTTCCGTCTACCAAAACAAAAAACTAAAGAGGTGTCCAATGAGAACATTCAACCATCTAACCCAAGAAGAAAGATACCATATCTACATAATGCATAAGAAAAAAATTTCCCTGGGTGAGATAGCCAAAGGCATGGATAGAAGTAAATCCACTATTTAGTAGAGAGCTGCGCCGAAATAAGGGTAACTGCGGGTATCGTTATCAACAAGCACAAATTAAAGCCCAACGGGGGTGTGATTAAAAGTGCGGTTTTTCAGTGTATTATAGAAACTTTGTAATCTACCACAATAGAAAGTCACTGTAATGTTTTTAGCTAAATCTGATGTAACCCTTGAACAACGCCTTAGCCAGTATCCTTCGCTTAAAAACCGAATTGAATTGTTGATTAATATCATTGAAGACCGTGCTGGGGATTGTCAGAAAGCCAATGAAGCAGAAATGCGAGTGATCGAAGAACTACGCCACATGGGCAGCGAAGCCCTTCACAGCTGGTCGGAACACAAGAAGGCAAAAACTACAGAGGATTTTGACAAGGACCACTGTACTGCCATAAAGAGTGGTAAAAAAAACTCTGGTGGCACACCACCTTCGGAGAGATAACCGTTTATGAGCAAGAGTTCAAAGTTTCCGGGCAACGATTTCGGCCCTTCAGTAGCTTAGCCGAAGTTCACTGTCGAGGCTGCTCAACCACCTTGCAACGGGTCATAACGGATTTTGGTGCGGATCATGCGTTTGCTCTGGTGCCGTAAAAGTTACAGGAACATTATGGTCTCGTCCTATCGGCGAGCACTATAAGAGCTATAACCGAGTACCATGCCGGACAAATCTATCAAACTGAAGAACGGATTACTGACCAACGCAAGTCTGCCGGCTGTAAAATACAGATAGGTGAAATCGATGGCAGCATGATTCCTATCGTCAAGGTCGACGAGCAAGCAGAAGATAAACGTAAAAACAAAACGCTCCAATGGCAGGAGGCCCGTTTGTGTTTAGTCC
The DNA here is from genome assembly GCA_963849195.1 of uncultured Gammaproteobacteria bacterium. GTDB lineage: Bacteria > Pseudomonadota > Gammaproteobacteria > Methylococcales > Methylomonadaceae > Methylobacter_C. The sequence continues at coordinate 3,488 of CAWKGQ010000002.1, forward strand.
ACGCAGCGGGAAGCACAACACCCATCTTTGGCGCGACCTTTTCAGGCACGGTAGCCGAGGCGGGAAAGCGGCTTTATGACTGTGCGGTTCAAGCGGGATTCGGTAACAAGACACAGTTACATGCAGTAGGGGATGGTGCTACCTGGATAGCTGACCAGATTGACGAACAATTCGGCGCACAAGGCAGTTATCTGATTGACTTTTATCATATCTGTGACTATCTTGCGGCCGCAGCAAAAACGTGTGCACCTAAGCATGAGAAAGCTTGGCTGGACAAACAAAAAGGCCAATTAAAACAAAATAATTATCCGAGTGTTCTGGATGAACTGACCCCTTTTTTAGAAGCCGACACGATTGAAGCGCAGAACGCACCGGTACGTGCTTGCTACCGGTATATCAAAAATCGCCCTCATCAGTTAGATTATAAAGCGGCGTTGGCTCAGGGTTTGCCCATCGGTTCTGGGGAAATAGAAAGTGCGCACCGATATATTATTCAGCAACGCTTAAAACTACCGGGTGCATGGTGGGCTCCAGACAACGTGGATTCGATGTTGGCATTAAGGATTATTCGAGCCAATAACAAATGGGATCAATACTGGAATAAGATGCGTCAAGCCGCTTGAATTTAAACCGCACTTTTAATCGCACCCGCCCAACGGCGCTATCTTGACAAACCTAAAGAGATCAAACTGGATGAGGAGATGAAACAGGTTATCATACCACTTATCGAGGAGAAATGGCGCCCAGAGCAGATCTCGGGACGTTTAAAAAGGCTTGAAAAATCGGTGTTAGCCATGAAACCATCTATCGCTTTCTCTTGGCAGACGAGGCGGCGGGAGGTCGGTTATATAAGCACTTACGGCATCAAGCCAAGCCTTACCGTAAGCGGTATAGTAAAAATGACTATCGAGGTACCATTCCTTGCCGTGTGGACATTGATGAGCGCCCCAGTCTAGGAGGCTGTCCGAGAATAGCTTGGGATACTAAATTTATCTCCTGCCGCCTTTAAATACTTACAAAAATCTATTAAAAATTAATGAAAACAATAAGTTGATATATAATTGCGTTTAAAGTAGCCACTGGGTAGCGCCATGACAATTCTTTTCAAATCAAGCCCTGTTGAATTTAATCAACACCTGCTACTTCCCAGCAATATTTTTGATCTGCTTCCCAAAGACCATGATTGCTATCTCTATACGGAATTGTTTCAGATGCTTGATACCTCTCCCATTGAAAGCCGCTACAAAGTTAAAGGGCAGAATGCCTATCACCCCAAGCTAATTGTTTCGATTCTGATCTATGCCTACAGCCGTGGTGTTTTCAGCTCCCGACAAATCGAAAGACGCTGTCATGAAGATTTATCCTTCATGTTCATCGCGCAAATGAACTGCCCCCATTTTCGAGTCCTCAGCGACTTTCGAAAAAACCATGGCGATTTTTTTCAAGATTGTTTTAAGCAAGCCGTCACACTGGCGATGGAGTTGAAGTTAGCTTCCTTAGGTCATATCAGTCTGGATAGTTCCAAGTTCAAGGCTAACACGTCTAAACACAAAGCGATGGACGTTTAAAAGAAAGGGAGCAAGCCTTATGCGCTGAAATTGATGATCTGATTGAGAAAGCTAAACGCTGCGACCAAAAAGAAGACAACGCCTACCAAGAAAAAACCGGTCATGAAATCCCAGACGATTTGAAGTTCAAAGAAGGCCGGCAGGCTAAAATTCAAGCCGCCCAAAAAGCGCTTGAGCAACGCGAAGAACCGCTTAACCGGGGCACAGTCATCGACGACGCCAAGCAAATCAGCTTTGCCGATACCGAGGCCCGCACCATGGGCAAGCAAGGCGCCTCGCTTATGCCTACAACGCCCAGATTAGCGTTGACGCCTATATTGCCAGCGATAAAGGTGAAAAAGCACATTAAGCTCCCATTGGACGCCTCGGACCGGAAATTAGTCAAGGCCGACTTCGACTATCACCAAGCCGATCATATCTTTATCTGTCCTAATGGACAAACCTGGGTAATGATCAGTGAATCCAAAGACGGCAGCCGGGTATACCAGGGGCGCGATGAAGTCTGTGAGACGTGTTCACTCAAGAGTCGTTGCTGCCAATCCGGCAAAGGTTACGCGCGCACGATCAGCACCGATAACAAAGAGTCGCTACGGCAAGACATGAATCGTAAAAGGGAGACCGTTTCAGCCCAAGCTGTTTATAAGCAACGCAAAGTCATCGTAGAATCCGTATTTGGCCAAATCAAAAATAGTGGTTTTCGTGGCTTCAGTGTTCGCAGTAAAGATAAAGTCGCGGGTGAATTTTCAATAGTCTGTGCCGCACACAATTTCAAAAAAATTGCCAAAGCCATTGTTACGGGATTAATCCGTCCAGCGTTTGGAAATTACACTACAAACCCTGCAGTATAAGTAAAAGTACACTGGATAAGTCCGTTATGAGCGAGCCATAGCGACCGCACTGAGACTATTTGCGTCACGTTAATTACTTGTTGCCTGGGAAATTTTAAATTTCTCTAAAATCCAAGAGGCACTGCTCGTTCAATAGCCTTATTCTCGGACAGCCTCCTAGGTAACTAATACATTAAACTACGTGCATCATAACGCACTGTGGGAACAGGCATTGAACGAAGGCTCTCTTTATAATAGTTACAACTTGGATCATCGAGGCCTCATAGCGGGTATGTTTGATGAATTGGGTTTGTCTGAACTGATCGATACGGTGATCAAACAGGATCATGAGCAACGACAAGTTTCGATGGGAACATGCGTCAAGGCCATGATTTTAAGCGGTCTTGGTTTCGTTAATCGAGCGCTGTACCTGATGCCCCACTTTTTTAAGGATAAACCGGTAGAACGTTTACTGGGTGAAGGCGTAGCAGCGGAGCATCTCAACGATGATGCCTTGGGAAGAGCGCTGGATACGATCTACGCTTATGGTCCGGAAGCGCTATACGGTCAATTGGCCGCCCAAGCGGTCAAGTGCCTGGGGCTCTCCTGCAAAGTCGGGCACATAGATACCCGTAGCTTTCATGTTGATGGTGTCTACAACAGCGACCAGGAGGACGTATGGGAAGGCGTTATTCATATCACTCAGGGCTATAGTCGTGACCATCGGCCGGACTTGAATCAAGTGATACTCCAGTTGATTAGCGAACATCAGGCGGGCATACCGCTATGGCTGGACGCATTAAGCGGCAACAGCAGCGATAAAGCAAGTTTTCGGCAGATGCTGAACGCACATCTGAAGCAGTTGCACGACGGCGTTGGTCTCTCACTGATTGTTGCTGATAGTGCGTTGTATACGGCGAAAACACTCCGAGACCTGGGAGATTTTCCCTGGCTCACGTGCGTTCCCGAAACGCTTGGCGGCACCCGTGAATTAATCCTGGCGGCCTCTGGCGAGTGGCTGAAGACCCGGCCAGAACGAGCTTACACCGTGTTGGGTTCAAGTTATGGCGGCGTTAAACAGCGTTGGCTGGTCGTTTATACCCAAGCCGCACACGGGCGTGCTGAACAAACGGTCAACAAACAACACCTGAACCAAAGCCAGGCTGAATACAACGCTTTCAACGCCTTAGCCAATCGCTCTTTTGCTTGTGCTGCGGATGCCGAGGCAGCCTTGGCCCATTTGCAAAAAAAACTGAAAGTGGTCGCCTTGCACGATTCATGTATCGTCGAAGTTGAAGGTTTCAAAGGCAAGGGGCGCCCCTCAAAAGGCCGTAAACCCGACACAGTCAGCTATCGCATTGAAGCTGGCGTCGCCTCTGTTCTCGAAACACGGTACCGTAGGATTCAACAGAAAAGCTGTTTTATTCTCGCCAGCAATCAACTGGAAGACACGCAACTCAGTCACGAAGAGCTACTTGATCACTATACGCCGGGCCAACAAAAAGTCGAACGCGGCTTTCGTTTTTTGAAGGATCCCTGGTTCATGGCGAATACCTTGTTTCTCAAGTCGCCGAAACGCATTATGGCGCTCATGATGATCATGACTCTCTGTCTGTTAGTCTACGGAGCTCTGGAGCACCGCATCCGGCAAACGCTCCAACAGCACCAACAAACGTTTCCAACCCAACTTGGAACCACTACTGCAAAGCCCAGTGCATGCTGGGTGTTTCAATTTTTCGCGGGCATTCATGTGTTATTAATCGACAGTTGTCGAGAAGTTATACTGAATTGCAACGAATACCACCTTCAACTGCTTAATTTCCTCGGCGAGCGTTATGCTCACTTGTATGCTAATTCCGGGTAAAAGCGATGGGGGTGCGGAATGTCGGTTTAAATCAAACATTTTTCATTCGAGTGCATTTTATGGAAACCGGTAAAAAAACCAATTTAACGACATTGCCCAGCGATTTATCGACTTTCACCATCGTTACCTGGGACATTTCGACAGCAAAACACGATCGGTTTTTACTTCCGCATCGAATTATCCGAAAGACCTCATGCAGGCTACCCCAAAAAACATGGAGCGAATGGTAGAAAATGTTGTAGGAGCCGATGATCAAGCACTTCAGTACATGCTGACCGAGTCTCACTGGGACAGTCAAGCGGTGATGGATCAAGTTGCACAGGAAGCCAATCATTTACTGGGAGGTGACGAGAGTTGCCTGTTGCTGGATGAAAGCGGATTTGAGAAAAAAGGTGAACACTCTGTGGGAGTTGCTCGTCAATGGAATGGTCGCCTGGGTAAGGTTGATAACTGCCAGGTTGGCGTTTTTGCCGCCTTGGGACATGGCGCACGGGCCACCACTTTGATAGATTATCGGCGCTATCTGCCAGAGAGATGGAGCGAAGATGTTCCACGATGCAAAAAATGGGGATTCCAGAATCATTCTGTCAATTCAAAACCAAATCGGAACTGGCATTGGAAGTGGTCAGGCACCCACGTCAACAGGGTATTCAGTTTACCTGGGTGGGTGCCGATGGCGGTTACGGAAAAGAACCGGCCTTTCTGAGGGGGACTGGATGATATGGATGAACTCTTTGTCGTTGATGTTCATAAGGACCAACTGATCTACCTTGAAGATCCTCAACCGGTTATTCCACAAAGGAAAACCAGCAAGCGTGGCAGAAAAGCCTCGCGCTATAAGGCGCAAGCTCAACCTATTCGTGTTGACAACTGGAAGGAAACACAGCCTGAAGAAGCATGGCAACGCTATAAACTGTGCGACAGTACAAAAGGCGAACTGATTGTCGAGATATTGCACCAACGGGTTTGGTTATGGGACAAAATGAGCCCAACGCACATAACTGGCATCTGCTGGTGCGCCGGAAACTTAATTACCAGGAAACTTGCAAATATACCTTATCCAATGCGCCCGCAGAAACGAGCACACACCAGCTCGCTCAAATGCAGGGACAGCGCTATTAGATCGAACGCGCATTTGAAGAGGGCAAAAGTGAGTCAGGAATGGCCGATTATCAGCCCAGAAAGTGGCCATCGCGGCACCATCACATGGCTTTAGTTTCAATGGCCATGCTATTTATGGTTGAAGAACGGGAACGTCATCAGGAAGATATTCCATTGTTAAGTTGCAATGACATTGAAACCTTACTCCGTACATTTCTGCCAAGACGAGATATTAATCCTGATGAGGTCGTGCGGCAGATGGAAAAGCGACACCGGCGGCGACAAGCATCAATTGATAACGCTTTCAACAAACAATTAGCTTTTTCAACAGGTTAGGGCGGTGTTGACGCCCTGTTAATTTAACAAAGTAGAATTAATCTTGTGTTAAAAAGCGTGCAAAACTTTCAGGCCGCCATAGACAATTTCGCCGATTCTGTTACCACCCTGGAATTGATGCTCAAGCAAGTTAAGTTTTTATTAGAAAACCGTATCCGATCACCCAAATCGGTTTGATCCATGCTGGGCAGAATGACCTAGCCGTTTTGCCCTGTATGCTGCAACGCTACTTGCGCAAATGGTGCCATCACTGTTTCGCAGCGTAATGCCGAGATTTTAGCAACCGTCTCAACCAGTATTCCCAGAGATCCTGGCGCTCGGCGCCCAGAGACAATAGATTGGATGGGTGCGACCTCAATTTAAAGCAGCGACAACAGAAGGAACGCCAAAGAGATTTATTTTTTGCCAAAACTGAGTCCATCGTTGAGCCGTTAAAACTAATGCCCGTAAATTTAAAATGCCAGTCGCACCGGGTTGTTTCCAGCGCATACCGGCAAGACAAAATCGCTGTTTTATAAGCGTTTTACAAGCTGCTTCTGTTACGCCTGAGCCAATCGGAAAATTTTGCCCGGTGTAACTGATGTAGTTCATTGGGTGCCGATGATTTTTATAATAGGTAATGGCTGCACCCAGCTTGTCTTGCAGATGGTGCGGTAATTTTTGGGTGCATTTTCGCGCTTGTAGCGCCACCATTTCGTTATAAAGTGCCTCGGCAGCCCCCGCGGTGTGCTTCAGTTGATGGCAGCGATCTTCCAACCAGGCTTGGTGTGCATTTTTATCCTTAGGATATTTTGCATTAGCGACGGCGCCGAGATAACTGCTCGCATGGTAAAAATCGAGAATCTGCGTCTGGGTATGCGGCGTTAAGAACTGCCAGTTGCATTCAGCGCCATCGGCTAGCCCGACTTTTTTGGCATTCGGACAGTACGCTTTTACGCGCTCAATCTCTGCGGTAAAACGGCGCAAGAACCCGACTTTGCCGTATTCAGGCGTAGCACCCAGATAAATAGTATGTTGCCGGTCGCCTTTCGCGTCATAGAAACTGATCGTGCCCGCCATGGCTTCCGGCCAACCTTCTTGGCTCAGGTGCATACAAGTGCCGTCCAAGCTGATGGCGATTGATGCAATAGGCTGCTGGAAATTGGGCAGATCGTAATGCCACTGGGTGTCTTGTTGCCCGGCTATACCCGCTACTTTTTGGGATAAATTTTGCAAGAACGATACGGATATTTTCCGTCCTTGGCATTCCAGGAAATCCTGTTGGACTTCGAGTACAGCGTTGCATGCCATTTTAATCCCAACCTGCTTGGCAAACCGCGGCGTTGAACTACCAATGATGCGCGCGCTTTGCTCCAACGGGCAGAAGGTCTTGCCGCGCCCGTGGTGGTGATAAACATGCCTTGCACACTGAATTTCTCCATAAGGTGTTTGGTAGGACTTTTGTTCTTGTCCCTTGCTTCGCCATTGTTTTCCCTCTGTTTCAATCGATTCCCCCTGGCTGGGTGTCGAATTGCTTCAAGGCGTCTTCTGTAGCGAGGCTGCCTGCCTCATTGATGACCGCCTGAATCGCTTCCTCACTGTCCAACATCGAATCTTCGAGATCAACTGTTATCTCTATTATTAACTTTTTCCCTTCTTTTCTTATAATTTTTGCAGCCATGTCTGTTCTTTAAGTGTTAATGATTTAACCCGATTAGGCTTCTATCTCAAAATATAGGAATAATGTCCATCTGTTTCTTTAAGCTGTCATAAAATTGAGGTCACACCCGATTGGATAGCTCCACCGTATTCGGTGCTTGCTCTTCAATCATGGCGCCAATCGCCAATGAGAATTTACGCACAGCCGGCTTGTTTAAGTCCGGCAGTATTTAATTCAAGCCTTGTGCGACTTCTTCAGCTATTCGTCTTACTGTGCTCATCAACATTATTTTGATAAAAATCGTTGGTGCTATAATATCCCACTAAATGTGATAGGCGCTAAGGAGTTAGCATTTTAGTGCTACAGTAGTTCGTCAACTCACCGTATAATGTTCGGTTATTTTAGTGAATGTTTAGGTGTGGTTTATGCAAATTATTCAGGAAGCGCTCACGTTTGATGACGTTTTATTAGTGCCTGCGCACTCAACTGTGCTGCCACGCGATGTAGAAATGAAAACACAGCTGACGCGAGGCATTACGCTTAATATTCCACTGGTTGCGGCGGCTATGGATACGGTTACGGAGGCCCGGCTTGCCATTGCTATTGCTCAGGAAGGCGGCATAGGTATTATTCATAAAAATATGACCATAGAGCAGCAGGCACGTGAGGTTCGCCATGTAAAAAAATACGAGAGCGGGGTGATTAAGGATCCTATTACTGTTTCTCCCGATGTCAGTATTCGTGATGTTATCAAATTAACTCGCGCCAAAAATATTTCCGGTGTTCCTGTGGTTAATGGCGATGAACTGGTCGGCATTGTTACCAGTCGTGATTTACGATTTGAGACGCGCTTTGATGAACCCGTTTCAAAAGTGATGACACCCAAAGAACGGTTGGTTACGGTTAATGAAAATGCTGATCGTAAAGAAGCCATTGCTCTGCTGCACAAACATCGCATTGAGAAAGTGCTGGTGGTGAATGATTCATTTCATTTGCGTGGCATGATTACCGTCAAGGATATTCAGAAAGCCAAGGATTATCCTTACGCTTGCAAAGATGAACAGGAACGCCTCCGAGTCGGTGCGGCAGTCGGAACAGGGCATGGCACTGAAGAGCGGGTTGCCGCGCTGGTTGAGGCGGGCGTGGATGTTATTATTGTTGATACTGCGCATGGTCATTCACAAGGTGTTCTGGACAGAGTGAGTTGGGTTAAAAAGAACTATCCTTCCGTTCAGGTGATTGGCGGCAATATTGCAACAGCGGCAGCCGCATTGGCTTTGGTTGAAGCAGGTGCGGATGGCGTTAAGGTGGGTATTGGTCCCGGTTCCATTTGCACTACGCGAATTGTTGCCGGCGTCGGAGTTCCACAAATTACGGCAGTCAGTAATGTGGCTGATGCTTTAAAAGGTACTGGCATACCGTTGATTGCGGATGGCGGCATTCGTTATTCGGGTGATGTTGCTAAAGCGCTGGCGGCGGGTGCTCATGCGGTGATGTTGGGCGGCCTATTTGCCGGAACCGAAGAAGCGCCGGGAGAAGTTGAGCTATTTCAGGGCCGTTCTTATAAATCCTATCGCGGCATGGGATCTCTGGGCGCGATGGCGCAACAGCAAGGTTCCAGTGATCGTTATTTTCAGGAAGAAGCCGATTCAGTTGAAAAACTGGTACCGGAAGGAATTGAAGGCCGAGTGCCCTATAAAGGCAGTTTGCTTGCCGTTATTCATCAGTTGTTGGGCGGTATTCGTGCCAGCATGGGCTACACAGGGAGTCAAACCATTGCCATACTGCATGATAAAGCCCAGTTTGTGCGGGTAACCAGTGCCGGTATAAGAGAAAGTCATGTTCATGATGTCACTATTACCAAGGAAGCGCCTAATTACCGCGCAGAGTAAATTATTAGCACGGATTTAAACGGATAATCACGGATAAAGAATATATGCAATCCGTGCAAACTGGTTCTAGTCCGTGTTATCCGTGTGCCATCTCATCTAATATCTAAAGACAATACCGTGAAACAACAACCCACAAACATCCACACCCACAAAATCCTTATTTTAGATTTCGGATCACAATACACCCAGTTAATCGCCCGTCGTATTCGTGAGATAGGTGTTTATTGCGAAATTTATTCCTGTGAATGCAGCGATGATGAAATTAATAACTTTGCTCCCAATGGCATTATCTTATCCGGCGGCCCAGATACCGTGACCATTGGAGACACGCCGCGAGCACCACATGTGGTATTTGATCTGGACGTGCCTGTGCTGGGTATTTGTTACGGTATGCAGACCATGACAGAACAAATGGGCGGCAAGGTTGAAACCTCAGATCACAGAGAGTTTGGTTATGCACAAATAAGGGCGCGTGGGCATTCAAAATTATTGACGGGCATAGAAGATCATCTTACTGCTGAAGGCTTTGGCTTACTGGATGTATGGATGAGTCATGGCGATCGTGTCGTTGAATTGCCTGAAGGTTTTGTGTTGATTGCCAGTTCCGATGGTGCGCCAATTGCGGGCATTGCCAATGAAGAAAAGGCTTTGTACGCCTTACAGTTTCATCCTGAAGTCACTCATACCAAGCAAGGAGGGCGAATTTTGTCGCGATTTGTATTGGATATTTGTGGCTGTGAAGCGCTATGGACAGCCAGCAATATCATTGAAGACAGCATTAATGCCGTGCGAGAAAAAGTAGGCAGCGATCACGTTATTTTGGGCCTCTCCGGAGGGGTTGATTCGTCTGTTGTTGCCGCGTTATTGCATAAGGCCATTAAAGACCAATTAACCTGTGTTTTTGTTGATACCGGTTTGTTGCGCTTGCACGAAGGCGATCAGGTGATGGCAATATTTGCCGAGCATTTGGGTGTTAAAGTGATTCGTGTAGATGCCGAACGGCGCTATTTGGAGGCATTGAACGGGGTCTTTGATCCAGAGCAGAAACGCAAAATCATCGGCAACTTGTTCGTGGAAATTTTTGATGAACAAGCGGGAAAAATTACCGATGCAAAATGGTTGGCACAAGGCACGATTTATCCGGATGTGATTGAATCAGCGGACTCTAAAAGCGGTAAGGCGCATTTGATAAAATCGCATCATAATGTGGGTGGTTTGCCGGAAAATATGGTTTTAAAGCTGGTTGAACCGCTACGCGAATTGTTCAAGGATGAAGTGAGAAAATTAGGCTTGGAGTTAGGGTTGCCCTCCGACATGGTTTTCCGTCATCCGTTCCCGGGGCCGGGCTTGGGCGTTAGAATTTTAGGTGAAGTGAAACAGGAATATGCTGACTTATTGCGTCAGGCCGATGCTATTTTTATTGAAGAATTGTATCGACATGATCTTTACGACAAAGTGAGTCAGGCGTTTGCGGTATTTTTGCCGGTTAAATCAGTCGGCGTGATGGGTGATGGTCGGCGTTATGATTATGTTATTGCCATCCGCGCCGTCGAGACCATTGATTTTATGACCGCTCGTTGGGCGCACTTGCCTTACGATTTTCTTGATCTGATTTCCCGCCGCATTATCAATGAAGTTCCGGGTATCTCCCGTGTTGCTTATGATATATCTGGTAAACCTCCTGCAACCATCGAATGGGAATAAACCTAACCACGGATGAAGCATGGATGCGTTATGCTTTCAGGCTGGCACAAAGAGCTGAGCAACAAGGTGAAGTGCCCGTTGGTGCGATAGTTGTTAAAGATGATCAATGTATTGCTGAAGGCTGGAATGCCTCTATTGCAACGCATGATCCGACTGCGCATGCCGAGATGGTGGCGTTAAGAAAGGCGGGGCTGGCATTGGAAAATTACCGTCTGTGTGAAACTACGATATATGTGACTTTAGAACCTTGTGTGATGTGCATGGGAGCGATCAGTCATGCCCGGATTAAGCGCTTGGTTTTCGGTGCGTTTGATCCCAAGCGGGGAGCTGTTTGTCATGCCTTGAGCCTTACCGATGCAAGCTTCTTAAATCATCGAATTAGCTGGGTTGGAGGCGTTTTAGAAATACAATGTTCGGATTTGTTAAGAGATTTTTTTCGGGCCAAGCGCTGACGCTTAACGATATTTCTGTTCGTAGTTCGTCAGCAGCGTAGAGACTCGCCAGTAAACCTGGTCGAGTCAAGATTCCCGAAATTGTTTATATGTGTTAATCAGAGCATTAGTCGAACAATCATGGCTAGTGATGATTTCATCGTTCTGAAGTTCGGGTAAAATCACTTTAGCTAAGACTTTTCCTAATTCCACCCCCATCTGATCAAATGAATTTATGTTCCAGATGACACCTTGAACAAAAGTTTTATGTTCGTAAAATGCCAGTAATGAGCCTAAAGTTTTCGGTGTCAATTTTTTAAACAGGAAAGAATTAGACGGCTTATTGCCTTCAAACACTTTGGAAGCGACTAGAACGAGATCGGCTTGGTCGGCGGGGATGAGTCCCTTTTTGACTTCTTCAGCCGTTATGCCATTGATTAGCGCTTCTGGCTGTGCGAGAAAATTTGAGATCAAAATATCGTGATGTTCCGGCAATTTGTAATGACTGTTTGCCGCAGCCAAAAAATCACAGGGTATCAGTTTGGTACCCTGGTGTATCAATTGGAAAAAAGCATGCTGTCCATTGGTTCCCGGTTGTCCCCAAATAATCGGTCCGGTGCTGTAATCCACTTTTTCACCCTGCAGGGTAATACTTTTGCCATTGCTTTCCATATCGCCTTGTTGAAAGTAATCGGCGAAATAACACATGGATTGGTCATAAGGCAACAAGGCATGAGATTCGGCATTAAAAAAATTATTATACCATATTCCAAGTAAACCCATGATTACCGGAATGTTTTTTTCAAAAGGCATGTTTCTGAAGTGTAAATCTGCCTCATGCGCACCTTGCAAGAGCTCCTCAAAATGGTCCATACCTATGTATAAGGCAATGGATAAGCCTACTGCTGACCAAAGTGAAAAACGTCCACCCACCCAATCCCAAAATTCGAACATGTTGTTGGTATCTATACCAAATTTGGCAACGTTTTCCGCATGGGTTGAAATAGCCACAAAGTGTTTGGTAATCGCCAAGGGGTCTTTTGCCTTATCAAGGAACCATTTTTTTGCGGATTTTGCATTCATCATGGTTTCTTGTGTGTTAAATACTTTGGAGGCGATGATGAATAAAGTCGTTTCGGCAGCTAATGGCTTTAATACCTCAACGATATTAGCCTGATCAATATTGGAGACATAATGTACCTTTAATGCGTTCGAGCTATAAGGTGCAAGAGCTGTTGAAACCATTTTAGGTCCCAAGCCAGAACCGCCAATGCCAATGTTGACAATATCGGTGATGGCTTTTCCGGTATACCCTTTCCAATCACCAGAACGCACAGACGCGCAGAAATTTCGCATTTTGGTCAAAACCCGGTTAATTTCCGGCATGACATCCTGCCCGTCAACATAAACAGGATGATTGCTTCGATTGCGTAAGGCGGTGTGTAGGACGGCTCGATGTTCGGTGGTGTTGATTTTTTCACCCGAAAACATAGCGTTAATTTTTTCATTCAGCTCGGCATGATTGGCAAGGTCTATTAGTAAGGGTAAGGTTTGATCCGCTATTCTGTTTTTGGAATAATCGAATAGAATCTCATTAAAATTAACTGAGAACTTATTGAACCGATTAGTGTCTCTTTTGAAAGCATTGCGCAGGGAATCATTTTTGGTTTGATGGTAATGGTTTTGTAATGCAGTCCACGCTTTTGAGGTAGTCAAAGATGACATGTTTTTCTGGCTCCGTTTAAAATAAATTAGTTTAAGTCTACGAAAAGGACGGCCGGATAGCAAGAGCGCAATAAGCGCATTACCATTTACTTATATAATGCCGATTGGAAGCTGATTTCCCATCAATTCCTTTATTTAGATATGGGGGTGTGCTAGAGTTGGCATCGTTATAGCTCAGGTAGCGTAGCAAATGCAGGTTATTTTTGATGAAATTAACTTAAAAAATCATTTAAAAAACCTTCATATAATAATAATTATTTATCGAAACGGGAAGGTATTATGAATACAACACAACTATTAAGAAAGGGTTTCCTGGGGCTTTTGGGATTGTTTTTTTCTGCATCCTTATGGGCACATGGTGGCGCAGCCGGTACCGATACTGACCAATGTAAATTTGAATTACAACCTACACATTGGATTCACTACACGGCTTACCAACCTAGTGCGTTTCCTGCTGAAGAATTTTGCGGCAACCTGCCGGGTACAAATACACTGACTCAACTGGTTTTTGATTATCAGGATATGAAATACAGAAACATGTTGGTTGAATTTGAAGTAACCAAAGAGCCTGAAGGTAAACGCGTATTTTTTCTACCCAGTGCAAAACATAAAAAAGGTTCTGTTAATTTAGAGTTGCCAAATGGCGTGCCAGAGCCAGGTCAATACCTGATTCATATTACATTGGTACCCGATCCGTCTGATACGGAAAATCGTACTCAAGGTGAGAGATTGGATGTGCACATGGGTTTTAAAGCAGGCGGGGGGCAGGCAGTAAGCAGAAATAATCTATTGCTATATGCATTTTTTGCGCTTGCAGGTTTGTATGTGTTGTATCTATCAAACGCCGGCTTTAAACGTAAAGTTGATGAGGTAGTTGCAAAAATTAAAAGCTGATTAAACAGCAGATGTTACGCGATCGCTATGAACACTCAATAGCTCGAAAGTTTATGAAATGTGATTTATTGATTTTTAAAACGTATGCGTAACATCTTTTAAATAGTTAAAAAAATTCTGGTAGGTTTGATTATTTGAGCTTTAACGCACTTACTGGTAATTCATCGTAAAAAGTGCATTGATTATGTCAAATAAAAGAGGAAACGAATAATGGTGAAGTTACTATCGGTTGGAGTACTGATTGTTCTTTTTTCCGCGCCAGTAATGGCTCAGGAATATGAGGAGCATGATAGCATGCTCATGGATCACGGTGATGGCCACTTGATGGACATGGCTGGCGGTATGGTTATGGGTCAAAATGCCGATACGTTGCCCGGTGGTTGCGACAGCATATCTGAAACCAAGGAAATTACCGTACACGGCGGTCATAAATATGCTGAAAAATTTCCAGGTAGAATGTTTGCATTTGATACTCAGGAATTTAATTTCAAGCCGTGTACTAAATTGACTGTTCATTTTGTCAATGAGGACAATGTACGGCACCAATGGATGATGCATGGCTTGCCCAAGTATTTGTATCCTAAGGGTATGTTTCATTTGGAAGCGACAGGCCCAGCCAAAATTTCAGGGACGTTGATTTTACCGCCCGGCGATAAAACCTATCTGGTACATTGTGATATTGCGCAGCATATGGAAAAAGGGATGAAAGCTCAGCTAAAGGTGGGTAAAGGTGATGGCGATTTGCCTAGTATTCCCGGCGTAACAGCTTACGTAGTAGCGGACGATTATAAGGCGACCTTGCCCGAATTGGCGACCAAAGCTGAAACAGAGGCACTTATTGTTCCTGCGATTGTTGCAACAACGAGTCCTGCCCCCTCCGTAAAAACTGTGCAACAGGAGGACTCTGTTATTTCAGGCGTCACGGTGATCGGATTAGCATTAGGCCTGCTTGCTGCCCCTTTCCTGGCACGCAAATTTAAAGGGATGAGCGTATCAGAGGTGGTCGCTTATACCTTTGATTTATTAAGAGCATTTGCAGAGCTTGTTGTAAAGCTACTGTCCCGCTTGATTAATCTGCTTGGTTCCAATAAAAACAAGATATTGCCTGAAAAATAAAATCTGGCCACAATCAAAAACCCTGTGCTCTTTGATCGCAGGGTTTTTTTTTGAGAGAAATAAATGCAAGAAACATTGGGTGGTTTATGGGGGCTGTTTTTCAGTGCATTTATATCATCAACGATTGCTCCGGGTGGTTCTGAAGCCGTTTTGGCTTACATGGTATCAAAAGGATCTTATGACGCTCATTTAGTGGTTTTCGTAGCAACTATAGGCAACACACTGGGTGCTATGACAACATGGGGATTAGGAGCGTTAGCAGCGAAAAAGCTTCCAGTCGCTACCCTTTTGCCAGAGAAAAAACAGAATGCACTGAATGTAGTTAAAAAAAGAGGTATCTGGGTGCTGTTTTTTTCATGGTTGCCAGTGATAGGCGATGCTTTATGTTTTGCGGGTGGATGGTTAAAGCTTCCCTTATTGCCCGCCTGTTTAATCATATTGTCAGGTAAATTTGGCAGATATGCCGTGATAGCATGGATGCTTGTATGAAACTAGGAAATAGGACGGGGCAATGGTAGACTTAAAGCTTATTCAAATTCATAGAGGTCGTTGTGTTACGCCATTTTCCCATTAGAAATGTCGCTTATGCTCATAGAAAGCGAGATTATTTTATAGCGGCTTTTACTTTTTTTTGCGTAGCAGTCTGTTTGATAAGTGATGCCAATGCCAGCATGGAAAAACAAAATGCGCTGGGCGTCAGCGGCTGGGTGTTTTTAATTGGCTTGTTACTCGGTGAAAATAGAGAAGTTAGAATGCAAGTTGTCATAGCTGTCATTTTTGCTACTATCGGTGAACATTTTGCGTCTCCTTTCATGGGTGGCTATACCTACCGGTTTGGAAATGTACCGGCTTATGTGCCGCCTGGTCACGGTATGGTTTATTTAACCGCTGTTGCATTGGCACGTTCCGGCTTGTTTTTAAGATATGCCCGAGAAATCACTGCACTGGTGATATTGGTCTGTGGCTTATGGTCACTTTGGGGTATCAGTGGCCTTGCGCAGCAGGGTGATGCAGTGGGGGCATTACTGTTTTGTGTGTTTTTGGTCTATTTGTTTAAAGGTCGTTCGCCTATGGTTTATCTTGCGGCCTTCTTTATTACTACATGGCTGGAGTTAATAGGCACATCCGTAGGTACCTGGAAGTGGGCTCCAATCGATCCGGTTCTGGGTTTGCCTCAGGGTAACCCGCCCAGTGGGGTCGCTGCCTGGTATTGCCTGGTTGATGCGGTAGCCATAGGCGGAGCGCCTATTGTCTTAAGTGGATTTAAAAATTCACATGAGTGGTTAAAATCCGTGAAAGCGCGAAAAGAGGCTTATCAGGGTGCGGGAAATGAATAGCGAGCTGTTTCAAGTTGCGTAAGGCGTAAAGCCATCAGCCAACTTAAACTGGATACCGGGCAGCGTACCTCTGCCGTAAATCGATACATTAATTAACAATTAAAAAAGAGGAAATGGTATGGAACGTCGTGATTTTATTCGCTTAAGTATGGCCAGTGTTGGCGCGGGCATTATCGCGCCAACAACTGTCTTGGCTGAGAGTGAAAAACAGGTAAAGGGAGCAAGCGATATTTATTATACAAAGAAAGATCCCGGGCGCTGGAGCGAGAAGGTTGCAACACATTTACCCAACATTGAAATAGAAAAAGCGGGCGAGAAGATAACCGTAAAAGTTGTAACAGCCCATGAAATGAAAGGTTACGAGCACTATATTGTCAAACATGTGTTACTGGATAGTAACCATAAGTTTTTAGACGAGCATATGTTTGATCCGACTAAGGACAAAGCGGCAATATCAACTTTTACGCTAAAGGGTTACAACGGGGCGCTTTACGTGTTGAGCATGTGCAATAAACATGATCTTTGGTTAAACACGGCAGAAGTATAAATTCCATGTCGGGCTAAGCATTTAGCGTAACCCGACATCCGAAACTTTGCTTAAATGCCCAAAGTCGTAACCATCCGATTGACCGGCCATAAGCCCCAGCCTGGGCTTGCCCTATCGTATCTTTATTACATTCGCTAAAACAAACTTCCCGGACATCCAGCTTAACGTTACCGTCTATCCCAATACAGTTGGCATACTGAGGGCAATCCCGATTTCATCACGTTATTTCCCTAAAAAAACAAGTGAAAACAAATGGGGTTTCACTTCTCACCAGCCTAGCTATTTAATAACCAATTGGGGCGACAGGGATTTCGGAATGGCGTTAAAATGCTACTAAAAATTAACTTTGTAATTTTCGAGACATGAATTTTAATATGACATTGGCTCAACGAGTACAGTCGCACATACTTGAATATGGAAGTTTTATTACTGTTCTATTTGTAGTCTCGATCTATTTTTCAACCAGTTTAGCGATAATTCTATCAGGTTTTCTGGGTTTGTTCTGGTTGCTCTCCGCGCAAGCTATGGTTTTACCTGGCACATTAAAGAATAACCCTGTTGCTGCCTGGTCTCTGCTTTTATTTTCGTGGTTTATATTCGGGTTAAGTTATACCAGTGCGCTGAACGGCGCTGCCTTTTCCATGATAATGAAATACAGGGAATTATTATTCATTCCGGTTTTAATTTCATTTTTAACTACAGAGCGCTATCGCTGTTGGGCATGGAAAGCCTTTGTTATCGCATCCGTGCTTATACTGCTGATTTCCTACTTGATGGACATCGGTATTCTTGATCTTAACAAGAATGGTGATGCCTCCCTCAAAAGCCGCATTACCCATAGTATTTTTATCTCGTTTTTTGCTTTCTTTTGTGCCCACAGAGCTTATGACGGAAAGCGTTATGCAAAGTTGTATTGGGTTCTGTTTATATTAAGTGTTTATAACCTTTTTTTTATAGTTGAAGGGCGCACAGGACAATTAATCGCCGTGTCATTGGTTCTATTGTTCGGAGTGCAACGTTTCACTAAGAAAGCGCTTTTACTCTCTGTGCTTGTTTTGGCTATCTTGTTGGCTCTTTTCCTTGCTTTTTCGGATAAGGCAACACGAATCAATGAAGGCATTGCCAGCACTCAAGCTTATTTACAATCACACCCTGAGAAGACCGAAGTGTCGATGGGATCGAGGTTTACTTTCTGGAGAAACTCGTTAAAACTGATCGCCGAAAAGCCTTTATTGGGTCATGGAACGGGTAGTTTTGCAAAAGAATATGAACGCATTACTGACAACAAAGACTTGATAGCAAAAAACCCCCACAATGAATTTTTCATGATAAGTATTCAATTAGGTTTTTTAGGATTATCGGTCTATTTAGGGTTTCTTGCGAGTCAGTATTACTACGCGAAAAAATTGCCCAATAAAGAAAAATGGCTTGCTCAAGGCATTTTGCTCTCTTTAATTGTGACCAGCTTATTCAACACACCTCTTATGGACCACGCTGAAGGGCACTGGTTTACTACGATGATAGCCTTGTGCTTTGCCTCTCTTCAAGCAGACGTTAAAACTGAAATAAACCATGCTTAGTGTAATTATCATTACCAAAAATGAAAGCACCCATATTGGCCTCTGTTTAGAGTCTGTTTTATGGGCAGATGAAATTATCGTGCTCGACTCAGGTAGTGAAGATGATACTGTCGAAATTTGTAAACGATACACCGATAACGTATTTATTACGGACTGGCCGGGATTTGGTATCCAGAAACAGCGCGCTTTAGACAAAGTCCAGGGAGATTGGGTTTTGTCGATTGATGCCGACGAAGTTGTAACCATGGAATTAAGAAAGGAAATTGAAAAAGCGCTTCAGCAAGAGCAATTTAATGGCTATGACATCCCCCGCCTTTCCAGCTATTGCGGCAAGCAAATCCGTCATGGCGGTTGGTGGCCTGATTATGTGCTCAGGTTATTTCGTCGTAATGCCGGCTATTTCACTGAATCAGTCGTGCATGAACGAATTGTTGTGCAGGGTGAAATTGGTAAACTAACTTCACCGTTGTTACATGATGCCTTTGTAAATCTGGATGAGGTCTTGCAAAAAGTTAATTGCTATTCGTCTTTAGGGGCAGAAATGCTTCATCAAAAGGGAGTGCGGTCATCGATATGCAAAGCCCTTTTTAAAGCATTCTGGATTTTTATTCGTACTTATTGGCTTAAACGCGCCTTTTTGGATGGACGACAAGGCCTAATGTTGTCAATTTCCAATGCCGAAGGCACTTATTACAAGTATGTTAAATTGCTGGAATTACAAAACCGGCAAAGCGGCCGTCAAGAATGAGCTTAATATCCGTCATTGTAACCACCTATAACTGGCCATTAGCATTAAAGCTTTGTTTGGAAAGTTTATTTGCCCAACAAGATCCTAATTTTGAAATTATCGTCGCTGATGATGGCTCCAATCCAGCTAACCTTGATCTGACTCAAGCCTATTGTCTCGGTAGCCCGGTAGCCATTAGCTACATTCATCATGAAGACCAAGGCTTTAGAGCGGGAACCATCAGAAATAAAGCGGTTGCACAGAGCAAAGGAGAGTATTTACTATTTATTGATGGCGATTGTATTCTTCGGCCTGATTTTATTGCCCGACATCGTCAGCTTGCCGCAAGGGGGTATTTTGTCCCTGGAAACCGGGTTTTATTAAGCCAGGCGTTTACTCGGAAAGTGATTGAACAACAGATTCCAATATATGAAAAACCTTATTACTATTTCATATCGCTCTGGTTACAAAAAAAAATTAATAGGATATCCGGATTTCTTCATTTACCTTTAAATTTTTTAAGACATATCCAACCCCAAAAGTGGCAAAAAGCCATGACTTGTAATCTGGGCGTGTGGAAACATGATTTTATTCGGGTCAATGGTTTCGATGAACTGTTTGAAGGTTGGGGGTTTGAAGATTCTGATCTGGTTATTCGTTTAATACATGCCGGGATTATGCGTAAGGAGGGGCGCTTCGCGGCGCCTGTACTCCATCTGTGGCATCATCATAATGACAAAAGCAAGCAAGACATGAATTATCAGCGATTACTGGAGCGCTTACATCAACCAGATTTTACTCTCGCAAAAAAAGGCGTTTCTCAATATCTTGAAACTGCTTTAAATCAATATTGTGCGAAATAAAATTCGCAGCTTAATGAATCTTCAGAAAATATGAAAAAAAAACCTCAAGTAAGTACTCAGGTATATAAGCGATTACTACGCTATGTAAGACCTCATCGCGGTCTTTTTGTCATTAGCATCATAGGCTTCTTTATGTACTCAACCACTGAGTCATTATTTGCGATAATGATTAAGCACATTATTGACACGTTGCAGACAGAAACACGAGAGGGTATGTATTATTTGCCGCTACTTTTTTGTGGCTTAATGGTGGTGCGTGGCACGGGTGCTTATTTGGGTAACTATTTTTTGGCAAAAGTATCTGTCAATGTAGTACATAAATTGAGATGTCAAATCTTTGATCAGTATACAAGGTTACCGACGGCTTATTTTGATGCCACTAATAGCGGCTATATGATTTCAAGGATCACTAATAATGTAGGAGAGGTTACCAAAGCGACTACGGATGCATTGCGTACATTTCTGCGCGAAGGATTCACTACAGTAGGCTTATTGGCTTATTTGTTTTATTCAAACTGGATGTTATCACTGGTATTTGTTGGCATTGCCCCGATTATTGTCTTGCTGGTGAATTATGTCAGCAGGCGCCTCCGGGCCATCAGTAAGAATATACAAAACTCGATAGGCGATATGACGCATATAACTTCGGAATTGGTAACCGGGAATCGGGTGGTGCGCAGCTATGGTGGAGAAAGCTACGAACGCCAGAGGTTCCTGGAAAGTAGCTTATATAATCGGCGTCAATCGTTAAAACTGGCAACAACAACGGCAGTACATAATCCGATAATGCAACTTATCATAGCCATGGCATTGGCATTTTTAATGTATATGGCTTTGTTTTTTATGAAGCAATCCAGTGTCGGTGAATTCGTAGGTTACTTGACGGCAGCTTTTTTATTGCCCAGGCCTATCAGGCAGTTAAGTGATGCAAATGGGGATGTTCAAAAAGGTATTGTGGCTGCCAAATCGTTATTTGATGTCCTGGATGAACCAGGCGAGGTAGATGACGGCACTTATCAGGCTTATGAATGTAAGGGAGCCCTGGAATTTAAAAATCTTTCATTTCAATATCCGGGCGCCAATCAGCTAGCACTCAAAAATATAAATTTTAAGATTGAACCCGGGCAAACTATCGCTCTGGTTGGTGCATCTGGCGGCGGTAAAAGTACGCTGGCTAATTTGGTCTCACGATTTTATCCCCATGATACGGGTGAAATATTATTGGATGGCGTGGAAATAAATGCCTATCAATTGGCAAATTTAAGAAAGCAGCTAGCACTGGTTAATCAACAAGTCACTTTATTCAATGATACGATAGCGAATAATATCGCTTACGGCGCGTTAGCTACAGCAACTCGAAGCGAAATAACATCGGCTGCGGCAGATGCTTATGCGATGGAATTTATCAGTAAGCTGGATTTGGGGCTGGATACTGAAATAGGTGAAAATGGCGTAAAATTATCGGGTGGGCAAAGGCAAAGATTAGCCTTGGCCAGGGCATTATTAAAAGATGCGCCGATACTTATTTTAGATGAAGCAACCTCGGCATTGGATACCGAATCAGAGCGATATATTCAGGCGGCGTTGCAAAAAGTCATGCGTAATCGAACGACTTTAGTTATAGCTCATCGGTTATCGACTATTGAAAATGCCGATGTGATTTTAGTGATGGATCATGGGTGCATTGTAGAAAAAGGCTCTCACAGAGAGCTTATTGAAAAAAATGGAGCCTATGCTCGCTTGCATCAAATGCAGTTTAAGGAGCATCCTGAAAAAAATGATTAAAACAGTGAAAGTCTTTATTGTTGAGAGGACGTTATTTTGAAGACATTTATGTCGGAACTTGAAGAGCATCAATCGATGATAGCCCGATTGGCTGATTGCGCAGGGATGATTGAAACGGCGGGAGACTTGCTAATCAATACCTTAAAGCAGGGTGGAAAGGTATTGTTATGTGGCAATGGCGGCAGTGCCGCTGACTGTCAACATATCGCGGCAGAATTTGTGGTGCGCTATGAAAAAAAACGTCAGGCAATGGCGGCTATCGCCTTGACTACAGACAGTTCCATTTTGACAGCACATGCCAATGATTATGATTTTGAAACTGTTTTTTCACGTCAGGTTGAGGCTCTTGGCAATGATAAGGATTGTTTGATTGCTATTTCCACCTCTGGGAAAAGCAAAAATATACTCAGGGCTGTCGAATCAGCAAAGTCAAAAGGCATGACTGTTATCGGATTAACCGGATGTGATGGTGGCGAGCTGAGTAAACAGGCTACGATTTCGGTTATTGTGCCTTCGGTCGTGACGGCAAGAATTCAAGAGGCACATATTTTAATTGGTCATTGGTGGTGTGGCGCGATTGAGGAGGCATTAAGTGTTAGCAACAACGCCTGAGTTTGGCGCAGCTCGTATCATTGTAATCGGTGATGTTATGCTGGATCGTTATTGGTCCGGGCATGCTTCACGCATTTCTCCTGAAGCCCCTGTGCCGGTAGTTAAGGTTAAGGCTATTGAAGACCGCATAGGTGGTGCCGGCAATGTTGCCCTTAATATCGCCAAATTAGGCGGCAAAGTCATTTTGCTGGGTGTTGTTGGCGATGATGCCGAGAGCGAAATTCTAAAGCAATTGCTGGAAGCTGAAGGAGTGGTTTGCGATTTTGTTGTTGAGAAGTCGTTGCGTAGCATTTGCAAATTACGCGTTATGGCCCAACATCAACAATTAATTCGGCTGGATTTTGAAGATACGCCCATAAAATTTGACCGAGATGCCCTGAAAAAAGCCTTAATCAGGCATTTGCCGGAAAACGATGTTGTTGTTTTTTCGGATTATGGCAAGGGAACTCTGGCAGATGTATCGACTTATATTATTGCAGCCAAGCAGGCCGGTGTTAAGATTTTGGTGGATCCAAAAGGTGTTGATTATCAGTGTTACGCCCAGGCAGATCTGATAACGCCAAACTTGGCTGAATTACAAGCTGTGGTTGGCGCTTGTGAAAACGAACAACATTTGATCGAAAAAGGGCGAGCGCTTTTAGCCCGGTATCAAATTCCAACGCTGTTATTGACTCGCGGTGAAGCGGGCATGACGCTGATACAGAATGACCAGGTACATTCATTGCCGGCGCAAGCCAAAGATGTATTTGATGTAACCGGTGCCGGAGATACAGTTATAGCCGTGATGGCTTTAGGTGTTTCGCTTGGTATGCCCTTATGCGAATCTATGTATCTGGCTAATTTGGCAGGCGGTATTGTTGTTGGCAAACTGGGAACATCAACGGTATCCATTCAGGAATTGACGCGCGCCATGCACGGCGATAGAGATTCCCTGTATGGCATTGTTTCCGAGGATGAATTAGCTAAACTTTTTGCCCGTGCAAAAGCCCATGATGAAAAGATTATTATGACCAATGGTTGTTTTGATTTGCTGCATGCAGGGCATGTGACATACCTGGAGCAGGCAAAAGCGCAGGGTGACCGGTTATGTGTAGCGGTTAATTCCGATGCGTCAGTCAAGCAACTCAAGGGTGAATCGCGACCTATTAATCGTTTACAAGAACGCATGACAGTTCTGGCAGCATTAGCTTGTGTAGATTGGGTGGTTGCCTTTACAGAAGAGACGCCTGAACGGTTGTATTGCAGGTTGTTACCGGATGTACTCGTTAAAGGCGGTGATTATAGTCCCGAGCAAGTCGCTGGCGGTGACTGCGTCATTAAGGCGGGTGGTGAGGTCAAGATTCTACAGTTCGTTGATGGTCAATCGACAACAGCGATGATTAACAAGGCAAGGGGTACAGAATGATTATTGTTACAGGTGGCGCAGGATTTATAGGCAGTAATCTGATTCGAGCATTAAATCAGCGCGGAGAAAGCAATATATTGCTGGTTGACCACCTGTTAAACGGCCGGAAAATGCACAATATGGCGGATCTTGATATTGCTGATTACATGGATAAAACAGAATTTATCGAGCAGATTGAATCACCGGCATTTTTGAACGGCGTACGGGCGATTTTTCATCAGGGCGCTTGTTCAGCGACTACTGAATGGGATGGGCAGTATGTCATGAAGAATAATTATGATTATTCAAAACGTCTATTGCATGGCTGCATCACAAAAAATATTGCTTTTATCTATGCCTCTTCCGCGTCAGTATACGGAAATGGAGAGCATGGGTTTCGTGTTGACCGCAGTTGTGAGCAACCTATCAACATGTATGCCTATTCAAAGTTTCAATTCGATCAATATGTCCGGCGTTTATTACCTGAAACAAAGAGTCAAATTGCCGGATTTCGCTATTTTAATGTCTACGGGCCAGGAGAGCAGCATAAAGGCTCCATGAGTAGTACGGCATTCCATTTTAATCGACAGGTCATTGAGCACAAAAAAGCGAAACTGTTTGAGGGCTGTGATGGTTTGGCTAATGGCGAACAAAAACGCGACTTTGTTTATATTGATGATGTGGTCGATGTGAATTTATGGTTTTTAGATCATCCAGAGCAGCGTGGAATTTATAATGTAGGAACCGGGAAGGCGGAAACATTTAATAACGTCGCTAAAGCAGTCATCGATTGGCATAAAGAAGGTTGTATTGAATACATCCCATTTCCAGAACACCTAAAGGGCGTCTATCAAAGCTATACACAGGCGGATATTTCCGGATTAAAACAGGCAGGCTATTCCAAAAACTTTCTAACTGTTAAACAGGGTGTTACAAAATATTTGGACTGGTTGAATTCAGGAATAAGGTAAATAGATTTAGAACATGCAGAATTGACGCTATCTGCAAAAAAGCCTTATGATGATCCACCCGCGTCAAATAGAGTGAAATCATGGGCCAGGAAATTTCCTTATCACATTTTGATGAGGGCGACTTTACACGCTTCCATCAAAAACTGGAGCAAGAGACGCTTTTGCTGGACAAGCTGATTGCGCAAAAAACCTGCTCTCATCGCGAACCAGTTGCCGGATTTGAAATTGAGGCATGGCTGGTTGATAACAGCATGCGCCCATCTCCGATAAATAAACATTATCTGGCAACACTTAATGACCCGCTGGCTTCAACAGAACTTGCCAAATTCAATATCGAATTCAACTGCCTTCCTGAACCCTTAACTGGCAATGTTTTCAGCTGCTTGCATCATCAATTACAGTCTATCTGGGGAAAAGCCTGTCAACACGCTGAAAGCCTGGATCATAAAGTCGTTATGATTGGCATTCTGCCAACACTAAAACAGGAAGATTTACATCTGGGCAACATGTCAGATATGCACAGGTATCGAGCCCTGAATGAACAAGTTTTACAGACGCGGGGCGAACCCATCCATATTGATATCAGCGGTGCGGAACATCTAAAAATTGATCATCATGACGTCATGCTGGAAGCTGCAACCACCTCATTTCAGACCCACATCCAGCTACCGCTGCAAATAGCTCATCATTTTTACAATGCGTCCATCATTGCATCCGCGCCCATGGTTGCATTGTGCGCTAATGCCCCGTTCCTGTTTGGCAAGGAACTTTGGCACGAATCCAGAATCCCCCTCTTCGAGCAAGCTGTTGCATCCGGCGGTTTTGGTGGTGCTGCTCAGGGGCCTCTTAAACGCGTCAGTTTTGGTTCAGACTACGCAAGACACTCGATTATTGAATGCTTTCAGGAGAATCTCCTGCATTTCCCAGTATTACTACCTGTAGACCAAAATTCTGCTGTCGAGACCTTTGGGCATTTGCGTTTGCATAACGGTACAATCTGGCGCTGGAACAGGCCTTTAATCGGCTTTGATGAGGATGGCACGCCGCATATCAGAGTTGAGCACCGAACGCCTGCTGCAGGCCCTTCAGTAATAGATTCCATCGCCAACGCCGCATTTTATTATGGCCTGGCAAACAATATTTGTAATGAAATCGTCGCAAAAGGGTTACCGCTGCCTTTTGCGCAGGCAAAAGATAATTTTTATCAGGCCGCCCGCTATGGACTGGATGCCAATATCATTTGGTTCGACGGAACCAAACACCGCCTGCAACATTTACTAACATCAGAACTACTACCTAGAGCCACTTCAGGCTTAAGATCCTTAGGCGTTTGCGATACTGAAATTGATGACTACCTGGACATTATCCGGAAACGCATCACCAATAAGCAAAATGGTTGTCAATGGCAGCGTCAGTATATCAGCCAACATAATCATGACTTCACGGAAATGACGCGAACTTATCTAAAAAATCAAAACTCCGGAAATCCGGTTAGCGACTGGCCGTTTGTGTGAATACATTGCATCTTAAGCAACTGGATTACTTGCCAGAGGGTCTACTGGAAGTAAACTCCAAAGAACTGCACACTATTTTGCCAGAACCCACACTAATCCATTTACCAGGCAAACAGGCCGCGCCTCTATTTGTCTCTGTGTTGTTGCACGGTAACGAACCCACGGGATTCATGGCAATCCAGTTACTGCTAAAAAAATACAAAGACAAACAACTACCCCGTTCACTGTCACTTTTTTTCGGAAATGTAACAGCAGCAAGCCATAACTTGAGAAGACTCGACAACCAGCCGGATTACAATCGTATCTGGCCAGGTACGGAATCACCCGAATGTGCTGAAACGGAGATGGCAAAAGAAATCGTCTCCATCATGGAAAAACGCAAGGTTTTTGCCAGTGTCGATGTGCATAACAATACGGGGCTAAATCCTCATTACTCCTGCATTAACAATCTTGATAATCAATTCCTGCAGTTGGCGTCTTTATTCGGACGGCTGATTGTCCATTTCATCCGTCCCAAAGGCGTGCAATCCGCCGCATTTGCGCAATTATGCCCGGCGGTTACATTGGAATGCGGCCGACCCGACCAAAAACATGGCCTGGAACATGCTTTGGAATTCCTGAACAGCTGTCTGCGTCTTACCGAGTTGCCACAACATCAAATTCTACCCCAAGATATTGATCTTTTTCATACAGTTGCCCAGGTTAAAATAGACGACAAGGTGAATTTCAGCTTTAGTCAGGTCGATACCGACCTTTTGCTGAATGAAGACCTTGAGCGCATGAATTTCACCGAAGTTTCACCCGGAACAGTCTTGGGGACCTCTAAAAATAACACTACCATGCCACTCATCGCCAAAGATGAATACGGCAATGAGGTCACTGATGATTTTTTCTCATTTCAAAACGGCGAGTTACAAATAAACCGTCTGACCATGCCTTCGATGCTAACCCTTGATGAACGCGTCATTAGACAAGACTGCTTCTGTTATTTAATGGAAAGGATTCATTTGTGAGCTTTGAGAAAGCCGGAATATAGAGAAAAAATGGCTACCAAGCATTGACTTGGCATAATATTAGCCGCGCCTCCGTCACCTCTGCCCTCCTCCGCTGAAAAAAACAGTGATCGCGTTCTGTATAGTTACAAATTGTCTTCATCAGGGCAATCTCACCACATATTTTAACTCATTGATTTATCGTAACTACGACGATTGACATAGCCGTAGGCGCGAATTTATTCACACTTATATCATTGATTATAAAAATAAATTTCACCTGCAACATAGCGCACCTGTCCTGTCATCCTCATTACTACAACCTGGTTATTCCCCAAAACTAGACTATACTCGGATTACATTAAACGTGATCATGACCGATAAGATATCACTATTAAAGTACCGCTTAAAACAAAATCCAATCTAGCTGAAT
The DNA here is from genome assembly GCA_963849195.1 of uncultured Gammaproteobacteria bacterium. GTDB lineage: Bacteria > Pseudomonadota > Gammaproteobacteria > Methylococcales > Methylomonadaceae > Methylobacter_C. Next base: position 31,330 of record CAWKGQ010000002.1, read on the forward strand.
TCTTCATAATTAGCTCCGAGCCAATGCAACAATACTTGACAATAGCCTGGTTGGGAATGAAGTTTTTAACAATGAAAATAGAAAAGTTCAAAACACTGTAACTCCGGCGTCTATGGAATATGACGTTCTGTGAAAAACCAATTTTAACTATTCAGTTCTTCTGAAATTTAAAGATTCCCATCCTCCCTTGAGTAAGAAGGTTAGGGTAAAGAGAATTTTAAATTACGCTGAATAGTTACAGACAATTAATCATTGAACCCAAAATAACATTTATGCTTTCGAATCTGTTTTTCACCTCCTTGTTTGCAGCAATAATTTTTATTCTTGTTTTATATCCGTGTGCCATAAAAATTGGTTTTACTGACAAGCCCGATCCAAGAAAACAACATAAAGAACCAACTCCGCCTATTGGCGGCATAGCAATCTTTCTGGCGGCCTTAGTTACACTGCTGTTTAATGACATAAACCTGCCCCATCAAACAGCCTTTGTCTTCGCAATGACACTACTCGTTGTCGTAGGCGCAATAGATGATCACAGAGGACTTGGCGTAAAAATCAGACTACTTGCCCAAATTGTTGCCGGGCTTATTATGACTGAAATAGCGGACATAAAAATAATCGAGCTAGGAGATTTGTTAGGGTTTGGCAATATAAACCTTGGTATCTATTCAACGGCGTTCACTGTATTTGCAGTAGTAGGTGGCATTAATGCGTTTAACATGATTGATGGAATTGACGGTCTGGCCGGAGGATTAACGCTGATTTCAATTATTACCATTGCCTTACTATCCTGGTTCTTTGAGCATTGGATTCTTTTATATTTTTGCATCATTTTTATTGGTGCAATAATCGCATTTTTACTCTTTAATTTACGAATTTTCGGACGAACAAGAGGTGCAATTTTTTTAGGCGACTCCGGCAGCACCCTGCTTGGCTATACGGTTTGCTGGCTGGCAATCTCCGCATCCCAAGGAGAAGCCGGCATTATTACTCCAACGCTTGTTTTGTGGATTATTGCACTCCCTCTATACGATTCTATTTGTATCATGTCCCGTCGCATGCAAAGAGGACAATCACCTTTTACACCAGACCGCGAACATTTACACCACATTCTTCCTCTGGAAGGTTTTACCATCAATAAAACCGTCGTAGTTCTCCTGGCTTTTTCTTTATTACTATCAGTTAGTAGCTTTACAGCCAGCTTTTTTTTCGGCGTCTCAGATCGACTATTATTCATTTTCTTTCTTGTACTATTTGCCGCTTATTATTGGGCACTCAATAAAAGAATCAGTGACCGAAGAAAAGCAACTATCCCGTTCGAGGGACCAGATCGAAGACAACTGCCTGATAGAAGACAGGCTAAAACCAAAAAATGAAATACACCCACTGAGAAATAACTTGAAAAAAACATTAGCGCTTCTGGTTTTGGAAATACACCGCATTAGCACAGAACCTATAGTATCCATGAACAGTTATCGAAGCGTAATATCCCGGCCCAATTATGCGTTTAAGTAATATCGCCTGGAATCTTACCGGCCTTGGCACGCCACTTCTCGTTGCTGTAGTTACAGTTCCCGGTCTCATTCAAACAATTGGCATGGAACGTTTCGGCCTTCTTTCTTTGGCTTGGGGGCTTATCGGTTATGCGGGTGTTTTTGATTTGGGCATTGGCCGAGCAACAACCCAGTTTATTTCTCAACTACGCGGACAAGATGCCGTGGGTGAAATTCCAATTGTCATTCGCGCAGCAACACGACTCACCTTGCTGACAGGGACGATCGGTTTTTTGCTCCTAACGCTGGCAGCAATATTAGGAGCACAAAAACTGATCCAACATTCTGCCGGACTGGAAAAGGAACTAACAATTTCCGTTTTCATCCTTGCCGTTGCTGTACCTGTACAAGCAATCTCTGCAACCTACCGAGGCGTGAACGAGGCGTTTGAGAATTTCCGGGGCATTAGCCTGTTACGCATGGCGCTGGGAGCCTTAAATTTTTTAGGTCCCTATTTAATTGCACAGCATTCAACCAATTTGGCCTTGTTAGTCGCTACCTTGCTGGTTTCACGACTAGTGGCACTGTCGGTCTTTCGTTATTTGGCGATGCGTTGTGTTCGAAACAATCTCAAAAGTCAACCAAACGCGATTTCCAGCATGGATAAGGTGCAGATAAAAAAACGGCTTTTTGCATTCGGTGGCTGGTTCACCCTCAGCAGCGTAATCAGCCCCATACTTGTACAGTCCGATCGTTTTGTAATCGCGGGTCTTATCTCTGCAACAGCCGTAGCTGCCTACACCATCCCTTATGAAGTAGTGGCGCAAAGCCTTATTATCGTTGGCGCGGTTTCTTCGGTTGCGTTCCCAAGCCTGACTAAACTCATGCACGAAAAGCCCGGTCAGTGGCATGGAATGTTTCGCCGGTGGTTAATGATTGTTGCCATGATTATGTTGACTGTAACCGGCGCATTGGCATTCTTATTACCAATAATCCTGCCCTTATGGATTGGAAATAATTTACCAAAAGAGTCGGTTCTGATTGGCCAAATTCTATGTATAGGCGTATTTGCCAACAGCATTGGAGCCATGTATTTTGCCTTGCTTCATGCCAGAGGGAGGTCCGACATCACCGCAAAACTGCATCTTCTCGAATTGCCTTTATTTGTTGTAGCGCTTTATACGCTGATTGGCGAATATGGCCTTTACGGAGCCGCCTGGGCCTGGGTTGGACGAATGATTTTTGATGCTTCGTTTCTAAAAATTCTAAGCAGAAAACAATATGCTTGAATTATTTGTTTTATTATTATTTGTACTTACGATATTTAATTATTTTTTCTTAAAAGATTACAGGTACCCGCCCTTCCTATTTAGCATGATATGGTTTGTTATGCTAGCTTCGTATATGCTAATCGTTAGATTTGGGGCTATAGAAATTTTTGATGTAAGTTATGACACGCTGATAATATTTTTCAATGGCGCAGCTTTTTTTTCATTCGGAGGCGCATCCATTTATTTCATACTAAAAAATTCTCGCAAGCAGTATAGCTATTCATATAGTTTAAAAATAAATAATATATTAGATAATATTATTTTTATAATACCCATTGTATTTTTACCTTTATATATCAGACAGGCCATTGAAATTTCAAATTCAACAGGAAATGATAATTTTTTTATGGGTCTGCGTTGGGGATTGAATTATGGAGATCAGTCTTATGGTTATTTAAAATATATTGCTTCTTTTTCTGTGTTTAATACGTTATACAGAATGCTGATACTAACAAATACAAAGGAATTAAATAATAGTTATAAAATGAAATCCTATTGTTCGTTAGCTATAACAACCATTTATGCTGTGCTTAATACCGGAAGAACAGGTATATTGTTTTTACTACTATCTCTGCTGGGCTTTTCTGCTGTAAATAACTCACTGTCGGTTAAAAAAATATTTCTTGCCGTAGGAGGATTTTTAGTGGTTTTCTTGATCTATTCTATATTTTTGAATAAAGGCGGATCGTCTGATTCATCATTTTTTGAAAACCTTGCTAGTGTTAGTGAAATAGTCTTGGTTTATATGTTTGGTTCTTTTCCGGCATTTGATTATTTTATTCATAGTCACTATGAAATAGTATATGGTGAAAACACATTCCGCTTGATATACGTTCTTCTTGAAAAAATATCCTTGATTAACCATGCCCCTGCCGAACTAGTTCAAGAATTTGTTGATGTACCATTTCGAACTAATGTATATACCATTTATGAATATTATGTATCGGATTTTGGTTCTTTTGGAGCAATGCTAGTAATTTATTTTATAGGATTTTTTCATACCTATTTTTACCTAAATTTAAGTAGGAGGATTAATGTTTAAGTTCATATATGCAATCTTGCTTTATCCTTTATGCTTTTCATTTTTTGCAGATCAATATTTCTCTATTTTATCTCAGTGGATTCAGTATTTTATTTTCGGTCTTTTTACCTTCACCTTTGTATTTAAAATTAAAAAGATAAAAGAGGTTTAATGAACAATGTTGCTATCGTAATAGTGAATTGGAACTCAGGTTATCAGTTACTGGAATGTATCTCGTCTATTGGGCTTGCCAGGCAAGTTGACTTTGTTTTGTCTGAAGTGGTCATCGTAGATAACAACTCTTCGGACAATTCAATTGCGCAGGTTAAAGCCATGACTGATTTGCCGTTCCAGCTCAAAATCATCTCCAACGTCGAAAACAATGGGTTTGGCGCCGCCTGCAATCAGGGTGCGGCTACCGCTTCCGGTGATTATTTGCTGTTTCTTAATCCTGATACACGCTTGTTTGAAGATTCGCTTTCGGTTCCGCTGGCATTTATGCAACGGCCAGAAAATGTTGATGTAGGTATTGCCGGCATCCAGCTTATCGATGAGGACAACCATGTTGCTAAAAGTTGCTCACGGTTTCCTGCTTTAGTATTCTTTTTGGCACAGGCATTGGGAATTAATCGTTTGCCTGGATTGAGGCATCTCACCCAAGCAATGGCTGAATGGGCTCATGACAGCACACAAGATGTTGATCAACTGATGGGAGCATTTTTCCTGATACGGCGCTCACTATTCGACTCGTTGAATGGTTTTGATGAGCGCTTTTTTGTTTACTTTGAAGAAGTGGATTTATCTTTACGCGCCCGTCAAGCCGGTTGGCGCAGCATTTTTTTAGCCGAAGCTCAAGCTTTTCATGCCGGGGGCGGCACATCCAGGCACGTTAAAGCAAAGCGGCTTTTTTACTCTCTTCGCAGTCGAATCCTTTATGTCTTCAAGCACTTCAATCCATTCACAGCAACACTAGTTTTGCTCACTACTTTATTGATTGAGTCGCTATCACGGTCAGTGCTGGCAATTTGTCGCGGCTCTTGGGTATCTTTGAAAGAAATCTGGGTGGGCTACGGCATGTTGCTTCGTTGGTTGCCTGAATGGATTTTTAAAGGAGTAACACGTTGAAAGTTCTCGCGCTTACCCGCTATGGCCGGCTAGGAGCAAGCAGTCGTATGCGTACCTGTCAATATGTGCCGTACTGGCAGGCAATAGGTATTGATGTACAGGTATCACCGTTACTTAGGGAGGACTATATCAAACGGCTTTACGCAAAACAGGCCACAAATTGGTTTGCCGTTATTAATGACTATTTAATGCAAGCTGTCAGATTATTAGGTGCCCGAAAATTTGATCTGCTTTGGATAGAGAAAGAGCTATTTCCCAATTTACCGGCATGGTTTGAGCAAGCGTTAAGTGCGCTCAACATCCGTTATGTGGTCGATTACGACGATGCCATATTCCACAACTACGATCTAAATCTGCATCCGGCTAAAAGGCTCCTAGCCGACAAAATCGACAAGGTGATGCGTAATTCTACGTTGGTGGTTTGTGGCAATTCTTACCTGGCTGAACGGGCACATACCGCAGGGAGTCGCCATGTGGAGATTGTGCCAACAGTGATTGATCTGGATCGGTATGCCGTTGTGACATCCAAAATACACCCTGCTTTGGTAGTCGGCTGGATAGGCTCACCTTCCACTGTGAAATACCTTGATGTGGTGTTGCCGGCCTTGAAGATCGTGGCTGCCGAGTTCCCGTTTCAACTGCGGATAATAGGGGCGCAGCTTACATCACCAGAGCTGGACGTTGATTGCAGATCTTGGTCAGAAGAATCCGAGGCTAGTGAAATTCAGGATTTCGATGTCGGCATCATGCCTCTAATTGACTCACCGTGGGAACGTGGTAAATGTGGCTATAAACTGATTCAATACATGGCTTGCGGAAGGCCAGTGGTGGCCTCACCCGTGGGCGTGAACAAGGAAATCGTGGGGCATGGCATCAACGGTTATTTGGCTTCGACAGTTGATGAATGGACTCATGCGTTTCGTACCTTGTATTCGAATTCACAAAACCGGTTAGCCATGGGTGAACAAGGTCGAAGAGCCGTCGAGGAAAAGTATTGTCTACAAGTAACAGCCCCCCGTTTGGCCCAGCTATTTCATGAAGCTGCGATTTAAAAGAGAGTTTTTTGTTAAAAATTTTGGTCTGTTGGTAAGTTGATTTTTTATCATGGTTAATAGTGGCAATGGATATTTAAGCTTCATTTTTGGCTTCTGCACAGGAATAGTTGTTTTTTGTGCAATAGGTTCTTATTTTTTGTTGCATGTTGATCGCTGGCTCGTGGTTGACAATAAACCAAGTCAAACTGATTTGATTGTTGTTTTAGGCGGTGGCGGAGCTAGTCGATTACGGAAGGGCATCAGTTTGTATGACCAGGGATTTTCAAACCACTTACTTTTAGTGGATGAAAAAGTCGGCACCTGGACGCATATTACCAAGAACCTTTGTAAAGACTGCAACCTCGAAGGTAAAAATGTAGTGATTCTTACTAACTCTACATCTACCTTTACCGACGCTGCTCTGGTTAAAGAGTATTGTCTTTCACATGGAATAAAATCGTTTCTTGTTGTTACCGACCCGTATCATTCCCGTCGGGTTTTCTTAACCTTTGGAAATGAATTTAAAAATAGTTCTGTTTTATTTACCGTGGTTAATTCGGGTGAATATAATTCTTTACTATCCACGGGAATCGGTTGGTGGTCTGATAGAAGAACGTTAGAAACTGTTTGGTTGGAAACGGCGAAATGCCTTTATGTTATTGGGACTTCTTTTTACAAAGTAACGACTAAAGCCCCTACTTCCGAGGTTGGTTTACTTCTGGGAATCACCTAAGTTCTCGACATTAACCGAAACGAACGAATCAGAAAAATCGGCTGGTCTATACTATCCATGAGTCCTTGAAGGAAATAGATATATCATCATGCCAAGGACATTAATGATTGATTTTTGATGTTTAGTGCGCACCTAGGGGTTGAAAAAACATGAGTACACGTCCGATGAAAGTTCTTTTTTTCGCAAATACCGAATGGTATCTGTTCAATTTTCGGCTTGCACTTGCCAAACATCTGCGTGAACGCGGGGTAGAAGTAGTGATGATGTCACCTCCCGGCCCTTACGGCAAAAAACTGGAGGAGGAGGGATTCCGCTGGATACCTGTACCCATGGCACGCCGCAGCCTTAACCCATTGCGCGAGGCTTGGCTGTTATGGAAACTCATCCGCATTTATCAAATCGAAAAACCGGATATCGTGCATCACTTTACTATCAAGTGCGTGGTGTATGGTGGACTAGCCGCACGTTTGGTTGGTGTTAAAGGCATTGTTGGCGCTGTGGCAGGTATGGGTTTTGTGTTTGCGAGTTCAAGTGCCTTAGCTGTCATGCTACGGCCATTGGTACGCATTCTTTTACAAATTGCACTCGGTGGTAAAAAATGTCGTCTGATCTTACAAAATCCGGATGATCGGGATGCGTTCATTTCTGCTTCAATAGCCAACCCAGCCAATGTTAGCCTAATTCCAGGTTCTGGCGTAAATACCGACCGATTCTCTCCGTCTATAAAAGAATGGGCATCAGACAAACCGAAAAAAGTGCTTTTGGCCGCGCGCTTGCTTTGGGATAAGGGAATTTCTGAATACGTCGCATCTGCACAGCAACTCAAGACCGCCGGCTATAAAGTCGAATTTTTACTGGCCGGTGAACCTGATATGGGAAACCCTAATTCTGTTCAGCAAGAACAAGTTGAGGCGTGGCGACAAGCTGGATTCATAACACCACTAGGGCACGTTGATGACATGGTAGAGTTGCTGAAGTCGATTGACATTATGGTTCTACCAAGTTTTTATCGCGAGGGAGTTCCTCGCAGTCTGATAGAAGCTGCCGCTGCTGGTTTGCCTATCGTAACAACCGATGCGCCAGGTTGCCGCGACATTGTTGAAAATGGTGTAAACGGTTTTTTGGTACCGGTACGAGACAGCAATGCGCTTGCCGAGGCCTTGCGTAAGATTCTTGAAGACCCCAGTCTCGCTATTCGCATGGGAGAGGCCGGCAGAGCAAAAGCTCTAGCCGAATTTGACGAACGCTTGGTATTTGAAAAAACCGTAGAGGTTTATCGCGAATTGGTACCGGAATTTTGACTGAGACTGTTCATATAAATCACTCTGATGGCGCCGCAAAATTTTGGATTACAGCAATTACGCAACGAGCAATTTCAAAGTATTTTGCGTAATACCCGTGCCAGACAACTTCCATCATGTCGGCATCATGAAAAGAGATTTCCATATCTATTTCAGTGTGATAAATGCCTTTAATCATATAAATCCCAATGCTGTTTCCTGATCAACTCCAGACATAGCCGCAGCTCATGCTCCAATGCTCGATCAGTGCTTAAAAACGGGCTATATTGACGCAGTTGTTCAACGGTAGTTTTAAGAGCAGGACTTAAAACTTCCGTATCGCTACGAAGTTCCACGCCCTGGACAACGGCTAATAACGCGGCAGCAGCAACTTGCTCGGTTAATTCCAGTATGCGGATGCAATCCCGTGCGGCAATGGTGCCCATGCTGACCTTATCCTGATTGTGGCATTCGGTCGAGCGGGAAAAGACGCTGGCGGGCATGGTCAGTTTAAGCGCTTCCGCCGTCCACGCCGATACGGCGATTTGCACGGCTTTGAAACCGTGGTTTATCATGGCTTGTTCGGCAGTTGCGCCCGATAAATTAGCAGGCAGTCCGTGATTAAATTTAGTGTCCATCAGTTGCGCCATTTGCCGGTCCATTAAATCGGCCAGATTGGCCACCGCCGTTTTCAGGCCGTCCATCGCAAAAGCGATATGTCCGCCGTAAAAATGTCCGCCATGTAAAACGTGTTCGCCTTCGGCATCAATAATGGGATTGTCGTTGGCACTGTTTAATTCATTTTCGATAAACTGCCGCAACCAGGGCAGTGAATCTTCCAGCACGCCTATGATATGCGGTGCGCAACGCAAGGAATAGCGATCCTGCAAGCGGGTATCGTGGCGCGGTGCGCCTTCGGTTAACTGCAAATCCGAACGGATACGCTGGGCGACGCGATTTTGTCCGGGATGGGGTTTAACTGAAAACAATTTCTCGTCAAAGTGATAGGCATTACCTTTTAAGGCAATCGATGCCAGGCTGGTAATGCGCGTAGTCAACCGGGATAAATAGCCGGCTCGTTGATAGGCAAGACAAGCGATACCGGTCATTGCCGCCGTTCCGTTCATGATTGCCAGCCCTTCTTTAGGTTTCAAGATAAGCGGTTCAATATTTAAACGCGCAAAAACAGCTTGTGTTGCCAGTCGTTCGCCCTGATACAGCACTTCTCTTTCTCCCGCCAGAACAGCGGCCAGGTATGAAAGCGGGGTTAAATCACCACTTGCGCCAACCGAGCCTTCTTGCGGAATGAGAGGCAGAATATCCTGCTGTAATAATTCAACCAGTTGTCGCAATAATTTATAACGAACTCCTGAAAAACCGCGTGCCAGACTGGTTAAACGGACAGCTAAAATAGCCCGTGTTGCCGGTGCATCAAAATGGTTGCCCAATCCGCAACCGTGAAAAGTGTATAAATGCTTAGGTAATTCGTCGACCAGATCAAGTGGAATAGACACCGTGCAAGAATCGCCATAACCCGTGGTAACACCGTAAACAAAGCCTTCTTCTCTCAATAAAGTGTCGATAAACAATGCGCCCTTGTCGATCCTGGTAACAAATTCGGCTTGTTGACTTAATTCAATGCGCGCCTGTTGCCGGGCGATTAGACAAATATCTTCTATAGTCAGGGGCTGACCATCGAATACAATCTTATTAAGCATCATCTAAAACACGCCAGAAATCAAAAAAGTTAAACCATTGTACCGGTTCTTTCAAACAATGATTTTGAAACCACACGAGGAATAGCTTCTTCATGGTTATAAACAGCGCGATGATGCAAATTTTCATCCCTTATACCCATAAACCATCCGCCCCGAACTATGCGTACCTGATTCTGAACTGAAATTAAAATACAACTTACCTGACGATGGCTTCCAGTTAAGCATGAGTTTAAGTTCTGCACCCGGTGGAATCACTTTCACAAACTTAATAACTTCCATCCTTAAAAACGGCTCATCAATGGCAAAAAATAATTTGCCGAAATGTTCTGCCCAGGCAATCTGAACCACGCCCGGCAATATCGGATAGCTGGAAAAATGATCAGGAAAATAGATCAAATCTTCAGGCACATTGAGTTTCAGGTCAACACTATCGCTGGTCTTTTCAACCCCAAGTACGTAGGGAAATTTTCGACTATCCGTATCCAGCAAATGTTTTAAAATTGGCTGTTCGATTTTGCCCTCAGTAGTCAACAACATTCGTTCTAAAAACAACCATTTTCTGGGCAAAACCACAGCATCGAAGTATTGGTAAAGCGTCTCACGCAATTGTTTGATTAATGGTTTTCTACCAAGAGTTTTTAGAGTCTGTACGCCGTCCTCAGTCAAAACAATAACCGCCCCGACGACATCCCTGTGCTTTGTTATCATCAGGGTAAAGGTCTCCGCTACCCAAGGAATAGTCATTAAGCGTAGTTCCAGCTCCGTCAAAGACAAGCGTTTTTCTTCTATTTTGACAATCCTGTCCAATCGCCCCGACAGGATAAACCGGCCATCCTCTTGTAAGCTGATTTGATCGTCTAAACGCAGTCCTGCCGGGTCAAGCACATAAGGTGAATGTAACTGCCAGCCGTTATCAGTTTGTGTTACCGACATGCCTCCAAATAGCGTCCAGGCAGAATCTTGCTGCCTCCATGCAATACCGCCGCTCTCCGTACTACCGTAGATTTCTATAACCAACTGCCCACTGCACGCTAAAATTTGCTGCGCAACTTCATGTTGTAATGCACCACCGGAACTGAAAACTGTGCATAAACCTGCAATGCCGTTCCAGGGAGATCCGCAATCCAGGCGTTTTAAATGCGCGGGGCTGGCAACCCAGTAAGCCGACGCGTTCCGGGCTTCCTTCACAAGAGTTTCAGGATTGATATAACAGTCACTATGAAAACATCGTCCTGCTGATAACGGCCATAACACTCGAAACAATAATCCATAAATATGCTGATGACTGACTGTCGCCAAAGCCGCAGCATGGGTCAGCTGTTTGCCCCACTGTTTTTCCAGTATTTCGATTTCAAGCTGAAATTGTTGCAGTTGTTTGACTACCGGCTTAGGTAAGCCTGTAGAGCCGGAGGTAAAAATCACCAGCTTGGTTTCTGCGGGATCTAACGGCAATAACGACAGACCGGAACATTCTGTTGATTCCAGGCAATAATCAAAGGAACGTGTTGCATCCCAATCGCCAATTAACTGACAGTCCCGTTGCTTGAGTTGTAGCGCCGTGCCGGGCCGGTTATTGCCAGGTATCCAGACCTCCTTTCCGGCGTGAAAAAGAGCAAACAGCAACACCGCAAAAGGATAGGCATCTTCGGTAAATAAAGCATAGCGCTGAATCGGTTGCGACTGCAGTTTGTTAACCCAATGCCGGACAGCAGCATAAAATTGACCGGCATCATAAAAATGCCCTGCATGATAAGCAATCGGTGAAGTAGCCAGTCTTTTTGCCGTCAAACAATGAGACAGCGGAATCAGCTCATCGAACATATTTCTGGGTTTTTATCCTGACTACATATTCCCCGCCCAATAAAATTCCCATCAAAAGATAGGCTATCAACCCGTTATATAAACTCCAGAATTCAAAACTACTCCAAAGAGCCGTTACCAAAGCGAAAAAGCCGTTGACAATAAAAAATCCACACCAAACTTGAGTAACACGTCGTGTATACATGACGCCTTCAGGTGGTAACTCTGGATGCTGTAATCGGGCCAACCGTTCAATCAAACTGGGCGGTGACAGTAAACTCCATGAGAAAATAACCAACATCACGCCATTAACCAAGGCAGGATAAAACCGTAAGCTAACAAGATTGTTACTCCATATGGCAAGTCCACAATACAATACACCCGCCATAAGCAACGGCCTGCTCCAATGATTATCTGAATAACTGACTGCCAGTTTGACAACCAGCAGCACAAACAAAATGCCTGCAATTTTCCATGGCTCAAAGTATTTAATGCCAAAATAAACTGCCAAAGGATAAAGCACGGTTAACAATCCTGTTACGCCGTTTATTAAAATGCGCATGTCAATGGTTCAACATTTTATAAACCGCCTCATTCTAATCACTAGATGTTATGACAACGTGTCACTTAACCTCTTTGGTAAATTCACAACGCTGCTTAATCAGCGACGATGTGGCCGGATTGCCGATACCCCTGGCAATCATGGCAATAACACGATCATCCTGATCATAACCCACATGCGCTTGCAGTGGATTGGCAAGATCAGCCATACCGAAGGCGTCCATAACTTTGGCAATATTGATATTAACATTGGTGATCTTGGCGCAGAGTCTGGAGTCAATATATTTTTCAGCAAATCCGGGCGGTATTCCATAACTTAACAGGTCATTCGGATCGCTAAAGGCAATAATCTCGGTTTCACTGACCATACGCTTTTTAAAGTTAGCGCCTTCAGGCGTGCAGAAGCTCGCTTCCTGTCCCGCCACTTCGGGAAGTTCCCTGCCCAATTGCAGCATGGGCAGCTGGTTGGACAACATAAAAATAGGGATGCGCTTGTTTTGCAACGCCTCAATTGCTTTTGTGGAAAGATTAATTTTTTTGCTTTCAGGTAAATTATTTTCAGGTGATGCAAGGATTGAAGCAATACGTTGCATACCATCTATCGTGATGCGACTGCCCAGGCTATGAGAAATAAGCACATAGTTATCCCTGGCGATATGACCGGCACTGGTATCGTTCAATTTAGTGCAGGCATGTTTGCCGCTTTTTGGAAGATCCTTCCAATCGCCTGTAGCCATCCAGCAGAACGACTGCGCGAATGCCGCCAAAATGGGGACCCTGCTTTGTCCCAGATAAATAATGGGATCGGGACCGGTATCATTGCTGAATTTCTTCAACATGGCATTCATTCTGGCCCTGCGAAAATCGTATTCCCCCGAATTATCGAAGTCCAACAACGCCTTTTCTGGCCGGGTAATTTCCGACCAGGTCAGCTCGTAAAAAGTAAGATCCTTGCCGCTCTGCTCATTGAGCAAATGCGTTACCCGCAAATTGCCAAGATTCTTGCCCGGAAACAAAGGGCTACTCAATTGAATATTTTTCTGTCCTTCCGAACGCTCAACCAAGTTTAATTCCTTGGCCAGTTTCTCCATAAATTGGGTGGTGTACCCCGGTATATGATCGCTTACGCCATGGACATACAACACCTTGGTTTGTCCTTGCTTTTTGGTTAAAAAAGCATCAATTCCGGCAAAAGGTTTGCCCCAGACCTGGCACTGCCTGGTATCTTCCTTCTCGGATTTTTCCAGTACGGCTTCTGCCGCGCCCTTGCCAATACTTGCGCAACCGGATAACAACATCGCGGTTGCAAGGGATGACAACAACCACCCGGTTTTTACAGTGAAAAATTTAGAACGTTTATTCATGGCTTCTTATTCCTGTTATTGTGTATGAGAGGAGTAATTTCTTTAATTTGAGTAGTAACTGTTCAGCTCCCCTCAATCCGCGGATTTCCAGGAGGAATACTTACAATGAGCATTCTTTCCTACTCCCATTGGGAAGTAAACTTGTCCTAACATAGAAGTTTTAATTTTAACATCCGTCCTGATCTCCGGTTTTTAAGGAACAATCATTGTAATTACGGCTTCACACTATTAGCCCGAATGCGCTGCGAAAAATCAGGCGACTGATCGGCGGCCTGAGCCACTGGATTGATATGGGCTTGCCGCTGCAACTCCTCAAAAGGTAATCGTGTACTCAGCCCATTAGATTCATAGATATACTCGGGCAAATAACCACTCAACAAAATTTTCCACGAAAACGGCAGATGCCGCGGATTGACCCGCGTATTAAACCAGATAGCAGTGGTGCAATTGTCCAGCAAAGTATTATAAAACGCCGGTTTTTCGTGCAATTCATTTATCTTTCGCAGGTATTCAAGAAACAAGCGACGAACATTTTCTTTAGGGGGTTTTAGACGATAAAGGTAAACATCTTCCGGAGGATTTTTTCGATAATTGGTGCGCAAACGAATTACATCGCGTTCGTCCGCCACGATGTAGGTGAGCTCGTACTGCCGGAAAAAACCCTTGATCGTTGAATAGCCTTCATTTAACTCTTTGCGGGCTTCTATTGATACAGCGAGATAATCCTTATCGCCGAAATTAAAACTCATAATCGTATGAGCAATGGCAGGTCCCATCCAATACACTGCGAACAGGTCGACACCCTCAAGCTTATTCAAATCAAAGGTTTTGCTGTAATAGGCTGGCGAAAAGTCAAATTCATCGCGATAATCAAAATTGCGAATGTTATACACCGTGACTGTGTCACCATTGACTGTGGCATAAGGCAGTTTGGCCAGATCAGGTTGCCATTGCCGTTCATTTGATGGCTTGATAGCCAACAACCACCAACACAGAATTGCAACAAACAAAATTGAATAGGCTACTAATAAGTACTTACGGCAACCAGCAAAGCCTAAACCGACCAACGTACCCAAACCAAACAAGCCAAATACAGCCGCAATAAACGTTTGAACTTTGCTGCTATGGGAATCACCGAAATAAATGGCCAACACGGCCCAGACAGTGGTCCCTATAAGCGTCAATACCAACAATAACACTTTGATAATTTTCAGCATACTACGAACTCCATAAGCTCCCTTTTTTAAAAAATCGCAGATTAAGTTAACTTGATTTTTGAATAAGATTCATGGCCTTACCAAACACGTAGGGGCAATCCCTTGTAGTTGACCTTACGGATACCCATTTCCTTGCCGGTCCCATTTAAATTAGGAATGTTTTTGATAGGGCAACCACAAGGGATTGCCCCAACATTGTGTCTATTTTTTATGCCGGACTCTGCCTATTTCAAGCATTACTCAGGAAAATGTTCACTATCCAGCTAGAAAGGTCTCAATGTAAACGCAGTGGGATCAGATATTACCTCACCCGGTTTCCGGTTGGCGATTTGTACGAACTGCTTCGCCCACATATCCATAATGCCCTTGGCCGGCCCATACCAGGTCATGCGGGTCAGATCGATGGGGCCGACATCTGCCATATTACGATCGGCGAAGGTTGCTACGATCTCGCCGGTTTTCAGATCGCGCAGACGGCCTTCGAACGCGGCCCGACGCTGGTTGACAACGCCCGCTGCAGTACTTCCGCCAATGACTGCCCAGCCAGCCGCATGCAATACGGGTGTCGATGGGTCTATTTCTACTAATGCGAGCTCCAGACGCAAAACTCCTTTTTTATGCTTTCCGGGTGACTCGATGACCTGAAAGCGATGATTGGGATCTTCTTCAAATTCCTTGACGATCTGGTCATGAAAGTACACAGCAAGCTCGTCAATATCTTTCTTGACATCGCCAAACCAACTAGCCGAACTCATCTCATGAAGCCAATCCATTTTCAGCATGTACTGGGTATTGACGGGGGCGACAACTATTTTTTTATAATTGCTCTTATCGAAACCGGGTTTGATCCAAGCTCTCTGAAAGGGTATGTACGCTATTTTTTTGTCTCGATCAGGTTGCTCAATAAAGCCGGCGTTAGGCGCCGGCTCAACCGCTATCGCCTTCGCTTCATTACTTCCCGACTGAATAGCCGAGCACCCAGAAAGAGTACCAATGACACAAAACGAAAGCGCAAAAACTACGCAATTCTTTTTTATTTGTTGACTATCTATTTTCAATTGTTTGCTCCAGGTTTAAAAAAGTCGACATAATATGTAAACACTATATTTACGAACTAGAAAGGTCTCAGCGTAAACGCCGTAGAATCGGTTATTACTTCACCCGGTTTGCGGTTGGCGATTTGCACGAACTGCTTAGCCCACTGATCCATAACTCCCTTGGCGGGGCCATACCAGGTCAGACGAGTTAGATCAATGGGGCCGACATCCTGCATGTCGCGGTCAGCGAAAGTCGCTACTACCTCGCCGGTTTGCAAGTCGCGCAGACGGCCTTCGAATGCGGCTCTACGCTGATTAACCACACCGGCAGCGGCACTCGTACCTATAGGGCCTGCCCAACTGATTGCGTGTAAGACCGGTTTCGACGGGTTTATTTCAATCAGTGCGAGTTCCAGACGCAAAGCCGGTTGATTAGGTTGTGCGGGGTACTCAATGACTTGAAAACGATGATTGGGATCTGTCTGGAATTCCTTGACTACCTGATTATGAAAGTACAGGGCCAGTTCTGCAATATCCCTTTCGACATTTCTTAGCCAATTAGCCGAGCTCAGACGATGAAGCCAGCTCATTTGCTGCATGTATTGGGTATTCACGGGAGCGACTACCAATTCCTTGTATTTATTTGCGTCGAAACCGGGCTTGATCCAGACCTTATGAAACGGTAAATCCTCTGGATTAACCTGCCGATCAGGCTGCTCGATAAAACCGGCGTCAGGCGCAGACTGAACCCACACCGCTTTCGCAGTATTGCTTCCCGACTGAATAGCGGAGCATCCCGAAAGTGTGCCAATGATGCATAACAACAGCACCAAGTCAGCAGAACCCTTTTTAATTTTTTGACTATCTATTTTCAATTGTTGACTCCAGGTTTAAAAAATCGATCTATTGCTTTCTCTCATCGGTCACTTTCCACAGCTATTAAGTCAGGCGGTGAAGTACCGGCGATAAGGCTTTGTTTGTCGTGGCTTCATTGTGCCTCAAAAGCTTAAACAACAACAAATTAATTGGGTTGTAGGGATTCCAACTACGCGCCCGCCGAGAAAATAAATTTTCGTAGCTTGGCTTACCACGTTATTCGTCATCACTTCCCTTACGCGCCTCTTCTCTGACGAGTAATGGCATCGGCCCAAAGAACATTCGTCGCATTTTGTCCCCTCCAAGCACGCGAGCGAATTCGCTCGTTGTGCAGTACATCGATATCAGCATCGCAAGGACGATCTGTATGGCCCAGAAATGGGGCCACACGATCTCCGAGAGCAACTTCTCGTTGCCAGCGATGAAACTGCCTGCCTCTCGCCAGAAGTCGACAAGACGCTCAAGATAGTGGACGAACATAGCTACCAGAATGTAGAGCGTAGTCTTCCAGGCGATGTTATATGCCAGCGGCTTGCCGGGGTAGCGATTGATGATTGGCAGTAAGTCCGCGATCACTACCGCCTTACCCAGAATCAATGCCGCCACCGTTATCGATACCGAAGAACTGGGCACGATCCCTGTTCCCTTCAACATCAGAACGCGGATGAGTGCAACAAGGTGCAATGCAATGAAGAAAAAAATGGTAGGAGGGAGTATTGCATAGAACTCCTCTTTGATTTTTGCGGTTAGTTTGCTCATAGCATCTTAATAGTTTTAATTAACAAACCTGCGCGGATTTTCGCGCAGGCACGATGGAATGATGAGTTAGGACTCATTAGGGTTTATCGAAAGGAAAAACACGCTTCCAGTCTTTCTTCATGTCCACCACCGTCCAGCCCTTTTTCGGTGCTTCGTCGAGCACCTTATCAAGACGGCCAAAAGCTGAATCACGATCGTAAGCATATTCGCGTTCAGCATCGGTGTGGTGAACGAGTAGCCCGAAATGAGGGCCATTATTCGTTGTCGTCCACTGAAGCATTTCAAAATCGCCGTCGGAGTTACCGAACGCTGCAATAGGTCTCCGGCCAATGAATTTTTGAATGCCTACCGGTTTGCCGTCCTTGTCATCAATAAAGTCGATTTCCGGGAGGCGCATCAGGACTGGCTTGCCGTCAACCAGCTCATATTTCATTTTAATACTGCTACCAATAACCTGCTCAGGCGGAACGCCATAGGCTTTTTCAGTCCAGGGGCGCATGAATTCGACACCACCACCGGAGACAATATAAGTCTTAAAGCCATTGGCGCGAAGAAAGCCCAGTAGCTCCAGCATGGGTTGATAAACCAGTTCCGTGTAAGGACGGTTAAATCTTGGATGCTTCGATAGTGCCAGCCAATATTTAGAAATTTGATTGAATTCTTCAACCGACATGCCCGTGTGAGTGGCCATTATCATTTCCACCAAACCCTTCTCGCCACTCGCCATAACTCCCTTCATATCATTGGCTAGTACAGATTTAAAAGGCTCAGTCGTTTTCCACTCGGGATGCTCCGGCGCTTCCGCTTTCACGCGGTCGAGGGCAAAAGCCAGTTGCACATACATCGGCTGCTCGCACCACAAGGTTCCATCGTTATCGAAGGTAGCAATGCGCTCGGCGGGCGGGACAAAATCAGGTCCGCCTTTTTGGGTCACGTCTTTAACAAACTTTACAATCGCCGATTTGGCCGTACCGCTATTCCATGACGGCAGCGGATCGGTGGCTCGGGCTTGAGCAACCGCTGCAAATGCTAAAAATAGAAACCACAGAATGCTGCGGTAACAATAAAGTGTTAAACGTTTGCTGGATAATGAATTCATAGCGTTGTCTTTTGGTTTAGTTGTTTTGTATTTGTGACCGGATTCAGTCAAGACCGTCGCAGAGCAAGGCACAATGGGGCAGTGAACCGGGCGGAGCATTCAGCTCTACAGTTGCTCCGACTCGATTACGTGCAGTCCCGCAGGCGCACGAAGACCGGCTTCGAGTAGTGCCCGTGCCACCTGGAGGGTGGTTACCGCCCGATAGCGTCGGGGCAGCAGCGAAGCCAGGTGCTTACCCAGAAATAATCCGAAAGCCTCCAGCATCCTGGCGCTGGATCGTGGGCCTCCGATCAGGAGCGATGGCCTCACCAGCACCAGCGATGCAAACCCCAGAGCGGAGAGCGCTTTTTCAGTCTCGCCTTTGGTCCTGAGATAAAACAGGCGAGATGAAGCATCCGCGCCCAGAGAAGAGACCAGACCGAAAGCCGGCGTTCCCGCACGCTGGGCCAACCCGGCCGCATTCAGAACATAGTCGTGATCGACACGGTAGAAGCCGGCTTTGGATTTCGCTTGGCGAAGCGTGGTTCCCAGCGCGCAGAGTGCCAGGTCTGCCTTCCACCAAGCCGCATCATCCGGCAACTTTTCAAAATCGACCAGCGGATTTTCCAAATTGGGGTGTAACGGCAACGGGCGGCGCGTAGGCGCAACCACACGGGAGATTTCGGGGTGTTGCAAGGCCAGTTGCAACAATGCTTGCCCAACCTGTCCGGTGGCGCCAAGTATGAGTACAGTTTTCATAAATAAGAAAGTCCCGATAATCCTAAAAAATCAGTTGAACCTTAAGGCTCCAAATCCCATTCCTTGAGTTTTTTCGCAGCCGTGCCGAACGGACCTAACTGATAAACGGCCGCTCCGGCAGGCGAGAACGTGAACGGCTCGAACGGTTCGGAGAGCATCTGGTCAAGGTATTCCCGGGAGGCGACGCCGGTGCTAACATGCGGATTGAAGTTCTCGCCGGTCATCTTCGGTACAAACGTGGAAACGTATTGTATTAAGGCTGCGTCGCTGGCGGAATCGTCATGCGGAGCGGTGAACGCGCCGATGGGGGCAGTTTCTACCGTAAAGGGCTTCACGGCGGCAATGATGTCCGCCTGCAGCCTGATGATTTCCGGCGTCGGCTTCGCGCTAATACCAGCGACACCAAGCGCGCCCGCAGGGGCGTAGTAGTACTTGAACGCCTCCAGTTTCATGGCGTTCACATTGGCACTGGCGAGAACCTTGCCGGCGACGGCATAGACCTGATCGAGGTCCGCAGTGCGAACGAAACGCTGGATCATCGTGATGTGTGGACGGTGCGTCGCATCCAGGGCAAAACCTTTCGGGAAAACCGCGAGTAGGCGGGCATTGTTGGCTGTGGCATGCTGGAGCATCGTGGCGTCCGGCTCAAGCAGGATGTCAATGGCCGTGACCGGGGGCTGCCCGGCAGGGAAGACCTGTTTCCAGTCGTTCTTCATGCTGACCACGGTCCAGTCATCTTTCTTCGCATGCGCATCAAGCGCGGACGTGAAGGCACCCAGTTTAACATCGGGCAATCCGCGTGCAGGACCGTAGGCATATTCGCGTGCAGCATCATCGTGCAGCACCAACAGCTCGAACCGCGCGCCGCTGCCGCCCTGCGTGTATTCCAGCATCTGCTGGTCGCCAATGGAATTTCCGAATGCGGCGATGGGCCTGCGGCCGATATGCTGGTTGATGCCGACCGGCTTGTCGGCCTTGTCGTCAATGAAGTTTAGCTTAGGCAGGCGCACGAGGACGGGCTTGCCGCCGCGCATTTCAAACTTGGTCTTGATGCTGCTGCCGACGACCTGTTCCGGCGGAATGCCGTAAACCTGCTCGGCCCACGGACGCATAAACTCGATACCGCCACCGGAGACGATGAAGTTCTTAAAACCGTTCGCACGCAGATACGCGAGCACTTCGAGCATCGGCTGATAGACCATCTCGGTGTAGAGCTTGCCGGTCTTCGGATGCTTCGCGGTGGCAATCCAATCCTTCACGATCTGCTCGAATTCCACTGTGGTCATGCCCGTGTGCGTGGCCATGAAGAGTTCCAATATCGCGTGGTCACCGCCGGCGAGCGCGGTTTTCAAATCGCCCTTGAGCAGCGAGGCGAACGGTTTCTTGGTTTTCCATTCGGGATGCTGGGAACTAAGAGCCTTCAAGCGGTCGAGCGCGAAATACAGTTGCACGGGCACCGGCTGCTCGCACCAGAGAGTGCCGTCGTTGTCAAACGTGGCAATGCGTTCAGCGACCGGCACGAAGTCCGGAGAGCCGGGTTTCGTCACCTTTTCAACAAAGTCGATGATGGATTGTTTGGCCGGGCCGTCGTTCCACGAAGGCAGCGGATCGATGGAACGGGCTTGAGCTAATGCTGCGAAAGATAAAAATAGAAACCACAGAATGCTACGGTAGAAATGAAATGTTAAGCGTTTGCAGGGTGATGGGTTCATAGTGTTGTCTACTGGTTCAGTTGTTTTGTATTTCTGATTGGATTCAGTCAAGACGGTCGCAGAGCAAGGCGCAGTGGGATACGCTCAATTCCTTGGGCAGGCCGAACATATACACCAGACCAATGGCAAGATCGCCCAAACCCAAGGGCACGGCAATCAAGCCCAGATCCCCGAAAAGACCGGCGGGGATGAGCAACAACGCGGCGATGTAACGGAGTATCGATTCCCAATACACGAAAGAAGCGCGACGGCGCAAATCCCGCGAAGACAGAATCAATGCCACACTGGTGTAGCCTAAAAAGCCCGCGACCAGCCAGCCCCATAAGGGCGCTGGAACGTTCAAGCCCAGTAAACGATAAAACGGTGGACAGGTTAAGGTCAATGCAAGCCCGGCGTTGTAAACACCTGTCCAGAAAATAAAAGTTGTCATTTTGAACGGCATGGGGTTTTCTCCAAATTTAGGGTGACTTAATTCTAGTGTGTCGATTACATGATCACTCCCGCGATGCCAGATTGAACCAATGTAATATGCAGTGATGCTGAAACTGAAAACTTTTCCCTATCAAGTCCAGGATGTCTTAGCCATGGATTCCCAATCTCCGGATTGGGAATCTGCGAAAACCTATCAGCGGTGAAATCAGTTGTTAGCGGGCTTACTAACCTCG
This sequence comes from uncultured Gammaproteobacteria bacterium, assembly GCA_963849195.1. Classification (GTDB taxonomy): domain Bacteria; phylum Pseudomonadota; class Gammaproteobacteria; order Methylococcales; family Methylomonadaceae; genus Methylobacter_C. The sequence continues at coordinate 52,893 of CAWKGQ010000002.1, forward strand.
ATCGAAACCGCTCTTGTCAGGCGGGCTACCACAGAGTCTCCCTTCTTGACTTCGTTGAGGCGTTTTATTTCAGGCCCGGCTGTCACCTTTATGACCTTGCCCTCTGGGCCTTTCAACGTCACTTCCCGGGTCTGGTAATCGATGGCGACAACAGAGGCTCTCACTTCGACAGCGTCAATGGCCGCAAAACCCGGCCTGCTACCCAAGGGTGCGCGGCCAACTTCCGTTACACGTTCCGCAGCGGGTTCATCACTAGCGGTCACGAATAGTTCGACGGTTTCCAGGAGTGATGTCTTGACTTCGTCGCCGACGCGAATCTGGGCAAAATTACGAACCTCAGGCCCGCATTTAACCTTAGCCACTTTGCCATCGGTGGATTGCAGGGTAACCACCCTGTTTTTCTTGTCGATGGCCTTCACTGTTGCGGTGATGACGACTAACTCGCCTTCAAGCCGGCCGGGCCTTTCCTCCGCCTGGGTTGCAGCCGCTTGATCCTGCGCAACCAACGTAGGGGGCGGTGTCGCCGAGGCTTGCGCCGGATAATCCTTACTTCCGGAACTGGAGCATCCTGATAACAGCGATGCGGTAACCAATGCGGTTGAGCCGAGAATCAGCCAATGACTTTTTTCTTTCATGAGTTTTCCTTATTGAATAGGACAGTTTCGGTTTTGGAAACCGTTTAATTTACTCCCAGGCGTTTGTCTGACTTGATGTAAACTCTCATTAGCTTATATTTCAACAAAGTACAACATTAACAAACCTGGAGTAATGATTTTATTTGTCAGGCTCTTGATGAAAGGCAATAACTAACAGATACTTTTATCACATAGAGATTGAAAAAAATAATTCTTCTAGCCATTAACTTATCGATTGTTACATTAAGACAGGAAGCTACTGAAATCAGACAGTCACCTGGAAAGGATTTATGCTAAACGGTATCGGATCGGTGATTACCTCGCCTCGTTTGCGATTGGAAATATTTACACAAACTGACTGGTCCAGTGATCCATAATGTGTTTAGCGAATTCATCATACCATCTCAATCGCGTCAAATCGAGTGGATCGTCCAACAGCCGTTTTTAGGATAAAGGCACCGGAACATATTCACCCCGTCCACATCGTTTTCTTGAACCCATCACATCTCTAACCTTGAAACGGGGTTGCAAACCCTGTTCCAAGCAATTATTCCCTAGCCAGCCCCAAAAGAACATCACACAAAAACCGCGCCCGCCAATTTCGTGTGGCGGGCGCAGCTAAAGAATCAACTGTTGCTTAATGGTTCTCTTTTACCGGCGCCTGCAATTGCTCCATCACCTGATCGATGGTGAAGCTGGCTGCCTTTTGACGTGGCGGGAACTCCTTGAACGTTGCCAGAAACTTGCCAACAAAGCCCTGGGCCGGCAACAACAGGTAAACATGATCGAGATACCAGTCCCAGTAGGTATTCGAAGTGATGCTAGACTTTTCGTAGGGATCGGTACGCAGGTTGTAGAGCCACGGAATCCGGGTCTTCACAAACGGTTCACCCCAGATAGCCAGAGTGCCCTGTTCCCGTTGCTGGGCGAACACGACCTTCCAGTTGTCGTAGCGCAAGTCCGGTCAAATCGCCGTCGTCGGAGAAATAGAAAAACTCCTCGCGCGGGCTCTTGGGTTCTTGTCCGGTCAGATACGGTAGTTGATTGTAGCCATCCAGGTGCACCTTAAACTTCTTGCCGCCCGCCGTGTAACCCTTGAGCAGTTTTTCCTTGATGTCGGGTACGCCCGCCGCCGCCAACAAGGTCGGTGCCCAATCAAGGTGCGAAACGATGTCGTTGGACACCGTGCCGGGCTTGATATGCCCCGGCCAGCGCACCATTGCGGGTACGCGGTAGGCGCCTTCCCAGTTGGTATTCTTTTCACTGCGGAACGGCGTCATGCCGGCATCCGGCCAGGAGTTCATGTGCGGACCGTTGTCGGTGCTGTACATAACGATGGTGTTATCGGCGATGCCCAGTTGATCGATCTTGTCGAGCACGGTGCCGACATTCTTGTCGTGGTCGATCATCGCATCGTGATACGGGCTTTGCCAGCGTCCGGCCTGGCCCAGGCTCTCGGGTTTGGTGTGGGTGCGGAAGTGCATGTGAGTAAAGTTGACCCACACGAACATCGGCTTGCCGGCCTTGGCCTGTTTTTCGATAAATTCGGCGGCACGGGCTGCGGTATCGTCATCGATAGTCTCCATGCGCTTTTTGGTTAGCGGGCCGGTGTCCTCGATCTTGCCGTCGGCAAAGCTGTGGATGACCCCGCGCGGCCCGAATTTCTTGCGGAATTCGGGGTCTTTGGGATAATCGGGTAGCTCCGGTTCCTCCTCGGCGTTCAGGTGATAGAGATTGCCATAGAACTCGTCGAAACCATGGTTGCTGGGCAGAAATTCGTCCTTATCGCCCAGGTGATTCTTACCGAACTGCCCGGTGGCATAGCCCTGAGCTTTTAGCAACTCGGCGATGGTCGGATCTGTCTTTACTAAGCCCAAGATCTGCACCCGGCATCCCTACTTTGCTTAGGCCGGTACGGAACACGCTTTGGCCGGTGATAAAGGCGGAGCGGCCGGCAGTACAACTTTGCTCCGCGTAGTAATCGGTGAAAATGACGCCTTCGTTGGCGACGCGGTCGATGTTAGGCGTCCGGTAACCCATCATCCCCTTGGTGTATGCACTGACATTGGACTGGCCGATGTCATCGCCCCAAATAATGACGATGTTGGGCTTGGCGTCCGCCGCCTGCGCGGGAAACACAGCCGCGCAGGCGCTCAGCGCGATAAGCGCGACCGCAACCGGTCGATGTAGCAGGTTTCTTGTAATCATGAATTTTCTCCTGTCATGGTTGGTTGGAAAATGGATTTCTTGAGTTGATGGCAAACTCACTTAATAATAACAGCGATCAAAGACTTTACGCTATTGGACTATAGGGCCGTAGGTCACGTTCTCGGCTGCTGAAATCGGCAAACAGTCGAGATCGATTACTATACCGTAAACCGAGCCGGACGGGAGTTGCAACTCCCATTCTGCGTAAACTACAGGATAAGCCAGGGACAAACAGTTCTTTTGGTTAAATGCCCCCAATGAATAGACAGAATTTCCGGCGGTTTGGGCGTACAACCCCAGCGTCAGAATACGTCACAAAGTCAGTGAAATTAACATGACTCGCGTCAGAACCAGTCCAATCAGTGCAAGCGGTATAGCCCAACGTAGGTAACTGATTATCTCTGGAATAACAAACTTGTTTGGAAACCACCGATTGGCGTTGTGTGGATTAAAAAGTGTAACGGACAGTAGAATCATGACTATTTGATACCCCGATCCAATCAGAATAAGCTCCGTAGTGATACTATCCGGAGGCAACATTGCGTAGCGTGACGAGTAAGTAAAGCTCAGGGCAACCAGGGCCAGAATGGAAGACGATATGTAACCCAGCCGTTTATCCATATCCATTCTTACGAAGAACGTAGCGATTGTGGGAATAAGGATAACGAGAAAAAAGGGCATAAGAGTCGCCAATAAATATGCGGTCGGCAGCCTGGCAAGCACAATTTTGGCTTGCATTTCCGGAAAAAACTGCCCATTCCAGCCACGCGTGCGTGACGCGACGAATGTAAGTCGCTTAGGTTGCCAGGACAATAAGCTTATCTCTTTGCTGAGCCCTGAGTTGTCGAGATCACGCTGCTCTTGAATGAGTGCAATCTGGTTTGTGTTATACCTTTCCGAGACGATGTGAACTGCTAAGTTCTGGGTATCGAAAGGGAAAGCGTCCAGCCGGTATTGCGCATCAAAAACGCCCTCCACCCTCTGGATGAGAACAACAGTTCCATCGGCGTATATGAAAAGTCCCTGCTCCATGCTTTGGATTGTTGCGTTCGCCAGCTTGAGTGCCGGAGTCCAGATGCTGGCAAGTTTTTGAACCGCGGAATCATGCTCAAACTCCAATCGATTCGTACCCATTTCTTGACCATTAAAGACAAGATCGATATTCTTCCATCGCAACTGCAAATCAAGACTACCTTCAAAAGTGCCGGCTTGATCGCTGACTTTCGTTATGTTATTGACAAACACTGCCACACCAATTTTTAGCGGGCGAGGCGTATTTTCAGGAATACGCATCTCATCCGCGCGCGGCGTGCCGTTCGATAACAGAATCAGCATAAGAAAAACCAGTACATGTCGGCTCATTTTGGCAATTCCGAAGTAGCAGCGGCCGGCCGCACAAACAGCACATTGATCATTACGATAACAATGCCCGCAAGCACCAGTACTTGCAGCAGCGAGAAAGCGATGGCGCTTACTATGGCAGCGTCCATCTGGTTCTGGTAAGCCTCGAACTCTTGAACGGCAATGATTGAGCCGATATTAATGCCTTTGTAGTCCAGCAACGGCACAACAACAATGCCATAATGAATACCCGCTATGGTTTTCAGTTCCATCTTGATATCAGTCACAGATGCCAAGAGTTCAGGCGCCAGCAACGGCTTTATGACGTTCCAGTCGGTCGCCCCCACGTTCCGAAACCCTGCAACTATACGCTCGGCATCAGGCTTGGGAACAGATGTTGCAATGCGGGACATCATGTCGTTATCAACAAATACGCCTGCTTCAAAGCCCGTATTCTTTTTGATATTATCCAGGACAGTCATAAAATTCATACCGACTTCAAAACTGCCTATGTAACCCTCGGCATCCTTGACCAAATCAATCGCGCGAATGCTGACACCCTGGCGTCCGATTTCAACGCCTTTCCGGGGCTCGTGATCCCTGTTGGCACTGACCACCATTTCACGAAAGCCGCTCAGGTCTTCACCGTGACCTTCTTCCGGCGCATAAATACGCAGGTACGATGTTGCCGGCGCGGTATGGAATTGTGCATCCACTACACCAAAGCGATCTTGCTGAATCAGGTAGACGGGTAACACCCTATCCAGCATCCGCTCACGGTTACCCGCACGAAAAGCCTCTTTAACGGAGGGCAAATTTACCGCTATGGATGCTCTGGCGGCTGCTTTAGTCATTTGCTCCTGGAGATCAGTCTGAATAAGCGTAGCCACAAGGCGCAGTTCGCGCTGCTTACAGCCTTCAAATAGGGCCTGGTGGCTGACTATCGAAGAGTAAGCTGAAATCCCCGCCATCAATAGCGTTGCGGGAATTACGGTAAGGAGTACCTTTAGGCGTTTAGTTAACAATGTTTTCATACAACCTTTTTTGAATATTTTTAGCTAAGCGGATTAGATTAGCGATAGCGCAACCCAGCACATCAGTTAATGATTACCACAGCCGCTCAATAGCATAAGCAGAAAGCTGTTGCTCAGCGCTTAACAGAGGTATTTGAATAACCATCGCTTGAGCAACAAGTAGACGATCTAATGGGTCTTTGTGGTGCAGAGATATACTTTGACACAGTGCGGACGGTCATGATTAGATCATTTTGAAGCCTCTCACACTGCCCTCTCCCGCTGGAGAGGGGATGTTGTACTTCGCGCTGAATAGTTACTAATTCTACTTTGTCAGATTATGTGCAAGTCCGTCATACCCGCCGGGAAGCGGGTATCCAGTGCCATGGATGGTAAGCTCAAATCCATCCATGGAGCTTGGATTCCGGCAATCCATGCCGAAATGACGCCCTTTGAAAATAGTGATCATGTAATATGACAAAGTAGAACTAAGATTAATCAGTGACAATTTATTGGTTGCCACACTAGCTATTTTTGCGGTACCTGAACAAGCGCCCGGGATAATTGTTGGCTGAAATCACCGAGCAGTTTGCTTAGCCCTTGAGCCGCACTATTGTAACTTGGATCATTCAGCGGCTGTTGGAGTTTGGTTTGGCCATTGCCGACAATCGTATGGTTTTTTTCCTCCATGATGGCCCAGCTCGCTTCAAGGTTTGCCGACTTGCCAAGTTGCGTATCGAAGCGGGTTATATCGATAATTACGCGATAATCAACATTGCCGTAAACGCCCCATGGATACGATCTCACAATGGCATTCGGTTGCAGTATCGCCACATTTTTGCTTAACACGGCAATGACATTGTTTTGTAACGGCGCTGCCCACTGGTCGAACTCGGCAATTTGTACGCTGTTATTTTCCGCTCGCGTGACAATTCCCTTACGATCAAGCAGGGCGGGAAGCGTCAGCGGCCCTATACCAATCAGCGTTTTTTTTGCACCGCTTGTACTAGTGGCAACAAGCGGCCGGGTCTGTGCTTCCAGTGTATAAAAGTTAGTGGGTGTCGACGCGCAAGCAGTTAATAAAGCGCTAACGCATAGCAGGATGAATCGGTTTAAGTGTTTATTTAACATGATGGCTACTTCTCTTTTTTACCACGAATTAAAGAATCAGGATGTTCATCCAGATAATCGGCGAGCTGCTTGACGGAACTGGCCGTTTGAGTAAGTTCTTGCAACAACTGGTTGAGTTCGTACTGCGTGGTCGAACCCGGCTCTAACGTGGTTAGTACTTGTTGCGCTGAACTCATGGCTTTATCGGCAGAGCTCAATGTTTTGTCAGCCGTGCTCAGGGTGCCGGTTGCAGTGACTAACGTCTTGGTGGCCGCCTTGGTTGTACCTTGTAAGGATGCCAGGGTTTTGTTAATTTCTGTACTCATGGTTTCCAAGGGAAGTCTGGAAATTTTATCCATGATGGCTTGTGCAGAATTAATAATCTGATTCATTGCGTTAGGCGTCGTCGGAAATTCCTGATAGCCTGTATTGTTGCTGTGTGTAACCACTTTGCTTTGGGGAAACAAATCCAAAGCAATAAACAGTTGCCCTGTCAGCAGGCTACCTGTTTGTAATTGAGCGCGTAACCCTTTGGCAACCAAATGCGCAATATTTTCTTTAGGCGTCATATTGGGATCTTTATTGATTATAACAATACGGTCAGGCTCTACTTCAACCATTACGGGAATCTCAATATCTGCGGTTTTTGCATCTATTTCCAGCTTAATGCCGGTTACCTTGCCAACCGGAATACCGCGTAATAAAACAGGGGCTCCGATGTTCAACCCACGTACCGACTCATTAAAATACATGACGACATTGACCGTTCTATGGTAAATCACTTCTGTAGATTGTTCATAACCATCAAACAGTTGAAATGGCGTGTTTTCAGGCACGGTATCCGCCGGTTTATCATTAGGGTCAGTACGAAATGCAATACCGCCGGCCAATAACGAAATCAACGGCCCTGTCCGTAACTTAAACCCGTCAGCACCGGCGGATAAATCGATGCCGCTGTCTATCCAAAAGCGCGTATTTGTTCTAATAAACTGGTCATAAGGCGCGTTAACAAAAACCGTTAATTTGATGTTGTCGGCATTATTAGCTAATTTGTAATCCAGAACCTCGCCTACGGTGATACCGTGAAAGCTAATCTGCGTTCCAGGCCCCATGGAACCAAGATTAGTCGTTTCAAGTATGAATCTCTTGCCTTGCGCATAAGTTTCCAAGACAGGCGGGTTGTCGAGTCCCTTAAAGTGACGTTCTTTTTTGCCTTTTTCGGGCTTAATGGCTATGTAAGCCCCGGACATCAGCGTGCCTAAACCCGTTACTCCGCTTAAGCCGATTTGTGGCTTTACCACCCAGAACTGCGAGTTATTGGTTAGATACGAACTGCTTTCCTTGTGCATTTCCGCGGTAACGTCAATGGTTTTCATATCCTTATTAATGGCGATATCGGTGACTTTACCGATTTCTACATCCAGGTATTTGATTTTGGTTTTGTCTATTTCCAAACCGTCTGCGCTGGGAAAATTAATGGTAATCTCCGGCCCCTTTTCGGAAACGGTCTTGTAGATTAGCCAGCCGCTTATTAATAGCGCACACAAGGGCAACAGCCAGATGAGCGGTAATTCCCGTTTTTTATTGATAGCGGCATCGTCCGCTTCGTAAGGTGGTTCGATAAAATCATTCATAGGTTTTGTTGGTTGTCCCAAAGTAAGCGTGGATCGAAATTTTCGGCGGCGAACATAGTCAATATCACCACGGCGGCAAATGCGGTTGCCGCTGGACCGGCAATAATCTGTACAGCGCCAAAATTAACCAGATCGACCAGAATGGAAATCATAAAAATATCCAGCATCGACCATCGCCCTACAAAAGCAATGACACGATACATCACTGTCCATTTACGCGCATTGATTTGCCAGCGAAAATGCGCACAAAGCAGCAGCAAGCCTATACCTATCAGTTTTAGCGAAGGCACGAGAATACTCGCCACCAAAACCAGCAGGCCGATAGGCACCATGCCGCTATCGAGTAATTCAATAATGCCGCCGGCAATGGTATGTGGATCACCTGCGCCAAATTGATTCACATTCATAATGGGAAAAATATTGGCTGGAATATACAGAAAAAAACTACTGAACAACAACGCAGCGGTGCGTTGCAAACTATGGGGACGTCGTGCATGAAGATGACTATCACAGCGTGGACAGGATGGAGGATGATCAACTGTTTTCACCAGATAACCACAGTCGTGGCAGCGGATAAAACCTTGCGCGAGGGCATTTGCCTTAGCTTTCATGGTTATTCTCCTTACTCAATTGCTCGATGCGTTGCCAGAATAACGCGGTATCCAGACCGCTGGTTAACATCGTTGTAATGATGATCAGGGCGATAAAAGCATAGAGCCCCCAGCCGAATTTGAGTGGAGCGATCGCCATGAGCTTAACGCAAGCAACAATAATACCCAGCATATAAACCTCCAGCATCACCCATTCATCCAAATGATGCATCCAGCGCATCCACCCGACTAAATAACGGTTGGGGCGATTAAAATAAAGGTGTCCGCTGATCAGCAACGATAAACTGAGATGCACGAGCGGAAACAGAATGCTGGCAAAAAATACCACGATAGCAACGGCCACCATACCCTCGTTAAATAAAGCAATAACGCCAGACATCAAAATACCCGTGTTGACATTGCCCAAAACGGTGATGCCCACCATGGGCAATAAATTAGCGGGAAAAAATAATATAATCCCCGCAATAGACAGGGCAAAGGTGCGTTCAACACTTTGTTTACGCGGGCGTGACAATAAAAATCCGCAACGTGGGCAATGAGCTTTTTCGCCAATTTTGGGATGAGCAGATTTAAGTAATAAATCGCACTCAGGGCAAGCGTCGTAGTTTGTGCTATTCATGGCTTTAGTGAAAAGGTGCTACAAATCACGTTTCTATAGAGATTTGAAATAGGGGCTATGTTATGACAAATCAGAATAGAAGGGTAACTAATAAATTGGTTAATCGTCTCGTGCATATTCTTTAGTGTAGGGCGCGCCGCGCGCGCCTGAGAATGGGGAGGATGGATAAAGCTAAGCATCGACATAAGGCGCGCATGGCACGCCCTACCTGGCTTCATAATGTTGCTATGGGTCTCCCGCACCCCTTGCACTTTATGGATTCCACCTTGCCGGGTTTATCGGACGTCTTGTCATTTAGGACGTACACGACATCCTGGTTCGGGTCGGCGATGAACGTCTCGGCGGGATTGACGTAACCGGTCAGCATCGCGACCTGGTTCATCGGTGCAAGCGGCAGGGCGTTGTTGAGCAGTCTGGTAGGGTACGCTGTGCGTACCATTAAATGGAAGGTACGCACAGCGTACCCTACCAAGCTTCCACCCAGAATTTCACGCTTTTTGTTTCAACGAAATCCACGTCCAGGTAGCACCCAGCGCGTCGATAGATGCGAATATCAATAACGGTGCGCCTACCTTTCCCAAGACTACCATCAAGACCATGAATGCCACCGCGTAGTACCTGATTGGAATTGTCCAGATAAAGAATTGCTCCAGGTTCGAGTGAACCACTAAAAGATAGTAAATACCCACTATCGATGCGAGCATCCCGACGAATCGTATCCAGAGGTCGTCACCGGCGCTCAAGCCAAAGAGGCCGAGCAAAAAATGGGGCATGAACATAAACCCACAGCCGGCGATAAATACCATCTAAACCTGGCTTTGCTCATACCTTGGGTATATTGTGAAACAGACGATAGAAAACTCATATTCTCACCTTTTCGGTTGATTGGAAAATTCGGCTCGTTCTCACGCGGCGCGTGGGAACCAGAAAAACCGTTGTTTCCCTTGAGCAATTATTAAGCGTCTTTATAACGCAGGCTTATACTTACCAGTGCCCAGCCGCCAAAAAGCATATTAATGCCAAAAAACAGGCCTAATAACCACTCGGCTGTTCCAGGCCAACCCATCCAAACGACCACTGCTAAAATCAGAGCCGTTATCCCGCTGAAAAGGACATAGCCCCAGTGAGCGAGTGGGCGCATCATCAATGCAAAATAAATTTTGGCGACGCCTTCCAATGCAAAAAAAAGTGCCATCAGCATAGTGATGGTCATTATTCCCTGAAGCGGCTGTGCAAGAAACAAATAACCGATGACAGACTGCAAAATGCCCATAAATAGCCACAAGCCAAAGCCGGGCATACGGAAAAAAAGCAGGGCACGGGTAATAAGAAATATCCCTCCAACCAGAAGAATACAGCCTAAAGAGACAACTATGGCCACGGTAAAAAAGTGTGGAACTAATATCGCAATAAACCCTAAGATGATAAGGAGAATACCCTCGACTAAAAACAACTTCCAATGCGTTTGGAAGTAATGCTGCATTTTCTGCTGCATCTGCTGTATTTCAATCGTGTTGCTTTCTATTTTGATCATGGTTTTTCCTCATAAAATTGTTTAGTAATCTACCTGTGCAGTGTTAGCTTCAGGTTTATCTGGTTCCCACGCGCCGCGTTCATCGTTATACACAAGTGTGTTAAAGCCCGTCATTCCGGCATGGATTGCCGGAATCCAGGCTACATGGATGTATTTAGGTTCGCCATCCATGGCACTGGATACCCGCTTCCCGGCGGGTATGACGAATTACCGGTGAACTTGTGTATAACGATGAGCGCGCCGCGTGGGAATGTAGTTGTAGCCGGAATAAGCCTGTTGTAGCATTAGCGAAAACCGGTAAGCGTAGCGTAACCCGACATTACCGGGCTTCGATGTGTCGGGTTACGCTACGCTAACCTGGCCTACACGGCCCAATAAGATGGGCAGGCTTTTTTGTCCACCGGCGGCTTAAACTGGTTCATCATTATTCTTGATATGTATTTTCGCGGCATGCTCAAAAGCGAGACTTCCGGCTAAGTTACCTATTTTATCGCCCACCGCCTCGCCAATTTCACCGCCAATATCGTCAAATAAGGCTTCACCGATCATGCTCCCGATTGCTTTCCCAGCGTGACTGCCTACTTTTGCGCTACCTTCTTGTTGCAAGTCATCTTTTAAGGGACGCTCAGTTCCGGGTTGATGGAGAAGCTCTTTTGTAATTTTGCCACCCTGACGAGCTCCGAAAACTTCACCGGCCATGCCCCCCACTTCGGTGCCGATCACCGTCCCCAGTGGCCCGAACACTGTTCCCAGACTGGCGCCCACTATTTCCCCCAAACTTTCTCCTCCTACGCCTGCAGCGAGGCTAGCCTCCAACGGCGCATAGTGACTAGGATGCTTAATCAAATCCAACGCATCAGAAGTTACTGTCTTGGCTTCTTCATGCAATGTGGTGGAAACATGGGCGAGCTCTTTCTCGATTTCGCCTAAATAAGGTGCATGCGCTGTAACGCTCCCAAGCTGATTGCCGCTTGCTTGCCCTGTGCTGTTCCCCAGTGAGCCGCTTTCCGTAGTTTGTTCGCTTACGATCACATAAATGACATAGGCAACAATAATAACTACTACTATAAATAATGCTTCAGTCATAACAGTTTCCTACCTCTTAAATAAAGTTATCATTGGCCTTTATGACGACGTTTCTCCCAATAGTAAGTTACACCCCAGAGACACAAAGACACCAGTAAGACGACCCAGATATACTCTTCAATATAGGCCGCAACAATGGCAGTACAGCCCACCAGTCTTCGATAAAGCGCTTGTTTTTTAATGAAGTCATGGGTGATGCCGGTAGTTAATTGAATTACCTAAAAACCGCCATACAATGTTGATTGCAGCATATTTGCGGTCAGTGCTCCACTCTTTGCTCTGACGTAATCAACAACCACCGGAACAAATTCATCGACCGTGTCAGGGGAAAGATTTAACGCCTTAAAAGCTGAAGCCAGTCCGGCAAGATTACCATAAGGGTTATTGGTCTCACCCAGGACGGATGATGCGTCTCCAGCCAATCCACTTAATGCCCCCGATTGTTTGGGCGCCGAACTTAACAAGCTATCCATCTCGGGTACCGCTTTGCTTAACTCTGCAAATTGTCCGGCATCCAGTTTACCTTTGGCTACTTGAAAAATTGCGCCGGCCCCACCTTGCGCCTGTTCCTGGGTAATACCTAAATTTTTTACCAGGGTATCGGTCAAACTACCTTGCATGGCAGTCGAATTTACATCGGTCACGCCATTTACACCCGACTGAACAGTCTGGGTGGTTTGCCCCTTGCTAACAGGGTCAAGGCTGAAATCTTCAGCATTTACAGCGCCTGACAAGCCTGCCACGACAAACAGCAAGAGAGGGGTGCATTTATAAAGAATTTTTTTATGATTCATTTTATTCTCCGGTTTTATTGAAACGCAAGCAATTAGCCTGTTTTAAAACAGCAGAGACGGAGTTGCAAACTCCGTCTCGCGTAAGGAGTGAACTCAGTTTATGGCTGGCTTGCTAACCTCGATCGAAACCGCTCGTGTCAGGCGTGCCACCACTGAATCCCCAGCCTTGACTTCGTTGAGGCGTTTTATTTCAGGCCCGGCTGTCACTTTAATAACCTTGCCCTCTGGGCCTTTCAGCGTCACTACCCGGCTCTGATAATCGATCGCTAAAACGGTGGCTTTCACTTCAACGGCGTCAACGGCCGCAAAACCCGGCTTGCTACCCAAGGGTGCGCGGCCAACTTCCGTTACACGTTCCGCAGCGGGTTCACCATGACCAGTCACAAATAGTTCGACGGTTTCCAGTAATGATGTCTTGACTTCGTCACCAACGTGAATCTGGGCAAAATTACGGACTTCAGGCCCGCTTTTAATCTTGGCCACTTTGCCGTCGGGAGATTGCAAGGTAACCACCCTGTTTTTCTTGTCGATGGCTTTCACTGTTGCGGTAATGACGACCAGCTGGCCTTCAACCCCGCCAGGCCTGTCCTGCGTCTGGGTTGCAGCCGCTTGATCTTGCGCAACCAAGGTAGGGGGCTCTGCCTCCAGGGACTGCGCAGAATCCTTGTTTCCTGGGCTGGAGCACCCCGATAGCAGCGTGGCGGTGACCAATACAGTAGCGCCAATGATCAGCAAATGTCTCTTATCTTTCATGAGTTTTCCTTATTGAGTGTGATAATTTTCGGTTTTTGAACCAGTCTAATTTACTCCTAGGAGTCTGTCGGACTTTAAACGACTATTAGCTTAAAAAACTAGCATGGAAAATTTTTGCTCGATTTCTGCTGCCAAAAACATAATCTAATAATTGCTTTGATCGAGTGATAGTCATTTTGCTTCCGGGTGCAGTCTGTTTTAATGTCTCTTGCCATCTCAAATTGCTTATCCCGCGGCCAACACATGCATGCGTTTCAGGTTAAAAGCGATGGCCACCAGCTTCCACTCACCCTTAACGGCATCCAGCCCGCGGAGCGAGAATTGGCGGAATCCCAGCACGTGCTTGATGATCCCAAAGACCGGCTCTACCGTTGATTTACGCTTGGCGTAGCGGGCCTTGCCTTCTTTGGTTTTCAAGTACCAGGCCATGTTCTCCAGCGGATCGCCGGTTTCCGGAGCGGGCGCGTCCTCGGTTAGTCGTTCCGCCAACGGCAGGTGATGACTATCGCGGCCCATGGCGATAAGCGGTTCGATGCCCTGTTCGCTACAGGTTTTGACATTGTCCGCACTGAAGTAACCGGTATCGGCCAGCAACGCATCGGGTGATCCGAGTGACTCGGGGAGTTTGTTCAGTTCGGCCAGCATCGGTTCGACTTGTTGTTTGTCGTTGGTTTGCTGACTCACGTCGGTCGCCACAATCAGCATGGTCTCAACATCGACGGCTGCCTGGCTGTTGTAGCCTTGCACGAAGCCCTCGTGGCTCGGCATGATGCGGGATTCCTCGTCGGTAAGGTTAATCTGATCGCTCGCTTTCGGGCCGATTTCCGGTGCTTTGGGCTCCGGTCCACGGGGCTTTTCTCCTGCTTGTCGTTGCGCTTCGCGACGGTTGACCTTGTCCTGATACCCTTGCTGAGCCTGGGCGTCGCGAGACTCAACCCGTTCGACGATCTTGGCTTTTGCCTCAGCCAATGCTTTGAGCCGATCTTCCCGGCGGGTCAATTCGCCGGGTAAGTCCAATCCATCATGGGCTTCCGCCTGGTCAGCCTCGGCGGCTTTCTGCAATAGCAGCTGCACTTCTTCTCGTAATTGGGTTTCCAGCTTTTCAATGTGGCCATAAGACAACGCCTTATGCTTGGAGGCATTGGCTTTGATTTTGGTGCCATCCAATGAAATCTGCCCCAGTTTCACCAGCTTCATGGCCTGAGCCAAGCTCAATACTTGGACAAACAAGTCTTCCAATTCCACCAAAAAGGTTTTACGGAAGTTGGCTAACGTGTCGTGATCGGGATGCGTATCGGCCGACAGAAAGCGGAATGCCACCGAATCGAACGTCGCACGCTCAATCTTACGGCTGGAAAAGATGCCCGTCGCATAACCGTAGACCAGCAACGCCAGCAGCACGGACGGATGGTGCGCTGCCGAGCCACGCCCGGTGTAACGGCGCGTTAGCTGACTCAAGTCCAGTTGATCAATGACTTCAGCGATAAAACGAGCCAAATGGTTTTCCGGCAACCACTCATCGATCGATGGAGGAAGCAGGTATTGTTGGTGACGGCTGACTTGGATGAAACGACTCATAAAAAGAAAACCTGTAGCTAACTGTCTGGAATGTGTCGCTATTTTACCAAAAATATCCAACATTTTGCAGAGTTAAATCCGGTTGGTTTTGACTAAAAGTCCGACAGACTCCTAGAAAGGATTTATGCTAAACGCAACTGGAGCGCTAATCACTTCGCCAGGTTTGCGATTGGCAATTTCAACAAACTCCTTGGCCCATTGGTCAATGATTTGTTTAGCGGGACCATACCAGGTCAACCGGGTTAAATCGAGTGGATCAACATCCTGCATATTACGATCCGCAAAGGTCGCAACAATTTCGTTGGTGTTTAAATCCCGTAGTCGCCCTTCAAAAGCGGCCGTTCTTTGATTGACTACACCGGCGGCGGTGCCGCCCCCTGGCTCTAACCATCCTGCGGCATTCAACATTGGCATTGATGGATCGACTTCAATTAACGCCAACTCCAGTTGCAACACCCCTTGTGTTTGTTGGGCTGGATAATCAAGTACAGTAAATCGTTGATTTGGATCGTTTTGAAAATCGGTGATCACTTGATTTTGAAAATAGACAGCCACATTTTGTATGTCTTTTTTTACATTCGTTAAATAATTGACTGAGCTTAATTTATGCAACCAGTCCATTTTTAACATGTATTGGGTATTGACGGGGGCAACCACCAGATTGGAATAGGCCTTAAAGTCGAAGCCCGGTTTAATCCATGCCTTTTGAAAAGGCAAATAAGCAAGTTTCGTTTCCCTTTGCGCGTCAGGCGTAAAAGCCGTATTGGGAGCGGGTGCTATGACGGCTGCTTTTGCGTCATTACTGACGCTGTCAATGGTGGAGCAGCCTATCAGGGTTGAAGCTAGCGCACAACCGAGCAGTGCGCTAGTTGCTTTGGAGCTGAACAAATACTTTGGTGTTTTCATTAATTTTTTCTATTGGAAAAGTTGATATAAAGCTATGAGAGGTACGCAAAGCATACCCTATCCGGCTACGAAGGGAGACGAATGCAATGAGCTACCAGACCACAAAAGTCCACATGGACCAGGCTGCTACGAATAGTACCAGAGCAATTAATGCAATACCGTGCGGTTGCTTGGCATGGTGCATGATAACGTGACGTTTCTTCTTTCGTTCTTGCGGGGCAGTTGAATTCGACATTGGTATTGCCTCTAAAATAAATGGTTTCAAGAAAGTTGTGAGAAGTGGATAAGCATTTTTGCCCGCTGTTTTTGCTAGTTTACTTAGTCTAAAAAAGTAGAATAAGACCTGACAAGTCTGTCTCGCGTTAATTGGAAAACCTCTGTTTCCTCTAGTTGGAATTTCTCACTCATTTGCTCTCAAACGCGAAAATCTGCCTCCAATCGTTCTTCATGCTGATGACTGTCCAACCCTGCTTCTTCGCTTCGTCGTAAAGCTCTTGAGTGAAAGTGCCGACCTTGGTAGCGGGCAATCCTTGTGCCGGGCCATAAGCATATTCGCGCTTGGCGTCATCGTGCAACACCAACATGGACAGCCGCGCGCCGTCGCCAGCCTTCGTATACTCAAGCATCTGCCGATCGCCCATGGAGTTACCGAACGCAGCATGTGGACGGCGGCCGATCATCAAGTGAATACCCTCGGGCTTGCCGGCGTTATTGTCGTTCAGGAGCAGCTTCGGTTCCTTGATCAGGAAAGGTTTACCGCTCTTGTCGTAGCCGTATTTCGTTCCAAGTGAACTACCGACGACCTGTTCGGGCGGAATACCGTAGGTGTCTTCCGAGTACACCCGCACAAAGTCCTGACCGCCGCCGGTGACGATGTAAGTCTTGTAGCCATTATCACGCAGGTACTTCAGAACTTCCTGCATCGGCTGGTAGGTGAGCTCGGTGTAGGGGCGCTTCCAGCGCGGGTCTTTAGCCGTAGCCAGCCACGCCTTCACCTCGGCCTGAAATTCCTCGACGGACATTCCGGTCAGCGTGACGGCCACGATCTTTAGAAGGTCATCCATCGACAATTTCGCGATTTTCTCGCGGTCGCCGGACATCACTGTCTTGAACGGCTCAACCTTCGCCAGTTTAGGCTTCGCTTTGACCACCGCCGGCACACGATCGAGGCAGTACATTACTTGCGCATATATCGGATGCGAAACCCACAGCGTGCCGTCCTGATCGAAGGTGGCGATGCGTTCTGCCGCCGGCACGAACTGCAGACTGTCCTGAGTCGTGGTTGCCTTCACGAAATCGACGATCGCCTGCTTGGCCGGGCCGTCGTTCCAGGACGGCAGCGGATCGGTTTCGGCATGCGCCTGCACGGCAAGGAAGAGCACTGAAACTAACAGCAGTACTCGATGGAAGTGAAAAGTTTTCATGCTATCTCCTAATAAATTAGTTAAGTTGTCAACTTCGACTGCGCTCTGGAGAAACTTGTAAAAGTAAATCCGTTCGTCCTGAGCGCAGCCTAAAGGTCAGGACGAACGGAAAAAATAGCAAGGCTCTTCTGAATTTAGCGAAAGACTCAACCACTTAAAGTCCACCACAGAGCCAAAAATTTAATCTTCTAAAATGGCCGCCACCTTAAAATATAAGCTGGCGGCCTCTGATTAATTTTTAAAGACAGCGGATTAAAGTTTTAACTTGCTCTTCAACTTCGCCCAGAAAGATTCTTTCGGTGCTTTTTGGCACTCCTCGATCAGAACAGGAACAAGTGTTTCAGGATGGAAAAATAAGGTGATATTAATATTCACGCTCATGGATTTAAAGCGTCAGGGAACCCTATCGCGCGCCCTGACTTGAGTAACTTAAAGAATTGCCTTACTGTGCCGCTGTGCCGGAAGTCCAGGAAGACAATCGATTTGCTGCCAATTCAGCCCAATGGTTGACTGCATTTTCTGCATCGCCCCACTGCCACTGAAAACCGGTCGTAAACGAACCGCCGCCGATCCGTTTATCCACGGCCAAGGCAAGGATTTGACCCGATACCGAATCAGTTACTTTAGCCTCGGCTTGTGCGCCACCGACGAACGGGAAGGTTCCGGTTGCCAGATATTTGAGATTGGCTACCATATGCGCCTGCGGGACAATCATCGAGATGCTGCGCAGGACTGGCGTGGCCGCTTCGGCATCGACTATAGCGACATCGACAGTCATGACGCCTGGGCCAGGTTGAGTAACAATTTGAAATTTTTGCCCAAGATAGTTGTTAAGTTGCTGGGAGAAATAGTTGACCAGCATGTGCTGATCTGAGGCGGAAACCTGTGTGGAGTTGTCACCCCAAAAAGTCACCGGATGGATCATGACTTTGTTGTACTGGCTCCACTGAGCGGCAGGATTAGTGTAAATCAGGCCAGTCTGATCCTTTCCTCCTGTTGTGAGCAGGGAGCAGTCGTTGGCAAGGAATGCGCAGTTGACGTCAGCCTGGTTAACAGCGACCTTTTGCGTAGTCGAACAGGCGCTTAATAGCACTAGGCACAGACCCAATAACGGCAAACCTGTCCAGGGTTTAGTTTGGTGTTCTGAATGTTTCAATTGTGTGTTCATTGTTTTTCCTTATATTTAAGTTAGTTAGTTACTCGCAGTGTAACTTCTCATCATTTCCAGGATTTAAACCTGTCAGGTTTATAAAGCCTGACTGGTCTGGTAAAAAAGCGGATTGCCTGACGGCTAATCCACCTTAAGGTTTAAAGGGAAGCCGCCCTCTGAAATGTCGAGGTTTCTCCCCGGTCACTCTTCATCGTAAGCTCGTCCTGGTTGAAAGCCAGGATGGTGCTTGAAGTCACGCTGTTCTTGATACGCTCATCCTCCGCACGGGTTATTTTCAGGGTGATGTTCTTGCCATTGATGGCCCACGTACCACGGATTGTGCCGGTGACGCCTTCGGAAAGCGTGTTGCTGATGAATCCCTGTGGGCGCACTTGGGCAATGAAGCTGCCGTCCGCGCTGAAGGTCATCGATTCTTTCATGTCACCCACCGTGCCCAGCCAGTTGCCCACGATTTTTGCGCCATACTCTGCTTCCGCGACCGGTTCGGCAGGCGTGCAGGACGAGATACCAAAGGCCAGCGCCAGCAGCAAGCCGAGCATGGGCAGGAATGAGAGGTTCATCAAGAGGTGTGATTGCGGCTGGAAATTACCAGAATGGTTTTGTCGATTAATCATGTCTGGTTCCTTACGAGTTAAGGGTTGATACATCAAAACGGCATTACAATTAATTACCAGGCCCGTCTAATGTCACTTCAATACGACGATTCTGGGCCCGTCCTTCAGGCGTATCATTTGAAGCTACCGGGTTAGATTCACCAAAACCCTGAGCTGAGATCAGGTTTTGGTTAACACCCTGGTTTACCAAATATTCAACTACCACATCGGCTCGCCTGGATGACAATTCAAGATTTGAAGAAATCCCTTCACGTTTTAACCCCGGACCGATTGGAACATTGTCGGTATAGCCATCAACAATAATTTTCGTTTGCTGCAAACCTGAAAGCGTAGGCACTAACTTACCAAGAACAGCTTTAGCTTGAGAATTAAGTCTAAAGCCGCCTTCAGGAAACAAAACCTGATCCACCATAGTAACTTTTAGTTTCCCCTCAAGAAGAACGATCTGAGCCTGGTCAGCACTCAATGCAGCTTGCAGCTGTTGATATTCTTGCTCTAACGCATTGTATTTGGTCTCAGTAACGCAACCGCTTAGAAAAACAAGGGAAGCCACCGCACCGGCGATCAACATTTTTGTGGTTATTTTTTTCATGGATTTATTTCCTAAAAATATCTGGATACACCCCGGTGATTTCGACCGCTTTGGGTAGCGATACGCAAACACCAAGACCCCCTCTGTGCAACTACCTGAAGCCGGTCGGGGTTTGCAACCCCGACCGGAACGTTTGAACAATACACCGATTTACAAAACGTGAGTGACGGGGTTACAAACCCCGTCACGCTTCGATCAAATAAAAGGTGGGCAGAAAAGCACTGCCCATCCTACACTTGCTTGCAATGATTGAAACTGGCACCCCACTTTAGGACGCCAACTCCATCACATCACGCTCTCTTCATGCAACTAATCGCCCCTCGCGCGCTTAGACTGTATTTCCTTCAAGATTCCGTCCAGATTATAGGTTTCCGGTGCTTGCAGAGGCGGGAACTTCTTGTAAGACATCAGTTCCTTCTCCCATAGCAACTGGCCGATCGGAAGCATGTTCCAGTCATACAAATAGGCTGTCACCGGACCGGCGAGCGCACCTCCCATTCCAAGAGCCGTCTTCTGGTCCGGGCCGACTGCCTGCTCGAAAGGATCGCGCTTGATGTTCTGGACCAAGGTGAAGTGGTAGTTCACGAGAGGCATGATCCAGCCATCCGCCCCGGCCTCTGCCATCGAATAGTACATTTTCCAGTTCTTGTAACGCACCGCAGAAGGCGTTGCGCCGGAGTAGTAGAAGAAGGAATCGCGAGCCGACTTGTCAGTCTTACCCTCGAGGAGATCACGCTGGTCGAAGCCGTCAAGTTTGGTTTTGACGATGCCGGGGTATTTTCCCGCCTCGATCTTTTCCGTCAGCTCGTTGCCTTTCGCCCCACCGGCGATGTCCACCAGCGTCGGTACCCAGTCGAGAGAGGCAAACAATTGAGCATGAACGGTGTTCGGCTTGATGTGTCCCGGCCAGCGAACCACCATCGGCGCACGGAAGCCGCCTTCCCAGGATTCGCCCTTCTGCCCCTTGAACGGCGTGACACCGCCATCGGGGAAGCTGATCGCCTCGGCGCCGTTATCGGTGGTGAAGACGACGATGGTATTGTCGAGCTGGCCAATATCCTCAAGCTTCTTGAGAACCAAACCGATGTTGTCATCCATCTGCTTCATGCCGGCTTCGTTGACACCCCAGTCCTTGCCGCCCTTGGTGCCCACCATGTCCATGTATTTGTCCGACAGCATGGTGGTAACGTGCATACGCGCCGGGTTGTACCAGACAAAGAAAGGCTTGTTGGTCTTCTTGGGGTCGTTGCGGTCGAGGAAGTCGATGACTTTGGCGGAGATTTCCTCGTCCACCGTCTTCGAGCGTTCCAGGGTAAGCGGGCCCTCGTCCTTGCAGCTTTGGTTCTTCTCCGTGCCGTCCTTGGATGTACACGCAATGACCGGGCGGGGTGGCGTCATACAGGTCGTGGTCTTGGGATCGACGGCACCGGGGACTTCAGGCAGTCCGGGAATCGGGGTGTTCTTGCACGGAGGAGCGATACCTTGCACCTCGGGGGAACTATTGATGTCTGGGAAACTCACCTGTTGCATCGCATCGAGATGATATAAATAGCCCCAATACTCATGGAAGCCGTGTGCTGTTGGCAGCGCCTCGGTGTGGTCACCCAGGTGGTTCTTGCCGAACTCGCCTGTGTTGTAGCCGAGATCAAGCAGGAACTTGGCGAGCGCCGGTGTGCCCTTACGCAGATAAGACGGGCTGCCGGGCAGTTGCGGAGGGATCATGCCGGTGCGTAGCGGGTGCATACCGGTGAAGAAAGCGTTGCGCCCGGACGTGCAGCTCGCCTCAGCCACGTAGTCCATGAATATCGCGCCTTCCTGCCCGATGCGGTCGATGTTGGGCGTTTCCCCGACCATCAGCCCGCGGTGGTAGATACTCGGCTGCATCCAGCCGATATCGTCGCCCATGATGAACATGATATTGGGTTTTGCTTCCTCTTGTGGTTTTGTGTCCTCCGCCTGCGCGGGTAACACAAACAAACAAGCAGACAATGCGATAAGCACTTTTGCCGCGGATTGAAACAGGCGTTGCCGCCGGTGGTTTGGAATCATGATGTTTCTCCTTTCTTGGTTAGTAAAAAAAAACGGATTTTCCGAAAACTTATTTCTTGCGTTTTAAGTGGACGCCGAATAACACTCATTAGGGTTTGAGGGTTTGAGGGTTTGAGGGTTTGAGGGTTTGAGGGTTTGAGGGTTTGAGATGTCGGACTTTACTCCCAGATCGTTTAAGTTAAACCGGAACTTTTAACAAGTGTTCTGATGAGCTATCTGCCACACAATCCGTTGAATTACGTGGGCAGACGGCTAATCATAAACGAATAATCTACTAACTTACAAAACCTATTTGACAAAAATCAAATTTAGGCTAAAGGAACAAATAACTTCACCTCACTGAACTGGGGTTTTTAACTCATACGCGCCAGCTCAGCTTCTACAAACTATCGCAATTGCTCAGTAAAATGATGGCGCGGCTCTTATATTTGTTTCGTTTATTCTATAGCTTCACGGATTCCGCCGTTAGCACAAATCGGCAAAAACCCATTTTAACTCGCGCTGAATAGTAGTCGTGGCTAGCGTATGCGGGCATAGGTATCTATCCAAGTCGTCATCTCGGCAGGGATTGCCGAGATCCAGGAGCCATGGATGGCAATATCAGACTTACAAGCTGTTTATTTAGTCAGATGGAACCTTTTCTGAGCTGCTTTTCACATCCCTGTGTTCTGGATTCCGGCACAAATCTGTCTGGAACAGATTTTCATTAACCCGAAGGGCGACGGGCAGGATAGCCTGACGTGAATCCCTGCCGGAATGACGGCGATGTGACTTGTGTAGATACTTATGGTGTGAGGGGGGGGAACCGCGTATGACGCTGCCGGGTCGCGGAAGGCAACTCGCCGAACAGCTTTTTATAGCTTGCAGTGAAGTAGGAGGGATGCCAAAAACCCCAACGTGCAGCAGTTTCCGTAACCGGTGTGTTCGTTTCTGCCGTCTTGATGGCCCGGCGCACGGCGTTGAGACGCTGCGCTCGCAGATACGCCACGGGGTTCATGTCCACCACTTCTTCAAACGCATACTGCAGGCTGCGCCGGCTCACGCCAAACAAGCGGCAAAGGTCGGCAACGTTTGGCACGTCATCGGATTGCGCCTGCGCATATTCACGCACAGCCGAAACCAGGGCGCTACGCCCGCTCGCGTTCAGCTGCACTGCCGCTTGCTGCGGGTCTTCCCTCAAGCC
Organism: uncultured Gammaproteobacteria bacterium; assembly: GCA_963849195.1. Classification (GTDB taxonomy): domain Bacteria; phylum Pseudomonadota; class Gammaproteobacteria; order Methylococcales; family Methylomonadaceae; genus Methylobacter_C. The sequence goes on from CAWKGQ010000002.1 coordinate 75,748, forward strand.
GATGAGCTGGTCATAAAAGGCTTCCCGCAGAGATTTCTGCGCCTGTGCGTGCTGCAAAAGATGCGGTGCTTCGGCCGCAATCTGTAAAGTCGCATCGAGAAGCCCCACAAGACGGGAATGCTGCGCCGGGGAACTGATGAGTTCAGGGATCCCGGGCGAGCGACGCAGGGCTTCGTCCGCCGAAACCGCCTCCGCATAGTCATGAAAATCGGCACTGTCCATGGCCAAGGCAAGTATCTCGCTACTCGCGGGTACAACAATGTCAAACTCCTGATGACCGGAAAAACAGGCCACGTCCGTGACGCCCGCTAAACGACCATGCCAGCGGAGTGGCTCCGAAGCATTGCGCACCACCGCCAAAACAAGCGAGCCCGGCCAAGCCGATCCCATTTCATGCACACGTTGCGATACGGTTTCGCTAAACACTTGTGTTTTGCCAAACTGAACCTGGTGCAAATTGCCGGTAAACGACCCCGGGCTGATTTGCTGGTATTGCTCCGCCCAGTCGGAAATCATGGCCGCCTGTTCGTCAACATCGCAGGTACTGACAGACGACACGTTAACCGCATCGCTACCGGTGGCAACTGATGTCAATGGGGCAATATCGTCGAGAGACATACAGGACCTGAAGATGTAAGTGATAATGTTGGCTATATTAGCCAATATCCAGAGCAATATGAAGAGCCGACCCTAATAATGGGGAAACGAATTTCTTGCGTTAATTGCACACGTCCTTAAAGGCATCTACCGCTGGATGATGGTTGTCAATTTTTCAGCAGTGGTTGTTTCAAGCCTAATCTGTGAGAAGCAACTTGGTTTGCGATTGGCAATTTCAACAAACTCCTTTGCCCATTGGTCAATGATTTGTTTAGCGGGACCATACCAGGTCAACCGGGTTAAATCGAGTGGATCAACATCCTGCATATTACGATCTGCAAAGGTCGCAACAATTTCATTGCTGCTTAAATCGCGTACACGCGCTTCAAAAACCACCGTTCTTTGATTGACTACACCTTGCGGCAGTGCCACCCCCTGGTTCTAACCATCCTGCCGCATTCAACATTGGCATTGATGGATCGACTTCAATTAACGCCAACTCCAGTTGCAAAACCCCTTTTGTTTGCTGGGCTGGATAATCAAGTGAACCGTCGTCTCTTAATCGTTTAAAACGGAATTGCATTCCTCGTTCTGCGTAAACCGCCTAAAACCCAACGGCTGCCGTCAAGCCTGCATAATCGCCCTGGGGTCGAGCCTGTGCATCAAATTCGGTAAAGTAATGGAAGTTAAGCTGGGCGTTGATTTTTGGAACAGCCACCCCAATTTGTCCGCCCACGGCGTGGACCTGGTTATTCGAATTTAAAAATCGCGGTTGATCCGAGCCATGATTGTCCTGCACTTGCCATTGACTGTATCCGGTAGGGCCGATTTCCAGCAATACATCATTGGTAATCGGCAAAAACTGGCTTAGGCCCCAATTTAAGGTGAAATGAGAACCCTGGGTAAAGTCTTTGCCTTGCGTTTTTTGATTGATCTCATAAGTCCCCGCCATAATGAGTGCAGTACCTTTATTGTCGAACGGGTAATACGCGCCGGATAATTGCAGCTGATGTGTCCAGAACCCCAAGCCGATATTATTCGCCCCACCATCCGGACTATATCTGCCGGTAGGTGCATAAAAGCCGTATGCGGCGGCAACATCGTAGTGTTTCCCGCGCCAATTCAGCCAAAGCGGTTGCACATACATATCAAAGATACCGAAAGAATTATTGCTCGCTGAAATAGTACTTCCTCTTGAGAAGTTAAACTGGCCAATATTGATGTCGGTGAGGGTGCTGAGCGAGGCGCCAAGGCTATTATCGGCGAATGGCAGAGCGAGAAACATCGCGTAATCAGCGCCGAGAATGTTGTAACCGGTATTCCACATGAGTAGTGGGGAAATGATATTGATGTCTATGGATGGATCAAGGTCGGCTGTAAAGGTAACTCCAGCCGGTATCCCGCCCTTAGGCCCCAGGTCACGCTCAGCAGTAAACGTCGCCTTACCGACGTTATTGCCATTCTTATCCTTTAGTCTATCGGCCGAATAATTTCCCCAATATAGGGCTGTATAAACCCCCTTTTTTTCCGGTATGAAAAAATCGCGGTTATTATAAAGGCCGGGCAAATAATGGCCTGTTCCCGCGAAACCGGCTGCGGACCAAGCCAGCATTGCCGAAACCATGCCTACGCTTGTTATTCTTCTCTTTACAAATATCATAAAAAACCATTGATATAAATTGTTTAATAAACCTTTTGGAACCCGGCAGGGTATGTAATGCGAACTCTACCAGACTTCCTCCTCATCGTTATACACAAGTCTATAAAATATTCACCTCCTCCTGAGACTATTGTCTCTCAAACATTTGGAGCGGGCATGGCCCGCTCCTGCCTAATATCCGTGAGCTTGAAACCAACGGGTATCACCTTACTGTGGCGTTGCCGTGCCCGAAGTCCATGAATATAATCGTGTTGTCGCCAGTTCAGCCCAATGGTTGACAGCGTTTTCCGCATCACCCCACCGCCACTGAAAAGCGTTAGTAACCGCGCCACCGCCAATCCGCTTATCCACAAACAGTCCCAACACTTCTCCCGATACCGAATCGGTTATCTTGAGTTCTGCCTGTGCTCCGCCGACAAACGGGAATGAACCGGTCGCCAGATATTTGAGACTGGACAAAAGACGCACCTGCGGAACCATCATCGAGAAGGTGCGCAGCATCGGCGTGGCCGATGACATATCGACCAGGGCGGCATCGAGCTTCATGACACCGGGTCCCGGTTGCTGGACAATTACAAATTTCTGCCCGAGCTGTAAGGTAAGTTGCTGGGACAAATAGTTCACCAGTGTTTGCTGATCAGAGGGAGAAACTCTTGTGGAGCTTCCACTCCAGAAAGTCACTGGATCGATCATGACTTTGTTGTACTGAGTCCACTGTGCAGCCGGATTAAGGTAACGCAGGCCGACCTGACCCTCCCCGCCGGGTGTAAGCAGGGCACAATCGTTGGCAAGGAACGCGCAGTTCAGGTCAGCATTGTCAATCGCTACTTTCTGGGTAGTCGAACAGGCGCTTAATAACAACAGACACAGACCCAATAATGGGAAGGCTTTAGTTCGACACTCTGAATTATTCAATTTAATGTTCATTGTTTTTTCCTTAAGGTTTAAGTAAGTTGGTTACTCGTAAAGAATGTTGGGGGTTTCACGTTAAAACCGCCTAATTGTAACGCCGTAAAATGGCGGATTACCTAACGGCGAATCCGTCTTAATAATTTTATGGAAAATCTCTCCTTGCAAACTTTAAAACAAACGGGCGACCCTTGCTAGCCGCCCATCCGCTTGATACTTCGACTACTGTTGGTGTTGTTTCATGGCTTCCTCGATCTTCGCTTTCACGGCATCGAGATTGAAGCTTGCGCCCTTCTGCATCGGAGGAAAATCGATAGCAGTCATGGCGAGCTTCGCCACTTGCTGCTGGACAAATACAAAGCGCCAGAATTGGAACTTGAACCAATCGAAATATTGCTGGGATCCGACGCCGGATCCATAGGGCCATCCCGTGCGTTCAAACGGATCCAGGCGCAGGTTCGTCAGGAACGGCACATCTGGATGGGTCTTCTCACCCAGCCAGCCGCCGGGCTGGTCAATGAAACGATACTTGAAGTCATCAATGCGCACCGCGCCCAGCGTGCTTTCTCCGAAATAGAAGACCTCGTGGCGAGCCGATGGCGCCTTGCCGGTAAGCAGGTCCATTTGGTTATAGCCGTCGAGATGCACCTTGTACTTCGTGTCGCCAAGCTTCTTTCCCTTTAACAACTCGTCCACAATATTCGAGTCACCGGCAGCGGCCACGAGTGTCGGGAACCAGTCGAGACCTGAGAAAATACCGTTCTCAACTTTGCCGGCAGGCACCTTGCCCGGCCAACGAATGATAGCGGGTGCTCGGAAACCGCCTTCCATCACTGTACCCTTCCCCATCGCAAATGGAGTCTGTCCGCCATCCGGCCAGGTGAAGTTCTCGGTACCGTTATCGGTAGTAAATATAACGATTGTGTTGTCATCGACACCCATATCCGTGAGCTTCTTCATTACCAGGCCAATGTCGTCATCGAGCTGCGCCATGCCGGCCTCATGCTCGGACCAGCCGTTTTGCGGGGTGCGCAGCGCTTCATACTTGTCCGAAAGGTGGGTGACGATGTGCATGCGCGTGGGGTTGAGCCAGAGGAAGAACGGCTTGCCGTCCGCCTTGGCCTTTTCGATGAACGTTATGGCCTTGTCGCGAATCTCGTCGTCCACCGTCTTCATCCGCTCGGGAAAGAGGGTGCCGGCATCTTCGATCTTCTGCTTGCCGATTTTGCCCCAGCGTGGCATCACCGTCGGGTCATCCTTGTCGGTGGCCCAACTATGCACCATATTCCGCGGGCCGACTTTGTCCAGTAAGTCTTTTGGGTAATTGGGGTGTGCAGGGTCTTCCATCGCGTCCAGGTGATACAGATAACCGAAGAACTCGTCGAAGCCGTGGACGGTGGGCAGGAACTCATTCAAGTCGCCCAGATGGTTCTTGCCGAATTGACCGGTGGCGTAGCCCATGGATTTAAGAGTCGTGGCGATGGTAACTGCCTCCTTGGGTATGCCAATTGGCGATCCAGCCTGCCCGACCGTGGTCATACCTGTACGGATAGGTAGTTCGCCAGTGATGAAATTGGCGCGGCCTGCCGTGCAGCTTGCCTCGGCGTAATAGTCGGTGAATATCATCCCCTCGGCAGCAATCTTGTCGAGGTTAGGCGTCCTGCCGGCCATCAGGCCGCGGTGGTAGGCACCGATGTTCCACATCCCGATGTCATCACCCATGATAACAACGATGTTGGGTTTTTTATCTTCCGCCTGCGCCGTTGACGCAAACAATCCTGCGGTCAACGCGATAAGCGCTATTGCCGCTGGCTGAAACAGGCGTTGCCGCCGGTGGTTTGGAATCATGGTATTTCTCCTTTAGTGGATAATCCGAAAATGTATTTTGCGAAAACTCATTTCTTGCGTTAGTAATGGTCGCCTGTGGATAATAACATTATGAGAAAGGTTTATGGTATTGGACATTAGGCCTAGATCGGTTAATAAATAGCCTTGCCTGCGAAAACCCTAACGCCTATACCTCGGAAGTATCAACAATTGTATCTACATTGAGATAATGTTTATGATCGTTCAAGTGTTAAAAAAATGGGGTAACAGCCCGGCGGTGAGGATTCCAGCTGCGATTATATAATCGGCTCAATTGGCGTTGGATCAAGCAGTTGAAGTACGTGCAGAGGGCGGGCGCATCATTATCGAACCGGTCGTGCCTGCTTATGCCCTGGATGATTTACTGAGTGGCATTACCGCCGAAAACCGGCATGCCGAAGTTGACTTTGGCATAGCGCAAGGGCAGGAACAGTTCTGAGGTCCGCATCTTATATTCCCGACGCGGGCGATATTGTCTGGTTAAGCGCTAATTGTGGGAGCGACGCCCACGTCGCGACTAAAAACGAGTGGCCTGCCGTCGTGCTTAGCCCCAAAACATATAACAGCAAAACAGGCTTGCTAGTCTGTGTGCCCGTCACCAGCCAAATCAAGGGTTATCCGTTTGAAGTACTGCTTTCCTGTGCTGAAGTCTCCGGGGCGGCATTGGCCGACCAAGTCAAGAATATGGATTGGCGCTCACGTCAGGCCAAGTACAAAGGCAAAATCAGCATTGCCGAAATACAGGAAATCAAGGCCAAACTAACGGCCCTGCTCACTTTTGTTTAATCAGATGAGCTGGATTACCGTTGTATGGTCCATGATGGCGTCGGCTAGCCTGACTTTGGCGCTGCTGCATCTTTTTATCTGGTTCAATCAGAGGCGGCAATGGGCGCATTTATGCTTGTCAATAACAGCCGTCGCGGTAGCTGTGATTACCGGCATGGAATTCATGGGCATGCGAGCTGCAAGCGCCGATCAGATGGCGGCATTGCTACGCTGGGTGCATCTTCCCCTGTTCGTTATCTATGTGGCAATCGTCTGCTACGTTCGTTTCTATTTCGATGCCGGACGCTTATGGCTGGCATTGACGGTATGCGGTTTGCGGGCACTCGCACTGCTGCTGAGCCTTACCACGGGGCAGAACCTGTTTTTCAGGGAAATCACCAGCCTCAAGCATGTGGCGATTTTTGGCGGAGAAACAATATCCATCGCCCAGGGCGTGCTCAACCCCTTTTACATAGTGGGCCCGATCAGCAGGTTGACGCTGGTCGTGTATGTGATAGACGCGTCCGTATCCCTGTGGCGCCGGGGGGCCGATACCGGTCCCCGCGCCGTAATTTTCAGCATCAGTATCTCGTTCTTCCTCCTGGCATCGACTATTCATGCGGCTCTTGTGAACTCAGGGGTTATCAATTCGCCCTATATAGCCAGTCTCTCTTTCATGCCCACCATTATCGCCATGTCTTATGAGCTAAGTTACGACGTACTGCGTTCGGCGCAGCTTGCTCACCGATTACAGGCAAGTGAAACCGGGTTACGTATCAGCGAGCAACGTATGAATCTTGCGATGAGCGCAGCCGAATTGGCTCTTTGGGAATGGGATATCGTTCATGACGAAATCTGGAGCACTGACAAGGGTCGTGCGTTGTACGGCATTTCGATTGATATTACCCGGCGCAAACAGGCGGAACTGGATGCGCAAAAGCAACGCAACGAGCTGGCTCATCTGTCACGCGTTACCATGCTGGGAAAATTGTCCGGTTCGTTGGCACATGAGTTGAATCAACCGTTGGCGGCTGTCCTCAGCAACGCCCAAGCCGCGCTGCGTTTTTTAGCGCAGGATGTCGAAGCCCTGGATGAAGTGCGAGACATCCTTGAAGACATTGTCACCGAGGATAAACGCACCAGCGAGGTGATTGACCGTTTGCGCCTGTTGTTCAGGAAGAATCGAATAGCCCGGCAAGCACGCGCCAAATTGACTGAACTTCAGCGGCGGCTGGATATGCTGACACCGCGCGAGCAAGAAGTTCTGATCCATGTCGTTTCCGGCAAAAAAAACAGGCAAATCGCCGCCGACCTCGGCACGGTGGAAAAAACCATTAAGGTTCACCGCGCGCACCTGATGAAGAAATTAAATGTGCAGTCACTGGTAAAACTGGCTGAATGGTTGGGGATTATATCGTCGCTGCCGGACTGAATGATCTCTGCTTTGAACGGTCACACAACATCCTGCGTAGGGCGTGCCGCGCGCGCCTTCTTCACGGCGTGGGATTGCATCTACATTTAATCCCCCTTTGGCGCGCACAGCGCGCTCTACAAACTAAAGCCGCTCCCACGATAACTTTTTGTTCCGGTTATTGTGCATAACTCTTTAAACTAGCAATCTACTTCAGCCAAGACTAAGCTTTAAGGAACGCGCATGAAATAACCTCAACAACTTGCTCCCTCTCCCTTCGGGAGAGGGTTGGGGTGAGGCTCAAGTTATTTCGTGCATATTCCTAAGTCAAAACGGCGAATGGTTGATGTACATCATCATTGTATAGTTAATCAGGCTGGTGAGATAATCGCCGTCAATTTTTAATCTTGCACAAGCGGGTGCGATGTAATTGTTCAGTCCTCTTAGAAAAAAGGGGGAGGTGAATACTTACGGTGCGGTAGAACAGATTTACGATAACTCCAGGAAAATCAATATGAGCTCTATTTACGGCTGGTTATCAACAGCGGAAACATCCTCCTCATTCAATTGGATTGACAATCAACGCGCCGCGTCCAAATGTTTAACAGCAGCCTCTCAAAGCGTTTTTAATCACCATGAAACAGCTGGGGTAGCTGGCCATGGCATCAATAGGGCTCCCTCGACTTATCAATCGTCCCAATTACTGGTAATTCTTGAAGGATCACCGCAATGGCAGGATTCCACCTTAGCAGAGATTGCAACAAACCAAGGCGCGGCTCAAGCATTAGCCGAGGGTTTTTTGCGGCATGGCCGTTCCGTTCTGGATAGAATTCAGGGGCCATTTGCCTTTTGTTTGCTGGAACCCGAGCGTCATTATGCCTTGCTGGCAATTGACCGGATCGGCATTCGGCCACTGGCTTTTTATTGCCGGAACGGACTGTTGGTGTTCGGTTCTCAGCTCGATCAAATTATTGGGCATCCCGGCGTTAAAACCGCAATCGATCCACAGGCTATCTTCAATTACCTGTATTTTCACATGGTTCCAAGTCCGGGAAGTATTTACAGTGACGTTTCAAAACTTCAGCCTGGCGAGTTTCTGGAATTTAATAACGAACAGCTTACCCGCGACTTCTACTGGCATAGACACTATAAAGACAGCGGCTGTTCAAAAAAAGAACTGCTTGCACAATTACCGTCCCAATTGGAGCAATCGGTCTCTGCCTGCGCACCCGACCACCAAACCGGGGCCTTCCTGAGTGGAGGTCTTGACAGCAGCACTGTCACCGGGTTTTATCAAAAAATAGCGGACCGTCCTATTGATGCTTTTACCATGGGGTTTGATGCCGACGGTTATGATGAAATGGAATATGCTAGAGCCACGGCTGCCCATTTTAAGGCGAATCTGCATGAATACTATGTTACTCCCGCCGATGTATTGCAGGCCATTCCGTTAATCGCACAAACCTATGATGAGCCCTTTGGCAATGCTTCCGCTATTCCGGCTTATTATTGTGCTAAATTCGCTCGTGAACTGGGCATGACGCGATTACTGGCCGGTGACGGCGGAGACGAAATTTTTGCCGGTAATTCCCGCTACGCCAAGCAAAAGGTATTTGATTTGTACCGCCATGTACCCGGATTCGCCAAAACAATACTGGAACCTCTGGCGTTTAATCTACCTCCACTTAGAAAAGTAAAAAGCTATATCGAGCAGGCTAAAATTCCTATGCCTGACCGTATGGAAACGTATAACTTTCTGCATCGAACCCCGTTGGCAGAAATTTTCTCCGAGGATTTTCTTAAAAAGATTGATCCCGACTTACCGGTGCAAAATCTCAGATACACCTATAATAGGACATCATCCAATGATTTAATTAAACGGATGCTGTTTTTAGACGACAAATTCACCCTGGCGGATAATGACCTTAGAAAGGTCAACCGGATGTGCGAACTTGCCGGCATTGACGTGCAATACCCGATGTTGCAAGAAAATTTAGTAGAATTTGCAGCTGCAATTCCATCCAAATGGTTAATGCAAGGTTTTGAACTGCGTTCCTTTTACCGGGAAAGTTTGCAGAGCTTTCTACCCAAGGAAACCCTTGCCAAAAGCAAACAAGGTTTCGGTTTGCCCTTTGGTGTCTGGATGGGTAACGATAAAGAGCTGAAACAATTTGCCGAAGCAAATTTAGAAGGTATTGAAAAACGCGGCTTTCTAAATCCTGCATACATAAAAAAACTTATTCAGTTACATCAGGATGGACACGCCTCTTACTATGGCGTAATGATTTGGCTATTAATTATGCTGGAACAATGGCTGTTAACCCATTAATAAAACGCCACAGATTCACCGATTAATCTTATGAAATATTCAGAAAAGGAATAATTGTACCTCATTATTTTTTTCAGATTTCGTGGTGTTTGATAAACACTTTTTTGGCGAAAACTCATTAGTAACAAGAAAGAGTCATTTTATAATCTGTGAATTTGTAGCAACAAAACATGAACTGAGTAGTTACAATTATTTAATCGAAATATCAAAAAGGTAATAAATTGGACGATAAGAAAATTTTGCTCATTGTAGAGGATGACCCGGGCTTACAAAAACAATTAAAATGGAGTTTTGAATCGTATCAAACTGTCATCGCGGGCAATAAAAGCGAGGCGATTACAGCGTTGAGGCGTTATATGCCCGGCGTCGTAACACTTGACTTGGGCTTGCCTCCAGACCCCGCTAATGCGAGCGAAGGCCTCAAAGCACTGAAGGAAATTCTGGCGCTTGCTCCCGCCACCAAAGTAATCGTTGTCACCGGAAATGATGACCGGGAAAATGCCATTCAAGCCGTGGCAATGGGCGCTTATGATTTCTATCAAAAACCCATCGATATTGATGTTTTAAACTTAATCATCGAACGCGCCTTTCAACTGAGTGAACTGGAAAAAGAGCACCTGTCGCTTCAACAAAAAACAGCAGAACCTTTAGCCGGCCTCATTGCTTCCTGCAAAAAAATGCAGGAACTTTGCCGCAAGGTGGAAAAAATTGCTCCAACCAATGTCACCGCCTTGTTACTGGGAGAAAGCGGCACGGGCAAGGAAGTGCTTGCTAAAGCCATTCACCGGTTAAGTGACCGTTCCGCGAAGCCTTTCGTTGCCGTAAACTGCGCCGCCATTCCTGAAAATCTGCTTGAAAGTGAATTATTTGGTTATGAAAAAGGGGCTTTTACCGGCGCCTCCCAACAAACAAAAGGCAAAATCGAATATGCCCATAATGGCACCTTCTTTCTGGATGAAATCGGTGACCTCCCCTTTTCATTACAATCCAAGTTATTGCGTTTTCTTCAAGAAAGAACTATTGAACGGGTCGGCGGCAGGCAGGAGATTCCAGTCGATGTACGTATTATTTGCGCTACTCACCAAAATCTGCAAACACAGATCAATGAGGGCAAATTCCGGCTTGATTTATATTATCGGATCAGTGAAATAACAATTAATATACCGCCCTTAAGGGAAAGAGAAGGCGATGCCATTACCATTGCCACCGCGTTTCTAAAACGCTTTTGTGAATCCCATAATAAGAAAATTAAAAGCTTTAGCAAAGAGGCAGCAACAGCTATTGAAACTTACTCATGGCCGGGAAACATTCGGGAACTTGAAAATAAAATCAAGCGTGCAGTAATTATGGCAGATGACACCAACATCACCTTTGATGACTTGGATCTTGAGAAAAGCGCTGATAAATCAATGCCGTTTAATTTAAAAGAGGTCCGGGAAACCACCGAGACACTAGCCATCAAAAGAGCGCTGACACATTCCAATAACAATATTTCAAATACAGCAAAGCTTCTTGGAGTGACGCGTCCTACACTTTATACGCTGCTTGAGAAATACGGAATTCATGTTAACGAATAATTACCAAAGCGGTGATAAGTAATTTTTTGTCAGCTTGAGGGTCCTCATGCTACACAGGGCAATTAATCATTTATGATTATCAATGGCAACAATTGTAGATTTTCAGCCCCCAATGAACAGGTCTCAATAGAATGAATAGTCATATATTAAAAGATCCATACACCAATCCTGATACAAGCCTGGAAACACAAAATCGATGGCTATCGTGGCTGGTCGCTACGCTGCTTGCAATTTTATATGCGCCAACAATTTTATGGCTTTGGGATCGCTGGACAATGAGTGTGTGGCAAAATGGTCACGGGATTCTCGTCACGGCGCTTGTTCTTTATCTGGTCTGGGGAGAGCTACAGAAGCTTAAATATCTGCCACTAAGCTCAAATCCCTGGGGATTTGCCATCCTGATTCCCGCCTTGCTTATTCACATGCTGGACACAGGCGTTCATTCCCAGCTTCTTTCCGGAATAGCATTGTTTTTATCGTTACCCGGTCTTGCTTTATTATTTCTGGGAACCGAGCGGACAAAAACCATCCTTTTTCCGCTTTCTATTTTGTTTCTTACTTTACCAATCCCTCTGGTTTTTACCGAGTCATTACACCTGGCTCTTCGGCATATAGCGACAAAAAGCGTCGCCTGGTTACTTAAGTTATTGGGTGTGCCAGTATTTTCCACAGGCACTCAGCTCGAAGTTGAAGGCGGCTCATTGATCGTTGCCGACGCATGTAGCGGCTTTGCGACACTTTATGCCGCCGTGACTATCGCAATACTCACCGCTTATTTCTGCAACTCCAGGCGCAGGAGAATACTACTGCTGATTATTGCCGCGCCACTTGCTATTGCCGTCAACATAATGAGAGTATTACTCCTCACTCTGCTGGTGAACTGGTTTGGCCTTGATGTATTGGCGACATCGGCACACGAAATATCAGGCTTGTTGACCTTTGCGATTGCATTGCCCATCATCTTCTTTCTGGGGCAAAATCCCGCTATTGAAACACCCGTAACCGAGCCTGACAAATGATATCCACCCGCTACGCACTTCCAGTCGCAATCGTCCTAATGATGGCGCTGATACCAACGATTATCCATGGCTATTTAGGCATGAAAACAGACGATGGATTGTCAGTAAAAAACATTAAGTCTGTACTGGATAACTTTACTTCAATACCCACAGACCGAAAACCGGGATGGGGTGAGAATACTTTTGGCTGTGAAGACTGGATTGAACGAACTTATACCGATGAACAGGGCAAGCCACTACGCTTGTTTGTCGGGCGTTCATACGACCACAAACGCCTTTATCATCATCCAGAGCTTGCCTTGTCTTACGCTAAAGATCTCAGAAGCGAAGGACAAATCCGCTTGCCTGGACAACCCGATATACCTGTTAATTTATTACACAACGACATACGACCTAATAGGGCCGCCTTTGTCTTATTGTACGACGGAAAATTCATTGACAATCCAATCTCGCATCAGATTCGGGACTCGCTCAAGCAGTTGATTAGCGCCGGAAAACCAATGACACTCTTCTACATAGCAGACGATAATGCGCCTAAAGATACTAAATTCATTCAAAGCCCCGCCGCATCGCTACTTAATAAAGCCATTAAGGATTTTATGGCTCAACAGCATTAGAATGATTGCCAACTAAACTTTCTTTTTGCCGAGGCTGTTTTCCACGGAGTCATTGTCCATGAACAAATGGCTGTTCCACTGATAAAACAGGAAAAACTCCAAGAACACTCCTCATCCGCTGATTGAGATAACACAAACATTTCAAGGCTCTTGGTGGGTTAATGCTTTCCACGAAGTTTAATTTAAACAAGCTAAAATCAAATAGTTTGACTTACGGGGGTGGATTTCCTATTGTTAGGAAAGCATTAGACGATACTCCAGTCACTTATAAACCTTAAGGTTTTAGCAAAATGCAAAGAGCCATCAACACTATCAAGCTAGTTTGCCTAGCTTCGACGAACTATCAGGAATCCATAGCCTGCTTATTGCAACAGCCAGGTAATGCTCTTTCACTTATAGATTCCAAGTGTTGGTTAGAGGGCCAAATTAAGGATCCCAACTCTCTGATAATTCTGGTTTTACCCGAAAATAATTTGATGGTTGATAAAATCGTCAAGGCTATCCTGGCAACTCCAAATTCCCATTATCTTGTTATTTTTTTTTCACCCTTAACTGATGAAATAAACCCGATTCTGAATACATGCGGCGATTGTTGCCATTGGCCTTGTGATCCACTTGAACTCACATTTCGCTTGGATCGATTGTCATCCAAACACGGCAACTCAATCGATTTGAGTAAAATTGATATGGAAACGGCAGCGTGGAAAAATTTGAATTTAATCGGTCATTCATCAATATTCCTCGATACCCTTTTATTCATAAATAAGGCCTCCGACTGTGATGCGCCTGTTCTTATAGAAGGCGAAACCGGTTGTGGAAAAGAGGTGGCTGCCCGGGCTATCCATTATTTGGGTTGTCGCAAGGAGTTTCCTTTTATTCCCATGAATTGTGGAGCCATACCTGATCAATTAATTGAAAATGAGTTATTTGGACATGAAAAAGGCGCTTATACCGACGCCAAACAAAGTCAGACAGGGTTAACAGAGCAAGCAAACGGCGGAACATTATTCCTTGATGAAATTGAAGCCTTGTCAATTAAAGGCCAGGTAACCTTGTTACGCTTTATTGAAGATAATGTGATCAAACCCTTGGGAGCAAAAAAAAGCAGGAAAGTGAATGTTAGAATTATTGCCGCGAGCAATGTTTGTTTATCCGAACTTGTTGCCCAAGGCCTATTCCGCCAGGATTTATTATTTCGTTTAAACCTGTTGCAGCTTAACTTGCCGCCGCTCAGGAATCGTAGGGCCGATATTCAGCCGCTTGCAGAACATTTTATGCAAAAATACCGGCGCCAGTATCAACAACCGGACAAACGCTTTCATCCTGATGCGCTTGCATGGATGAATGCTTATCATTGGCCGGGAAATGTTCGTGAACTTGAGAATTTTGTCCACAGGTCTTTTCTTCTGTCGCAAGATGTTGAAATTATTCCAACCGGAATTCAGCATAATGATGAGCAATCCGGTTCACGTAGAAAATTGTTTGAGCGTAGACAGAACTTCAAGTTTGATGCTTCATTTAACGAGGCCAAAAATCATGTCATTGATCACTTTGAACAACGCTATCTTACCTGGCTCATATCCAGCTCTAAAGGCAATGTGACGCAAGCGGCGGATATAGCGCAAAAAGAGCGTAGAGCTTTAGGCAAGCTACTGAAAAAACATGATATTAATCCTGTTCAGTATCGCGGCAACTGACCTGAATTTACTCAATACCACTTCTGATTAGCAAGAATCCTCAACCAATGCGCAACACCTAGAGACAACACCCTTCCGGCCGATATAAGAGATTGCCGGAATCCGGAAAAGCCAAGGGTGGCGCATTAAGATTACATTTCTGTAGCCTGAATGCCGGCAACCCCGGCAGGAATGGGTAAAAACCAACCCGCTTGATCCTTTTTCGGATCATACATAAAAAATCATTAATAATCATAATGATATAGCTTATATCATCAAAACAACCGGGGCATAATTAACCCGGCTTTTTCAGCCTTTCATATTTATTGCCAATAAGATCAACCATATACATTTTGGCATGAAAATTGTGCTTAATATTTACTGAAAGATTAAAGCCGGGGCAGAAAATGTCTGAATTCAACGATTCCGCTATACAGCAAATAGCTGGTCAAATTGAATGTTATTTGAAAAACCATCCCAATGCAGCAGATACAATCGAAGGCATCACAAAATGGTGGTTGCCGGAACAAGGGATTGAAGTATCAAGTTTAATCGTTCAACAAGCCCTCAACTATCTGGGCTCGAACTCAGTCGTAAAATGTAATACCAATCTGAGCGGTAATAAAGTTTATTCAAGCAATAAAGTTAAAGCTGAATATCAAGTCAAATAGTTATCAAACAGGAGATTTACTATGCCAGTATCACCAACTTACCCCGGTGTCTACATTGAGGAGATACCCAGCGGTGTACGTACCATTACGGGTGTCGCCACTTCGATTACAGCGTTTCTTGGTCGAGCGCGGTTGGGGCCTGTCAATGAGCCGATTACCATTAATAGTTTTGGCGATTTCGAGCGGCAATTTGGAGGATTGGCGGTTGATTATCCCTTGAGTTACGCCGTTCGCGATTTTTATCTCAATGGTGGCAGCCAAGCGATTATCGTCAGGCTTTTTAAAGTGCTGATACCCGCCGGTGCCGATGACGCTGCCAAGGCCATAGCCAAGGCCGATACCTTGGCAAAGCTTACTGTTGACGGACTGCAAATCTCTGCCAAAAGTCCCGGAATATGGGGTAAAAAATTGCGGGCCACTATCGATGTCGAAGTTTCCGATGAAGTGAGAGCACGTCTGGGATTGGTTGCAAATGCCGCGCTTTTTAATCTCACTATTCGCCTTGGCAATACCAGCGAAAAATTTCTGAATGTTACTGTGACTGACAATGCCCGGCGTATTGACCGGGTGCTGAAGGCGGAATCAAGTTTGGTGGATGTGGTTTGGCCCAGTTCAGCACCGGCTGTGACCAACACTAAAGCCGCTGCTGTTGCATTTAAGGAGTTACTTGCTGCACCCGGCGATGCGACTAAAAAAGCCGCCTATGAAGCCGCCAAGGTGGAATTGGATGACCCGGCGACCAAAGCCGAAAAAGAACTGGCTGCTGCATTGGCCGCCAACCCTCAGGTGTTGACTGACATTGATGCGGCTAAAGTCAAGATAGCAGCCGCTGAGAACACCATGAAAGGCGCAAACAGCGAAGCGCTTGATCAAGCAACTTATGTAGGCACACAAGCCGAGAAGACGGGCTTGTATGCACTGGATAAAGCCGATTTGTTCAATCTGTTATGTATCCCGCCTGACACCCGCGAAGGTGACGCACCTATTGCCGTTTATCAAACTGCAATGAGTTACTGTAAAGAACGGCGCGCCTTGCTGATTGTTGATGCGCCTGCTGCCTGGAGCGCCAATAAAGATACCGCCGCTGCCAACGCTAAAGCAGGTCTCGCCGCTTTAAGCTTGTCTGGCGAAGCTGCCCGTAACGCTGCACTCTATTTCCCTCGAGTACTTGAGGCCGATCCTCTGCGTGATGGACAGATTGACGTTTTCGCGCCCTGTGGCATTGTAGCGGGCATCATGGCGCGCACTGATACTTCCCGAGGCGTGTGGAAGGCGCCTGCTGGTCTGGATGCATCCATTAATGGCATACAAGGGGTAAATGTTAACCTCAATGATCCTGAAAACGGTATGCTCAATCCGCTGGGTATCAACTGTTTGCGTGCGTTTCCTGTCAATGGCCGAGTGATATGGGGAGCTCGGACGCTTCGTGGCGCCGATCAATTAGCGGATGAATGGAAATACATCCCAGTCCGCCGAACTGCACTGTTTATTGAGGAAAGCCTTTATCGTGGCACCCAGTGGGTTGTTTTTGAGCCTAACGACGAGCCGCTATGGGCGCAAATCAGGCTCAACATCGGTGCATTCATGCACAATCTGTTCCGGCAAGGGGCGTTTCAAGGGCAAACCCCACGGGATGCTTATTTCGTCAAATGCGATAAGGAAACCACCAATCAGACCGACATCAATTCGGGCATCGTCAACATCGTGGTTGGTTTTGCGCCTCTGAAACCCGCCGAATTCGTCATTATCAAGCTCCAGCAGATGGCTGGACAAATTGAAGTTTAAGGAGAACAAGTCATGGCACAGTTCAGCGTTAATGCACAACGATTCGATCCCTATAAAAACTTCAAGTTTCGCATCAAATGGGATGGGCGATTTGTCGCCGGCGTCAGCAAAATAGGCGCTCTTAAGCGCACTACGGAATTGGTTGAACATCGCGAAGGTGGCGATCCGAGCACCTCGCGCAAATCTCCCGGTCGATCCAAATTTGAAGCAATCACGCTGGAGCGTGGCGTTACCCATGATACCGAATTTGAAAAATGGGCCAACAAAGTCTGGAACTTTGGTTCGGGCCTGGGCGCGGAAGTTTCCCTGAAAGATTTTCGTAAAGACATCATTATCGAGCTTTATAACGAGGCGGGACAATTGGCTATTGCTTATAAAGTGTTTCGCTGCTGGGTTTCCGAATTTCAGGCATTACCGGATCTGGATGCCAACGCCAATGCCGTTGCTATTCAACATATCAAACTGGAAAACGAAGGCTGGGAACGCGATTATGAAGTAGCTGAACCATCCGAACCCCAGTTTACCGAACCTGAAGGCTAATCCGCGATGAGAAACCTGAATGCTGTTGACATGTTAAACGTTTGGGAGGACGGGCTCAACCGGTCTCTGCTGCAAAGAACGCTTATTCTTCTGGTCGCGGCATTTCCTGAAATGGATTCCGATACTATCGCGGAATTAAGCATCGGTGCCCGTGATACCTGTTTGTTGCTGGTGCGCGAGCGCTTATTCGGATCACGTCTTGTTAATAACGCCGTATGTCCGCAGTGCATGGGGCGGATTGAATGGGAACAGGACATTTCCGAGATGGTTGTCGAAACATCCGATAGTCAAACAGCTCATCAATATAATCTGGAGCGAGATGATTATCGTCTGTGTTTTCGCTTGCCCAATAGCATTGATATGGCCGAACTTGAAGGCATAGACAATGCACAAACCGCCCTCACGCGGTTATTGAGGCGTTGTATCCTGTCGGCAGACTATGCAGGCGCAACCTGCGGAATCGATCAACTACCCGAATCCGTTATCCAGGCCTTGAGCCGGCAAATAGAAAAGTTGGACCCGCAAGCTGAAGTCCGAATTAATTTGACCTGTCCTGATTGCTCGCACCGCTGGGATGTATTTTTTGACATCGCCGGTTTTCTCTGGACGGAAATTGATGAGTGGGCGGAACGCATGTTGCGAACAGTCCACAAGCTGGCCCGCGCTTATGGATGGACGGAGCGGGAAGTCCTTAATCTTAGCCCGGTACGCCGGCAGTTATATCTGGGGATGGTAGGAGCATGAGCGGTTTTTTGCTGAACATGATTCATCGACACCAGGGCTTGGTCGACAAGGTTCAGCCAAGGATAAGATCGATCTTTGAGCCTGAACCTGCGCCTACTGCCGCCACGGATAATGCTTTTGCGAACACTGCGGATACGGCGGTTAAAGAGAGGCCGGATACGGATTTTGAGCGCCCATCGGCCTTTACCAACTTTAAAGGTAGGGAAAAATCCTCGCCCGAGACTGCCCCGCCGGAGCCTTTGCCGATTATGTTCCGGGAATCCGTGCAAACAGACGAAAGCGACAAGGTTTCCGGTTTGAATCCGCCAGCCGAAAACCGCATCGATTTGATTAATGAACAGATGCAAAGTTTACTGGCGCGATTAGCTGGAAAACCGGAAACTCAAGAAAAGTTCAGCGACCCACACAGACTGCAAAGACCGGCGTCCTCCGAAGCAACCGGTCAAACTGCTATCAACATTGTTTCAAATGAACAGGGGTTAAGCAGCCGTATTGAGGAAACGCTCAAACGATTAACAAGCCAAGCGAGCTATTCCAAGGACAGCCAAAGCGAATTTGAGGATCATACGCACTTGGCGCCAGCCCATGCCGACCAGACGGAGGCCGATCCCTTGGCGCGATTGCCCCGGCAAACCGGCAACAAAGCCAGAGAATCTGGAAAGGCTTTACATAAACCCACTAGTGTTCCGGCTGAACCCGTTAACGCCGCGATAAGCAGTCAAGCCGGAACTCTTCAAATTCCGGCTTGGTTAACGGCTATGCAAACGGATGTCAACAACCGGTTGCGGGAAATAAAGGCTAAATCCCAAGCTGAACCCGTCATCAATGTCACGATAGGTCGTGTCGAAGTCCGCGCGATTAATACGGAGTCTGCAAAATCGGGTGTAACTTCGAAAAAACCCACGGGGGTAATGAGTCTGGATGATTACCTGAAGCAACGTGAAAGCAAGGGGCGAACATGAGCAGCTCTGATGCGTTGGCAACCGTTACCGCAACCTTACAAGATTTGCTTTCCGGAGCGGCGACGACGGTGACTACAAAACCGCCCAGCGTCGCCCGCTCGGGAGAAAACCGCGATCAGATTAATATTTTTCTGTACGGCACACATTACAATCCGGCGTTTAGTAATTTTCCGATGCCCGGCGAGGCAAGAAGCGGAGAAAATGCCCATCCACCCCTACCCTTGGCGCTGAATTATATGATCACCGCTTATGGCGAAAACGATGATGATATTAAGGGTCAGCGGCTTATGGGGCGAGCTATGAGTATTCTGCACGATCATCCTCTGCTGGGCAGAGCGGATATCGAAGGCATCACACCGGATTCCCGTCTTCAGCAACAAATTGAGCGTGTTCGCATCACGCCGCAGACCTTGAGCCTGGATGATATGTCCAAGCTCTGGACCAGTTTTCAATCGGCGGAATACAGGCTTTCCACCGGCTACCAGGTTTCCGTGGTGTTAATCGAAAGCACACGACCTAATAAAGCAGCATTACCCGTATTAAAACGGGGAGAACAAGATCGGGGCGCCGATGTGACAGCGGCGCCGTCACCGGCCATCTCCGGTTTACGCTTTCCTAATCAGAAACCGGCAGCTGAATTTGGCGATTTGATTACCATTCTGGGGGAACATCTGGCTGGCGATGATATCGTCATACGCTTTCAACATCCCTTGCTGGTTGATCCGATAGATCCGTTGATATTAAGACCGATAGACATTCTTCCTGAACCGGGCCGCACCGATACCGAAATTACCGTCAAACTACCCGCACTGGCGGACGATGCTGCTATAGGATCAAAATGGCCTGCGGGATTTTATACGGTTTCATTATTGATTAAGCGTCCTGATATTCCCGCCTGGGCTAGCAATGCCTTGTCCATGCCCTTATCCCCAAGAATAGAATCAGTTGATCCGATAACTGCACCCGCCGGCAACGTCGTTTTAACTATCGAATGTCTGCCGCGAATTCTGCCGGATCAACGGGTTTTGCTATTGTTTGGCGATCGAACGATCAAGGCCGATAATATCGTCACGCCTGCCAATCCCTCCGCATTAACCACACTGACCTTTACCGTCGAAAACGCAATAGCCCGCACTTCGCCTTATGTACTGCGTTTGCGGATAGACGGCGCCGACAGTATTCCTGTAGATTTTTCAGGCGATACTCCGCAATTCGCCGATAACCAGAAGGTGACCATCACATGAGCAATCAAGCCGAATGGATGGACATGAACGATAAACACTTGGCCACTACTGTGGCGTGGATAAGGTTGCGCTTCCAGCAATTAATTCCACCAGCTGAAGAGTGTGCCGATGCCGGCACAAAGTGTTGCAGCTGGTTTAAACCCGCCAAAAAAGCCTCGCCTCAGTCAAAAAGGCCGGACAGCGAAGCAATCGAACTGGCTCGCCAGGAGATGGTCAAGCTGGAAAACAACGAGCAGCCGCCTGCATTGATTCTGCTGGCAAAGGCTTTAGGCCTATCAAAATTTGATCGTCAAGTGTTGGCGCTTTGTACGGCGATGGAGCTGGATACCCGCATCGCCGGCCTTTGTGCGAAAGCACAAGATAATTCGAACAAACCCTATCCCACCTTCGCTCTGGCCTTTGCCTTATTTGATGATCCCGACTGGAATGCGCTAGCGCCCAATGCGCCACTGCGCTATTGGCGATTGCTGGAAATCAGCCAGCCCAATGCACAAGCGTTAACCTCATCCGCATTATGCGTTGACGAACGTATTCTCAATTATCTCAAGGGACTTAATTATCTCGACGACCGGTTAGCGCCGCTCATCGATCCTATGACAAGTCAGCAAGACAATGGAGCGCTACCACCCTCACAGCAGCAGGCAGTCGATACTATTGTCGGACATTTAAAAGCAGCAAGTGGCAAGGAAAGAATACCTTTCATTGAACTGCTGGGTCACGATACCGCCAGCAAACAGTTGATCGCAGGAAAAGTGGCAAAATCACTAGGGTTAAATCTACACACCATAGATAGTAAAACCATACCCAGCCAAACCGGCGATTTTGAAACTTTTTCACGGTTGTGGCAAAGAGAGTCCGTGCTGATGCCGTTGGCGCTTTATATCAGTGTTGACGGTGCCGGCGATGTCGAAAAAACGTTACTGAAGCGTTTTCTGGAACACAGTAACAGTGTGGTGTTTCTTGATCTGCTGGACTCAAAGGCCGAGTCACTTAGAAACCGGATTTCAGTTGAAATCAATAAACCGACCCCGGAAGAGCAACAACAACTGTGGACTGACGCGCTTCGGGGTCAAGGTAAAGACCAGCCACAGCGCTTGGCCGAGCAGTTTTCTTTCAATCAAAATGAAATCAAACGTCTAGCCAAAACGTCACTGGTTGCCGATACGCAGAACCCAGCGACGTTAAGCTGCGATTTATGGCAAGCATGCCGTATCGCGGCACGTGCAGGCATGGAACAACTGGCAACTCCGATTGCGGCCAAAGCGAAGTGGGAACAATTGGTACTGCCGTTGGAACAAAAAGCCTTGCTGCGGCAAATCACCGATCAGGTTGCACAGCGTAATCGTGTATACGATACGTGGGGCTTTCGCGAAAAAATGAACCGGGGGTTAGGCATCAACGCCTTGTTTGCCGGTGAAAGCGGCACCGGCAAAACCATGGCCGCAGAAGTCATCGCCAATGAGCTTCAGCTCGATCTGTTCCGGATCGATCTGTCGGCGGTAGTGAATAAATACATCGGCGAAACAGAAAAGAATCTGCGGAAATTGTTTGATGCCGCAGAAGACAGCGGCGCGATCCTGTTCTTCGACGAAGCCGATGCCTTATTTGGCAAACGCAGCGAAATTAAAGACAGCCATGACCGCTACGCCAATATCGAGATCAATTACTTGCTGCAACGCATGGAGTCCTATCGGGGGCTGGCGATTCTGGCGACCAATATGAAAAGCGCCCTGGATAAAGCTTTTATGCGGCGCTTGCGGTTTATTGTCGATTTTCCCATTCCCGGTATCGAGGAACGCAAGGACATCTGGCGAAAAGTGTTCCCAGCGGATACCCCGGTTGATAAAGCTTTAGACTATCAACGTTTGGCGGCGCTCAGCATGACTGGCGGCAGTATCCAGAACGTAGCATTGAATGCGGCATTTCTGGCGGCTCAAGAAGGTGGCAGGATTACGATGCCATTGGTGTTGAACGCAGCGCGTACGGAATTTAAAAAAATGGAGCGTCCTGCGAAAGAATCGGATTTTCGCTGGCTAGGGTCGACGGAGGCAAAATGAATATTAATCTGCATATCGAACGGCTGGTTTTGGACGGGGTCAACATCCTTCCAGGTCAGAGACATTTGTTGCAAGCCAGCGTGGAAACCGAACTGGCCCGGATGCTTACGGACGGTGGGCTTTCGCCCAGTCTTGCTCAAGGTGTTGCCTTGCCGCGACTGTCCACAGGCGGCATTCAGTTGACCGGCAACGAACCGACTCAACTCGGGCAAAAAATCGCACAATCGGTGTATGGGGGCATTGGCCATGAATAAAACAAGCATTGCCCAGCAAGCCAAAACGACAAGTTTTTTAGCGCCTGCTCAAGGCATACTCCAGCGCAAGTGTGCTTGCGGCAATCATACGGTTGCAGGCGCCGATTGTGTAGAGTGTGCGAAAAAAAAACAAACCTTGCAGCGTGCAACCCTCTCACCTCGCGGGAGAGGGTTGGAGGGTGAGGGAGTTGTCCCACCTATCGTTCACGAAGTAATACGCTCGCCCGGCCAACCTCTCGATCCGGCGACCCGTACCTTTATGGAGTCACGATTGAAACATGATCTCGGACACGTTCGGGTTCATACGAATGAAAGGGCGGGGGAATCGGCAGAAGCGGTTAACGCTTTGGCATATACGGCTGGCCGACACGTGGTGTTCGGCGCGGGCCAGTATTTACCCTCGATAGCGTCGGGACGCCGCCTTCTCGCACATGAACTAGCCCATTCCGTTCAGCAAGGATTTGCACCCAATCCTCTTCCGCAACTGGTTGGCGATTCGCATTCTTCACTGGAGCGTCAAGCTGACGAAACGGCGAATAGAGTTATCAACAATGTTTCACTGCCGAGCACGGACAATACTATTTCGTCGGCCTCCATCGTGCAAACAACATTGTTGCAGCGTGAGGAAGTATTAATCCCGGAAATCAATTTGCCTTCTGAGAAGGAAGAGATCTATGTAAGGCAGACCTCTACCGCACGTGAAACTGTTCCACCCGATTGCAAGGAGAATTCCCTGATACTAAGCTGGGAAGAAGACACCTGTTGTTCGAACCGAGGATTTCCTGATCCTGCTGCGAAGCATAAAACTGCTGGCAAGGAATGCTGCAACACGTTTCCGCGGTTTGTAGATAGTGAAGCAACGAACCGTGGATTTGACGGTGCAGCCTCATGTAAACCGGAATATAAAGAGCACAGCGCAACTGTGACACCCAATGACAAATCCAAATCCGTTGTTAAGGTGATCTGTACAGACACAAGAGCAAATAACAACAATGTAATTGAACTAGGTGAAAAGGCAGCAGTAAAAGCATTTGGGAATACTCGTTTGCGGGAAAGGGGGAAAGTTTGCTATGGGAATAATAAAGAGCCTGGAACATGTTATGTCCCAACGGACTGTAATGAAACTGTGAATCCAAAAGAATCCCAGTGTCTATCGGCGGGCTGTTCAAAAACTGATACCGCAGGCAGTGCTAAAAAGCAGGACAAGCCCAAAAAATAGCACAGCCAGATAGGGTGAATTCTATGCACCAGACAACGGTAAATATAACAATGAAGATGATGTGGTTTTTATGAAAATTTTTAAACACAACCAACTGGGCTGGCAAATCGTACTATCGGTTTATGGGAGAAACGGTCATGAATAAAATCACCGTTGCTCAGCAAGCTAAAACGGCAAGTTTTTTGCTGCCTGCGCGAGGCCTACTTCAGCGCAAGTGCGCTTGCGGCAATCATACGTTTGCAGGCGGCGAATGCGCGGTGTGTGCGAAGAATAAGGCTGGTTTACAACGGAAACTTGCTATTGGTGCAAGTAATGATCCGCTGGAACGGGAAGCTGATCGAGTTGCGGATCAGGTTATCGCCAATAGAGCCGCATCTTCATCGATTTCATCATTAAGCTCTGGTCGATTACAGCGTGAAGATGCACCCAAGGAAAAAACCAATGAGGAGAAATATAAGGAAGGACTTGAAAAACTGGGTGAAGCTTTCCTGGAAACGCCTCTGGGCAAGGAGCTTCTTGAAAAGATAAAGCAGGACGCCTTGGTTAAAGGGGCGACTGAGTTAGGCAAAGATATTATTTCAACCTGGCCGGGCAGGATATATACCGGTGAAGCAGCAATTATTACAGTGGCGGCATTAGCTGCGACGCATAAAGAGTTGCCCGCCCAGATCCCTGAAATACCGTTGGATGTGTTGACGCCCGGCCTTAGCGTGAAGCTAACCTATAAAGGACCTGTAGACAAGCCAACCGAGGCCATGATCACGTTCAAGTTTACTGAACAGGCGCCAAAGGGTAGCGCAGACAAAAAGCCGATGAGCGAGACAGATAAATTCCGCGCTGAAACGGCCAGGTTAGCAGCTGAAGACGCCAAGTTCAGGGCTGGCATGAAATTTAAGCCTGGATCGCCGGAAGACTTGCAACAAAAAGCCGAAGATAAGGCTGTAAAAAACGCAGCTCTGAAATACCGTGGTGGCCCGGATATTGACGCCACCATTAAAAAATATCCATGGTTGGCAACACCCCAGCCGAAGACTGGCTTGCAACTCACCATGCCCAAGCCTTCTTTTGGAAACAAATCACCATCTCTATTCGGCGACGAATTCAAGCTCAAGTCGCCAGACGAGCAAAAGAAAAAACAAGACGAACCGGAGCTACAAAAGAAGCTCAGTATTGGTGAAAGTAATGACCCACTGGAATTGGAAGCAGATCGAGTTGCCGACCAAGTCTTGGCAGCACCGGCTAGTCCTGCCGTCAGCGGAGCAAATCCGGGCATTCAACGCTATACAAGGCAGTCGTCAGAGCAGCCTGTGGAAGTTCCAGTCAGTGTAGATCGGGTTCTTGGCAGCTCTGGCAGGCCACTGGATGCGCCTTTTCGGAAAGACATGGAATCACGTTTTGGTCATGATTTTTCTCAGGTTCGAGTGCATCTTGGCGGCGTTGCCGAACAATCGGCACGAGAAGTCAATGCTCATGCTTACACGGTCGGGCAAAACATCGTATTCGGAACCGGTCAATTTGCACCGGGAACGCATGAGGGCCGACGCCTGCTTGCCCATGAGTTGACGCATGTAGTGCAGCAGACAGGTGCGAAGGGAATTAATAAAGCTCAAAACAATGAAGAACACAGTCACCCCCCTATTTCATCAACCAGCCAAATTAGTGCCCAAACCAGGCGAGCGCTACAGCGTCAAGTCAGGATTAATGGAGGCAAGACGCGAATTAAGGAAGTTGAATACCATAAAGTCGGTATTAAGGGTGCGATGGGCAGCCGACACTCCGTGTCGGCTCTCATTGTCGATAATGTGCGTAGGGTGTTTTCCGACGTTACCGAACTGGAAGACTATGCCAACGGCCAAACCGACTACATCGGTGACGTAGCCACCTCGTCGGCAGGGACATTCTGGTACCGGTTGCCGAAAAATCAACTCACCGTGCTTGGAGAATTCCACAACAGCCCTACAGGTAATGTGGAGGATGTGATTATCGGTCTGCAAACTTCCCGGTTCATGTACGAACCGTTTAACGAATTGGCGAGCGTTTCCGCACTCAACGCCCCTTTTACGGGAACACAGTCGAGACTGACTCAGCTCGGCAGTAAGGAAAGAGTTGCAGGTCTGGTCGATAGGAAAAATTTTAACCCCGATCTGGAGAATATCGTTATCAAGGCGCTTACCGGCGCCTCTATTACGCGGAACGATTTCATCGCGTCTAACCCACCCCGCATGAGTGCAGCGGAAAAACAAGCATGGGGCCGTCGAGCCACAACCAATGATTATTCTTTCGGTGAGCGGGTAGCGCTCTACCTCTCAATGGGAATTCACCTGGCCAGTGATATTGCTAAACAAAGCTTTGGCCCCCCGAATTTTGTTGAGTTGCCGTTTATTAAAAGTGGACGCCGCCTACAAGAGTTCTACCTGAAAAACCAGGCCGTGCTGGATCAATTCATGAATGCGAAAGATGGTGACGAGCTCATAGGTATTTATGAACTCACCGCACCCAACAGTTTCCGGAACCTGCCTGTGATTAACGATTTTACTTTAGTGCTGCACGAGTATGGCTCGCTTTATATCGCGCAACTGGGTTCCCAAAGCGGCAACAAGGCGCTCGAGGCCCAGGGCCAAGCCTTGTCAAGCAATCTGGGTGCGAAAATTGATGCGTTAAGTCCAGCGCGCGAAGAGATCATGTGGGAGAAGATCCAGACAGCGAAAGCCAATGGCTATTTGATCGTAGGAATGGGGGACGCTCACCGCGCTAACCTGCAAGCGAGACTAACAGGAGCGGGAATACCGCAAGAGGAAGTCAAGCAATCACTGACACGGCAAAGTAATGCAGTAAATACTAACTGGACGCCATAGTGACTGACTATCCCACGAACTCCGAAGAAAACCGTATTAAAGCCGCTGATCTTTATACGCGAGCGCGCGAATTAGAGATGCAGCGAGACTACGATGGTGCGATTGACTGCTACGTGCAATCGCTTCGGCTTTACGATGATCCGCAGGCCAAGGCTGCCTATTTCAAGTTGTTGGCGATGATTGGCCCGATGTAGCATAAAACCAGATAGAGTGCATTCCATGCACCCAACAACGGTAAATATGACAACGACTAAGGAGATAACCGGAAGTGGTGACGACAAGAAATTATCAAAAGCACATGGATTATATCCATTACAACCCAGTGAAGCATGGGTTGGTAAAAAAGTAGTGGATTGGCCGCATTCGACGTTTCATCGTTATGTTCGGCAAGGTGTTTATGGAATGGACGTGATTAATGAACAAGAACTGGAAGATTTTGGTGAACCATGAGATTAATGCCAATAGTGCGTACAACGCACCCTACTTTACTACCCTCCGCACAAGGCATGCTTCAACGCAAGTGCGCTTGCGGCAGTCACACAGTTGCAGGTGAGGAATGTACTGAGTGTACGAAGAATAAAAGCCGTCTACAACGAAAGCTTGCTATTGGCTCAAGCAATGATCCGCTGGAACGGGAAGCCGATCGAATTGCCGGCCAGGTGTTGACAATGCCGGCACCTTCCGCGGTTGGTGTCGCGCCATTGCACATTCAACGCTACATGGGGGAGGCAACCAAAGGCAAGGGTTTCGCGCCCACCAGCGTGGATCGCGTTCTTGCCGGCCTTGGCAAGCCGCTGGAACCGGCGCTACGTCAGGACATGGAACAGCGCTTCGGACACGACTTTTCGCGGGTTCGGGTGCATTCTGGCGCGTCCGCCGAACAATCGACGCGGGAAGTGAACGCCAATGCTTACACGGTGGGACACAATGTTGTGTTTGGTGCGGGGTTATTTGCGCCTGAAACCCAAGAGGGCCGGAGATTGATCGCTCATGAGTTGACGCATGTGGTGCAACAGTCAGACACGAATAGAATTCATGGTGGTCAAGGCAATGAAAAACGTGGTCCTTCTCCTATTATGCATTCCGGAATGCTGCAGTTGCAGGAACGCCGACCCAAACCAGCACCGTTGGATGAGGATGCCGAGAAGATCATATCCGTAGTCATGCCTAATGATCGCGACAAACGCGACCCTCAAGTTAAGGCTGTGGAACTTATCTATCGCATACTCAACAAGTATTTTCCAGGTTATGGCGCCAAGGTATCCGGCGTCGGATTTGATACTGAAAAGGCGAAAGAAGGTTTAATGGTTGAACAGAAACAATCGGCGACTACTAAACAGTTCTACGGTTTCATCTATGTCGGAGATAGCTTTGTCAAGAGCCTAATCGAAGATAAATACTCATTCGCGGATCATGTTGCGAAGGTGGCACACGAGCTTGAGCATATCGACCAATGGCGATCCGGTTTGGCAGGTGGCGACAAAAAAGATGAGCGGGAATTTCTCGCGCATTACCACGAAGCGCTCTTCACCGAACCGGCTGGAGCTGGAAAGATGCACCATAGCACACGAGCGCGGCATATTGATGCCGCGCTTGGGTTGTTCCACTGTTTGAATCTTGATCTGCAAAAAAAGTACGAAAACATCAGCCAAGAATTGTTAACACTCCGGCCTAAGGAAGCTAAGTATGGTCATGCCGAGAAGTATCCTAATCCTCCATCAACATGTACACAACCGGAGCAGCTTGGCTTTAATGGAGAAAAGAGTGAGAAAAAAGAAAGGAAAAAATAGAGGCTGATGGAATAAATTATGAATATGCCCTAGCTTGATTAGGAAAGAAAGAGCGTAGCGAAACCCATCAATGGTACAAATCAATTGATTGAAAAAAGTCACTAATTAAGGAGATCAAGACAATGAGTGGAAAAGCTAAAACATACACTTACCGCTGTGGCCATAGAATCGAGCTGGACAAAAGTATCGGATCGCGAGGGTACGAATCAGGGCAAATTAAACCGTTGAGCGTTGCAGCTAGCTGCAATTTAACTGGAGACAGTGCATGACTACGTTTCCCGGCTCACCCAAGTTAATTAAAGGCGGCATTGTACTGATAGATCCGGAGTCAGGTACGGCGATTCGCACCATTCCGCTGCAATATAACCCAGACACCTTAAGCCGCACCTTGCAGGTCAAGGGAATTGGTGACAGTGGCGACCGTTCGCAGGCATTCCGCTTGAAAGGGCCGCCCGTTGAAACAATCAAGCTCGATGCGGAAATGGATGCGATCGATCAGTTGGAAGTCGCCGATGGGACAGCGGCTGAAGTTGGTCTGCATGCACAACTCGCCGCCCTGGAAATTCTCGTCTATCCGACAAGCGGGCTGCTGCAAGCCAATAACAGTCTCGCGGCATTGGGTACACTGGAAATTGCTCCGATGGAACTGCCGCTCACGCTGTTCATCTGGAGTAAGAACCGCATCCTGCCCGTGCGCATAACGGACTTCAGTGTTACCGAGGAGGCTTTTGACCCGGCGCTAAATCCGATCCGGGCAAAGGTGAGTCTTGGCATGCGGGTGTTGAGTGTCGATGATCTCGGCTTTTCACACAAAGGAGGCAGCCTGTTTATGACCTATCTGCAAAACAAGGAGCGACTGGCGTCAAGAAGTAAAAGCGGCACGTTCAGTACGCTGGGTATTTCCGGTATTTGATAAGGGAGAACTGCAATGATTAACCCCCATCAAGCTTTGCAACAAATGCTGCAGCCAGCCGGCTTGGCATTGACGCTGTTTCCGCCGACAAGCCGGTATTACGGCATTGAAACGACAACGCTCGAAACCGGCGATGGCAAGAAGGTGATTTATCTTAAACGTCGCTTTGTGCCGTCACCCGACCGGTTTGCGCTCTTGCAGGAACACTCCGTCGTACAGAGTGATCGCCTTGATAACATCACTGCTCATTATCTCGGTGATCCTGAACAATTTTGGCGATTGTGCGATGCCAATAATGCGATGCGTCCGGACGAGCTGACGGAAACCATCGGGCGTCGATTGCGAATTACATTGCCGGAAGGCATCCCGGGAGTTCCGAATGCTTAAGGGTTCCCTTCATCTCACGTTGCTTATGGGCCCGGTGGTTCCAGTGCCGGCGCCGAAAATGGTCGTGGACGCGCTGACCGAGATCACCGTGACCAATGCGGTAGGATCGGCCAGCGGCTTTGAGTTGAAGTTTAGCCTCAGTAACGATTCGGTCTTTACCAGTCTCATGTTGTTGCTGGGTCAGGTTGGGCCCCTGTTGAGGACTATCCTCATCGTTATTGTCAACGGCATGCCGGAAGTGCTGATCGATGGGGTTGTTACCCAACATCAGGTTACCCCGGATGTGCAAACAGGAAGATCGACGTTAACCTTGACCGGTAGTGATTTGACAGCGGTACTGGATTTTATTGATTTCACCGGGATCCCCTACCCTGCCATGCCTCCGGAAGCACGGGTTGCCTTGATCATCTCCAAATACGCAGTTTTTGGTCTTATTCCTGTGGTGATTCCTCGCATCATGTTCGAGGTGCCGAATCCACTCAACCGGATCCACTCGCATAAAGGCAAGGATCTTGCCTACATCAATCAGTTGGCTGAAGAGGCGGGGTATACCTTTTTTATCGAGCCGGGGCCTGCGCCGGGGACGAATTTCGCCTACTGGGGGCCGGAGTTCAGGATCAGTCCGCCCCAACCGGCGCTAAACGTCAACATGGATGTGCATACCAATGTGGAATCGCTCAATCTTCGTTTCGATGCCAGCAAGGCGACGCTACCCCTGGTTTTCATCCAGATTGAGGAACTGAAGGTGACGCTTCCCGTGCCTTTGCCGGGTTTGAATCCACTAGCGCCGCCTTTGGGCGTGATACCCCCGATGTCGATCAATGTCGATCAATTGAAGAATATTGCACATCTCTCGGTTCCCCAGGCAATCATGATGGGATTGAAGCGTGCCGCCGACTCCACCAGCGAGGCCGTAGTGGCAAATGGGTCGCTTGATGTATTGCGTTACGGCCATGTTTTGAAAGCGCGGCGTCTGGTCGGGGTACGCGGGGCGGGCCAGATTTATGATGGTTTGTATTTCGTTAAGAGCGTCACGCATAAGATTCAGAGAGGCGAGTACAAACAAGACTTTGTGTTGACGCGTAACGGTTTGATTTCTACCGTACCTGTCGTTCCAACCTGATAAACAAAGGAGTTAAACAATGCCAAGCGAAAAGTTTTTTGGAAAGTACCGGGGGATGGTAGTCGGCGTCCCCCCTGATCCTGAGGGCCGGGGACGGATTCTGGTGCAGGTGCCGGATGTATTGGGGCTGGGTATTTCCTCCTGGGCAATGCCGTGTTTGCCTTTCGCGGGTCTGCAAATGGGAATGTATGTCGTACCGCCTCCCAATGCAGGGGTTTGGGTTGAATTTGAGAAAGGCGATCCGGATTATCCAATCTGGACCGGATGTTGGTGGGGTTCAAGAGCTGAAGTCCCTCTAACAGCGCAAACGGCTCCGCCGACTTTGCCGCTCGTCTTACTGGAAACCGCGCTCAAAAACGGCTTTGTAATAAGTGATACGCCCGTACCTGCAATTCCGCCACTGCCTATGGGCCTTCCCGCTGGCGGAATAATTCTAAGGAGCGGCACGTCCTACATACGAATTGATGCAACCGGCATCAGTATTTTCGGACCCAAGGTCACGATTAATAGCAGTCTAGGCCCTGTTGATGTGAACGCCGGCGCATTGACGGTGTTGCCGCCCGGGGCGCCGGTTTAGCAGCGGGGGATTGGATATGCCAGGATTCCTGCTCAGCGCTCTTTCCCAGGTACAGTGCCTGCATGCCGGTCAAGCCAAGCCAATGGCGCCTAATCCTCGGGTTTTGGTGAGTGGACAGCCGACGGTGCTGATGACTTCGCCCTACATTGTAGCGGGTTGCGCATTTCCGCCGCCACCCGCTGCGAATGGCCCTTGTGTAACCGCACAATTTACAGTGGGCACTGTACGGGTTTTGTCGAGCGGCCAACCGCTGCTGGTGCAAAGCAGTCTGGCCGTTTGTGTGCCCACCGGTACGCCATTGTTGATCATCGCCACCCAGCCTCGGGTGAGCGCAATATAAAGGAGCAGCACATGTTAAATATCGATTTTCCGTTTCATTTTGACAATCGTGGACGTACTGCAATTACCGATGATAACGACCATATCAGGGACATGATTGAACAGTTTTTATTTACCAATAGTGGAGAGCGCGTCAATCGGCCTGATTTCGGCAGCGGTATTTTGCAACTGATTTTTGCGCCGAATAGCCCTGAACTGGCGGCTGCTTTGCAATTTACCATTCAGGCCGGTTTACAACAGTGGCTTGGCGACCTTATCGAGATTCAAGAACTATCGGTAAGCAGTGAAGAGGCCAGTTTGCGCGTTGAGCTATCGTATAAGGTACGCCGTACCGGCGAGATTACCACGACTACGTTTACCAGGAGTACCGCGGCATGAATAGTCTAATTTGTAACAACGGGCTTCGACGCGAAAAGGTGCGTCGCCACGAAAAGCTTAACGGTCTTGATTATCTGGAAGTGGGCCGGATTGATCAGCTGCAACCGGATCTGGAAAATCAGCGGTATTTGAGGGTTTATTTTCTGGGCAAAGCGCCGGTCAAACAACTGGATAAAACCAATATCCGAATCGAAGGCGGCCGCCGTATACGAGACATTCAGGTTGTCAGTGTGAAAATTCATCAATCCGGGAATGTCGAATTTGATGACTCTATGGAAATCATTGTCGATAAGGCCGGGGATTTCTCTACCTATACCTTGCGGGTCGTTGAGAAGAATAAACAAAACCAATGGCAACCGCATTCGGCATTTGATCCCCGATATGACCGGATTGAGTTCAGCTTTAAAGTCGATTGTCCTAACGATTTTGACTGTAAACCCGTGGATACTTGTCCAGTTGAACCGGCAAACGAGCCCGATATTAATTATCTCGCCAAGGATTATGCAAGCTTCAGGCAATTAATTCTGGACCGGTTGGCGCTGATTATGCCGGAATGGAAAGAAAGACATATTCCCGATATTGGCGTCGCATTAGTCGAGGTGCTGGCTTATGTCGGCGACCATCTTAGCTATTATCAGGATGCGGTTGCCACGGAAGCTTATCTGGATACCGCGCGTCAACGACTCTCGGTGCGCCGCCATGCGCGGCTGGTCGATTATAACATGCACGAGGGCTGTAATGCCCGGGGATGGTTGTGTGTAGAGGTTGACAGCGATTTACCGCCGATCAAGCCGGACGACATCTACTTTATTACCCGTCTTGATGAAATCCTGTTTAAGCGGGGCGCTTTGATAAGCAAGCAAGATTTGCAACAATTTCCCGCCTCCCGCTATGAAGTTTTTGAGCCCATCGCTAACGGGGATATTCGTCTTTATCAGGATCACAACCGAATCACATTTTATACCTGGGGCGATCAGCAATGCTGTATTCCCCGAGGCTCGACAACCGCGACCCTGGTTGGTGAATGGGTTCCCTCCGATGAATCCGGTCAAGACGCTGAGTGTAACCCTGGAACGGACATGGAACAACCTGAGATCATTGCCGCTAAAAGCGCGGTAGTATCAATCGTATCACCGGCTAAATTGCACCTCAAACCAGGCGATATATTAATTTTTGAAGAAGTCATCGGCCCTGAAACGGGGCATTCTCAAGACGCTAATCCCAAACATCGTCATGCGGTTCGTTTGACAACCATCACAGCGGATATTGATCCGCTAAATCGTCAGCCTTTAACGCATATCACCTGGGATGAAGAAGACGCGCTGCCTTTTCCGCTGTGTTTGTCCGTACTGGGTCCGCCTCAAGAATGCAGGATTATTGAGAATGTCAGTATTGCCTGCGGCAATGTAATCCTGGTCGACCATGGACGAACGGTGGATGAGGATTTAGACGACGTACCTGAAGGAGATGTTAGCGAATGCTGTAAAGGCGAAGGCATTTTAGCTGAGAGGTTACGCAGGGCCGGGCGCTACAATCCTTCATTAAAATTTGCCCCTTTAACATTCAGTGAACCGGCAGCGGGCAATAAAACGGCTGCGCATGCGCTTGAACAAAACGTTCATAATGGGGCACCAGAGATACAGTTAACCAGTCCTGAAGAAAATGGGGAGAAACAGAAGTGGCTCCCTCAAGCGGATTTACTGTTCAGCCAATCCAGCGATTTACATTTCGTTGCGGAACTTGATAATGAAGGACGCGCCCATTTACGTTTTGGCAACGGGGAATTGGGTAGAAAACCCGCAGCAGGTATGAAGTTTCAAGCCCAATATCGCATCGGTAACGGTTTGGCTGGAAATGTTGGCGCTGAGTCCATCGCCCGTGTAGTTTTTAAAAAAAACCCGCTGGATGGAATTAGAAGTGTCCGCAACCCCATGCCGGCACAAGGCGGGACGGAGAAGGAGCCCATTTCCGAAGTTAAGCTTTTTGCGCCTCATGCCTTTCGCAAAGAACTGCAAAGGGCTGTCATTGCCAACGACTATGCCGCTATTGTTCTGCGCGAATTTAAGAACAAAGTTCAAAACGCCATCGCTAAATTACGCTGGAATGGAAGCTGGTACGAAGTATGGGTCGCCGTCGATCCGTTTGGCAGGGAGGAAGCGGATCAAATGTTGCTCGATGAAATTACCTGTCGGCTGCATCGTTATCGCCGTATGGGCCATGACCTTGTTGTTAAATCCGCACAGCGGGTACCGCTGGATATTGAACTGACGATTTGCGTCCGGCCAAATTACTTAAGAGGGCATGTTAAAGCTGAATTGTTAAAAGTCTTTAGTAACAAAAGACTCCCGGACGGCAAGCCGGGGTTTTTTCATCCTGATAATCTGACCTTTGGCGACGATATTTATCTAAGCAAAATAGTTGCCGCAGCCCAGGCTGTTCAAGGCATCGAAAGCGTAACGGCAAGCAAAATGCAGCGCTTTGGCGAGTTGGGAAATAATGAAATAGAAAACGGGCTGTTGCCGTTGAGCCCTTTTGAAATCGCACGGTTGGATAATGATCCCAATTTTCCTGAAAACGGAAAACTGGCCCTGGATATGCGAGGTGGGAGATGAAAACAAATTGCTGTGATTGCTGTTATCCTGCAATCGTTGATCAAGATGCTTGCGGTTGCTGCGAAGGGATTGAAATTGTTACGCCTTTGTCGACTTACAACAGGCCCGGGTTATCGGAAATCAGCTATCGCATCGGTACGCATGCCGGTTTTCTGGAAACCATGACGGCGCGTTTAACCGGATTTTATTTAGAAAAACAGGATGACCAAGGTAATACCAAAAAGGTTTATCCGTTAACAGGTTTAACAACCCGGGATGCCGGTGATCCTGCGCTAGCCCTTTTGGATGCCTGGGCAACGGTGGCCGATGTCTTGACATTTTATCAGGAGCGTATTGCCAATGAAGGCTATTTGCGTACCGCAACCGAACGCCGTTCCATCGTGGAACTGGCCAGACTGGTCGGTTATAAGCCCAGACCCGGCGTGGCGGCCAGTGTTTTTCTTGCCTATACCATCGATGCCAATACCAAGGAAGAGATAGTGATTCCGGCTGGGTAGCCGCTCACAAAGCATCCCTGGACCTGATGAATTGCCCCAGTCGTTTGAGACTAGCGACGACCTGAAGGCGAGGGCGCAGTGGAATAATCTCAAACCAAGGATGGCGCAAGCGCAAACCAAGGCAACTATTGATGATGGTTCCAGAATTTACTTAAAAGGCATTAATACCAATTTAAGGAAAAATGATGCATTGTTGATAGATTTAGGCGTTGGAAAGCCTGTTTTTAAACGCGTATATGATGTTTTGCCCGATAATGAGAACGATCGAACCTTGGTTAACTTCATTAAACTATCTCCTCCTACCCCATTTAATAAAAATGATCTTACCTTTAACATTATTCATCAATTGGTTTTACCAGCCTCGATACAGCCAGCGAATCAATTTCAGTTGCGGCAAAGCCTGGCAGGGCAATTTGCCTTAAAGAATAATGCTGTTTTACAAAATACTGGGTCTGGTTTTGGTGCTACTGCCCTAAATGCCGCTTCCAATAATCGCATCAGACCGGCAGCGCAGGCCGGGTATTCGGTGTTAAGTGCATTTTCGCCTGTACTCAGTCAACATCTGGGAACGGCAACGGCAAATACACAACTTACCGGAAAAAACGTTAAAGTTTATGCTTTTAGGGCAACAGCATCCTTGTTTGGACACAATGCGCCTAAAGAACCTCAATATGAACCTGCTTTTATACCAGGTGGGCCAGAGCTTTCTCTGCAACGCAATCCTAAAGCAGGGAATCTTATGCCTCAGCCTTGGCCGGAATGGAAAGTTGATCTAGGTGAGGATAAAGACTCAATCGATGAATCGGGTGATGTCCTTTATCTGGATAGAGTTTACAAAGAAGTTTTGCCTGGCGACTACATCGCTATTCAGAAGCTTGGTGCGGTTGATCCGGAAGTCTATAACGTAGGCACGGTGCAAACCATTTCAAGGAATGCCTATGGAATAGGCGGCGAAACGACGAAAATTCAATTGGATCAGGATACTTGGTGGGAACCTGAACGAGGGGATGATATTCAACAAATCAGAACGACCAAGGTCTATGTCCAGCCCGAAGAACTTGAACTTGCTGAAGAACCCATTACCAATCCGGTATGCGGCGGCACTGATGATCCCATTGAACTTGACGGATTCTACGAAGGATTAGAAGCGGGGCGTTGGGTTATTGTTTCCGGAGAGCGGGAGATTGAAGGAACAAGCGGCATCAGATTCAGCGAATCGGCAATACTGGCGTCGGTTACTCAGGACATTGCAGAAGACAAAAAATCGGTTGCAAGTAGTGGTTCGACACCCGTGCATCTGCCAGGTGAAAAACGCCACTCGTTTATTAAACTTGCCGAAAAACTGGCTTATTGTTTCAAACGCGAAACAGTCACCATTTATGGCAACGTCGTTAAAGCCACGCATGGCGAAACCCGGCTGGAGGTTTTGGGCAGCGGCGATGGTGCGAAGGCCTTGCAAACTTTTGCGCTTAAACAAAAGCCGTTAACTCATGTATCGGCGGCCAATCCTTCGGGGATAGCCAGCACACTAAAGCTTTTTGTTAATAATATCGAGTGGCATGAAGTGGATTCTTTAGCCGGGTTAGAGGCCAATGACCGCCTGTTTATTAGTCAAACCGATAACGACGATAAAACATCGGTGACTTTCGGTAATGGCAAGCAGGGTGCAAGATTGCCCACCGGTATAGAGAATATACGGGCTGAATATCGCAACGGTATTGGTCAGCCAGGCAATGTTAAAGCGGAGCAGGTTTCGCTATTACTGACCAAACCGCTGGGAGTTAAAGAGGTAATCAATCCCTTGCGCGCATCGGGCGGCGCAGACAAAGAAACTCGCGACCAGGCGCGGCAACATGTGCCTTTGGCTGTGAAAGCGCTGGATCGATTGGTGTCTACTCAGGATTATGAGGATTTTTCCCGTACTCTATGCGGGTATCGGGAAAGCATTCGCTGTTGAACTCAGCAACGGCCGGTTACCGTTGATCCATGTCACCATCGCCGGTGCCGGGGATATTCCCATAGACCCTAATTCCGATTTGTTCAGAAACCTGCGTCAGTCTCTGTATGATTTTGGCGACCCCTTCCAGAAAATTCAATTGGCCGTGCGCGAACTACTGCTGATCGTTATTGAAGCCAAAGTTGCGATTTTACCCGATTATCAATGGGAATCTGTTGTTTCAGAGGTCCGCAGCGTATTGCTCGATGATTTCAGTTTTGAGCGCCGCGAGCTTGGACAGGATGTGATGTTGAGCGAGGTCATCAGCGTTATGCAGTCGGTCCAGGGTGTTGCTTATGTGGATGTCGATTCTTTTGGGGGCGTGCCTGAAAAACAATCACTGACCGATGCTGAAATTAAGCAATTAACCGATGATGGAACTTTACCTCTGTTGATAGGCGCCGGTTACAGACTCCTGATGAGATATGCTGATGAAGTAGCGAAAATAGTCAAGCGTATACAAAACCTTACGGTAGATCAGATAAAGGCTTTACCTGATAGCGGAGAGCTTCGCAGTTCCGCAAAGACTTGCCGTTAATCTGACCGGTCCAGGAAAAGTTTATTCGTCCGGCTCAGCTTGCTTTTCTAAGTCCCGATGTCCCTGCAACATTGATATTAAACCAGATTGAGAGGTTGCCATGAACGATTCAAGAATCGACCGCTTGTATGACTTGCTTCCAGCCATTTACCGAATGCGGGATGTTGAACAGGGCGAGCCTCTTAAAGCTTTGCTGCAAATTATTTCCGGGCAGGTCAATCTGGTTGAAGACGATATTTTACAGCTTTATGAAAACTGGTTTATTGAAACCTGCGAAGATTGGGTGGTTCCCTATATAGGCGAGCTGATCGGCTATGAACCGGTGCATGAAGCCGGTGAGCCCTCACCCGGGATTACACCGCAAGAGCAATCACGTAATAATAGTTTGATTCCACGGCGTGAAGTGGCGAATACGATACGTTATCGCCGCCGGAAAGGCACTTTGGCCTTGCTGGAACTATTGGCTAACGATGTTGCCGGATGGCCGGCAAGGGCTGTGGAGTTTTATAAATTGCTGGCCTGGACCCAGCATCCCAATCATTTGCATCCGGATCGTGGCTTATCTATCGATATTCGTAACGGATCGGCATTGGACTTACTGGATAGTCCGTTTGACAACTCTGCCCATACCATTGATATTCGCCGCATTAATTCGCAGCGCAGCCTGGGGCGCTACAATATTCCCAGCGCCGGTGTGTTTGTCTGGCGCTTGAAATCCTATCCGGTAACAAAAACATCCGCTTATTGCCTTGAAGCAATAGCGCCTCATTGTTATACCTTCAGTGTGTTAGGAAATGACAGTCCTCTTTATATCAATCCGGAACGGGAGCTTGATCCCACGGATATTGCCGGTGAATTGAATTTGCCGGTACCCATACGGCGGCGCTTACTTGATCAACAAAAAGATGCAGTTTACGGAGAGAAAAAGAGTCTGCAAATATGGATAGGGCAAAGCGGCAGAAAAAAAGATAATAAAATTGACGAGCCGATCCCTGTTCCCGAAGACCGGATTGTCATTGCCAACTTGAGTGATTGGACATATCTTCCTCGCAAGGGCATGGTGGCAGTCGATCCGGTACTGGGCCGCATCGCCTTTCCTTTGCGTCATCCCCCTAAAAATGGTGTGTGGGTCAGTTACTATTACGGTTTTAGTGCAAATATGGGCGGGGGCGAGTACGATCGACCGATTACACAGCAGGAAATGTGTGTGCTATACCGTGTAGGAAAAGGTGGTGAATTTGATTCTATCGCAGCGGCAATAAAAAAATGGGAGGACGATGCCGATTTACCTGACGCCATGCAGCATGCTGTCATTGAGATTACCGATAGCGGCGTTTACGTCGAACAAATCAATATCTCTTTTAAAAATAATCATCAAAGCCTGCAATTGCGGGCCGCCAATCGCCGGCGTCCGATTATCAGGCTGCTCGATTGGCAGACGGACAAGCCCGATTCATTAGCCGTCACGGGGTATCAAAACAACAGTTTCACCCTGGACGGAATATTGGTCTCCGGCCGGGGCATGCAGGTATCCGGCGATTTATCAAATTTGACCGTACGTCATTCAACATTAGTCCCCGGCTGGTCAATCGGATGCGATTGTGAGCCGCAACGGCCCGCTGAGCCGAGCCTGGAAGTTTCAAGTCCGAATGTTTGCATCAAAATTGAACACAGCATCATCGGTTCAATTCAGATTAATCCCGCCCTTACTGAATCGGATGATAACGAAGAAAGTCCCGCTATCCAGGCTTCAGAGAAAGATACAAATCACTGTTCCGGTAGCGAGCGAGGCGTCCAACTTGATCCTATTCGTTTGTGCGTCAGCGACAGTATTGTAGATGCCACTGACACAGAGCTTGAAGCGATAGGCGCGCCGGATTGTACTGTTGCTCATGCCTGTTTGAATATATTGAGGACAACGGTATTTGGGTTAGTTCAGGTACACGCCATCGAATTAGGTGAAAACTGCATCTTTGATGGCCGCATTACCGTTGCCAGAAGACAGCAAGGCTGTTTGAGATTCTGTTACGTGGCGCCAGAATCCAGGACACCGCGCCGTTACCAGTGCCAGCC
Organism: uncultured Gammaproteobacteria bacterium; assembly: GCA_963849195.1. GTDB lineage: Bacteria > Pseudomonadota > Gammaproteobacteria > Methylococcales > Methylomonadaceae > Methylobacter_C. The sequence continues at coordinate 115,728 of CAWKGQ010000002.1, forward strand.
TGATTTGGTTGAAACCGCGATTGAAGAAAATCTGAAGCGTAAAGGTATTATTGATAATTTGCTGATTGACTCTGCAAAACAGCAGGAGGCTATCAGGGTTCGTCCATTGTTTAACAGTGTTCGATACGGTATGCCTACCTATTGCCAACTCGCTGATTGTTGTGCGAAAGAAATTAAAAACGGCGCGGATGATGAGTCTGAAATGGGCGTGTTTCACGATTTATATCAGCCTCAACGACTGGCCAATTTGCGTGTCCGTTTAGACGAATATTTGCCCGCCCGTATGGACGTTGGCGTTATCTTATCGAATTAGGAGAGCAACATGAAAGATTTTGAAAAAAACATTATGCGGGGAGAATTCAGGGGGGATTTTACCCGGGATACCTTTAATCCGGGAAAAACTTATTCCCGCGTGTTGATGCAGCAAGGCCGTGTACAAGTCGATGCAGACTGGAATGAGCAGATATCCATTCTTTTACATCATATGCGCAGTTTGGCATGCGATATAGGCAGCGAGCATTGGGGGCCTATGCCTGCCGAGACTGGCGAGGCTGGCGGTTTTGAAATCACCGGAGTAACCGCCGATGACTTTATTATTGGCACAGGCCATTACTATGTCAACGGGATACTTTGTGAAGCGGACACCGGTGTTACTTATAAAAATCAGCCTGATTATCCTTTTTCCGATAAAACTGCATTGAAGAACTTTAAGGAGGGGCAGGTTCTGGTCTATCTGGATGTTTGGGAGCGGCATATCAGTTATGTTGAGGATGACTCTATTCGCGAAGTCGCTTTGGGCGGGCCGGATACAGCAAGCCGGGCGAAAATCGTTTGGCAGGTGAAGCTTATTTCTGTGCCCGAGGGAAACATACCTACTGACGGTGGAATTCATCCATTTAAAGAGGTTTACGCTACCTTTCTTCAGGCAATTGCCGGAGAAATAAAAACCGGCACGGGTAAATTACAGGCACGGGCTAAGGATAAGTCAAAAACCGATACTGAACCCTGTTTGGCAGCGCCGGAATCTCGGTACCGCGGCATCGAAAATCAGCTTTACCGAGTGGAAATTCATAACAAGGGCGGAAATACCCAAGCCACTTTTAAATGGTCCAGAGAAAACGCGGCCGTTATTTTTCCGATACTGGAGCCAATCGATTCATCAAATGAAAGTTCGACTTTGTCTCTTGAGCATCTGGGACGCGATGCCCGTTTTAGTCTGAAGCAGAATGATTGGGTTGAGATCGTCGACGACGATTATATACTGCAAAATCGTGCTGAAAACTTGTTGCAGATTATGTCCATTGATCAGGAAAATCTGAAAGTCATCCTAAAAGGCATGCCGGAATCAAATGTGGGGAAGTCTACCGAGAAACACCCCTACTTACGCCGCTGGGATCAAAAGACCGGAGATGCAAACGGCATTCTTGTGCAAGAGAGCACTAACACAAATGAACTATGGATAGACCTCGAAGATGGCATACAAATCAGATTTCCGGTTTCTGATGTCGAAACTTCATTGAATAATTATCAATCCGGCGATTACTGGCTTATTCCCGCTCGAACAATAGCGAGAGATGTTGACTGGCCTGAGCAAGACGGAAAACCTAAAGCACTGCTACCGCACGGAGTTATTCATCATTATGCGCCGCTTGCCGTTATTTCTATCAATACCGCAGAAGGCATCTCTTCGAATCCGAATGACGATTTACGCCGGATTATGAAGAAAAATTGGGAATAGAATTTTGTATGAGTAAATTCTTTAAATGAGTCTGACAAACGCTTAAATCCCGTTCATGATAGGAGAATGAAAACAATCATGAACATAAAAAGTACCTGAATGGGTAATCCTGCTATATTTTAAAGTACTGTCTGGGGAGACACTATCTTCACTGCAAGCTTGTTTTTGGCCTCTCAGCTCAAGCAAGCGGTGAAAATCACGCAACCGCCAAGCTCCCCAGCAGCTATCCTAAGTCTCTGGTTCGCCACCCAACGAGGGTGCGCATCATCACAAGGACTCGACGCAATTTCGGAAAGTCCGCATTTTCACTGCGCCACGAGAAATGCTGGGGCTTGGTTGTTTCGATACCGACAAAAGCTATTGACCATTTTTTCTAAAAACGCCCTTTTTATTTAGGCACTGAGAATGAAAAACTGGCTTTAGATTAGAAAGATACAGTTGCCGGAAGCAAAAAACCGAATGCGCTTTATGTGTAACGGGGGTTATGCAAGTTAATGTTTTGGAATTGTTGTTCAAACATGTCATGATTTTGAAGGTAAAAAAATTGTTTTTTCAGCTTCTACGAGGCTTTATAGTAACGCTATGTTAACCCGACTGATTGTCCGTTTCGCCTACTTTCTGGAATCGTCTCCGTATTATAGAAATTCCAAGCTGTTTTTTTATAATTTACTGGGCAATCCGGATAGCCGGATTAAATCATACTTCGATGTTATGATGATTTGCCTGGTTCTTTTTAGTGTTTTTTTGTTGATTTACGAAGTGGATACTCAGCTAACCAAGATTGACATACTGTTCGAGCATATCTTGATCATCCTTTTTATCATTGAATACCTGCTGCGAGCCTGGCTTTATAATGATACTCATAAAATTATCCTGGAGAATTTCGAAAAAGCCGAGTATCTAAATAGTCCATTTCGATTGGGAGAAGTTGCAAGGCTAATTTTGGTCAAAAAAATTGAGTATATTTTCACACCGTTGGCGGTCATTGATTTACTGGCTATTTTGCCGAGTTACAGACCAATAAGCGTCCTGCGAGTCTTGCTTATTTTTCGATTGTTCAAGTTATTCCGGTATTTTAAAAGTTTGAATTTATTTGCCGAAGTCCTGGACAGCAAGCGCTTTGAACTTTATAACTTGGCTGTTTTTCTAGGTTTTCTGGTTTTTATCGGCAGCACTGGAATTTATTTCTTTGAACACCCCACTAACAGCAAGCAGGTCAGTAACTTATTCGATGCGGCTTATTGGTCGATAATTACCGTTTCATCCGTCGGTTTTGGCGATATAGCACCACACACAACAGGCGGCCGATTGGTCGCCATGGCATTGATTTTGACTGGCCTGGGTGTGATATCTTTTTTTATTTCCATTATTGTCTCGGCATTTAGTGACAAAATGCACGATTTACGTGAAAACAGAACCTATGCCGAACTAAAACGCTATAAGAGTTTTGTTATTATTTGCGGATTTGGCCGGGTAGGCCGTCATATCGCCAAGCAGCTGGAAAAGCACCGGCAACACTTTGTTGTTATCGATAGCAAAGAAGTTAATGCAACTAAAGCAAGGCGTCTTGGTTACCTGGTTATTCATGCGGATGCCAGCAAAAATGAAGTATTAAACAATGCCGGTATCAAGAATAGAGCGACCGCTGTTTTATGTACGACAGGTGACGATGTGGTCAATGTATATATTACCCTGACCAGTCGGCATCTCAATCCGGCTATTCGGATTATTTCCCGTGCAAATAATCAGGACAATGTTAAAAAACTTTATCAGGCCGGTGCTGACAATGTTATTCAGCCATTTGAAATAGCAGCAATGGTGGTTGCCGAATATATTGGTCAGCCCGTCGCTTTTGAGGCTATTTTGGGTATTATCCGTGAAGAAAAGCAGTTCATCATGGAAACATTGTTTGTATATCCCGGATCCATTGTCGATGGCGTGAAAATTTCCGAGATTGGCTTTGAGCACAGGAAATTAATGCTGGTAGGCGTAATCAGTGCAAATCCGGTCCATCGAAAACATAAGAACAGTTATAAGGTGAAAAATCAGCACTTCTATTTTAATCCCGAACCTTATTTTGTATTAAGGGAGGAGGATCTTCTGGTGGTTTTGGGCAGGGAAGTCGGTATTGATTATTTTCGAGACCAGATTGAAAAAAGCCGATTGAAAAGCGGACGCAGACGATGAAGCGAATTGCCGTATTTGGCTACAGTATAATGTCTTTAGAAGTGATGGGCCGGTTAAATGAGGATCAATACAGCCTCGTTTTTATCGGAAAAGATGAGTCAGAGGCGGCTTTGGTTGCAGAGAAAGGATTTAAAACCAAAATTATTGATTTTCGCAATGATGATGCGCTCAAATCAATTGGTATTGGCGCCGACATCGATATCCTTTTTTGTTTTTATCCACGGGATTCTGACAATGTGTTTTTAACGATTTCAGCGCGTGCATTAGATGAAGCGCTTACCATTGTTGCTATTGTTGATGACCCTGAGTCCGCGGAAAAGCTATTGGCGGCAGGAGCAAACAAGATCATAGATCCTTATGAAATTTGCGGCAGAAAAACCCACGACATGCTGACCAAGCCTGATATTACCAATATTCTGGATGACACTGTGTTTGGACGGCATGATTTACATATTGCGCAAATAGAAATTCCCAAGGGTTCCTGTCTGGAAAACACCAAAAGCTGCGACTTAAAGTTGAATGAAAAACATAATTTAATTCTCATAGGCGTAGTGGATAGAGAATCAGGCGAAGCCTTGCATTTTGCCGTTGGAGAAAAAGAATGTACCCTGAATGCAGGCGATGTTTTGGTTGTATTGGGCCCGTCCAGGGAAATCAGATCTTTTAAAGAAGAAGTTGAGACTGTTTGACACAACGTATAGAGGTTGTAGATAGAGAATTAGGTGAATTATTATATTTTATAGTTCCCACGTAGGCCGTGGAAATTTTCACACCGCATCTGTAGTATGGCAAGTTAAGGTAATATGCAGGTAATCATTGATTGTATTGGCCCCTTTCAGGGTTGCAGATAATTTTTATAGAAGAAATCAAATATGTTTAGAGCGCTAAAGTTTAATTCGAGAATATGGTTTTTATTAGGTTTTGCAGGTTGCATGGGCTTGTTGGGCATGGGGGCTTATTTTCAATTTGTAGGCGGCCTGGAGCCTTGCCCCTTATGTATTTCCCAGCGTCTTGGTATTTTATTGACGGGTCTGGTTTTCCTGATCGCAGGGTTACATAACCCCGGACAAAAAGGGGTAACACGTTATGCTATTTTGGGTGCAGTCACGGCTTTATCAGGGGCGTCTATCTCAACTCGGCATGTCTGGCTACAGCATTTGCCTCCCGATGAAGTCCCGGAATGTGGCCCTGGACTGGAGTACATGTTTCAAAACTTTCCCCTGTCCGATACCATTAAGCTAATGTTAAGCGGTACGGGGGATTGTGCCAAGGTAGACTGGACCTTTCTGGGTTTCAGTATGCCCGCCTGGACTTTGGTCGCATTTTTAATGTTGGCGGCATTGAGTTTGTTGCAAATCTGGAATTGTGAAAAAAAATAATAAAAGAGCAAGAAGAAGGTTTTTAACCGGTAGCTTTTAGACATGTTTTTTGAGAGATTTAAATGAAAAAAATTTTATGGGTATTGTTGCTTGCAATAAGCTTTTCATCCGCACAGGCGGCCGGCGAGGCAAACGCTTTACAGCAGGCAATCGCTGGAAAACAGCGTTCCGCGGAACATAAAGCCCGCGATCAATATCGGCATCCACAGCAAACGCTGGAGTTTTTTGATGTTAAAGACAACATGACGGTGGTGGAAATCTGGCCTGGTGAAGGTTGGTATACCGAAATACTGGCGCCTTATTTAAAGGATAAAGGCAAACTGTATGCTGCGCATTTCTCAGCCGATGCAAAGCAGCCTTATTTTAAAAAGGGCCTGGAAAATTTTGTTAAAAAAATGCACAAACAGCCCAAGGTGTACGGCAAAGTTGAGTTAACTGTGCTACAGCCGCCTGAATTTTTGCAAATCGCACCTGATGGATCGGCAGACAGGGTTTTAACGTTTCGCAACATCCATAACTGGATGAAAAATGATCAGGCCGCTACGGTCTTCAGCGCTATGTACAAAGCCTTAAAGCCGGGGGGTATTTTGGGTGTTGTAGAGCATAGAAACAGTACACTAAAGCCACAGGATACAAAAGCAGAATCCGGTTACGTCAGTGAAGACTATGTTATCGCACTGGCAAGAAATGCCGGTTTTGAGTTTCTGGAAAAATCTGAAATTAATGCCAATAGCAAGGATACCAAGGATTATCCCGAAGGAGTCTGGGCGTTGCCGCCTTCTTTAAGACTAAAGGATAAAGACCGTAAGAAATATCTTGCTATCGGCGAGAGCGACAGGATGACGATTAAATTTATTAAGCCTAAATAGTGGTGTGATTCAAGTTTTTAACGCTCCACTCCAAGTTCCCGCCCTTATCTTTATACACACATTAAGTCCAGTAAAAAATTAGATGATAAGAAAAGTGATATGAGTGTTTTTTTGTCAATTACTATTTATTAACCAATTGAAATTAAAGAAAAAATAAGTTCTGACTTAAAACTGTCCAAAGTAACAAAAATGTAATAAAAACCGTTAGTAAGGCTTCTTGAAAAGCAGTTACCCACAAAGTTATCCACAGCTTCTGTGGGTAACTTAAATAGTCTAGGTCGTATAGTTACTTAGCAATGAAACATCAAAAATAATTTAACTTCTATGGCTAAGTTGCACCTTGGCGATGGACGGATTTTGCTCGTTCCCAAGCTCCTGCTTTTGCTCGTTCCAACGTTTCTGTAACGCTTCGTTAACTGCATTATAGCTTGCAATTGCTTTGAAACGTTTGGGACTGGGTGCAAACCCAGTCCCGCTTAGAGGCCTGGCATAACTAACTATCGCCTGACTCCGATTATCGTGTTATAGATACTGAACCGATTCTTACAGCTCAATAGCTGTTCTCGCGAGTTGCTTGTCGAGCGTCACCAACTCCGCTTGTAGCCGCCGGGCCAGCCAAAGATAACTGGCATCATAGCTCGTAAGTCCGGTTTGTTCAGCCAGTATGACGACTTCTGTCAGGTCTACTTCGGTTTGACTGATGTCCATACGCCCAAACAACCGGTGTGCCGCCAGCAACGTCTCTTGCTGAACAGGATGGCGACGCAACTTCTTTAGGCACACACTGGCGATTTCGAACGGCAGAAGATTAGGCGCAACGAGCACTGATCCACGTAACCTTGCGGCTATATCAGCCGCATCAGGCTCGCCGAATATCAGGGCGGCTACCGCCGAGGCATCAACGACCTTAACGGTCATCCCGATCACTTCGAATCATCGCTACCGCTTCCGCTGGCGTACTTAGCCTGAGTCGCTGAGTCTCGGCCAGAATAGCATCGGGCGTCCAGCGCTCTTCGGTAAGCACACAAGCCTCCAGAATAGCCATAAGTTCGCCTTGAAGGGAGCGGTGATGTCGTTTTGCCCGTTCACGCAACTTAGTGACTATGGCATCGGGGGTATTTTTGATGGAAAGGTTGACTGGCATGGGAATATCTCTTTAGTGGCTCCATTATGGAGCCATTATACAATCCTATAGAAAATTTACGCCTTATTTTTGATAGGTAGATGTCGTTTGTCGTTTTGTTTTCATCAGACTGTGTGCCGGAAATGCCCGTTCTCGCTTGTGCTTGAACAGGCTTATTCTGGCCTTGAGCCGGACGGATTTTGTCACGCTGCGTTAACTGCATTATAGCTTGCAGTTGTTTTAAAACGTTCGGGACTGGGTTGCAAACCCAGTCCCGCTTAGACTGATGAACTGATGACGGATGTATTAAAAGTAACCGGGATCAAATCAAAACGTGAAGCGGTAGAGCAGGGGCTTCGAATCTTGTTGGCATTAAAACAACAGGAAAAAATAAAACAATTTAAAGGCGCGCTTAAATGGGAAGGCGGCCTGGAGCAGATGAGAAGTGGACAATGATAATGGTGGATTCCAGTGTTTGGATTGATTATTTTAACGGTACTACATCCATGGCTTCAGAAAAGCTGGATAGCCTTTTAGGCGCCAGACCCATTGCTACCGGTGATTTAATCCTTATAGAAGGAGCCATTTGCAAAATTGTATTTTTTTGATCACCACTACTAGATACTGATTATTATTTAGGAATTAATCAACATATAGTGTTATTGATCAATATTTGTACAATATTGCAAGTTTAAATCAGGTTTGATCCGATATAGTACGCGAATACCACCTTTATCCGTTTGTTCTTCACTAATATCAAAAAATTCTGTTGCTAATATAATTCCCTTCAGGTTCTTATGATTATATCGCTCTTTTAAGTTGGCAAATTCTTCGGGAACCTGTTGGCGGATAAAATGTGTAGCACTGGTAAGTACCACCCAGCCATCAGACCTTGCTTTTTGCTTTGCACGCTTAATAAGCCATGCTACAAGCTCACTTTCTCTTAAATCTGAAAGCCCCATGAATTTTTCAAATTCACCAGAAGCGTGAAAATCTAAAAGTATTTTATTGGCTTCTTGCATAGCCTTAATTTGATTACTTAATAACTCAAACTCAGGTAGTATTTTATCTCCTTGCTGGTCAAGATACTGTTCGAACGCCGTAACACTTTCAAATGAATTACAATCCCATTTAAGCAGTGAGTGATGAATTAAATAATTCCGTTCAGTAACTAACGAGGCTAATGCGTTTTTTCTTTCTTCATAAAATAAATCATCACAATCAATTGTGAAACGATGAGAAATCCATCCTTCTTTTAATTCTTCGGGTTCATTTGTAGTTTCTTCGGAAGCTGAGTAAGAGCTTTCAAGAAACTGTCCAACCACTTGTCCCATCGTCTGCTTATGAATAGTTGCGGTACGTTGCTCCTGATTTGTTTGTAGTTCACTGGCGTAACCTGAAATTTTACCATTGGCTAATAAATGCTTCAGCGCAAGTTCCATTCGTTGAAATAACAATACATTCCTGCCAATTTTCCTTTGAACTTCTTTTTTAAGGTTTTCCAATTCCACATTTATTTCCATAATGACTCTCAAGTCAGGATTAGTCCGTAGGTTGGGTTAGCGATAGCGTAACCCAACATTTACTATCTCAATACGTTGGGTTACGGCTATCGCCTAACCCAACCTACATGATACTCTGTTAATTTTTTGAAAACCTTACGGCGGATTCGTGCTAGCAATCCGCCGTTAACAGAGCGTGCATTAAAAACCAGTCATAAATTTTCCAAGCGAAGTTTTGTTGTGTTTCTATTTTACTGTGACATGTGTTCATTGACGGTTTGCTATCGCGACACGTGAGAGCACGAAGTGAAACGGCTCTTCAGTTCTCAATATTTCGCATTACCAAATCATAACTGCTCACGTTTGATATACATCATCATGGCTACCCACATTGACCAGAATAGTTTCTTTTTCGGTGATGATCATTTCCAGGGTTATCCGATAACTAATATTGATCGATACCGAATGCAAAGCCGCCAACTTGCCTTTTAGCGGATGTAGTCGCAGTGATGGATGATATGGATTCTGAGCGAGCAAGAGCAAGGTTTTGCGATATTGCTCTTTCAATTCGGGATGTTGCCGTGCAAAGCGATTGGCGCGTTTTTTATAGCTGTCGGTAAAAATTTAGGTGTAGTTCGTAGATACTCTGTTCAATTTCAAGTTAAATTTCGCTAATTTTTACTATCCGTTACATTCTGGAATAGCATAAAAACGAGTGTTGTCGAAAGGTTCGTTGTTTTTCAACATGCCGTGGATAGCGTGGAGTAGTTTGCGCATGACCGCGCAGACAGCCTGCAATGGTTTTTTGCCGTTAGCCACGAGATGTTGGAAATAAGCCTTGACGTGTGGGTCATGCTGTTTAGCGCTCAAGGCCGGCATATACAGGGCGGAACGAATATGCCGGTTACCCGCCTTGGATATGCGCGTTTTTTTGTGAACGCTTTTGCCGGAGTCGAAGGCCCGTGGGTCAAGTCCAGCAAATTTTACCCATTCTCGATGTGAAAGATCAGGCGGCAGCAACAGCAGTTCGCCCATGAGCGCAATGGCGCTGGTATTGCCAATGCCCTTGATGCCGATCAGCAACTGTAGTATCCGCGTGAGTTCGGGATGTTTGCCAATCAAGATCAGCGCCTCAGCCGTTAAACGGTCGATGCGCTTCTCCAATTGGGTAATAGCCAATTTGGCGTCCTTGATTACCGCTTTCGGTGTTTCCGATGTAGCGGTTAGTGCATGCAGATGGTTTTTGGCAGCCGCTTTCTGACCGGTTAGCGCGTTAATACGGCGGGCAAAACTGCGCAAAGCAATCGACTCATCGGACGGGCGGGTCCACGCGACGAAGTCCATTCTCGCGGCGTATTCGGCTAAGGTATTGGCATCGACCACATCGGTTTTGCTGTTTTTCATCAAGACTTTGGCAAAATTATGGGCGGCTTTGGGATTCACCACTATGAGCAACACGCCGGCATCATGAAGGGCTAGGCTTAAGTCAAAGTGATAGACACCCGTAGCTTCCAGGCAGACGATGATACCAGGCAGCTTAACCAGCTTCTTCACCAATCGGGTACGATCAGCGGGGGTGTTGGCGAACTTCTGTGGATCGAATGGCTTACCATTCTTGCGGATAACCAGAATCAGTTCCTCGGCACCGACATCGATACCTGCGAAAAGCACTGGCTTGGCTTCAGGGTCGATATCTTTAAATTGAATGTTCGTCATATTTGTTTGTAACAATGGGATTAAAGAAAGTAGACTATTCACTGGTTCCCGACCCTGCACATGCACCTGCCATCCTTGTGTATACAGGCTCTAAGCCTCAGATACTCCACGGTATGGGTGAATAGGGCGGGGGCCAGTCTACGAGTCAGGCTCTGGCTAAAAACCAGTCCTCAGGTCGGGACGGCCTCCCAATGAATCGGTAAAGCTTACTTGATCTCCTCGAACAATATTTTTATTAAATTTCATCATACAAGGTTGGGTTAGCGATAGCGTAACCCAACATTTACCGCCTCAATGCGTTGGGTTACGGCTATATCGGGTCAGAGGAGGCCGCAGCCTCCGTCTGCCCACAGAACCGTGCGTACGGGCCCGTACACGGCTCCTCATGCAAGGCGTATCCATTGAGAAACGTCAAACCAATGCGCCAGCTTGCGGTCGGATCGTATTGCCTGTCCTTTCAGGTTAATAAACCAACTGTTGGGGTAGGCTCTCGTCACCGCACGGGCATTTGAGAGCACCCATCGTTTGTTGTTAGAAAAGACCGTTTTTGCTGCTTGTTTTCGCGGTACGCCCCGCTTGACCAGATTTCGGTATAGATGCTGTTTTCTCTTTTGTTGACTCACCAGTCTTGATCGTAATCGTCGCCGGATATGGGCTTCGATTTTATGCAATTGGGACGGGTAGTTGGTCAAACTGTAATAGTTCGACCAGCCCACATACCATTGCTTGATCTTGTCCAGGGTCGGTTCCAGAGCTTTATGGGTGCCTCGCGGTGTCAGTGCTTTGACTTTATCCATGGCTGTTTGTAGGGCTTTATGCGCAATCGCAATCGTCCCATCCACCACGGTAAAACCCAAGAACTTTACCTTGTCAGATAAAGCCACTTTACTCTTGTCCTGATTCACCTTAAGTTTAAGCTTCTTTTCGATAAACTGACTGATCGTTGCCATCACCCGCTCTGCCGCCTTTTGCGACTTGACGAAGATGTTACAATCATCCGCAAACCTGCAAAATTCTAGGCCGCGCTTTTCCAGTTCTTGATCGAGTTCATCTAGAACAACGTTGCTGAGCAAGGGACTTAGCGGACCGCCTTGCATAGCACCTTCCTTGCTGGGGTTGACAACGCCATTGATCATAACACCGCTACGCAGCATGATCCCGATCAAACGAAGTATGCGCTTGTCGGCTATTTTCTGCCCCATGCGGGTTATCAGCCGGTCATGATGAATACGATCAAAGAATTTCGATAGATCAATATCCACCACATAGGGCTTGCCGCTATTGACAATCTGTTGCGCCGCTTGCACCGCTTGATGCTGGCTCCGCCCTGGGCGGAAGCCGTAACTGTTCGGTGAGAAATGCGGGTCAAAGATCGGTTCCAGCAGCAGCTTTAAGGTTGTCTGTACCACACGATCTCGTACCGTCGGGATGCCAAGTAGACGTACCCCTTTGCCATCCGGCTTGGGGATTTCTACTCGGCGTACCGGCGAGGGTTGATAAGTCCAAGTTGTCAATTCCTGTTGCAACTGGCTTAGCTCTTCGTCTAAATTGGCTTCAAAATCCGCAATGCTCACGCCGTCAATGCCGGGTGCGCCGTGGTTTCTTCTGACCAATTCAAAGCCTACGCCCAAATACAGCGTTGAGCAGAGGTTTTCAAAAAGTCTTGGTTCCTCAATCAATTGGCTCATGTTCGTTTATTTCACTCTCTTTTGCAGAGCACTTTCGTCAATCTCGCACGGCTGATTCGTTCACTGTTTACGACGCAAATACTCAACCGCTCCTGTCAGGCTGATCTCAGTCCTCCGGTCTATAATCAACGGCCCTGGCCGCTTACATGTTCCACCCTTCACCTCCAACGTCCTGTCACTGATTCGATGTTTTACCCTCCTCCATGTCACCATGAATTCATCGGCACCGAACTTTACGATTACTACGGCTTCATCTGCAGACCCTCGGTTCATAACGTCAACATTACTGTTGCGCTTAGGGCTTAAAGTGTCGCAGTTACACCGACCCAAAACCGACGGCCCTTCACTGGGTAAGATAGTCACCCGTTTCTCGATCTACCTACCTTCAATACGACAGCTCGTTACGGTGAGAATATCGGGCTTCGGTGGTCGCGGGCACCTTACCCCCTTGCTGCCGCCTTACGAAGGTTCACTTGCGTTTAGGTGACCGATTTGGCTAGGGCTTCCTTCAGATTCCGCATTGGCTCAAAGTAACCGTGCTTCCCTGTTGGGTAGCTACTCAGAGTTTCTTTGGACACCCTTGCCTTCGCCTACATTTTCCCTTCTCACAGGGCAATGGCTGGACTTTCACCAGCTAGCTGACTATCATGCCAGTCGCACCGCCTAACCCAACCTACATGATGCTCTATTGATTTATTGAAAACCCTTACGTCGGATTCGTGCTAGCAATCCGCCGTTAACAGAGCGTGCATCCAAAACCAGTTATAAATTTTCCAAGCGAAGTTTTTCGGTGATGGTCATTTCCAGGGTTATCCGATAACTAATATTGATCGATACCGAATGCAAAGCCGCCAACTTGCCTTTTAGCGGATGCAGTCGCAGTGATGGATGATATGGCGTATCGCTCCGTCCCGTCCATCTAGCCCGCTTGGCCGGAAATTGGCATCCTCACAATTTTTAGTGAGGAATGATAATGAAAATAAATGCACCATGGCAGCGGCATGTGGAAGCTTGGCGCGAGAGTGGCTTGAGTCAGGCGGATTATAGTCACCAGCACGGGCTCAATCGCAAAACCTTTTCACTATGGACGCGGCGTGATCAGGGTGATCCATCCATGGATAGGGACACCTCGCTTGAATTGATTGCCGTCCAAGTGTCGCCATCGGTACCGGTAGCCACTGCCGAAGCCAGTGCACTATTGCTTCGCTTGCCACACGGTGCACAGCTTGAACTGTCCACGGCAGTGCCACCTCGTTGGTTGGCGGAGTTGCTGCGATGCCTGGCTTGATCAGTACACCTGGGCAAATCTGGTTAAGCGTAGCGCCGGTTGACTTACGCAGGGGGATCGATGGTTTGTCAGCACTGGTTCAGCACACCTTGGGGCAGCAACCCTGCGCCGGGTCGGCCTTTGTATTTCGCAATGCGTCCGGTAATCGCATCAAAGTTCTGCTGTGGGATGGCAACGGCGTGTGGTTGTGTCAACGCCGCTTGCATCAGGGGCATTTTATTTGGCCTAAGCCGGGGGAGTGCAGTTTTTCCATCACGCAAGCGGAGTGGGAGTGGCTGATTGCCGGGGTGGATTGGCGACGTTTATCGGCGCTGCCGCCTGCTCATTTACAGGCCTGATTAAAGGCATTTTTAAAGGCTTAAAAATCTCTTGAAACCCAGTATTTATGCTAGTTAGAGAGGCTTTTTGTGGTAAAATAATGCCATGAAAATACTGGCCCAACTGGATGAATTGAACCTTGATTCTGCCGCCAAAACACAGGTAGCGGCATGGGTTCAAGCGCTGCTGGATCAGGCAAAAAAGGAGGCGGAGAAGTACGAAACGGATATTCAAGCCAAAGACCTCAAAATCCAGGCTCTCATCCTGGAATTGGCGCATCTGCGGCGGCTTCGCTATGGCGTCAAGGGCGAAGCCCTGTCCGGTTTACAGCGGGATTTGTTCGAGGAATCCTGCAACGAAGACATCGCGGCCCTTGAAGCAGAAGTCGAGCAGGCCGACGACCAAGCCGGTGCCACCGTTACCAAACCCAAACGTCCCCGTGCGGGTCGTCAGCCCTTACCCCCTCATTTGCCGCGTATTGAACACCGCCACGAGCCGGAGTCCTGCCACTGTGGTCAGTGCGGCAAGGACTTGGTGAAAATCGGCGAAGACATCACTGAACAACTCGATGTCGAGCCCGCCAAGTTCTTTGTCCATCGTCACATCCGTCCGCAATATGCTTGCCGTCACTGCGAAACCATCACCGCCGCGCCGGTTCCTCCCGCTATCATCGACGGCGGCATGGCCGCAGTGGGCTTGCTGACGTGGATACTGATCAGTAAATATCTGGATCATCTCCCGCTCTACCGCCTGGAACAAATCGCCGCCCGTGACCGCGTCATTCTGGCCCGTTCGACCCTGGCGGAATGGGTAGGGCGTACCGGGGTGGCGTTGCAGCCCTTGGTGGATCGGCTGATCGAACTGCTGCTGAAACGCGGCACGCTCCATCTCGATGAGACGCCCGTGCCCCAACTCGATCCCGGCAGCGGGAAAACCAAGCGCGCCTATCTGTGGGCCTACCGCAGCAATGACTTGGAGGCCGGTCCGCGAATCATCGTCTTCGATTACCGGGGCGGGCGTAGCGGCGAGCATGCGCGTCAATTCCTGGGTAGTTGGCAAGGGCACTTAATGGTCGATGATTATGGGGGTTACAAGGCTTTATTTATTGCGGCACGGCAAGCAGCACCGCCCTGCATTGAATTAGGCTGCTGGGCGCACGCGCGCAGGAAGTTCTTCGATCTGCACCAGGCCAATGAGAGTCCCATGGCGCTGGAAGCATTGACGCGTATCGGCCAGCTATACTATATCGAGCAGCAAGGCATGGAGCTGAGTATCGAAGCTCGCCTCCAGCTACGCACAGAGCAAAGCCAACCCACACTCAATGCCTTGCATGAATGGCTCATCCAAACCCGTATCAAAACTGCTAACGGCGGTGGCTCCGCCAAAGCCCTGGACTATACCTTGAAACGTTGGCCGTCGCTGATCCGCTATGCGGAAACCGGTCATTTGCCCATCGATAATAACCCCGTGGAAAATGTCATCCGTCTCATTGCGCTGGGCAAAAAGAACTGGTTATTCACTGGTTCCGAGCGGGCGGGTCAACGCGCAGCGGCTATCCAAACGTTGCTGGGCACCGCAAAACTGAATGGACTCGATCCTGCCGGATGGCTTAGAGCTACCTTGGAAAAATTGCCTACCTGGCCTAACAGTCGCATCGACGAGCTACTGCCGTTTGCGCGTCCGGTCGAGGACATTAAAGGTCGACAAGACGATAATGATTAATAGCGGCTATCGATGATACCTAACCTTCCCGTCGTAGCAATAATTTTTGCCGGCTTGGGTTCGATCAGAAAAAAATGTATTGGCCAGCCCTTGGGTATGTGTCCGGGTTGAACGCTTACGATATGGCTTCCGAGCGAGCAAGAGCAAGGTTTTGCGATATTGCTCTTTCAATTCTGGATGTTGCCGTGCAAAGCGGTTGGCACGTTTTTTATAGCTGTCGGTAAAGAGTAAGGTGTAGCTCATTCGGCGAATAGTTCGGCTACATGTTGATCCACGCTATCTTTACTGAACCGGCCGGCAGCCATATCCTGTTGCGCCTCATAGAGTGCAGCTTCCAGTTCCATTTCACGCAGATAATTATAGTGTTCGATTTTCATCACCACAAAGCTTTCTTTGCCGCGCACGGTTATAACGGCTTCCGGCTTATCGGCAAGGCCCTCTTCTAAACAGGCGATACCTTTGGTTTTTAAATCGTTTGCTGTAATCATTTGAGTTACCTGATAAATAGTGCGATTAACTATATGATTAAGCAAGTCGCCCGGATGAAGTGAAACGGAATACGGGAAATCGTGGCGTAATCTCCCCGCATCCCGTGTTACTTCATGCGGGCGACTTACAGTTTCATTTTTAATATTACCAGATCAAGTCCGGATTTTTTACACTCAGTTTAAGAAAAAGTCATTGTCCACAGCTTGCTTAACCCTTGTCATTATCACCTTGGCCGGCCTCTCTTATTGAACGCGTTAATTCCGCTCGTTGTTTATCAAGCACCAGCCATTCGATTTCCCGGCGCAAATACTCATCTTTATTCTTGGTGGCTTCAGCACGCAGCTCCAGTTCTTTAATTTCTGCTTCCAGCTGCATTTCATGCAAACGGGTTTGATGCTTTATTTTTTCTGCTTCCAATTTTTCCTGTATTTTTTGCCGCTCCAATTGTTGGATTTCCTGCTCCTTAAGTTCGGTCTCCAACTCTAGTTGTTTTAAGCGTTGTTCCTGCTCTTTCCCCTGTAGCCATTGAATGCGTTCTTTTTCATATTCCCGGGTTTCCGCGTCCCGTTGCAGTTCTTTCAACAAACGCTCATGCTCAAGTTGCTGAGCCTGTTTCTGCATTTCAAGTTGTTGTTGACGGATTTGCTTTTCCTTTTGGTATTGAATTTCCGCAGTCAGCTCGATTTCTTTTAAATGCGTTTCATGCTTTGTTTTTTCCTCATGCAAGCGCGTTTCTATAGCATGCTGCTCAACACGCTGCGCCCCCTGTTCCTCCAATCTTCGCTTGATTGTTTCAGCTTCCAGCGCCTGTTTTTGTCGCTGTATTTCATCTTCCTGATTAATGGTTTCCAGCAGCTTTTGTTTATGTTCCAGACGCAACAATTCCAGCTCTTCCTCCTGCCGAAACAATTCCTGATTTTGTTTCTCGCGAAACTCAAAGTTCTTTTGCATCACGTTGAGATAAATAGATTCCTGCGTAAAGCGGCCATCAAGCTTTTCATCATCGGTAAGTTCTTCAAAAACAGGGGTCAATGCACAGATTGCCCGGCACTGGATATGCTTTAAAATCAATGTTTCATTGATTACACTTTCAATTTGCCTTTCCATTTCCGCCAGGCCTGTTTGTACCCATTTACCATCCTTAAGATGACTCAATTCGGCATTTACAATATCCTTTATCACGCTTTCATAGCTGGTTTTAATTTGCCGGTTAACCTCCGGCAATGCGTCAATATTTCTCTCTACATACTTGAGAGTCGGTTGAAAATGGATTTGCAGCTCGGTTGTCATGGCACAAAACCCGCCATAAAGCCGGGTATTGACCGTCACGTGCCAGTCGTCTATCGGTAACGAATAAATATGATGAAAAAAACGCGGGATAAAGTTTTGAGGGCGCTCAAACAGCTTGTGATAAGGTCCCAGTTTGGAGATAACAACACGGCGTTCAGCATCAAATCCGGGATCCCAAAATGGTTGACTGGGATCGAATGCGCTATTCTCGCCAGCTAACCAGACATCCAATGGTGATAGACTACTGCTCATAGGTCACCTGATTTGTGTCGGATTGTGCCGCCGCCAGGGACTGCGCTTTGATAGCTCTAAGCTGCGCCCCCATTCGTTCGGCCATAAGTGGATAAAGATTGGGCGCAAATTCTACCGATCTTTCATCGATTTTTCGCAAAAAACCGCGACTTAATAAAAATCCGACCGCAAACATCCGCGACCAATCGGAATATCGTCGGGCACGCTCAATATCGGATTTCTCAATGACCATTTCAAGTTCATCGTTTTCATTGATTCTGAACTCGGAGAATTGCCTCAGACATTCAAAAGCCAGCTCTTGTTCTTGTTGGGAAAGGGGGCCTGGCGCCGTGCTTTCCAGACGATACGACAGTAAAAAGGTAAAAAAATCGACCATGGCTGCGCAGGAAAAAGCAAACAGAGAAAAATCATTCCACATGGCAAAGGACGGTGTCACGCCCTGCACAAACTGGGCATAGGTCATGAGTATCGGCGCCTGTGGAACAGTGTGCCCGGCATTGGTAGCGAGTTGATTGAACTTGAGCTGCACTTCCTGCAAACCGGCTATGGCCTTTTGAAAGTTGTTTTCAGTATCAACCGTCAAGTGGTTCAGGCTGGTTTGTAATGTCCGTATATGTTCATCCAGCAAATGAAATTCTTTGTCAAGTTGGTCAAATTGGGCTTTTTTTGCCTGATAGCGTTGATTGTAATGTTTCCAGAAAGGCCCCTCGCCGACTATGTTTTTATTCGCTGCGGGGATTTGTGCATGCGTTCCAAAATAGGCCTGAGATACATCGGCAGTCGCTTTATCCAGCTCGCTGTTTTGCTGCTTTAAAATTTCACTTTTGGTGATCAGAATCGCCGCCAGGTAATCGTCCACACCCAAGCGAATTTCGTTGATTCGATTGATACGTATGGTTTCACTTTGAGAAACCTCATAAAACTTGAAATACGAAAATGTAATTGATGCAGCAATAGCCACCAATAAAGACAACATTACACTTAAATAGCGTAATCGATTAGCCTTCCAGTGAATTCCTGCAATTTCCAGCGAACAAATGACAATAATAGATTGAATCGCAATGGTAATGATCAGTGCGATCCAGGGCACAATAAAATGTGATAAGCCATAATAAGTGGTAAACCCCGAGGCGACACTCAGCATCAATACAATTGGAATCGACCATATTCTCAACATGCCGACAAACAGCGTCTGAATGCTGTTGAGCAAGCTGCCCAGTCCACCGTGGTAGATTTTAATAACGCTTTCTTTTTCCATAAGAATTTATGTAAATGCCGTAAGTTAGATCAAAATGCAGTCTATTTGATTAAAATCATAAATGCAAACAACAGT
The DNA here is from genome assembly GCA_963849195.1 of uncultured Gammaproteobacteria bacterium. Lineage (GTDB taxonomy): Bacteria > Pseudomonadota > Gammaproteobacteria > Methylococcales > Methylomonadaceae > Methylobacter_C. The sequence goes on from CAWKGQ010000002.1 coordinate 134,622, forward strand.
AAAATCTTCTTATAAAGGTTTATCCGTTCATAGTGAGATTGTCGAACCACGAACGGTAAACCGACTTAAGTTGGCAGTCGTTCCTTGAAATTCATTAAGGAACTGTTTTTATATTCTTTTCGCGATATTATGATAGTTACATAGACTTTTGATTGAGGGATTAGCCATGGCAATTGGAAAATTACTTGCCACGATTGGAGTTACATTGTTAATTATTGGGCTTATTATTAGTTATGCACCCTGGCTGATAAGCTGGTTTGGTAAGTTGCCGGGTGATATCCGCATTGAGGATGAAAAAAAATGGGTGTTTATCCCGATCACATCCATGTTTATAGTGAGTATAATTTTAACTATTATCATCAATCTGTTTTTTCGTAAATAAGGCGAATATTACTTGCTAAGGAACGTGCATGAAATAACTTGAGTATGCGAATTCATTCGCTTTGGCCGGATAAATCCACCTCTACACGCCACCAAATGTTTCAATGAAAATTTTATTTCATGTACGTCCCCAAGTCCCCGGATGATTTTTGTTAAATTTTTTTGATGGCTCTGTTTATTTCGACTTATTCAGTATTAGGAGATTGCTTGATGATCCAAGATACAAAGTTATTAGGCTAATGAAACCCGGGCTTTGGCTTGGTGTTGAGAGCTATTATTTGTAAAACTTAAGGTAAAGACTTATGGCGCATCATCACAATCATTCTAAAGAGCATCACCATCACACCAGTCCTAACAACCAAGGTCGCGTTTTTGTCGTTACCATCGTCCTGAATATGGCGTTTGTAATAATTGAGTTCGCCTATGGATTCATCGCCAACTCAACTGCATTAATGGCCGATGCGGGGCATAACATCTCCGATGTGCTGGGCCTGCTATTGGCCTGGAGCGCTATAATTTTGGCTCGTAAACCACCAAGTAAACGCTACACCTATGGTCTGCGCAGCACATCGATTCTGGCCGCGCTCGCTAACGCCATGCTGCTTTTGGTGGCCTGTGGAGCGATTGCATTGGAAGCAATCCAACGCTTTTCACAACCACCAACCGTAGCTGGTCTAACGGTATCGATTGTGGCAGCGATTGGCATAGTCATCAATGGTCTGTCCGCGTGGCTCTTGATGAAAGGCAGCAAAGAGGATTTAAATATTCGCGGTGCTTACATCCACATGGCAGCAGACACCGCTGTATCACTTGCCGTGGTGATTGCCGGTATTGCGATGTTCTATACCGGATGGTTTATGCTTGATCCTATCATCAGTCTGGGGATTGTGATCGTAATCGTGATAGGTACATGGAGCCTGCTACGTGATTCCATGCAATTGGCTTTGAGTGCTGTTCCTGCAAAGATAGATGCACTTGCAATAGACGCCTATCTTCGTCAATTAGGAGGTGTAACAGATATTCATGATCTGCATATCTGGGGTCTGAGTACCACCGAAAGCGCACTGACGGTTCATTTGGTCATGCCCAACGGCCACCCTGGTGATATCTTCCTGGATGAAATCGTACAAACGCTGGAAGAACGTTTTTTTGTTCATCACAGCACCTTGCAAATAGAACAGGGTACAACCAATCACTCCTGTTCACTGTCGGCAACCCGGCAGTTAAGGCATCATCATTAAGTTTAAATAACCCCATTTTCAATCACAGGCAACACCCAGTATTGAATACCCGAGCCGGAAAATTCCTGACGTAATTGTTCCAATAATGCCGGCAATTCCTCTACCGGCACATACATCTGGAAGCGAACTCGTTTCTGACGACCAGTCACTTGTTCAGCCAACGATAAACCTTTGTTGTCATGATGGTGAGCGTTGACCGGAAAGCTGCTGAAGCCATGTTTTGTTTCCAGCATCAGCAGAATGTCTACCATCATTTCTTCAAGACTGGGCGGAATGTTGAGTGTAACCAGATATTCTGTGCAGTTCATTACTCAATCTCCTTGGGTAAGCCGAATAATTTAAACAAAATCGGTAATAAAAACAGGGTTAAAAAAGTGGACGACACCAGTCCGCCAATCACGACTATGGCTAAGGGGCGCTGAATTTCAGAGCCGGGGCCGGTTGCAAACAGCAACGGAATCAAACCAAAGGCCGCGATACTGGCGGTCATTAATACGGGTCTTAATCGCCGCGAAGAACCCAGTGTCACCACTTTAGCAAGCTCCATACCCGTTGCCTTGAGCTGATTAAAATAACTCACCATCACCACACCATTGAGTACCGCGATCCCCAGCAAAGCAATAAAACCAACCGATGCAGGCACGGATAAATATTCGCCCGAAACCCACAGCGCAAAAACACCACCGACCATGGCCAGCGGAATGTTTGATAATACCAGCACGGCCTGACGCACTGAACCAAAGGTTGAAAACAACAGCAAAAAGATCAAGCCTAATGAGATCGGCACAACCAGTGACAATGTCGCGGCCGCACGTTGTTGATTTTCAAACTGCCCGCCAAATTCAATGGTGTAGCCTGTCGGCAATTTTACTTTTTCGGCAACGGCTTTGCGGGCTTCATCGACAAAGCCCACTAAGTCACGATCCTGTACATTGCTGCGAATCACTACAAAACGTTGTCCCCGCTCTCTGCCAACTGAAACCACGCCTTCTACTTTTTCGATTTTGGCAATGGCCGTTACCGGCACATGCCCGCCATTCGGCAAGGTAATTTGCAGATTATCAAAATTGGCGGTATTGCTGCTGCCACGCAAAATGAGTGGTGTACGTTTAATGCCTTCCTGGACAATCCCCAGGTTTAAACCTTCAACCTGAGCGCGTAACAGCGTTTCAATGCTGTCGCTATCCAGACCCAAACGCCCGGCTGCCAATTTATCTATGGTGAGCTGTAAAAATTGCATACCGTTATTTTGTTTGGCAAACACATCACTGGAGCCGCTAATATGTTTCAAAATCTCAGCAATTTCATTGGCTTTTTCATTTAAAACGGCAAGATCAGTACCGAATAATTTAACCGCCACATCGCCGCGAGTACCCGTAAGCATTTCTGAAACCCGCATCTCAATGGGCTGGGTAAAACCAAAGGCAATACCGGGGGTTTGCGCCATGACTTTACGAATCTCTTCGATCAACGCTTCTTTGCTCTGCATGCGCCATTGGTCCTTGGGTTTTAGCACCAAAAACGTATCGGTTTCATTTAAACCCATGGGATCAAGACCCAGTTCATCAGAGCCCACCCGGGAAACAATAGTGGCTATTTCGGGAATATGTTTGCGCAGATTCTTTTGGACTTGACCATCCAGCGCTACCGATTGCTCCAGGGTAATCGATGGCAACTTCTCCAACTGAATGATAATGTCGCCCTCATCCATAGTCGGCATAAAGGTGCTGCCTATCTGGGTAAATACCACGACAGTTACGGCTAACAAAACGCCTGCTGCTGTAAATACTATTTTGCTATTGGCTAAACACCATAATAACGTCGGCTGATAAAGCTTTTGTAATTGTCTGGGCAGCCAAGGTTCTTCATGGGACACTTCTTTAAGCAAATAGGAGGCGATAACCGGGATCACAGTGAGCGACAACACCAGAGACCCACTGAGCGCGAAAACGATGGTTAATGCCACCGGGGTAAATAGTTTGCCTTCCAGTCCTTGCAGGGTCAGCAAGGGTAAAAAAACGATAATAATAATTAAAATGCCTGAAGTAACGGGGCCTGCAACTTCGCGGGTTGCCCGGTAAATAACATGCAGACGCGGCAAGCGTTCGGCTTTTTCGACATCGGCCAGATGCGTGATGAGATTTTCAACGACTACCACCGCTGCGTCCACCAGCATACCGATGGCAATAGCCAAACCGCCCAAACTCATCAAGTTTGCCGACATGCCCATGTAGTTCATCAATATAAAGGTGAACAGGGCCGCAAGCGGCAAAGACAGGGCAACAACCAACGCAGCGCGTAAATTGCCCAGAAATAAAATCAGCAAAACTACAACTAACGCTATCGCTTCCAGCAAGGCATGTAATACCGTGTCTACCGCCTTGTCAACAAGGTTGCCGCGATTGTAAAAGACCTTGGCTTCAACGCCTTTAGGAAACCCCGGACTGATTTGAGCCAATTTTTTTTCAATGCCGGCAATCGTTTGTCTTGCATTAGCGCCGCGCAAACTCAGCACCAATCCGGTCACGGCTTCGCCTTCACCGTTTTTACTCACCGCGCCATAGCGCGTAAGAGCGCCGATTTTGATTTCCGCAACATCGCCTACCGTAATGGGAATGCCATTTTTATTATCCACGACGATGGCGCTGACATCCGCCAGGGTCTTGATTCGGCCTTCAGCCCGCACAATCAAGGCTTCCTCACCGTCTGTCATACGACCGGCCCCGTCATTACGGTTATTTTTTTCTAAGGCCTGCACCAGTTTATCTATGCTGATGCCCCTGGCGGCAAGCCTGGTATTATCGGGTATCACCTCAAAACTTCTGACCACCCCCCCTAAGGAATTAACATCGGCGACGCCTGAAACGGTTCGCAGTGCCGGACGAATCACCCAATCCAGTAAACTACGGCGTTCCATCAGGGTTAAATCGCCGCCTTCTACGGTAAACATGAACATTTCACCTAAAGGCGTCGTCATTGGCGCAATGCCGCCTTGGACGCCCACCGGCAAATTGCCCCACATCGTGTTCAAGCGTTCGGCAATTTGCTGACGCGCCCAATAAATATCCGTACCTTCTGCAAAATCAACTGTAATGTCGGTCAATGCGTATTTGGCAATCGAACGCAGCATGGTTTGATGCGGAATACCCAGCAGCTCTATTTCTATAGGTGCAGTTATTCTGGCTTCAACCTCTTCAGGTGTCATACCGGGCGCTTTAACGATAATCTTTACCTGAGTCGGCGAAACTTCGGGAAAGGCGTCAATCGGAATATTTTTAAATGCGTAATAACCGCCGCCACACAGCAGCAATACCAATATCATCATCAGTAGCCGCTGACTCAGTGCAAAGCGAATCAGGCTGGCCATTATTCAGCGCTCCCCAGACCCAACCAGTTTGCTTTCAGCGCAACCGCGCCTTTGATGGCGATGTCTTCATCACCGGTTAAATCTCCGCTAATAATTGACTCCTCACCCTGTTTGCCTATAACTGTTACCGGACTAACTTTAAAACCGTCCTGACTACGGATGAAAATAAAGGCTTTTCCTTCATTTTGGGCAATGGCGGTATTGGGTACTTTAAACGCAGCGTTTTTACTGGGTTGAATAATCCGTGTATTAATGGTTTGTCCGGCACGTACAGCAGTTTGTTTACCATTGATTTTAGCTCGCGCCAGAAGAGTCTGATTTTCCGGGTTAACACTTTGTCCTAATAAAGTGATTTCCGCGCTAATTGGGGCATTTTCAACCAGAACCTGATCACCGACTTTAATGCTGCCTATGCGTTCATGAGGAATATTAATCTCCAGCCAAAGTTCCTCCAGATTGGCAATGTGATATATCGGCGCCAATATATCTATACGCGTTCCAGCAACTGCCATCCGCTCCATCACTACGCCTGAAACAGGAGAATGTACGTTTAGCTGACTATTTAATCGGCGCGTCTTATCAAGTTGATTAAGTTCATCGGCTGTCATTCCTGCGATTTCCAGAAGTTGTCTTTGTTCATTAGCTTCAGAAGCCAAAGATTGATATTGGTTACGTGTTTCCTGCCAGCGTCGATCGGCAATTACACCCTCTTCCATTAGTTTTTTATCCCGTTGATAAGTATCCGATGCTAATTGCAGCACGCTGCACGCTTTAAGATATTCACGCTGCAAGGTCAAAAGGTCAGAACTGTTAAGCTGGGCTAATACGTCACCTTTTTTAACCTTGTCACCGATCGCCACATTCAGTTTAGTGATTAATCCTGTCTGAGATGCTGTGACGATATATTCCTGAGTGGGCGGAATCACCACTCTGGCGGGCGCAGTTAGCACCGGGATTTGCTTGGCAGGTTCCAGCTTGCCCAGGGTGACACCGAGGTTATTGAAATGATCTTCTGATATTTGAATAGTATTTTCAGCCATTACCGGTGTGCAAAACTGCATTGCCCAGCCGGCAAAACTCAATAACAATAAAAATTGATACGATTTCATGGCATAACTCCTACCGCCTGGTTATAAAGTGCTTTATCCCGCTGCAACATGACTGCGCGTTCCTTGGCATTGAGAATGGCTTGTTGTGCCCGGGACTCTATTCTTAATAAATCCATCAGATCAATTTCACCCACCGAAAAAGACAGGTGCGTCATTTTTAACAATTCTTCAGAAACCTTTTTCTGTTCATTGGCGGTCTCCAATTCAACTTGATTAACTTCCAGATTATGTTCAGCCTCATGATGTGCTTGTTCCAAATCACGGTAAAGTTGTTCACGATCGGCGATCAACCTATTTAATGCAACATTAATCGAGGCAATCTGGGGAGCAATATGAGCGCTACCGCCAAAGGGAATGCTAACGCCGACATTGAAAAATTCCGCCTTGTTACTGCGCGCATCAATGCCTTCATCGCTTAATATGCCGGCAATAACATTGGTTTGGCCTGAACCTATTGATTTAATCGCATTAAGTTCAGCTTGTTTACGCTCAATTTGACCATTAATAGCAGCCAAGGTCGGATGGTTTTGCCCGATTTCCTTCAATGCCGCCAGGTTTTCTTCATAAATAGCAGGCACTTTAGTCGTTTGGGTAATGGAGGCATAGCGTTTGCGAGAGTGCATTAATTCAGCTTCTGCCATTGTGAACACTGAACGTTTTTGCAAAAACTCGGTTTGTGCCAATAATTCATCGGAGCGTGGCAGATCCCCTACTTCTACGTAACGCTTGATGGTCGCTAATAATTTTCCATAAGTGTCCAGATCCACTTGCGCCTGATCATAACGAATTTTTGCCAGAGCCATATCCCACAAAGCGCCTCTAACCAATCCTGCTACGCGTAACTTGATTGCTACCACTTGTGATTCCGCACTGGTTTCTGCCTGATTGGCCAGTTTGTGCTCCGCGTCACGTTGCCCTATATTCCATAGCGGTACCTGCACGCTTCCAGTAGCATAATTCAGCCTGAAAGTGGATATAGACTGATAGCCAATGGTCGCTTGTGATGCACCCGCGGTCCAGCTTTTACTGCGTTCCGCGATGGTCGCCGCTTCTTCTTCCAGAGAGTTAAGCCAGGCAGTGTCCGGATATTTTTGCATGGTTAAATCGATGAGTTTAGGCAAGGTCAAGCTTGCATCAATGATAACAGGGTCAAGATGATCAACACCCAGTGCCAAATCTACTCGCTCTAACGCCGGGCCAGGGACTTGAGAACAAGCAGGCCAGGGAACAAGCAGCAAGATTGCCGGCAAAAAAACAACGTGACCAAGCAGAAGCCTGGGCACGCGTTTCCTGAAAAGGTTCAAGGAAAACATAAGGTAAGCTCAATGCGGCTTTAATTAACCGCGTTAAAGGTAGAGACACGCAAATCGCGTCTTTTTACGAAACGAAGAAAGATTTATTGAGCGGGAGGTGCGCGTGGGGTATTGGATGGAACAAATAAACGGTAAACCAGCTGTTGTGGTTGAGGGGAAAAATTGGTGTCAAATCTGGAGACCATGCTATTAAATGCGACAGTCTGTTGATGCAGGTAATAGTTGTTATCCAAATCGGTCCGGAGATTCGTCCGGTTTTGTTTAAGGCCTAAGTCAACACCGACAACCATGCCATCCATGGAAGCCTTGCATTGCAACGCCACTAACTGAGTCGCCTGTGCATTATGCTCAGCGCCATAATGTTCAAGACCAGGCACATGCAAGCCCTGCTTTGAAACATGTTCACGCGCATGGGCATGTACCAACGGTGCAATGAATTGCAACATCGTCAGAAAAACAACCAGAAATTTGCGGAGTGTTGAAAACATGCGGACAATGCTATGCTATTAAAAACAATTATACTCGTCGTACTTCATTGTCGGCACTTTCATTCCCTCTCCTGCTGGATGCCTACATGGATGTAGGTAAGTAAAGCAACGCGGGAGCAGTTGCCGAGAAGGCTAGGGAGAGAAGGTAAAACAAACCAACAATGATGTATTGACAGTATAACAACTTGAAGATTAATTATACGCTCAAATATTAATTGAACCTGAATTTACTTAGGAATCTCTAAACAAGTTGATTCAATTCATGGTTCGACAAGCTCACCGCGAACGGAATCAACATAAACCGTTCGTCCCGAGCCCTTCGGCTACGCTCAGGAGAGCCTTGTCGAAGGAATTAATCAGAGATTCCTTTATCTAATCCGGAGATTGTATGAATAAATATATCAGTATTGTGGCTTTCTTTTTAGTCGCCTTATCTTTAAGCTTGGGCGGCATGTCAGACGCTGATGCCAAACGTTTCGGCGGTGGCGGTTCTTTTGGCGGTAGATCCTCTTATAGTGCGCCATATAAACGCTCGGCAATACCCCCGGCACGCTCAGCCAATCAACAACAATCAGCCGCACAAAATCAGGCGGCCAGACAAGGCATGGCCAATCGCGGCGGCTTAATGGGCTTGTTGGGCGGTTTGGCATTGGGTGGGTTATTGGGCTCGCTGTTCTTTGGTGGCGCTTTTGAAAATCTCAACTTTATGGATATTCTGGTTTTTGGAGGGCTTGCCTTTTTGCTCTATAAATTATTTGCCGCCAAGGCCGGCGCTACCCAAAGACCAGCCTACAATCGCACCGCCAATAATTATGAGGAATCGCAACCGATTCAAACCAATCAGGCAGGTTTTGATACCGATGTTTTATTCAATAAAGACAAAAAGCAATCTACCAGCCAGAATTTTCAGCCGGATACCGGTTTCAACAACACCGTTGCTGTTCCTGAGGACTTTGACCAACAGGCTTTTTTATCGGGTGCTAAGACTGCCTTTACGACTTTGCAAAAAGCCTGGGATAACCGTGATCTCGCCGAAGTTAGAGGTTTATCAACGGATAAAGTATTTGCTGAAATTCAGGATCAATTAAAAGCATCGACGACTGAAAACCACACCGACATACTCAAGCTGGACGCGGAACTATTGGAAGTCAGGGAAATCGGTTCAGAACTTGAGGCTGTGGTGCTATTCGACGCGATCATGCGCGAAGATATAAATGCGCAAGCTGAACAGATCAGAGAAGTCTGGCATTTTGTTAAACCCAAAATCAGCATCCAGCCGAAATGGCTACTGGATGGCATTCAACAGCTGGAGGATTGAAAATCCACAGCCTTAACGCCTGTGAAAACGGGGCCAAGCCTTTACTTTTGTCCTTTTTATGTGACCGACAATAATAAAGACCTGCCCCGTTTTATGTCTTTACCCTTCCTCTAGCTGCTTATTCGCTGTCAATGACAATTGAAAGGTCCTGAATTCGCCAAAGAGCGGCAGGGTGGGGGGTCATTACAACGCGGACTGCATGAACGCCGGCTGTAGGTATTCTATAAAAACACTGCGTGACAGCGCTTATCCACCCGTCGTCCCGTGTAGCAGCGCCCGCGCCGGATACGAACGCATTGTTGCTGTTAGAGGGTGTGCAAGCAACTAGCCCAATTGCACCAGCTGGATCTATAAAAATCGTAGAATCCAGCCAATTGCCAGGGCCGCCTGCAATTGTACCTTCGGCGTTAAAGATAACCCGCACCAAAGTGTTCGCGGTTGATGTTGAAAAATTAACCACCGCTTGGTTGCCAGCTGCGACATCAAGGTCGAGAGTGGCAGCGGCTCCGAAGAGTTGTATATTAGTATTTTGCCTTGCCAAAAGAATATCGGCTGAAGCCGTATAGCTTACCAGCCCGAGGCCAAGAAATGCCGCTACGACACCCAAACGACGCATTTTTTTATTTTTTAACTGTGTGATCATGTTAATACCCTCATTGTTATAATAAAACAAGTTGATCAGGCTTTAGTCTTTCTGACTGCTGCTGATTAGCATTACCCACTTTCAGCCTTAATTGGCGTTTTGTGGTCTCCATTCTAATTGGGGATTCAGCGATTGTTCTTGTGATTCCTGATTTTCTGGATCGGATGATGCTTCCTCCAAGGATTTGATGAGCTGCACTGCAAGTTCCGATACTTCTGGATCGGTATCCTTTTGGACTATTTTTAGAGTTTCCATAACTTCAGATAGTTCAATTGCACCTTGCTCAAACCGGTTAACCAAACCGGCAAGAGCGATAGAACGGATTTTTGCGGATGTGTCGCGTACAGCGAGGTCTTTAAGCGCGTCCAGCGGCAAGTCAATTTGAGCCAACAAGGCGGAATGCAGTGCTTCGATCCGAACACGCTCATCGGGATCCATCAATGCATTTTGTACCGCTTCGGTTGCTGCACTGCCTTGCTGCTCGACCAGACTAGCAATGGCAGAAGAGCGCCTGGTTGCGTCTATGTCTGTCGTGTCTTTAATCAGCTCATTGGTGCGTGCTGCAATTGGCGAAGGAATAGGCGCAAGTCTTTGGCCCTGGCCTTGTGGGTACACCCAAACAGTCGTCAACTTTGCAACCGTCCCCTTATGATTGCTGTAGAAAAAAAAAGTATCGTAGTTCTCGAATAATCGTTGCAAACCGAGTTGGACAGGCAAATTACTGAACTTCATGTCGATGTTGGGATTCGGTATTTCCTTGTCGAATATAATGCTAAGTTTCGCTTGTTGAGCAATTGCTTTTGCAACTTCTTGCAAGGGTTGCTTGGTGATTGCCAAGCTCAGTTGATTATCGGATAAGTGAATGAGTGAACTTCCGGAATGCAAGCTTTCTATTAGGGTAGGACTGATATGTTTTTCCAACTTTGCTGACTTAGTACTCTTTTGTGTTACATCCAAAGTATCACTGTTCATCAGGCCTTCCCAAGCAAAAAAAAGAAACCCAAGTCCGACAGCAATAAAAATTAAGACTATTTTTACATTCATAAATACACCTTTGCCATTTCTCGTTTAATATTTCCATTCGTCTAATCGGGCGACCTTCTATCGACACGCAATGTTACTGCGTAATCTCCTGGTGAAATCGATACGCCATCGATTCTAGGTGGATTTAGTGAGATTAATTTCAACATGTGTCCTTTTATTGTTACTGTTCTCGGTTCATCTTCCGTATTCAGGATAACAGTTTTATTTTGTCCATCGATATCAAGGATTTCGAATTCAACTTTGCCATTACCCGCCCATACGCAGACCACATTAACAGGACAACGTGAATCTTCAAGAACAAACTTGAATTTGATGACGAGTTTCTTCTCTCCCTCGATACTTACAGTTTGACCAATACCCAAAGAAAATTCTTTATCTATGGGTACTTTTGTTGGACCAGCCGATACTGCACTCAACCAGATAAAGGCCATGATGACGAAGATGTATTTAAACAACCGGTACATTATCTGCCTCCAAATTGTGTGATTACTCCCCCGGAGCTTTTTGTATCTTTGAATTTGCATTGAACAGCGGTCAAGGGGCTTCAATTAACCACCCTCGGAGGACCGCATGAGTGCGACCCATCAAGGAATGATCGAGGATCAACGACTCAAAGCAAGGCTGTAGGGCGCACTTGTGGTATAAGCACCTCCGAATGCAACCACCTTGATGTAGTAGGTGGCGGCCATCGTGCCCGTATTCTTATAAGTCACGGATTCGGTGGCACCGACGTTGGCGCTGGTTCTCAGCGTGGTACCTGAGCTGGCTAGCAGGTAAAGGTCGTAGTCCTTCGCAGGGCCCGTCATGCTGACTGTAACGGCGCGACCGCCAGCGACGTTGATCTTGAAGTAGTCCTTGTCGGTAGAAGTGCTGATGTAACCTATTATTTTCGTGACAGTATCGGCGATGACATTGGCAGTAGTGGTCGTGCCATTGCTCTCAACCTCGTCGTAGGTCGTGAGAGCAGGCCCGGGATGACTGACCGTGAAGGTGATACTTGGTGAAGTACCGATATTGCCAGCACTATCATAGGCCTTGCCCACCAGCATGTGGTTGCCTTCGCTTAGGGTCAGGGAATCCAGAGTCATGCTATAAGGAGAAGTCATGTCCGTACCCTTCAGGGTATTGTCTACATAGAATTCCACCTTGGTGACGCCTATGTTATCAGTAGCCGTTGCACTAAAGGTAATAGTGCCACTGGCACCGCTCTCGCTAACGGAAATGACAGGAGACGGGTCTATATCCGGATTATTGACGGAAAAGGTGACTGGCGTGGACGTACCAACATTACCCGCCGCATCATAGGCTTTGGCCACCAGAATGTGAGAAGTATTATTGGTTAACGTCTTGCTGTCCAGCGCCATGCTGTAGGGAGAGGTTTCATCCGAACCCTTGAGAACGCCATCCACGTAAAACTCAACCTTGCTCACGCCCACGTTGTCGGTGGCCGTGGCAGAGAACGTAATGATGCCGCTACTGCCGTTCTCGCCGGCACTGACAACAGGTGCTTCCTTATCACCGCCACCTCCCCCGCCGCCGCTCACCATGAGGTTCACCTTGTCCAGGATGAAACCCGTGGACAGCGCCGCATCCTCTGCCCCCAGGAAATACAACTGGATCGTTTGACCCTTGTATTCGGCCAGATCAAAACTATAAACCTTGTAGCCGGTTGCAGCATTCAGGTTGCTGTAGGTTGCCAGGGTTTTGAGAATGGCTCCTGAACTGTTGCGGATTTGCACGGCAAAAGTGTCGCGGGCAACGCCTGTGGAAGTCTCCTTGGTTTCGACATGCAGGGCGAAGCTTAACGTCACCGGGAACGCATTGGCAGGAATGGCAACCGGTTGGTATAGGCCTACGCTCATTTGCGATCCTGTGCCGCAGAACTTGGCCATTTTGGTGCCGTCATAAGCCGTCTGGCCCAGGATGGTGCCGATTTGCATACCCGTGGTATTCGACCAGCCCACGCCATAACCTTTCTCGAAACTGCCGTTACGAATCAGTTGCCCGTTAGCGATTGTAAAGGTCATTGTGGCTTTGGTGTACTGGCCCGAGGTATCGGTAGCCTTAGCGACTAGGGTGTGACTGCCGTCATCCTGCATGAGAGAGTCATAGTTCATTGAATAAGGAGGCGTTGTGCTTGAGCCCACCAGAGCGCTATCGAGAAGGAACTCAACCTTTACCACACTCTTGTCATCACTGGCGGTGGCGCTGAAGGTGAGCATTCCCTTGTCTCCGCTTTCACTAACAGTGACTGTGGGCGGAGCATCGGGCCCCGTCCAGGGAGTCCCAACGTTGATACCGGCGAAAGCGTTCCATACGGCAATCTCCTCGGGTCCCGAAACGGGGAATAAATCTCTTACCGCCTGGATACAAGCGATTCGAGCACCTGCATAGTTGGTGTCGGGAGTCATATAATTGGTCAGGGCATGGAACCAGATCTTGGCGGCCTTATCGTTGCCAATCCCTGTCATGCCCTGTGGCAGATAGGAAGTAGAAGTATCTCCGGTCTTGGTAGCGCCCTGGCTCAGGAAGTAGAAAGCGCGATTCATCGGACCGGAACTGTAATGAACGTTCAGGTTTTGCAGTGTCGGGCTCCACGCATCGGCACTTTTTCCGTCCTTGCTGGGCTTGTACAGAAAGCGCATTTTGAGGGGATAGGCAGGAGTCGTGATCTGTTCGCCTTGCGTCCAGGTTCCACCGGTATCGGGTATAACGCTGCCCTTGCCGTTGGCTCCCCGCATATAGAATTCCGCCATGGCGCCCATGATATCGGAATTGGCTTCGTTTAGCCCGCCGGATTCCTTGTTATAAATGAGACCAGCCGACGTCATGCATACGCCATGGGAAAATTCGTGGGCGGCGACATCCAGGGCAGTGAGCGTTTGAAGCTTGGTTCCGTCGCCGTAGGTGATGCACATGCATTGGTCTGAATAGAAGGCATTATCGTAGGCACTGTCGTAGTGCACACGGGCATAGGTCGGGGTGCCGAGCCCATTGATACCGTTACGCCCGAAGACATTCTTGTACATACCCCAGGTTGCCTGTAACCCGTAAGCCGCATCTACCGCAGCGGTCTGCCCGTTGGCAGACGTTGTGGGTTCGGGATCTTCCTTGAAGTTGGCACCGTCCCCCCAGGTATTGTCGGGATCACTGTAGACAGTACCGGTTCCTGAGGTGGAATGATCGAGATTGTAAATCACGTTGCCGCCACTGACAGGCCTTGTCAAATCCCTCAACTCGAAGCCGCTTGCCGCGCTGTTGGTGTCAAGACTCACTGTGCCGTTGTACTGGCTCTTGCCAGTGCCAATGGCAGCCGAGGTCATCAAGCTATCCCACTTCTCGATGATAGCGCCGGTTTGAGCATTCACCAGATAGTCTGTATGCCGCGTGTCACCCGGACTCTCCAGTTCAGTATGAATGTAGTAGGCCAGCTGGTAACCTTTTACCTCGGTGACGAAATCTTCGGCATTCAGTTTATTTTCGGCGACAAGAGCCTTGCGTGATGACACATGACTCGCTTTTTGGGGATAGACCACCAGTTCGACCCCGGGTTTGTATGCAAAGTCAAAGCGCGAGGCGAGATCCTTCTTGACGATGGTCAGCGCATCGGCATTGGAGAGTTTCGGCTTTATATCGACCTGAATGTCTTGCTTAAGCGCAGTAGTTGGGGAACGCTCCGTCCCATCAGCCCGCGTGTGGGTAATTACTTCACCGCCCCAGATGCGCACGCCGTGATATAACTGCTGAAATCTGACGTGCGTCTGTCCCCGTGCGTCCTGCGCCAGACTTTGCAGCTGAAAGGAGTGGTTTTCATCGAGGCCCAGCGACTCGCGCATTCCCGTAAGCCGCTGCTGGGACTGAAGCAACAGCTCTGTGGTGCTGAGTTTTGCAGCCATCGAAGGAGACGCAATCAGGAAAGAGATGGTGAGGGAAAGGGTAAACTGAATATAATTCATAATGCACACCTCAACTGTTAATTATCGTGTTGTGGGTAATGGACAGGGTAGCCACTTTCCACACCGAAGAGCAGGAACGGTATAAACAACTGCAAAGTAAAGGAAACACATCATTAATACAATTAGTAGAAATACCTATTGCTTGAAAAAACTGCTCAACTAAGGATTTAAGAGTAACTCTTAACCTCGACAATCCCCGGTTCATATGCCCTTACCGGCGGCGCAGCTAATGGAAACATAAGTCCGGGTACATGCAAACAGATTATCCCGGGTATTTTCAATACATCCACTAGAACCCGGCAACACTTTATGTCACGATAGATAAACCCAAGTTGAAATGACTATAAAGTTCACCACATTTAGATAGTTTGTGGAATCGAGCGCGCCATCGCATCGCTGTTAATACGCCCAAACGACTCAATTTAAACGTAGTATTGCAAAATATAAGTGCTATTCATGTATTGTTTGAAATCCAGGCAGGTCATTGAAGAGAACATAAAAAAGTCCCGCTTTATTGGCGTTATTGTTCCTTGTGCCAGTGAAAACGAAGTGCTGCACAACCTCAAACAGCTTCATGATGAACACCCTAATGCCAGCCACATTGCTTATGCGTACCGGATTAAAACAGACCACGGCTTGATTTATCGATTTCATGATGCAGGCGAACCCACTGGAACTGCCGGTAAACCGATTTTTCAGCATATAGAGGGCAAGGAATTGATAAACTTGCTGATCGCCGTGATCCGCTATTTTGGCGGCGTTAAACTCGGTGCCGGCGGGTTAACCCGTGCTTACGGCAATGCCGCGAGACAGGTTATTGAAGCTGCTGAAATCGGTGCTTATGTCGAATTGGTAAATATTTCATTGACTCTGGATTACAAACAGATGCAACCACTTGAATATTTGTTGAAAAAACTCGATGGACAAATTTTGAAACAGGATTTCGCCGAACAGGTACGACTGATCATTCAACTCCCCGCTGAACAGGTGGACACCTTATTACTATCTTTTCCTGATACATGATTGGTTCAACCGTTTAGACCTAATCGCGTAGACAAAAAAATCTACACAAAACTTGCTTCATCTCCCTTGAGGGAGATGAATATCCTTATAACTGACTGTATTTAATATATTTAAGGTTGTGTTTGTACCTATGCCTCCGATGTCTGACTAAATCCTAACCGGCAGCAGGAATGAAAATGATTATTTACTGACCTCAAAAATACCCTTATAAGAAACATACATCATCGTTGAAGTCAGCATATACAAAACAGGCGTTAACAAAGGCGTTACTGTTGTACAGAGTAACGCCTCGACAAATATAAACCCCAGCATTTTATACATGGCACTTTGATTTCTGCTAACTGCGTAATTACCTTTTTCCTTTGCTTCGCTCCAGCTATAACTTTTAAACAGCATCAAAGGGTAGCTAAACCAGCTGGCAAAGGTAGTCAGCATAAGTAAGGTAAAAATCAGCGTGACATTGGCATAGGCATAAATCCAGTCAGCTATCTCGCGCGTTGATTTATGGTTCAGATTCTCCGGGGTTAACTCCCAATAAAAGAAGAACTGGCCAATTTTATACAGTTCACCCGTAAAAAGATTGGCTACCACCATAAACGCAAACCAGAAAATCACAATAGTGCTTGCCGCCAACACCGCTAACGGCAAACTTTTATTAATCGCCCAGTAAAAACCTACCGGGTGTTCCACCGAATACTTAAGATCGATGTATTTTGCAACGCCTACGCCAACAAATAAAGACGTCACGGAAAACAAAATGCCCAGTGCCAGGGAAATTCGTCCAAGCGTCATAAGAATGCCGACAAACAACGTGTATCCGGCCCAAACCCACGGACCGCGACTGACAAAAATTAATGAATCCTTGAGCCAGATGCTGAACTTAGCCTTTTTCACAATGAAATCCTGGAAATGCCCACGGTTTTACGTAATTCCTTGATAAAAGGCGCGCTGACCGCTCGCGCTTTTAGTGCGCCTTCCTGCAATTGATCTTCAATATGCTCGGGCGCTTGCATTAAAGCCTCATAGCGTTCTCTTGCCGGGGTAATATGGTCATTGATATGCTCGAATAACACCCGTTTCATTTCACCCCAGGCAATCCCCTCTGCATAACGTTGACGTATTTCAAGCACTTCATCCGCCGTAGCAAAAGCCCTGTATATGCCGAATAAGGTACAGTCATCCGGATCTTTTGGCTCGCCCGGCTCTAAAGAATTGGTTTTGATTTTGTTAATCAGTTTTTTTAGCTTTTTCTCAGGCTCGAATAAAGGAATCGTATTGTTGTAGCTTTTGCTCATCTTGCGGCCATCAAGCCCGGACAACGTCGCGCCATGCTCGTCAATCACCGCTTCGGGCAGGACAAAATGTTCGCCGTAAATATGATTAAAGCGTCCGGCAATATCCCTGGCCATTTCAATATGCTGTACCTGATCTTTTCCTACCGGCACTTTATTGGCATTAAACATGAGAATATCAGCCGCCATGAGTATCGGGTAACTGAACAAACCCATCGTGATACCTTTGTCTGGATCGTTTTCGCCGCCTTGTTCATTTTCAGCAACCGCCGCTTTATAGGCATGAGCCCTATTCATCAAGCCCTTAGACGCGACACAGGTCAACATCCACGTCAACTCCATAATTTCCGGGACATCCGACTGCCGGTAAAAAACCGCATTTGAAGTATCCAGCCCCAAAGCCAGCCAGGTCGCCGCGATTTCCAGACTGGACTGCCTGACTCTTTCAGGCTCCTGACATTTAATCAAGGCATGATAATCAGCAAGAAAATAAAACGGCGCGACATTTTCATCTTTACTGGCTGCAATAGCCGGCCTGATAGCGCCGACATAATTACCCAAATGCGGTGTACCCGTGGTAGTAATACCGGTTAAAACAATTGCTTTAGTCATTATATTCCATCTGTTTTTAGCTTATTGTGGGTGAAATTTTACATAAATTCAGCCTAAACTCCAGCAGGACCGTAATAATTGAATCCTGTTGCAACCTTTCTCATATTGTACTTTGGTATACTGTATTTTGCCGATAAAGCAATTCCCGGTTCAACGTAACCGCCTTCCCCTCTTTTTGCGGTCTGTGTCAATATGCGAGTCAATACAACAACATGGCCTATTCTGAAACTCGTGTATGCAAATAACCTGTAGATAGTTTCCAAAAATAATATGACCGCAAACCTCGACAGCAACACCCTCCGCAAACGCGCCGCCGCATTTGCCAAAGATTTCTCAAAATCCACCTATGAAATGGGCGAGGCACAGGATTTTATCCGGGGTCTATGTCATGTCTTTGACTTGAACCACCGGCGTGCCGTTCGTTTTGAAGAGCGGGTAAAAAAACTGGGCGGCAAGCGTGGACGAATAGATGGATTTTTTCCCGGCTTGCTGCTGGTTGAAATGAAATCGACCGGTGCAGACCTGGATAAAGCCTACCTCCAGGCCACTGAGTATTTCCCCGGACTCAAGGACGAGGAAATGCCGCGCTGCGTGTTGGTTAGCGATTTTGCCAATCTGCACCTGTATAACCTTGAAAGCAAAGAGCCACCGCTTAAAATCAAGCTTGCCGAATTTCCGCAAGCGATAGCCCACTTCAAATTTATTGCGGGCTATGAAACCATCGCCGTCCGGCAACAAGCCGCAATCAACCAACGCGCTGCCGAAAAAATGGCAGGTCTGCACGATGTCATCAAAGCCACAGGCTATGGCGGCAAAGACCTGGAAACCTATCTGGTGCGCTTATTGTTTTGCCTGTTTGCCGAAGACACCAGCCTGTTTGATCGTAACGGCATTTTTCTCGATTACCTCATCAACCACACGAAAGCCGATGGCTCTGATTTGCACGGGGCCTTGACTTCACTGTTTGACACACTGAACCGCGCACGGGAAAATCGCCCGAATAACTTGCCGGAACAGCTGGCCGAATTTCCCCATGTCAACGGCGCATTGTTCAAGGACAACCTGGCGCCCTGTTATTTCGACGAAGCCGGAAGAAAAACGCTGATTGAATGCGCCAAGCTGGACTGGAGCGAAATCAGCCCCGCTATTTTCGGTTCCCTGTTTCAGGCGATCATGCACTTTGACGATGAAGCCGCCACCGGCAAAACCAAAAAACGCCGCGAGTTTGGCGCGCACTACACCAGCGAGGAAAATATCCTCAAAGTGATACGTCCGTTGTTTCTGGATGATCTGTATGCCAGGTTTAAAAAATGCGGCCGTAATAAAAAAGACCTGGCGGCCTTTCACAAACACCTGTCCGGACTTAATTTTTTTGACCCCGCCTGTGGCTGTGGCAACTTTCTGGTCATCGCCTACCGTGAGCTGCGATCTGCTGGAACTGGAAGTGATAGAAGCCATCTGGGACAATACCGTCAGCAATCAGCTCGACATTGACACCCTTATGCTCTGTGACGTTCATCAGTTCCACGGCATCGAAATAGACGAAAGCGCCGCGCAAATCGCCACCGTCGCGTTATGGCTGACCGACCATCAAATGAACCTGAAAGTGCAGCATTTCGGACTGTATTACAAACGCATTCCGCTGGTAAAGAAAGCCAATATCGTTTGCGCCAATGCCTTGCGCGCTGGATTGGGCGGATGTGCTGCCGCCGGAACAATGCAGTTTTGTGATGGGTAATCCGCCGTTTGTGGGCAGTACCTACCAAACCAGAGACCAGAAAGCCGATTGTTCGAAAGTGTATAAGGGCATGACCGGCGCGGGTGTGCTGGATTTGGTGGCCGCCTGGCACATCACGGCGGCGCGTTACATTCAGGCCAATCCGTCAATTCCAGTCGCGTTTGTTTCCACCAACAGCCTGACCCAGGGCGAACAGGTGGCGATATTGTGGACAGAACTCTTGAAACTCAACATCAAACTGCATTTCGCCCACCGCACTTTTCGCTGGAGCAACGAAGGCAAAGGCATAGCCGCGGTGCATTGCGTCATTATGGGTTTCCATCTGGCAGCATGCCCTAATGATGTGGGAGAGGCTTTAGCCTCGACTGTCGAGGCTAAAGCCTCTCCCACAAGAACAGTTCCCACAAATAAATTCGCCCCTACACCGTGCCGTTTGTTCGATTACGGCGACGACATCGCAGGCGAGCCGGTTGAAATCCAGGCAAAACAGATAACCCCTTATCTGGTCGATGCGCCGACTGTGCTGCTTGAAAAGCGGCGGAAACCATTGTGTGTGGGTGCGCCCAATATGGCTAATGGAGGCAAACCAACTGAAGGAGGGCACCTACCTCTTTCTGCATCAGAAGCCTATAACATTCAACAAACTGATCCGATTGCTGCAAAGTTCATACGTCCGTTTCTCATGGGTGATGAATTTATCAATGGTATTGAGCGGTATTGTTTGTGGCTAAAAGACAGCACAGCGCAAGATCGTAAACTTTCACCTGAAATTCAATGCCGTATGTCGTTAGTGAAAGCGATGCGTCAAGCCAGCACAAAAATCGCGACACAAAAACTGGCTGAAACGCCTTACCTGTTCGGCGAAATCCGCACTTCGTCAACCCGGTACCTTGCCATTCCAAAGGTATCTTCAGAACGTCGCGCCTACATACCGATTGGCTACCTTGATGCGGAGGTGATTTGCGGCGATAAATTGTTTTTTATTCCCGATGCCAGCTTGTTTCATTTTGGAGTCCTCACCAGCCACATGCACAATGCCTGGATGCGAACGGTATGCGGACGATTAAAAAGCGATTACAGCTACTCCAACACCATCGTCTACAATAATTTCCCATGGCCGCAAGCCATCAAACCCGAGCAACAAGCCAAAATCGAAACCGCCGCTCAACTTGTTTTAGATGCCCGCGCCTCTGAGGAAAACCGCTGCATTGAACAAGACCAAAAATGTTCACTTGCCGCCCTGTATGCGTCCGGCAATATGCCGTCCAGCTTATTGAAAGCCCACAACCAGCTCGACAAAGCCGTCGATGCCGCCTATGGTTACAAACCTGCCCTGAGAAAAGTCGAAGGGGCCGCCCAGAGTCGCACCGAAGGAAGCGGTAAAGACGATGCTGCGCGGGTCGCATTCCTGTTCGAACGCTACCGGGCACTTATCTCACCATCGCCGTAACGCGGCAATTTTAGCCGACCTGTATTGTCAAACAAGCTTGAAAATACATACTTCCATATGCATAAATGTGATTTATGGAATTTACCTGCAACCCCATTAAAAACGACACCAATATCCGTGAACGGTGCCTGCCGTTATTGGCGGCGAAGGTTATGTTTAACAGCGACATGCGGGTACGTGAGGATACCCGTAAGGCTTACCCTGAGCGGCGTTTTATCGGTTATAACGCCATAGATGGGCGGTTGATGGTGGTGGTGTTTTGCGTACCCGCCGCCGATCATATCCACATTATTTCTTTTAGAAAGGCGAATCAACGTGAGTAAACGAAATTTAAAAACCAAACCCTCTGAAATCGACTGGGCTGCGGTAGATGCGGCGCCTTTAGCGGATGTGCCGGATGAGGATAGCCCGGAATTGACCGTTGCTGAATTTTCCGGGTTGCGGCCATTGGCCGAGGTATTGCCGCAATTGGGTTTAGGCAAGCAGCGTATCACCATCATGCTGGATGAAGCGGTGGTGCAGGCATACAAAGCCAAAGCGGGCGGACGCGGATACCAAACGCTTATCAATGAGACCTTACGCAGGGCATTGGAGGCCGATAGTTTGAAAGAGGCGTTACGCGAGGTGATACGTGAAGAGTTGCACTCAGCTTGATTGCCATCTATCCGTAATGGTCGGGTTAGGCGATAGCCGTAACCCGACCTACGAAAATAAGGAACGATTGGCGGATTGAGGACGTAAAAACGGTTGCCCTTCATTTTGCGGTTGATTGGCGCAACATGGGCGGCAGCTATCATGTTTTGGCGTGTCCGGCATTGCGGAAAAAGTTTGCGTTCCAGCGCACAAGCCGATTAAACCGGCGTATATCCGGCAGTTTGTGGCGCTGATTGATAAAGTTAAGGAGTTGCCAAGCATGAGTGAAATCGCCATAAAACCTATTAAACCGCCTTATACTTTTGAGGCTTATGCGCACATTATTGAACCGTTGCCGGTTGATGAGGGCGGCGGTTTTTTAATCACACTACCCGATTTGCCCGGCTGTATGGCCGACGGAGCAACCGAAGTTGAAGCCATTGAGTCCGGGCGCGATGCGTTTTTGTACTGGGTGTCCGCAGCGGCGGATATGGGCGACCCTATCCCCGCACCTAAATTTAGAACGGTGGCCGCCGATACGATGGAACCATCGGGTAAGTTTGTGCAGCGGGTGCCTAAGTCTATCCATGCGCAATTGACCGCGCGTGCCAAGCAAGAGGGCGTAAGCCTGAATAGTCTGGTGCTTGCTTTTATTGCCGATGGACTGGGGCGATCGGATATGTTGAGGCAATAAAAATCTGGTTTAGCCAGTAGGACGGAATAAGACCACCCAAGCGTAGCGCGTGGTGGCGTTTCCGGCACATTCGCTAGCGCTCGAGCAGGCTTATTCCAGTCTACAGAGGGGAGTTAAGGTTAAATGTCGATTTAATCCCAATCCGCGAAAATGGCGCGCACAGCACGCCCTACTTGAGTGGGTATACTTGCAACTATTCATTTTCTCGCCATTCATCAACTCTAAATTTTTCTTTGAATACCAGATATTCCGTTTGCAGATCGTTGAGAAAAGCCTCCAGCTTTTCGCGTGTCACGATCATGTGCAACGACAATCCGCTACCATAGTACATAACGGCATGTTTTAGATTGTAGGCATCGACGAATACGATAAACGTAAACAGATCATCAGGCAGATTACCTTG
The DNA here is from genome assembly GCA_963849195.1 of uncultured Gammaproteobacteria bacterium. GTDB lineage: Bacteria > Pseudomonadota > Gammaproteobacteria > Methylococcales > Methylomonadaceae > Methylobacter_C. The sequence continues at coordinate 157,327 of CAWKGQ010000002.1, forward strand.
CTCTTCTTTGAGATTTTCTCTGGCTTCACGCTTGGCTTTGTGCGCGTCGCTTTCACGCACTAACTGGTAATGAGAAGGCAGGAACGGAAAAAATTGATCAGGATAGACGGCGACCAGAATATCCGGCTCAAGCGCCTCCCAATAATCCGCCTGGTTTTTCTCCAGCACTTCCTTGAGCAATCGGGTCAAACTATCGACTTCATATTCATTGGCGAGAAATGCGCCATCCGCCCTATTGCCCCAATAGTCTCCGGTTTTTTCTAAAAGATTGTCATTAATGACATTATCGCCGCGCCAGCGGAAATAAAATTGATACCTAATCCAGCCATGTTCAAAACCGGAATAATTAAATTCAAAGCTTAAATCGTCTGTGCTGCAGGTGCTGAGTGTTGCCACAACTTATTTCTCATTTCTTAATGTTATTAGTGCGTTGAGTTAGGCGATAGCCGTAACCCTGCGAGCGCCTAATATTCAAGTCAATGTGTTGCCCACAATCTCCCCAAAAACACACACATCTTCCACCGCCATTAGTCTCGTAGTAATAGTCCGATTCTCAACCGATTCATTATTGCTTATTATACAACCCACACGGAGGTAATTGGGCGTATAGCCAAACACCTGCTGTTTTCTGTCTTCAAGTGCTTCGCTGTAACCTTCCCACAACACCGGAAACTCATTGCCGATATTGTCCCGGCAAAACTTGAGCTTCATGTCATTAGCCAATTCATGCAATTGCTGACTGCGCTGTTTTTTAATCTCATTGGCAACCTGATTCGGCAAGGTGGCGGCTTTGGTCCCTTCCCGGCTGGAATAGGTGAAGATATGGATATGTCCAAAACCTGTTTGTTTGATGAAATCATAACTGTCCTGCCATTCCTGTTCGGTTTCGCCTGGAAAGCCGACAATAATATCGGTGGTGATATTAAAGTGGGGGATTTGTGCTCGCAATTGGCTGACGATAGCGGCGAATTCTTCGGTTTTACAGCGCCGTGCCATTCTGCGCAGCACGGTATCCGAACCGCTTTGCAAGGGCAGATGCAAATGCGGCATCAGGCGGGGATTACGGAATAGCTCAAAAAAGTCTTCCGGCAGTTCCCAGGGCTCTAAAGAGCCGAGTCTGAGTCTTGGGATGTCTGTTTCTGCCAGTATAGCCTTGATCAAATCGGACAAATTGTTGCCCAAATCACTGCCATAACCGCCTAAATGTACGCCGGTCAGAATGACTTCAGTGATGCCTTGTTTGTGCAGGGCGTTGATTTCATCGATAACAGCCTGCACAGGGCGGCTCACTTCTTCGCCACGCGCCACGGTGACTATGCAAAACGTACAGCGGTAACGGCAACCATCCTGTACTTTAACAAAAGCGCGTTGCCTGCCGCGCGTGAATAAGGAAATTTCACCCGGTTCTGTGGACATGGCGGGCATACTGTCCATGTTAAGTTCCGTTAAAGTTTTTTCTACCAGCTGATCTTTATCCCTATTGCTGACGACCAAATCTACTCCCATTAAAGACGCGGCTTCATCCTGGTTTAAGGTAGCGTAACAGCCGCTAACAACCAGTTTGGCCTGCGGATTATCACGGTGTATTTTGCGGATGAGATTGCGGGATTTTCTGGCGGCATCTTGAGTAACCGCACAGGAATTAATCACAATCAGGTTAGCAGCTTGAGCTTGCCGTGTTATTTGATGGCCGGTCTTTTGAAACGCTTGGGCCCAGGTTTCCAGCTCCGCTTCATTAAGGCGGCAGCCGAGTGTTTTAAGGTGAACTTTCATTAATCATCCAAAGAACCAGTATGCAACAAAAATTGCGGCAATAATGCCGGTAAAATCGGCTATTATCCCACAGGCCGCGGCATGACGAATACGTTTGATACCCACCGAGCCAAAGTAGATGGCAAGTACGTAAAAGGTGGTTTCAGTGCTGCCCTGGACGATAGACGCCAGACGCCCTGCAAATGAATCTGCGCCATGCGTCTTCATGGTATCTATCATCATCGCCCGTGCGCCGCTGCCACTGAAGGGTTTCATCAAGGCTGTTGGCAGGGCGTCGACAAACCGGTCATCAAGCATAAAATAATGCACGATAGTTCTCACTAGGCCGGCGAGCAAATCCAGCGCGCCACTGGCCCTGAACACACCAATGGCAACCAGCATGGCAACTAAATATGGAATGATGATGATGGCCGTTTGAAAGCCTTCTTTAGCGCCTTCAATAAAGGCATCGTAAGCGTTAATACCTTTGTAAATTGCACCCAAAATAAAAGTGATGACCAATGAAAACAGGATGACGTTGCTGATCATGGCGGATTGTTCAAGCATTTGCTGTTGCGGCAGGCTGGAAAAATACGCCAGTAGCCCGCCAACAACCAGTGTAAAGCCGCCCAGATAAGCCATGACGACCTTATCCAGCAGATTTATTTTCTGCACGAAAGCGACGGCAAGCAAACCGCCCAGCGTTGACATATAAGTCGCGATTAAAATCGGAATAAACACATCAGTGGGGTTGGCCGCACCGAGTTGGGCGCGATAAGTGAAAATCGTTACCGGAAATAGCGTAACACCGGCAGTATTGATTACCAGAAACAGAATCTGCGCGTCGCTGGCGGTGTCGGGATCGGGATTCAGCGTTTGCAGCTCCTTCATCGCTTTAATGCCCAAAGGCGTTGCGGCGTTGTCCAGTCCCAGAGCATTGGCGGAAATATTCATAACGATAGCGCCTAACGCCGGATGCCCTTTGGGTACGTCGGGCATCAGGCGGCTAAATAAGGGAGTAAGACTTTGCGTTAATAACTGGATAAATCCGCTCTTTTCGCCAATCCTCATAATCCCCAGCCATAAGGCTAATACGCCGGTTAAACCTAACGAAATTTCAAAGGCGGATTTCGACAAGCTGAACATGGCTTCCATGATTTGCGCAAAAACTTGCTGATCGCCCAGAAAAACCAGCTTAAACAAGGCGGTCAAAAATGCGGCGAGGAAAAAGCAAATCCAGATGATGTTTAGCACGTTAGACGAGTGAGTTAAGTAACTGTTGAGCTATTCTATGTCCTGGGAGAATGGTTGTCTTGTTTTGGGATAAAAAAGGCAGGGTAAGCGGGAAGTGATTGGGAGATTATCGAGCTCCTCGGTAGAGTTTGTGGTTTTTTTGCCCACCATTACTCCACAAAAGCATTACATACCCACCGGGATAATCGATAAATCGGTGAAAAAGACTACTCAAAGGCTACAGTAACTTCTCATTATTTACTAAACTGGCTCGAATTTCCGGTGCAAGGTATTTTTCAAAAACGGATTTTTTAAAATGACCACAATCATGCCAAAACGTGTAATCACTAGTAAATTGCTTGTCGTAATTTGCAATTATTTTTGTGTTGTAGATTTGCTCAAGAGACTCAAGATAGTTAACTATCTGCTTATTTGCTAGATATGAGGCGAGAATATTGGATGGCATGGGTATTATAATTAACACTGGAACTACTCCAGCACTTTTAAATAGCGAAGCTAATTTTTTATGTACCTCTAAATCCTGCTTAATTGCCTCCGTATAATCCACATTATTCAAGTTAACCGGCGTATTACATTTTTCGAAATCGTCTTTACCCATTTTCCATCCATAAGAGACAGCGCCATCTTTTTCATAAATAAATCGAGGCACACTTGAGTTGGCAATGACGTAATTTATATTTGTATGAGTAATCTCAAAATTTAAAAGGTATGCGCTGAAAAAATCGAAATAGCTTCGTTTGCTTAACACGGGATTTTCTGATCTCAGCAAATTTTTTTGAGCATCCCAATCGTGGGTCCCAATTATGTCGAGAGAAACCGGGATTATTGCTATGTTTTTCAGGCATCCAAGGGAAACAAGATAGGACGCTTTCAAATAAATCCCATTAACCATATCTTCAGATACAGCAAAATTGAAAAACCTGTTTTTTTCGTCGTTAATGGCTTCAGGTGAAAAAACCGCCGCTCGGCTATTGCCGAATATCATTGAGTTGTAAGCCTGACAGTTTTCAGTAATATAGTTCGTCTTTAGAAACCGGGTGTTCGATTCGAAATACTCTTTATCAGCAGGTTTACTAAAAATACGATAGGAATCAATCGCCCAATTAAATCCGATTGGCAATGCCAGAAAAACGAAAGTGGCTAGACAGACGTGAGCAAGATAATTACGCATAATCAGAATTGAAAATAAAGAAACTCGCTAACATGAGTTAGCCCAAAAACAGACAAGGCAAACAATGCACCTGTCACCCAGGCAAATACCTTGACGGGTTTCCATTCAAAATAACAACCGAATGTGCCAGGTGTAATCGTGTCAACGGTTAAATCCATAGCTACTTTATGTATATCTTCACATACGGGGCGGTAGTGCCGAAATATTTGCCGTACATTGGGAAATCCCCAAACAATAACAAAGCCGATTATCAAAGTTGCTGCAGCTTTGGCCGTATTCAGCTCAACAGGCGTAAATCGTGCCATTAATCCAATTACTTCTTGATGCGGAAAATAATCAGGGTATTTATCCCACCAACCCGCTAATGAAATAGGCAACGAAATTCCGTTCATACCTGTCATGCCATGCAACAGAGTCATCGCCGAAGAAAAACTGTCTGCACGAAAAAACACCCAACCCACAACCACCGCCAGGAAAGTAAGAACACCCGCGCCAAGATGTGACCACCTGCCGCCGTCACCCCAACCCATTCCTTGCTTTAAATTGCGCCAGGCATGGTTACTCATCAAATAAAATCCATGCAGGCCGCCCCATATAACAAATGTCCAGCCCGCGCCATGCCATAACCCACCCAGCAACATGGTCACCATCAGGTTGGCATAACGCCGGCCTTTGCCATGGCGGCTACCGCCCAGCGGGATATACAGATAGTCACGCAGAAAGCGCGATAAGGTCATGTGCCAACGCCGCCAAAACTCGATAATGCTGGTGGCCTTGTAAGGCGAATTGAAGTTCAACGGCAAGCGTACGTTAAACATCAAGGACAAGCCAATCGCCATGTCGGAATAAGCGGAAAAATCGAAATATAACTGTAGCGTGTAGGCCAGCGCCCCTACCCAGGATTCTATAAACATAGGTTGTCCGCCCGTGCTTACTGCGGCAAAAATGGGTGTGGCGATATCCGCCATGGCGTCCGCTATAAGTACTTTCTTGGCCAGACCCAGTACAAAAATCGATAGGCCGGCGGCAATGTTTTCAAGGTTAATGAGGCGGGTATCTTGCCTGGCAAACTGCGGCATCATTTCTTTGTGATGCAAGACGGGGCCTGCGATCAGATGCGGAAAGTAAGTGACGAACAAGGTGTAGTGGATAAAGCTGTATTCCTTGACTTTACCCTGATAGGTATCAACCAGAAATGCAATCTGGGTAAAGGTGAAAAAGGATATGCCGAGCGGTAGAAAAACTTCGCCAATCAGTAGGCTTGTACCCGCCAGGTGATTTAGATTTTCAACAAAAAAATTGGCATATTTGAAGTAGCCCAGCAGAATAATATTGGCAACAATCGCGCTAACCAGTAACGATTTCCCCGAACCGGTTGATGTTGAAAGTCTCTGCCCAATCAAGCGCCCAAATCCGTAATTGAATACGATAGAGGCCAACAACAACCCCACAAAACGGACATCCCACCAACCATAGAAAAAGAGCGATGCAAAAGTAAGCCACAGTAAAGCCAGTTTGTGACTGTAGCGCCCAATAACATAAAATCCGAAAAAAACGACAGGGAGAAAGGCAAAAATAAAAACATACGAATTGAATAACATGCGGCGTTTCTGGCTTTAATTAAAAATTATATTTTGATTATATCCTTTTTAACCACCACAAACGGTTTTGATAAAAAAGCATCCAATTAATGTTTTTTGAATTACTTGGAAAGTTGACCCGTCATCTGCTTTTCCACTCTCCTCCGAAACATCCAACCCACATCAAATAATGTTAAACTGACATCTTCCTTAACTAATATTTAAAACTCCATTGCCGCCACTGAGTCTATACATTCACATTCCCTGGTGCATTAAAAAATGTCCTTATTGCGATTTTAATTCGCACGCGATTAAAGCCGACACACCTGAAATTGCCTATATCGATGCGTTGCTGAATGATTTATCTCAAGACCTGCAACTCTATAATATAACTCGACCCATCAGCAGTATTTTTATCGGGGGAGGGACGCCGAGCCTGTTTTCACCTGACGCTATCAATCGCTTGTTACGCGGCATAGAGCAACGCGTTACTCTAAAAGATAACCTTGAAATTACCCTTGAAGCCAATCCAGGTACTTTTGAGAGCCATAAATTTGCCGAATTCAGAGCCATAGGTATTAACCGGTTATCCATCGGCATACAAAGCTTTAACGATAAGCTATTAAAAAAACTGGGGCGGGTACACTCTGCAAATGAAGCAATTGTTGCCGCAGAAATCGCTCATCAGGCCGGCTTTGAGAATTTCAATCTGGATTTGATGTTTGGATTACCCGACTCCGGTCCTGATAACAGCAAAACAGATGTTACAACAGCCATAAGCTTGAAGCCTGCGCACATTTCTTTTTACCAGTTAACTTTGGAACCCAATACCTATTTTCATAAATTCCCCCCTCAATTACCTGATGATGAGCTTATTTTTAGCGTGCAAAAACACTGTCAAAAGTTACTAGCCGATCATGGCTATCAACAGTATGAGGTTTCAGCTTATAGCCAACCAGGCTTGCAGTGTCGTCATAATGTAAACTACTGGCAATTCGGCGATTATTTAGGTATAGGCGCGGGCGGTCACGGTAAAATAACACAAGCGTTACCCCATAAGATTACGCGCAGTTTTAAACCTAAAAGTCCGGAGCAATATTTAAGTGACACGCATAAAAACGGTGGAGCCGATGTTATTGCTGTGGAGGATCTGCCCTTAGAATTCATTATGAATCATTTACGTCTGAAACAAGGCTTTACATTGGAGACTTATCAATCAACAACCGGCCTAGATATAGCTACGCTGGAGCCAGCATTATCGGCTTGTCTGAAACAAGAGTTGATTATTCATCAAGATAATCATTATTATTGTTCAGAACAAGGCTGGAATTTTCTGGACAACGTTTTAGAAAAATTCATGCCTTGATTTGGTTCGAAGCACACTGGATTTTTTAGCCTTATCCCTATTCATGAAACTGCATATTAACTATTTTTCCCTTTATCATGCTTGATTATCAAAAAGACTTTATTTCCTATGCACTGGATTGCGGTGTATTAAAATTCGGCGAGTTCCTGTTAAAGTCAGGCCGCACCAGTCCTTATTTCTTCAATACCGGTTTGTTCAATACCGGCGCTCAACTGGGGAAATTGGGTCATTTTTATGCTCAGGCATTGATTGAATCCGGTATTGAACCGGATATTCTTTACGGCCCTGCTTACAAAGGCATCCCTCTGGTCAGCGCTACATCCATCGCTTACGCCCAGTTAACTTCCAGTGATATCCCCTTTGCCTTCAACCGCAAAGAAGCAAAAGATCATGGCGAAGGCGGCAATCTGGTGGGCGCTCCGCTCCAAGGGAAGGTTATCATTCTCGATGATGTTATTACTGCTGGTACATCCGTCAGAGAATCAGTGGATATTATAAGAAATGCCGGTGCAACGCCCTCAGGTGTTTTGATTGCCCTGGATAGACAGGAAAAGGGACAAAATAATAGTTCCGCTATTCAGGAAGTCCAGGATCGTTTTGATATGCCGGTTATTGCAATCATTACTCTGGAGAATATTATCGACTACTTAAAAGTTGATGCCAGTGATCATCTCAATGCCATTAAAGACTACCAGCGGCTTTATGGTATAAAGAATTTTTAATAAAGTTCCTGTTCGGAAAACCAGGCTGTTTCTATCTAACTATTCTTGGGATATAAACTACAATTTTACGAGGATGCCCTTAATTTATATCTCGTACACTGTGTTAGTAAAAATAGGTAAATCATGAGTAACCCCGAATTTAAAGAGAAAATGCACGAATATTCGCAGTGGCGAACAAGATTGATACAGTCTATAGAAATGTATCATCAATGGCGTAATCGCTATGGCATGAACGATTCTTACAGCACCAATACCATTTTAAATATTCTTACTGACCTGGAAGCAGACCGGATTACCCTAGCTTTCGTTGCTGAATTTTCACGAGGCAAAACCGAACTGATTAATGCCCTGTTTTTTGCCGAAACCGGTGTTCGATTGCTCCCCTCTTCACCGGGTCGCACCACCATGGCACCCACAGAACTTTTCTATGATCAAAAAGACGGCAGTTATATTCGCTTGCTGGCTATTGAAAGCCGCCTTGAAGATATTTCATTGGCTGAATTTAAAAAAATGCCGGAGCGATGGGTCCACTTCAAGCTTGACTGCAACTCTCCAACACAAATGCAGGAAGCCTTTAAAGAGCTCATATCAACAAAAAAAGTCGACCGCCAGTTGGCCAATAAGCTCGGTCTATGGAATGAGCGTGACGCGGCCGCACAAGGCATTATAAACCCTGAGAAAGTTGAAATACCCTGCTGGCGCCATGCCCTGATCAGCTTCCCCCATCCTTTACTAAAAGAAGGATTAGCAATTATTGACACACCCGGTCTGAATGCTTTGGGGACTGAGCCGGAATTAACATTGAGCATGTTACCCGGCGCACAAGCCATTGTTTTTGTTCTCGCTGCGGATATTGGCGTCACTAAAAGCGATCTGGAAATGTGGCTAACGCATATTTGCCGTTCCCATGGCGAAAAAACGCAAGGTCTGGCCGTGGTTATGAATAAAATTGATACCATGTGGGATGATCTTGCCGGAACAAATGACTATGAAGATTCCATTAAATCACAAGTCGCCGAATCGGCGGCTATTTTGAAAATAAACGAAAATACAATATTTCCTGTTTCAGCCAAACAAGCCCTGTTGGCTAAAGTTAAAGCCGATGATGCCTTATTTAAAAAAAGCTGCCTGGCACCATTAGAAAATTACCTTGCTAGCGATATCATAAAACAAAAACGCAATATTCTGATGGGTACAATCGTCCGCGACATTGGCTATCTGGTTAATGAATCATCTAATTTAACGGGTCTGTCACTATCACAAGCGACAGGCCAGCTTGAAGAATTAAAAAAAGTCGACTTCCAAAATCAGGACCTGATGGGGAAATTGATAACCGAAACTCGCGACAAACAAAATCTTTACAAGACCAATATTGAAAACTTTCAGGCTAGCCATCGAATTTTTGCTGTTCAGGCCAAGAGGTTGATTGACTCATTCGCCCTCGAAAAAGTTGACGCAATTATCAACAATGCCAAACATGACATGGCAGAGAGTCTGACAACTTACGGCATTAAACAAAATATCCGCAAATTATTTGATAACTTGCGGGATCTATTGGACGAGGCTATTGACATGACTAACGAAACGCGTCGCCTAGTGAAAGTCATACATCATAAATTTAAGGCCGAATACGGGTTTAAAGAAATAGAGCCACTCCTATTTTCCATCAAGCAATATCAAATCGAACTGGAACAGATTTTTGAACAAGGCGAAGCCTTTCGTTCCAGTACTAAAATAACAATGACCGAGCAAAGTATTGTTATAGACAAGCTTTATGGCACACTGATCGCCAATGCCCGAGACGTTCTCAAACGGGCACATGACGATGCAATAGCTTGGAGCCAAGGCGTTTTAATACCGTTAATGTGTCAAATTAAAGACCATAAAAAACAAATTGAAAGCCGTTTGCTTCTGCTAAAAAAAATTAACAGCTCCAAAGGAAACATTGCTGAAAATATTGCAGCCCTTGAAACAGAATTAGAACCCATAAAACGGCAACGCGATGAACTCGCTATAATGATTAAGGCCATGCAGCTGGACAGTTATTCAGCGAATAACAGTTAGGGGCTGTGCGCCCTTTTTACGCCTTAAAAATAAACGAAAATCCTGCGCAATTTGGATATTCATTCTTGGATAGAACCTTATCTGGAAATCGAAAATCAGCCTAACAAAGTTTTTACCAACTCGATGATCTCATTTTCATCAATATCCTTGATCGAATAATCCTGCTTATTCAGTTTATATGGATTGACAATAGAAGCCGATTTAACCACTTTGTTGATGCCGGTTTGATAAGTCATTCTGATAGGTGTAGGGCCAAAAATTGTAATGGATGGTCTGTTTAAAGCCCAAGCCATGTGTGTTGGTCCGGTATCATTACCAATCAGCAAATCAGCATTAGCAATTAGAGCTTTTAAACTATTCAAATCTAGCTTGGGCATAACTTGAATATTGCCGGATTGCGTGGCCATCCAGCCTGCGTTTTCTCTTTCTTGCTCACTGCCCCACACCACCAAATAGTTATGCGGCAACGCTGAAGCTATTTTGACAAACTTATCCGCCGGGTAATTTTTGCTATCCCAGCTTGAGCCGATAACCAGAACAATATTTTTTCGGTCTTTTTGCAAAAAATCGTAAATTTGCGGGTCTTCGTTATTAAAAAATAAAAACGGTTTTTTGTTAAGGATTTGCTCAGCCGTGATGCTTATGCCTAAAGGACTGGATAAAACAAAGGCATTTCTGGCTATGGCATTAATGTCGTAAGCACAGGCCACAGTGACATCATAAAACCACGAAGCTGCTTTTTCCCTGATTGAATTGGCATCGAATCCGGCGATGCGTTTCCCTAGCAATTTTGCAATGATAGCGGATTTAATCAACCCTTGCGCATCGATGACCAGATCATAGTTGCTTAAAGCATATTCGCGGACGCTTTTGATCTGCTGAAAAATAACCGCTTTATTAGTTTTTAAAGATTTCAGGTTGACCGTTAAAATATGATCTATATCGGGGTTGTTTTTTAAAGCTTCGGCAAAACGTTCTTCAACAATCCAGTCAATTTCAATTGTAGGGAAATACGCTTTGATGAATTGAAGCGCAACCATGGCATGAACGATGTCACCCAGTGCAGAGAGTTTAACGATTGCGATTTTCATGAACTTATCATTTCAATGACTATCACTGCGACGACGACTTTAGTTGCCGCCAAAAGAATCAAACTTCCGCTTGTTAAATAACATCAATTACTTGAGCAGGTTTGATGTCTGTCAAACATCGAGTGTGGGTTAATGGACACTCCCGTTTAAAACAAGGAGAGCAATCAAGATTTAAAGAGATAACGTGGGCTTTAGCATTGAGTGGCGGTGTAAAATCTGGATCGGATGAACCATAAAGGGCTATTATTTTTTTATCCAGCGCGGCGGCAACGTGCATTAAACCTGAGTCATTAGTCACTACTGTATCAACCAGTGACATTAAATCCACCGCTTCGGCTAATGAAGTCCGGCCCGTAAAATCGATACACCCCCCTGAGACTTCACTATTAATTTGTTCCGCTGCCTCTTTATCTTTATCGGAACCAAACAGCCAAACCTGCCAACCCTGATTAATTTTATGTCGGGCAACTTCGGCATAATAACTTGCAGGCCAGCGTTTTGCCGGGCCATATTCAGCGCCCGGACATAAGGCTAATATTTTTTCCGAACGCGTTATTGTGAATTTTCCGGCAACAGCATTTTGACTGTTTTGGTCAATAAATATTGCGGGAATAGGATACTCAGGCGGGAGAGGTGCGGTGTTCGGCAAGCCTAATGCTACAAAGCGCTGTACGGTCATGGTCAGCAAGGTTTTATTCAGTTTTCTGGCATCGTTAAGCAAGCCCCATCGACATTCACCGATATACCCGGTACGAACGGGTATATCGGCAAAATAAGGTATTAATGCCGATTTCCATGAGTTCGGCAAGACAATCACCTGATTGTAACCCTCGTCTCGTAATTTTCTGCCCAGTTTGATTCTGTCGAGCAAACCAAACTGACCATGTGATAAGGGCATGGCGATGGCTTTTGCAACTTCTGGCATTCTTTCCAACAAGGAAAATGACCATGCCGGGGCCAGAACGTTAATTTGACAATCAGGCTGGGCATTTTTTAACGTGATAAACAGGCTTTGCGCCATCACCATGTCGCCTACCCATGACGGACCGACGACCAGAATTTTTGGTGATGCTTTCAAAATCTTACTTTACGTAAGTTAACCAATCGACATGGTCGTCCCTGCGCCCATGTACATAGTCAAAGTATAAGGATTGCAATTTTTCGGTTACCACGCCACGACTACCACAACCTATTTTACGATTATCCAATTCTCTGATCGGAGTCACTTCAGCAGCGGAACCGGTAAAGAACGCTTCATCAGCGACATAAATTTCATCGCGAGTAATGCGTTTTTCAATGACTTCAAAGCCTTGCTCGCGGGCAATTGTCATAACCGTATCCCGGGTAATGCCTTCCAGTGCCGAGGTGGTTTCAGGCGTGTAAATTTTGCCATTACGCACGATAAACAGATTTTCAGCACTGCCTTCTGCCGCAAAACCTTCATGATCCAGCATTAAGGCTTCATCGTAACCATTCGCCAAGGCTTCTTGCAGGGCCAAGATGGAATTGATGTAATTACCGTTGGCTTTGGCTTTGCACATGGTGCTGTTGTGATGATTGCGTGTATAGGAAGACGTGCGAATACGAATGCCATGTTCTATGCTGTCAGCACCCAAATAAGCACCCCACGGCCATGCAGCAACCATGACATGAACTTTCAGGTTATCCGCCCGGAGACCCATTCCTTCGGAACCAAAAAAACACATGCTGCGAATATAGGCGCTATCCAGATTATTTTTGGCGACAGCATCACGTTGCGCCTGATTCATCTCATCCTTGGTAAACGGCATGGGCATATTCATGATGTGCGCGGAACGGAACAGGCGATCCGTGTGCTCTTGCATTTTGAATATGGCGGTGCCTTTTTCAGCGTGATACGCTCTTATGCCCTCAAACACGCCCAGTCCGTAGTGCAAGGTATGCGTCAACACATGGACTTTAGCTTCACGCCACTCAACCCATGAACCATCCAGCCAAATAACGCCGTCTCTATCGTCCATTGTCATCATTTATTCTCCAACATTTGTGTTTATTAGTGTTTTTTATCTAAGATAACTTGCAAAAAATATCCCCTGTCATAGTTGCCACAGATTCACAGAATTATAAATAAGTTTAATCTGTGAATCAGTGGCGGTTAATTTTTTCCAAGTTACTTTATCTGTTTATTCCATAAAATCATGCCAAATTTGCTCAACTTGCTTGCTCAATTCAACAACTTCAGCCTCGTTTATGACTGCACGCTCTCCTTGTAAAACCTGCTTATGACCATAATCACGATAAGTGCAATAAGCCGCTTTAAGGGTTTCCGCCTCGGTTTTGGACATAAATCCATCTTCCTGCAAGCCTTCAAGCAACCTTACATTATCCGTATAGATCGTCAATGCTTCATTTTTTGCAGCCCGGGCTAAAACGCCAAATTGTACTATAAACTCAATATCAGCAATACCGCCTTTACTCTGTTTTAAGTCAAACTTGTTCGATTCTTTCGTTGCCAATGCGTCTCGCATTTTTTCGCGCATTTCCCGCACTTCTGTTTTCAACAGCTTCGAATCTCTGGGTAAGCTTAATATTCTGCGCCGGATGGCTTCAAACTGTGCTTTTAACCGGAGATCACCGGCAATAAATCGCCCTCTGACTAATGCCTGATGTTCCCATGTCCACGCCTGATTTCTTAAATAGTCCTCGTAAGCGTTAATATGCGTGACCAATAAACCGGAATCCCCGCTAGGACGTAGCCGCATATCTACTTCATAGAGTACCCCCGACAATAGCTTGGTATCCAGAATATGCCGGATTTTCAGTCCCAACCGGCCATAAAATTGAGAACATGAAACCGGTTTAGCGCCATCGGTTAGCGCGCTGCCATCCCGGCAATCATACAAAAACACCAAATCCAGATCAGATCCATAGCCCAGCTCAATACCGCCCAGTTTACCAAAGCCGAGCACTGCAAAACCTTTGGAATTATCATCGTTTTCAGGCGGCTTACCATGTTTTTCAGTAAGCATCAACCAGGCCCGGTCAACAACATGAGCGACTATGCTTTCGGCTATGTAGGTTAAATAATCACTAACCACCATAAGAGGAATCGCGCCCATTATATCGGCTGCGGCAACTCGCAAGACATTCAATTGCTTAAATTGCCGTAGCACAATCATCAGTTGTTCAAGGTCTTGAACTTCTATAGGTAATAACAGCTTTGTCAGTTGCTCATCAAGATCCTCTTTTTTGAGCGGTTCATACAACGTCCGAGTGTCCAGCAACTCATCAAATAACACGGGATAGCGTGATAAATAATCACAAATCCAGGGACTGGCCGATGACAAACGAAGCAATTGAGCTAAAGCATCGGGGTTTTCAGCCAACAACGATAAATAAACATTTCTGCCTGCAACTGCCTCAAATAAACCAAGTATGCGTTTTAAGGTTTCATCGGGGTTATCAACCTGCTGCATCGCCTCAATCAATTGCGGCATTAACCGGTCAAGAACCTTTGCGCCTTTGCTCGTCAAACGTCTAACTGAGACAGCGTTTTTAAATTGCTTGATGGCCGCCAAGCTGTCAGCGCTCTCCTGAAAACCAAAGGCGCTCAAGTTAGCCAGTAATTCCGCATCATCCACTGCGCCAATCCAAATCTGTTGACTATCCTGATCTTTTACTTCCTGCCTGGAAAGAGAAAAAACCTGATCAAATAGCGCATGTACCTGCGCTCTTACCGTATCCAGCTGGTTCTTAAAGCTGTTCCAGTCGGGGTAATCCAGTGAATAGGCGAGTATCTCCCGCACCGATGCATCTGTCGGCAAATCATGCGTTTGCCGGTCTTGATATTGCTGGATATGGTTTTCCACTCTGCGCAGAAAACAGTAAGAATGCTTTAACTGTTCAGCATCGTTTGGGGCCAGTAATTCCAATTCGCCAAGAATTCGCAGTACATCCAGAATACCGCGCGTTTGCAATGCCTTTTCATTGCCGCCGCGTATCAGCTGGAAGGCTTGACCAATAAATTCGATTTCGCGTATGCCGCCGGGCCCAAGCTTGACGTTCTCCATGCGATCTTTACGTCTTAATTCCTGGGTAATCTGCGCCTTTAAAGAACGCAGCTCTTCAAAGGCGCCGTAATCCAGATAACGCCGGTAGACAAAGGATTTCAGCATCGCCATGAGCTGCGAGCCGGTTTTAAAGTCACCCGCGACCTGACGTGCTTTAATCATGGCATAACGCTCCCATTCCCGCGCCTGGGTCTGATAATAGTTTTCCATGCCATCAAACGTCATGATGATGGGGCCGCTATCGCCAAAAGGCCTTAAACGGATGTCGGTGCGAAACACAAAACCGTCAACGGTGATTTCATCCAAAACTTTTACCAGACTTTGACAAAGTCGCGTAAAAAACTCGCTATAGCTGGTTTCTTTTCTATCGGGTAATACGCCGTTTTCTGCGTAAGCAAAAATCAGGTCTATATCAGAAGAATAATTCAGTTCATAAGCACCGAGTTTACCCATACCCAATACGACAATTTGCTGGGGCCTGCCATCAGACAGCAAGGGCGTGCCGCGTTTTTCGCAAGCTTGCTGGTAAAGAAAAGACAACGCGTATTGAATACAGGCATCAGCCAGCCAGGACAATTCAGCCAATGTTTCGGATAACTGCGCCCAACCCGCTAAATCGCGCCAGGCAATCCTGATCATTTCCCGCTGCCGAAACCGACGCAACGCCTGCATTAACCCGGCTTCACTTTCAATCTTCATGCGCGCCAGCTTGTCGGCATAACTACGCTCATTATAAATCGTCGATAAATCACCGGTTGTGACCAAATCAACCAGTATGTCAGGACGCTGCATACAGCTTTCAGTAATAAACAGACTGGAACACCAAACCTTTACCATTGAGGCAGTAAACTCAGCTTTCGGATGAAAATCGAGATCAAGCCCGATCAACTGTTCATGCCATTGCTTCAAAAAAGCCGCAACAGAGACACGTAACTCATCAGGGAGCTTGTCAAGTTCGGGTTCGAGAGTATTAATAAAAGACATGGGATGCAGACTGATATAAAAAAAACGGCTTTCAACTTAAAACGGGATAGTTTAAGGTTAACCCGTTCGTGGTGCCCCTTCGACTGTGCTCAGGACTAAAGGCCTTGTCGAACCATAAACGGGTTAACCGTTAACCCTTCGACAGCCTCAGGGCGAACGGTTAAACCTCCCTCATCGCCCGATTTAGGTGAGAAGTCAAAAAGCCCATCATACCGAAAATAAGGCGTGATATATACTGCACGCGCTCACAACGAAATTGAATAACTCAATTCGGCGCTATAATCAAATAGATGCCAAGCCCCGCCATTACCAAACCACTGATCAATTTAAGCCAGCGACCTTCTTTTTCCTGAAGCCGATGCTGACTTAATGTGATGACGCCTATTGCTAAAATGATAACGTCATCGAACATGTATGCCAGATTGTAAAGCAGTAAATAACTGTAATAGCTCATGCTATCGAGCTGTTTCAGCGTCAAAATCCGTGTATACAACGCTGGAAAACCCGAGGTACACATAAATTCGACAATCTGCACCAAAACAGCCAGCACCACCGCGCCAATCAATGCGCCGGCAAGGTTTTCCGCATGAAGGATACGCCGCATTCTGGCATAAATATCCGGCTTTGCAGCATCCGGAATTGAGAGCGAAACGCCCCGGCCATAGAACCAGAAATCCTTAAGATTAATCATCCCAGCCAATAGAGCAATGGCTGCAATCACTATTTCCGAAATGCGGGACAACCCAATGAGCAGGAAAAGATTAAGCCAGGCTGCCATAAAAATAAAATAAGCCAGGCCTTCCACGGCAATGAAGGTACCAGCGATGGCGAACATCCGTGGCCTGTTATTCATGGGTGCCAGCAGCGAGATGATGAGAATCAATACCCATAGTGAACAAGGATTAAAACCGTCCAGTAAGCCCATGGCCAATGTAAATAGCGGTAAACCGACTTCATCCAGGGACAGTCTGTGGCCAAGGAAATCAAGCATAAAAGGTTGCGGTGCTTGGGTCGCAACTTCCGCTCCAACTTCGCAGGACAATGATTCTTCAGCTTCGCAGCTACCCGAAGAGTCTTGGTTTTGCGGAATTTGAGCTTGAGTCAAAGCGCCGCGAATTAGCTGTCCCGTTGTAAGCTCATCAGAATACCCGACAATTAATTGCCCACCCACTTGAAAAGCAGGCACTCTCACCGTACCTATACCCTGATTTCTAGCGAGAACTTGTAATTGTTCTAATGCTGCTGGTTCCTGAGTTACATCATGAATAACGATCCTCAGAGCAGGTTGCTCCTGTTTAAGAGCCTGTAAAAATAGCTCTGCTTTAGCGCAGTGCGGGCAGCCATTGCGAACAAAGACTTCAATATCAGCTGGTTGTACAGAAATATTCCTGCTTTTCGCCGGCAACAAGATGCCCGCCGTAGCAAAGACCGTCGAGTTCAAAGCAAAAGCCGATATCAAAATTAAACCGCCAATAAACAACCTGACTATCATTTTCAAAAATACTCCCCCTCGGTATCGCCTTTTATATTTTGCTGTGAAAAAGCATTAGCGAAATCTGAACAATGGGCAAGAAAAACTCTTGCCATTAACTAAAGATGTCAGCACTGTTCCCGAATATCAAGAAAGGGATTTAAGGAAAATCAGTTTAATATTGCCCAGGAATTTATCCGCCTTCATGTAACCAACAGAGCGGTAAGTGCTTGGCTCAAATTGTCGTGGTTTTGAATTTGCGTCGTTTGAAGAAAATATCACCTTTACATCCTTATGGCTGGATTGATCTAAAAATTATCAAGTACTTCATGTACTATTAAATCCGGGTAGCTCGTAGATCTGGTTCACGGCAGTTAACCGCCATCACCGTCAAAGCGGATTGCCTAAGAACCTGTTTATAATCCATAACGCTTATATTTTAAATAGTCATACCAAGAGCCATATACCCAAATAGCATAAAACCGAACAGTTTGAAATTATCCGTCCGCATCTGAAGGAGTTCAAAAATAACCAAGCCGCGTCAACTTACAATTATATGATACTTTTTGTGCAACTTTATATATCCTTAAAGAGTGCGTGCCAATGGCGTATGCTGCCTTGAGATTATCCAAAATGAGGAACAGTTTATTCTTATTTTGGGCAGTGGTATCAGAAACCGGCGCTAGCACCCGGTGAAGCAGAAGGCAGGCCCAGTCAAAATAACATTGACTGAGTTCCAAGGCTCAAACCCATATAGATATTCAAATAAACTCTGTCCGCCTGGTGTTTGCATGAGAGCGTTGTAGGCACGAATTTATCAGCACAATACGAATTTGTCGCATCTACAAAGGGCAAAACTTTTCCTGATTACGTCCAACTTTCAGCCGAAGTGGCATTCTTCCAAGTAGCTCGTCATACCGGCATGGATTGTCGGTATCCAGGGCACGGGGATGTGGCTTACCGTCCCTGTAACCGCCGGGTTTACATCCATGTAGCCTAGACCCCGGTAATCGATGCCGGGGTGACGCCCTTGGATTTCGTAGGATCGTCACCATTTCTATTTTGGCTGAAGTAATCAGGAAACTTTTTTGAATAGCCATAATTTATAACTCGTGTAAAAAGTGATATAAAATCAGATAGTTTCAGGCTATATTCAACAAATAAACTTAATCAAAATCGCCTTTAGAAACAAGATGGAGATATTTTTAAGCACTTATCCTTAAATTATGATCTAACATTCACTAGTGATGGCTACTTTATTGGCTTGAAGCAAGTAACCAAAAGTTTTTTAACCAAAAAAGAATTATTTACTCTCATTTACTACGAAGAAAAATATTAAACTTCGTAATCTTCGTGGCGATAAAAAATGTTAAAAAACTTTTTATCCATTACTTACACGTCACGAATCCCATAGTTATTCTGAGCCATGCAAAGTAGGATTTTACAGAGTGTTTTTTATTAAACTAGAAAATTTAATTGCGCAATATCGTCGATTAATCGTTGTTTTAATTGCTGTTATCATTATTCAGATTTTTGAATCAATGCTTCTACATTATAAATACGATCTATTTACAGGCGGTTTCTTGCAGCCGTTTTCATACAAAACAATCCCTGAACGCTTAACATTCATCCTTTTTTCATTATGGTTTGACTTGTCATTAGTGGGGCTATTGGCCAGTCTCTGGTTTTTTGTCGCTGACAAACTCAACAAGTATGGTCTGATTATTTATTATAGTTTTACTGTTATCGTGGTGTTTTTAGTCGGTATTTGGCTGGCCCTTAACTTTAAGGTTTTGTCATACTTTAGTGATACTGTAAATCTTCAGATCATCAAAAATTTAGGCGGAGGCAGCTTAAAAGAGGCCTTACTTTATGTCAGTAATGAAATCCTTTTGTTTATTGGAATACTGGGCATTATTACAACCTGTTTGATTTTTTTCATAAACTTCTTAAAAAAGAGGACTTTTGTTCAGCGACTCACTACGAATACTATAGCGCATAGAACTTATATGGAGCTACTGGCCGTTGCTATTATGTTAACGCCCTTCATTACATTATTTGTGTCTAATAATGATTATTTAAGATATGGATTAGTAAAGAAAACAGCCTACCGACTCATTAGCATTAGCTTGGACAAGCTATCAGATATTGATTTCGACGGCTTTGGCAGCTTTTCATATCCGAAGGACAAAGCCGTTTTTAACGCCTCTGTTTATCC
This sequence comes from uncultured Gammaproteobacteria bacterium, assembly GCA_963849195.1. Classification (GTDB taxonomy): domain Bacteria; phylum Pseudomonadota; class Gammaproteobacteria; order Methylococcales; family Methylomonadaceae; genus Methylobacter_C. The sequence continues at coordinate 177,049 of CAWKGQ010000002.1, forward strand.
AGGCGCACTGGATATTCCTGGAAATGGTATAGATGAAGATGGCTTTCTGGGCGATGCCGTCATAACCCCGGCTGCTAATGACAACCTTGCTGAAATAACGCCTCGACAAGGTAAGAATATTATTCTTATTGTTCTGGAAAGCGCTCGCGCCGATTTACTCGACCAGAAAATAAACGGGCATTATGTAACACCTGTGATGCGGGAAATTGCAAAAAATGGTACCTCTATAAAACATGCCTATAGTCATACGGGATATACCATCACTTCTATTAAGGCTATATTTAACAGAGACTTGGCTGACGACAAAAACAAAACCACTTTAATTAAGTTTTTACAAAAAGCGGGTTACCAAGTGTCTATCATATCCGGCCAAGATGAGTCATTTGGCGATGTGGCACTAAAAACGGGTATGAAAAACGAGGGCGTTTCTTACTTTGATGCAAGAACCGCACTTAATGACCGGGTATTTCCCAGCACGGAACAAGGCAGTTTGCGCCTGAGTGAAGAGCGTGTCATCGAACAGTTTCAAACACGAATCAATCAGGTGGATTTCACTAAGCCACAGTTTTTCTACTTGAACATACAAGCAGGCCATTTTCCTTATGCACACCCGAAAATGGCCAAGCGTATTATTAATGATTTAATTCCCCGCTCTGAAATCAGGGAGGAAAATAAGGACAGGGTTGCGGCAACTTACTGGAATGCCATAGCCAATGCCGACTGGGCGGTTGGCAAAGTCATTGAGTCTCTAAGGGAGCGGAACTTGCTTGACAAGACAACGATTGTTATTTTAGGGGATCATGGTGAATCTTTGTTTGATGACGGATTTCTTGGCCATGGACATGCCATTAATGATACCCAGACAAAAATACCGTTAATTATCAATGACCCTACTATCGTTGCTGATGAACCGATAGGGCAAGTCGATGTCGCGGAAATGGCCATTCGATCCGCATTAGGCATAAAAAATAAGTGGACAAAAAGAGATAAAATCGTATTTCAATGGGTGGGCAGTTTATCTCAACCCACATTGATTGCCCATGTAAAACAAGATGGAGTTCGGACGTTGTTTGATTTTCGTTCGGAAGAGTTTTTTTTCAGTGAGTTGAAATCATGGAAATCGTACAAGGAAGCGCTATCAGATCCTTTTTATAAAGATCGGGCGATAAACTTGATTCGTGAGTGGGAAGCCTTACGTTGGCGTGAACACACATCAGGATAATCTAAAACATTAGAACCACTTGCGAAATTACCGGCCAGCAAACAGAGTAAGTTGACAATGGCTCCCGATGAGTCGTTTTTTTGAACGGGACAGAGCCTCGGTAGCTCTATTTTCGGTGTAATTATTCAGTCCCCTTAACTAAAGGAGCTCCGGTGCAGAAAACCCCGCCCGCCTTTGACGAATTACCGCCGCCAAGACGTTTTGTAATAAATCCGCTTGCCCGGTCTGGAAACTGATTGCGTCAGTTTCTTTACGTAGCCAGGTAAATTGGCGTTTAGCCAATTGACGGGTGGCGATAATAGCTTTTTCTGTCATGGTTTTAAGGTCATCGTCGCCTTGCAGATAAGACCAGACTTGTCGATAGCCAACAGCGCGAATGGAGGGCATTTTTTCGGTTAAATCACCACGTCTATAAAGCTTCTCTACTTCGTTGATAAAACCTTGCTCCAGCATATTTCGGAAACGTTGAGCGATGATGTCATGCAGGATTTTTCGGTCTGACGGAGCAATGATCAGTTTTATTTTTTGATAGGGCAGGTCTTCGCTTTGGGCCGCGTTAAAGTAAGAGGATAAGGGTTTGCCGCTGATTTCGTAGACTTCCAGAGCGCGTTGGATACGTTGTGGGTCATTAGGATGAATTCTCGCCGCTGCTAGCGGATCAATTTGGGCGAGCCGATGATGCAAGGCCTCTTTACCCAGTTGCTCTAAATCCTGATCAAGTTTGGCCCTGATCGCTGGATTGGCCTCTGGTAATACGGCAAGACCATTCAATAGGGCATTAAAATAGAGCATGGTACCGCCGACTAAAATCGGGATTTTTCCGCGCCCGGTTATAGAATCCATTAAGGCTAGCGACTGTGTTCTAAACTGTCCTGTAGAGAAAGATTCTGACGGATCCAATATATCTATCAGATGGTGGGGAATGTCGCCTCTTTCTTCCAGTGTGGGCTTTGCTGTTCCTATATCCATGCCTTTAAACACCAGCGCGGAGTCTACACTGATGATTTCTCCACCCAGTGCATGCGCCAGTTGTACAGAAAGGGCTGTCTTTCCTGAAGCCGTTGGGCCCATTAAGAAAATGGTTGGAGATAAGGACCGCTTTTGCATGATGGTTAAGATGTTTGCTTGCGTACTGATGATCGTGAGACGTAGAAAGTATTCATTTAAAATAATATGTCTCCACGGAGACACAGATAACGCAGAGTCCCCAATGGGAAAAATATGATATTTTTCTCAGAGAACTTTAATATCCCTGGTTTATCATTTAACACCTGACACAGGAGCGGTAACTAAATAACCTGGTTATAAGGAGTTATCGTGGGAGCGGTTAAAACCGCCCCCACAAAAATGTAAATGCTCAAGTTATTTAATTTTTATTCCTTAACAATGTTGACTATTTGGATAGCGTAACCCAATTTTCTAAGACCTGTCAGCTGGTTATCACTAACCCGACTTACGATGTCCTTTAAATATAACCGTCCAAGGCTTAACTTAACTGTAATTGATTGCTTGGGGATGGACAAATAATTCCAGAAACTTTTTTATAACACGCCTGCTTACACGGGAGAAACATTAATTTAATGTGGATATGGAATATCCTGTTTTCCTTGCTTCAGGGTTTTTATTTATTGGCGACCTTAACCAGCCAACCAGTCTTATTGTCGCAACCCAAAATCGCCTGAGCGCTTACATCAATTCTGATAAAGCTCCCATTTAAAGAAGCGGGTAATTTTGCCTTGATTTTGTGAAAAGTACTATTGCTTTCCACTGTAAAAGCCAGTGCTTGTTTTTTGGCAGTTAACCTGATGGTGCTGGGGTCTGCCCAAGCTGATATTTTTATAATAAACTCTGATTCAGGTGCAATTTCAATATTATCAGGCGCTTTATATTCGGTGAGATTAAAATCAGTGAAGTGTGGTTTTTTGCATGCCTGTTCTAATTCCTCAGGACTGTAGGCGGCTGCCGCGCCATTAAATAAAACTACAGCAATAAATAGTGCGGATTTAAACATTTTTGTTACTTTCATATTAATTCCTCAATCAAGACGGGGTGTCATCTTTAAAGATTAACCTACTGACACACTGGGTCACTTTAATTATTTTTTTAATTAAATTCAACTATTTCGGTAACAACTGAAAACCGATTGATAAACACTGTCAAGCTCTCTTCATATCCTTCACAAAAAACGATGATGTCTTGTACAATATCCGAAGTTTAAATTTTGAAGAGATAATGACATTGAGCGCACAAAACCAGGAAAGCCTGAATTATAAAAGTGCCGGCGTTGATATTGCGGCAGGTAATGAATTAGTTGAGCGCATCAAGCCTATTGCCGCCAGAACACGCACGGCTGGCGTTATGGCGGGATTGGGCGGATTCGGTTCCATGTTTGAACTGCCGCTGGATCGTTATCAGAGCCCGATTCTGGTTTCAGGAACCGATGGTGTAGGAACCAAGCTAAAACTGGCTATAGATTTAGGTATCCATAACACCGTCGGCATCGATCTGGTCGCCATGTGCGTCAATGACATTATTGTACAAGGTGCGGAGCCTTTGTTTTTTCTTGATTATTTTGCTACAGGCAAACTGGATGTTGACACCGCAGCATCAGTGATAGCAGGCATCGGCAAAGGCTGTGAATTGGCAGGCGCTGCACTGGTTGGTGGTGAAACTGCGGAAATGCCGGGCATGTATGCTGATGGCGAGTATGATCTGGCGGGCTTTTGCGTTGGCATTGTGGAAAAAAGCAAGGTGTTGGACGGCAGCAAAGTCAAAGCCGGTGATAAGCTGATTGGTATTGCATCGTCCGGCCCTCATTCCAATGGCTATTCGTTAATCCGAAAAATAATTGCCCACAGCAATTCAGCGCTCACTGACTCGTTTAATGGCAAAACATTAGGCACAGCTTTGCTGGAGCCGACTAAAATTTATGTAAAATCGTTATTATCACTATTGGACAAAGTCCCTGTACATGCTTTTGCTCACATCACCGGCGGCGGATTAACCGAAAATTTACCGCGCGTACTTCCGGGAGGACTTAATGCCAATATTGACCTAAGCTCCTGGGTGTTTCCTGACATTTTCTTATGGCTTCAGGAACAAGGCAACGTATCTCAAACAGATATGCTAACTACCTTCAATTGTGGTATCGGCATGATAGTTTGTGTTGCCCCCGAAGATGAAAATGCGACCCTTGAAACGCTGAAATCCCTGGGTGAAACTGTTTTCGCTATTGGCGAACTCGTTGACTCTGAGGGTAAACCAGAAGTTAATTATATCCATCGCAAATTGTAACCGTTCAGCCAAGTAGGGCGCGCCCTACTTTGATTCATCGAGTTACGTTGCAAGAACCCCATACGCATACCCGTTGCCTGTAGGGGATTTTCACCTGCCAATCAAATGGGCATCTTTGGGCGTTATCAATGGTTTGTGATGCGCACAAGACTATTAAACCTCCATAACTGCCATGCAAAAATTACCCATAACACTCTATCGTACAGCCCAGGTTAGAGAGCTTGACCGAATCGCTATACAAGAACGAGGCATTCCCGGTTTTCAATTGATGAGCAGAGCCGGTTATGAGGTTTTTCAATGTATCATTCATAAATGGTCCGATTCTCAGTCTGTAGCCGTTTTTTGCGGCGTCGGCAATAATGCGGGTGATGGCTACATTATTGCCCGATTGGCTTTGGAAGCAGGTTTGAAGGTCAGTGTTTATAGTCTTGCAGACCCCGTAAATCTCAAAGGTGATACACATACTGCTTACCAGAACTATGTTGAGGCAAAGGGAATGGTTATCCCATTTCAGGATGAAGAGGTTATTGATGCGGACGTGATGGTTGACGCCTTGTTAGGGACTGGACTGGATCGCCCAGTAACCGGACTTTATGCGCTCGCCATTCAGGCTATTAATAAGTCACAAGCCCATGTTGTTGCTGTGGATAGCCCTTCGGGTTTGAATGCGGATACCGGCAATGTGATGGGATGTGCTGTAAAAGCGGATTGCACGGTTACGTTTATTGGTTTGAAACAAGGTTTATTTACCGGGCATGCGGCTGACTATTGCGGCGAAATTTTTTATGCCGCATTAGCTGTGCCGGATGCTATTTTTCAAGCCGTTTCTTCGTCGGTGGTTCGTGTTGTTAAAAAACCGTTGCCACGCCGTGATCGTTGTGCCCATAAAGGTAATTATGGGCATGTGTTGATAGTGGGTGGCGATTGTGGCTATTCCGGTGCGGCAAGACTGGCCGGTGAGGCAGCTTTGCGAGTAGGCTCAGGATTGGTTAGCGTGGCAACACGAACAGAACACGCGGGATTAATGAACCTGAACAGACCGGAATTAATGTGTCATGGCGTGGAAACTGCCGGGCAATTGGCGGTATTATTGGAAAAGGCCAGCGTCGTTGTAGTAGGCCCTGGTTTAGGGCAAAGCGATTGGGCAAAAGAACTGTTTATAGCAACGATAAAAGCTCAAAAATCGTTGATAATTGACGCGGATGGCTTGAATCTGTTGGCTCGTTCGCCGGTAACAAACTCTGACTGGATTTTAACGCCACATCCGGGTGAAGCCGCCCGATTATTAAGCTGTTCTACTGCTGAAATTCAACAAGACAGGTTTGCCTCCGTTTCCGCTATACAGGTCAAATATGGCGGCATCGCCGTTCTTAAAGGCGCCGGTACATTAATTGCTTCTGAAGATGATTGCGCAGTTTCTACTACAGGAAATCCGGGAATGGCTTCAGGGGGCATGGGCGATGTTCTTTCAGGTGTGATTGCAGGTTTGCTGGCTCAGGGTTTGTCTTTGAAAAATGCGGCGCAACAAGGAGTTTATAGTCACGGGCTAGCGGCTGATTTGGCCGCAGAAAAAGACGGAGAAAGAGGTTTATTAGCCAGTGATTTGATGTCCTATCTCAGGTGGAGATAGTAATGCGGAAGTATTTGAATAGCGCGGAAGAAACAGAACAGTTTGGTGCAGAATTATTTAAGTCCATGCCCTCAAAATCTCTGATTTTTTTATATGGTGATTTAGGTGCGGGAAAAACGACCCTAGTCAGAGGTTTTCTTCGGGCTGCGGGATATAACGGCGCGGTTAAAAGCCCAACCTATACGTTAGTGGAAGAATACACGATAGGCCGTCGTAAAATATTTCATTTTGATTTATATCGAGTGGCCGATCCTGAGGAACTGGAATGGATAGGTATCAGAGATTATTTTGATCAGGACAGCGTATGCTTTATTGAATGGCCGGATAAGGGTAAAGGATTTTTGCCCGAACCCGATAGCGTTATTACTTTAAAAACGCAAGGGCTTGGACGATCGCTAAATATGGAGCATAGCTAAAGAAGCTTGCAAGGCTTGCCTTATCGCGTTACGCCATTGTGTGTGTTAGCAATTGCAGAAAACCTGCATTAGCGTCTCGAATAGCGCGGACAAGAAACTGACGGCAATCGAACGGGCCAACTTGCAAAAACGTTACCGGGCTATTCTGACGCGTGGCGAAAAAGAATTGCCGGTGATCCCCACCCAAACCCAGCGGAAAACGCGGCAAACTGGCCAAATCCGATGCCCACAATCTGTGGGAGCGCCTCAAGACGCATGAAGCCGCCGTGTTGCTGTTTGCCAAAGATCCGCATGTCGCGTTTACCAATAACCGAGCAGAACAGGATTTAAGAATGGCCAAAGTCAAACAAAAGGTCGCCGGCTGCTTCCGGGCTGAAGACTATGCGCACGCCTATTGTCGAATATCCAGCTATCTGCAAACCATGGTCAACCGGGGATAAAATCCGCTCATCGCTATTCAAATCGCCTTGGCTGGGAAGGCTGCTTCGATAGGGCGCGAGTAGTTACCAATTCACTGTCCAACGGTACAAAACCTTCATCGCAACTTAAACCCAAGGTCAGCACTTGCTGTCCCATCTGCCGTCCGCTGGTATGATCGAAATGACTCGAGATCCCCGGCATCCTCTTGCCAAATCGCGGCTTCACAGAATCATCAGCCACATAGGTTTTTTTGCCGGACGTTTTCAGGGTCTGAACCGTCTTGTGTGCAACCTGTTCATGGAACTTCCGCCAATTCAGGTCTTCCCGGTTCATCGTGTCATAGTGCACATCCTTACCCATCGCACCTTGCAAGCATTCCCGCGCGAACATGCCAATGGAGTCTTTCTGCAACCACAACCAGAGCATTAAGCCAAAAATGACGTCGCTTATCGATGTGCCAGAGCGTTTATTAAAGCCAGATCGATTGAGTACCGTTTTCATACCAATATCCCGCCAGAGGCTAGCAAAAACATTATCGATGAGTACCCCATTTGCCTTTAGAAGATCAACGGTTAATGCTGGAAGTTCTACGATTTTTGTGGCACGATTCATCGGGGCGTCCTTTGGGTTTAATCGGGTCTTCAACTAACCGTTATTATACCTTTTTAGGTCGCTTCTTTCTTTGTTTATCAATAAGTTGGTGTTTTATTTCAACTCCGAAACTTTAGTATTTAGTATTAGGTGATTTCCGAAGAAGATTTTACCCATTCAGGGTAGAATTTCATCATTATTTCAGCCACCGAGAGCGACTTTGCGATCTACCACCGAACCTTCTCTCTTGCCCTTGAGTGCATCCCAGATCGAAGACTTGAAATTAGCGAGTTCAAAAATGTCAGGAGCAGAACGACGAGCTTTCCAAGCCGCGATGACATTGAAATATTGCCAGGGTAATGCCCGTCTGTCGGAGAGAGTGTTTGGTTGGGGCCACGAAACGGTGCAGTTGGGGTTAAACGAACACCGCACTGGAGTCATTTGCCAAGGAGCGCAAGCGGCTTGCAGCGGAGACAAGTTGTGGGAAGAAAAGCATTCTGAGGTGGCGCAAGCCCTGTGGGCGTTGGCGGAATTGCATAGCCAGCAAGATCCGACCTTTCGCACATTGCTGTCGTACACCCGCTTGACCGCAGCGGAAGCATTGAAGCAGTTACGTGCCCAAGGTTTCCAGGAAGATCAACTGCCGTCGCCCAGCACCATGGCCGAGGTTCTGAACCGCAACGGCTACCGTCTACGCAAGGTGCTCAAGGCCAAGCCGCAAAAGAAACTCCCAGAAACGGATGCCATCTTTGCCAACATTAAGGAAAAAGATAAGAGCACCCTGGACGGCGAGAATTCCGTGGACGGTAGGCAGGTCAAGGCCTCAGCATCGACTGCAAAGCCACGGTGAATATCGGCGATTACTCACGGCGCGGAAAGACACGCGGTGATGGCCGTGCCGCTGACCATGACATGGGTTGTGAGGAAAAATACACACCCTTTGGCATCGTAGACGAAGACGAAGGGGCGCTATATCTGACCTT
>CAWKGQ010000003.1:0-144883 GCA_963849195.1 uncultured Gammaproteobacteria bacterium
TTTTCTGCAAACCTTTATTCTCGAGCTGATGCATGCCAGCGAACAACAGGGACAAAAGCACTGCGAGCAATTGATTGAACACATCGCCAAAACTGCCGGCTGCTTTTTTGAAGAAACTTACCGGGAAAATACCCATAACAGTGAACGCCTCGGCACTGAAAGCTATATCGAGCTTATACTCGGCCTAAAAAATAATATCGGCGGTAAATTTTCATTGGCTTCCAGCAACCAGGACTGCATAACGGTCACCAATGCCTGCTGCCCTTTCGGCGACCGGGTGACCAATTTCCCGGAATTATGCAGAATGACTTCCAGTGTCTTTGGCGGTATCGCAGCCAGAAACTTCGGTTATGCCAAAGTTGAAATCAAAAAAAGCATCGCCCGCCACGACGGCGCCTGTGAGGTCTGTATTTACACCAACCCGAATGCAGCAAAAGGCCATGCCGGCATGGAATACACCGATACCACGCCCGTCAAGGAAATTGACGACATCAATGCATTGCACTCCCGTATTGAAGCCAGCATGCAGCAGCTTTGGCACAAACAAAGCAGGCCGATTTCAAAAAAGTATCAGCCCCCGGCGATCATTGCCAAATCACCGATGATGCAGAAAATACTGCAATCCATTGAAGTGATTGCCCCTACCCTGGCGACGGTGTTAATTCAGGGTCAAACCGGAGTCGGTAAGGAATTGATTGCACGCGCCATCCACGCGATGAGCGATCGCTGCCAGAAGCCCTTTATCCCCATTAACTGCGGTGCCATTCCCGAAAGCCTGATCGAGAGCGCCTTGTTCGGCCATGAAAAAGGCGCTTTTACCGGGGCCATCGAAGTGCATCAAGGCTATTTTGAACGAGCCGAAGGCGGCACCCTGTTTCTGGATGAAGTGGATTCCTTGTCGCCTGCTGCACAAACCCGCTTGCTCCGGGTGATTCAGGAAGGTGAGCTGGAACGGGTTGGCGGCAAACAAACACTGCCGGTTGATCTGAGAATCATCTCGGCGACCAATCAACAACTGGAAGACCTGGTTCAACAGGGCCTGTTTCGCAATGACCTGTATTACCGCATCAATGTCGTCCGCTTGAATATTCCCCCCTTGGCTGAACGGCCGGAGGATTTACCTTATCTTGTGCAATTGATCATTCAGCGCTTGAACAAGAAATATAACAAGGCCGTTGAATCGGTCAGCCGTGAGGTGATGCAGAAAATTCGTGCCTATCCTTGGCCGGGCAATGTCCGCGAGTTGGAAAACATCCTTGAACGCAGTCTTTTATTTGCCAACGGTAAAGAAATGACGGAACTGGATTTGGAGCTTCCGGCCAAGACAAAAAGCACTGATGAATGGAAAGACGTAAAAGAACAGTCCCTTGCCAAAGTTGAACAGTCATTTCTGGAAACGGCTTTAAAACAGCATCAGGGCGATATCAAAAAAGGTCGCTGAAAATATGGGCATTACCTCGCGCGCTGTTTACACCAAGCTTAAAAAATACGGGATTAATTTAGCGGATTATCGCAGGACGTAACTTTCATCAGGAAGGTACAAGCGCGAGTATGCTATGAAACAGCATTGAAGTAAAATAGGGCTTTACTCTATTCATGAAAGCGGGTTCCTATAAAAATGCTTAACCAGATCAAACTTTTTTTTGAGCAACATCTTGCGCTTTCAGGGCCGGAAGACTCCTTGGAAGAGAAACTGCACATTGCGACCGTCGCTCTGTTCCTGGAAATGATGACTATGGACGATAACGTCGACCCGAAAGAACAAGAAATCATTCTGTCCCTGATCCACCAGAACTTTTCGCTAACGGATGAACAAACAAGCGCTCTTGTTGCGTTGGCCGAACAAAAAAGAAAACAGGCGACGGATTATTTTGAATTTACTTCCTTAATCAATAAGGAATACAGCCTGGAGCAAAAAATTCGCTTGATTGAAGCGCTATGGAAAATTGCTTTTGTTGATGGTGTATTGGATATGCACGAAGAATACCTGGTGCGGAAAATTGCCGACCTGTTATATGTACCCCATACCGATTTTATTAAGGCAAAGCTCCGCGTAGAGCCGGAGAAAAAGCGCTCTAATGAAGAGACGCATTGATGCTAAAACGCTTAATGAAAAATCCTGATTCCGAATCAAACTCCAATTCAAATGATCTCTCTCATCACATCCTGCCGAATTCCGCGGCAATGGTGGGTGCTTGCATCATGGTTATCAGTATCGTTAAAAGCATGGGGCCAGGGTTGGCCAACTACCTGATCGATAAAGCTTTGGCTATAGATAGCGTGTTGTTCATGATTAGCGCACTGCTTTCCTTTTCATCGATTCGATTAAAGCAGTCCACAGAACGGTTGGAGCGTTGGGCAGAAATGATCTTCTTGCTGGGATTGGTCTCAATGACGCTGATTACGGTGATATTCTCATTTGAAATTATTTAGTCGGGAAAACACCACGCCGCCAGGCAATACAAGCCAAGCGCGAGAAAAATTAACACAGTAAATCCAAACTGTGTCGCAATCAAAGTTGCCAATATGGCGCTGATGACGGAGGCGCAACCATTAATGCCCCAGGCCCAGGGAATTAATGCCGGAGTCGTTTGGCTGATGCTCGCCAATGCCATTGGAAATGGCATGCCCATACAAAAACCCAATGGCGCGATCAAAAGAATGGAAAACAGGTAACGGCTAATGTTTCCGGTTTCCAGCAGGAAATCGGTAATGGACTGAAAGCCCAGACTGTAACAGATGCTCACTACTGAAATGACAGCCACCGGCAGCATAATCCCTGATTTTGCAGCACTTTGGGAGAGTTTCTTCGACATTTGGCTGCCGGCGCCAGCTGACAACAGAAAGGCACTCAGCACCACAGTAACGGCATAAAGCGGGTGATATAGAATCAGGATGAATTTCTGGATGAAGGCGATTTCAATAAACAAAAATGCCAGGCCCAGACAGAAAAAATAGGTCAGCATGCGCAGAGGGATTCCTGAGCCAGGTGGGATTCCCAGTTTGCTTTTCCACAACCAGAGTGGGAACGCTATCAGCAACACACTGGCGAGTATCGCCTGCAGTAAGGCCGCAATTAATAACAAATAACCGCTTTCCAGTAAAAAAACGCCGCCGCTGTCCAATATAGATAAAATCTCAGCCAGGCTTTGCCATTTAAAAAAATGAAAAAAGTAGGGGCGGTCGTCTGTTGCAGGGTCGATATTGAATTTGTAATCATCAATAAACGCCTGGCTTTTATCGCCCAATAAAGCGATGGCTGCCTGATAAAGGTATGGCTGTTGCTGGATATTGAAGCGATTGACTTCTTGCTCCGATATGCCGGGATAATAAACCAGGTCAAAGCTGCGTTCGTTGCAGAATTGTTTTAGCCGATTGATTTCCTCAAGGGATATAACGCCATTTTTTACTATCAATGTGCTGGTTTGCCAACTGCGTATCATGACCATTTGCAGGCCGGGTTGCCCGGTATTGGTTTGTTTAAGCGCGTTAATAACCGTGGCCAATAATTTAGGTTCATCGCGTGACGGAATTTTGGTCCAGCGGGTAATACTGAGATAGCCGTTTGCGTTAACATGCTGGAGATAGCGCTGTATGGCCTGTTCGGTATAGAGATAAGTTTCAGACATTGAATAAAGCCCGGCCGCTGAGGTACCAAAAGCATCCAGTAAGGAAATGTTGATCAGGTCATACGTTTTTTTGGTGGTTGAGACGTAGCCGCGGGCCTCGCCTGTGTGGAGATTCACCTGGGCGCTGGAATAAATGTGACCTGCAAAATCAGCATATTTTTCCTTAACCAGATCGATCACTTGCGGGTTCAATTCAACCGCGTCGATGTGCTTAATGGCGTGATAATTTGCCTGCAGAATATCACTGCCGGTTCCGGCCCCGAGAATCAGGATGCTGGATAGTGGCTTCAAATGATAAGGCAAGGCGGATGTCGTTTGATCCAGATAACTGACAGTTTCAGGATTACCCTCGTAACGGGTAATGGCCGTCATATTATCGGCATCGGTAAAGACGGCCAGCTGCTCCGGCGGTTCGGTCGAGGCATTTAAGCTAAGGCCAGGCGCATGGCGCAGCGGCGTATTCAGGGCTTTGTACGATACTGATCAAACCCAATGGACTGGAATATTGATCAATGACTTGTGTACCGGGAATCAGGAGTAATTGGTTCTGGCTTTTATAGGGAGAAACAGTCAACGTCATCCAGCCCGTCAGGGCAAAAGCAATCGCCACCCCGGTGATCATGCCAACGCTGGACCAGCGTTTGGTATTGACATCCAGTGCATGGAAGGCATAACGCGACACGATAAGGGTCGCGGCAATACCCGTTACCATCAACACGGCTAATATTTTTACCGGGAATATGACGAACAGCAGCACAATGACACCCACACTGCCCATCCCCGCACCAACCAGGTCGGCCGCATAAATAGAGGACAGGTGCTCCTGATAGTGATAAAAAGACAATCCGATACCATTGGCTGCGAAAAAAAAGGGCAGTGCCAGTAACAGATAGATACTGCATAAATACACCCATTGTACGGGCGCCCAAAGGAGTTCAGCGGGATTAAACGGTAGTTGCTGGGCCAGCAGAAAACAGGCCGGCGCTGAAAAGCTGAATAACAACAGGTTAATGATGATCACCTTGGGAAAGTGATGCGTTAACCGGTCGCGGTTGAGTGCCAGAAAAACCCCGCTGACGCCATAGCCGAGCAACGCCAAACTGATCATCATAGAGGCGAAATGATGCCACTGGATGATTGAAAACAGGCGCATCAATAAAACTTCATACGCCAGAGCAGACGCCGAGATAAGGGCAATAACAAGCAAAAACGAAAAGCTTGGCTTTCCTGTCATTGTTCAATGCTGACCGGTAAGGGGAACAAACCTGACCGGCAGGATTTGGCGAGTGGTTATTTTTCCGTCAACATCTTTAGTCACTAACATCAGGTATTGCGTCATAAACTGACCGCCCACCGGAATGACCATCCGGCCGCCGGGTTTTAACTGTTTGATTAACGGAGGCGGTATGTGGCTCGCAACTGCAGTTACAACAATACCGTCAAAGGGCGCCTCGGTTTCCCAGCCATAATAGCCATCACCGGTTCGGGTATGGACCGTGTTATAACCGCTTTTTTTTAGCTGATCCGCGGCCTGTTCGGCCAGCTCTTTAACAATTTCGATGGTGTAGACGCTATCAACCAGTTCAGCGAGAATCGCTGCCTGATAACCCGAGCCGGTGCCGACTTCCAGAACCCGGTCGGTTTTTTCCGGTTTAAGCAAATCCGTCATAATCGCGACGATATAAGGCTGGGAAATGGTTTGCCCATAACCGATGGGGAGGGGCCTGTTTTCATAGGCGTAAGGACGCTGATCATCGGGAACAAATTCATGCCTGGGTACCTTGCCTATGGCATCGAGCACCCGTTCATCAAGCGATCCCTGATCAAGGAAATCCTGGGTCATCTCTACATCAGCTTTAATAATGCCCACTAATTCTTGACGCTGGCGCTGAAAATCATCTTCGGCTATGACATGGGTGGAAAACACCAGCAACATAAGGCCGATGACAATAAGCCAAAAAACAACATGCTTAACTTTCTTCATCTTTTACACCCTGCTGATTGTGTCGAGTAACAATGGGCTGTTAATAACGAGATAAGCTTCGCCCTTTCGTAAGCTGCCGGGATTTGAATTTTCTGTATGGTTCTTGATTGGCTCTGATTCAGTTCTTTTCTTTCGACAGTCACCAGAAGGTTTTGTTCGAAAATGTCACTATAAAAAACAAGCTGTTTCGTTTAACTGTTCGAGATGACGATTTTAATATCTCCGTCAATCCGTCGATTAACCAAATAGTCGCCAAGAACAATAGCGGCAAACTGCATTTCAGTGTCTTCAGGCGTTTCTTGACGGGAGCGGGGGGTACAAGTAGTGTTGTTGATCAAAACAGGTCAATGCGTTACAGCGATAGCGATATGGAAAGGTAACGTTATTTAATGGCAATAACCCTACGTCTCATCGATACCGCTACCCATAACGCCGCTAAATTATCACAGCGGCTAGGCTTTCAAGGCGATGGTCTCAACCCGGTTAATCGTGTCGAGGGTTATTTTGCCTTCCTGAGCTAACCAGCCAATGCTGCGTTGGACGATTTTTTCTTCTTCAGGAAGCTCCCGAATCAATTTTGCCACAGGGGTAGCGCCATTTTCAGCCAAGTAATGCCAAATGTTTCCCGCAGTCAAACCCACGCGTTCAGGCATGTCCATTTCCGGCGTCGCCGCAACCGGTTTGGGAGCCACGGCTTGAGCCTTTTTAGCGGGTTTCTGGTCCGGGCTTGGTTTTTTAGGCGTTGCTTTCGTTGCTACGGGGGCAATGGGTTGTTCAGCTTTAGCTTTAGCCACTGGCTGTTCGGTGGTGGTTTTGGATTTTTTCATAATGAGATAAAAAATATAGAGGACAAAAATGAGTATTAACCATTCAGACATAAAGGCACTTCCTTCGTTTGGGGATTTTACTCGAGTTTCGGAGCATAAGTAAACGCGAATAAAGGGATATGCTTGGACCGGACAATGATATTTTACGGCTATTTATCATAAATATCCTGCGTTGGTAAACATTTTGGAGTTATTTCATGCATGTTCCCAACAGTTGTTTTGAAACGTTAACTCGAGCAGGGCAGGTATCGAGTACAATTCCCCAAACTCGACAAACTTATCCAACTCACTTGGTTGTTACCATGAAACACCCCGAATTTCCCTTAACAGACGGACTCATTTATCTTAACCATGCCGCTGTAGCGCCCTGGCCGAAAAGGACCAGCGCGGCGGTGATCAGGTTTGCAGAACAAAATACCCGCTACGGCTCGCATTTTTATCCGGATTGGCTGAACAAGGAATCTGAACTGCGCGCGCAATTGCAAACTTTACTCAATGCCCCTTCCGCTGAGGATATTGCCCTGGTTAAAAACACCTCTGAAGCCTTGTCCTTTGTCGCCTATGGTTTGACATGGCAGGCCGGTGACAATATCGTGTCCAGCAATGAGGAGTTCCCTTCCAACAGGCTGCCTTGGGAATCCCTGGCCGATCAGGGGGTGGAATTTCGCCAGGCTGATCTGCACAGCGCGGACACACCCGAGGAGGCTTTGTTTGCACTGGTAGACCGCAACACGCGGTTAATAACCATCAGTTCCATACAATTTGCTTCCGGCCTGCGCATGGACCTGGAACGGATTGGTGAATTCTGCAAGCAGCACGGCATCTTGTTTTGCATTGATGCCATCCAGAGCCTGGGCGCGGTGCAGTTTGATGTGCAGGCGTATCATGCGGATTTTGTCATGGCCGATGGCCACAAGTGGATGTTCGGCCCGGAAGGTTTGGGCGTTTTTTACACCACGCCCTCCGCCCGTGACAAGCTAAAACTGACCCAGTACGGGTGGCACATGATGAAAGACACGCATCATTATGAAAACAAGCCCTGGGAAGTTCATCCCACGGCACGCCGCTTTGAATGCGGCAGTCCCAATATGCTGGGAATCCATGCTTTTTCCGCCAGTTTGTCTTTGTTGCTGGAAACAGGTATGGCAGCAGTCGAGTCGCTGGTTCTTGGAAAAGCGGGTCATATCATGGATGGTATTGCTAAAAACGAGCACCTGGTTTTATTGTCGGAGCGGCAAAGCCGTTTGCAATCCGGTATTGTTACCTTTAAACACCGGACGGTTGCTAACGACGTTTTATATACATACTTGCAGGAAAACGGCGTGGTGTGCGCCTTGCGAGGTGGCGGCATACGCTTTTCGCCCCATTTTTATAATACGCTTGAGGAAATTGACCGGGCGGTTGAGTTAGCCGGAGTGTTGTAGTGCTTTTGAGGTTTTCATGATTTTTCGTATTACCCGCCTATTGGCTTGTTCGTTTCTGACAACGTGGTTGTCCGGCTGTACGGTAGGGCCTGATTATGTGCGCCCACCAACCGCCATTCCCGATAACTTCAAGGAAATCAAGGGCTGGAAGCAGGCGCATCCGCGTGATCATGTCCTGCCCGGCAAGTGGTGGGAGGTCTTCAAGGATGCCCGGCTTAATGCACTGGAAGAGCAGGTCGCCGCGGCCAATCAGTCCATTGCCCAGGCCGAAGCCCAATACCGTCAGGCCCAGCATCTGGTGCAATCGGCACGCTCGGCTTACTTTCCCACCGCCAATATCACGGCAACCGCCAACCGGTTTCGCGCCGCCAGCGGCCAAAACATTGCCGTGAGGGGGGTTAATAACCTGTTCGGGTTCGCCGGAGCAATGGCCTGGGAGCCCGATTTATGGGGCAGCATCCGGCGTCAGGTCGAAGTCAACAGTGGCAACGCACAGGCCAGTGCCGCGACCTTGCAAGCCTTGAAGCTGTCTACCCAGGCGACGCTGGCCGGGAATTATTTTCAGTTGCGCGCGCTGGATGCGCAAAAGGCCTTGTTTGATGAAACCGTGGCGGCGTATCAAAAGACCCTGGACATCACCAAAAACCGGTATGCAGTGGGTATCATCGCTAAAACCGATGTCGTGCAGGCGGAAACCCAGCTGGAATCGGCGCGAGCGCAAGCCATTGCGCTTGGTGTCCAGCGCGCCGCACTGGAACATGCTATTGCGGTTTTAATCGGTAAAACGCCTGCGGAGCTTTCAATCAGTGTAGCGCCGCTGGAGGCCACGCCGCCGCCGATACCGGTCAGCCTGCCTTCGGAATTGCTGGAAAGACGCCCCGATATTGCCAGCGCCGAGCGCAAAATCGCCGCCGCCAATGCCCAGATCGGCGTCGCGAAGGCGGCCTTTTTTCCCACGCTCAATCTGGCAGCCAACAACGGCTATCAAAGCAATACCTTGTCGACAGCGTTTGCCGCGGCTGGCCGCTATTGGGCCCTGGGGCCTGCGGGGGCAGCGCTGACAGTATTGGATGGCGGCGCCAAACAGGCGCAATATAAACAGGCGATAGATGGCTTCGATGCCAGCGTCGCTTTCTACAAACAGACGGTACTGACCGGATTCCAGGAGGTGGAAGATAATCTGGCGGCGCTGCGGATTCTCGAGGAGCAAGCGCACGTTCAGGACAAGGCGGTTGATGCGGCCCGCCAGGCGCTGACGATGACCACCAATCAATACAAGGCGGGAACGATAAGCTTCTTAAATGTGATGACCGCCCAGACAGCGGCGCTGTCCAACCAGCAAACCGCGGTGCAGATACTGGGTGACCGGCTGGGAGCCTCGGTGCAGCTGGTCAAGGCCTTGGGCGGCGGCTGGAATGTGGCGATGCTGCCTACGCCTGACGAGGCGGGTGGCGAAGTTAAATGGACGGATTTTTTGCCGTATCCTGTCGATTGACCGCGGAAGTTTTACTATCAGACGCTCAAGCGGGGGACGGGGTTTGCTCTCCGTGCGACTCAGGGCGCTATTCTCTTGAGTTGATACCTTTTGAGGCACAATCCTGTTAAGCCAACACAATCTTACCCATTAAGTTTTACAGCAATCCCGCAAGCCGGACAAGTTCTGCGGTTTGTTGCTGTATTGCAGTGACTATCCGTTGATCCAACTGCTTTAACCAGCGCTCCGGAATCTGTTCAACGCCATATTTGGCACCGGCAAGCATACCGGCCAACGCGCCCGTGGTATCGGCATCGCCACCCTGGTTAACGGTTGCAATCAGGCAGGATTCAAAACTGTCCGTGTTGAAAAAGTAATGTAAAACCGTTTGCACGGTATCGACAATATAGCCCGAGGCTTTGCCCGGATAAGGGCTATAGGCAAATTCGCTGTATTGGCCAATTAACTGTTCGCATTCCTGCTTACAAGCGTCCATATCCTGCCGGTTAATCAAATGATTGACGATCCGCCCCAGTGTTAAGGTGGCGGCATTGGACAACGGGTTGTTATGCGTAATGTGGCTCTGTTGCAAACTCCAGTCGCGAAAATAGTCCGGCTGGTTTAATGTCGTCAGCACTACCGGCAAATTGCGCATACACGCGCCATTTCCGGCATCCTCATCGCGAGGCAAACCGGAGAGTTCACCGCTATCCCGATAGCGGGTAATACCACGCCGGCAGGTGTTGCCTATATCCGGCGGCTTGCTTTCCAGCCAGGCGACAAAATTATCGGCGACAGCCTGAAGGTTCCAACCCTGATGATCGATAATGGCTTGCCCCAGGGCAAGTGACATTTGGGTGTCGTCGGTGACTTGACCCGCTTCCAGGCCCAGCCAGCCGCCGCCAATAATATCCTGATGCACGCCATGGCGTTTTTGAATTTGCTTCGGTGTCATAAACTCTACCGTTGCCCCGAGCGCATCACCACAGGCAAAGCCTAAATACGCACCCAATGCCCTGTTCATGATGTGTTCTGTAGACATATTCACTCTCTCCTTAACGTTGCACTTTGACGCGGTAATCACCGCCAATCACCAGGTATTCGGCTTCGCCGTGCAAGGCATGGTGTGGCAGCAGCTCATTAAAAAAGACCAGTTTAACCATCGGCACTTCCACTTCCAGGATATAAGCGCCGAATTCGCTGGCAATGCTGCGGCGGTCGGTAAACGAAACAATATTATTAAAACGCACGATGTTATGCCGTTTATCGTCATCCTGGACAAGCCGATGGTCATCCAGTGAATTGACGCCTCGATAGAGGGTTTTATGGGTAGCCGCCGGAGACCGGAAACGTTCAATCATAAACTGGCAATATTCATAAAGAAGATCCAGTTGCATGTAAATGCAGTTGTTATGATAACGGCTGTTCATCTTTTCTTCGATATACGTAATCCAGTCTTTGCTCATGAAACTGGCTATGAACTGTTTATGATAGGTGGGAAAAAGGCCAAAGCGGCTTTCGACCCAACCCTTAAAAACCGCGCCCTGGGCATTGTTTGAATCCAGCCCCCAATCCTGGATTAATTTGAGATAACTGTTGCGGTAGCGTCGTCTTCCTGATGGATCGTTTCCCCGTCTTTGCTCTGTCTCAAAACCAAACACAACGCACATATAGTCTTGAAATATCCGGCCGCAGTCTTCGGGCGTTGATCTGCCTGGCCAATTGCTCAAATAATCCCGATGCCGATTCGCGAGTGCCCGCAATATGCAGCGGCTTGGGGTTTTCGTTAAAATCAGGGCTGGCAATACAAGCAGTGGCGATACCAATCAGGTTGGAGCTGTGACCATGTCGGGAAATAGTGGACATTCGTTAATTAAGAAAACCTAAAGGCAAGTGGGTGAAGCAATCTTCACATGAAATCGTTCGTTTAGCCAGCATAGGCCAGCCGGTATATTTTATAATTCCTCCGCCAGGAATTAACTATTCATTCACTTTCTAATCGGTCAACCATCCATGGACTACACCACAATACTTCAAGAATTAAACAAAGCGTCATTATTTGATTTGCATCGATTACACTGCGCTATTTATCAGGAATTGATCAATCCACAGCGGATAGACCAGATAAAAGCACAATTAAAAGTAGGTCAAACCATCAGTTATTTCGACCCACAAGCTAATGATCTGGTCGATGCTGTGATTCTAAAAATTCAAATAACCCGCTGCCAGATCAGAAATATCAAAGACAATAAAACCTGGAATCTGCCTTTTTATTATCTCAACCTGGATGAGGTTGATGCCGATATTAAACCCGATAAAAATACTGTCGGCATACCCAAAAATGCCCTAAAAATTGGCGAAAGGGTTGGTTTTAAAGATAAACAGAATAATGATCTCTTTGGCGAGGTGATTCGCCTCAACCCAAAAACAGCTACCATTAAAATCAATGAACACAGCCAATGGCTAGTCAATTACACCCATTTGTTCCGGGTTATTGAAGGGGAAGTGGGCGAACTACAGGAGCACACTGTTATTCCACGTGATCTGTAACTTAAAAGGGAGATAAGCAGTTATTTTTTAGTCGCTGTTGGGATGGGTCAAGATTTGCGCTTTTTTGAAAGCCCTCTCCGAAAGGGAGAGGACGACAAAAGCCGCGATTCGTGATTATGTTGTGGATAGGATTCCAGGTGGTTTAGCGATTAAGCTAAATTAGTCGCTGAATCAAATGACGCGGACAGACAATACGCCATCAATTGCACGGAGAGATCTCCAGTACATCAGGGGGTGCATCGGCATGAATATCGATCAACGTATACGCATAATCGCCGCGTGACTTGTTCAGCAGATCCAGTATGTTGAGCCCGGCTTCACCCAAAACGGATGAAATATGGCCGACGACGCCCGGCACATTTTGGTTGGCGATGCAAAGACGCACACCTTCCCCGCAGGGCGTAACAAAGACTTCCGGATAATTGACCGAGTTGCGAATGGAGCCGTGTTCCAAGAATTCCCGCACCTGATCAGCGACCATGGCGGCGCAATTGTCTTCGGCTTCTTCCGTGGAGGCGCCCAAGATGGGGCAGCACGATAGCACGCGGATGGTTTATCAAGGCCGGCGTTGGGAAATCACAGACATAGGCATGGAGCGCGCCAGAGTCCAAAGCCGCCAGGACAGCCGCTTCATCAACTACACCCGCACGGGAAAAGTTAAGCAATGTCGCGCCTTTCTTGATGCGCTCTATGTGGTCTTTGCTGAACAAATTCCTGGTTTTATCGTTCAGCGGGATATGCAGACTGATAAAATCCGCACGGGAAACCAGGTCATCGATACTGGTTGCAGGTACCGTGGATGCGTTAAGTTTCCAGGCACTTTCCAGCGACATAAACGGGTCGAAGCCGATGGTATTCAAACCCAAAGCGGCTGCGGAATTGGTTACTTTTACGCCGATCGCGCCCAGGCCCAATACACCCAAGGTCTTGCCGGATACCTCGAAGCCCGCGAAATGTTTCTTGTTCTTCTCGATTTGGTGGTTGATGCTCTCCTCGTCGCCTTCCAGTCCATGGATAAAATTTAACGCCGCTGGAATGTTTCGTGAGGCCAATAGCATTCCCGCAATAGCCAGTTCGGCCACCGCGTTGGAATTGGCGCCCGGCGCATTGAATACCGGAATGCCGCGCTTCGAATAATCTGCGACAGGAATATTATTAACCCCCGCTCCGGCGCGGCCAACGGCCTTGAGCGATTCGGGGATCGTCTGGTCGTGCAGGTTGAAAGAACGCAGCAAAATAGCATCCGGATTGTCGATTTGCGGTCCAACTTCATAGCGCTCGCCTGGCAGTCTGTCCAGCCCAGCTCGTGAAATATTGTTATAGGTCAAAATTTTAAACATTTATTTATCCTTGTTTTCTTTTAAATTTTTTTTGTGATGAGTGATGAGTGGTACCTGGGATACACCCGGCAATTCTCGTTATGACTTTTAGGCGTTCATCTTGCTCGTCATTCCGGCAGGGATTGCCGGAATCCAGTCACAAGGATGTGAAACTTCAGATTTACAGTTATGCTAAATCAAGCACTTGTGTAATTAGCAACGTTACCATCCATGGCACTGGATTCCGGCATCCCTGCCGGAATGACGGGGAATTTTGTCATAATAAGAAATGTTGGGATGCACCCTGTCGGACTATTTTTTACAGAGAGTAAATCAAACGATAATATTGGGTAATTATATCTGTTTTATTGAACAGAAGGCGCATCATTTATGCGGGTGTGCATATGAATTGAAATTTGACTGATTATGGCCGGGCAGCGCCCACAGAGTTCAATTGTTTCACTTCGTTCGGGTACGGCATTATCAATGCCAAGTAAACGAAAACGGGGTCAATTTCAACGCACAGGTTATAATAATGCTCCTGTGTAGGCTCAAATCTGCTTTTTTCCAATTTTTTGTGTGCTCTTCCTAAACTGTCAGCCTGTTACATTCATCTTTAATGATCACCTTGCCACCGCTAAGTCTATATGTTCATATTCCCTGGTGCATTAAAAAATGCCCGTATTGCGATTTTAATTCGCATGCGATTAAAGCCGATACACCTGAAATGGCCTATGTTGATGCGCTGCTGAACGATTTAGCCAAAGACTTGGATTGCTATATTATTACCCGGCCCATCAGCAGTATTTTTATCGGGGGAGGCACGCCCAGCCTGTTTTCTCCTGACGCTATCAACCGCTTGCTACGCGGCATAGAACAACAGATTACGCTAAAAGATCATCTCGAAATCACGCTTGAAGCCAATCCGGGTACGTTTGAAAGCCATAAATTTGCAGAATTCAGGGCCCTTGGCATTAACCGTTTGTCCATCGGCGTACAAAGCTTTGAAGATAAGCTTTTAAAAAAACTGGGGCGGGTACATTCCGGGCAGGAAGCCATTGTTGCCGCTGAAATCGCCCATCAGGCCGGCTTTGAGAATTTTAACCTGGATTTGATGTTTGGTTTGCCCGATTCCACTCCTGATGACAGCAAAACAGATGTAGCAACAGCCATAAGTCTAAAGCCAGCACATATCTCTTTTTACCAGTTAACGTTAGAGCCGAATACCTATTTTCATAAATTTCCGCCACAACTGCCCACTGATGAGCTTATATTCAGTACCCAGCAACACTGTCAAACTCTATTGGCCAGGCATGGCTATGAGCAGTATGAGGTTTCAGCCTACAGCCTATCAGGCTTGCAGTGCCGGCATAATGTAAACTATTGGCAATTCGGCGATTATTTGGGTATCGGTGCGGGCGCGCACGGTAAAATATCGCAAGTGTTACCTGCCAAGATTACCCGCAGCTTTAAACCTAAAAGCCCGGAGCAGTATTTGAGTGATACGCATAAAAAGGGCGGGGCTGAGGCTATTTCCGTGGCGGATCTGCCATTGGAATTCATTATGAATCATTTGCGTCTAAAAAAAGGCTTTACGCCGGAAACTTATCACGCAACAACCGGCCTTGCTCTAACGACGCTGGAACCTGCGTTATCGGCTTGCCTGAAACAAAAATTGATCGTTTTTCAAAATAACCATTATTATTGTTCAGAAAAAGGCTGGAATTTTATGGACAACGTTTTAGAAAAATTCATGCTTTAAGAAAAGCGAAAGACACAAGGATAAGGTTAAAAAAACCTACTATCCATCAACACGGGCACTCTTAACCTTTTACCTTTTACCTTTTACCTAATTCCATGCTTGATTATCAAAAAGACTTTATTTCCTATGCGCTGGCTTGCGGCGTATTAAAGTTCGGTGAGTTCCAGTTAAAGTCAGGCCGCACCAGCCCTTATTTTTTCAACACGGGCTTGTTCAATACCGGCGTTCAACTGGGTAAGCTTGGGCATTTTTACGCACAGGCTTTACTTGAATCCGGCATTAAACCGGATATTCTTTTTGGACCTGCTTATAAAGGCATACCCCTGGTCAGCACGACCTCTATCGCCTATGCCCAATTAAGCGGCAGTGACATTCCCTTTGCATTTAACCGTAAGGAAGTAAAGGATCATGGCGAAGGCGGCAACCTGGTGGGCGCTCCGCTAAAAGGCAAGGTTATTATTCTCGATGATGTCATTACTGCCGGCACCTCAGTCAGGGAATCCGTGGACATCATCAGGCATGCCGGGGCAACGCCCGCCGGTGTATTAATTGCTCTGGACAGACAGGAAAAGGGGCAAAATAATGTGTCCGCTATTCAGGAAGTCCGCGAGCGTTTTGATATGCCGGTTATTGCCATCATTACGCTGGAAAATATTATTGATTACTTAACGGCTGATGGCGGCGATCAGCTCAAGGCCATAAAGGATTACCAGCATCTTTATGGCATTTAGAATTGTGTTAGTAATAAGAGGCTTGTCATGAGGAACCCCGAATTTAAAGAGAAAATGCACGAATATTCGCAATGGCGTGCAAAACTGATACAGTCCATAGATATGTACCGGCAATGGCGTAACCGCTATGGTATGAATGATGCCTACAGCACTAACACCATTTTAAATATCCTTACTGACCTGGAAGCAGACCGTATTACGCTGGCCTTTGTTGCTGAATTTTCGCGGGGCAAAACCGAACTGATTAACGCCCTGTTTTTTGCCGAGACCGGCGTTAGATTGCTCCCGTCTTCGCCGGGCCGAACCACCATGGCGCCGACAGAACTTTTTTATGATGAAGCCGGCGGCAGTTATATTCGTTTACTGGATATTGAAAGCCGTCTTGAAGAGACGTCATTGGCTGAATTTAAAAAAAAGCCGGAACGTTGGGTCGAGTTGAAGCTTGACAGTAACTCGCCAAAACAAATGCAGGAAGCCTTTAAAGAGCTCATTGCAACAAAAATGGTCGATCGGCAACTGGCCGAGAAACTCGGTTTGTGGAATGCAAGCGAAGCGGCCGCACAAGGCATTATCAACCCTGAAAAAGTCGAAATACCCTCCTGGCGTCATGCCTTGATCAGCTTCCCTCATCCATTGCTAAAACAGGGCTTGGCAATTATTGATACACCTGGCCTGAATGCACTGGGAACCGAGCCTGAATTAACGCTCAACATATTACCCGGCGCACAAGCGATTGTTTTTGTTCTCGCCGCAGATACAGGTGTGACTAAAAGCGATATGGAAATGTGGCTAACGCATATTTGCCGTGCCCATGGTGAAAAAACCCAAGGTCTGGCGGTGGTCATGAATAAAATCGATGCCATGTGGGATGACCTTGACGACACTGGCGCTGGCAACTATGAAGATTCCATTAAATCACAAGTCGCTGCTTCCGCGGCTATTTTAAAAATCAATGAAAATACCATCTTTCCTGTTTCCGCCAAACAAGCCCTGCTGGCTAAAGTTAAAGCCGATGATGCCTTGTTTACAAGAAGCCGCCTGGCGCCACTGGAAAATTACCTTGCCAGTGATATTTTAAAACAGAAACGCAAGATTCTGATGGGGACAGTCGCTCGTGACATCGGTTTTCTGGTTAATGAGTCGTCCAATATAACAGGCTCGACGCTATCAGAAGCGACCAGCCAGCTTGAGGAATTCAAAAAAATTGACTTTCAAAACCAGGATTTGACGGGCCGGTTAATGGCTGAAACCCGTGACAAACAAACGCTTTACTTGGCCAATATGGAAAACTTCCAGGCAAGCCGCCGGGTTTTTGTGGTCCAGGCCAAGATGCTGATTGACTCCTTCGCCGATGAAAAAGTGGAGGCTATTATCAATACCGCCAAACAGGATATAGCAAAGAGCCTGACAACATACGGCATGAAACAAAATATCCGTAAATTATTTGATAACTTGCGTGATCTGTTACAGGACTCTATTGATATTACGAATGAAACGCGCCGCTTGGTAAAAGCGATACACAAAAAATTCAAGAATGACTACGGCTTTAAAGAAATCGAACCGCCCCTGTTTTCCATCAAACAATATCAAATAGAACTGGAGCATATTTTTGAACAAGGCGAAGCCTTTCGCACCAGCACCAGAATAACCATGACGGAGCAAAGCATTGTTATAGACAAGCTTTACGGCACACTGATTGCCAACGCCAAGGAGGTACTTAGCCAGGCGCACGCCGATGCCATTTCATGGAGTCATGGCGTTTTAATGCCGTTAATGCGTCAAATCAGAGATCATAAGAAACAAATTGAAAACCGGTTACTGATGCTGAAAAAAATTAACAGTTCCAAGGGCAGCATTGCCGAAAATATCGCCGCCCTTGAGGCAGAATTAGCGCCCTTAAAACGGCAACGAGAAGAGCTCTCTATCATGATTAAAGCGATGCAGCTGGATAGTTATTCAACGGATAACAGTTAGGATAATAAAGCCTTCGCCAATTCAATGATCTCATTTTCATCAATCTCCTGGATCGAATTATCCAGTCTGTTCAGCTTCAATGGATTGACAATGGAAGCCGATTTAACCACTTTGTTGATGCTGGTCTGATAAGCCATTCTGATGGGTGTGGGGCCGAAAATAGTAATGGATGGCCTGTTTAATGCCCACGCCATGTGGGTTGGTCCGGTATCATTACCAATCAATAAATCCGCTTTGGCAATCAGCGCTTTCAAGCTATTCAAATCCAGCCTGGGCATGACTTGAATAGTGCCGGATTGCGTTGCCATCCAGTCTGCTTTTTCTTTTTCCTGTTCACTGCCCCACACCACCAGACAGTTTTGCTGCAAGCCTGAAGCTATTTTTACGAACTTATCCGCCGGATAATTTTTGCTGTCCCAGCTTGAGCCGATAACCAGGACAATATTTTTCCGGTCTTTTCGCAAAAAGCCGTCAATTTGCGGGTCTTCATTTTTAAAAAATAAAAACGGTTTTTTGTTAAGGATTTGCTCAGGTGTGATGTTGATGCCTAAAGGACTGGATAGCACAAAGGCATTTCTGACTATAGCGTTAGTGTCATAAGGACAGGCCAATTTGACATCATAAAACCACGAGGCGGCTTTTTCCCTGATCGAATCGGCATCAAATCCGGCGATGTGTTTTCCGAGCAACTTTGCAATCACAGCCGATTTAATCAGCCCTTGCGCATCGATGACCAGATCATAGTTGTTTTGTGCATAGCCGCGGACGGCTTTGATCTGCTGAAAAATGCCTGTTTTATTGGTTTTTAGGGATTTCAGGTTGACCGTTAAAATATGGTCTATATCGGGATTGTTTTTTAAAACCTCGGCAAAACGTTCTTCAACAATCCAGTCAATTTGCATGGCAGGCGAATAGGCTTTGATGAATTGAAGCGCAACCATGGCATGGACAATGTCGCCCAGGGCTGAGAGTTTAACGATTGCGATTTTCATGAGTTTATCGATTTAATGACTATAGTCACAAGACTTACCCTTCCATCTATAAAATAATCCAGCTTACACATTTTCCACGAAAAACACGAAAGGCACGAAAAAAAAACAACACATCGTTTTGTCAGGAAAATTAACCCAATGGATAACGCTCTCTGGATGACATCTCTTTAAATATTTCGTGTATTTCGTGATTTTCGTGGACCAACTGCTTTTCGTGGATCGCACTTTTCCTTTCGCCGTGCGTAACATCAGTTAGATTAGATCTATCACTTGATCAGGTTTGATGTCAGTCAAACATCGGGTGTGGCCCAATGGACACTCACGTTTAAAACAGGGAGAGCAATCAAGATTTAAAGAGATAACATGGGCCTTGGCATTGAGCGGCGGCGTAAAGTTTGGGTCGGATGAACCGTAAAGGGCGATTATTTTTTTGTCCAGCGCGGCGGCAACGTGCATCAAGCCGGAATCATTGGTTACCACGGTATTAACCAGTGACATTAAATCCACCGCTTCGGCTAATGAAGTCCGGCCTGTAAAATCGATACAATCACCATCGGCTTCGCTTATTGATGTGTTCCGCGGCTTCTTTATCTTTATCGGAACCAAACAGCCAAACCTGCCAGCCCTGAGCAATTTTATCCCTGGCAACTTCAGCATAATAACTGGCCGGCCAGCGCTTTGCCGGGCCATATTCAGCGCCCGGACATAAGGCCACTATTTTTGCTGACGGCGTTATAGCGAATTTCTCGATCACTGCATTTTGCTGAGCCTGGCTAATGACGAGGCCGGGAATCGGATACTCGGGCGGCAGCGCCGCAGTGTCCGGCAATCCCAAGGCTACAAAGCGCTGCACGGTCATCGTCAGCAAGGCTTTATCCAGTTTTCTGGCATCGTTAAGCAAGCCCCAGCGGCATTCGCCAATAAAACCGGTACGAAGGGGAATATCGGCAAAATAGGGGATTAATGCCGATTTCCAGGAATTCGGCAAGACGATCGCCTGATCGTAACGCTCGTCGCGTAATTGTCTGCCCAGCTTGATTCTGTCCAGCAAACCAAACTGACCATGCGATAAGGGCATGGCGATGGCTTTTGCCACTTCGGGCATTCTTTCCAACAAGGAAAACGACCATGCCGGGGCCAGAACGTCGATTTGACAATCAGGCGAAGCATTTTTTAGCGTGATAAACAGGCTTTGCGCCATCACCATGTCGCCAACCCATGACGGGCCGACGACCAGGATTTTCGGGGATTTTTTCAAAATCTTATTTGACGTAAGTCAACCATTCCGCATGGTCGTCTCTGCGGCCATGCACATAGTCGAAATAGAGTGATTGCAATTTTTCGGTTACCACGCCACGGCTTCCACAGCCTATTTTACGGTTATCCAGTTCCCTGATCGGGGTCACTTCAGCAGCGGAACCGGTAAAGAACGCTTCATCAGCGACATAAATTTCATCGCGGGTAATCCGTTTTTCGATGACTTCAAAGCCTTGCTCGCGGGCAATGGTCATCACCGTTTCACGGGTAATGCCTTCCAGCGCCGACGTGGTTTCAGGCGTGTAAATTTTACCATTACGCACGATAAACAGGTTTTCAGCGCTGCCTTCCGCCGCAAAACCTTCATGATCCAGCATTAAGGCTTCATCGTAACCATTCGCCAGGGCTTCTTGCAGCGCCAGAATGGAATTGATGTAATTGCCGTTGGCTTTGGCTTTGCACATGGTGCTGTTGTGATGATTGCGGGTATAAGACGACGTGCGGATACGAATGCCGTGTTCTATGCTTTCAGCACCCAGATACGCTCCCCAAGGCCATGCCGCGACCATGACATGAACTTTCAGGTTATCCGCCCGAAGACCCATGCCTTCGGAGCCGAAAAAACACATGCTGCGAATATAGGCGCTGTCCAGGTTATTCTTGGCAACCGCATCACGTTGCGCCTGATTCATCTCTTCCTTGGTAAACGGCATGGGCATATTCATGATGTGCGCGGAACGGAACAGGCGATCCGTATGATCCTGCATCTTGAAAATGGCGGTGCCTTTTTCAGCGTGATACGCTCTTATGCCCTCAAATACACCCAGTCCATAGTGCAAGGTATGCGTCAACACATGGACTTTAGCTTCACGCCATTCAACCCATGAGCCATCCAGCCAAATAACGCCGTCTCTATCGTCCATTGTCATCATTTATTCTCCAACATTAATGTGTATTAGTATTTTCACTCACCACGAAGGACACGAAGTGTTTTTCTTGGTGATCTTTGTGTTCTTCGTGGTAAAAATTTTTTTTCTTACCGGTTTATTCCATAAAGCGCGTAGGACGGAATAGCTTAGCGTATTCCGCCGCACCCTGCGGCAATACGGTGCAGTATCTATGGATTGCACCTTACGCGTTAAAGATGGAGTGTAATCGCTCGGCTGTGCTTTCGCGAATGTCTACCTGTTCAAATAGTTTTGCCGGGTAAAGATAATCTTCGCCGGAGTCGTCAATAATTCGCAACATTTGATGTGTATCAACCTCGCCGATTACTTCGTAAAGACGTCCAATGGTTAAATCATCCGCCGAAAAATCACCAAAGGAGGTGTTTTCCATACAAACCACAAATTTCATAACCACCTCTTTATTTTCAATTTAACTTTTCCAATACCATGGTCTATTACGCCTTACAGATTGCATCTTACGCGTTGCTTAGGCGACTTTTGATGTTAACGCCAATGTTTCATGATCAATTTTCTGTAATGCTTTTTGAATATGATTGATTTCATTTTCTTCAAAAAAAGCTTCTCCACATTGTGTACATACCCAAGCCGGAACGGATTCCCATGAAATATGATAGCCATTCCGGTCTGCACTAAATGGCGCATTACTTTTTATCATGCGGCCTTTACAATGAAAGCATTCCATCTTGGCTCCTCACTTTAAAATCCGATGACCATTGCCCTACAGATTGCAACTCACGCGTTTAACTGGCGGCTTACGACCCCACAAGAGACATTTGAGCCAGATTTCCGAATGTCAACTTTCCCATGGAAAGCGGACAGTCTATTCTTACGAACCAACTGGCACTTCCAATAAAAGCTGACAGCCAAAAACCGGCAGCAAAAAGCGTGGCAATGAAAGAGCGACGCTTTTTGCTGCCCGATTTGATAGGGTTGCTAGGCATTTGATATGACCCTGTCCCTTTGATCTACTCAATGTTTTTCATCAACCAAAGCACATATTGCGTAATTTGTCCCGGACTTATGACTTCGCGAAAATCGTGCTTCGCTTGTTTGATTAAGGATTGCAGTTGTTCAATATTTCCATCAGAGCGCTTGAGGATAGCAAGTTGTACGCGTTCGCGCTCAGGCTCACCCCGTCTACCACCATATTTCCTTAGTAATTCACAGACTCGTCCCACATCAGATTCAGTGTATTGGTGCTGGACGACTTTAAGAACCGCATCAGGCGGCGGTCGCAAGGAAAAGTTCCACCCTTCCGGAGAGATATTCTGCGAAACCATAGGAGCACAACAACTGCTTGACCTTCTCCTGATCCTGATCTGGAAAGAACTTGGATGCAATTTTTGAGGCGTCCTCTTCCGAAAGGCACGAGGCATCTGCCTGAGAAGAGGAAGATGCCTCGTTTAGTATCGGAGTTATGTGATAGCGATTCCAGTAATAAAGCGAAGCTGCGACCAATAATATCAAGATGCTGATGATATAGTTCCAGTTCATTGAATCTCCAAAGAAGTGTATGCAGCTGCCTAGATTGGAACGACATGATTGCTGCATTTGGGGTTATGGTTTAATGGATAAGTGACAAACAAGTTATTATCTAGGTCTGCATAATTTCAAGGACTTTTACTATCAAACACCAATAAAATCTTACACCCCAGCTTACCCTAAAAAAATAACATACAAAATTCCTAAAAAAATAACATACAAAATTTGTATATTTATATTATCAGGAAACTAGATGACGTCCTGCCCGCTTGTGCTTGTGCTTGTGCGATTAAACATTTTAAACCCTTTTGTATAATGTTCAAAACCACGAACTAGGTTTTATGCGGCTTACATCGGCATGAAAATGCCAAACATTAGACAAAACAATATGAGTGTCTGCTTTGAGTGCATGGCTGCCGACTGGCGGCCTCTGAATTACCGCCTTTCATGAGTAACCAGTCGTTCATTGGAAATCGGCTTCTGTCTCAAATTGGCCGTTACTTGACTCCCACTAACCTAATGCCCTTTCTTGATGAACGCGGAAGTAGGTGGACAAGCAACGCGCATCCGGCTATGGGTCTTATTCCATAAAATCCTGCCAAATTTGCTCAACCTGCCTGCTTATTCCAACTACTTCAGCCTCATTCACAACTGCACGCTCGCCTTGTAAAACCAGCTTATGACCGGTGTCGCGATACGTGCAATAAGCTGTTTTAAGGGTTTCTGCCTCGGCTTTAGACATAAATCCGGCTTCCTGCAAACCTTCCAGCAACCTGACATTATCCGTATAGGTTGTTAATGCTGCATTTTTTGCAGCCTGGGCTAAGACGCCAAATTGTACTATAAACTCAATATCGGCAATACCGCCTTTACTTTGTTTTAAGTCAAACTTGTTGGCTTCTTTTGTTGCCAATGCGTTACGCATCTTTTCGCGCATTTCCCGGACTTCTGTTTTCAATTGCGCTTCATCTCTGGGTAAGCTCAATATTCTGCGCCGGATGGCTTCATACTGCGTTTTTAAGCGCAGATCACCGGCAATAAATCGCCCTCTGACCAAAGCCTGATGTTCCCATGTCCACGCCTGATTTCTTAAATAGTCTTCATAAGCGTTGACATGCGTGACCAGTAAACCGGAATCCCCACTGGGACGCAAGCCGCATATCAACGTCATAGAGCACGCCAGACAATAGCTTGGTATCCAGGATATGCCGGACTTTCAGCCCCAAGCGGCCGTAAAATTGGGAACAGGAAATTGGCTTGTCACCATCTGTCAGGGCGTTGCCATCCTGGCAATCATACAAAAACACCATATCCAGATCAGAGCCATAACCCAGCTCGATACCCCCCAGTTTGCCAAAACCGAGCACGGCAAAGCCTTTGGAATTATCATCGCTACCGGGCGGAAGCCCATGTTTTTCAGTGAGCATCAACCAGGCCCGGTCAACCACATGCGCCACGATGCTTTCGGCTATCCAGGTCAAATAATCACTGACCACCATAACAGGAATCGCGCCCATAATATCGGCTGCGGCGACTCTCAAGACATTCAGTTGTTTAAATTGCCGCAGCACAATCATCAATTGCTCAAGGTCTTGCACTTCAATAGGTGACAACACTTTGGTCAACTGTTTATCCAGATCCTCTTTTTTGAGCGGTTCAAACAAAGTGCGCGTGTCCAGCAATTCATCAAATAACACCGGATACCGGGATAAATAGTCGCAAATCCAGGGACTGGCCGATGACAGGCGCAGCAATTGCGCTAAAGCATCGGGGTTTTCAGCCAATAACGATAAATACACATTTCTGCCGGCAACCTTTTCAAACAAATCGAGTACGCGTTTTAAGGTTTCATCGGGATTAGCAACCTGCTGCATCGCCTCAATCAATTGCGGCATCAAGCGGTCAAGGACCTTCGCGCCTTTGCTTGTCAAGCGTCTAACCGAGGCCGCGTTTTTAAAGTGCTTGATGGCTGCCAGGCTGTTTTCTGTCTGGCGAAAACCAAAAGCGCTCAAGTTATCCAGTAATTCCGAATCATCGACAGCGCCAAGCCAAATCTGTTGACTCTGCTGATCTTTAACTTCATGCCTGGAGAGAGAAAAAACCTGGTCAAATACCGCATGTACCTGTGCTCTTACCGCATCCAGCTGGTTTTTAAAGCTGTTCCAGTCCGGATAATCCAGGGAATAGGCGAGTATCTGCTGCACTGATGGGGCTGTCGGCAAATCATGCGTTTGCCGGTCCTGATATTGCTGGATATGGTTTTCCACTCTGCGCAGAAAACAGTAAGAGTGTGTTAACTGCGCGGCATCGTTTGGGGCCAGTAATTCCAGTTCGCCAAGAATTCGCAGTACATCCAGGATGCCGCGCGTTTGCAACGCCTTTTCATTGCCGCCGCGTATCAGTTGGAAGGCTTGGCCGATAAATTCGATTTCGCGGATGCCGCCGGGACCGAGCTTGATGTTCTCCATGCGATCCTTGCGTTTTAATTCCTGGGTAATCTGCGCCTTTAAGGAACGCAGTTCTTCAAAGGCGCCGTAATCCAGGTAACGCCGATAGACAAAGGATCTCAGCATCGCCATGAGTTGTGCGCCGGTGTTAAAGTCACCCGCGACCTGACGCGCTTTGATCATGGCATAACGTTCCCATTCCCGTGCCTGAGTCTGATAATAGTGTTCCATGCCATCAAAGGTCATGATGACGGGGCCGCTATCGCCAAAAGGTCTTAAACGGATGTCGGTGCGGAACACAAAACCGTCAACGGTTATTTCATCCAAGCACCTTGACCAGACTTTGACAGAGCCGGGTAAAAAACTCGCTATAGCTGGTTTCTTTTCTATCGGGCAGTACGCCGTTTTCTGCGTAAGCAAAAATCAGGTCTATATCGGAAGAATAATTCAGTTCATACGCCCCGAGCTTACCCATACCCAACACAACAATTTGCTGGGGACTGCCGTCGGACAATAAGGGTGTGCCGCGTTTTTCACAGGCTTGTTGGTAGAGAAAAGCCAGCGCGTATTGAATACAGGCATCAGCTAGCCAGGACAACTCGGACAGCGTTTCGGATAACGGCGCCCACCCCGCCAAATCGCGCCAGGCAATCCTGATCATTTCCCGCCGCCGAAAATGCCGCAGTTCCTGCATTAACCGGGCTTCGCTATCAATCTCCATGCGCGCCAGTTTGCCGGCATAACTGCCATCATTATAAATCGCCGATAAATCGCCGGAATTAACCAAATCAACCAGTATCTCAGGCCGCCGCAGACAGCTTTCAACAACAAAATGACTGGAGCACCAAACCTTGACCATTGAGGCAGTAAACTCAGGTGCAGGATGAAAATCGAGATTAAGCTCTGTCAGTTTTTCATGCCATTTCTTCAAAGAAGCTGCGACAGGTTCGCGTAATTCGTCCGGGAGTTTGTCAAGTTCGGGTTCGAGAGTATTCATAAGACATGAGAGGCAAGCCGATACAAAAAAGCCATCATACCGAAACGTTCTTTCATCGCCAAATCGGCTTCGACATACAGGTACGTGGTTTTCGGGCTTTCGTGTCCCAGCCACAACGCGCTCACGCTGATATCGACTGCAAGTTAAGGCTTTGAGTAAATTCAGTCAAAGCCGTCACTGTGGCTTGACTTTTACCCAGAGCTGGTAAGCTTAAAGCTAACCAAACAAAAGGGGTAAGCATGAAAATTCTAATTTTACTGGCGAGCATGGTGTTATTTTCAGTTTCAGCAGCCGGGGCAGAACCTTGTTCTGATTTGCTGACTTATAAAATGAGCAAATTAAGATCCAGCGAACAGCTTGATTTTTGCCAGGCATTTCAAGGCAAGGTGATTCTGGCAGTCAATACTGCCAGCAATTGCGGCTATACCCCACAATTTAAAGGCCTGGAAGCACTGTATCAAAAATATAAAGACCAGGGCCTGGTGGTTGTCGGCTTCCCCTCCAATGATTTCAATCAGGAGTTTGCTGAACCGGAAAAAACCGCCAAAGTCTGTTATATCAACTACGGGGTCACTTTCCCGATGATGGAAAAAAGCGCGGTTCAAGGGCCGGCGGCCAATGCATTTTTTCAAAAACTGATTAAAGCCACCGGCCATGAGCCTGAATGGAATTTTAATAAATATCTGATTGGCCGGGATGGTGCATCTGTTGAGGCTTTTGCCAGTAATGTCACTCCCGGACAACTGGATTCTAAAATAAGCTCACTGCTAAGCCCCAAATAGCCTTTAAACCTCAGCCTCTTGCTGGCAAATTGCCGGATTTTTGTAGCCGTTAGCGGTTTTTGATGGCAGGCAAGTCGACGCCGCCGATTGCCCTCTTGTTGCCGGGTGAAGCTATAGTGACGGTTTTTGCGAATGTCGAGAATTTTCGAAACCGGCCTAAGGCAATTCGCAATAAATAAAATACACGATGAATCAACCAAAAAATAGAACGCAGATGACGCTGATAAATATGATTAACGCAGGTTTTTCATGGATTATACGTATTTATCATAATCATCTGCGTCATCTGCGTTCAATTGTATTTGTAGTTTATTATTTTCGAGTTACCTAACAGAGCGGTGATTTTTTTACTTTGTTGTCAACAACAGTGGAGCACGAGCTATGAAAGCTATCTGGAATAAAACCCTCATTGCCGAGAGCAATGAAACCGTGAAACTTGAGGGAAATTATTATTTTCCGCCCGATTCCGTAATGAGCCAATTTCTGCGTGACAGCAGTACGCACACCACTTGCTCATGGAAAGGCACGGCAAGTTATTACGATATCGTCGTTGACGAATCGATCAATCGGGATGCGGCATGGTACTATCCAGAGCCGAAACAGGAGGCGTTAAACATTAAAAACCATGTTGCTTTCTGGCATGGCGTAGAGGTCATCCAATGAAGCGGCGAGCTAATCAGATAGTGGCCGTTTGCTTTCTATGAATGATGAATTCCAGAGCATGAGCAGAAGCCAACCCGCCTCATCCAGTCTCATCGCATTGAGCGAGTCTTTTTCCCAAGTGCGCCAGCAAGAGTGGCGAGCTATGCGAACCGCTCCTGGTTGAGGATTATGTCGTCCAGACCATGCCCGATGTCAGTCCTCCCAAATGGCATCTTGCCCATGTCAGCTGGTTTTACGAGACTTTTATATTGGCGCCTTATCTAAAGGACTACCGGCCGTTTAATCCTCAATTCAATGACCTCTTCAATTCTTATTACCAGGGAATCGGCAAGCCGTTTCCAAGAGCGCAACGGGGCTTGCTGTCGCGGCCTTCCGTTGCCGAGGTTTACAGCTATAGAGCGCACATCGATGCACACATGAATGAATTGATTGCGAACCTGGATTGCCATCGGGACAGCTTGAAAATCCGTGAATTGATCCTGCTCGGCCTGAATCATGAACAGCAGCATCAGGAATTGCTGATGACTGATATAAAGCATATTTTTGGAAACAACCCTTTGCTTCCGGCATACGTCAATAATAAGGCTTCACCAACACAGAATTCGACCGTGGCATTGGATTGGGTGAAATTACCGGGAGGCAAGGTTGCCATCGGCCATGAAGGACAAGGTTTTTGTTTTGATAATGAATCGCCTCGTCATAATGTGCTATTAAACGATTTTTTTCTGGCTAATCGTTTGGTGACCAATGCGGAATACCGGCAATTCATTGAGGATGGCGGCTATGACAATCCTTTACTCTGGTTATCGGACGGTTGGTCCGCCGTTCAACAAGCGTCCTGGAGAGCGCCTTTATACTGGCAGCAAATTGACAAGACGTGGCACTGTTTTACGCTGGGAGGCCTGAAACCGGTTGAGCCAAACGAACCGGTCTGCCACGTCAGTTATTTTGAAGCGGATGCTTATGCGACCTGGGCCGGCAAACGCTTACCCACGGAAGCCGAATGGGAATATGCGGCCGCTGAGGAAGATTTGACGCCAGGCAATTTCCTGGAATCCGGGCGCTTCCATCCACTGCCCGCAAGTCCCGGTAACAGGTTCATGCAACTGGGCGGCGATGTTTGGGAATGGACGCAAAGCCCCTATACAGCCTATCCCGGCTACCGGCAGCCGGAAGGCGCGATAGGCGAGTACAACGGTAAATTTATGTGTAATCAAATGGTGCTTCGCGGCGGGTCCTGTGCCACTCCGGCTAATCATATCCGTAAAACCTACCGTAATTTTTTTTATCCTCATAGCCGATGGCAGTTTATGGGCATCCGCTTGGCAGACGACGCATGACGAACTTGCCCTTGATTCATTTTCACGATTTTCATCCCGACTTGGGCGATTTCCGGGCAGATATTCTCGCCGGGTTGAAGGCCGAGCAAAAACACATTGCGCCGAAATATTTCTACGATCCGCAGCGGTTCCATGCTGTTTGACCGGATTTGCGAGCTGCCGGAATATTACCCGACCCGCACGGAAATCGGCTTGCTAAAGCAATACGGTGATCAAATCGCCGCCGCCATCGGACCGGACGCCATGCTTTTTGAACTCGGCAGCGGCAGCAGCACCAAGATTCGTCTACTGCTCGAGGCAATACGGCCAACATGTTACGTCCCGATGGATATATCCAGAGATCATCTGTTCCGGTCTGCGAATTTGCTCGCGAAGGATTATCCCTGGCTTGAGGTTCATGCGATCTGCGTCGATTATGCAGGCCCCTGGAACTTACCTCCAGGCTTAAAAGGCAAGAACCGTATCGCCTTTTTTCCCGGCTCCAGCATCGGCAATTTAACGTCCGAAGAAGCGGTGGGCCTGCTTAGACGAATCGCCCGGCTCGTTGGAAATGATGGCGGCTTATTGATAGGGGTCGACCTGATCAAGGACATCGGCGTTTTGGAAGCCGCTTATAATGATCAGCAGAAAGTGACGGCGGCGTTCAACAAGAACCTGCTGGTGCGCCTCAACCGCGAACTGGATGCGAATTTCCAGGTAGACCGGTTCCAACATCGCGCATTTTATAACCGGGACCTCGATCGTATCGAAATGCATCTGGTGAGTGACAGGGAACAGGTCATCAGGATCGCGGGTGAGCTGATTCACTTTAACGCAGGGGAAACCATACACACTGAAAACTCCCACAAATACAGCATCGCCGGATTTCATAGCCTCGCGTTACGCGCCGGTTTTCACCCCGTTAAAGTCTGGACCGACCCGGATGATTTATTCAGCATCCATTATTTGCAAACTCAAGGCGAATGAATTAGCCTCTATCTGAAACTTCCAGGCATTCAAAAAGTCAGTCACAAACTTTTGTTTGCCATCTTCAGAATGGGATGACTTCTGCCACTTGGTGGACATGTCGAGCAAGTTTAAGAACCCAGCTGGCTTCACCTTGCGTGAGTTTGTACTGCAATTGCCGCCAGCCGCCTGTGGGCTTGGCATCGGTATCATTGTCTTTATAAATCGGGAAACGTTGGGCAACAATACCCTCAACCATCATAAATTCATCATGACCTCGATAGCCTTTAGTGAGTTTGGGGTCATCTGAAATCGGCGGCAGATAAATGTCGCTCAACGATTTTTTGTTATTGGCTGAATAGGCTATTAAAGAACCCTTGTCTTTGCCTTTGATATAAATGTAGATTTCAGGCGAACCATCTACGTTAATATCGCCTTTATCCGCACCTGTCACCACACCTTCTATGTCTCGTTCAATCGACGAGTTATCATTTTTTAGTCCAGTAGGAATGATGCGTAAGTGCTTACCTTGCGTGATCACTTTAAATTGAATGCCATGCAGTTTAAAAGTTTGATTAAAGCTGTTTTTATCAGCGAAAACCGTTGCCGTGGTGAATAGTAAAAAACTGCCTAACAGGATTGCGAATACTTTTTTCATGTTGCTGTTCTCTTAAGCATAAAAAATGCCCAAACCAGGTTGGGCATTTTCAGTGTGAGGGTAGGTTTATAATTTACCTTCCGAACCTTTGAATCTAACGTCTTCAACTTTGCCTTTTCTATCTGTTAAACAGTACCAAGGATCTGTAGCATCGGGTACTTTAATATCAATACCAATGCCTGACTCGGCTTCGGAAGAATAACTCACGGACAACTTACTACTGCTAACGCCGACTTTTTTGGCAACGGCGGCAAGACAGTTTTTTTCCGCCGTTTTGACATTGCTTGAGCTTGCTGCTGCACTGCTTTTGCCACTGGCAGGAATGCCGACTTTCAGTGTGTAATTGACGGGTTTGCCACTGTCTTTGGCACCGCCCATTAAATACACACGAATGGTGTAATCCCCATCGCTAGGTAATGCGGCTTTATAATGATCGCCTTCACTTGAACCGACAAAAATGGCTTCACCCGTGCTGCCTGGTGGTAATACATTGAAATAAGCTGCACCTTTACCGGCTTTAAAATCAACCGTCATGGTTTGACCCGCACTGGCGCGTATTACATAGTCCACGTCATTGCTGCCTTGAATTTTGCCACTGACGAAAGCAGAACTTTTGCCTTTACCAAACGCGATTTGTTTAGCCGCTTCAGCGGTAAGTGCCGTGCCTGTTAATAATGCACCTGCTAATAAACACACTAATAATTTTTTCATGAATAACTCCGATAGTTGAATAAGAATTTAGCCTAAATTAAAGACTGGTGTTATCTACACGCTTGCGGTGTGGTGTAGACGAGGGATTGATAACGTCCATCATTTGTTACGATAGAGACACAGCCGCCAGTTGCGGTCTCTTCCCAGAAAGAATTTAAACCGACTGTTTTCCGAAGTACATAGCCGCGTCTAACCAAATCACCCTCAGCCTGCCCTGCCTTGGATCCAATAAAATCGTTTAATGCTGCGGGTGTTTGTCCAGGAACAGGTTGCACCACGTTGTTGTTATACCCTGGGTCCTGGATATCGTTCTGGTTGCAACGAAATTGCGGCAGGTCTTGCGAGGTTCTTGGATTCAGTGTCATCACTTTACCGTTAGCGGTTTCAAGTTGAAAACATTGATTGGTTCTGGAATTGAGCCACCAACTATTACTGAATCCGTTAGAAGGCGGTATTGAACGTGTCTGATTAAAACCGCGTGCCTGTAATTGCTGTTCAGCATAGCTTGCAGTGCTGTTATTAAGGTCTGACACATTAACGGGGGCTGAGTTTTGATTGTAATAACTGTTGGTATTAGCCGCAGGTTGATTTTGAGCAGCTGGATTAACAATACAGCCTGTGATTGCAATCGAAATGCTGAAAATAACGCTTAGGGATAGGTACTTTTGGGAATGGGTCATGCTTTCTCCTTATTAAAGGGTTGTTGTGAAATATTATCGGGTGGAATGGCAGTCTTGTGACGATTTTGGGCCTCGCGCCGGACGGGGTATTCACCCCGTTCGAAACGTTTGGGCTACGACCATATTATTAAATTATTGCACGTCATAGAAACATTCAGGACAGGGTAAATAACAGTTACCGCCCGGAATTGCCTAAAGCGTATTCGCTTTAAGGGTTACGGTTCCGGATTTCCGCTAATATTTTATCGACTTCTTTTCTGGGCAGATAATCCAAATCCCAGTGGCTTGTGTAGCTTTCCTTTAAACGTCTTTTGCCTTGGTGAAGTTGCTCGGGTTCTTCATTTACTGCAAAGGCGGCTGTGCTGATAGGTTTTTCAGCAAAGTCGATCGGATTTTCTGCATATCGGTCACTCTTTAACAAACTAACCATTTTTGCAACCAGTGTATTCATATTAGCTATTCCTTGATCTGTTTTTTACCGGTAAGCGGCAAACGATAGCGAGCGAAAATACGATAGCAAAATTCCATCATCGGCAATAGTAAGGGTACGTTCACGATAATTGGGACGACGCGCCTATAATAAGGAAGCTGCTTCCAAACTTGTAAAAAGCCGAGCACGCCCGATTGCAATTGCTGATTCTCGTCGATCACGTGCATCCGATCCATTGCCTGTTTGTAGGTTAAGCCCGCTTTTGCTAACGCAGCCTTGTCACGGGTAATGTGCCACCCAATTGATATTGCCCGCTTTATCGAGTTTTTTCATCGCATTGATTTCAATGTTGCAGATGGGACATTCACCATCATGAAAGCAGGTGACTTTTGGCATAGAAGCTGTTGTTCCCGGTTGGTGTGACGTATTAAAAAGCCCGAACAGCACGCACACTGAGCTTACTGTATTTATTGTAGCGATCCTGGTCGCCATTGCCGAAGCCTTGGATCCAGGCGCTGTTGCTGTCCAGCTCCGTAGCGCTCCAATAGTCGTCTTTAGCAAAGCCACCCACCACGTTTCTGTGTTCATATAACACTTTTAACTCAGTCTTTGTCGGCAAATGCCAACCGGGGCCATAAGCGCTGGCCGCTGAAACAGCGTCATTCCAACTTAGCGAATTGATCTCATCGGCTGCTTTCGCTTCCAGGCCATGCTCACCGGAAGCATCGACATAATAAACTTTGCCGCCCTGGGGCCCCCTGTCGCCCAGCCCATACGTTGCAGCGTGCTTATCACTGTTTCCATTTGGAGCTGCGGAATTATCAGTGCCCGCCGCTTGTGCAGCATGACTCAGTATTAACCCCGCAGCCAACAAGATCACTTTTACTGTTTCTTTAAATCTAATCATTACTCTACCCCTTACCTTTGTTTACCCTTAGTTGTTTACTGTGGC
The DNA here is from genome assembly GCA_963849195.1 of uncultured Gammaproteobacteria bacterium. Taxonomy (GTDB): domain Bacteria; phylum Pseudomonadota; class Gammaproteobacteria; order Methylococcales; family Methylomonadaceae; genus Methylobacter_C. The sequence goes on from CAWKGQ010000003.1 coordinate 32,979, forward strand.
TGATGCGGCACTTTACGCAACTTGCTCACGTCATAGCCAAGATGAGCAACGGTTTTTGTTAGTTCCTGGTATTGGCTGTCATTAATGAAAGGCGTACGTGCCATTATCCAAACATAGTCCCTGGCATTTCTGGCAATGATGGTGCTGGTGTAATCCTTATCAAGATACGCAATAATAAATTCAGACTTGAACGGCCAGATGAATTGCATGCCCCAGACTGCGTTGCCCGTGTTTTCAACCACAAAACCACGCGGGTTATAACGCTTTTCAGGACCATCAAATCCACCTTTGCGAAAAACGAAAGTCGTGTTGATGCTGCCGTCTTTTTCGAGCTGATAGGATTCAATGGCGTTGTATGCCTCTGTTTCAATCACCGTCGGGATGCTCGCAATCACATACCAGTCGCCCATGAATTGATTCAAATTAACATACGATACCGGTTTGATCGGTGACGGGTTTTGGCTGGCACACGCACTGATAAGCGTGGTAAATAGGCCGGCTAATAAGTTGATCAATTTATTTTTCAATTTGAGACTCCAGTTTGACCTGCTTGAGTTTAAAGAAATCACATCGTATTTATTCAGCGTGTGGCCAATTCCTTCTCCCATCGGGAGAAGGTTAGGATGAGGGGATCGAAATAATCCATTTTTGTCTTGTTTAAATTTCCCCTCACCCTACCCCTTCGACACCGCTCAGGGCAGGCCTCTCCCGCTGGAGAGGGAATGTTGTGCTTCGCGCTGAATAGTTACATCACATCTATATCGTTATGTGCTGAAGCGCTTTCCTGCTCATCACTCAGTTGGACTTAACAAAAAGATAATGCGCTACCCGCCACTCATTACCCTTGCTGTAACCAAACAATTCCGCGCAGGCCATAAAAAAAATGCGCCAGCGTTGTTGCCAGATGCGTGCCTGTTTTTTACCGTAGGTATTGTTAAACACCGCAGCGGATTTCATGCCGATGTTGATCCATATTAGCCAGCCAGGCTTCGGCCGTTTTTTGATAGTGACTGCCGGACAAGTCCCATTGGTATTGCAGTTGTAACTCTTTTTGAAAATGCAGCAACGTGTCTCGTGACGGCATCAGGCCGCCGGTAAAAAAGTAGCGCCCCATCCAGTTATCTTCGCCCTCGGTTTCAAAGGGATAGGCTAGCTGTTTATGACAGAAAATATGCACAAACAGCTTGCCGTCAGCTGTTAGCCAGCCGGCGATTTTGCTTAACAGGCTGTCATAATTGCGCATGTGTTCAAACATTTCTACAGAAACAATGCGGTCAAAGTGTTTATCCAAAGTCAGTTGGTTAACGTCACAGGTTATCACTTCGATATTTCCCAAACCGCGCTGCTTTGCTTGCTGCTGAATATATTCCCGCTGACTGTTGGAATTGGAAACGGCGGTAATGCGGCTAGCCGGAAAATGCTCCGCCATCCATAGCGTTAAAGACCCCCAGCCGCAGCCCAGTTCCAGTATTTGCTGGCCATTTGCCAATTCGGCACGCTCGGCTGTTACGGCTAACATCCGCGCTTCCGCCTGATCAAGATTTTCGGTTTGCTCATCCCAGTAGCAGGAGGAGTATTTCAGGTGTTTACCCAGGGCATATTGGTAAAATGCCGCCGGGACTTCGTAATGCTGGGCATTGGCGGCGCCGGTTTCTATGGCAATCGGGCTTTGCCGAAGCTTTTCCAGGAGTTGCTGGTAACGCTTTTCGCGCTGTTCAGGGTCATTGGCAGATTCATCCTGCAAACGCTGTTTTAACAGTTTTTTGATCCCGAAACGAACCAGACTATCCGGTAATAAGCTATGTTCTGCAAGGGTAATAGTACTCATGATGAACCTCTTTTTTTGGTTTTATATAGTTAATATTCAGCGAATCCGTATACCCGTAAATGGCTGAGAGTATGCCCCCTCTCCTGATGGAGAGGGATTGTTGAGCTTCGCGCTGAATAGTTATATTTTTGGTAGCTTAATTGGCTTTTATTCCACAATATCCCCCCCCCCAAAGGAAAAGAGATAAATCAAGCTCAAGTCCCAGGCCACCACGGGAAAAACATGCTGGTGGTCTTCTGATACAAACGGTAATCCTCGCCACGGCTGCGCAAGGCCTGTTGCTCTGTAAACGGAATGCCGGTAAACCAGTATAAAAAACAAAACATCACGACAGGCGCAAGCCATAACCAGTATTGGTATTCTCCGCCCCAGCCCATCAGCGGATACGCAAACCAGTGCAGCCATTCAAAAAAATAATTCGGATGCCTGGAATACCGCCACCAGCCTTTGCGGCAACTCAACCCCCGGTTTTCGGGGTTATTTCTGAACTCAGCCAATTGCTGATCCGCCGTGGTTTCGCCGTATAAGGCCAAAGCGGCAAGCAGCAGGGCTGCGATTACAAAATAGGTTTCCGGCCCGGTATTTTGAGCAACCGCCCAGAACGGCAACGATAACAGCCAGATAAATCCGGCCTGCACTAGAAAAAACAGCAGGAAACCCAGGTCGGCACGCTCTTTCATGGCCTTGCGCATGGCATGATAGCGGCCATCTTCGGCTTCCCTGAATACGCGCCGCTGCAAATGACGGCCCAGGCGCCAAAACCAGCTAAAGGTCAGTACGCCCAAACTCAATTTTAAAAACAACGGCGCCGTCCCGGTTAAAGCATACCAGGGTCCGGCAAACATCATCCCGAATGCCCAGACGACATCGACAACACCGGCATTGGCGTGGTTCTTTTGCCAGTTCCAGGCCAACAACATGGCGACGACACTAAAAACCGCAACGACAATTAGGCTAAACATCGGTTTGTTCCTCTTGTTTAAGGTGTTTGAAATGACTCGCCAGCCACAGTAATAGCGGCAAAGCAACCGCCCAGCTTAAACCCAACCCTATAAACCAGACCCCGGATTCGGTAACAATATCAACCGCCCCCAAACGCTCCGCCGCCAGATAAGATAATGGACTGCTAACGCCGCCCAACACGGCGGCAAGCACCAATCGCGATTGCAGCCAGGCCAGCGAATGATTCAATGTTAATGCCAGCCCCGCCCATAGTAGTAGAATCCATAAAGGCGCGCGCTCGGAAAAGACCCAGCCTGCGGCAAACTCAAGCCAGCCGAGCCTTACCCAGGTTGTATCCAGTATGAGCCCGATTAATACCGCGACCAGCATGAGCTGAAAGTCGCCATAAACACGCCGGCCAGGACGAAACTCCCAGAAGGCAAAGCCCATCATCACTACCGGCGCCAGCCAAAGCTGTTCCCGGGCTGCACCAATAACGGCGCCGAACCATAAGGCCTGCATCCACAGCATGTTGAGCCAGTTATTACGATTCATAAACAGGTAACCATTGCTGACGGCGATTGCCGGGTTTGGCCAGCAGACACTGTACATTGGAAATCGATTTTTCCTTAAAGCCGCCTTCGCAATAACACAGGTAAAACTCCCACATGCGGATAAACTCTTCGTTGTAGCCCTGCGCCCTGACTTGATCCAACGCCGCCATGAAGCGTTTGCGCCAGTGGTTTAAGGTCAGCGCATAGCTTTCTCCTTGATCTTCCAGATTAATGAGCCGCAAATCCGTACACCGCGAGGCGCTGGCGACGATCGCGCTCACACAGGGAATAAAACTGCCGGGGAAAATATAGCGCTTGATAAAATCGACGCTTTTTAAGGCTTGATGATAGTACCGGTCTTCTATGGTGATCGCCTGAATCAAGGCCAAACCGTTGGGTTTTAACAAAGCCGCGCATTGCTTTAGATAGGTATCCAGATAGTGGTGCCCTACCGCTTCTATCATTTCAATGGAAACCAGTTTGTCATAACGGCCCTGCAAATCCCGGTAATCCTCCATCAACACCGTGACACGATCCGCCACGCCGGCATCGGCAATGCGTTGTTGGGCGGCCTGGTATTGTTCCTTGGAAATCGTTGTCGTGGTAATACGGCAGCCATAGTTTTTAGCCGCATAGGTGGCAAAACCACCCCAGCCGGTACCGATTTCCAGGACATGATCGTCCGGTTGCAGATGCAGCTTCCGGCAGATGCGTTCCAGCTTGGCGGTCGAAGCGTCTTCCAGGCTCAGTTCAGGATGGTAAAAAGTGGCTGAGGAATACATGCCGTGTTGATCCAGAAACAGGGCAAACAATTCATTACCCAGATCATAATGCGCCGCTATATTTTTCCGGCTGCCCTGTTGCGAGTTGCGATTGGCGAAATGCCATACTTTGAGCAACTGATTAGCCAGCGTTGCCAAGCCGCCTTCCATGCTGTCGAGCAGATCACGATTGCGCACCAGGATCTGTATGACCCGGCACAAGTCATCGGCCTGCCAATCCTGGTCCATATAAGACTCGGCTGCGCCAATCGAACCGCCCAGGGCGACTTGCCGGTAGAAGCCCATGTCCAGCACATCGATTCTGGCGCGAAGACCATCAGTGCCTTCAGAACCTAATACAGATTCACCCAAGGGATCCGCTATGGTTAATACCGCATTCTCCAGGCGGGCAAGTTTATCCAGCAGTGCTTTGCGTAACAGCAAATCAATGCGTGCCGGGGTTTTGCTTAAAGGGGCAACGACTGCATTCATGGACTTCTCCTGTAAGTTATTCGGGTTGTTTGTCAGGGTGGCCGTAAAAAGGAATGCCTTTCAGCCACAACCGTAAAGCCTGCCAATAAATCGAAACGACCACCGACAAGGTCAAAAAAGGATAACGCAAGGGCATAGTGCGCATAACGGAACGGCACAATTGCTGTGCTTTAAGCTGCAACGTGGCGTCAAAACAGCTTTCATTGTCCTGTTGCAACTGCATGTGGATGGTCAGGTTAGGTTCATGCAAACTGAATTGCCAGCGGTAATGCTGCTCCATGGGCATAAAAGGCGACACATGAAAGGCTTTGTCGAATTCAAATGCCCATTTATCTTTTTGGACAGGGCTCTCCCCGGCATCCAGCACATAGCAGAATCGTTCATTCCAGGGCGTGTTATTAATTTCCGCGAGAATGTAACGCGGCGACTGGGCGCCCTCGGGATAACAGAAATAAAAACTGACCGGATTAAAACAAAAACCCAGAAATCGCAGATGGGTTAACAGGCAGATCCGGCCCTTGAATGACTCTCCGGTGTGTTCCTTGATACGGTTTTTTACAGCATCGGATAAGTCCTGCCCGGCATCACCCAGGTAATCGCTGCGATAAAAGCTGACCAGGTTAAAGCGCTCCAAAGACCAGAAGGGACTTAGCGCCATCACCTGATCCAGCTCATCAAGGTCCAGCCAGCTCATGAAAATGGGATAGCGGAAATGATGTTTTTTGGGCAGGTAACGGCGATGACGAATCCAGCCCTGGAATAACCGGCTGTTTAAGGCGCTCATCTTGGCTCGCTTAACAGGTCAACAACTTCCTGTGCACTTTTAGCGCCGTCTTCATGGAAGCCCCAGCCCCAATAGGCGCCGGCATACCAGGTGTTATTCACGCCATTGATTTCAGCTCGCCGCTTTTGCGCCGCCAGGCTGGCCGGCGTGTACACCGGATGATGATAGTTTCTTTGTTGTAAAATTTTCGCCGGATCAATCCGGTCCGTGCAATTGAGCGTTACCAGTAAAGGTTCCGGCGCATCCAAATTTTGCAGCAGGTTCATATAATAAGTGACGGTGCAACGCGCCTGGGTTTCGCTTAACTTGAGCGCATTCCAGCTTGCCCAGGCTTTAGGGTGCTTCGGCATCAGGCTGGCGTCCGTGTGCAGAACCACGTCGTTCTCCTGAAAGGTCATGGCGCCCAGGATTTCAGCTTCCTGGTCGCTGGCATCCTGCAACAAGCGCAGGGCTTGATCACTATGGCAAGCCAGAATCAGGTGGTCATAGTGTTCTTGACCCTCCCTGGTTTTTACCGTTACGCCGGTGTTATCCCGGCTTACGGCCTGCACGGGACAATCAAGCCGCAAGTCGCCTTTAAATTCCCTCGTGAATGCCTGTACATAAGTCGAGGAACCGCCGCAAACCGTCCGCCACTGCGGCCTGTTGTCGGTCTTTAACATCTGGTGATTGGCCATAAACGCGACAAAATAACGGACCGGGAAATCCCTTACCACGTGCGGCGGGCCGGACCATAAGGCACAAGCCATCGGCAGAATATGATCGTCGATAAAGGTTTGGCTGTAATGCTGTTGTTGCAGATAGTCGCCCAGCGTCAACGCATCGTCGGTGCTGTCTAATAGTGCCGGCGCTTCGCGGTAAAAACGCAAAATATCCCTGACCATGCGGTAAAAGCGGGGCCGAAACAGATTACGCCGCTGGCAGAACAGTTTATCCAGGGTGGTCGCATTGTATTCAAGCCCGGTAAGTGCATCCGCCACACTAAACGTCATGTCGGAAGGCTGCGAAGCCACGCCCAAATCATTGAGAAACCGGCAGAAATAATGGTAATTATGTTCGTTGAAGACGATAAAGCCGGTATCAACTGCATAAGTCCGGCCGCCCAAAACAATCGTGTGGGTATCGGTATGGCCGCCCGGCGTGCTATTGGCTTCGTACACCGTCACCTGATGGCGTTTGCTTAAATAATGCGCCGCATAAAGCCCGGCAATGCCGCTGCCGACAATCGCGATCTTCATGGTTGTGCCTTTTTAATCAGATTCGAGTACAAGCGGTCAGCCGGAACCGGCTTTAAATCCCAGATGATGCCAAACAGCGACATGAGCCGAAGCAGATAGTAACTCATATCGATTTCCCACCAGAAAAATCCCTGCCGGGCCGATACGGGGTAATGATGATGATTGTTGTGCCAGCCTTCCCCCATGGCAAACAAGGCGATAAACCAGTTATTGCGGCTATCATCACCGGTCTCGTAACGCCGGGTTCCTAACACATGAGCCAGGGAATTGACAAACAGCGTGCAGTGAATCAAGACGATGGAGGACACAAAGTAACCCCAAATCAACATTTGCGAACCATTGGTATGCAATTCCGGATAGGCCTGTTCCAGGTACTGTCCCAGGAACAACATAAAAAACGCATAAAGTATCGGAACAAGACTGTCAAAACGGTCCAGCAAGACCAGTTCAGGGTATTTAACCAGATCGCGTACACAGTGTTCCTGGGTAGTAAAATTCTTCAGGCATAAAAACCAGCCCATGTGGCTCCATAAAAAACCGTGCCTGGGGCTATGGATGTCCTTATCCTTATCGGAATGAACATGATGCCGGCGATGGTGCGATGCCCACCAGATCGGCCCGCGCTGGGTTGCGGTGGCACCCAGCACTCCGAACAGAAACTGGGCGATACGGCTGGTTTTAAAGGCCTTATGGGAAAAATAGCGATGGTAAAAAGCGGTAATGGCAAACATGCGCAGCAGATAGGATCCCAATGCCACCCATAAGGCAACCGGACTCCAGCCCACCACAAACACCAGCAAACAGACCAGATGCATGAGGATAAAGGGAATGACCCGCATCCAGTCAATCGCTTCACCGACATTGTCGGCTACTGTTACATTGCTGTTATCAAACCAGACAAGCACTTTGGTAAACACGGTTTGCAAAGACATTAACTACTCCGTCGTTGTTATAACAATTAAAAAATTAGAAAAAAACCAAGCGATAAAACTTTAAAACGCCCTTTTTACACAGTATGAATTGAGTTTATCTTTAAATCCTTAAAACACAACCGCGGGTTTGAAAAAAGGACATTATAGGCGAAAGGTATTCAAATCTTCGAAGCGCGCGAAGAAAATGACAAACTTCTTGTCCTTCCCGCTCTTCGTGGTAAGGTAATAAAACCGTGTCTTAAAGAACACAAAATACTATGTTTATTGATTTTACCGAAGCCGAGGAAATCCTCCGCTGGATGGTTATTAACAAGGATATCCAATGAAGAAATTGATCACCGTTTTAACCACTTTATTCCTGGCCGGTTGCAGTGTATTTGGCATACGCTCGGCAGACGAGCCCAATTACCAGGTACTTAATGATTACGGTCACATCCAGATCAGGCAATACCCGGCACTGGTTGTCGCGCAAACCGAGGTTACTGCTGATTATAAAAACAGTAGCAGCGAGGGCTTTCAGCGCCTCGCCGGGTATATTTTCGGCAACAACAAAAAACAGCAAAAAATAGCGATGACAGCGCCTGTTATCCAAGAGCAGGAAGCTGAAACCATGGCCATGACCGCGCCCGTCATTCAGCAAAAATCGGGAACAGTCTGGTTGATGGCTTTTGTACTCCCGTCCGGCTATTCAGTAGCAACCGCGCCGGTGCCGCTGGATTCAGCAGTAATAATTAAAGAGATACCCGGCAAAAAAGTTGCCGTTATTCGCTATTCCGGGAGCCTGTCTGAACAAGGTATTGAAGGAAAATCTGAAGAATTACAAAACTGGTTAGCCATAAAAGGATACAAGGCCATTTCGCCTTCGCGCTCTGCCGCTTACGATCCGCCCTGGACGTTGCCGTTTCTTCGCCGTAATGAAGTACACATTGATATCGAGTCATTATGAATATTGATTTGAATTTAAAAAAGTAATGATATCAATACCTACTCAACCTTCCTCCCTTTATTCGCATGAAGATATACCATCTCTATCGGCGGCAACACCTTAATTTGACGACCCAGCGAAGCATGGAAATTCTTTTCATCGCCCTATAATCTGAATGACATCACACCGGAATTTTTTCATGTGACAATCACTTCCAAGGTGCCGGAAAAAATGTATGCCGGTTTAATGATCAGCTATCGAATGAAAGCCGTATTGGGTATTCCCATGACCTGGTTGTCAGAGGTGAGTCATTGCGACGAGCCAAAACGTTTTGTCTATGAACAGCGTATTGGACCGTTCAAATTTTGGAGTCATGAAGTGTGTTTGACTGAAGAAGAAAACGGCATCATGCTTGAAGATATTATGTTCTATGCAATGCCTATGGGCTGGCTAGGACAATTCATAAACTGGGCTCTTATAGCAAGTAAACTTGAAGGCATATTTGATAATCGTCGAGACTACTTACAGCGCAAATGGGGGAGATGAAATCTATAATTAGTTTTTGAAATCAGGGAGTTCAAGCCAAATTGTTTAAAAAAATAATATTGGACATAATTTCTTGTGATAACCGTTTACATAAGAACACCATTGACCGGTTCGATTGGTGGCGGAAGACTGGTTTCTCCGAGTTGTTGCCGCAAGTCGATCTCAATGATCCGGCATATTGCGGACATGGGGGTATCATTGCTGCGGTTTTCAAAGGGATCGCGTAGTTCCGCGCCCAACCGTTCGATGGTTACGAATATGAAAGCCAGCAGTGCTTCCGTGACCATGACGACGACATCGAAACGCTGGTCGCTCTGGATCAGACTGAAGGGGATGAGTGCCGCCAGGAGCCAAACGAAAACACGGGTATGAAAAATAAAACGATCCGGGAACGCCGTGCGTTTGATTTTCTCACAAGCACCCTGGATATCGTAAAGAAGGTTCATGGAGTTATCCAGCTGCAGCAGGATTTGTTGTTCTCCCCAGTCTTTGCCAATCAGTGTGCCGAGAACCTTGGCCTGTTTTTGCAAAAGTTGGGTAGTAACATTTCTAGCACTCTTTAATTCAATTATTTCGGTATTCGCCAGAAATTGGGCAAGAAATTGCCAATCTGTTTCCGACAGTTTACCCGCCGAGCGCAAGGCGATTCGCAAGGCATTGACGTAAGCCATGTGACGGTAAACCAATTCCCGATGTAACTTTTCAGCTTCCTTCTCATCGGGGATAGTGTAGATCCGCTTATCGTTCAACAAAGTAGTAATTTGCCGCCCCAATGACCGGCTGACATTGATCAGTTGCCCCCATAATCCTCTGGCTTCCCACCAACGGTTGTAGGATTGATTGATCTGGAACGCCAGAAATATCGACATGGCTGTGATCAGGACTCCCAACGGCAGCGAGGGCAGAGACGTATGTTTCAAGGGAAAGTATTCATAGATAAACTCCGCGCCAACCGTAAGAGAAATAAAAATGAATAAAGTAAACCAGTCATCGCGTAGGGCGCGAACGACCGTTGTTCCACCACGAATAATCATGTTTTGCAGCTCCTGATTTGAGAAAATAAGCCCTTCGCCGTCTGGAATATGGGGGAATTTAATCGCCTTCATGCCGATCCTGTACTTCTTTTACATACGCTTCCATTTCATCAATAGAGTGCAGGAATTGCCATGATCTCAAGGATTCCTTAACCAGCCAGCCGTTGCCTTCCGGAATCATTTCATAGCCGAAACCGCGCAGAATACCGGAAAAAGCCTTAATTTTTACCTGGTCACTGGCCTGAATAGCCAAACTGGGATGAAACGGATAGATCCACATCTGATAAAGGCTTACTAAAATCTGAATGCCCATTGAAGCCCCCATCAAGGCACCTGCACCTACGACTACATAGGCAAATTGCGGAATACTGCGCGCTGCAAACCAGGAGAGTATATCAACCAACATGGCCAAAAAAGGAATCACAACGATCGTTCGTTTCAAGGTGATGTTCATCTCGCAGAGTATGAAGATTTTGCCTGTAAAAAACAGAATAAAGGCAATACCAAACAGATGTATATGTGACACTTTCACCAGGGCTGGCAAGGCTGCGCCTTTGGAATCCGCGACTTCCATGACCCCTTCGTAAGTAGTCAAGTTCGGAAGAGTCGGATTACTTTCAGGATTATGACAAACCACACAATCGCGATTCAATATGGGCGCAATCACGTCTTTATAGTGACCTTCACTTTTTCCGGACTGTAGCCAGTTGAGTATCGCTTGCTTATCGGCAGGTGACTTAAGATTTTGTTCCATAGGCCCCCCGTTGATTGCAGCGGCTAACCGGGTTTGATCATGAGACCCATAGTAGGCAATCATAACGTCCTGCACTGAAAGCCCTGGATGCCCGTCACGGGCATTATGGGTATAGTACAAATGGGTTAACGCAAATAAATAACCGATGCCTATGGTCATCAAAAAAAGCGTATCCAGCATTTTTTCACTGACTGAAATATCCCTGAATCTTCGATAATGCGTTGCCATGGTTTATTATTGTTCCTCGTTGTTTAACAATGAATCTTTCAATTCTTCCGAAAAAGGTTCTTTGCCAAACCAGATAGTCAAGTAAGCCAGGCTTTGTGCCGGATCATTTAAAGCCGCCAGGGGCTTATTGTTTAAATTCAGTTGTAAGCCGGTCTTGGGATCATAAATAAGGTCATAGTAATCGCCTGCTTTTATATCCTGATAGTGACTATTAAACTTATCAAACGCAGGTTGCCAGGCGGTGTATTTTTGGCCGAGATTGATTTTCAGGTACTCTTCCGAGGCTTCTTTAAAAGCCTTTGCCGGGATGTCCTTTTCATACAAAAATCGCAAGTGCTTGGGGTCAGCAGAAAAAATAGTGCCGATCTTCTTGCAATCGTCCAGATACAACGCCGCATTTCCGACATGAATTAAACGGAACGCTTTGAGCTCGGCACGACTACAGCGGGAAAGTCTCGAATTCCCATTCCCGGTGTCGATATAGTCAGGAAAGAGCTCTTCAGCCTGAACTACAGGTAGTGTAGTAACAAGGCTTATTAATAATCTTGCAAGCCATTTTTTATCCATTGCAATACGCCTCCAATGATAGGTAAATGTTGATAAAATCCCTGCATACTGTCCCAGTAGTCCTGATGTAAAATTATTTTCCCCTCGCTATTAAAGCGTAAGTGGCTCATACCGATAGATTGTATATTGCGGCTTTGTCCCATGACAGTAAATCGGGTATGCATGGTCCAACGCACAAAGACATCATCACCTTTTTCCATGACACCGAGTACTTCAAAGCTCATGGAATCAAGCTGTTGCTGGGTGTGTTGAAGATACTCCAATAGATCCTTCCGGTTATGCAGGGTGACTATCGTGTCATTAAAAAACAGTTTTTCAGCATAGGTTTCAGCTATCTGGTCAGCCAATGAGATCTGCTTCATTTGATTGAAAAGCGTGATGAGCGGCTGGATTCTCTTGTTGTTAATAACATCGGGCTCGGCAGGCGCTAAAGCCAGATAGTCTTGCAACGCGTTTTGTTCGACGTGACTGCAAGCATTCAGCATCAAGGGGATTAGTAACAAGGGCAAAATAGGTTTCATTGTTATCTCAGGTTTTGTAGTTTCAACATTATCCAAAATCCCGCTTATCCTTCAGCATAAAAAAATTATTTGATCCACGAAAAACAAGAAAAGCAACCATAACAGTAAGGCCCGCAGATGATTACTAATTGGGTTGAAAAGGAATGCAGATTTAGGGACAATGATCTGAAACTTTCCGGCTTCAGATCTTTGAAAACACGTTGCCCAGATTCTTACCGTCTATGCAGGTTCCCATCATTACCCAGGGTAATAGCCATGTCGCCATAAATGAATGCCATTATTGCCCTCGTGCATTGTCAAATTTCGCTTTTATCCAAGGCTTAAGGGCCAAGCCTTTATCGTAGGGAATGAGGGTTGCCGCCACGCGAAAACTTGCCGACAATTTTGTGTGTTAATCCGCATTTCTCGCGGGCATGGCCCGCTGCTGCAAACATTAACTGGCGTGCAAGGTGGAAATCAGGGTCAATAATAACGGCCGTTCGGCTAGTTCGCGCAATTGCGGCTGATTTTCAACCCGGTCGAGCAAGTCCGGTATGCGTTGTTTCAGATCCGAGTCTCGGAGCGAAAAACGGCTGCGGGCGGCATCGTACCAGCCCTGGATAAATTGGGCTCTTTGTTCCTGGTCAAAGGGGGTCAGGAAAAACGCGGTGAAATCCTTCAGCCGCCACTGTGGGTCGGTATAAGCATAGGGCCGTGCGGTCACGATAAAGCGCGTGTGGTCGGGCAGTGAATCGACCAGGGCCTGTATCGCCTGTTTCAAGCGGGTACGGCGCCGGTCTGCTGCCGGGACTTCATCCAGGCCGTCCAGCAGTATCAATGCGCCGGGCGGCGGCATCAGTTTCTGTTGCAACGACTCCAGCACAGACTTTGCATGCCGGCCCGCATGCTGACTGGTTTCCAACGTCTCCCGGATTTCTTTTTCCACCGTATCCCAAAGCCAAACCGCCTGACCTTGTTTGGCTCCGGCGGGTATCTCAACGCGGCGCAGGATAATGCGTAACGGGATTCGGCCCTGTAGCGTTTCGGGCAAGGCTTGCTGTTGGCCGGGCGCAAGCAGCGACCAGGTCAGTTGATTCACCAAAGCCGATTTACCGGAACCCGGATCGCCGATCACAACATTCAGGCGTTGTGCTTTCAATAACTCTAAAACCGGCACGGGTTCTTGTTTGCCGCCCGCTGCCATGGCTCTTGCCTGCACCAGATCCTGTTCGCAGGTTTCTTCCCAGGCTTCGGTGGGAGCAATGGCTTTAAGCGGTACGAATATATCCGGCAAACCGATGGGATTGGCCTGTTCCAGGCCATGGCGGGCATCCAGGATTTCCAGCGGCAGATGGGCGCATTCTGTGGCGAGGAGTTTAAGCCAGGTCTGGAGGTCAATGCCGTTAAGTTAAGCGCCTCCCGGCAAGATAAACCGCTGGCTGAGCGGAGCCGAAGCCAGTAAATCGCTTCGGCTCCGCTCGCGAACGGCTCAACTTAACGGCATTGAGGTCTGGAGGGTGATTCCTGAATGGTTTCCGGTTCCGGTTGATCGGGTTGCCGGATGGCGTTCTTTTGGCTCCATGGGCGTGCTGGATCATGGAGCCAGCGTTCGAGATCCTGGCGGAAAATTGCGGGGTAGTCGTCGGTGGTTGGGAAGTCGACCGTATACAACGGCGGCTCGCTTTTTTGCAATCTGTCTTTGAAATCCAGAACTTTCTTCCATTGCAAGCTTGCTTCCATGAGCTGGTCCGGATCATCAGGAGGGCCTTGCTTGCCCCATGTTTTACGAAAAAACCACTTGATCTCCGGCCACTTACCCTGTTCTTTACGAAACCGCATTGCCGTTGCAAGCTCTTCTTCCGCTCCCGATTTGTAATTACCGGTAGGCGTTCCAAACCGTTGGCCTAACAAACCGACCACCAACACCAGCGAATTTCTGAATTCATCCAGCGTTTGCTCCGTAATCAGCGCCTGCGTCCTGCCGACTCCGCAGTTGGCGTAGTGTTCCCAATCGATGACCTTGAATTCAAGATTCTGCCGGTTGGCGATGTTGCGGTTATAGCTCTCGAAAAAATCCCGCACGATCTGGCGTTCCTCGTTCATATCGCCGGGCGAGGCGAGAAAGACATGGTAGATGTGATGGGTTTCAGGTTTGACTGGCTCGGACATGGTGGCATGGTAGGGTCTACATAGAGAAGCAAATAATACCATGGTGTAAAACGCTTGGGTGACCCAATCAATCTAATGGGACGGGGTGAAATAGCACTGCCTTCGAATATACTTTTGAAAGATTTCTCAAGAGACCATTGTGCTGAAAGAGTCATGGTAAATTCGTTCTACCCAGAAAAGCCATTACCAGTCAGCTAAAGTAAAGGTTAAACTCTAGCTTAATCACAAGCCGCAAAAATGGCGCGCACAGCACGCCGTACTCGATCCGGAATAAGTAAATTCAAAGCTTAAATCGTCTGTGTTACAGGTACTGAGTATTGCTGCAACTTATTTCTCCAAATTGAATGTTGTTAGTTCGCCGCGTTTAGCGATAGCCGTAACCCGGTGTTTGCCAAGTATTCAAGGGAATGTGTTACCAACAATATAACCCTAATAGTCAAATAGGCTAATCATTGCTTACCATTTCACTTGCCCATGGCGGCTAAAAAGACTATATTCAAACCCGTATTCGAATCACCAGGAGTATTAGTCATGTCAAATTTGCAAATTTCCGAAGATATTCTACCCTTGGGCCAATTCAAAGCGCATGCTTCCCAGCTATTAAAAAGTATCAACAGTAGCAATCGGTCTATTGTCATTACACAAAACGGCAAACCGGCGGCTGTGGTATTGTCGCCTGGCGAGTTTGACCGGCTCAATGCACAAGCACGATTCATCTCAGCCGTACAACAAGGTCTAAACGATGAACAGGCCGGACGAATTATCGATGATGACGCGTTGGATGCCATTCTTGAGAGCGAGTCGTCAAAAATATGAAGCTGCGTTGGAGCGAACGGTCGGTTAATGACCTTGTCTCCATTCAGAAATTTATTGCCCAAGACAACCCGCAAACGGCAAAAAATTGGGTCGCCAAACTTAGACAAAGAGCCAAACGAGCCGCCGAAACACCGCTGGTTGGACGCATCGTGCCAGAATTTAATCAAAAGGACATTCGCGAAGTTTTTCTGGGCAACTATCGCGTCGTCTATCGTGTGAGTGACGACGGCGTACTGATATTGACGATATTTGAAGGCCATCAATTACTTAGGCTGTAAGGCCTATACCGCCATTGATAAGATGTGCTGATCGCACTCCCAATACTTTGGCCGGAATAAAGACACCCGAGCCTGTCCAGAGTAGATCGAAGGGCGGAGCGCAATAGCGTTTTCTGTTCATTGTCCAGGCCAATTCCATCCCATTTGACAATCGGCCTGAATCAGTTACTTTGCATAGACACAATAAAAAACGATAACAAAACAATGAGGGATACTGATGAAACGATCTAGTTGCTTTTGGCTTTGGTTTTAATTTTCATCTGTCCACTTTACAAGCCCCATTCGCCGGTAATGCGGACAAGATCAACAACAGGTTTATTATCTAAAAGGTCTATACAACGAATGACCATAAGTGACTTAACTCCGTTACCATGACCACTGCCCAAATCAGGATACTTATCCCCGTGGCCGCTGCGGCAATATCCTTTATGACACGTATCTTCTCATTTTGCCGCGTTTCCACAAAATCGCAGAGGGCTTCTATGGTGGTGTTAAACATTTCGCAAATCAGCATCAGGCCGGTGGCGGCGAATACAGAGATGAAATCCACCCATTGGCGAAAATAAAAACAGACGGCCAGTATCAGAACAGAAAGTATGACTTTATAGGCCACGCTGAAATCATATAAAACCGCATAGCGCAGACCCGATAAACAGACCTTCAATTTTCTAAAAGGATGGTAACCGCTCTGGCCGGTATTGAGAAACTTGTTACGCATAGCTTACCTCATGATGATGCCGATGTTATGCAGCAGATTAAATAAACCCAGAACCCAAAGCAAACCCAGCAAGGCGCCTCCCACTACATCCGAAGGGAAATGAACCTGAAGATAGATGCGGGAGAGGGCAACCAGGGACGCCAATAACAGGGCAGTCCCCGTCAAAGAGTAATAGGTAAGCCCCAGTTTCTCGGGTTTCAGTATCCAGCACAAGGCCACCACAAAGGCAACGATTTGCGCAGTGTGAGCGCTGGGATAGGAGGCATCCAAGGGGATATCGCCAATGACCGGGAATAAATCGGGGCGTGGCCGTGCGAACCAGAGCTTGGCCAGGCGGCTGAACAAGGCGATACCGGCCAGGCTTAGAGCCAGCAACCAGGCCTCTGCGGCGCGTCCGTTTCTGGCCAGAAACCCGCATATCAGCGCGGTTACGGGAACCAGTATAAAGAGGGAGCCGGCCCAGGTGATGAGTGCGAAAAAACGATCGAGCCGGAAACCTCTGAGTCCGTGAGCGAGGCTAAGCAGATAGCGATCCCACTGATACCGGGGTACGCTGATGCGTTCGATGAGGACCAGCAGAACGATTGCCACTAACCAAATTCCTGCTGTTGGCAGGTATTTCAAACCTAGAGTGTTCATTGTTTTACCTTATGCGTCAGCCAGGGAGTGCTTCATATATGACGACTCATCCGTCATCACGATGAAGGCGAATGCCTTGTTACATTTCTGGTTGCCGTTGTTTTTACCCGCCGCTCCATGATGCGTCTGGTTATGAGCTTTTCCGTGCCGATAATGACATAGATGACCAGACCCGCTGCTAGCGTCAGCACCCATTCATCACGGCCAATGGGCGCGCTGTGGAACAACCAGTTCATGATGGGCAGATAGATGAAGGCAGCTTGTGCCAGCAGCATAGCCAGCACGCCCGGCCAAAGCCAGGGATTGGAAAACAGGCCCAGCGAAAACATGGACTTGGTCAGGGAGCGGCAATTGAGCAGATAGAACGCTTGACCGATAACAAACATATTAACGGCGGCAGTGCGGGCTTTGTCGATGCCTTCGCCATGCAGGAGTTCCCATTCGAAAAGTCCGAAGGCTCCTCCCGTTAATAACAGACCCACCAGGAGGGTGCGAAAGATCAGGTGGCCCGTGAGAATGGCTTGCTCGGGGTCGCGCGGAGGACGTTGCATGATGTCGCGTTCACGGGCTTCGAAGGCCAGGACCAAGCCCAGGAAGAGTGCCGTGGTCATGTTGATCCAGAGCACTTGGCCGGGCAGGATGGGGAGTTCAATACCGGCAAGCACAGCGATAAGGATCAACAGACCCTGACCGATGTTGGTGGGCAAAGTCCAACTGATAAACTTCACCAGATTATCGTAGACGCCTCGCCCTTCCTCAACCGCGGCCGCTATGGAAGCGAAGTTGTCGTCAGTCAGAACCATCGCGGCAGCTTCCTTGGACACCTCGGTGCCGGTAATGCCCATGGCCACACCGATGTTGGCCTGACGAAGAGCCGGCGCATCGTTCACGCCATCACCGGTCATGGCGACGATGTGTCCCCGCGCTTGCAGGACCTTCACCAGTCTAAGCTTTTGTTCGGGCGCCACGCGGGCAAACACGGCAGTGCGTTCCGCCGCCACCGGTAAATCCGCATCGGCGATCGCGGCAAGTCCCTTGCCATCCAAGGCCTCGATCGCTTCCTGCGGATCCACGAGGCCGATCTGGCGGGCGATGGCTACGGCGGTGCCCAGATGATCGCCCGTGATCATCTTGACGCGTATCCCGGCTGTCCAGCAGCGCGCTATCGCCTCGATGGCTTCCTGCCGAGGCGGGTCTATCATGCCTTGCAGGCCAATGAAGCTCAGTCCCTCGGACACGCCGGCATGTTCCAGCGTGTGCTCGTCGAGCGGGCGCTCGCCCCGGGCAAAGGCCAGGACACGCAGGCCTTGTGCCGCCATGTTTTCGACCTGCTCATGAATGGCCTGGACATCCAGGGGAACCCTCTGCACCTCTTGATCGAGCGCGGCATCGCAGCGAACCAGAATGCTCTCCAGCGATCCTTTCAGATAGATGTGATGGGCATCAGCCGCGTGATTGTGATGCAGGGTGGCCATGAATTGATGGGCCGACTCGAACGGGATGGCATCCAGACGCGGGTGGGATTTCGTGATGTCCGCAGGGTTCAACCCCGCCTTGCCGGCCGAGACCAGCAGGGCGCCCTCGGTGGGATCACCTTCCAGTTTCCAGCCTTCGGCCCCCTGGACAATTCGTGCATCGTTGCAAAGCAGACCTGCCTTTAGACATTCCATCAGCATCCCCTGGTTTTGCGGGTCGGCCGGCGCGCCATTCGCGCGGAACTCGCCTCTGGGCTCATAACCGGAACCGGTCACTTCGTAATTCACCCCGGCCGCATAAATGGCCTGCACGGTCATCTGGTTCTGGGTCAGCGTGCCGGTTTTGTCCGAGCAGATGATGGTCGTACCGCCCAGCGTTTCGACCGCCGGCAACTTGCGGATGATCACATGACGTTTGGCCATGCGGGCGACACCGATAGCCAGGGTGATGGTCACTGCCACCGGCAAACCCTCGGGGATAGCCGCCACGGCCAGGGCGACCGATGCGATGAAGGTATCGATCGGTTCTTGACCTCTCAGCCAGCCGGCGAGAAAGGTCAGCAACGCGAGACCCAGGATAAACCACATCAATAGATGGCTGAACTGCCTGATTTTATGTGTCAGCGGTGTTTCCAGTTCGGTGGCTTCCGCGATCATCTGGTTGATGCGGCCAATTTCGGTGCGGTCGCCCGTTTCCACCACCATGCCGACGCCGGTGCCATAGGTGACCAGGGTGGAGGAATACGCCATGTTGCGGCGGTCGGCCAGAACCGTATCGGGTGGTAGTGAGTGGGTGTTTTTTTCCACCGGGACCGATTCGCCGGTGAGGGCCGACTCGTCGATCTGTAAATCCCGCAGCTTGATCAGGCGCAAATCCGCCGCGACCTTATCGCCGGATTGCAGGAAAACGATGTCACCGGGAACCAATTCCATCGCCGGGACGACTTGACGGACCCCATCGCGCAATACGGCCGCGCTGATACTCAGCGCGCGCGACAACGCGTCAATGGCGCGCAGGGCATTGAATTCCTGGATGAAACCAATGATGGCGTTAAGGAAGACTACGCCGAAGATGACGGAGGCATCCACCCAACTCTTCAATGAACCGGTGATCAAAGCCGATACCAGCAAGATATAAATCAAAGGATCGTGGAACTGGGACAGGAACAGCAGGAGCGGATGCTTGCCTTTCTTGGGGGTCAGGCGGTTTGCGCCAAATCGGGCCTGACGATCTGTAGATTCTTGTGTGCTCAGGCCTTCCAACGCATCGGCATTCAATGCTTCGAGTGCCTGAGTTTCCGCTAGTTCGTGCCAGCCGGTGGTATTGGGTTTTTTCATAATTAACGCCTTTTAAATTGAGTTTATTGGACGCAGTTCATGACGCTTTTTCCATAACATGCCAAAGCGCCTGACGGATGGCTGCACTGCCTCCGGCCATGATGCCGATAAAGTAAATAAATGCGCAGAGGTTGGCAAGATGCCCGAACAGGATGCAGAGCCCATCGTGCTGCAAGAGTCCAATGGCGAGAAATAACAGCGCAAGAGCGGGTAATGTGTTGCTGAAAGGGATCAGCCCAAAGGGGGCCATAAGCAAGGCGGACGCAGTGATTAGCGCGCAGTTGTTCAGTATGTCCGCCAGCCAGGTGGACGTCAGCCAATTCAGGCGATGGGGACGACTCAAGCGCTCCAGTCGATGCAACCATAGGCTGCTTTGGTTTAGCCCGGTCCGGAGTTTTTCGGCCGGCAACACGCGCTGCGCGATGCATTTCGGCAGCCACAGGTTGCAACCGAGAAGCCGACTGGTGCCGATCATCAGGATGGCGGCGCCGAAAACTGTACTGACACCCGGAATCGATACGGGGACCATAAAAACGATTGCAAGGAACGCTATGAGAACCAATAAACCATCCTGCCCGACAATATCTCTGATCTCCGCCAGCGACACGCCGTTCGCCGGCAAGTTGCCAATCATGACATTGAGCTTTTCCCCAACAGCGTCTGTTCGCAATTCAGCCTGTTGTGATTGGCTCAGGGAAATGTGACTGCGTTGCGCTCGGATCGTCTGTCATTCTTTTCATATTTTCATCTCTTGTCTTATAACCGACATTCCGCCGTACCATGCTTGCCTTCACCAGACAAAACGTTTTCGGAGGAAGTTTGGTAAAAAAGTGGCTGAAAGCCCAGAGGCACTATCTAATCTACCCAAGCAAGCAACTAGGCCTTTTTTATACTGGAAAACACCAAATCCTCCAGAAACCTTACAATCTCTGCCTCATCTTTATCTTGCCCAAAGTCGGTCAGCGAAGGCAGGTTATTCATAAAAAAATTCTGGAAATGCGCCATTTCAATAATGGTGGACGCTAATGATTTTGGGTATTTGTATTGGGGACTACACTCCAAAATCATAGTGCCGATAACAGCACAAAGGTCTTTGTAGGGTTTAAACAAGTGGTCCTTGTTATCTTCGGATACCCGTTTGGTCAGATAGGCTTTGGTGCCTTCGGTAATAATGATTTGATGAAGGATACTTTCATCGACATAACGGGTGCTGCTATCGTCCTCCACCGTGGTAGCCAATAATTTAATCACTCTCTTGAGCTTGACAACCGGGTCTTTGATATTGTTGGTCTGGAAAGTAACCTGGTATTCAAGCCAGCTCCAATACCAGGCGGTAAGATAGATCAGCAACCGGTGCTTGTTTTCAAAATACCGGTAAATTCCCGCTTCAGTCGTACCAATATCGATGGCCAGTTTTTTAAACGTAAAGGCTTCAAACCCGTTATTTGTGAATTAACTGAATGCTGTGCAGAATGATTTTTTTCCCCAGTTCGGATTGCTCCGGGTCCCTGATGAATAATTTTTCATTCATTTTAATTTTTAATTGTATGTCCATAGCGGCCTGATTTGCGTTTTCCTCTGACTATTTATGCAGTAAATCGATTGTTTTCACAGGGACTTCCAGATTTACTTGAAAAAAAGCATAACCGAAAGTATTGCAATTTGCAAAGATAGTGTTACTATCTTTTAAAATATATTTACTATTTACGTCTTGACCTCAAAAAGAGACCGACTATGGAAGCAAAAACACTGTTCAAAGAACTCAAAAACGACCTGCCTGCCAGTATTGTCGTGTTTTTTGTAGCGCTTCCCTTATGCCTGGGGATTGCATTGGCATCTGGTGCGCCCTTGTTCTCCGGTATCATAGCGGGCATTGTTGGCGGCATTGTCGTGGGTATTGCCAGCGGTTCCCCGCTGGGGGTTAGCGGGCCTGCCGCCGGGTTAGCCGTCATTGTGTTGACCGCTATTGAATCGCTGGGTTCTTGGCCTGCTTTTTTATTGGCCGTCGTTCTGGCTGGCATGATCCAGCTCATCTTGGGCTTCGCCAAGGCCGGTTTTATCGCCTATTTTTTTCCTTCCTCGGTCATTAAAGGCATGCTGACCGGCATCGGGTTGCTGATTATCTTGAAACAAATACCCCATGCTTTAGGCTACGACAAAGATGCTGAAGGTGACCTTTCGTTCTTTCAAACGGACGGGGAAAATACCTTATCCTCCATTGCCAGTGCTTTTGATGCGGTTACACCGGGCGCTGCACTGATTGCAGCCATATCCATAGTCATATTGATTGTATGGGATGTCGTTATTAATAAAAAAACACAAACTGTTTCAATTGATACAAGGCCCGATAGTGGTGGTTTTTGTGGGTATTCTGATGGATTACTGTTACCAAAATGGGCTGTTAAATTTAAGCCTGGCCGAAGGTCATTTAGTAAAACTTCCGGTTGTGCATAACATAATGGAGTTTTACAGCCAGTTTACCTTCCCCGATTTTTCGGCAATAACCCATTTTGAAGTTTGGAAAACAGCGATTGTAATGGCTATTGTGGCCAGTCTGGAAACGTTGTTATGCGTTGAAGCAACCGACAAGCTTGACCCCTACAAACGGGTTACGCCCACTAACCGGGAATTAAAAGCGCAAGGGCTGGGCAATATTGTCTCCGGCCTGATTGGCGGCTTGCCTGTTACCCAGGTTATTGTGCGCAGTTCGGCAAACATTACCTTTGGCGCTAAAACCAAACTGTCGGCAATACTGCATGGCGTATTCTTGCTAATCAGCGCTATTACCATCGGTGGAATGCTGAATAGGATCCCCCTGGCCAGCTTGGCGGCCATATTGATTATGGTGGGTTATAAGCTGGCCAAACCGTGCGCTCATTAAACAGATGTACCGATTAGGCGGGGAGCAGTTTGTGCCTTTTGCGGCGACTGTTATTGGCATATTGGCAACTGATTTACTGAAAGGCATTACCATCGGCATGGTCTTCGGCATCTTCTACACCTTGCGCCATAGTTACCGCAATGCTTATTCCATGAATGATGCAATCACTCGAGCTGATGGGTTCGAAGTACACCATATTGTCTTGGCGGAAGAAGTTTCTTTCTTCAATAAGGCCAGCATCATACAGGCTTTGGAGGCTATCCCAAGCGATTCAAAAGTGATTATTGATTGCACCAACTCGAAATCGATTGCCTACGATGTGGCTGAATTCATTCAGAATTATAGAAGTAGTGCAAAACTGAAAAACATAGTCGTTCAAACGATTAAATTTGTTGAGCCGGCTTAACACATAACCCTTCTTTGAAAGCATAAAAAAATCATGAAAACATTAACCAAAGAAATGCAAGCCGCCATTACGCCCGCAATGGCATTGGACTTATTAAAAGAGGGCAATAAACGCTTTGTCAATAACCTTAAAGTAAACCGCAACCTGCTGCAACAGGCCAATGAAACCTCCGACGGGCAACATCCGTTTGCGGTTATTTTAAGTTGCATCGATTCCCGTACCTCGGTTGAACTGATTTTTGACCAGGGTTTGGGTGATGTATTTAGTGTGCGTATTGCCGGCAACATTATTAACGAAGATATTCTGGGCAGTATGGAGTTTGGCTGCAAAGTGGCGGGTTCAAAAATCATAGTGGTTTTAGGCCATACCAAATGCGGCGCCGTAAGAGGCGCTTGCGACCATGTGGAAATGGGCAACCTGACGGCGCTGTTAAGTAAGATACAGCCAGCGGTTTATGATGAAAAAACCGAAACTGAAAATCGACATTCAGGCAACGATGCCTTTGTGGAAAAAGTGTCCGCCATCAATGTGAAAAGAACGGTACATGCCATTATGGAACGCAGCCCTATTTTAAAGGAAATGATTGAAACCGGGCCATAGGGATTGTTGGCGGCATACACGACATAACAACAGGTGAAGTCAGTTTTTATGATGATACTTTAATTATCAATACCGTTTAGACCTTCAGCCAATTCTGAAATTCTCCCCTTTTTTAAAACTATAAGGAATCTACCTGTGAACATATCATCCGACGATAAAGAACTCCGCCACTCGATTCGCCTGCTGGACTCCGTGTTGACGCAGGTATTGAAAACTCAGGCACGGCCTGGAACCGCCGCCACGGTTGAGCAACTACAACAGCGCTTCGCCCGATTGCTGCGCGACGGCAGTCTGTCCAAGCGCTGGCATCTGCTGGAAACGGTCGAAGGCCTGGATCCCGAGGCCATTGGCGAGGTAGTACGTGTCTTCAATCGCTATTTCAGCCTGCTCAATATTGCCGAAGAATCCCATTACCTGAGGCTACGCCGGCGGCAAGCCGAACGGGGCGGTCACTATTGGCCCGGTTCCTTTCACGATACGCTTCTGGCGCTTAAGGAGTCAGGGGTAACGGCGGACAAACTCCAGGTTCTGCTGGACCAACTGTTGTACCTGCCGGTGATGACCGCCCATCCGTCAGAGGTCAAGCGGCGTACCGTCAAAAGCGCCTTGCGCAATGTCTTCCTGACCCAGGACGCGTTGGGCGATAACCGCATGAAAGGCTATTTTCGTGAAGAAGCGCTCGAACGGCTGCAATGCCAGATTCAAATGCTGTGGAAGACTGACGAGGTGCGTGCCCGGAAGCTGGGCGTGGCCGACGAGATCGACGCCGGGCTGTTCTATTTTTCACTTTCCCTGTTTCAGGCAACGGCGCGGGTATACCGCAATTTCGAACGTTCTTTGAGCGACGTGTACGGTGAGGACGTGGCCAGGCACATCCGTGTGCCCAGCTTTTTATGCTTCGGTTCCTGGATCGGCGGAGACCGCGACGGCAATCCCAACGTCACCTCGGAAACCACCGTACTGGCCTTGCGCATGCAGGCGCAAACCATCTTGCAGGAATACATCCGCCGCCTGGACGAATTACGCGGTCAGCTGTCCCATTCTCATGGCCTTTGCGAACTGTCGGCGGCCTTTGTAGACAGCCTCGAAACCGACCGGGCGATGCTTGGCGCATCGATAGCGGAGCTGGAAAAACCTTATTTGCAAGAGCCTTACCGCCATAAGCTGGCGCTGATGAAATACCGCATGGAGTGCGCTCTCATGCAGGTTCGGCAACACCTAAGCGGTAAGCCGGAGTTGCCGAACCGTCATGCCTATCCGGGTATAACCGCGTTTTTGGACGACCTGCGGCTGATAGACGCCTCCTTGCGCGGCCACGGCGATGCGGCTATTGCCGATTTGGAACTGCATGATTTAATCCGCCTCGCAGAAACCTTCGGTTTCCACCTGATGCAACTGGACGTGCGCCAGGAATCAGGCCGGCATACCGAGGCTGTGGCGGATATTCTGGCGGCTGCGCTGGGGGTGGATTACCGCCCCCTGGATGAAAACCAGCGTCTCGACCTGCTGAGCGAGGCCATCGCCGCGCCGGGCGGACTGATGTACGATCCCGCTGCGCTGTCTCCCACCACCCGCGAAACGTTGGAAACATTCGAAGTCATGGCGCGCATGAAGCGGGAAATCAGCCCGGATTGCTTCGGTAAATACGTGATTTCCATGACCCACAATGCCAGCCACGTCATGGAGGTGATGCTGCTGGCGGCGCAAAGCGGCCTGGTCGGACGTCTTGGCGGCCATTGGCATTGTCATATCGGCGTGAGCCCCTTGTTTGAAACCATCGACGATCTCAACCGGATCGAGGACGTGCTCACCCGGCTGTTCGACACCCCGGTCTACCGGGAATTGCTGCGGGTTTCGGGCGACAGCCAGGAAATCATGCTGGGGTATTCCGATTCCTGCAAAGACGGCGGCATTCTCGCTTCGGCTTGGGGGCTCTCCCAAGCGCAGCGGCAAATCATCGCCATCGCCGAACAGCGCGGGCTCAAGTGCCGTCTGTTCCATGGCCGCGGCGGAACGGTTGGACGTGGCGGTGGCCCCACTCACGAAGCCATCCTGGCGCAGCCGCCGGATACGGTGCGCGGACAGATCAAATTCACCGAACAGGGCGAGGTGCTGTTCTACCGTTACAACAACATGGAAACCGCGATCTATGAATTGACGATGGGCGTGACCGGCCTGCTCAAGGCCAGCGTCAGCCTGGTGCACCCCGTGCCACGCGACCGCCCGGAGGATTTGGCGGTGATGGATGAACTGGCGCGGATCGGCGAACACAGTTACCGCGAACTGACCGAGCGCACCCCCGGATTCCTGGATTATTTCTACGAAGCCACACCGACCAGCGAAATCGGCGGGCTTAACATCGGTTCGCGGCCGTCGCACCGTAAAAAAGGGGATCGCTCAAAAAATTCGGTGCGCGCCATTGGCTGGGTATTTTCCTGGGCCCAGTCGCGGCAGACCTTTCCCGCCTGGTACGGCATCGGCTTGAGTCTGTCGACCTGGTGTGCCGGCAAGCCGGAGCGCCTGGAAAAGCTGCGTGAAATGTACCGGGACTGGCCGTTTTTTCGCAATCTGTTGAGTAACGCCCAGATGGCGCTCAGCAAATCGGACATGGACATCGCCAGGGAATATGCCGGCCTGTGCGTCGATCCGGATACCGGCCAGCGCGTCCATGGCCTGATTGCCGGCGAGCACCGACTTTCCGTGGACTGGATTCTGGACATCGCGGAGACAGACCGGCTGCTGGCGGAGAATCCGGCGCTGGCCGATTCCCTGCATCGCCGCGATGCCTACCTCGGGCCGCTCAATTACCTCCAGGTGTTTTTACTGCGTAAGGTGCGGGAAATCGACCCAAAGAATCCGGCCGAAAGTCCCTGGATGAAACCGCTGTTGCGAACCATTAACGCTATCGCGTCGGGGATGAGGAATACCGGCTGATAGGCACTTAAGGCAACCGTAACGGGAACTGTGAGAACAGGACATGCACAACAAATCAACCCAGACCGATCAACAACTGACAATCTTTGACTATCGCGATCAACAAGTAGCTCTCCTCACCCAGCACGGCAAGGAAACGGTGATTGCGCCGGTGCTGGCAGAGCAGCTGGGTTGCCGCGTGGAAAAAGTGGACGGGTTCGACACCGACCTTCTCGGCACCTTCACCCGCGACATCGCGCGCGAGGGAAGCCAACTGGATGCGGCGCGTAAAAAAGCGCGCATCGGCATGGAACTGTCAGGTCTTTCCATCGGCCTCGCCAGCGAGGGTTCGTTCGGCTCCGATCCGTTCACCGGAATGCTGCCCTGGAACAGGGAACTGTTGATCTGGATCGACGACCGGCTGGGCATCGAGGTCATCGCAAATTCAGCAGGCAAGACCAATTTTTCTCACCGTCTGGTCGAGAGTTGGGAGGAGGCAGACGGATTTCGCCCGATCGGCCGGTTTTCCCGAACACCACCTGGTGGTCCGTCCGGAGGACGAAAACCACCCCGAACTCCGCAAAGGGTTGGCAGACTGGCCCAGCTTAGAGGATGCGGTAACCTGGGCATTGAATTTCGCGCCGAACCGGCGTGCTTTCGTCGAGACCGACATGCGCGCGTTCGCCAATCCGACACGCCTGGAAAACATCCGGCTGGCCGCCGTGGATTTAGGACGACGCCTCTCTTCGTTCTGTCCGGTGTGCAGTGCGCCTGGATTTGCTCTTGGCGGGACAGGTGCGGGGACTGCCCTGCGAGGACTGTGGCACACCAACCAACGAGGTGAAGGCAGATATACATCGCTGCGTTCGCTGCGAGCATCAGATGCTGGTGGAGCGTGAGCGGAAATACGCTTCCGCGCGGTATTGCGATTATTGCAATCCTTGACCTTACTGGAGCGCCTCATGCTTTTGGCTACCCATGCAACACTTTAGCCGTGCGTTCAACAATACACTTTTTAGGAGATTACCTGCATGACTGCATATCATTTGACCCACCTGAAACAGCTTGAAGCGGAAAGCATCCACATCATCCGCGAGGTAGCCGCGGAGTTCGAGCGGCCGGTGATGCTCTATTCGGTCGGCAAGGATTCCGCCGTCATGTTGCAACTGGCGCTGAAGGCCTTCTTTCCCGGCAAATTGCCCTTTAAATTGCTGCACGTTGATACGACCTGGAAGTTCCGTGAAATGATCGAATTCCGCGACAAGCTGATGCGCGATCTGGGGCTGGATCTCATCGTCCACATCAACGAAGAAGGGGTAAGACGAGGTGTCAACCCTTTTACCTACGGCAGCAAACGGCATACGGACATCATGAAGACCGATGCGCTCAAGCAGGCGCTCAGCAAGTATCAGTTTGATGCGGCTTTTGGCGGCGCCCGGCGAGACGAGGAAAAATCCCGCGCCAAGGAACGGGTCTATTCCTTTCGTGACCAAAACCACCGCTGGGATCCCAAAAACCAGCGCCCGGAACTGTGGAATCTCTATAACGGCAAGATCGACAAAGGCGAAAGCATCCGCGTTTTCCCGCTCTCCAACTGGACTGAACTGGATGTCTGGCAATACATCTATCTGGAAAATATTCCTATTCCAACACTCTATTTTGCCAAGGAACGGCCGGTTGTTAACAAAGACGGCATGTTGATCATGGTCGACGACGATCGGATGCCGCTCGGTCCCGATGATAAGGTGGAAATGAAAAAAGTGCGCTTCCGCACGTTGGGTTGCTATCCATTGACCGGCGGCGTTGAATCGACCGCCACCACGCTACCGGAAATTATTCAGGAAATGCTGTTGACCACGACCTCTGAACGCCAGGGCCGTTTGATCGATCACGATCAGGCCGGCTCGATGGAGCAGAAAAAGCGCGAAGGGTATTTTTAAGAGCAGGCGAAAGGTACAAGGCTAAAGGGGAAAGTATACGTTTCGAAGACTTAGAAGTATAGAAATTGGCTATATCGCAAAAGAAGACGGTTTTGCTTGGAAAAACGAAGCAGAGCAATTATCAAAAATGCTTGCTGCCCTAATTAAATCAAGAACAACTTAAGTTCAGACGAAACGCGAAATAACTATTTCTTTTCGACTTTAGCCTTGTGCCTTTCCACTATTTTTTTTTCAGGAAAAAACCATGTCTCACCAATCTGATCTTATTAGCACCGACATCAACGCCTATTTGGCTCAACACGAACGCAAGGAATTGTTGCGCTTTTTAACCTGCGGCAACGTTGACGACGGCAAAAGCACACTCATCGGCCGCCTCTTGCATGACTCCAAGATGATTTACGAAGATCAGCTGGCGGCGGTGCAGGCGGACAGCGTCAAGTCCGGCACCACCGGTGCCGGCATGATCGACCTGGCCTTGCTGGTCGACGGTTTGCAGGCCGAGCGCGAGCAAGGCATCACCATCGACGTGGCCTACCGCTATTTCTCGACATCGACCCGCAAATTCATCATTGCCGATACGCCGGGCCACGAACAGTACACCCGCAACATGGCCACCGGCGCCTCGAACTGCGATTTGGCGGTGATTTTGATCGACGCCCGCTACGGCGTGCAAACCCAAACGAAACGTCACAGCTTTATCGTGTCGTTGCTGGGTATCAAACATGTTATCGTCGCCATCAACAAAATGGATCTGGTCGGCTACAGTGAAGAGATCTACAGCAAAATCAAGGACGACTATCTGGGGTTTGTAAAAACCCTTGATTTACATGACATTCATTTCATTCCGATGTCGGCGCTCGATGGCGACAATGTCGTCAATTCCAGCACCCACATGCCTTGGTTTGCCGGCAAGCCAATGATGGAATTGCTCAACACCATCGAAATCGCCAGCGACCACAATTTTGTCGACGCCCGTTTCCCGGTGCAATACGTCAACCGCCCCAACCTGGATTTTCGCGGTTTCTGCGGCACAGTCGCCTCTGGCGTATTTCACAAAGGCGATGCAATCACCGCGCTGCCCTCCGGCAAAACCAGCAAAATCAAAGCCATTGTGACCCATGACGGCGAGTTGGAGCAGGCCTTTGCCGCTATGGCGGTAACATTGACGCTGGAAGACGAAATCGACATCAGCCGCGGCGACGTCATTACCGGCCGGCAACAAGCCGCCCCCAGTATCGCCGACACATTCAAGGCCAACATCGTCTGGATGACCGAACAGCCGATGGCACCGGGCCGCCGCTATCTGATCAAGCTGGCAACCCGCAGCGTGTTCGGGGCGGTATCCATGATCCATCATCGCATCGACGTCAACACGCTTGAACAGCATGACGCCAACGAGCTAAAACTTAACGAAATCGGTTCCTGTACTGTCGCCCTCAATGCCCCGGTGGTGTTCGATCCCTATAAACGCAACCTTACCACCGGCTCGTTTATTATCATCGACCGGCTGACCAACATTACCGTCGGCGCCGGCATGATTACCGGCGACGCCAGTGCGGAAGAATGGTCGCAGGTAACGGCTGAAGAACGTGCCACCCGTTTCGGCCAAACCGCTTCTGTCATTGTCTTGAGCGGCAACAACGCCAAACAAACGGCTTATCATCTGGAGCGAAAACTGTTCGATACCGGTCATGCTGTGACGGTTTTGGAGCAAGCCACCGACGAATTGGCGATGGCGATCAAAAACGCAGGCTTGCTCTGTCTCTGTCTGAATGTCAAACCGGCAGCCGCCGATCTGGCATTCGATTGCGGCGAATACAGCGTCGATGACCTATACGCTGCCCTGAAGAACCATGATTTGATACATTAAACATAATGGGGATGCCATGATCCACGCACACTTATCCGATGCCGCGAAATGGTCAGGCGCAGAGCTTTTCGGCCAGGATGTCCATTTTTCCGGCGTCGAAATCGACTCGCGGAAGGTAAGCCCTGGCTCCCTGTTCGTTGCTTTGAAAGGTACGCATCACGATGGGCACGATCATCTTGATGAAGCGCAATCCCGTGGGGCTGCCGCTGCGTTCATCGCTCGCCCCGTGCCGGCATCCTTACCGTTGTTGATTGCGGAAGACACGGTTCCTGCCCTGGGCGCCTGGCGGCCGCCTGGCGGCAACGATTCCAATTGCCGGTGATCGCCGTACTCGGCAGTAACGGCAAGACCACCGTCAAGGAACTGATTGCCGGGATTTTGCGGAAGAAAGAGGGTGATGCGGTACTATCGACGCAAGGCAACCAGAACAATGCGCTCGGCGTACCGCTAACCCTATTCCGCCTGGGCTCACAGCATCGCGCCGCCCTCCTTGAATTGGGCGCCAACGGGTATGGCGAAATCACGCATCTCGGGGAAATAGTAAAGCCGGATATCGCGGTGATTACCAATGCCGGGCTGGATCATATTGCTGGATTCGGCGGGATAGAAGGTGCCGCCCGCGCGAATGGCGAGGTGTTTACTGCTATGAACGGCAATGGCATCGCTGTGTTGAACGGTGATGATGAATGCCTGGCAATCTGGCGCCAACAGGCGGGCGACCGGCTGTGTATACACTTCGGATTCAAGTCAGGCGCGGATGTGCGGGGTAACTGGCAGCCGCGGCTAGACGGTGGCGATCTGACCATCGAGTCGCCATGGGGGCGAATCAAAATCCGTCTGCACCTCATGGGTAGCCATAACGCCCTGAATGCCTTGGCGGCAGCAGCGGCCTGTCTGGCCCTGGACATTGAGCCGGACGCGATTGCGGCGGGTTTGGCGAGCGTGCAGCCGGTAGCGGGACGCTTACAGTCCTGGTCAGGTATAGGCGGTGCGCACATCATCGACGATACCTATAACGCTAATCCCTCTTCGCTGGCGGCGGCATTGGACACCTTGGCTGCTTTGCCGGGCAAAAAACTCCTGGTGCTCGGTGATATGGCTGAACTGGGCGACGAAGCGGACGCCTGGCACGGCTGGGCCGGTCAGGCCGCGCGCGCGGCGGGCGTCGTGGCGCTTTTCGCGGTGGGTAACCTGGCACGCCTTGCCGCGGAAAGTTTTGGGGACGGCGCATATCATCTGACCGACAGTCAGTCCTTGGTTAGAGCCTTGCTGCCGAGGCTTCGGCCTGGTATGAACGTTCTGGTCAAGGGCTCGCGTTGCATGGCGATGGAAAGGATTGTCACGGAACTTTTGCATCATAACCACTAGCCTGTGCGAAAGATCAGGCGAAAGGTAAAAGGCGAAAGGTGAAAAAACCGAGCCTTAAATTAGGCCGCTCTTAGTCTTTAGTTCTTATAGAATACGAGGAAATTATCATGAAAAATTTTGAATTGCTGATAACATGGTTGACTCCTCACGTCAGTGCCCTGTATCACTTTCTTGGTGGCATTACCGTAAGTCTTGTGTTGGGCATCCCAATCGTGTTCCTGTTTGGCGATACCCTGCTGTCGCTGATCGGACATGCTCTCACGGTTGTCGGACACGGTTTGCATTTCGTGTTTGAGATTTTTGAATCGATCACCGGACATATTCTTGAGAAGGCTTTTCATCTGCATAAGAGAACGGCGGAAATTATTTTTTTCTGGAGCAGCCTGACGATAGCCATTGGTTTATCGTGGCATCTCATGCGCAAGGCGCATAGGGCCGCGCTACGGGTGGCCACCACCGTTCAGGAACGGCGGCTGGCACTGGCGGAAGCGTCTAAAATCACCGCCTGGATCAGGATTTCGCTTATCATCAGTTCGCTAAGCGCGACGCTTTATTTTTTCACCTAATGCCCGGATTAGTATTGATATGCCCGTTGCTACCGACAATAAGCTCAACCCGCAGCGTAAACAAGCCAGACAGACTCTGCTCGGTTTTTTGCTGGGCTTGCTGGAATTGGAAACTGAACCCGCCAAGTCATTGGATCGGCTTTTACCCCTGGATTTAAGCCGTGCTATTATGCCCGGCACCCTTCGGGACAATACAGCTCCAATCCAGGCGGATTTGTCCGAGGATGAACTGGATGGGCTGACCGGTATCGGCGCTTACATCGGTTTACGTATGGAGCGCGTGGTATTGACGCCAAGCGCCGCGGCAGAGGCATCGGCTGCACAGACGCCGCTGGTGGCGCGTCTTTCCGGCGGGCGCGGTTGGCTGGTGCTGTACGGATTTCGTGGCGGCCGGGTGCGTGTCGCTGTGGTGCAGGGCGAGATGATCGAGAAACGTCAAATCAAGCCCGTGGCCGTGGCGGAACTGTTGGACTTGCCCAAGGGACAACTGGGTGACTGGTTGCTGGTGTATGCCAAGGCGCCGCTCGCTCATGCCGTCAGTCACGATCATCATGCGCATATGCCGCCCTTACGCCGGCTCATCGAACTGATGCGTGCCGACCTCGCCGATTTATGGCTGATTCTCGGCCTGGCTCTGGGTTCCGGTCTACTGGCTTTAGCCTCGCCGGTTGCGGTACAAGCCCTGGTGAACACGGTGGCAATGAGAGGCATGGGGCAACCCTTGCTGGTGCTGTCGACTATCCTGTTCTTCTTCTTGACGTTTGCCGGCGCTGTGCATGTGCTGCAGTCGTACCTGGTAGAAATCGTGCAGCGGCGGATCTTTGTGCGCCTGGCGACGGATTTGGCTTACCGTCTGACCAGGGTGCATAGCGATGCCTATGAGCATCATCATGGCCCGGAATTGGTCAACCGCTTCTTCGATGTGCTGACGGTGCAGAAGGCGGGTTCGTCACTGCTTCTGGAAGGTTTGGGCACGGCAGTACAGACGTTGATCGGTCTGATCGTGCTGGCTTTCTACCATCCATTCCTATTGGCTTACGATGTGGTGTTATTGTTGGCGATCTTCTTCATCATATTCGTGCTGGGACGCGGTGGTGTCGTTACCTCGATCCAGGAATCGTTATCCAAGTA
This sequence comes from uncultured Gammaproteobacteria bacterium, assembly GCA_963849195.1. GTDB lineage: Bacteria > Pseudomonadota > Gammaproteobacteria > Methylococcales > Methylomonadaceae > Methylobacter_C. Next base: position 66,172 of record CAWKGQ010000003.1, read on the forward strand.
TGCCCTGGTCGCCTGGCTGGAAATCATCGCCGGCAACATGCAGACTTTCAAATTTAACGGCGGGCCGGAATTCGCCGTCAAGCGCACCGATACGCTCGCACTTGACTATCTGGCGGCAAAGCGCAAGCATTACCGGATCATGCTGCGCCAGATCATTGGTTCGGTGACCTTGTATGCCGTAGCCAGCACGGCCTTGCTCGCCATTGGCGGCTACCTGGTCATCGAAGGCCATCTGACTCTCGGGCAATTGGTGGCCGCCGAATTGATCGTGTCGGCGGCACTGACCTCGCTGATCAAGTTCGGCAAGCATCTGGAAGGCTATTATGACCTGATGGCGGGCGCCGACAAGATCGGTCATCTGCTGGATTTGCCGCTGGAGCGCGAGCAGGGCGTTGCATCCGCCATGGCCGGGCCGGTATCGCTTGCGGTACATGACTTGTCCTCCGGCTTTGGGGTGAAACAGCCGCTTTTTTCCAACCTCAGTTTCCTGATTCAGCCGGGCGAGAAGGTCGCCCTGTCCGGCGGCTACGGCAGCGGCAAAAGTACGCTGGCGGCGCTTTTATGCGGCCTGCGCCAACCGGGAAAAGGACGTATCGAAATAAACGGCGTCGACTTGGGCAACCTGCGCCTGGAGGCACTGCGCAACCGGATTGCTTTGGTTGGCCGCGCGGAGTTCTTTCAGGACAGTCTGTTCGAAAATGTCCGCCTCGGCCGGCCGGAACTTGGGCAGGATGAGGTGGAGCAGGCGCTGGATGCGGTTGGCCTGCTGGACGATATTGCCGGCCTCTCCGAGGATGGACTGGATACCGATATTAGTCCCAGCGGCGCGCCGCTGTCCGCGGCACAAGGCCTGCTGTTGCTGCTGGCGCGGGCCATTGCCGGACGCCCCGCCTTGTTGATTTTGGACGGTACCCTCGATGAAATGGACGACGCTGCGCTTCGCCGTATCGTTCCTGTACTGTACGCGGTCGATGCACCCTGGACCCTGCTGGTGCTGACTGGCTCGCCGAAGGGTCGCCGCTCTGTGCGGACGTGTGGTGGAGTTACCGGGTGTTGACGGTCATGTCTGAACTACATTCTCGCTTTTCCGCCCTCTCTGTTGCACGCACACCGCGACTGATCAGTTCACTGGCGCGAGCCTGCCTGTGGCTGTTTCTGCTAACGCCGCCGGCTTTGATGCTGACCCCGTGGCAACAAACTATCAACGGCGCGGGACGGGTTGTGGCTTTTGCACCCCTCGAACGTCAGCAGACCGTGGAAGCTCCGGTTTCCGGGCGCATCATGCAATGGCATGCCCGTGAGGGCGCCAAGATCAAGGCCGGCGACGTGCTGATGGAAATAGCCGATGTCGATCCCGAACAACTCGAACGCCTGAGTCGTCAGACTGATGCCGCCGCCGCAAACTGGCGGCCAAGGAAGAAGAGCTGCGCGCTTACCGGCTGCAAATCGACAACCTGATCACCACCCGGGATTTGCAGGTCGCCACCGCACAGTACCGGCTGGATGTCGCTCGCCAACGAGTACTTTCAGCCGGCGAGGCAATCGCTTCAGCGCGGGCGACCCTGGATGCAGCAACTATTCAAACCGGACGCCTGCAACGGTTGCTGGGCGACGGCCTGGTGTCGAAGCGAGACTTTGAGGTTGCCGAGCGTGACGGCATCGTCGCCCGGCGCAGTCTGAACAGTGGCCAGGCTGCGCTGAACGGAGCGCTGGCTGAGCAGCGCGCTGCCGAAGCGGAGATCGGGCGCATCCGCGCCGATGCCCAGGCACGCATCGACTCGGCCACTGCGTCGGCTAACAAAACTCAGAGCGAACTGGAAGACAGCCGGAGCAGCCTGCTCAAGAGTGAAATTGATCTGTCGCGCCAACAATCGCAAGTGGTGAAGGCGCCACGCGACGGCACTATCTTGCGCCTTGTGGCCAACCCCCAAAGCAACATTGTCAAACAGGGTGATCCTCTGCTGGTTCTGGTACCGGATACTGACATCAAGGCCGTGGAACTCTGGGTGAGTGGCATCGATGCGGTGCTTATTACGCCGGGCCGCCATGCACGCCTGCAATTCGAGGGCTGGCCGGCCATGCAATTCGAAGGCTGGTCGGAACTGGCGGTAGGCACTTTCGGCGGCACCGTCGCCTTCGTGGATGCCACCGACGACGGCAAGAGGCAAGTTCCGTGTGCTCATCGTCCCGGACCAAGCCGACCAACCCTGGCCGTCGCCGCGTTTCCTGCGACAGGGCGTGCGCGTCCAGGGCTGGGTGTTGTTGAACCGGGTCACGGTCGGTTATGAACTCTGGCGTAAATTGAATGCCTTCCCGCCGGAATTGACGAAGGACACATCGCCCACTGACTTGTATAACCAAAAGTTGAAATAATCAGCTATGAAACGATTGCTGCTTTTGCTGCCTTTGCTCGCCGGTTGCACCTATTACTTCGACACCGGGCTCGATCGGCAGCTTGTCTCGCCGGGTCGAGGAGCGTCTGAAAAACGATGAGGGACTGCCGTTGGAGCAGTTTTCCTTAACCCCGCCGGTTAGCGTCGAGCAGGCTTTGCCCAAGTTCAAGGAAGGCCGGCCCCAATCCGGCCGCACCCTGCCACCAGAAAAGCCTGTCCTGAGCGGAGTCGAAGGGCCTGTCCTGAGCGGGGTCGAAGACGTTGTTCAGAGTGGAACCAAAGTGCCTGATACACCGCCCGTGCTGAAAGCTCGGCCTGATGCCGGTAAGCCGTTATCCCTCGATCCAGTAGATAGACAAAAAAGGGAGAGCAATCTCGAGACAGAGCACACCTCGCCGCCTCCAAACCCTGCTCTTAGCGGAGACGAAGGGGCCGATGTTCCACTCAAGCCAAAAGCACAGCCCGAAAGCACCCGACAGCTCTCTATTGCCCAGGCACGGACGCTGGCACTGGAGAACAATCTGGATTTGAAAATTGCCCAGGTCGATCCGAAGATTGCAGCAACGGTAATCAGCCAGGAAGAAGCGAAGTTTGACGACCTGATTTTCGCCCGCGTCAAGTATGCAAGCAAGAACACCCCTGCTCAAAATCTCGACGTGGTAACGTTAACACCCGCCAATCCAGACTCGAAGGGGGAAGTGGACAAACTGACAGCCGTTCCGCAACTCACCGAAATTCTGGAGATGGACGCAGGCGTAGTCATCCCCTTGCGCACGGGGGCTAAAATTACCGTCAGTGCGCCCTTTGACGAAAAAAATCAGTTCAGGGTGATTCCCTCGAATCAATACCTCAGCGCACTGCGTTTTTCCATCAGTCAGCCTTTGCTGCGGGGCGGGGGGATCGATAACAATGTCGCCGGTATCCGTATCGCCCAGTATGAACAACAGGCCGTCGACGTAAAGACCCGTTTGCAGTCGATCCGGGTGCTGGCCGCTGTTGAACGCGCCTATTGGGGACTTTATGTCGCGTGGGGCGAGCTGGATGTGCGTCTTCAGCAATACGAGAACGCAGCGGATAACCTGGCCATGGTTAAAAAGCGCGTAGCGGCGGGATTGACCGCGGCGGTAGAAATGAACCGTGCCGAAATCGGCGTGGCCGAGCGGATGGAAGGGTTAATCATCTCGGAAACGACACTCAAAATCAGGGAACGCCAACTCAAGTTGTTTCTTAACGATCCCGGGTTAAATCTTGATTCGTCCACCCTATTGGTTCCGGACTCTTCGCCAACCCTGGTCGAATTCAAATTCGACCGCGAACAATTGGCGCAGCGCGCGCTGGCTGGCCGGTTGGAGTTGCTGGAGCTGGAACTGAAACTCGCCGCCGATCTGACCAAAATTGACTATCTGCGCAACCAAACCCTGCCGATGTTCATGCTCGATTATAGCTATGCGTCGCTAGGCCGGAGCACCTCGTCCTTCGGTAGCGCTTTTGACCAAACAACCAGCGGCGACTATTCCGACTGGTCCGTCGGTGTGCGCATGGAAATGCCGCTCACCAACGAACTGCGCCGTGCCCAGCTGGATAGGGCGGTGCAGGAACGCTTGCAGCGTCTGACCACCTCGCAGCTGCGAGAGTTGACTGTGCGGAGGGAAATCTATGACGCCCTGGATCAGGTGGGACAGAATTGGCAGCGTATTCTCGCTGCACGTCAAAATGTCCTGCTTGCCGGACTCAACTACGACGCCGAGCTGAAACAATTTAGCGAGGGTCTGCGCACCATGACCGAGGTACTGGAAACCCTCACCCGACTGGGCGAGGCGCAACTGCGGGAAGTGCGAGCCATAGGCGACTACCAGGTTTCCATAATCGATCTTGCTTTCGCCACCGGCACCCTGTTGGGTCACAGCCGGGTGGGCTGGGACACGGCAGTAGACGGAAGTTAAGACTCAATGTCAGGCTATAGTCTGTACGATCACATTTGTGGAATTCATATTTTCGGTTTTTTAGGTAGGGTACGCTGCGCGTACCTTTATAAATTATCATAAAATTAAAATTAAAAGGTACGCACAGCGTACCCTACGGTAAATTTTCCAAAAAAGAAAACACCGAATAGAGTAGTCAGCCCTTCCTATATTAAAGGGAATGATTATTAGCGGTTTCAGTCTTCCAAAACTCGCTGATGGTTTTATCATTAAACCGGGCAATTGAAAATTCACTGATGTCAATCTGAGCGTCTTGATTACGGCCTTTGGTGACCAGATCGGCAATGATTTCGCCAAACACCGGGGCATACTTTAAGGCCTGACCTGCGCCCAGACAATGAAAGAGATTGGACGCTTTGGTATCCTTGCCCAGTATAAATTTAAGATCCGGGGTGATATCAAAAAAGGATTGATAACCGCCTGCATAAATTGCTTTACCAAGTTTGGGAAAACGATTTTCGACTTTATTCAAATAATGATCCAACTGCTGATGGTTAACGTTAAAACTTGAGGCATCATAAATAATATTTGCCCCTTCAGGATTCATTATGGCTTTGCCAAAAGAACGGGCAATAGCATTACCCGAGCGGGACCTTGGTTGATGCATGTGTAAAATACTGCCGCGCCAGCGTCGAAAATAAGCACGGTTCACAAAATCGGCAATAATCGGCAAAGATGCCGGAATATCCTGAGAACTTACCAAAAAATTGGCCGCATAAACAGGTTCAAGAGCAACAGGTATGTGGATATCGATACCGGCAAATAAATCGGAACTCCAGCCACCCGTGGCGTTGACAACATGTTCGCAGCCTATCTTGCCCTGATTGGTGAGCAGGGTATTGATAGTGCCGTGACTATCACGCTCAAAATCATAAACCTGGCAATGTTCCATGAGTTCGACTTGATTAATCTTGGCCGCATTTTGCATTGCATTCAAAATCTCCGATGAATCCAGCTGTAAAACGTCCGGCTCATAAAAGTAAATTTCATCGGGATCAACTCGGATTGCCCCATTGCAAAGATCGGTTACGTCATTTCTGGAAATCATCTGTAAGGCAATGTTTTCTTTTTGCATGGTTTTCTCAAGCAGTTGCCATGTATTTGCGGCATTTGTTTGAGAGTTTTCGGCAATCCAGATGGCTCCGGGTTGTTCAAAGGGAATATCAACGCCCCAAAGCGTTTTTAAAGTTTTCCATTGCCGGGTTGCTATTTTTGCCATTCTGGCCGCCATGACCGATGCATTGGCAGAACGGACGATTGCACTGTGCCTTGAGCTTAACCCGGCTCCCAGTACTTTTTTCTCAATAATCGCAACCTTGTTTTGCTGTCTCCCCAGTTGCCGGCTAATTGAAAAAGCACAGGCACAGCCAAGACAGCCACCGCCGATTACCACTGTATTGAAATCTTTAGGCATCATAAACCCCAATCAAAAATAATGGTCAACATGAGTCATGTTATTATCCGCCATAAAACAGTTTATCGGTTATTTGGGAAGACGCAAAAATGAATGTTTCGGACAATCAACTATAAAAGAGCCATTACTTTGAAAGAAGAACAAGAGTTATTTTTGACAATCAATAATTTATTGTCTGAGCAAAAACTGGGTGCATTGGCGACCCATAGTCAAGGAGAACCTTGGGCCAGTTTGATCGCCTTTGCAGCCACGGATAATCTTGATTCAATTTATTTTGCCACCCCTAAAACAACACGCAAATATAGTAATCTAGTCAACGATCCTCGCTGTTCATTGTTGATTGATAACAGGGAAAATCTGGCCTCCGACTTTAGCAATTCGATTGCAGTCACAGCAACCGGTGTTGTTAAAGAAGTTGATGAATCGGAAAAATATGCCGCTTTACAGCTTTTTCTTAATAAGCACCCTTATCTTGAAACATTTACCCAGTCTCCCACTTGTGCGCTCATTTGCTTGCAGGTCAACCGTTATAACCTGGTGCGTCGTTTTCAGGAAGTCGTGGAATACTACCCTGGGCTTTAAATGAACATCATCCCGCTTTCAGAGCTTAACGAGAGCCATCGTCAACTCATCGGGGGCAAAGGCTATGCACTGGGTCAGTTAATTTCCCAGGACTATAACCGCTAAAAAGCTAACATTTATCGTTCATCCAGTTGGTTTAGATAGTTTTCTGCAACATCGATATGTTTCTTTCTTTTCTCTTCCGGCATTTTATCAAACGTTTTTACCAGCATACCCAGCCGTGGGTTTTTCAAAAAGAAATTCCTGTGCACATGCATGAAGCGCCAGAATAAGCCATCCCAAATTTCAGTCCATGCTCCTTTTTGATAGTCGCTCATTTTCAGCAGGTAATGACTTCCGCTGATGTAGGGCTTGGTGGTCATCAGGCCGCCATCCGCAAATTGGCTCATGCCATAGACATTAGGCACCATCACCCAATCATAGGCATCCACGTACATTTCCATAAACCAGCGATAGACGTCATCAGGGTGAAACTCACAAAGCAGCATAAAGTTACCGATGACCATCAACCGCTCGATATGATGGCTGTAGCCCGTTTGCAGTAATTTTTTTATCACGTTGTCGACCGGCAAAATCCGCGTTGTACCTAGCCAAAAACTTTCTGGAATCTTTCTTTCAAAGCCCCAGAAATTTTTGGTCCGTTGATTGCCGCCCTCTCGTTCATACACAATCCGGATAAACTCGCGCCAGCCCAACATTTGCCGGATGAAGCCTTCTAAAGAATTCAAGGGGATATTTTTGTTGTCCCCTACCTGTAATGCTTTATCGATAATTTGTTGTGGAGAAAGCAAGCCAATATTCAGCATGGGCGTTAACACGGAGTGATGTAAATAATGTTCGTTTGCTACCATCGCATCTTCATAACTGCCGAATTTTTCAAAACGCGTTTCTAAAAACTCATCCAGCCAAATGGAAGCGCCGGCATGGTCGGTTGGATAAATAAAGTTTTCTGCGCTGCCATAGTTGTTGGGAAAATGCTTGGCTACATAGGCTTTGGCTTCCTGACCATAGCAGTCTTCTTTTGCCGCGGTGACTAAAGGAGGCTTGTCATTTTTTGGATACTTCAAGCGGTTGTCTGCATCAAACGTCCATTGACCTCCGAGCGGATGTCCTCCTGCATCCAATAAAATGTTCCGTTGTTTGCGCTGCTCAATATAAAAGGCTGTTTGAAAATAGGTTTTCTTTTTATCGAAAAAGGGTTTTACGCCATCAAGCGTATTTAAAAAATTCGGTGATACCGTTTCAGTAATTTTGATGTTATGTGTCTTGCAACAGCTTTTGATTCGGGTCTTTAACCAGTTATCGGCAACATCGGCAAACTGTATCCCGGTAATGTTTTGTTGAGCCAGGTGATGGATCAACTTCCTGACATCGCTTAAATCATTTTGGCTGTCAATATAGTTCACCTTTACATTGAGTTGATCTAACAAGTGGGCATATTTTTTCATGCTGGCCCGGTGTAATAACAGTTTCTGCTGATGAAAACGGTATTGCTTGAAAAACAGGCATTCTTCAATGAGATAAACATCCTGGCCTGTTACTATGCAGGGATGGTTGGCAAAAAGTTGATGAGGGAAAATCAATGTGACAGCTGTCATACAGTTTTATTTTCCTAATTGTAAATAGCCAGTATATTGCTTGAATTAACTCAATCATCTTACTTATTTATGCAAACTTTAAAAGACAAACATATACTGGTCATTGGTGCTACCGGTGGCATCGGCAGCCGAGCCGCAAAGTTGTTGGCCGGCAGTGGCGCCAAGCTTTTTTTAACCGGCAGAAATACAGAGAAACTACAGGCGGTTGCGGCCTCTTGTAATGTTTCACCGGATCGATATTTTGCATTGGATTGCTCCCAAGACGGTTCGGTAAACGAGCTGAAAGAACGCTATTTCCAGCAATTCCCTACCATTGATATTCTGATCAATGCCGTCGGCATCGGCATCATCAAAGCAATGGACTCCTTGGATGAAGCTGATTTTTTGCGCACGCTAAATGCTAATCTGGTTGCACCATTCCTGCTGATGAAAGCGTTCTTGCCCGCCATGAAAGAAGCCAAAACAGGTCTTATCATCAACATTCCCGGCGTGTTGGGCAAAGTGCCCATGGCCGGTGCGGCGGCCTATTGCGCCAGCAAATACGGGCTTGTCGGCATGATGCAAAGCATACGGGAAGAAGTGAAACGTACCGACATCCGTATCACCAATCTTTATCTCGGCGGTGTGGACTCGCCTTTTTGGGATACCATTGATATAAAAGTGCAACGGGAAAAATTGATACAAGCAGAAGACGCTGCCAAAGCCATCTGGTTTTTATGCCAGCAACCAGACAGTGGTGTATTGAGTGAGATGGTATTGCAGCCTTTTAATCACCAGGCTATTTAACTTTATTGCCCCATTAAAACCGCAAATAAACCACGGATTTATAGGCTGATCAATTACGAGGATTTAAACCATGTCACTTTACTGCCTAGTTTATACCAGTATTGCAAATCAAAAAATGTCCGATGACAACTTGAAAGATTTGCTTAAAAAATCAAGATTAAAAAATGAAAGGAAAAATGTCACTGGAATGTTGCTTTACCTTGATCCTTTTTTCATTCAGATTTTGGAGGGCGAAGAAGCCATCGTTAATGAGTCGTTTAACATCATTAAACAAGATTCAAGACACCACAAAGTAAAGATTATTTATAAAAAGCCAATAGAAGAGCGTTCTTTTCCAAATTGGACGATGGGATTCAATAAAATCAGCGCTGAAAACGTAGAAGCAGTTGAGGGCTTCTCCGACTTTTGGCAACGACCAATTTCCGATTTTTTCGGTGATTCACCCAGTGAAATTGAAAAAATGCTGGAACAGTTTTTAGATATGTTCAAACATGAGACTTTGTTTTGAATTAGGCTAAAAAGGGATCGAATGCGGCTATCCGCTTTCGCTACCCAACCCTCCCGCCAACGCGGGCATCGGCTAGAGCCGATGCGGGAAAGCTTGCGCCTTTCGTACCCAATCCTCGGTCCATCCCGCATGGTTTGCTCCGCTGCGGGAAGGTTTTGCCTATGGTGCCCATGAGTTTGCTGGCTCCCGCCGCTACTGAAAAATCGGGGGCATGCTTCAGACGGTCCGTTGGGCGATGTCATGGTTGAGACCTGGATTGTTGGTCTTGTCAAACGGCAGAACAACCACTCAAATCCCCATACCCCGTCGGCGGTCCTGACCCATCTGGTACATCCTGCGGTTTCCTCCCTCAAGGTTGTCCTACGACTGCCCTATGAGTTCTGCTGGCTCCAGGCAGCCCAGCGCATGAGGGCAGGCATCAGACAACCCTCAACAATAGACCCTTGTGACCTTGATTCCTTACTACTTTCCTCAGTTGAAATTTAATTTATTTTGTGATCTCCTGCCCAGGAATTACAAAGCCAAACCTATTGCAAGGTAGGGGCAGAAAGTCGCGGATCCCATACAAAAAAAGCCGGACTGCCGAATATGACTACGTTAAAGTCATAAAAGGGAGTGCGGCTTTTTTTTGCGCACGAATTAAACATATTTCCTGTATCAATCGAGTCTGACCTCGGTAATTCTTTTGAGGACCATCTATATGAACAATACAAAAGTAAGTTTGTCCCGTTTGTCCTGCCTATCCGTTTTATTTTGGATGCTATTATCAGTAACGGGGGTTGTCTCCGCTGCGCAGGCAGCGCCTGAGCCGCTCACGGTCTGCCCTGCTGGTGCCAACAACATGAAATTAGCGCAGTTTGGCACTGTCGTTGATTGCAAGATCGACGCTCAAAGCCAACTGCATAAGTTCACGTTCACGGGCACGGCGAACAGCGAGGTTTTGCTGACGTTGGTCGACATGACGGGCGTGCGGTGGGGTATCCTTGCCCGGTGGCAGATTTGTACTCGCCGGGGAGCACGACGCCTTTCAAGACGCTGGGACCGGGCACGGTTCCGGAAAGAGGTGTTGCTGCCGGCTACCGGAATCTATACGATCCGGGTTTACGAGTACGGCGACGATCAGCTAGAGAATTACCGGATCGGTCTGGAACGCCTGTTTCCCACTTCAGAAACCGCGATCTCCCTTCCTATCGGTGATGTTGGCTCCGGCACCCAGGATATCAATCCCGTGCCAGACCAGGATTTTTATACGTTCCATGCCTATAAAGATGGTGTTGTCACCCTGAGACTGAACGACCTGACGGGCGGTTGCGGTGCTATTATCCTTGCCCGGTGGTAGGTTTATACGGGCCCGACCAGACACTGGTGGCTACGCTGGGTCCCGGCAACCAGACCCTGGATTTAACGCTGCTTCAGGAAGGCCCGTACACTTTTCACGTGGCCGAATACGGTAATGACCAGGTTGAGACTTACAGCCTCAAGTGGCAATGTCTATTTCCGTCAGATATTCATTCTACTTGTGAAATTAAGCCCGATGGTAAGTGCAACGGCAAGACGCCCACCAAAAAGGGAACCCCAGGTAACGATGTCTTGGTAGGCACACCTCTCGATGACGTGATTGTAGGTCTGGGTGGTCAAGACCGTATCTCCGGCCTTGGCGGCAACGATACGATTTGCGGCGATTCGGACGAGGGCTTCGGGGAGGCTGGCGACACCCTGTTTGGCGGCGACGGCAATGACCTGTTAATTGGTAGCAAATCGAGCGTCAACATCCTGTACGGCGATGCCGGCAACGACACCCTGAAGGGTGGCAATTACCGCGACACTCTGTTCGGCGGCGCGGGTAACGACACCCTTGATAGCGGGGGTGGCCAAGACGCCCTGGTCGGCGGGGCAGGCAACGATGTGTTAAAGGGCGGTTCAAACGCTAACGACGTTTGCGACAAGAAAGCGGAAGACCTGACACCGCAAACAGGCTGCGAAATTATCGATATCCCCTGATTCTGTAGCGCATGTTTTAATGGGGCGCAATACGCTACCGCTATTGCGCCCAAGACTAAACATAATCAAGTTAAGTTAGGATAGAATGAGATTTCCATTCATTATTTTGGGAGAAGAAGATGAAAAAAATTGTTTTTGTGCTAGTGGCTTTATTTTTGGCGAGTCAGACAGCCTATGCGGCAGATGCAAGTTGTGATACCAGGGCTGCCGAGAAGAAATTGGCTGGTGCAGCTAAAAATAGCTTTATCAAAAAATGTGAGAAAGATGCCAAGGTAAATGTTGCTAAAGCGGATTGCGATGCAAAAGCTGCTGAGAAGAAGTTGAAGGGAGCCGCGAAGAATAGCTTTACCAAGAAATGCGTCACTGATGCAAGCAAGTAAAGTAGTTCTCGCAAAGTTATTCTTGTGAGCAAATAAATAACCCGTTGTCCGTCACCAGCGGGTTTTCAGTTTTTGGTAACCGGTGTGTTACGGTATAAGCACTGGTTTCTATTTCAGTGCCAACGGTGGTACATTCAGCGCCTTTTGTCTTTGAGGCACAGTACGCTTTATGTATTATGTTATTTTAAGCATCCTCCTTCTTACCATTACGGCGTGTTCTCAAATACGTCCAGAGTCTCCTTCATCCAGGGATACTCAAGCCAGCACTGTTTTTTCAGATTCAAAAAACGGGCAAATACCCCTATCCGGCAAATTACTGCGATTAAATTACGAGGGCTTTACCGTCTGGCTGGATTGCGAGAAGCGCGGTGCAATGAAGTTCCAATACAATGCCCAGCGTGACACCGGCAATGAGGCGAGGGCAAGTAATTTCAAGTTTGATCCCAATGTTCCAGCCGAATGCCAACAGACAAGCACAAAGGGTTACGGGCAAGGTTACGACCGTGGCCATCAGGTTCCGGCAAATCATCTCGATTATTCGCTTGTAGCCATTAAGCAGAGCAATTACGTAACCAATATCCTGCCGCAAACTGCGCAGATGAATCGGGGCGCATGGTTACTGACTGAAGAAATCATTGAATGCTATCGTGACATAGATGAGTTGATAGTCATCGGCGGCGTGATTTGGGGGGACAACCCAGACGATGATTACTTTGTACAAAGTCACGGCGTTAAAACGCCTGACGCTTTTTGGAAAGTAATTGTTCGTGGTTCGGGCCAGGATGAAAGGGCGATTGCCTGGATCGTGCCGAATTCGACGGACGCCACCAAGAGAAATCTGGATCAGTATCTGGTCAACATCTATGAACTGGAACAGGTGACCGGCGAGCTTATACCGGTGTCTGACTATGCGAAGCACGACAGACCAAGTCAGTCCTGGATGATTCCGGGTGGGTGTGATAAGGGATGATAGTGATCAACTACAACCTTTTGTCGATGGAGTAAGCAGGACAGTTTACTTATATGCTGCCATCATTCTGATTGTGTGTTAGTGGTTGGTTTGTTTTAAGAGCTTATCGATATGTTCCCTATATATAGAGTCCGAAGCTGATTAAGCGACACCCGCCGCATACTGGGTGTCCGGCAGATGGAAAAGAGAAATAATACGCCGGGTGTTTTGTTTCAACGAATCCAATGCGGAAGTGAGGCGGGGCTTCAAATCCTCCTTGTTTTTCACCGGCTGCTTTCCGATGCGGTTGTTCGTGACCTCGTTCCAAACCTGTTCGTCCGGGTTGTATTCGGGTGCTCACTTCGGCAAGAAGAACACCCGCAATTGGCTCCGGTGCGCCCGCACATAATCACGCACCGGCTTGGAATGGTGGAAGGTGGCGTGGTCGGCCAGCACGATCAGGGGGCGTTTCCTGCCCGCAATCAATCCGCCCAGAAACCCGATATACCGCTCCCCGTTGACCGTGCCGTCCTGGATTGAATAGTCCATTGCCCCTTCGGCGGTGACGGCGGACAGCACGTTGTCCCCGCCCCTCAGCAGGCTGGCCTTGATGACAGGGGGTTCCCCGCTCATCCCCCCTGTCCGCCCGTGGCGAGTCATGACCCCCAGGCCTGCCTCGTCCTCAAACGCGATGTCGGCCCCCCTCTTTTCGTCAAGCCTTTGTATCCTTGGGAACTTGTCGTCAAGGAATCGCGCAATTTCCCCTTCGTCTCTTGCCACGTCCTGATATTCGGGTTTCTGGCAGGTCAGCCCCATCGCCTTCAGGTGCTGCCTCACCGCCGTGTCGCTCACCGTCACCCCGAACTTGTCCCGCAATAGGGTGGCCAAAATCGGGCATGTCCATAAGTGCGTGTCGTAGCCGAAGTCGGCCGGGGTGCTGTCCAGCACCACCTGTTTCATCCAGTCGTCGGTCGCTTTGGTGATGATGGGGTCGGAGCCGCCCGGCATGTGGCTTTCCAGCGCCTCAAACCCGCCCTCGTCGTATTGTTTCAGCCAGCGGTAAATGCACGAACGGTCAAAATGATAGGCTTCGGCCACCTTTTCCGGGCTCTGGCCCAGCACGCGGACGGCGTACACCGCCATTCTCCGTATAGGTACATGACATCATCGGGTACTTTTCTTCCGTCTTCCAACCATTCTGGGGTCATAATGCACTCCGCTACCGCTGGTTACTTTGTATGGGAAGAGGACAATTGCCCGGCATAAATAGTTTATTATGTCGCTTGATTAGCTTCTGTATCTATATAATTTTTGCGGCCATGTCTGTTCTTAAGTTTTAAGGATTGAATCCGTTTAAGCTTCTATCTCAAAATATAGGAATAATGTCCACCCGTTTCTTTAGGCTGTCATAAAATTGAGGTCACACCCTCCTTTAACCCGCCCATGTCATTGATAACTTTTGATTTTATAAGCTTCTATTTTATCATTTTGGGTAGCTTATTTTTTCTTTTTGGCCGTTCTGGCTACTAATTCAACTCGCTTTATTGGGTTTTGCAAGTTCCTCTACAGTAATAACTATTTGACAGCTGTCGTCTTATAAAAGATAATAGCCAGCTTATCCGATATAGGAGGGGTTCCCGAGCGGCCAAAGGGATCAGACTGTAAATCTGCCGGCTCTGCCTTCGGAGGTTCGAATCCTCCCCCCTCCACCATCTTGAATTAAATAAATCTGCGGGTGTAGTTCAATGGTAGAACTCCAGCCTTCCAAGCTGATCACGTGGGTTCGATTCCCATCACCCGCTCCAAATTTCTGAGATTAAGCTCATATAGCTCAGTAGGTAGAGCACTTCCTTGGTAAGGAAGAGGTCACCGGTTCAAATCCGGTTATGAGCTCCAAATAGTATTGTGGTTGTTATTTAGGTGTAATTCATGGCCAAAGAAAAATTTTCACGCAGTAAGCCCCATGTAAACGTAGGCACAATTGGTCACGTTGATCATGGTAAGACAACGCTAACTGCTGCTTTAACAACGGTAATGGCTAAATTGCACGGTGGTGCAGTCAAGGCTTTCGATCAGATTGATAATGCGCCTGAAGAGCGTGCGCGTGGTATTACCATTGCTACTTCCCACGTGGAATATGAATCAGCGACACGTCACTATGCTCACGTTGACTGTCCGGGCCATGCTGACTATGTGAAAAACATGATCACCGGTGCGGCGCAAATGGACGGCGCGATTCTTGTTTGTTCAGCCGCTGACGGCCCTATGCCGCAAACCAGAGAGCACATTCTGTTGTCAAGACAGGTTGGCGTTCCTTATATCGTGGTATTCCTGAATAAAGCCGATATGGTTGATGATGAAGAGTTAATCGAACTGGTAGAAATGGAGCTCAGGGAATTGCTGGATATGTATGAATTTCCAGGCGATGATACGCCTATTATCAGGGGCTCTGCATTGCTTGCATTGCAAGGCGACGAGAGTGATATTGGTATGCCCTCGGTAGTCAGATTGGTTGAGGCGCTGGATACTTACATTCCCTTGCCGGAAAGGGCGGTGGATGGTGCATTCCTGATGCCGGTTGAAGATGTATTCTCGATTTCAGGGCGCGGAACCGTAGTCACGGGCCGTATAGAGCGGGGTATTATCAAAGTCGGGCAGGAAGTTGAAATTGTTGGTATCAGACCGACAGTTGCTACAACCGTTACGGGTGTTGAAATGTTCCGTAAGTTGCTTGATCAAGGAGAGGCAGGCGATAATGTTGGGTTGTTATTAAGAGGCACTAAAAGAGACGATGTTGAGCGCGGACAAGTGTTGGCGCACAAAGGCACTATTAAGCCACACGCCCATTTCAATGCGGAAATTTACGTATTGTCAAAAGAAGAGGGCGGCCGTCACACGCCATTCTTTAATGGTTATCGCCCGCAATTCTATTTTAGAACAACCGACGTAACGGGTGCAGTTGATCTGCCTGAAGGCGTTGAAATGGTGATGCCTGGTGATAATATATCTGTAAAAGTTAAATTGATTTCACCTATTGCTATGGAAGATGGGTTGCGTTTCGCAATTCGTGAAGGTGGTCGTACAGTCGGTGCCGGCGTCGTTGCATCAATACTTGAATAGTATTTTAATCTAGTATAGAATGGTAGGTTCTGTAAAGTTTTTCTGAATAGGTCAGTAGTTCAATTGGTAGAATGGCGGTCTCCAAAACCGCTGGTTGGGGGTTCGAGCCCCTCCTGGCCTGCCACTCAGATTTTAGCAAATCGATATTATCTATATATTTAATAATAAATAGCACATGAATAATCAAGCAGAGCCAGCGAAGTCAGTTGGCGATATTGTCAAGCAAGCCTTTTCTGTTCTCTTTGTGGTTATAGGGGTAGCTGCGTTCTATTATTTTTCGATAGATCATGCTGGTTTCAAAGAGGTTGGGCTTTTGTATCGAGTTCTAGGTTTGGTTGTTGTCGTGTTGATAGCCTTGGGCATGGTCTTGACTACTGATTTGGGGCGGACTGTTTGGAGTTTTGTGTTAGAGTCCAAGCAAGAAGTCAGAAAGGTTGTATGGCCCACTCGTGATGAAACACTGCGTACCACGTTGTTGGTATTTGCAATGGTGTTTATTGTGGGTTTGATTCTTTGGTTGCTGGATATGTTTCTCTTCTGGGGTGTGCGTCTTTTGACTGGGCAGGGCGGGTAAGAGGATGGCGCTACGCTGGTATGTTGTGCATGCCTACTCAAACTTTGAAAATAAAGTTAAGCAGGCGCTGGAGGATAGAATCAAGAGAGAGGGCTTGGAGCAATATTTCGGAAAGATTTTGGTTCCTACGGAAGAGATTGTTGAAATGCGTATGGGGCAGCAGCGCAAAAGCGAAAGAAAATTCTTTCCGGGTTATGTGCTTGTGCAGATGGAATTGACTGATGAAACATGGCATTTAGTTAAGGATGTCCCCAGGGTGTTAGGCTTTATAGGAGGGACTTCTGACCGGCCAGCACCTATATCAGAAAAAGAGGCGATGTCTATTCTCAATAGAGTGGAAGAGGGTGTAAATAAGCCCCGTCCGAAAATTCTATTTGAGGCTGGAGAAGTCATTAGAGTCATCGATGGACCATTTAAGGATTTTAATGGTGTGGTCGAAGAAGTTAATTACGAGAAAAACAAATTAAAAATATCAGTGCTTATTTTTGGCCGGTCAACGTCCGTTGAATTGGGTTTTGGGCAGGTTGAAAAAAGCTGATAGCAGAAGCGCAAGCATTGCGTTCCTAATATTTTACTGGATCTCTGTCTGAATAAGACAGGGATTTTTGTGTCTAGGGGGAGCTGAAAAGCGTTTGTACCCATATTTGGAGTAAAAAATGGCAAAAAAAATAACAGCATATATAAAACTGCAAGTAAAAGCAGGTGAGGCAAATCCAAGTCCACCAGTAGGTCCTGCGTTGGGGCAGCGTGGTGTCAATATTATGGAATTTTGTAAAGCATTTAATGCTAAAACACAGGATGTAGAAAAAGGCTTACCTTTACCAGTTGTTATCACGGTTTATAGTGATCGCAGTTTTACTTTTATTACCAAAACACCGCCAGCTTCAATTCTTCTGAAGAAAGCAACTGGTGTTAAAAGTGGTAGCAGCAACCCTAATACCAAGAAAGTCGGCACAGTGACTCTGGCGCAACTGGAAGAAATTGCTAAAACGAAAATGGAAGATTTGAATGCCGCAAATCTTGAAGCAGCTGTAAAAACAATTGCAGGCAGTGCGCGAAGCATGGGTCTGAATGTGGAGGGATTATAATGGCTAAGTTGTCAAAAAAAGCGAAACTCATTAAAAGCAAGGTCGATAGAGCCAAACAGTATTCAGTAACTGAAGCAGTTCAGATATTGAAAGAACTAGCTACTGCAAAATTTAATGAAGCGATTGATGTTAGCGTTAATTTGGGTGTAGATCCACGTAAATCAGATCAAAATGTGCGCGGTGCCACCGTTCTACCTAATGGTACGGGCAAAACTGTTCGCGTTGCGGTGTTTACTCAAGGTCCTAATGCTGATGCAGCAAAAGCAGCGGGTGCAGATATTGTCGGTATGGAAGATCTGGGCGAGTTAGTAAAAAAAGGCGAAATGAATTTTGATGTGGTTATTGCATCTCCTGATGCGATGAGAGTTGTTGGTCAGTTAGGTCAGATTTTAGGTCCTAGAGGATTGATGCCAAACCCTAAAGTGGGTACGGTGACTGCTGATGTTGCGACAGCAGTAAAAAATGCAAAGTCTGGTCAGGTTCGTTACCGTACTGATAAATCAGGTATTATTCACTGTACGCTAGGTAAGGTCACTTTTGATGCAGTCGCTATTCAAGGAAACCTGGAGGCACTGCTTTCAGACTTACGGAAAGCCAAGCCGACTGCTGCGAAAGGCGTTTATATTAAAAAGATAACCTTATCATCAACGATGGGGCCAGGTCTCTGGCTAGACCCTAGCAGCATAACAAGTTAAAAAGAAAAAAGACTTTGGGTTGCCGTTTTGTTCGGTAACCGTCAAAGACCGCAGGTGTTGAAAGACTTAATTTTCCTGCGCAGACGGAAATTGGAACCTGGAACAGGGGAAAAGAGCCGTAAGGGGGCATCCGACAGGATGTGTTTATTAATTCTGGAAAATATCCAGAAAAATACCGGAGCTAAGCTGTGGCACTAAATTTAGATAGCAAAAAAGCTGTCGTAGAAGAAGTAGCTCAATTCGCCGCCAAAGCGCATTCTGCCGTTGCGGCAGAATATCGCGGGTTAACCGTCACGGAATTGACAGAACTGCGTAAAACGGCGAGAGAGACTGGCGTTTATTTGCGTGTGGTTAAGAATACACTGGCAAAACGGGCTGTTGCGGGAACAGAATTTGAGTGCATGCAAAATGGATTGGTCGGTCCATTATTGATTGCATTCTCTATGGAAGATCCTGGTTCTGCCGGTCGTTTGATCAGTAATTTTGCCAAAACGCATGACAAATTAATCACTAAGATTGTTGCTATTGGCGGTCAGGCATTTGATGGTTCTGAGCTTGCTCGATTGGCCAGTCTGCCTACTCGTGATCAAGGTATCAGTATGTTGATGTCTGTTATGAAAGCACCTGTGGAAAAATTTGTGCGTACGTTGGCGGCTGTCAAAGATCAGATGCAAGAAGCTGCATAAGCATTTATTAATCCAGTTTAAAACTAATTATTTTAGAGGAATACACAATGGCAATCTCACAAGCCGATATCTTGGAAGCGGTCTCTAACATGACCATTATGGAAATCGTTGATTTAATTTCAGCGATGGAAGAAAAATTCGGCGTATCTGCCGCTGCTGTTGCAGTAGCTGCTCCTACTGCGGCTGCCGCAGTAGTCGAAGAGCAAACAGAATTTGATGTTATTTTGACATCATTTGGTGAAAATAAAGTTGCTGTCATTAAAACAGTGCGCGGCATCACTGGCTTAGGCTTAAAAGAAGCTAAAGATGCAGTTGAGGGCGTTCCTACTGTTCTGAAAGAAGGTATCCCTAAAGCTGAAGCTGAAGACATTAAAAAGCAGCTTACGGAAGCTGGCGCTACTGTCGAAATTAAATAAAAAAATTTTGACGCAATTGAAGAGACGCTACTGCTGCGTCTCTATTTAAAGTATGGCTGGTGGCTTGTGCCGCCGGCCTTTTACTGTTTGTAACAAATACACAGTAGAAATAATTCATGACGAAAAGGTTTGGAAGCGATATGTCCTACTCTTTTACCGAAAAAAAGCGTATTCGAAATAACTTTGGGAAAAGTACTGAGGTACTTGAGGTTCCCTATCTCCTGGCAACTCAAATTAATTCATATGCCGGTTTTTTGCAATCTGGCGTTACGCCTGAAAAACGTGTAGACATTGGTTTGCATGCAGCATTTTCCAGTGTTTTTCCTATTGAAAGCCATTCCGGTTATGCGGTATTGGAATATGTGAAGTATAGATTAGGGGAGCCCACTTTTGACGTAAGAGAGTGTCAACAAAGAGGAGCTACCTATGCTGCCCCTTTGCGCGTATTGGTGCGCTTGGTTATTTATGATAAGGAAGCTGCCGCTAATGCCAAAGTAGTAAAAGACATTCGTGAACAAGAGGTCTATATGGGCGAGTTGCCGTTGATGACAGATAATGGCACTTTTGTCATCAACGGCACTGAGCGAGTAATTGTGTCTCAATTACACCGTTCGCCCGGTGTATTCTTTGACCATGACAAAGGTAAGACGCATTCGTCAGGAAAATTATTATTTAATGCTCGGGTTATTCCTTATCGCGGCTCTTGGCTGGATTTTGAGTTCGACCACAAAGATTGTGTTTATGTGCGTATAGACCGCCGCAGAAAAATACCAGCAACAATTTTACTCAGAGGCTTAGGTTACAATAACGAAGAAATGATTAACATTTTCTTCGAAACCAACAAGTTTACCCTGAGTGCAGAAAAATGCTTGTTCCATATAGTACCTGAAAGAATGCGCGGTGAAATTGCAGCATTTGATATTAAACACAACGATCAGGTATTGGTAGAAGAAGGACGGCGAATCACTGCCAAGCATATTCGTGAAATGAATAAGGCGGGTTTGACAGAAGTTGAAGTTCCAAGAGGGTACCTTACAGGCAAGATTCTGGGTAATAATTTGATCGATCAATCGACCGGAGAGTTGGTCGCAAATGTCAATGATGAAGTATCGACATCGTTAATAGAGCGATGTATAGGCAGTGGTATTACCGAAATTGATACCTTATTTGTGAACGATCTGGATAATGGGCCCTATATAAGTAACGCAATGAGGCTGGATACAACCTCGAATGCCTTGGAAGCACTGGTAGAAATTTACCGTATGATGCGTCCTGGCGAGCCTCCCACAAAAGAATCTGCCGAAAACTTGTTTCAGAATTTGTTTTTTACCGACGAAAGATATGATTTATCTACGGTTGGTCGAATGAAGTTTAATCGTCGGTTAGGGCGTGTAGAAACCACAGGTCCAGGCACATTAACCAAAGAAGACATTATTGATGTCCTAAAAGAATTGATTGCAATCCGTAACGGCAATGGCACGGTTGACGATATTGATCATTTAGGCAACAGGCGTGTGCGTTCGGTTGGTGAAATGATCGAAAACCAATTTCGTGTGGGATTGGTCAGGGTTGAGCGGGCGGTCAAGGAGCGTTTGACGCTGGCAGATTCAGAAGGTTTGATGCCGCAAGAAATTATTAATGCAAAACCGGTTTCTGCTGCTGTAAAAGAATTTTTTGGTTCAAGTCAATTGTCCCAGTTTATGGATCAAAACAATCCACTATCGCAAGTGACTCATAAGCGCCGTGTTTCTGCTTTGGGGCCCGGTGGGTTGGCAAGAGAGCGTGCAGGTTTTGAAGTCCGGGACGTGCATGCCACTCATTATGGCCGTGTATGTCCAATTGAAACGCCTGAAGGACCAAACATTGGATTAATAAACTCTTTATCAGTTTATGCGCGTACCAATGACTACGGTTTTTTGGAAACACCTTATAGAAAAGTAATCAATGGCATAGTAACCGATCAGGTTGATTATCTATCCGCTATTGAAGAAGGTGAATTTGTTATTGCTCAAGCCAGTGTTGCCGTTGATGAAAACGGAAAGCTGGTAGAAGGATTGGTATCATGTCGACATAAGGACGAATTTGCCTTGGCAATGTCTGACACCGTGCAATATATGGATGTATCATCAAAACAGATTGTATCGGTAGCAGCTTCCATTATTCCGTTCCTTGAGCATGATGATGCTAACCGTGCGTTGATGGGTTCAAATATGCAGCGTCAAGCTGTTCCTACATTAAGGGCTGAAAAGCCATTGGTAGGCACAGGTATGGAAAGAACTGTTGCAAAAGACTCAGGGGTAACTGTGGTCGCTGCCCGTGGAGGTAGCATTGAAGCGGTTGATGCGGCAAGGATCGTTGTACGAGTCAATGATACGGAAACCGAAACTGGTGCGCCCGGTGTTGATATTTACAATCTGACAAAATATACGCGTTCAAATCAAAATACTTGTATCAATCAAAAACCCCTAGTAAAACCAGGCGATATAGTCAATGCGGGTGATATTTTGGCAGACGGTCCGTCCACCGATATGGGTGAATTGGCCTTGGGGCAGAACATGTTGGTCGCGTTTATGCCCTGGAATGGCTATAACTTTGAAGATTCTATCTTAGTATCCGAACGTGTTGTTAAAGAAGACCGTTTTACCACGATTCACATCGAAGAGAAAACTTGCGTCGCGCGCGATACAAAGCACAGCCCTGAAGAAATTACTGCTGATATTCCTAATGTCAGCGAAGAAGCCTTATCCAAACTTGATGAGTCAGGGATCGTATATGTGGGAGCGGAAGTTAAGGGTGGTGATATTTTGGTGGGTAAAGTCACGCCAAAAGGTGAGACTCAACTAACTCCTGAAGAAAAATTACTTCGTGCAATTTTTGGTGAAAAAGCCGCAGATGTAAAAGATACTTCATTACGCGTTCCGGGTAGCATTGAGGGAACAGTAATTGATGTTCAGGTGTTTACTCGTGATGGTGTAAAGAAGGATAAGCGAGCGCTTGATATCGAGCAAGAAGAAATAAAGCGCTACAGAAAGGATCTTGATGATCAGCTTAAAATTCTCGAAGAAGATATTTTTGCTCGTGTTGCTAAGCTGCTGGTTGGCAAAACTGCCCTGTCAGGACCAAGCGGACACAAGGCGGGTACGGAAATAACACAAGGCTATCTGAATGGTTTAAGACATTCAGAGTGGCTAAAAATTAAAATGAAGGATGAAGACATTAATCTTCAGTTGGAAACTGTTGTTGCTCAGGTCGAGCAGCAAAGAAAAGATTTTGATGAGAAATTTGAAGTCAAACGCAAAAAAATTACCATGGGCGATGATTTGGCACCGGGAGTGCTGAAAATGGTCAAGGTATATTTGGCAGTTAAACGACGCATACAACCAGGTGATAAAATGGCTGGTCGTCATGGAAATAAAGGCGTAATTTCCATGATCAGACCTATTGAAGATATGCCGTACACGGCAGATGGGAATCCTGTGGATATTGTTTTGAACCCATTGGGCGTGCCTTCGCGGATGAATGTAGGGCAGGTTCTTGAAACACATTTAGGCTGGGCAGCAAAAGGTTTAGGCATCAAGATAGGTAAAATGCTTGAAGCTAAATATGATGCAGAGAAAGCAAAAGTTACTGCTATAAGGGAATATCTCGACAAAATCTACAACAGCAGCGGTCGTAAGGAAGATTTAGATTCATTTTCCGATAAAGACATTTTGGAAATGGCGGCCAATCTGGTTGGCGGCGTACCCATGGCGACACCTGTTTTTGATGGTGCGAGCGAAGAAGAAATTCGCACTATGTTAAAGCTGGCCGATTTGCCAGAACACGGGCAAATTACACTTTATGATGGCTTGACAGGTGAACCATTTGAACGGGAAGTTACTGTCGGTTATATGTACATGTTGAAACTGAACCATTTGGTAGATGACAAAATGCATGCACGATCAACAGGGCCTTACAGTCTTGTAACTCAGCAGCCCTTAGGTGGAAAAGCACAATTCGGAGGCCAGCGTTTTGGAGAAATGGAAGTCTGGGCCCTGGAAGCTTATGGTGCAGCCTATACCTTGCAGGAGATGCTCACTGTTAAATCAGATGATGTCACAGGTAGAACGCGTATGTATAAAAACATAGTCGACGGTGATCATAAAATGGAAGCGGGTATGCCGGAATCCTTTAATGTTTTAATCAAAGAAATTCGTTCATTGGCAGTTAATATTGAATTAGAGCGTGAATAGAATGCTAGGTAAAGACGATGCAACGCAAAATCTCTATTTTTGCTTTTTTTAATAAGAGGACTTAAGGCTTTAATTAAGACGTTATGTGAATTATTTAAACCGCTTCCTGCCAAATTAACGTCCTGTTTAAAAGGTCGCTTTAATTTATGGACAATACCGACATTTGCACTGTAGAGGCGTGATTAATCACGCCTGAGCCTATTCTGGACTACACCAGAAACTATTTTAAAGAGGACAAGCTCTTGAAAGATTTAATGAATTTCTTAAAGCGTCAAGGTCGTGCCGATGATTTCGACGGGATCAGTATTGGCTTGGCATCACCGGACATGATCCGTTCCTGGTCTTATGGTGAGGTAAAAAAACCCGAAACAATTAATTACCGTACGTTTAAGCCTGAGCGTGATGGTTTATTTTGCGCTAAAATTTTTGGACCGGTCAGTGATTATGAATGTCTCTGTGGCAAATATAAACGACTGAAACACCGTGGTGTTATTTGTGAAAAATGTGGCGTTGAAGTCACTTTATCAAAGGTTCGCCGCGAAAGAATGGGGCATATTGATTTAGCGAGCCCTGTTGCGCATATTTGGTTTTTAAAATCATTGCCCTCAAGAATAGCGTTGTTGTTGGATATGACATTACGCGAGATCGAGCGCGTCTTATATTTCGAATCCTTCGTCATCCTGGATCCAGGCATGACCCCGTTAGACAAAGGCCAGTTACTGACGGATGATGAGTACCTCGATGCTGTAGAATTACATGGCGATGATTTTATTGCCAAAATGGGCGCTGAAGCGATTTATGATTTATTAAAAGCTATTGATTTAAAAGAGCAAGTCGAAATCCTGCGTGAAGAAATAAATTCAACTAATTCAGAAACTAAAATCAAGAAGTACTCAAAACGTCTTAAAGTTATGGATGCGTTATTGAGTTCCAAGAATCGTCCTGAGTGGATGATTCTAAAAGTGCTTCCGGTATTGCCGCCTGAGTTGCGTCCACTGGTGCCTTTAGATGGCGGTCGTTTTGCTACTTCCGATTTGAATGATTTATATCGTCGGGTTATCAATAGAAACAATCGGCTAAATCGCTTGCTGGACTTGAATGCCCCTGACATTATTGTTCGTAACGAAAAGCGCATGTTGCAGGAGTCTGTTGATGCGTTGCTGGATAACGGTCGTCGTGGTCGTGCGATTACCGGAACAAACAGGCGTCCGCTTAAATCGCTAGCCGATATGATTAAAGGCAAGCAAGGACGCTTCAGGCAAAATTTGCTAGGCAAACGTGTTGATTATTCAGGTCGTTCAGTTATTGTAGTGGGCCCTACGTTAAGGCTTCATCAATGCGGGCTGCCGAAAAAAATGGCATTGGAACTGTTTAAGCCATTTATCTTCAGCAAATTACAATTTCGTGGTCTTGCCACAACCATTAAAGCAGCAAAGAAAATGGTTGAAAGGGAGGGAGCCGAAGTATGGGATATACTCGAAGAAGTTATTCGGGAGCACCCGATTTTATTAAACCGCGCGCCTACGCTACACCGGTTGGGTATTCAGGCATTTGAACCTACCCTGATTGAAGGTAAAGCGATTCAGTTACATCCATTGGTATGTAGTGCATTTAACGCCGATTTTGACGGTGATCAGATGGCGGTGCATATTCCACTGTCCATAGAGGCGCAGTTAGAAGCCAGAACATTGATGATGGCAACCAATAACATTTTGTCGCCTGCTAATGGTGAGCCTGTGATTAATCCGTCACAGGACGTGGTATTGGGGCTTTATTACATTAGCCGTGAAAAAATAAATGCCAAAGGTGATGGCAGTATATTTGTCAGTGTTGGCGAAATTCACAAAGCTTTATTGGCTAAATCAGTTGAATTACAATCAAAAATACAATTGCGTATTACCGAAAAAGTAGTCAATGAACACGGTGAGACTGAAGATAAAACGCACAGAATAAAAACAACTGTAGGTCGTGCGTTGATTTGGGAGGTCGTCCCTGATCGTATGCCTTATGAGCTGGTGAACTGTGACATGACCAAAAAGAACATATCGCGGTTAATCAATTACAGCTATCGGTACTTGGGCAACAAAGATACGGTCGTATTGGCAGATCAGTTGATGTATTTGGGTTTCAGGTACGCAACCATTTCAGGGGTGTCGTTTGGGATCGAAGATATGGCAATACCGGCTAAAAAAATCGATATTATCAAGGCGGCTGATATGGAGGTGAATGAAATTCAAAGTCAATATGCCTCGGGTTTGGTTACTGACGGTGAACGTTATAACAAGGTTGTCGATATTTGGTCACATGCTAATGATCAAGTTGCCAAAGTAATGATGGATGGGCTGGGTGAAGAGTCAGTTGTTGATGCAGATGGCAAAATAGTAAAGCAAAAATCATTCAATTCAATTTTCATGATGGCCGAATCCGGTGCTCGGGGCTCCGCCGCTCAGATTCGCCAATTAGCGGGTATGCGGGGTTTGATGGCCAAACCCGATGGCTCTATTATTGAAACGCCTATTACAGCGAACTTTAGAGAAGGTCTTGATGTATTACAATACTTTATTTCTACCCACGGAGCACGTAAAGGTCTGGCAGATACTGCGTTAAAAACAGCTAACTCAGGGTATTTGACACGTAGATTAGTGGATGTCGCTCAGGATCTGGTCATTACTGGGGATGATTGTGGTACGTCTAACGGATTGATTATGACCCCTATTATTGAAGGCGGTGATGTGGTAGAGCCCTTATCTGAGCGCGTATTGGGTCGGGTCGCTGTTAATGATGTTATGGATGCGGCAGGAGAAAACATAATAGTGCCTGCCAGGACTTTGTTGGATGAGCACTGGGTTTCCATTCTCGAAGAGCAAAGTATTGATCAAGTTATGGTTCGTTCAATCATTACTTGTGAAAATAGACACGGTGTTTGTGCCGCCTGTTATGGCCGTGATTTAGGTCGTGGCCATCTTGTGAATATTGGTGAGGCAGTGGGTGTTATTGCCGCGCAGTCAATTGGCGAACCTGGCACCCAGTTGACTATGCGTACCTTCCATATAGGTGGTGCAGCATCAAGGTCAGCTGCTATCAGCAATGTACAGGTCAAATCTGCGGGTACTGTGCGTCTTAACAATCTGAAGTCAGTGGTTAACCGCGAAGGTAACCTGGTTGCAGTTTCAAGATCTGGTGAAGTTGGTGTTGTAGATGACTATGGGCGTGAGAGAGAGCGTTATAAAATCCCTTATGGCGCAGTACTTTCTGTGCAGGAAGGTTCAAAAATTAACGCAGGTGACATTATTGTTACGTGGGATCCTCATACTCATCCGGTTATAACCGAAGTAGATGGAGTTGTTGAATTAATACACTTTGTTGATGGTGTCACCGTACAAAAACAATCTGATGAAGTAACTGGATTAAGTTCGTTAGTAGTTACTGACCCAAAACAACGTGGTTCGGCAGGTAAAGAATTGCGCCCTATGGTGAAACTATTGGACAATGAAGGCAATACAATCTACTTACCAGGTACCGAAATCCCAGCGCAGTATTTCTTACCGGCAGGCGCTATTGCCGGTATTAAAGATGGTGGTGAGGTCAAGGTAGGTGATGTGTTGGCCAGGATTCCACAAGAATCCAGTAAAACGAGGGATATCACTGGTGGTTTGCCGCGTGTTGCCGATTTATTCGAAGCGCGTAAAACAAAAGATCCTGCTATTCTTGCAGAGACTAGTGGCACTATTTCATTTGGCAAAGAAACCAAAGGTAAGCAGCGCGTAATAATTACGGATGCAACTGGTGAGCAAATTGAGACTTTAATACCAAAATGGCGGCATATAACTGTGTTTGAAGGTGAATATGTGGAAAAGGGTGAAACCATCGCAGAAGGAGAATTAACGCCTCATGATATCCTCAGGTTAAGGGGTATTGAGGAGTTGGCTAATTATCTGGTTAAAGAAATTCAAGATGTTTATCGTTTACAAGGTGTCAAGATCAATGATAAGCATATAGAAGCAATCATACGCCAAATGCTTAGAAAAGTTGAGATTACGGCGTCTGGTGATACAAGCTTTTTGAAAGGTGAACAAGTTGAGCGCGCAGCGATGAGAGTCGAAAATGACAAAATGGAAGGTGACGGAAAAATTCCTGCCAGTTACGAGTCGATATTGTTGGGTATTACCAAGGCATCATTGGCAACTGAATCATTTATATCAGCAGCTTCTTTTCAAGAAACAACCCGCGTGTTGACTGACGCGGCAGTGCGTGGCTTAAGTGATGGCCTGCAAGGTTTAAAAGAAAACGTTATTGTGGGACGGTTAATTCCAGCGGGGACAGGTTTGGCCTATCATGAAAACAGGAAAAACAGATTTGCTCAGCATCAGGCCGTGGAGAATGATACAGCTGCTGTTGATGCGGGCGACGTAGAAGAGGCTCTTAAGCAAGCTTTGAATGTTTAAATATGTTGTAAATATTTTTAAAGAAAAATGAGCTTGACCTAATAAGTAATAACAAGTATCATGCCCTGCTCACATAAGCCAACGTGCTTGGGTCAGGTCGAAATGCAAAACAACCGCCACATCTTTTTTGATCAATGGTTGTTTTATTATCTGACAGTTAAATTGTATATTGGAGTAAACAAAACATATGGCCACGATCAACCAATTAGTTCGTAAGCCGCGCGCTAAGAAATTAGAAAAAAGCAATGTTCCGGCATTGGAGGCTTGTCCTCAGCGTAGAGGGGTATGCACGCGCGTGTATACGACAACGCCAAAAAAACCAAACTCAGCGCTTCGTAAGGTGGCAAGAGTTAGGTTGACTAATGGGGCTGAAGTAAGTAGTTACATTGGTGGTGAAGGTCATAATCTTCAAGAGCACTCTGTGGTTTTGATTAGAGGTGGTCGTGTTAAGGACTTGCCGGGTGTAAGATATCACGTTGTTCGTGGTAGCTTGGATGCTTCAGGTGTAAACAACAGAAAGTGTGGTCGCTCCAAATACGGAACAAAACGCCCTAAAAGCTAAAAAGTGAGTTGGTGAGAAATGTCAAGAAGAAGAGTCGCTACAAAAAGAGAGATTATTCCTGATCCAAGGTTTGGTAGTGTTATGCTGACCAAGTTTATGAATATGATCATGGAGAGCGGAAAAAAGTCTGTTGCGGAAGGGATTGTCTATGGTGCTTTGGATGTGATTGAAAATAAAGGTCATAGTGAGCCGCTGGAAGTGTTGTCCAAAGCGTTGGAAAATGTTCAGCCAAGGGTTGAGGTTAAGTCGCGTCGCGTGGGTGGTGCTACTTATCAGGTTCCTGTTGAAGTGCGTCCTTCAAGGCGCATGGCTTTGGCTATGCGTTGGTTGATTGATGCGTCTCGCAAAAGAAATGAAAGAAATATGTCGTCAAAATTAGCAGGAGAGCTAATGGATGCCTTTGAGAGCAGGGGGTCAGCGGCTAAGAAGCGAGAGGATACTCACAGAATGGCTGAGGCTAACAAAGCTTTCTCGCACTATCGTTGGTAAGCAACGAGATAAGCTAAGTTGATGGCTGTATAGTAAGAGTGCGTAAAACCCCAATAGATCGATATCGTAATATTGGCATCATGGCTCACATTGATGCCGGCAAAACGACAACGACAGAGCGCGTATTATACTATACAGGTGTGTCTCACAAAATAGGTGAGGTACACGATGGTGCGGCAACCATGGATTGGATGGAGCAGGAACAAGAGCGCGGTATTACTATAACCTCAGCTGCTACAACCTGCTTTTGGAGTGGAATGGAAAAACAATTTCCCCAGCATCGAATAAATATTATTGATACGCCTGGCCATGTAGACTTTACCATTGAGGTTGAGCGCTCATTGCGCGTACTAGATGGTGCATGTGCGGTATTCTGTGCGGTGGGCGGCGTTGAGCCCCAGTCAGAAACAGTTTGGCGGCAGGCGGATAAATATCATGTGCCACGCTTGGTATTTGTTAACAAGATGGATCGTTCAGGCGCTGATTTCTTGCGAGTAATAATGCAAATAAAGGCTCGCTTAGGTAGTAATGCGGTGCCTATGCAATTGCCGATTGGTGCTGAGGACAGCTTTTCGGGGGTTGTTGATCTCATTAAAATGAAAGCTATCTATTGGAATGAAGCTAATTTAGGGATGACCTTCGAAGAAAAGGAAATCCCAGCCGATATGCGGAATCTCTGCGAAAAGTGGAGAGAGCTTATGGTAGAAGCGGCTGCTGAAGCTAATGAAGAGTTGATGGAAAAATACCTTGTAGAAGGGTGTTTAACCAATGAAGAAATAAAAAAAGGTATTCGTGCTCAAACAATAGCTAATCAAATTGTTCCAGCGTTTTGTGGATCTGCCTTTAAAAACAAGGGTGTTCAGGCAATGTTGGATGCTGTTGTTGAATACATGCCTGCTCCAACTGATGTTGAAGCCATAAGAGGCTTGCTTGAAGATGAGGTGACCGAAGGGCGGAGGCCAGCATGTGATGATGAGCCTTTTTCCGCGTTAGCTTTTAAAATTGCGTCCGACCCTTTTGTTGGGACATTGACTTTTTTCAGGGTTTATTCTGGAGTTCTGAATTCTGGTGATAGCATCTATAATTCAGTCAAAAAGAAGAAAGAGCGCGTTGGCCGTATAGTTCAAATGCATGCGAATAGTCGGGAAGAAGTTAAGGTTGTATGTGCGGGAGATATTGCGGCTGCAATTGGTCTAAAAGACATTACTACCGGCGATACCTTGTGTGATCTTAAGTCAATTATTGTTCTTGAGCGTATGCAGTTCCCTGATCCTGTAATTTCTGTTGCAGTCGAGCCTAAAACTAAGGCAGATCAAGAAAAAATGGGAGTTGCGCTAAGTAAGCTAACGCAGGAAGATCCATCATTTCGTGTACATACGGATGAAGATTCAGGTCAAGTGATAATATCCGGTATGGGGGAGCTTCATCTGGAAATTATTGTTGATCGGATGAGAAGGGAGTTTAATGTTGAAGCTAATGTTGGTGCTCCACAGGTTGCATACAGGGAAACAATTCGCAAGTCGGTAGAGCATGAAAGTAAATTCGTAAGGCAGTCGGGTGGTCGAGGTCAGTATGGCCACGTTTGGTTACGAATTGAACCACAAGAGGCTGGGGTGGGTTATGAGTTTGTCAACGAAATTGTTGGAGGCGTTGTCCCGAAGGAATATATACCAGCAGTTGATAAGGGCGTACAAGAGCAGCTGAAGAGTGGTGTTCTTGCAGGGTACCCAATGTTAGATGTTAAAGTGTCCATATTTGATGGTTCGTATCACGATGTGGATTCGAATGAAATGGCTTTTAAAATTGCCGGTTCTATGTGTTTCAGGGAGGGAGCAAGAAAGGCGAGTCCTGTTTTGTTAGAGCCTATAATGAAAGTTGAGGTAGCTACGCCTGAAGAATACATGGGTGATGTTGTTGGAGATATCAATAGACGTCGTGGCATAATTCAGGGTATGCAAGATACACTATCAGGTAAAACAGTTAGCTGCGAAGTGCCGTTGTCGGAAATGTTTGGTTATGCAACTGATTTGCGTTCGGCAACACAGGGGCGGGCTACATACAGTATGCAGTTTGAAAAATACAATGAAACGCCTGCCAATATAGCAGAAGCGATCATTAAAAAATCTTCATAAAATTGAATAATATAAAGGTATTAACTCATGGCCAAAGAAAAATTTTCACGCAGTAAGCCCCATGTAAACGTAGGCACAATTGGTCACGTTGATCATGGTAAGACAACGCTAACTGCTGCTTTAACAACGGTAATGGCTAAATTGCACGGTGGTGCAGTCAAGGCTTTCGATCAGATTGATAATGCGCCTGAAGAGCGTGCGCGTGGTATTACCATTGCTACTTCCCACGTGGAATATGAATCAGCGACACGTCACTATGCTCACGTTGACTGTCCGGGCCATGCTGACTATGTGAAAAACATGATCACCGGTGCGGCGCAAATGGACGGCGCGATTCTTGTTTGTTCAGCCGCTGACGGCCCTATGCCGCAAACCAGAGAGCACATTCTGTTGTCAAGACAGGTTGGCGTTCCTTATATCGTGGTATTCCTGAATAAAGCCGATATGGTTGATGATGAAGAGTTAATCGAACTGGTAGAAATGGAGCTCAGGGAATTGCTGGATATGTATGAATTTCCAGGCGATGATACGCCTATTATCAGGGGCTCTGCATTGCTTGCATTGCAAGGCGACGAGAGTGATATTGGTATGCCCTCGGTAGTCAGATTGGTTGAGGCGCTGGATACTTACATTCCCTTGCCGGAAAGGGCGGTGGATGGTGCATTCCTGATGCCGGTTGAAGATGTATTCTCGATTTCAGGGCGCGGAACCGTAGTCACGGGCCGTATAGAGCGGGGTATTATCAAAGTCGGGCAGGAAGTTGAAATTGTTGGTATCAGACCGACAGTTGCTACAACCGTTACGGGTGTTGAAATGTTCCGTAAGTTGCTTGATCAAGGAGAGGCAGGCGATAATGTTGGGTTGTTATTAAGAGGCACTAAAAGAGACGATGTTGAGCGCGGACAAGTGTTGGCGCACAAAGGCACTATTAAGCCACACGCCCATTTCAATGCGGAAATTTACGTATTGTCAAAAGAAGAGGGCGGCCGTCACACGCCATTCTTTAATGGTTATCGCCCGCAATTCTATTTTAGAACAACCGACGTAACGGGTGCAGTTGATCTGCCTGAAGGCGTTGAAATGGTGATGCCTGGTGATAATATATCTGTAAAAGTTAAATTGATTTCACCTATTGCTATGGAAGATGGGTTGCGTTTCGCAATTCGTGAAGGTGGTCGTACAGTCGGTGCCGGCGTCGTTGCATCAATAATCGAGTAATGAATATGTCTAATCAAACTATCAGAATCCGTTTGAAATCATTTGATCATAAATTGATTGATCAATCGGCTGGTGAGATAGTAGAAACAGCAAGGAGAACAGGTGCCCAAGTAAAAGGTCCTATCCCTTTGCCTACTAAGAAAGAACGCTTTACGATTTTGATTTCTCCGCATGTTAATAAAGATGCAAGAGACCAATATGAATTAAGAACATATAAAAGATTGCTGGATATCGTTGAGCCAACTGAAAAAACTGTAGATGCATTAATGAAGTTGGATCTTGCAGCTGGTGTTGATGTCCAAATAAAATTGAATTAAAAATAGAGGAATTGGCAGATGTCAATAGGTCTTATAGGTCGTAAATGTGGTATGACCAGGGTTTTTTGTGAAGATGGTTCATCAGTACCTGTTACTGTTCTCCAGATTGATTCAAACAGAGTCACTCAGGTTAAAAGTCTTGAAACTGATGGTTATCGATCAATCCAGGTAGCAGCGGGCGATAAAAAATCTTCAAGAGTCAATAAAGCAATGGCCGGTCATTATGCGGCGGCTAATATGACTGCTGGACGAAGTCTTTGGGAGTTTAGGCTTGAAGATGGTGAAGGCGCTGATTTATCAGCTGGTTCCCAATTATCACTGGATATTTTTACTGCGGGTCAGATTGTTGATGTGCAAGGAAGAAGTATCGGTAAAGGCTTTGCGGGTGGAATAAAGCGGCATCATTTTAGTATGCAGGATGCTACGCATGGTAACTCTCGTTCACACAGAGTGCTTGGCTCCATTGGTATGTGTCAAACACCTGGGCGTGTGTTTAAAGGCAAAAAAATGGAAGGTCATCTCGGTAACGTGAAAACAACCATTCAGAATTTGACTATACATACAATTGATACAGAAAGAAATTTAATTTTAGTAAAAGGCGCTGTGCCTGGTGCTAAAGGTGGCGATGTAGTGATTACACCCGCAATGAAAATGCGAAATAAAGGTTAAGCCATGGGTTTGCAAATACCTGCTTTAAATGAACAAGACTCTTCTGGAAAAGTGGAGGTGGCTGAAGCTGTTTTTGGTCAGTCTTTTAATGAAACATTAATACACCAATTGGTGACTCGCTATCTTGCTGGTGCGCGTGAGGGTACTAAAGCACAAAAAACGCGATCTGATGTCAGTGGTGGTGGTTCAAAGCCATGGAGACAAAAAGGTACAGGCCGCGCAAGATCTGGTACAATACGAAGTCCAATCTGGCGTACAGGTGGTGTTGCCTTCGCTGCAAGACCAAGATCGTATGAGCAGAAGCTAAATAAAAAAATGTTTCGGGTTGGTGTGCGATCGATTTTGTCTGAATTACTCAGGCAGGGTCGGTTGGTAGTGAGCAGCGATATATTTCCTGCTACAGCTAAAACTAAAGAGTTAAATGAAAAACTAAAAAAAATTGATGCTAAGCGCATATTGATTGTTGTAGAAAGTGTAGATGCGAATTTGGCATTGGCTTCAAGAAATATTCCTTATGTAGACGTTATTGAGGCTGTTAATTTAAATCCAGTACTATTGGTTTCAGCCGATAAAGTAATAGCTACACTAGGTGCCTTGAAACAATTAGAGGAGCGCTTGGCATGAGTATAAACAAATATCAGTTAGCAGGAGTCCTTGAGGCGCCGATTATCTCTGAGAAGAGTACTAATGCCGCTGAAAAAAATAAACAATTTGTTTTTAAAGTGCAAAAACAAGTGACTAAAAAACAAGTTAAAAATGCGGTAGAAATAATGTTTGGTGTAGAGGTTGATTCTGTTCATGTTTTGAACGTAAAAGGCAAACAGAAACGAGTTGGTAAATCATTGGGCCAAAGATCAGATTGGAAAAAAGCTTACGTAAAGCTTAAATCTGGTCATGACATAGAATTTTCTGCTGCTTAATTTATTATAGATCAATAGGAAACGGTAGAAAGCATGGCGATTGTAAAGTCAAAACCGACGTCACCGGGATCACGCTTTGTAGTACGCATCAAAAATGATGAGTTACACAAAGGCAAACCATTTGCACCTTTGCTGAGTAAAAATAGTAAAAGTGGCGGTCGTAATAATCAGGGGCGTATAACAACACGTCACATCGGTGGTGGTCATAAGCAACACTACCGGATCATTGATTTTAAAAGAAATAAAATTGATATACCTGCTGTTGTTGAGCGACTGGAATACGATCCGAACAGAACTGCAAATATTGCCTTGGTTTTGTTCAGGGATGGCGAGCGTAAGTATATTATTGCACCAAAAGGTTTAGTTATTGGTCAGGAAATTATTTCCTCAGAAACTGTTCCGGTTAAAGCGGGGAATTGTATGCCGCTAAGAAATATACCGATGGGTACAACTGTTCACTGTGTGGAGTTAAAGCCAGGCAAGGGTGCACAAGTAGCGAGAAGTGCGGGTACATCGGTCCAATTAGTCGCAAGAGATGGTGCTCACGCAACTATTAGAATGCGCTCAGGTGAAATGCGCAAGGTTATGGCCGATTGTAGAGCTGTAATTGGTGAGGTATCAAACTCTGAACACAATCTGGCTTCTCTTGGTAAGGCAGGGGCATCAAGATGGCGAGGTGTTCGTCCTACTGTTCGCGGTGTGGTAATGAATCCAGTTGATCATCCTCATGGTGGTGGTGAAGGCCGTACATCGGGTGGTAGGCATCCTGTATCACCTTGGGGTATGCCAACTAAGGGATACAAAACAAGAAAAAACAAACGTACTGATAATATGATTATCAGACGTCGTAAGCAGAAATAGAGAGGAATTAGCGTGCCGCGTTCAATTAAAAAAGGTCCTTTTATTGATCATCATCTTCTAAAAAAAGTTGAAGATGCTGTAAGTAGCAATAATCGGAAACCGATTAAAACATGGTCAAGAAGATCAATGATTATTCCAGATATGCTGGGCTTAACTATTGCAATCCATAATGGACGGCTGCACATTCCAGTTCTCATTTCTGAGAATATGGTCGGGCATAAATTAGGTGAGTTTGCACCCACTCGAACATATAAAGGCCACGTGGCTGACAAGAAGTCTAGGTAGGTTAAGTGATGGAAATTTCAGCAAAGTTAAATAACGCACCATTATCGGCGCAAAAAGCGAGGTTGGTTGGTGATCAGATTCGTGGTATGCCAGTTGAAAAAGCTCTGAATACATTGAAATTCAGTTCAAAAAAAGCTGCGGCTATAATTAAAAAAATTCTGGAGTCGGCGATAGCTAATGCAGAACATAATGAAAGTGCGGATATTGATGAGTTAAGAGTGTCTACCGTTTATGTCAATGAAGGGGCGACCATGAAAAGATTTAAGGCAAGAGCTAAAGGACGTGCAAACCATATCCTTAAAAGAACCTGCCATATTACAATAAAAGTCGCAGAATTCGAGTAGGGGTAGAAAATGGGTCAAAAGGTTCATCCAACAGGTATACGCCTTGGAATTGTAAAAGATTGGAATTCAAGATGGTATGCAAATAGTCAGGATTATTCAGTATTCCTGCACCAAGATTTAACAGTCAGAGCATTTATCAAGAAAAAATTAGCTCATGCTTCTGTAAGTCGTATTCAAATTAATCGCCCAGCGAATAATGCATACATAACCATACACACAGCGCGCCCTGGTATTGTCATCGGTAAAAAAGGTGAGGATATCGATGTTTTGCGTCAAGAAATATCAAAAATGATGGGTATTCCTGTTCAACTGAATGTTGAAGAGATCAGAAAGCCGGAGCTCGATGCGCAGTTAGTTGCTGAAGGAGTAGCTCAGCAACTTGAAAAACGTATTATGTATCGACGGGCAATGAAACGCGCAGTGACCAATACTATGCGTTTAGGTGCCGAGGGTATTAAGATTAACGTGGGTGGTCGTTTAAATGGGGCTGAAATTGCAAGAAGCGAGTGGTACAGAGAAGGGCGTGTGCCTTTGCATACCTTAAGGGCAGATATCGATTATGCAACTGCAGAAGCAAATACTACCTACGGAATTATCGGCATCAAAGTGTGGATATTCAAAGGCGAAGTATTTGATATGGATGCA
This sequence comes from uncultured Gammaproteobacteria bacterium, assembly GCA_963849195.1. Taxonomy (GTDB): domain Bacteria; phylum Pseudomonadota; class Gammaproteobacteria; order Methylococcales; family Methylomonadaceae; genus Methylobacter_C. The sequence continues at coordinate 102,463 of CAWKGQ010000003.1, forward strand.
CATATTGCGTCTAATAACTCTGAATCCAAGAAATAGTTGAAGGAACACAGTCATGCTTCAACCTAAAAGAACCAAATTCCGTAAGCAACATAAAGGCAGAAATAACGGTACTGCTGTACGTGGGTCATCAGTTAGCTTTGGCGAGTATGGTCTCAAATCAGTTAGTCGCGGCAGGCTAACTGCAAGACAAATTGAATCGGCACGTCGAACTATCACTCGTCATGTAAAACGCGGCGGAAAGCTATGGATTAGAATCTTCCCGGATAAGCCTATTACCAAAAAACCATTAGAAGTTCGTATGGGAAAAGGTAAAGGTAGTGTAGAATACTGGGTTGCTCAAATTAGACCAGGAACTATGTTGTATGAAATACAGGGTGTTTCTGAAGAACTAGCCCGCGAAGCATTTGCATTAGCTGCTGCTAAGCTACCTTTAAAAACACTGTTTACCGCTCGGACTATAATGTAATGAAAGCAAGTGAATTACGCCAAAAATCAAAAGACGAATTAGGAACTATGTTGCTCGATTTATCACGGGAGCGATTTAATCTTAAAATGCAAAAAGGTACAGGTCAACTGTCAAAGCCCGATCAAGTAAAAAAGGTCAGTCGCGATGTGGCACGTATTCACACCATATTAAATGAAATGGCGAGTGCATAATTATGAGCGAAAATTTAACTAAATTGCGGACGATTACTGGCCGGGTTGTTAGTAATAAAATGGACAAAACCATTACAGTTTTGGTTGAACGCGTTGTAAAACACCCCGTTTACGGTAAATACATCAAACGTTCAACAAAAATGATGGCTCATGATGAACAAAATGTTTGCCAGGAAGGCGATGTGGTAGCCATCACATCATGCAGGCCTTTATCTAAGCATAAAACTTTTAGATTGGTTCAAGTCTTAGAAAGTGCTAGTAAATAGCATAAATCGTTTATATACAGAGTGTAGGAATAAATCATGATTCAGATGCAAACTAACCTTGACGTCGCCGATAATAGCGGTGCAAAAAGGGTCATGTGTATCAAAGTGTTAGGGGGGTCGCACCGGCGCTACGCCGGAATTGGAGACATCATCAAAGTCAGCATTAAGGATGCAATACCTCGCGGACGAGTAAAAAAAGGTGAAGTCTATAATGCACTTGTCGTTAGAACGCGTAAAGGTGTTCGTAGGTCAGATGGTTCTGTTATACGTTTTGATGGCAATGCTGCCGTAATTCTCAATAATAACTTGCAGCCACTTGGAACACGTATTTTTGGCCCTGTAACACGTGAGCTAAGAGGCGAGAAATTTATGAAAATTATCTCGCTTGCTCCTGAAGTTTTATAAGATAGGGTAAAACAATGGCAAAAATTAGAAAGGGTGATGATGTTATCGTTCGTACCGGCAAGGATAAAGGTAAGAGTGGTAGAGTAACTAAGGTTTTAAAAGACAATAAGGTTTTAGTTGAAGGAATTAATCAGGTTAAAAAGAACCAAAAACCAAACCCAAATGCAGGTGTTTCAGGAGGGATAATTGTCAAGGATATGCCGATAAATATTTCCAACATTGGATTGTATAATCCTGAAACAAAAAAAGCTGATAGAGTTGGCTTTAAGTTTCTTGAGGATGGAAAGAAGGTCAGATATTTTAAATCAACAAATGAAGTTGTTGATGTGTAAGGTGCAGATGAATCATGGCTAGATTAGAAACCGTATATAAAGAAACAATCCTTCCTGCATTAGTGAAGCAATTTGCTTATAAGTCAATTATGCAGGCCCCACGTATCACTAAAATAACACTTAATATGGGTGTTGGTGGTGCGGTCGCTGATAAAAAGATCCTACAATCTGCACTTTCTGACATGGAAAAAATTTCCGGTCAAAAACCTGTTATTACACTGGCTAGAAAGTCGATTGCTGGTTTTAAAATTCGAGACGATATGCCTATTGGCTGCAAAGTGACTTTGCGTAGCGACAGGATGTACGAATTTCTGGACCGGTTAATTAGTATTTCTATACCAAGAATACGTGATTTCAGAGGATTAAGTCCAAAGAGTTTCGATGGGCGTGGTAATTATTCTATGGGTGTTAAAGAGCAAATCATATTTCCAGAAATTGATTATGATAAAATTGACACTTTGCGTGGTATGGATATTACTATCACAACTACAGCCCAGACTAACGAAGAAGGTTTGGCTTTGTTAAAGCTGTTTAATTTTCCATTTAAGAGCTAAGAGGCGGTTTTAACATGGCAAAGAAGTCAATGATTGCGCGCGAAGATAAGCGTAAGAAATTAGTAAAAAAATATGATGTTAAGCGTAAATCCTTGAAAGAAATCATAAGAGATCCTAATGCATCATACGAAGATAAAGAAACTGCTCATTTACAACTCCAAAAATTACCAAGAGACTCTAGTGTAACAAGAGTCCGTAACCGTTGTAATTTAACTGGACGTCCGCATGGGTATTATCGTAAGTTTGGCCTTAGTAGAAATAAATTAAGAGAGGCTACAATGCGCGGTGATGTTCCTGGCGTAGTCAAAGCAAGTTGGTAAGATCTGTTAGATCAAGTTTGGAGATAATAAAATGAGCATGACAGACCCAGTAGCAGATATGCTGACTCGTATTAGAAACGGTCAATCCTCTGGTAAAAAAAGCATTAAACAACCTTCTTCAAAATTAAAAGTATCGATTGCTAAGGTGCTTAAAGAAGAAGGTTATATTACGGACTTCAGCACCGAAACTAATGGTAGTCATACAGAAATGACTATCGAGTTGAAGTACTATAAAGGGGCTCCAGTAATTGAAAATATAAAAAGAATTAGTAGGCCTGGTTTACGTATTTATAAGTCTAAAGACGAATTGCCAAAGGTTCTTGGCGGCTTAGGGATTGCTATTGTATCAACATCAAATGGTGTTATGACTGATAGAGCTGCACGTGCCATTGGCCATGGCGGCGAAGTTATTTGCACAGTTTGTTAATGTAGGTGTGTTATGTCAAGAATTGCTAAAGCCCCGGTTACCATCCCAAAAGGTGTAGATATACAATTAGATGGTAACAAGATGACTGTAAAAGGGAGTAAAGGTCAGTTATCACACATTCTAAATTCCTCAGTTAGTTTTGAAATTGCAGATAATGTAATACAAATGCAATGGGATAAAGATAACAAAGTTGCGACTGCCCAAGCTGGAACTGCTAGAGCGATCCTAAGCAATATGGTTACAGGTGTCTCCGCAGGATTTGAGAAAAAATTAACATTAATTGGAGTGGGTTACAGAGCTCAGGCAAAAGAAAATATTCTTAGTCTGTCGCTTGGTTTTTCCCATCCTGTTGATTTTGAGGTTCCAACTGGAATTACAGTGGAAACACCCACTCAAACCGAAATAATAGTCAGAGGAACTGATAAGCAGCTAGTAGGTGAAGTATCTGCAAAAATAAGAGCTTATCGTCCTCCAGAGCCTTATAAAGGTAAAGGTGTCAGATACGCTGACGAGTGTGTTGTTAGAAAAGAAGCTAAGAAGAAGTAAGGTAGCGTGATGGATAAGAAACAATCTCGAATGAAGCGCGCATTAAAATTGCGTTCGAAAATTAAAAAATTAAGTGCAACTCGCTTATCGATTCACAAGACTTCACAGCATATTTATGCTCAGGTTATTAGTAAAGATGGCGATACAACACTAGCTAGTGCGTCTACTACACAGGCAGAAATCAAAGCATCTTTAAAAAATACAGGTAATATTAAAGCTGCTGCCGAAGTAGGGAAGTTTATTGCTCAAAAGGCAATTGCTGCCGGGGTAACAGAAGTTGCTTTTGATCGCTCAGGATTTAAATACCATGGTCGCGTTAAAGCATTGGCAGATGCGGCACGTGAAGCCGGCTTGAAATTTTAGGAGAATATAATGGCTACAGCACCTGCTCAAGGTAGTACTGACGGGTTACAAGAAAAGTTGGTTAATGTAAGGCGTGTTGCAAAAGTTGTAAAAGGCGGCCGGGTTTTTGGTTTCACTGCACTGACAGTTGTTGGTGATGGTGAAGGTCGGGTTGGCTATGGAGTCAGCAAGGCTCGCGAGGTGCCTATAGCGATTCAAAAGTCACTAGAACAAGCGCGCAAAAATATGCGTAAAGTTTCTTTAAAAGGGGATACCTTACAATACCCTATTATGAATACTACCGGTGCAGCAAAGGTTTATATGCAGCCAGCATCTGAAGGTACAGGTATTATTGCTGGTGGAGCAATGAGAGCGGTATTTGAGGTGGTTGGTGTGCATAACGTATTAGCAAAATGTATAGGAACCAGTAATCCGATTAATGTTGTAAGAGCGACAATTAATGGTCTAACCGGAATGCATAATGCTAACCAGATAGCTGCAAAACGCGGCTTATCAGTTGAACAGATTATTGGGTAGTTGCAATGGCTGGTACTAAATTAAGTGTGACAATGACAAAAAGCAAGTATGGACGTTTACCGCGCCATCAAGCTTGTTTAATAGGTTTGGGTTTGCGCAAAATCAACCAAACAGTTGAGGTGCTCAACACAGCCGAAAACAGAGGTATGATAAATAAAATATCATACATGTTAAAAGTCGAGGAAGTGTAATGTATTTAAATACCATCCAGGCAAGTGTAGGAGCACGCAAAAAAGCAAAGCGTGTGGGTCGAGGTATTGGTTGTACACTTGGTAAGACCTGTGGCAGAGGGCATAAGGGTCAGAAGTCCCGAAGTGGCGGTTTTCACAAGGTGGGTTTTGAAGGCGGACAAATGCCTTTGCAACGTCGATTACCAAAAATTGGCTTTACTTCACAAACGAGTAAATTTTCAGCTGAAGTGCGGTTAAATGAATTGAATGGATTAGTTGCCGATGTGATAGACCTAAAGGTTTTAATTGATGCTAACATCGTTCCTTTTTTTACAAAAACTGCAAAAATTATTCAGTCAGGTGTTGTAGGCAAGGCAGTTAGTATCAAGGGAATAAGAGTAACAGCTGGAGCTAAAGAATCTATAGAAGCTGCTGGCGGCAAAGTAGAGGCTTAAGTGAGTACTTCAAGAGCTCAGTTGGCTAACAAATCCGGTGGTTTATCAGAACTCAAGGCTAGATTGATTTTCGTTCTGGGTGCTCTTTTCGTTTATAGAGTTGGTGCTCATATCCCTGTTCCTGGGATAGATCCAAAGGCGCTTGCGGTTATGTTTGAACAACAAAGTGGATCCATACTGGACATGTTTAACATGTTTTCTGGTGGGGCGTTGATGCGGTTAAGTCTCTTTGCGCTTGGTATAATGCCTTATATCTCTGCATCAATTATTATGCAGTTGATGACAGTCGTTATTCCGTCTATGGAGCAAATGAAAAAAGAAGGTGAGTCTGGAAGGCGTAAGATTTCTCAATTTACACGTTATGGCACGGTTGTTTTAGCAACATTTCAAGCTATCGGCATATCGTTAGCCTTGCAAAATCAAACGGCTGGTGGTCTTTCCGTTGTATTGAGTCCAGGTGTTGGATTTATAGCCATTACAACCATAACATTGGTGACAGGTACGGTTTTCTTGATGTGGCTAGGCGAGCAGGTAACCGAGCGTGGAATTGGTAATGGAATATCAATGATCATCTTTGCGGGTATTGTTTCGGGTTTGCCTAAAGCGATAGGTAGTACTTTGGAGTTGGCAAGAACGGGTGAAATGAATGGAGCATTCATTATATTATTGTTCCTGTTGTCGCTTTCTGTCACTGCACTTGTTGTATTTGTGGAGAGAGGGCAGAGAAGAATACTCATTAATTATCCAAAAAGACAGCAAGGACGTAAGTTGTATGGAGGGCAAAGTAGTTTTTTGCCATTGAAGCTGAATATGGCTGGTGTAATACCGCCAATATTTGCCTCAAGCATTATTTTGTTTCCAGCAACGATTGCCGGCTGGTTTGGAAATAGTGAGGGGTTTACTTGGCTTCAGGATATTGCAACCATGTTGTCGCCAGGCCAACCAGTTTATGTGATGTTTTATGCAACAGCTATTATCTTTTTTTGTTTCTTTTACACCGCATTAGTATTCAATTCAAAAGAAACCGCTGAAAACTTAAAAAAATCAGGTGCATTTTTGCCGGGTATTAGGCCGGGTTTGCAGACTGCTTCATACATAGATAAAGTAATGACTCGATTAACTTTGGTTGGTGCTTTCTATATTACATTAGTGTGTTTGTTGCCTGAGTTTTTAATAGTATACTGGAATGTTCCTTTCTATTTTGGTGGAACTTCATTATTGATTATCGTGGTAGTTGTCATGGATTTTATTTCGCAAATGCAAACTCATGTAATGTCCCAGCAATATGAGGGCTTAATGAAAAAAGCCAATCTAAAAAAATAATTAATGCACAAGAATATTTAGGAGTTAATTGTGAAAGTTCGAGCTTCGGTGAAAACGATTTGTAGAAATTGTAAAATTGTAAAAAGAAATGGCGTTGTTAGAGTTATCTGTGTTGACGGAAGACATAAGCAACGGCAAGGCTGAAATTTGTTGCGCCCTAATTACTGCAATGCTATAATTCGGCGCTTAACTTTAGAGTAGTACTACTCAGGGGAGTATCTAGATGGCACGTATTGCCGGGATAAATATACCAGATCATAAGCACGCAGTAATAGCATTAACAGCGATTTATGGGATTGGTCGTCAAACTGCAAGTGAAATTTGCGTTAAGGTCGGTATAAGGCCTTCCGTAAAAATTAAAGAGCTGACGGAAGAGCAGTTAGAAGCTATTCGTAATGCGGTTTCGAAGATGACAGTAGAAGGTGATCTGCGTCGTGAAGTTTCTATGAATATCAAGCGGTTGATGGATCTAGGTTGCTATCGCGGAATAAGACATCGCCGGGGTTTGCCGTTAAGAGGGCAGAGAACGAGAACAAATGCTCGTACTCGCAAAGGTCCACGTAAACCTATTAGAAAATAAGATATTCCTTAAGAGGTCGAAGTAATGGCTAGTCCAAATCGTTCAAGAAAACGTATCAAAAAAGAAGTTGCTGATGGTATTGTACATGTACATGCATCTTTTAATAATACAATCATAACCATAACAGACAGAAAGGGGAATGCTTTGTCTTGGGCAACTTCAGGTGGCTCTGGTTTTCGTGGGTCAAGGAAAAGTACACCGTTTGCTGCACAGGTCGCTGCTGAAAAAGCGGGTATTGTCGCGCAAGAATTTGGCATGAAAAATCTTGATGTTATGATTAAAGGCCCGGGCCCTGGTCGTGAATCTGCAGTGCGTTCGTTGAATAATCTCGGATTTAAAATTAATAATATTGTTGACGTGACCCCCATTCCTCATAATGGTTGCCGTCCGCCTAAGAAACGCCGCGTATAAAGAATCTGGAGTAGTATCATGGCAAGATATCTTGGACCTACCTGTAAATTAAGTCGAAGAGAAGGGACTGACCTGTTTTTGAAAAGCAGAGGAAAGTCTTTAGAAAATAAATGTAAGTTAGATCAAAGGCCCGGTCAGCACGGCACCAAGCGTACGAGAAGTTCTGATTATGCTCTTCAGTTGAGAGCAAAGCAGCGCTTACGCAGAGTTTATGGAATTCTAGAAAAGCAATTTAGAAATTACTATAAGTCTGCTGATATGAAAAAAGGCGCTACGGGTGAAAATCTATTGAATCTTCTTGAGTCTAGATTAGATAATGTAGTTTACCGTATGGGTTTTGCTTGTACTCGTGCAGAAGCCCGTCAATTAGTTTGTCATAAATCTATTCAGGTGAATGGCTCATTAATTAATGTACCTTCTTATCAAGTAATTCCTGGTGATGTTTTAACAGTTAGAGAAAAAGCAAAAAAACAACAAAGGATTGTTGATGCTTTAATTGTAACTGAGCAGTATGGGTTTCCTGCATGGGTTGAAGTTAATTCTAAGACTATGTCGGGAACATTCAGCTCCTTGCCTGATCGCGTTGATTTAGGTAGTGACATTAATGAGCAGCTGGTTGTTGAGCTTTACTCTAAATAATTGCAGTTCTGAGGGATATAAATGCAGAATTCTATTTCTGGCTTATTGAAGCCTCGATTAGTTGAGGTTGTAAGCAAAACACCTAATCATTCCAGGATTGTTATTGAGCCACTTGAACGTGGATTCGGTCATTCTCTCGGTAATGCGTTAAGGCGTGTGCTGTTATCTACAATTCCAGGTTGTGCAGTCACAGATGTGGAAATTGAAGGTGTTCTCCATGAGTACACAACAATTGAAGGTGTTCAGGAAGATGTAATTGATATTTTGCTGAACTTAAAAAAATTAGCGGTAGTTCTTCATTCAAAAGATGAGGTTGAGCTTATGCTAACAAAAAATGGCGCGGGCTGTGTAACTGCGGCTGATATTAATTTGCCTCATGATGTTGAAATCATTAATCCAGATTTAGTTATTGCCAATTTAACACAAGCTGGCGTATTGAATATGAAAATCAGAGTGCGACGTGGAAGAGGTTATGAGCCCGTCAGTGTGCGTAAGTCAAACTCTGAACAGAGTCTGGTAGTTGGTGCATTGCAATTAGATGCTTCATATAGTCCAATTGTTAAAGTGGCTTATCAGGTTGAAAGCACGCGTGTTGAGCAACGTACTAATTTAGACAAGCTAGTTATAGAGCTGGAAACAAACGGGACTGTAGATCCAGAAGAAACTATAAAAATGGCTGCTACTATACTTCATGACCAGTTATCTGTCTTTGTAGACTTTGAAAAAGTTAATGATCAAGTGACCGAAGAAGAAGTGGCAGTCGAAGAGGTATTTGATCCTGTTTTGCTCCGTCCCGTAGACGATCTAGAGCTGACGGTGCGTTCTGCTAATTGTTTAAAGGCCGAGAATATTTTTTATATAGGAGATTTAATTCAGCGTACGGAAGTCGAATTACTGAAAACCCCTAATCTTGGAAAGAAATCATTAACAGAAATAAAGGATATACTTGCATTAAAAGGTTTGTCACTGGGCATGCGATTAGAAAATTGGCCGCCTGATAACCTTGCAGATCAATCACACGCAATATCAACACATTAACATTAGGTCTTCTAATAATGAGACATCGTAAATCAGGTAGAAAATTCAATATGAATAGTAGCCATCGTAAGGCGCTATTTTGCAACATGGCAAGTTCACTATTTAAGCACGAACTAATTAAAACAACTTTACCTAAAGCTAAAGAATTAAGAAGTTTTGCTGAGCCTTTGATAACTTTATCCAAAGAGGACAATGTAGCGAAGAGACGTCTTGCATTTTCCAGATTGCGTGATCGCGAAGTAGTAACTAAGCTTTTCAATGAGCTGGGGCCGCGTTATAAGAATAGAGCAGGTGGCTATTTGCGTATTATGAAATGCGGGTTTAGGTCTGGTGATGACGCACCTATGGCTTATGTAGAATTAGTTGACAGGCCAGAATAAAATATACAGATTGGTGACATAAAAAAAGCCGGATAACCCGGCTTTTTTTATGTCTTATGGAGCGGGGTATTGTTATTTCTCCAATAGTTTTATCTTGTCAGGTTTTCCGTTCCATTCATCAGCATCGGGTAGTGGTGATTTCACTTCAGTAATTACAGGCCATTGCTTTGCTAATTCAGCATTTAATTTGACGAAAATTTCTTGCCCTTCAGGCAACTCATCTTCAGCAAAAATGGCATTGGCTGGACATTCTGGCTCACATAACGTGCAATCAATACATTCATCTGGGTCAATAATTAAAAAGTTAGGTCCTTCATGAAAGCAATCGACAGGGCATACATCGACACAGTCAGTAAATTTACATTTAATACAGTTTTCAGTGACTACAAAAGCCATAATTATTACCAAGAAAAGTTTGAGGGAAGTGTATATAAATTCAGTGTGCTATATTAGCAGAAAGGAATAATTGATAGAACAACAAGTCATCATTTAAATTTTCATTGTGAAAAGGATATAAGAAAACCAGAAAAAGTTTTAAAGTCTATTTAACGCTTTCTGAGTTAAATAAAGAAGCGAATAAACCTTTTGTGCTGTTAAATCTCTGCTCTTTGGTGTTTTTTAGAGCAAGCTTTGCTTCTTCTTTAAGTTGATTATCAGCATAAAATTGTTCTGTACGTGCAGAAATAGCTATTGCGCGTTTAAAATATTTTTCAGCTTCATTAAATTTGTTGTTGGATAGTAGAAAGTCGCCATAGAAATAATTGCTATCAATACCATTAGGATTAATCTTTAAGGCTGTTTGTAGCATTTTTTGGGCTGTTGCCTCATCACCAAATCCGATTGGCCACTTTGGCACCTTGTAATAGAGCGTGCCCAGCGTAACGTAAGCGGAGCCACTCATGGCTTTGGGATTAATCTCAATAGCTCTGAGCAGTAAATCGCGGGCCTCATGAATGGCCTCAAGTGCGGAAACTGCATCTTGGTGATCGGCATTAGATGCCTTGACAATGGCTTCCCAAATGATTGGTTCAGCATTTTTTGGATGTTGCTTGGAAAGATTAGTGGTTCTATCGAGTAATCGGCAATACTCAGGCCACCGTTTTTGTTTAGGCGTGCTGTAATAAATAGATGCCCATTCAGATTCAATGCTTTGCAAGGAGTCAGTAAGGTTCTCGGCAAAACATTGAGATGATAGTAGCAATAATGCAACAAAAGTTGTTTTTTTCATACGGCAAATATAGAGTAAAATGCCGATCTTTTCAATAGGCCTATGAAATATTTAGTTTTCGCGCCACTTTGAGTATGGATGAATAGCAAGGTTATTGTTGTAATAACGCAAATCGTGGGTCACTTCCTCACCTAGCCAGTGTGGTTTTGAAAAGGTTTTACCTATCTCGGATAACTCAATTTCAGCGACAATTAATCCCCGATTGCTACCATCAAATTCATCTATCTCCCATGTATTTCCATCATACGTAACAAAATGGCGGGTTTTTTCTATTATTGGTTTTCTGCACAGAAAATTGATGATTTCATTTGCGTCAAGCAGTGGAATTTCATATTCATATTCATGCCTGTGAGTGCCGATAGTTGCGCTTTTGATATTTAACCATGCGTGATCATCGCTTATTCTGATTCTGATGGAACTGTTCGCTTGAGAACTTAAATAACCTTGTCGATATTTAACTGAGTAGGTTATATTTTCCCGCCAATCATTATTAGAAAGTAAAAACTTATGTTCAATTTCTATAGCCATTAGATTTCCCGGCAGTTGTTGCTGCCATCGCAGTAAGGCGGCGATTGTGACCCTGAGCAGCCACATAAATACAGTGTTTTGGTTTCTTCGGCGACGAACTTAACGGATTTTTTATCTGAAAGTTCCCTATGCGAATGATCGCATAAAGGCATTGTTTGGCTGAAGCCGCAGCTGCACCATGAATATTTTGTGCTTGCTTCAACTTCTACAGGCAGTGGAGAGTTAATTTTAGTTACCATGATGTGAATGATATAAGTTTATGTAAAAAATGGATTATAAAGTAACTTTATGTTGATTGGATAATGCAGGCGATAGGCATAACAATGTTGATATTTTTTAAACTGTTGATGTTTTTGGCTTAATCGAATGATAATAAGTCTTGCTTTATTTAATTTGGTAGCAATGCTAAAGTAATAGTTTATTAAACTACTGGGTATTTATTATGATTGCCAGTGATTTTAACAATTTTTTTAACTTTTATTTAGGACACTCAAATGGCTTTCGAACTTCCTGCTTTACCTTATGCTAAAAACAGATTGGTACCTCATATTTCAGAAGAAACTTTAGAGTATCACTATGGGAAACATCACCAAACTTATGTAACAAATCTGAATAATCTCATTCCAGGCACTGAGTTTGAAAGCTTGTCTCTGGAAGAAATTATCGTAAAATCCTCGGGTCCGATTTTTAATAATGCGGCGCAGGTTTGGAATCACACTTTTTATTGGAATAGCTTGACTCCAAATGGTGGTGGCGAACCGACTGGCGCATTAGCGAATGCAATCAATACTACGTTTGGCTCCTTAGTAAAATTCAAGGAAGAATTTACCAAATGCGCTGTAACAACTTTTGGTTCAGGCTGGGCCTGGCTCGTAAAAAATGCCGATGGCAGTTTAGCGCTGGTAAGTACAAGTAATGCCGGTTGTCCATTAACTACTGGACAAACAGCGTTATTGACTTGTGATGTTTGGGAACATGCTTACTACATTGATTACCGTAATGCACGTCCAGCCTATCTGGAAGCATTCTGGGCATTAGTGAACTGGGATTTTGCTGAGGCTAATTATTCAGCTTAATTCGACTGAGTAAACCTTCTATATCTTTATGATACAGAAGGTTTTTTATAGCTATAACACGCTATGAAAAATGAGGTGTCTTAATGTATAAAAAACTATTGTATTTGTGGGTGTTGTTACCAACTATGGCTTGTGCTGAAGTCTCAATACCTGATGCGATTAAAGTGCCAGCTGGCAATAGCCCTATTTTGTCTGTTCATGCGAAAGGTGACCAGATTTATCAGTGTTCACTGAATGATGGTGTCTATTCATGGCAATTACAAGCTCCTGATGCCAAATTATTCGATGCGCAAGGTCAGATTGTTGGGAATCATTATTCTGGTCCCATTTGGGAGTACAAGGAGGGTAGTCGCGTAGTCGGGCGGGTAATCAATAAAATTGATATTGATCCGGATTTATCAATTTCCTGGTTACTTGTCAAGGTAATCGCACATAAGGGCAAAGGTTTATTTTCCGAAGTAAGCTTTATTAACCGGATTAATACTCACGGAGGCCTGCCGCCTCTATCGGGTTGTGACTCTAATCATTTGGGTGGTGAGAAACGGGTTCCCTATAAAGCGGATTATATTTTTTATGAGGCTTTGCTAGCTTCAATTCCCTGAGTTTCATTAGCGCATATACTGATTCTAAATGGGGGCTTGATACTCCTACCCGTTTAGCTGCGCGTACTGCATTGCCTATTATGGCTTCAGTTTCCATCGGGTGGCCGTTTTTATAATTCAGTAGCATACTTGTTTTATACGGCGGCATGGCAAAAGTGTTTTCTATATTAACATCAACTATATTGTCAGGAAGTCGATGTCCACAGACTTTGGCCATATGACAAATTTCTTGCATAATGCTGCGTGCAAAGTAAAACGTAATCTGCCATACCTTTATATTCGGCAGTATTTTTCAGGACTTGTGACGGAGTAAATGTCCGGTCCCCATCGTATGACTATCGATGATAAAGCCATGTTGTTGGACATGTTCATACGCGGAGCGACAGACAACAGCTACGTCCGCGTCTGCTTTTGCGAGTAATGAACCATAAAAACCGCCAATTGCTCCTGCTCCAATAATAAGAACCTTACTGGTCACAGGTTTCTTCTCTCAGAATTTGCTTTAAAAATGGAATAGTCAATTTGCGTTTGGCCGCCAACGATGCCTGATCCAGTTTTTTCAGTAGCGTCCATAAAGAAGACAAGTTCCTATCATAGTGTGTCAGTAGAAAACGTCCGGCTTGAGGCGATATTTCGAAGCCCATTTGGCCGGCTTTGAAAATTAAGGCGGTAATTCTGTCAGTATCACATAAGGGTTGTATTTTTAACGTCAATCCCCAGTTTAGACGGGTTTTAAGATCGGGTAATACGATAGTAATTTCATTGGGTGGACAGGATGCCGATAAAATAAGCGTGTGATTCTGATCGCGATGCAGATTAAAAAAATTAAAAAAAGCCAGTTCCCATGCCGGGTTGCCAGCTATGTGCTCAATATTGTCGAAACAGACGACATCCAGCTTGTCCAGTCCTGCTAACATTGCTGGATCCGGCAGTCCTAAAGGTGATAAAGCGAAATAGAATGAGCTCAGATGATGGCTTTGTGCCTGCTGACAACAGGCTTGTAGTAAATGACTTTTGCCTAGCCCGGACTCGCCCCGGATAAAAATCAGCCGTTCACCCTTACCTTCACTACTTTTTTGTAAGTGATTAATGATTTCCAGATTAGTGCCGGGGAAAAAATCACCAAAAGTCTGGTTCGCTCTGAACTCAAAATGTAATGGCAGTTGCTTGGGGTTGGTCATCCTTATTTTCCAGCATAGCGTACATAGAGTGTTGTGCCGAAAAACAGCATCAAACTGAGGATAATTTCCAATGAGGGGTATAAGCGTCCGTTGGTGTTAACGTAGGCTTCTACCGAGCCGTGTATAAAATAAGCCAGGCTGATATAAGCCATCCAGGCACAGCTTTTAGGGGTGCGGTCCAATAAACCGCGCAAGTTTAGCAACAACGGTGTAACGGTGATTAATAACATTAATGCAACAGGAAATCGGGAAGAGGGTGTCAAGACAGTATTCCACAGCATTAATAACGCAAACAGACCAAAATAACCCGACAGTGCAGTAATGTAGAAATAGATCGGTTTTATATTCATGAATTGTGCTTCAAACCTGTTTTAAAAGAAGTGCTGTTTTGGCTAAACGCGTCCCCATTGCCAGACACAGTTTTTTTTCATGATCAGATAATCCGGTCTGCTCCAATGACAAGTGACTTGGGCCGTAGGGTGTACCACCTGAAGTCGTCTCGCGCAAAGCAGTCTCAGTGTAAGGCAGGCCCAATAGAAGCATGCCGTGGTGCATAAGCGGCAGCATCATGGATAATAACGTGCTTTCCTGCCCGCCATGCATACTTCCGGTTGAGGTAAATACGCAGGCAGGTTTTCCTGCTAAGGCCCCGGAAAACCAGATTTCTGTCGTGCTATCAATAAAATATTTTAGCGGTGACGCCATGTTACCAAAATGGGTGGGACTGCCTAGCGCTAGACCATCACACAGCTTCAAGTCTTCAAGTGTCGCGTAAATTGCACCGTGTGCGGGAATGCTTTCTGCCGTTTTTTCACAAATGCTTGAAACGTCCGGTACTGTTCTCAGAACGGCTTCAACCCCGTTGACAGTTTCCACGCCGCGAGCGATGTGATTTGCCATTTCAGCAGTTGTGCCATTACGGGAGAAATAAAGAACCAGGATTTTAGTCATAGAATTAAGAGTTGGGTATTATAAAATAGTGAGTACAGCTTCAGGCGGACGGCCTATAGCCGCTTTGTCATTGGCAAGGACAATAGGGCGTTCAATGAGTATTGGATGGTTTACCATACCTTTAATGAGTGCCTGTCGATCCAGTGTTTCATTATCCAAGTTGTTTGCTTTGTATTCGGCTTCTTTCTTGCGCATCAAATCACGAGGCTCCATACCCAGCTTTTGAAGAATGTCATTCAGTTCTTCAGCGCTGGGAGGCGTTTTTAGATATTCAATGATCTCCGGTTCAATGCCTTGCTCTTGTAGCAATTGCAAGGTTTGGCGTGATTTGCCGCAACGCGGATTGTGATAAATTTTTACACTCATGGTTCACACACCCATAGGGCACAAGTGCCCGATAAAATAAAAAAGTTATAATAGCATTTTTGTAACTACTCAGTTGGCGTTAAATCTGCCACAGATTCACAGATTATTAAATACCCCATTTTGTAACTGATATTCCTTTTCTTAATATTTCAAATGTTTAATCTGTGGTATTTTATTTTTTTCTGCGGAGTAGTTACGCATTTTTAGCAAAATTTACGCTTGAAGGCCACTTTGTTTGCAAGCAGTGGGCTCTAGTCGTTAATGAATTCAGATATTCTCAATAAAGGTAAAAATAGTGGCAATAACAAATCTTAAGGAACGGGTACTGGATCGCGTGAAGCAATACTGGTTATTAGCTCGATTCGACCGGCCTATCGGTATTTTGATTTTGTTGTGGCCGGCATTATGGGCGCTCTGGGTGGCCAGTGATGGTAGGCCTGATTTAGGGGTGTTAATGGTTATTTGCCTGGGCGTAGTACTGATGCGTGCCGCTGGTTGTGTGATTAATGATTATGCGGACAGGGATTTTGATCCCCATGTAGAACGCACCAAACAACGCCCTATTGCGGCAGGCAAGGTCAAACCCAAGGAAGCCCTTGTAGTTTTTGTCGTGTTATGTCTGTGCGCGTTTGGCCTGGTCTTGATGCTTAATATTTATACTATTATGCTGTCCTTCATTGCTGCATTTCTGGCCGCCAGTTATCCCTTTATGAAGCGCTACACTCATTTGCCTCAAGCTTACTTGGGCATTGCTTTTGGTTGGGCTGTGCCCATGTCCTTTTCCGCACAGATTAATAGCATTCCACCGGTGGCGTGGGTGATGTATTTAGCCGTTGTGTTGTGGGCTTTGGTCTATGACACCATGTATGCCATGGTTGATAAAGAGGATGATTTAAAAATAGGTGTTAAATCAACAGCCATTCTTTTCGGTGATTACGATCGTCACATCATGGCGATTTTGCAGATTATTATTGTAGGTCTGTTGATTGCCGTAGGGCAGATAAAGCAGTTAAGTTGGCCTTATTACTGCGGCGTTTTAGTCGCATCCGGACTCTCGATTTATCAACAAAAATTGATTCTTCATCGGGAGAAGCCCCTGTGCTTTAAAGCATTTTTAAATAACAACTGGTTTGGTATGGCTGTATTTGCCGGGCTAGTGATGGATTATTTGCTTCGTTGATCCACTCGATCCCAAGATCCGGTTTTGGGTGAGGGCCGTGACTCATAATTCGGCGCAGGTGAGCAGATGTACTTGCCTGGTACCAGCGAGAGAAAAAAGCTTTTCTGGACAACACTATGACGTTAAAAATTCTGCCTCAAAGATAGATAGGATACAATGACACAACATTAATAAATGGTATCTCTGGATGTTTCGATTAAGCCAATATATGCGGGAACTGATAGAACCAACCCCCTTGAAAACAGCCCGCAAGCCGACAGCTCCCGTGGTAATCTGGAATTTAATCCGTCGCTGCAATCTCACTTGCAAGCATTGTTACACAACGTCAGCGGATATCGATTTTCCTGGCGAATTGACTACACCGGAAATCTATTCGGTCATAGATGATTTAAAAGCCTTTAAAGTACCGGTGTTAATTTTATCCGGCGGCGAACCGTTGCTGCACCCTGATATATTCAACATTTCCCGTCGCGCCAAAGAGTTGGGTTTCTATGTTGCCCTATCCAGTAACGGCACCAAAATATCTGCTGACAACATCGATGAAATTGCCGACATTGATTATCAATATATCGGCGTGAGTCTGGACGGCATCAAGGATACCCATGACCAGTTTCGGCGTGTAAAAGGCTCTTTTGACGAAGCTCTGCGGGGCGTGCATTTATGCCTGGGAAGAGGTATTAAAGTCGGTATTCGTTTTACCTTAACGCAGGATAACGCCAGGGATTTTCCAGCCCTTTTGCAATTAATGGACGATAACGATATCGACAAGTTTTATTTATCGCATTTGAATTATGGCGGCCGGGGTAATAGAAACCGCAAGGATGATGCCTATTTTGAAATGACCCGGGGTACCATGGATTTGATGTTCGAAATCTGCTACGAATGGCTTAAAGCAGGTAAGGATAGGGAGTTTGTGACCGGCAATAATGATGCTGATGCGGTTTATTTTTTGCATTGGGTCATCAAACATTTCCCGGATAAAGCCGGGCATATAAAAGCCAAGCTGGAACAATGGGGCGGTAACGCATCCGGCGTCAATGTTGCCAATATCGATAATCTCGGCAACGTACATCCTGACACGTTCTGGTGGCATTATGATCTGGGTAATGTAAAGAAACGCCCTTTTTCAGAAATATGGATGGATACGTCCGATCCATTAATGGCCGGACTAAAACAAAATCCCAGGCCACTGGAAGGCCGTTGTGCAACCTGCCATTATCAGGCTATCTGCAATGGAAATACGCGTGTAAGAGCTGCACAAACAACATCAAACTACTGGGCAGAAGATCCTGGTTGTTATCTGTCAAACGATGAGATAGCGGCACCTGACTAATTTTTCATGAGTATTCATAGGTTTCAGTCTGCATTCAAGCCGGACTTGGGGCACAACCCCCCGGCCAGCTCCGGATTCAGTCGCCTGTTGTGTTGGATAAGGTGCTGTTTCCAGTTCCAGTCCGTCAAATACTGTTATAGAAAATCAACAAAATATATTTTGACCAGACTAGCAAATTTTGATAAAAATTGATTGCATTCTGAAACGCTGCGCTGCATTCTCGTTAGCTTCTAGCCCAAGGACGGACTTTTGCTAAAAGTCTAGGACTATGGCCAAGGCGGCTGGTATGAATGCAGATCAACTTAATCAACATGGAGAAATGGACATGCCTTTTAACATATCCTTGCCGGCCTCTCATCGTTATACACAAGTCTATAAAACGCAAGTCATTCCGGCAGGGATTCACGACAGGCTATTCTGCCTGTCGCCCTTCGGGTTAATGCAAATCTGTTCCAGACAGATTTGTGCCGGAATCCAGGCTCCATGGATGGTTTAGGCTTACCATCCATGGCACTGGATACCCGCTTCCCGGCGGGTATGACGAGTTACTTGAACATTTCTGTATAACGAAGAGTGCTGGCCTTAGGCCTGCTGCTCAGCTAACTGCATTTTCGCTTGAAGTTGTTTTAAATGTTAGGGACTGAGTTGCAAACTCGGTCCCGCTTAGATTTTTTAAAATTCGCAATTGTGGTCGCCGAGTATATAAATGAATCAGTCGTAGGTTGAAGTGACTGATTTAGTGAAACCGGATATCAATCTCAACACGTTATTTCCTTGGCGGCTAGCAGCAATTCATCAATAAAGTGCTGACTATACAAGGGCAAATAGTTATGTTTTAAATAAGCTATTTTAGTCCTCGAACTGGGAATTAGATGGGACAAATCCCGCGCCACCAAATCCCAATCCACCAAGGGGTCATACGCCATTGCGGTGATAAGGCCGACGCCCATGCCTAGACGCACATAAGTTTTAATCACATCGGTATCAGCGGCCGCCAGCGTAATATCCAGTTCCAGATCAGTGTTTTTAAAAGCGTTCTCGATACTTGACCGCCCGGTATATCCAAAG
Organism: uncultured Gammaproteobacteria bacterium; assembly: GCA_963849195.1. Lineage (GTDB taxonomy): Bacteria > Pseudomonadota > Gammaproteobacteria > Methylococcales > Methylomonadaceae > Methylobacter_C. Next base: position 121,358 of record CAWKGQ010000003.1, read on the forward strand.
CTATAGGTAAGTATCGGAAAAGAGGCCAAGCGTTCAAGCGTAATGTCGCCCTCACTTAGCGGATGCTGTTGTGGCACCACCAGCGCATGATGCCATTCATAACATTTTTCAATAACAAGATCAGTCTCTTGATCGACTTTTTCCGTGCAGATGGCGATATCTGCTTTACGCGTGTGCAATTGATTAATCAGTTGGTCTGGCGACGATTGAACCATATAAATTTTGACACCCGGATATTTTTCCCTAAACCGGCAAATAGGCGTCGGCAAAAAATACTTGGCCTGCGCATGGGTGGTCGCAATGTGCAGGATACCTTGGTTACTGTCAAGATAGTCGGCAGCTATGTTTTGGATATTGGTCTTCGCTCTGTTAATGGTTGCAACTTCTTCCATGATACGCATTCCCAACGTAGTCATTCCGATTAGTTTTTTACCCTGCCTTTCAAATAAAGGCGAGCCCAGCTCAGCCTCAAAAAGTTGCAATTGCCGGCTGACCGCCGATTGCACGATGTGCATTTTTTCTGCTGCTTTTGAAAGATTCAAATTTGTTTCTTGAAGTACACGCAGTAATTCAATTTGACTCAAATTCATGAATTGGTGATTCCTTGTCTAATAGTCCTGACACTCGCATACAAAAAATTCGTGTCCCGGGTGCTGGTTTTTGATGAAAACTAATGAAACCAATGCGCCTGACGTATCCGCAGGTCAACTTTGTCGCCTCTGTTCAACTTCAATTGCTTAAACTGGTCATTGGGCATTTCTGCAAAAACGGGTGCAGCCGAACCATTGGAACCGGTTTTGACCAGCTCAAGGCGAATCAGCCCTCCCAGATGCTGCCAGTCCTTCAGGGTTGCCGGCGCAGCCTTATCGGTTTCTGTTTTTTCAATAATAATATCATGCGGCCGAACATGCGCGATTTTACCTTCCTGATGAGGAGTCAATAGTCCTGTGGTTTGCAGCCAATCGGTATCATGCTCGTCCAGATCAAAAACATTGGTGTGTCCGATAAACCGCGAGACAAAGGCATTGACTGGATGATCATAAATCTCGCTAGGTGTGCCTTGCTGTTCGATACGACCTTTGTTGAGTACGACTACGCGATTGGCCACTTCCATGGCTTCTTCCTGATCGTGGGTAACAAAAACGCTGGTGACATTCAATTCATGATGCAAGTTACGCAGCCATAAACGCAAATCTTTACGCACACTGGCATCGAGTGCGCCAAACGGTTCATCCAGCAGTAATACCGAGGGTTCCACGGCTAATGCCCTAGCCAGCGCGATACGCTGACGTTGACCGCCGGAAAGCTGATCCGGAAAACGATCATGCAGCCAGTCAAGTTGCACCAGTTCCAGCAAGGCATGGACTTTTTTATTGATAATATCGTTGCTCAGACGGACGCGGCGAGGTTTGATTCTTAAACCAAAAGCCACATTATCAAATACAGTCATATGCCGGAAAAGAGCATAATGCTGAAACACAAAACCGATATGACGGTTTTTGACCGGTTGGTCGGTGACCTTGTCGCCTTTTAAAAAGACATCGCCCTGATCGGCTTGTTCGAGACCGGCAATGATGCGCAGTAAAGTGGTTTTACCGCAGCCGGAAGGCCCCAATAATGCGACCAATTCACCTTCGGGAATTTCCAGATTGATATTGTCGAGCGCAGTAAACGCGCCGAAATGTTTACTGATATGGCTTACGCTAATACTCATGATGAGTTCCTCATAAAATTGTTGATTGCTTGCGCTATTCCGCCGCCGCCTGCCGGGCCGCTTTTAAATCCTGATTTTGTTTCCATTCCAGGATGGTTTTAAACACCAGCGTCACGATGGCCAGAGCGGCTAATAATGAAGCGCCAGCGAAAGCACCGACAAAATCGTATTCGTTGTAACTGACTTCGATGTGCAGCGGCAGCGTGTTGGTAAGTCCGCGGATATGACCGGACACCACCGAAACCGCGCCAAATTCCCCCATCGCTCTGGCGTTGCACAGCAGCACGCCAGTCAGCAAGGCCCATTTGATATTGGGCAAAGTGATCTTGAAAAAGGTTTGCCAACCCGTAGCGCCCAGCGATAAAGCCGCCTCCTCTTCTTCATGCCCCATTTCCTGCATCAATGGAATCAGTTCACGGGCAACAAACGGGAAGGTCACAAATAACGTAGCCAGAATTATCCCCGGCACTGCAAAAATAATCTTGATGTTATGTTCGGAAAGCCAAGGCCCGAGCCAACCTTGGGCGCCAAAAACCAACACATAAATAAGGCCTGCAATCACTGGCGATACCGAAAATGGCAGGTCGATCAAAGTAATCAGCAGGCTTTTGCCGCGAAAGTCGAAACGGGCTATCGCCCATGCGGCAGAAATGCCAAACACGGTCGTTAGAGGCACCGCGACCGCTGCAACCAACAGCGTCAATCTCATCGCTGACAACGCGTCAGGATGGGTCAGGCTGGCACTGTAAGCCGACCAACCCTTGGAAAAAGCTTCAATCAGCACAATAGCCAGCGGAAAAACCAGAAACAAACCAATGATACTCAAAGCGATTCCAATCAAGGTGTATCGAACCCAATCCGGATCAGACAAGGTTAGTTTTTTGTTGGAGACAATATAAGGCGTAGCGGAAATGGCATTCATCAAGAACCTCTCACAGTTGTCCGGAACGGCGGCGCACCCACCATTGCAGACCATTAATCAGTAACAGCAGCAGGAAGGACAGGATCAACATTGTCATTCCGATGGCGGTTGCCCCGGCATATTCGTATTGTTCCAGCTTGGTTATAATCAAAAGCGGCACAATTTCAGAAATATAAGGCATATTGCCGGCAATAAAAATGACCGAACCGTATTCGCCGACGCCACGGGCAAATGCCAGCGCAAAGCCGGTAATAGTGGCCGGCAGGATATTGGGCAAAATGACTTTGATAAACGCTTGCAGCCGGGTAGCGCCGAGACTGGCGGCGGCTTCTTCGGTCGCAGTATCCAATTCCTGCAGCACCGGCTCGATGGTTCGCACCACAAACGGCAAACCAATAAAGACCAAAGCGACCACAATACCCAAGGGCTTGTACGCAATTTGTATTCCGAAATTATCCATCACCAGCTTGCCGATCCAGCCTTGAGGTTCGTAGATCGTTGCCAGCACGATACCGGCGACGGCAGTCGGCAATGCGAAAGGCAAATCAATCAGCGCGTCGAAAAGACGCTTGCCGGGAAACGTATAACGCACCATCGACCAGGCGATAATAAAGCCGAACACGGCGGCTATGGCGGCGGCAATCAGTGCCGACCCGAAGCTGACGCGGAACGAAGCCTGCACACGATGGTTACTCAGAATCGCCCAGTACTCGTCGAAACTTAACTGCATCGATTTCAGCAGCATCGCGCTGAGTGGAATCAGCACAATCAAGGCCAAATAGACCAGGGTAAGGCCGATGGCCGGCCGAAACCCCGGCATGATGTTACTTTGTGGCATGTCAGTAATCTTTGGTTTTATTAACTATTCAGTATACTTTGTCAGATTATGTGAAGCGTCATCGGGAAGCGGCTTTATCCGCGATGATCGATGGCAAAGTCACTCCCACTGGAGTATTAAATCCCCTCACCCCAACCCGTCTCGGACAACTGCTTCCCAAGGGCGTTGGCGCTAGCCTGCCGTGAATCCATGCCATGCAGTCACCCCGGAGAGAGCGAAGCAAGATGAACTAAGGCGTGTAGATTTGATCGAAGGTGCCACCGTCATCGAAATGCTCTTTTTGTGCTTGCACCCAGCCGCCGAATTTGTCCTTGACGGTAAAGAGCTCCAATTTAGGAAAACGTTTTAAATCTTCAGGATTGGCATGTTCGGGTTGGTAGGGACGGTAAAAGTGTTTCGCCGCCAGTTTTTGTCCGACCGGTGAATACAGATATTGCAGATAAGCTTCCGCCAAATCCTGAGTACCATTCTTTTTGACGATTTTTTCGACCACGGCGACCGGCGTTTCCGCTAAAATGCTAACCGGTGGCACGACAATCTCGAATTTACCGGCGCCTTGTTCTTTAAGTGCCAGAAATGCTTCGTTTTCCCAGGTTATCAGCACATCACCAATACCTCGCTGGATAAAAGTCGTTGTTGAACCGCGTGCGCCAGAGTCGAGTACCGGCACATTTTTGTAAATCTTCTTAACAAATTCCTTGGCGGCATCCTTGCTACCGAACTTCTTCTCTCCAAATGCCCAGGCGGCCAGATAGTTGTAGCGGGCACCACCTGAGGTTTTGGGATTGGGGGTAATGACCGATAACCCTTCTTTTGCCAGGTCGCCCCAGTCTTTAATGCCTTTGGGATTGCCTTGGCGCACTAAAAACACAATGGTGGAGGTATAAGGCAAGCTGTTGTTGGGCAAACGGCTCTGCCAATCTTTAGGCAGCAAGCCGGCCCGTTCAGCAATTTGATCGATGTCATAAGACGATGCCAGGGTCACAACATCTGCTTCCAAACCATCGATAACCGCTCTTGTTTGTTTGCCGGCGCCGCCATGAGATTGTTGAACTTCAACATCTTCCCTGGTTTTTTCTTTCCAGTATTTAATAAACTCCTTGTTGAAGTCCTGATACAGCTCCCGGGTCGGGTCGTAGGAAACATTGAGAATGGTTCTTTCTGCCAAAGCCGTACCGCTTAGCAGTACGGCTAGGGTGAAGAGCAGATGTTTTAATGATTTGGTGATTTTCATAGCTTCTCCTTAATGGAAAGTTGTTTTATTTGTTTTTGCCGTATCGATTTAATAATTGTCATATCCGATCCATACGGCTAATAGCCTAAACAAATTGGCTAACCAATAAAAACGATATATTTAGATTTTTATATCTAAAAATTAGATACATTTCCATTCAGAAATCTTCGGTAGCCGACCACGAAAGACGCTCATCAGTTAACTGGATTTGCCTCATCCTTCATTTGCCAGAACAAAGGAATGATTCTTTTCGCAGTTCTCAACGTTACCTTTGTACTGGCCTAATTGTACTTGGGCTTACCATCGCCAAACGCATTCAGAGATACTTCGAAGTAGAAGAAGTTGGTAGCCTCCGACGTGTAGGGGCCGGTATCCGTTTTGTTGTTATTTTGTGCCCTGGTAAAGCCACCCGGAGAAAAGTAGGCATAGCTCATGCTCCAATCGACATAAGGGTTAAGTTTATGCCGCAAACGGAGGTCCCATTCGTATCCCAGGAAGTTGCCGCTTTTGCCGGTCCGGTCTTGCAAGTTGGTCCTCGTCCAGGCTGCGGTTTCGTTTTCCAGCCAATAGGCGTTAAAACCGGTGTCGACGCGGACTTCCTTGTAGGGAACAAACTCCACTCTGGCTTTTGGCGCGTGAATATTATCCCAGGAGAAATAATCGTTGCGGGACCACGGCTGGTTGAAGCCGTAAAAAGCATCGAAGCGTTGGTTGTTGTTATCCACGCCGTTTTTGTCGCCGGTACCGTAGCCGTAAAATACACTGGCCCTGGGCTTCCATTCATGATCGAAGGTATAGCCGAGTTCCATCGCCCAAGCCAGGGCGTCATGATTCCCCATGGTCTGCTGCGTGCCAGTAAGTTTGCCAACACGACCGAACTGTTTATTGATGTCGGCGTCAAAATCGAAACTACTGTTGGGAAAAATGCCATAAACCCGCAAGCCCGGCGCATAAATGTCCTGATCGGCCTTGCGGTTGCGGACAACGGAATTGGTCGGGTCACCGTTCAACCTTGCGGCCCAGGAAGTAGGGCTGGATCGTGATAAATTCCGACCAGCGGCGGATACTCAGCACACCGCCATAAAACCAGGTATCTTCGTCGTTCTTGTCCCACTGGTATTTCAAGCGCTCCAGGGGCTGCAACGCGAAGGTATCCAGATCCCAGTCGTTTTGCTGTTTACCAAAACGAACGCGATAGCCCAGGAAGTTGTTGGTGGTGTTGCGAAACTGGTTATTAGCAATCAAACGCCGGTCCAGCACTTCGAAAGCCTGACGGCCGGCGCGAATACTTAATGGCCGGTTGAAGCCCAGCGCGTTTTTGAAATACAGCTCACCGTAAGCCTGAATCAGTTCATGTTCGTTAACGTCGGCATCGGTTCTTTCATAGAGGCCGTTTTCACTGCTGGCACTTTCGATATTCGACTGCGAAACGGAGCGGATCGAGAATATCTTGTATCCCGACGTAGGCGCGCGTTCTCAGCAAGAACAGATTGTCCGGGTCGGCACGGTATCTTCTTTCCGCGGCGCCGTCTGGAAGTGTTTTGGTCCAAAACCGGTAATCGTTTTCGCGATATTCATAGCGGGTGCGAAAATCCAGGCCGACATTCAGCCAATCAATGTCGCGAAACTGCTCGAATTGGGTTTTGCTCAATTTCCGTACATAAGCCGGAGGATCAGTGTCCGGTTCGACGCGGTAACCTCTTGGTTTTGCGGAAATAATCCTCGGCATTTGCCAGGCCCGGCAACGCCAACAACAGACCCAGGGCACCGGTAGCAGATACAATATTATTGAAGTTACGCTTCATGTGTTCACCTTATATTTATAAAATATTTGTTAGTTCCAGTAACTTCCGGTGATCCGGTCAGCCTGTCATCCTCTTGAAAATAATTTATTTCGCCGTTTTTACGGTAGAGTGAATTTATCCATTTAATTGAATGCTTATTTTGCGTCAAAGCGTAGCTTCTCTTTGCGTTCGATTTGCACAATCTTGCCGTCGTGTATGACAATTTCAACCGATCCAAACCGGATTCCCTGCAAAACAAGGGCAATCTGATCGGCAATTTCAGTCGTCAACTGTGCTTTACTGTGTTTTCTTGTTTCAGAAATCATATAGTGCCCTCTACAACTCATTAACTATTGAAGATAAACGTGTTGTTTACGTTCAGTGTTTTAAATGTTGAGTGCACTATATCAGCGAAAATGTAGAACATTTAATGATATGTTCTGATATATATATCTTATTAAGTGATAAAGAGGAGTGTTAAATAGGGCTAATGAAGCCCACGATAATTTTGTTCTTCCCGGAAGAAAACGCTTGGGATCTGAAAATCATGGGTAAAGCAGTTTCGGTGGAAAGTGATTTTAATTATGGCAGCAAGCGTTATACCGAAACGTGTCTAATGGTTTTTTGCAGATTGCATCAATTATTCTCAGCGGCTATAAATCATCTTTGCTCTTGCAAGATTGTTTGAGTTTTTGAGAGTAACTCATCAATTTTGTGCAGTTGCTCGTGTGTTGCACCACAATAGATTTCTTTATTGACTCATCTGCTTTTTTAGGTTCAGGAGCTTTAATGGCGATGCCCATGTAGAGCTGCGCATTTTCGAGGAATTGACTTGTTTTGATACGTCTTGGTGATTATTTTGATCAGGCAATACTTATGCTGGTGTGAAATTTGCTGTTAAGTTTGTATTACTGTCAGGATTTGTGCAAATGTCCAAAATGAGTCATATCAATGTCATTGAGAAATATGAAGAGCACCGGATAGCTATTCATAACTTACTCTCTTCAATATTGGGCTGTTTTGCTGATGAAAAAATGTTTGAGCAAAGTCAGGAAGAATTGACCAGAGTTGCTGTGTCACTGTGTTCATACTACCCCTTTGTAAGTCTGCTTTATCTGCTCGATGCTCAAGGCAAACAGATTTGCAGAAATGTGCCGGGCAGCCATTTTAAAAATCATCCTAAAATCGGTATGGGTGTGGATCGTAGTAACCGGCCCTATTACGCTTTAGCGAAGAAAACTAATAGTGTGGTGGTCACTGAACCCTATTTGTCGAGTGTCAGGCGGGAGTTATGTCTGTCCACTAGTGTGAAAATTGTTAATGAGGATGGTTCAACCAAAGGCTACATAGTATTGGATATTGATGTGAGCGCGACGCTGGCATTTTTAACTGGTGACAGTCGGCGCGTTCATTTTGAGCCCTATTTTAAAGTGATGTACTCGCTGATTGTACTGGGTCTGTTTTCTGTTGCACTGATGTTGTTATATGCAGCAGGGTTGGAATGCGTAAGAGTGGTGGGTTCGATGACGATGCCGCAACAAATAATGGAAATACCTTTTGGGGTGGTTATTTACCTGACTTTAGCGCTGGCGATTTTTGATTTGGGTAAAACAACGCTCGAAGAAGAAGTGTTGTTATATAAGGATATACTCAGACATAGCTCAACAAGGCGAACGATTACCCGCTTTATCGCGGTGATTATTATTGCGGTTTCAATTGAAGCATTGTTAATGATATTCAAATTCGCATTAAACGGGAGTGGAGAACATATTATTGAAGCCGTATGGATCATTATTGCGGCTGCATTGCTTTTGGTTTCGTTGGGTGTCTATGTTTATTTAGGCAGCAAAGCCGAGGGAATGTTGTTGAAAAATAATGGTAATACAAGAAAACGACGTGAGAAGGGGGCGTAGTTAATCAACAGTAGAAATAAAAACGTAATCAAGGCAGGTTATAATATTACCTAGTGCTAACACACGGGATTCATGGCTATGGGTTCTGTCTGGCGCTATAACTAAACTCATGGATTCAAGACGAGTCCAGCGTACATTTAAATTATACGAAACTATGACTTCAAAATTCACACCTTTAAAAGATCACGATACGCCTATCAAGGTATTGTTTACCGGTTATCTTTGTACCGTAGGCTTAGGGTATCTTTTTGCATTAATTCAAATATTGTTTACGCATGGCATGGCTGACGGCAAGTTCGGCTTGTCCATTGACGATATTGTTTACAGTTATTACGGTAACCGCTCAGGTACTGTTCTGGAGCAGAAACTTAATGGCTCCATGAAGGACAATGCACCGGAACAGGAACGTTTCAAGATTATGGAGTGGGTCAGAGATGGTGCAGATATCGATGGTTATAAAGATGACGGGATCGAAAAAATAATCGAGACCCGTTGTGTCGTGTGTCATAACAAGGAAGCATCCGGTATACCCAGTTTTGTCGAGTTTGATGGGTTAAAAGCCTATACTGCTCAGGATGAAGGGGCTACCTTTGCGTCATTAACGAGGGTTTCACATGTTCACATGTTCGGCATCAGCTTTATTTTTATGTTTGTCGGGCTGATTTTCAGTTTTGCGGAAACAACGACAACCCAATATAAATGTATTGCCATAGGTATGCCTTATTTCTTTCTTGTTGCCGATATAATGTCATGGTGGCTAACTAAAATTCATCCGTGGTTTGCCTGGTTGGTTATTTTTGCCGGCATGGGCATGGGGATTTCATTTATGTTTATGTGGGTGACATCCATTCTGGAGATGTGGCTGTTTAAACCGGTATTCATTAATGGTTTTGGTTCTCGCTATTTGCAATGGCGCGATAGCCCGGAAGCATCCATTGCAGACAGAATCTGGGTTGTTATTAAAACACTTGCCAGTCAGGTTAAGCCCGCAGCCGCTTTTGTAACAGAACAATGGTTAAAGCATGGCTGGCCTGTTGTTAAGGGTTTGTTTAAAAAATAGCTGTAGGCTGGGTTACGACTGCATGGACAGATACATTGCTCCCTGCAAAATCTGCATTCCGCTCATCCGTGCAGCCGTAACCCGGACATACTTACCCGTGCACCCATTCTACAAAAGCCACTTAATTCCTCACCAAGAACACAAATGACAGAGTTGCCTTCATCGCAATCTATAGAATCAGCGTTAAGCCAATGTAACAACCCTGCGCACATTTATATAGGCTACAGCGGCGGTGTTGACTCTCATGTTTTATTGCATTTGTGTACTTCAATCACAACGCTTAAAGATAAAATCACCGCTGTCTACGTGCATCACGGCTTGCAGGCGGAAGCCGAATACTGGGCTAGGCATTGCGAAAAAACGGCAGAAAGCCTGGGAGTTGATTTTATAATGTTGCGGGTTAATGCCGTTGCAATCCAGGGAGAAAGTCCTGAAGAAGCCGCCAGAAATGCTCGTTACACTGCTTTAAAGTCATTAATCGGCATTAATGATGTGCTGCTTGTTGCGCAACACAGGGACGATCAATTGGAAACGGTTTTGTTGCAATTGTTTCGTGGTAGTGGTTTGCGTGGTTTATCAGCAATGCCCGAGCTCATGATTTTTGGGCAAGGCGTGATGCTGAGGCCGTTGCTCAATGTTTCAAAACTTGCTATTGACGATTATGCTCGAGTTCACGGATTAAGCTGGGTTGATGATCCAAGTAATCTAAGTAATGATTATGATCGTAATTTCCTGCGCAATGCGGTGTTGCCTTTATTAAAAGAGCGTTGGCCGGCTTGTGATAAAACGGTAGCGCGTTCGGCCGGGCATTGTGCTGATGCACAAATTGTTATCTCGGCACTTGCTGAAGAATTATTCTTTAAAGTTTTTAATGTAGCAGATAAGACGCTTTGCATTAATCAGTTAAAGTCGTACAAAATCACCGAACAGCAGCTTGTCATCAGGGAATGGTTTCAAGCCCTGAACTTAAAAATGCCTGCGCAAGCGTTTGTTGAACGTCTGCAGTCCGAGGTCCTTTCGGCAAGTGAAAATAGTGACCCGGTGTTATCAGGGCAGGGCTATTGTGTGCGTCGTTACCGGGATAAGTTATATTGCCTGAAACGAGCTGCGCCGGAAATAGTGCAAGACAGTACCTGGCCAGCGGGGCAAACATCAATAAGGGTGTCTGATCAGCAAACCTTGTCTTGTATGTCGTCATCGGAAGGTATAAGCCGTGAGCAGTGGTTGAATGCAACAATCGTTGTAAAAGCCCGCAGTGGTGGGGAAAAAATTCGTTTACCAGGGCGTAAAGGCCATCATGCTCTTAAAAAGCTGTTTCAGGAGACTGGTATTCCACCGTGGGAAAGGGAGAAGATACCCCTGGTTTATCTGGATGATAAGCTGGCCGCAGTTGGCGATTTGTGGATAAGCGCGGATTTTTACAGTGAAAAAGAGCAGAACTGCATTAGTTTGTCTCTACTAAGGAAGACGAGGCTAAATTGTAAAGCGCTGAACTTGATTTGAGATATTCAAAAATTTAATTATGACGGATAAAATTATCGTAACTATTCAGTCCCCCTCTTTAAAAAAGAGGGGTTAAAGGAGATTTTTTAATAAATCCCTCTCACTCCCCTTTTTCAACGGGGGAGTGAATATACTACTTACTAACGCTAGTTTTACACGACATAACAATGCTGACTGACTTTGCACTACCGCGTCGACCTCATTGATTCTTTAGCTTATTAACCTAGTACTCAGTCAACCTTGTTTTGTCGGGTAGAAGCCCTCATATAGCAAGTTTATAGATTAATGAGACCGGCAGTTGGCAAAGAAATACATAGTGCGCCTCACGGAAGATGAACGCACCTATTTAGAGAGTTTAATTCACACAGGTAAAGTTGCGGCCCATAAAAGACTTCATGCAGAAATATTGCTCAAGGCAGATATAAGTGAATTGGGTGAAAAATGGCTAGTACAGGAAGCCGGAAGTTGGTGATCTATATTCAAACATGACACTTTTGTAAAATAAGCTGAAACAACAAAATGAACAACACTTATTTTGACAGAAGAAGAAAAAGTAAAACTGAATAAAGTTATTGCAAAACGAAAGTCATCACAGGCAAAAGTGCTTCGAGCACGAATCATCTTACTTGATGATGAAGGAATGACGGTTAACGCTATAGCCTCACTACTGGGAATTGTAAAAAACACCGTCATAAAGTGGGTTAGACGTTGGCAGGGAAGTCCGGAATTAAGCGTTACTGAAAGACTTAAAGATCTCCCTCGCTCAGGCTGTCCCGATAAATTTACGGCAGAGCAAATTTGTAAAATTATAGCGCCTTGTTGTGAAAATCCCTCTGCATAGGGTCGTCCAATAACGCGCTGGACACAGAGAGAATTGGTTGATGAGCTAATAGAGCAAAAGGTTGTCGAGTCTATTTCAACCAGCGAAATAAGCCGTATATTGAGGGAAAATGATTTACAGCCCCATCGTAACCGTTACTGGTTACATGTAAAACCTGACGAGTTTAGGGATGAAAGAATTACTACTATTTGTTCGGTCTATGCGAATGCCGCGACTACTTCGGATGAACTCATTATCAGTTATGATGAGATGACAGGGGGGCAGGTACTTCAAAGGATTGCCGACGATTTACCGATGTCAGCAGGAAAGCCGCAGGCTATTGAATTTGAATATAAGCGGCACGGCACTCAAACGCTTATAGCGGGGTTGAATGTGGCAACAGGCAAGATTATCGGCGCGTGTGCGGCAACACGCACGGAAGAGGATTTAAAGAATTTCATTGAACGGGTGGTCACTGAAAATAAGGGGTATAAGAAGTATCATTTTGTCGGCGATCAACTAAATACACATAAGTCAGAATCTTTGGTTTGTTTGGTTGCGGCGCTTTCTGGGAGGACTGATGATCTTGGCGTAAAAGGGAAGACAGGCATTTTAGCGTCAATGCCCTCACGTGAGGAATTTCTGACTGATCCTGATAAAAAAATCGTATTTCACTATACGCCAAAACATGCGTCATGGATGAATCAAATTGAAGTTTGGTTTGGTATGTTAGCCAGGAAAGTGATTAAACGAGGGAACTTTAAAAGCACTGCAGAATTGAAAGAGAAAATCATGGCGTTCATTGATTATTTTAACAACACTATGGCTAAGCCGTTCAAGTAGACTTATCAAGGCAAAGTCAGGGTAGCGTAAAATTTGATCACGGACTTCCGGTTTGTTGTACTAGATAAACAAATCGGTGAAGCCTTTGGAATTACGACACGCACAGTTGAGCGTATCAGGCAACGATTGGTTCAGGAGGGTTTAGAGTCAGCGCTTAATCGGGCGAGCTCTACGCGGGTTAGAGAGCGCAAGATTGATGGTGAAAACGAAGCCCATCTCGTCGCCTTAATGTGTGGTAATGCGCCTGAGGGTCGTAGTCGCTGGACATTACGCCTACTTGGACAAAGCATGGTAGAACTGGGTTATGTGGAAAACATATCCCACGAAACGATTCGGCAAACGCTAAAAAAAATGAGTTAAAGCCTTGGCAGAATAAAGATATGGTGTCTTCCTGCCAAACAAAATGCCGAATTTGTTTGTGCAATGGAAGATGTTTTGGCTGTTTACACATGTTCGTACGACGAAAGGCATCCCTTGATCTGTATGAATGAAAGTAGCAAGCAACACATCAAAGAAACACGTCAACCGATACCCGCAAAACCAGGATCAGTTGAAAAATACGATACGGAATATGAGCGCAATGGCGTCAGTAACCTGTTTATGTTTTTTGAGCCGTTAGAAGGAAAACGGCATGTTGTGGTGACGGACCCGCGGACTGCTGTAGACTGGGCGCATCAAATACGTTACTTGGTTGACGTCATCCATCCTCGTGCAGAGCGCATTTCATTGGTGATGGACAACCTAAATACGCATACCGGGGCATCACTTTATAAGGCCTTTCCCCCTGATGAGGCTCGGAGAATAGTAGATAAACTGGAAATCCATTACACGCCAAAGCACGGTAGCTGGCTAAACATGGCAGAAATCGAACTAAGTATTTTATCCAGGCAATGTTTGGATCGGCGTATGCCAGACCAAAAAGCATTAAAAATAGAAGTTGCAGCTTGGCAAACAAAGAGAAATGCTATCGCACGACCCATGGAATGGAGATTTACTAACGAGGATGCTCGGGTAAAATTGAAGAAACTTTACCCGACATTATTAAATTGACTGAGTACTGGCCACCAAATGCCTTCTCTGAAATCAAAACCATGATATTGATTCAAGTCGGCTTCTGAGAAATCCCGAGTTTCTTTGGGCACGCCTTTATACTTGAGATAAGATTCCAGTGAGCCCTGAGCGGCAAATGCCCAACAGGAACCACAAGCGCCCTGATCTCTAATAGAAGTAACCCCATTAACGGTGCGTAAATCAAATGTTGCCGGCAGGGCAAGTGCTTTAGTTAAGCTAACCGATGCCGCCGCTTTAGGAATTTGTATCGGTGGCGGAATATGCCCCAAAAAATAGCCATCACTGGTCTGGTTTTGCAGATAATTGGTGAATCCTGGATGGCGAATTCAACTCATAAATGCAACACCCAGCGAATTCACGTTATTAATTCAATATCCATGCCCAATTTAGTCAGCTCGGCTTCCTTTCGGATAATAGGGATGACGAGATTCAATTTGGATACCCGTTCTGTTAAGGTCACCATAACGCCCTGATGGCCTTTACCTATGACGGTATCGGCCTCCCAATCACCTAAGCGGGTCTTTTCATTCACTAGACTGGGGCGCTCATCAATGTCCACACGGCAAGGAATGGTACCTCGATAGTCATTTTTACCCTACCGCTTACGGTAAGGCTTGGCTTGATGCCGTAAGTGCTTATATAAGCGACCTCCCGCCGCCTTGTCTGCCAAGAGAAAGCGATAGATGGTTTCATGGCTAACACTCGATTTTTCAAGCCTTTTTAAACGTCCCGAGATCTGCTCTGGGCGCCATTTCTCCTCGATAAGTGGCGTGATAACCTGTTTCATATCCTCATCCAGTTTGATCGCTTTAGGTTTGTCAAGATGACGCCGTTGGGCTTTAATTTGTGCTTGTTGATAACGATACCCGCAAGTTACCCTTATTTCGGCGCAGCTCTCTATAGAGTCCGAAGCTGATTAAGCGACACCCACCGCATACTGGGTGTCCGGCAGATGGAAAAAGAAAAAGGGGGGGGTCAGTTAGCTCCTCTTGGTACAATATATAGTGGTGGAACCATTTAATGATGAAGCATCAATCCCCCAGGCTATAGAAGTTGGACGTGACTACCCACGATTATATCGGGAATTCGTGGCGTGGTTCCCAGGCAATAAATCGTGCCTTATCTATTTGGAGAAGTTACGCTGGCCGAATGGGTTTATATGCCCTTCATGCCAAAAGACTGCAAAGCCATGGTATCAAACTCGAGCACGGTTAGTCTGCTCATTTTGTCACCATCAAACGTCAGTTACAACTGGAACGATCTTTGAGAAAACGCGCACTCCACTTACAACATGGTTTGAAACTGCCTGGCATATGACCACAGCAAAAAATGGCTTATCTGCAAAGACGATGCAGCGTACATTGGGTACAAGTTATCGAACTGCATGGAAAATGCTTCATCAATATCGTATAGCTATGGTACCTAGTGAGCGGGCACAATTATCTGGTACTGTTGAGGTCGATGAGACTTTAGTTGGTGGTGTAGATCATAAAGGAAAACGAGGTCGGGGTGCGGATAAAGCAATTGTGGTCATTGCTGTTGAGCTCAAAGAGCCCAAAGGATTTGGTCGAATACGGATGCGCTCTATTCCTGATGCGTCTGGAGAGACGCTGGTTCCTTTCATTTGTGATTCAGTGAAAACCGGCTCAGTAATACGGACAGATGGATGGAGTGGATATAACCAGCTTAAGCAGAAGGGATACAGGCATCAACCGGTTGTACTATCTTCCATAAGTGACCCTGCCCATGTTTCCATGCCGGGTGTTCATCGCGTGGCAAGTCTTCTCAAAAGATGGATTCTTGGCACCCATCAAGGTTCGGTCAACGCTGAGCATTTACAATCATATCTGGAAGCATTTACTTTCCGGTTTAATCGACGAATGTCAAAAAGTCGAGGGCTGGTTTTTCGACGATTGATGGAGCAAGCAGTTGTTACAGGGCCAGTAATTGATTCAGAAATTGCCCATGGCTATGATTGGTTGCACCACAACATGTAGTGGGTAGAGGAGCTAACTGACTACCCTCTTTTTCATTAAATAATCATTTGACCGACATTCCGCACATACTATCAATAGCAATGATTACATCCTGCATGTTTAGCCGAGCCTTTTTATGCATTTATTTAGAAAACCTTCTATCATACGTTTCTGATAACAGAATTTCATCATTATCAAAAGCAGCTACATTTTCAGTGTTCAGTTTGATCATTAAACGAACCTCGTTTCTCGAATCAGCTGAGTTTAAGGCATCTTCATAGCTGATTTTTCCGGCCATATACAAATCATAGAGCGCTTGGTCAAAAGTCTGCATACCCTGTTCACGTGAATCTTTCATTAATCCTTTGAGCTTGTGAATCTCGCCTTTACGGATATAATCTTTAGCCAAAGGCGTATTAATCAATATTTCGACTGCTGGATAACGACCATTACCATCAGCTCGTTTAATCAATTGTTGAGCAACAATTCCCTTCAAGTTCAGCGATAAATCCATCAATATCTGATTATGCATTTCGTCAGGAAAAAAATGTAAAATTCGATCTAAAGCCTGGTTGGCATTGTTTGCATGCAGTGTAGACAAGCATAAATGTCCGGTTTCAGCAAAAGTAATCGCATTTTGCATGGTCTCCGGCGTCCTAATCTCGCCAATCAAAATCACATCAGGCGACTGACGCAGAGTATTTTTTAAAGCCACCTCATAAGACTCTGTATCAAGCCCTACTTCACGTTGAGTGATAATACAGCCCAGATGCGGGTGCTGAAACTCTATCGGATCCTCAATGGTAATAATA
Organism: uncultured Gammaproteobacteria bacterium; assembly: GCA_963849195.1. Classification (GTDB taxonomy): domain Bacteria; phylum Pseudomonadota; class Gammaproteobacteria; order Methylococcales; family Methylomonadaceae; genus Methylobacter_C. The sequence goes on from CAWKGQ010000003.1 coordinate 137,848, forward strand.
TGGCCACTACTGTTTTGATTACGATGCTTAATTAAAGCTGCTAATGAGGTTGATTTACCTGTGCCTGTGGCTCCCACAAAGAGAATAAGGCCTCGTTTTTCCATAATCAACTCTTTTAAAATAGACGGCAAATGCAAAGACTCAGCATCTGGTATTTCATTTTCAATCCTTCGCATTACCATGCCGGCAGAATCTCGCTGGGTAAAGGCGCTGATTCTGAATCGCCCTGCATCCTGGATACCGATAACAAACTGGCACTCCTTGGTGTTTTCAAACTCATCTTTCTGTCGCTGATTCATAATACTCTGCACAGCCTCTAAAGCCTCATCTGCTGTCAACGGTGACTTGGAAATCTCAATGAGCGTGTTATCAACCTTTATAGTTGGCGCCCTTCCTGCCGTTATAAATAAATCAGAGGCTTTTTTCTCAGCCATCAGGGCAAATAGCGCGTTAAAATTCATAATAACCTCAACGGAACATATCCTTATTAACTGCTTTAACCATGGCTGTTTTTGCGGTAACCAGGCCTCTATCAACCAGTTCTTTAAGGTTCTGATCCAGTGTCTGCATTCCGTCCTTGCGCCCGGTTTGAATCGCGGAATACATTTGTGCAACTTTGGCTTCCCGAATCAGGTTTCTGATAGCAGATGTACCCACCATAATTTCATGCGCGGCGATACGGCCACCGCCAATTTTCTTCATGAGTGTTTGCGAAATAACGGCCTGTAATGATTCAGACAGCATGGATCGAATCATATCTTTTTCAGCTGCTGGGAATACGTCAATAATACGGTCGATGGTTTTAGCTGCGGAGGTAGTATGCAGTGTACCAAAAACAAGGTGTCCCGTTTCCGCCGCAGTCAATGCCAATCGGATAGTTTCCAGGTCACGCATCTCACCTACCAGAATAATATCGGGGTCTTCACGCAGGGCCGAGCGTAACGCTTCATTAAAACCATGTGTATCACGATGGACCTCGCGCTGATTGATTAAACACTTTTGGCTTTCATGAACAAATTCGATAGGGTCTTCAACAGTGAGTATATGTGCATAATCATTACAATTGATATAATTAATCATCGCCGCCAGCGTAGTTGATTTACCTGAACCGGTCGGGCCGGTCACTAAAATCAAGCCACGTGGCTTTCTAGTTACTTCCTCAAAAAATTTGGGAGCACTCAAGTCTTCCAGAGACAATACCTTTGAGGGAATCGTTCTAAAAACGCCAGCCGCACCACGCTCCTGATTAAAGGCATTGACACGAAATCGGGCAACTCCCGGCAGTTCAAACGAAAAGTCGGTTTCCAAAAACTCCTCATAATCACGACGTTGCTTGTCGTTCATTATGTCATAAATCAAAGCATGCACGGCCTTATGATCCAGTGCGGGAATATTAATTCGCCGCATATCACCATCCACTCGAATCATGGGTGGCAGGCCTGCCGATAAATGTAAATCCGACGCGTTATTTTTAACTGAAAAGGCCAGTAACTCGGCAATATCCATAAGATTCTCTGGTAAAGTAGTAGAAAAATAAACAACTAATCGCTTATACCATAGTTCAACTCTTTGCTTTTTTGAAGCTGTACTGTTTAATAACACCTTAATTATTTGCTGACGACCATGATACATAGCAGACTTAAAGACATACTTGCACAAATCAGGAGGGCTGAAGTTGCCTATCAACGCAAATCTGAATCAGTTTTATTGTTAGCAGTAAGTAAATCCAAAACCGCTAAAGACATTGCCGCTGCCTATCAAGTGGGGCAACGCCATTTTGGCGAAAGTTATTGTCAGGAAGCGTTGAAAAAACAACAGGAGTTGGGGGCGTTTGACATCACCTGGCATTTCATCGGACCTGTTCAGTCCAATAAAACCAAGGCTCTCGCCACGCATTTTGACTGGATACACAGTGTGGATAGCTTGAAGATTGCCAAACGCCTTAGCGAGCAACGCCCCAGTGTATTACCGCCATTAAATATTTGCTTGCAAGTCAATATCAGCGATGAGCACAGTAAATCCGGCATTACCTTGAATGAATTGCCGCAACTGTGTGAATTAGTGGCTGTGCTGCCCAATATAAAGCTGCGCGGCGTAATGGCGATTCCTATGCCTGAAGAGAATTTTGAATTGCAACGCCTGCCTTACGAAACACTTTATCAGGCTGTTACAAAATTTGACAATCTTGAGATGGATACCTACTCATTTGGCATGAGTGGAGATTTAAACGCTGCGATTGCGGAGGGTTCTACTATTGTCCGAATTGGCACGGCATTGTTTGGTGCACGGGAATAAGTATACCCCTGATCATTAGCACCAAGAGCTTTTTCTGGCTACAAAGCAATGGGCATCAAGTACGGCAATGATTTCTTCACATTCGATGATATTTTTACAATCCGCTAATATATAATCTGCTAAAGCCATAATGGCCTGCCAATTTGACCTGTCATTTATAAAATTGAATGCAGACAAAAATAACTCGGATAGTTTCTTTTCCCGCTGCCCTCTGTGGGCAATAAGACAGTCAAGATATTCGTTGATAGTCTCTAAATCAGAAGAGCCGCCATAATGATGTAGGGCATTCAGATTTACCAGGCGTGGATTAATCGGCTCATCGTCACGCATGGCTACATAATTTGCCTCCGCTAAAGGACCCACCAATAAATTAATTATATCCGCTTCAAAAGCACGTTGATAAGCCCGTTTCTGTGCTAAAGAGAAATCACTGATCGCCTCCTCAACCGAGGATGGCAAAGTATGGATCAAACGACCACCTTCTATTTTAGTAATACAATTATTGCAACCGTCATAAGATTTGCATAAACATTCAGGCGATTGAAGATCACTATTCAGTTCTTTGATATATATCTGAAAAAAAACCGGTGGTAGTTGTTTTTGTTTGTTGCCCAGATAAATCGCTGCCGCATGTCCAGCTTCATGGATAGCGGTTTTCCTGCTGAGTTCGGCATGATTTATCGGGTAAAAATCGTTTGATGTATACCTGCGTTTCATAATAACCTCGGTTAAAAAAAATGCGGACCAACTGTGCAATCCGCACTATCGAGAGGAAGGATGGTCAACTGATGTTGTTTAGAACACAACAACAATTGAGTAAAGTCTAATGATTTAATTAAATATTGAGAATGTGGCATATTGACGCGCGGCAAAATGCCGCTATATTTGGCATTATAATTGCTTTTCTGAATTGATTTGCCCGACATTAATTCCTATAAAATCAGACTACAAGCCACAGACCAATATCATGCATTAACTTTAATGTGGCATATCACCTATCCGAATACGTCATATCACCTATTTTCCTGAATAAATATAGTTGAACAGTTATTATTTGCCATAAAAAAGTATTTGCATAGACTCCTTGGATTTTCAAAAAAAAGTTTATCAACTGAAGTTTCCCAGTTTTCGCGCTCGTGACGTATATAGGAAAACCAATTAAGTGGGGTTTGCTATAAATTACGCAAACCCTGCATTAAATCTTATCCGCATAGGCAGCGTGATTGGCTTCGTTTAAAAACTGGGAAACTTCAGTTTATCAATTAACCCATATTTAACACCATCCCCCTAAATTTAGCCAAAAACAAGCTGAGACTCTTGTGTAAGGCATTGATTTTAGATATATGCAACTGAGTTTCAGTGTTATCCACATGTACGTAGGGCCATAATATAGAGTCCTGAATTGATTAAGCTACACCAGAAGCATATTTAGTATCTGGCATATGGAAAAATGAAATGATACGTTTCGTATTTTGTTTTAGCGAATCTAATGCAAAAGTGAGGCGATCTTTTTAGGGAACCTCTATTAATTGCAATTTAAACCACCATACCGTGAAGGTGCTAAAATTATTTTGAAATTTTCCCCAAATCCGGGCGTTTTGAAACCAACCCCTGTTGCAAAGCTCTCTTTGCAGAGGTATTTCCTCCTTTTTACGCCCCGATAGGATTGTCCATCAACACTCGGTTAACGGCCTTTACGTCGCGCTTAATCAGTTGTACCAGGCACATCATGTTGTAGACTAAATTCATCAGGCCAATCTTCACCTTGGCTCGCTTTAGGCCGATGGTGCGTACCAGATGCCCTCCCATCGCAGCTTGAGCGCCAAAGACATGCTCGACTCGGGCGCGCACTTTGGATTTAATCCGGTTCGCTTGTTTCTGTTCTTCACTAAAACTTAGGAAGCCACGTCCTGTAGGCGTGGGACACTAAGGCTGTGCCTATGAATTTTTAAGATGTTACAACCTTATCTTGAGTTGAGCCACCAATTCAAGAATAAGGAGTAACAAATGAGTCGATTTCAGAAGTTATCACATGTGATATGGCATTGCCAGTATCATATTGTTTGGGTTCCAAAATATCGTTATAAAGTATTGAAGGGTAAGATAGGTGAAGAAGTAAGGAAAGCGATTATTGTCCAATCGGAACGATTGGGTTGCGAAATTGTAGAGCTGAATGTGCAGGTGGATCATGTCCATTTGTTGATAAAAGTTCCTCCCAAAGTATCCATATCCTCGTTGATGGGTGTAATGAAAGGGAAATCAGCCATAAGAGTGTTCAGCAAGTTTCCTGAGCTGAAGCAGCGTCCTTATTGGGGTAATCATTTTTGGGCTGAAGGTTATTGTGTCGATACCGCAGGTTTAGATTCAGAAATGATACAAAAGTACGTAAAGTACCAAGAAGACAAGTAGTTTTTTAAATTAACAAACGTATTGGCGCCCAGCTCTCAAGCTTGCCTTCTATGAAGGACAGCTTGGCCCCCTTCAAGGGGGTTAATGCAATTCCATGTCCTTTGGGCATGGATATTGAATGGTAAGCATAAGGTCAATCACGCGTCCAGAACAAGATCGGCATTAGGTTTTTGACTGCAGGAATCCAGCAAAAAATCTTCTATGTCAGATTTTTTTGGCTATCAGAACCTTAAAGTCCGACAAACTCCTAGGAGGCTGTCCGAGACTAGCTTGGGAGACTAAATTTATCTCCTGCCGCCTTTAAATACTTACAAAAATCCATTAAAAATTAATGAAAACAATAAGTTGATATATAATTGCGTTTAAAGTAGCCACTGGGTAGCGCCATGACAATTCTTCTCAAATCAAGCCCTGTTGAATTTAATCAACACCTGCTATTTCCCAGCAATATTTTTGATCTGCTTCCCAAAGACCATGATTGCTGTCTTTATACGGAATTGTTTCAGATGCTTGATACCTCTACCATTGAAAGCCGCTACCAAGTTAAAGGGCAGAATGCCTATCACCCCAAGCTAATTGTTTCGATTCTGATCTATGCCTACAGCCGTGGTGTTTTCAGCTCCCGACAAATCGAAAGACGCTGTCATGAAGATTTATCCTTCATGTTCATCGCGCAAATGAACTGCCCCCATTTTCGAGTCCTCAGCGACTTTCGAAAAAACCATGGCGATTTTTTTCAAGATTGTTTTAAGCAAACCGTCACACTGGCGATGGAGTTGAAGTTAGCTTCCTTAGGTCATATCAGTCTGGATAGTTCCAAGTTCAAGGCTAACACGTCTAAACACAAAGCGATGGACGTTTAAAAGAAAGGGAGCAAGCCTTATGCGCTGAAATTGATGATCTGATTGAGAAAGCTAAACGCTGCGACCAAAAAGAAGACAACGCCTACCAAGAAAAAACCGGTCATGAAATCCCAGACGATTTGAAGTTCAAAGAAGGCCGGCTGGCTAAAATTCAAGCCGCCCAAAAAGCGCTTGAGCAACGCGAAGAACCGCTTAACCCGGGCACAGTCAGCGACGACTCCAAGCAAATCAGCTTTGCCGATACCGAGGCCCGCCTCATGGGCAAGCAAGGCAGCCTCGCTTATGCCTACAACGCCCAGATTAGCGTTGACGCCGTTTGGCAAATCATTGTCGGTCAGCATATCAGCCAAAATGCCAACGACAAACAAGAAGTTGAACCCGCGCTGCACGCGCTGCAAGACACCACCGAGCGATTACCCGACCAAGTCAGCGCCGATAATGGCTATTGGTCGGGCGGTAATCTACTCGCCTTCGATCAATGATCAGTGAATCCAAAGACGGCAGCCGGGTATACCAGGGGCGCGATGAAGTCTGTGAGACGGGTTCACTCAAGAGTCGTTGCTGCCAATCCGGCAAAGGTTACGCGCGCACGATCAGCACCGATAACAAAGAGTCGCTACGGCAAGACATGAATCGTAAAAGGGAGACCGTTTCAGCCCAAGCTGTTTATAAGCAACGCAAAGTCATCGTAGAACCCGTATTTGGCCAAATCAAAAATAGTGGTTTTCGTGGCTTCAGTGTTCGCAGTAAAGATAAAGTCGCGGGTGAATTTTCAATAGTCTGTGCAGCACACAATTTCAAAAAAATTGCCAAAGCCATTGTTACGGGATTAATCCGTCCAGCGTTTGGAAATTACACTACAAACCCTGCAGTATAAGTAAAAGTACACTGGATAAGTCCGTTATGAGCGAGCCATAGCGACCGCACTGAGACTATTTGCGTCACGTTAATTACTTGTTGTCTGGAAAATTTTAAATTTCTCTAAAATCCAAGAGGCACTGCTCGTTCAATAGCCTTATTCTCGGACAGCCTCCTAGGCTTTGCGGTAGTCGTTCCAAGTTGGGTGGGAAACGTTTGTTGGTGCTGTTGCAGCGTTTGTCGGATACGGTACTCCAAAGCCCCGTAGATTAAAAGACAGAGGGTCGTGATCATCATGAGTGCCATTATGCGCTTTGGCGACTTGAGAAACAGGGTGTTCGCCATGAACCAGGGATCCTTCAAAAAGCGAAAGCCCCGTTCAACTTTTTGTTGGCCCGGCGTATAGTAATCAAGCAGCTCTTCGTGGCTGAGTTGAGCTACCTACCTCCAGTGGGTTGCTGGCGAGAATAAAACAGCTTTTCTTTTGAATCTTGCGTTGCCGTGTTTCGAGAACCGAGGCTACGCTTGGCTATCAATACAATAGCTGACCGTATCGGGTTTGCGGCCTTTAGAGGGGCGGCCCTTGCCTTTGAAACCATCCACTGCGACGA
>CAWKGQ010000004.1:0-384231 GCA_963849195.1 uncultured Gammaproteobacteria bacterium
AGTGTGCCACGAAGGCGCGCACAGAAGGTGAAAGTCCTTCAGTGCAGCTATGCTGCACAAGAGATGAGGGTAGGTCCCTCGGAGTCGCCGTACAGGCGGAGGCTTCAAACCACCTACTGCTGCTGCGTTTAAGAGGCGTGGTGGTGAGCGAGATAGGAAAAGGCCAAACTCGATTTGGTCAGGTATGGGTCGTAAAGTCGAACGCAATTGAACCACTGATGACGTGTCGAAACGTGGAGACGGTGTCAAAACTGCGGGGGTTTCGTTACCGCAGGATAAGTCCGGGAGGTGCCTGTTGACGGCCCGGTCGGCATCCGGCATGGAGGTGGCGAGAGTGCGATCCGGGCTCTTGTGTGGAACGTGGGAACCTGTCACTTCGATGTTAAGGGAAAAACACAAGGGGAACTCCCCCAAGTGTGAAAGTACCAATGCGAAGTACAGGGACGGAGCAACCTGTAGTAGTGTTGAAGGTGCTGTTATGACTGGAGCGAAGGGGTTGCCCTATCTGGCTTGGAACGATATTACAACTGGCAACAGGAGGATCTGATTGAACCCGGCAAAATCGTTTCCGATCACCCAAACATCAGGTGTGGGAAAGCTTACAAGCGAGTAAAAGCAAACCATGGCGGAGCGGGGATTGATGCGCAGACATTGGAGAAATTCGACCAGGATCTTAGCAATAATCTCTACAAGCTATGGAATCGAATGGCGTCAGGAAGCTATCTGCCGCCACCTGTCAAGCGTGTCGACATTCCGAAAGCTAATGGAGGAACCCGTTCTTTGGGCATTCCAACGGTGGCAGATCGAATCGCCCAAACGCTGGTAAAGCAGGTGCTGGAACCAGAATTGGAGAAATATTTTCACCCTGATTCCTATGGATACCGGCCAGAAAGATCAGCACATCAGGCATTGTCGATGGCACGGAAACGTTGCTGGACGTACAACTGGGTGCTTGAGTTCGACATCAAAGGGTACTTTGATAATATCGATCATGATCTTCTAATGCGTGCGGTTCGGAAACACACCCAGGAAAAGTGGGTGTTATTGTACCTTGAGCGCTGGTTGAAAGCACCCGTGCAGATGGCGGATGGGACACTACAGTCGAGGGATCGGGGAACCCCTCAAGGGGGTGTTGCTAGCCCCTTGCTAGCTAATTTGTTTCTCCATTACACATTCGATGTGTGGATGCAGAAGCACTACCCTGAAATTCCGTTTGAGCGCTATGCCGATGATGGCGTTTTGCATTGCCGGAGTAAAGAACAGGCGGAAAGGCTGAAACAAGTGTTACAGGAACGGTTCGCAGCATGCGGGCTGGAACTGCATCCTCTGAAAACCCGAGTGGTTTACTGTAAAAACTATCGGTGTAAAGGGGATTACCCGGATGTTGCGTTCGACTTTCTAGGGTTCACATTCAGACCTCGTGGAGCTAAAGGCAAAGATGGCAGTTTGTTTACCGGCTTTGTACCGGCCATCAGTAATAAAGCAGCCAAAGCGATACGCCAGGAAATTCGGGGATGGGAACTCCAGAAGAAAAGCGCTAAAAGTCTGGATGATCTGGCAAGGATGTTCAATGCTGTGATACGTGGTTGGATAGCGTATTACGGAGTGTTTTATCGATCAGCACTGAATCCGATATGGCGTCATTTAAACCGCAAACTTGTCTTGTGGGCGGCTCGGAAGTATAAGCACTTTCGTGGACACCGACAGCGTGCAGAGAATTGGTTGCTGGGTGTAGCCCGAAGTCAACCGGATTTGTTTGCTCACTGGCGATTGTTTTATGGTACGAAATTGACTGGATAGGAAGAGCCGTATGAATCGAGAGGTTCACGTACGGTTCCGTGAGCGCCTGAGGGGGAAGTTCCCTCGGGCGACTCGACCAGGAATCGTGCAAGGCGGCCACTTTCAGCGTCTTTTGCAAGTGTGCCAACGCGGCCTCGGCATCCGCAGCGCAGGCAAAAGAGTGATTGGCTAACGCGTTGAAGGCCTTGTACTCGGCTTGGCTTTGCTTCAGGTGTTGTTTGTTGACCGTATGTTCAGCACGCCCGTGTGCGGCTCGGGTGTGAACCACCAACCAACGCTGTTTGACGCCGCCATAACTCGAGCACAACACCGTATAGGCTAGTTCCGGCCGAGTCTCCAGCCACTCGCCAGAGGCCGCCAAGATTAATTCACGGGTTCCGCCAATGGTTTCGGGAACGCGCGTGAGCCAAGGGAAATCATCAAGGTCTTGCAGTGTTTTCGTGATATATAGATACAGAAGCTAATCAAGCGACATAATAAACTATTTATGCCGGGCAATTGTCCGCTTCCCATACAAAGTAACCAGCGGTAGCGGAGTGCATTATGACCCCAGAATGGTTGGAAGACGGAAGAAAAGTACCCGATGATGTCATGAACTATATACGGAGAATGGCGGTGTACGCCGTCCGCGTGCTGGGCCAGAGCCCGGAAAAGGTGGCCGAAGCCTATCATTTTGACCGTTCGTGCATTTACCGCTGGCTGAAACAATACGACGAGGGCGGGTTTGAGGCGCTGGAAAGCCACATGCCGGGCGGCTCCGACCCCATCATCACCAAAGCGACCGACGACTGGATGAAACAGGTGGTGCTGGACAGCACCCCGGCCGACTTCGGCTACGACACGCACTTATGGACATGCCCGATTTTGGCCACCCTATTGCGGGACAAGTTCGGGGTGACGGTGAGCGACACGGCGGTGAGGCAGCACCTGAAGGCGATGGGGCTGACCTGCCAGAAACCCGAATATCAGGACGTGGCAAGAGACGAAGGGGAAATTGCGCGATTCCTTGACGACAAGTTCCCAAGGATACAAAGGCTTGACGAAAAGAGGGGGGCCGACATCGCGTTTGAGGACGAGGCAGGCCTGGGGGTCATGACTCGCCACGGGCGGACAGGGGGGTGAGCGGGGAAACCCCTGTCATCAAGGCCGGCATGCTGAGGGGCGGGTACAACGTGCTGTCCGCCATCACCGCCGAAGGGGCAATGGACTATTCAATCCAGGACGGCACGGTCAACGGGGAGCGGTATATCGGGTTTCTGGGCGGATTGATTGCGGGCAAGAAACGCCCCCTGATCGTGCTGGCCGACCACGCCACCTTCCACCATTCCAAGCCGGTGCGTGATTATGTGCGGGCGCACCGGAGCCAATTGCGGGTGTTCTTCTTGCCGAAGCGAGCACCCGAATACAACCCGGACGAACAGGTTTGGAATGAGGTCAAGAACAACCGCATCGGAAAGCAGCCGGTGAAAAACAAGGAGGATTTGAAGCCCCGCCTCACTTCCGCATTGGATTCGTTGAAACAAAACACCCGGCGTATTATTTCTTTTTTCCATCTGCCGGACGCCCAGTATGCGGCGGGTGTCGCTTAATCAGCTTCGGACTCTATACAACGCGCAGTCAGCAACGATTAGCGAGAGACCGACGCCGTCGTGCAACGGATCCAGATGCGCGTTCAGCGTCTGCCGAAAACTGGCTATATCGCTGCTGTTGCCGCTTAATGCATCCATCCGCAGCGGTATGCCCGACTGATGCTCGCTAATCAGCTGGAGTACCACCTGATTCAAGTCCGGCCGATGATCACGGCTGTAGCCAAGACTGTTTAAAATCATGGCCTTGACGCATAGCTCCACGGAAACTTGGCGTTGCTCATGATCCTGTTTGATCACCGTATCGATTAGTTCAGGCAGACCCCAATTCGTCAACCATACCCGCTATGAGGCCTAAATGATCCAAGTTGTAACTGCGTAAGGTGGGTCCTCGTTCAATGCCTGTTTCCAAAATGCGTAATTGATACACGCAGTTTAATGTATTTTTTATCTAGTGGGGGTGCGGAATGTCGGCTCTACGAAGGGTACCTTCTGATAGTTCATGGCAAGCAGTTACTTTTTGAGCTAAAAACTGCGGAATCTCGGTTGAACAGTGACGGTCGCTAGGGCCTAAGTATCTATTGGTTTGAGTCAATAGCGGGCAAAACCGGTTTCCTGCCGGCAAAATAACTTTTTATAAAAAATCTAGGCGAGGCGGTGCTTTCATTGCTGCGTTGTGCCTCATTTGGCTCTATGCATGTGCATCAAGGGAAGTTACACGCCAAGCTTGAGATGTTTTTATTTTTTATAGAAGTTACGTAACAACATATGTCTGATATGGTTTTAACGTTTTATGCGTACTTACAACTTAGATCCATTACCAGTGCAATTCTTACATAGCGAGAAAAGGGCAGTTATGGGAATTAAACTGACTGGTCGCTATCAGCTCTTGATTTAGTGCCGTAATCACTAGGCAGGGTCAGCTACACATCTGCGTCAATAACGTGGATTTAACAGATTGAATCTGATTATTGATCAGGTGTGGAAAATATGCAAATAGTGGGGATGAAAAAAAACACCCCCCCCGCCAGGATGTAAATACGGGGAGGGGTAGTACTTTACTTACCTGAAATTTGTTCAGCAGTGCTGTTATTTGAGGTATGTCTTTTCTCAATTTTAGAGAATGTTTCTTGTTGAAGTGCTTGAACAGTGCCGCTTTCCAAGTGTTTTGTTTCGTCTTTTTTCAACAGGACAACCAAAAGAACAATTGCAGCGATACAAACGCCAACGATTACCCAAGTGTTGTCTTTTTCTTCTACTTCAGCCATTTTAAAATCCTCTATAGTTATTAATATTTATTATCCCCTCTCCTCAAGGGAGCAACTCTAAAATAAATTTTTTTCGAGTTGGTTGCCAAGTTGTCTTTGAACAACGGTGTAATTTTTATCATGAGATAGCGTGTTGTGTCAAAACTATAAATAAAAAAACACTGGAATAGCATTAATTATTTTATGGATAGGAGCCTTTCTTATCGCCAAAAAACTGATTTTTTTTAATGTAAGATTATGATAATTAATGATATAAATTTTTATTTAAGAGTAACGCACAGACTGTAACTCAAAAAATATTTTTGACGATGTGCTGCGGGTCATTTAAGGCATAGTTATCTGAAGATAATTTGACCGAATTATTAACAACTAGTGAGTGCTTGATTGTGCCTAATGAGCATATTTTAAAGCAGATTAACAGCAATCATCATTCTATCCTCATTGTGTTAACTGGCTTGGGAACCAGTGAAAGATCTTACCGCTTTGTTTGAGCCTCTAATAAATGGCGCGTATAAGAACATTGAGCCAAGCTCCACGATAGCAACAAATTACAGTAACTGGATATTTTCTGTTTTTCATGACATATTCTATAACTCGCATCTAAAGATTGAATCAAGTCATGAAAAATTACTCACCTCAAATCGAAATTTACCCCAACAATAGTTTCAATTTGAAGCCTGACTTGACTCAGAGGCCTTGGTTTCGATCATCTAGGTTTATCATTTTTGTCATTGTTTTTATAGTTAGTGCCGTTATCAGCTTGACTTACAATTACAGCCGACCCGCCGTTTACCGCAGTAGCGCAACATTGCTAACCTCGGCTATGACTGCCATAGACCGTGAAAGTACCGCCGCAGACATTCAACATGTTGCCATTCAAAAGCAAATTTTACTTGGACACGAACTTGTAGCCGAGACTTTGTCGCGACTTAAAGCATCAACCACTTCTGAAGCTGTGCTTCAGCTGACACCGGCGGATATTCAAAACTTTCTGAATGTCGAACCTGTTGCCGATACCAATCTCGTTGAAATTCAAGCAGAAGGTACTGATCCTGATTTTTTGCCGCTACTTATCAACACTTGGATTGATGTTTACCTGTATGCCAGGGCTGAAGACATCAAAAAACTAACGGGAAATACGACGCGTATTATTGAAGATGAACTGAAAGGACTGGCTGATAAGATAAACTCCACACGGGCTGAACTGGAGGATTTTAGAAAAATTAATGATATTTCTTCAATTGGACGAGATGAAAATGAGCCCGTGGCCCGGCTTAACGGCTTAAATGAATCCCTTAATAAAGCCAGTGAGGATGAAGTTAAGGCGAAAGCAAATCTTGATGCTGTTAAATTAGCTATTGCCCGTAACCAGGCTGTAGTCCCTGATCAAGAGCAGGGCACTTTGCAAGATCTTGAAAAACGTTTGCAGGAGTTACAGGAAAAATTGGCCGAGTTTGATAAAAGATTTACCCGGGATTACCTGAACAAACAACCAACATTAAAAGTTATCCCGGAACAAATCAAAAAACTTGAAGCCGAAATTAAGGATAAGCGTGAATACGGTAAAAAGATCGTCCTGACTGAAGCAGAAAATAATTATGTTGCCGCTCAGCAAACTGTAAAAGAGATTCGCGCCCAACTTGATGAACATAAAAAACAAGCGGCAGCATTTACCTCAAAATTTACCGAACACGAAGCCTTAAAAACTGATTTGGAAGGCTTGGAAAAACTCTACCGTGAAACGCAAGAACGATTAGTACAAGTCCAAACCAGTCACAAAGAAAAATACCCTCAGGTCACGGTTATAAGTCGGGCACACCTGTCTATGGTTCCAGTGAGGCCTGATTATAGTCGTGATGCGCTTATTGCAGTGGTCGGCTCTTTATTCTCAGGTCTTTTTATAGTATGGATTTTCGACTATTTAACCCGAAAACAGGAACAACATGCCGCTATCACACTTTCCGGTATTCATATGTATAACCCTGTCGCGGCAGACATGCTTAATTACCAGCAACCTGCCGCCCGGCAAATAGAACAAAGACAAACTAATGCACTGGCGAGTCCTTTGCACAGGGAGCTTTCCGCTCATCAGCTCAGGATTTTACTTAACGCTTCAAATCTCAAAGGCAAGCAACTGATCAGTTTGTTGCTCAGCGGCCTGACTTTTAATGAAGCCGCCTCTTTAAAGACTGAACAAATTGATCTGGAAATGGCAACCATTACCGTCGCAGCCTCTGTGCCCAGAATCCTTGGTATCAGCAGCTATCTCAAAGCATTATTTGCACAATCAGGTGATCACCCTATCTGGGATGCGGATAAACCAGCAGCATCCGACGATCTTGCCGCAGTCCTGCTATGTTCAGCCGTTGACTCGGGTCTACCCAATCCCGGGGAAATAACTGCTGAAGCGATTCGCCATAGTTATATTGCTTATCTTGTTCGCCAAGGGCTACGTTTATCAGAACTTGAACAAATCACAGGCTATCTGGAGCCCTCTGTTATTTCAAGTTACAGCGCCTATTCACCACCGCAACAAGGTCGTGGCATTGACGATATAGAGTTGCTCCATCCTGCATTAGTCGATATTGCTTAAATTCTGAACCCGCTGTCTTTCCGCAATCTTGGTCTCGACATAATGAATTTTTCTATTATCATCCCAACCCTTAATGAAGAGCAAACCATTCAATCCTGTTTATCAGCATTGCAATCTTTACGGAACGAATGTGAGATTATTATCGTTGATGGCGACAGCATCGATAACACGCGAATTCTTGCCTCATCGTTAGCTGATAAAGTAATAACTTCGTCAAAGGGTCGAGCAAAACAAATGAATAACGGTGCTAGACATGCAATGGGAAATGTCCTGATATTCCTGCATGCTGACACCTGTTTACCCGAGAATGCCTTACAATTGATTCAACAACAACTCAGTAACAGCGGTAAATGGGGGCGTTTTGACATTCAACTGAGCGGCAGGCATTTTATGCTTAAGGTTATTGCACAAATGATGAACTGGCGTTCAAAACTGACGGGAATTGCAACCGGCGATCAGGCTATTTTTATTACGCGCCCGGCATTTGAGAAGGCAGGCCAATATCCTGAAATCAACTTGATGGAAGACATTGCCCTTTGCAAAGCGCTAAGGAAGATTAGCCCGCCTATTTGTTTGAAAGATAAAGTCATTAGCTCTGGTCGACGCTGGGAGCACAACGGTATTTACAGGACCATACTGCTGATGTGGATTTTACGCTTGCGTTACTTCTTTGGAACGGATCCTCAAACATTGGCTTTTCTTTACACTAACAACGCATTTACTAAATTCAAATTTAATGGATTGTGGGGACGAATTTATTCGTCCATGGGCGACTGAAATTCCTCCAGGATTCATCTTAAATCTCTCAAGAGGGCAACATGGAAACCATAATTCGTCTAACAGCCTCGCTAGGCATTTTTTTCATCATGATTTGCTGGGAACATTTGAGCCCCAGGAGAACACAGCAGATTAGCCGCAAACAACGCTGGCCGGTTAATTTGGGACTCGCCATCTTCAACATGGTTGTTATGCGTTTAACAGTAGGCGGTATTGCTTATTTAAGCGCCGTTAACGCCGCAGAGAATTCCTGGGGGCTTTTAAACTGGTTAGCTGCTCCTGAATGGCTGTCAATTATTGTAACCTTGTTATTTCTTGATTTTGCCATTTACTGCCAACATATTGTTTCGCACAAATGGTCACCGCTTTGGCATTTACATCAGGTACATCATACTGATCTGGAATTTGATGCCACCACTGCGGTGCGCTTTCATCCTTTGGAGATCATGATTTCCATGATGTATAAAGTGCTGTGCATTTATTTGATAGGCGCCAACCCTTGGGCAGTTATTG
Source organism: uncultured Gammaproteobacteria bacterium (assembly GCA_963849195.1). Taxonomy (GTDB): domain Bacteria; phylum Pseudomonadota; class Gammaproteobacteria; order Methylococcales; family Methylomonadaceae; genus Methylobacter_C. The sequence continues at coordinate 8,538 of CAWKGQ010000004.1, forward strand.
CTTTTGAAATCATTCTCAACGGTGCTGCGACGTTTAATCACAGCAATATCAATATTCCACCAGCGATTGATAATAAGTTACGCTGGCTGATTATTACGCCCGATATGCACCGAATTCATCACTCAACCTTTCAGGCTGAAACTGACAGTAATTACGGATTTTCTATTCCCTGTTGGGACAGGCTTTTTAAGACCTATGTTGCTGAACCAAGGCAATCTCAAGTAACCATGGCTATTGGTTTAAAGTCTTTCCGCCAACAAGATGAGCTAGGTTTTCTGCAATTATTGCGATTGCCTTTTAAGGCTCTGCGGCGTCAGTGAATATGACTTACAAATACCCTGATGCAGTTTTAATGATTTTCTGTAAAGCTCCGATTGCAGGCCAGGTTAAAACCCGTTTAACAACTGAATTAACTTCCGAACAGGCTATGCAGGTGCATATAGAACTCACTCAAAGGACGTTGCAACTGGCGACCGTAAGTAATTTATGCCCTGTGCAGCTCTGGTGTACGCCATCTCCTGATCATGCTTTTTTTACAGCGGCAGCGCAAACCTATCCTGTAATTCTTCAGCAACAAAAAGGTAATGATTTAGGTGAGCGTATGAATAACGCTTTTTGCCAGGCGCTTAATAGTTACTCCCGCGCATTGATAATCGGCTGCGATTGTCCGTCGTTAACCAAACAGGATCTGGAGGTCGCGTTAATCGCCTTAAATCAGGAAGATTATTGTGTATTAGCGCCTGCAGAAGACGGGGGCTATGTGTTGATTGGCCTTAATCAGCAGCATCCGGAACTTTTTGATAACATGCCCTGGGGAACAGAGCGGGTACTTGAAAAAACCCGCGCCTGTATCGAACAAAATAATCTTCATCATCACGAACTGAAAGAACAATGGGACGTGGATACCCAGAAAGATCTGGCGCGGTATCATGCCCTTAATCAAGACAGCCAGGACACGGTATGAAAACAGAAATAATTAAGCGAGTTTTGCGAGTTATTTGTCTGCTGCTACTGGCAGGTCTGCTATCAGGTTGTATTTACTGGATACGGGCTTACCAGACTTATCTGCAGATGGGTGACTTTGATCGTTACTTTAATACTGTCACCACCGATGAGTTTACCTTGCAATTTAAAGAACCCATTCTGTATAGCAAGGATTTTGTTTCTTTATCCAGGATGTATTCCAGTGAGGACATTCCTATCGTAGAAGGCAGGCGCTGGCGTTACTGGTTTCGTAAAGTTGATGCTAACAATAAACTGATTGTTCCAGAGGTAAAGTTTTATTCTGATTTAAGCTTTAATAAAGAAGGACGAATAACTGCCTGGTCATTTTCATCGTTATTTTTGCAAATCGCCCCGCCAAAATTTTTGGAGGTTTCTTTACGCTCAATAGGGGGTGCTGAAATTGATAAGGAAAAAAAACAGCTTAAAGCCAATAGTAATCTAATAGACAAGATTTCAGAAGATTTGCCCAGGAAACCAGCCGTTCTGGCTCAATTAGGCGAGCCGTTGGAAATTAAAGATGAAGGCGAAGTAGAAGTGTATAGCTATCATTTTCTACTGGAAACGAATCATATAGACAAAGGTTATGAAGATCGTGCGTTAAGCGAGGTGAAGCTTAGCTTTGATAAAAAGACGCAAGAGCTGATTAGAATGAGTGGCCGTTTTGCCGGCCTTAAGATTTCCATTAATTATCGAAAATTTCTTGATGAGCCTTCCGGGGAGCCGTCATAGGCATCAAAAATGTCAGCGTGTTTGCCAATCCGGATAGATAGCCATCAGGGAACGGGAATAGCGACATGACTTGGGAAAATCACTGACTTAGCCCGATTGATACTGCTTTAATTTAAGCAAAGATTGTCAATTGCCGCCTCAAAACTGATAAAATCTCCCAACTTTATAACACAGCCAACGAGTACGATGACTACAAAACCTACTAAAGACCTGGAAACTTTCGATAATCCACAACCAGGCCGCGATTATACAATACGCATTGATATTCCAGAATTCACCTGCCTTTGCCCAAAGACTGGACAGCCGGATTTCGCAACCATCCAAATCGAATATGTGCCCGCCGCGCTTTGTGTGGAATTAAAAGCCCTTAAACTGTATATGTGGGCATTTCGTGATCAGGGCGCATTCCATGAGGCGGTTACCAATGAAATTCTTAACGATATTGTTAAGGTCATAGCGCCTAATTTTATGCGCATTCGCGCTGAATTTAATGTACGTGGCGGCATCTATACAACTGTTGTTGTAGAACATCGAAACAGCGACTGGCAAGCGCCCGAATTGGTTAATCTTCCTTAATCAACTATTACCCTTCATTTTTCTACCACGAAGCTGTGTAAGTCGGATTAGCTATAGCTTACCCGGCATTTTGCTACATTCGTTGGTTTTCGCTATCGTTACTCGATCTACAGATAACAAATTATTCATGAATATCAAAGAAGCTCTGACCACCTTACCCCAATACATTTTGCCTCATCATGCCTTGTCCCGAATGATGAGCAAACTGACACACTGCGAAAACAAGGTCTGGAAGAATCTGTTTATCAAACAGGTCATCAGACATTACCAAGTCAATATGGACGAGGCGCTCGAGCAGGACATCAATGTCTTCAAAAGTTTTAACGATTTTTTTACCCGTGAACTTAAACCCGGCGTCAGATCTTTAACCACCGAACGTAACGCCATCGCCTGTCCTGCTGACGGTGCAGTCAGTCAAGCGGGTACCATTACCGAAGGTGAAATATTTCAGGCCAAAGGTAAAAGCTTTACCGCAACCGACTTGTTAGGCGGCAGCGCGGAACGTGCCGAACCTTTTAATAACGGTGTGTTTACCACCATTTACCTGTCGCCCAAAGATTATCACCGCCTGCATATGCCGTTGACTGGCACGTTGAGAGAAATGGTGCATATCCCCGGTCGATTATTTAGCGTAAATACCGCAACCACTAATTCCGTTCCCGGGTTATTTGCCAGAAATGAACGCGTCACCGCCATATTTGATACCGATGCTGGTCCGATGGCGTTGGTACTGGTTGGAGCCATATTTGTGTCCAGCATCGAAACCGTCTGGCACGGTGTCGTTACGCCGCCGAGCATTACCTCAGTGCAAAGCTGGCAGTATCAGGATAATGCGCCCACGCTAAAAATCGGCGAAGAAATGGGGCGTTTTAACATGGGGTCGACGATTATTGTCTTATTTGGCAAAGACAAAGCGGAGTGGGATAACGAATTTACAGCTGACAAGGTGGTAAAGTTGGGCGAAAAGATTGGTAAAACACTTGCTTGATTGCACAAGATGAAGCGATATGCCGATAGCCAGAGTTTTTTGATCTGGCGGTAAGCAAACAAATTAATCGATATTCCTAAATTTGCTGCTTGAGCGTAATAGCGGGGGTGTCCTTGAGCTGGGCGAGCGCCGCCTGATTATCATCATCCACACTTTTCCAGACAATGAATAATTTTGCCTGCCTGTAAGGTATGCGTAACTCGTCCTTTCATTGTCTGCCCCCAAAACGGCGTATTAACCCCCTGACTTTTCCAGTTTTCCGAATTGACTTGCCACTCCAATTCCGGGTCAAAAATACACACATCCGCAGCGAATCCAACAGTTAATGCGCCACTTTTTATATGTAGAACTCGCGCCGGATTTTCGCTTAGTGAGGCTATGCCCTGTTCCAGAGTTATGGCGCGTTGCGCTACCAATTTGAGCATTAATGGCAACAGCGTTTCCAATGATGAAACGCCGGGCTCTGTTTCTGGAAATGCGCCCAGTTTGGCATCTATATCATGCGGTTGATGGTCGGAGCAAATACTGTTAATCGTACCGCTGGCCAAGCCTTGTCTCAGATACTGCATGTCTGATTCGGTACGTAAAGGCGGCAACACATGATAGTTACTATCAAATGGAATTATGTCATTTTCTGTCAAATGCAGTTGATGGATAGCAATATCGGCGCTGACCTTTAAGCCATACTTTTTTGCCTGATGTATTTTAATCACTGAACGTTTACAGCTGAGCTGTCCGAAATGCACGCGACAGCCGGTTAGCTCAACTAATTCCAGACATTGGGCCAATGCTATTGTTTCCGCCTCTTCCGGAATACCGGGCAAGCCATAGCGGGTTGCAACAGCGCCTTCATGAGAGCAACCGTTATTGCCCAGCCAATAATCGTTAGGCCGAAACATGACCAACAAATCGTGACTTGCTGCATATTCCATTGCCCGCCTTAATATCAGCAGATTTTTCACTGACTGATTGGCATTACCGACCGCGATACAGCCGGCCTGCTTGAGCGATAGCATGGAGCTTAATTCTGTGCCTTCCAGTTTCCTGGTAAGCGCCGCAATCGGATAGATTTGCGGGTAGTTGGCTTTTTCCGCCAACTCCTTGATAAGTTCTGCAACAGCAGGTGTGTCAATAACCGGGCTAGTGTCCGGTTGTAAACACATTATAGTAACGCCACTACTTGCAGCGGCAACTGTTTCACTTTTGAAAGTCGCTTTGCGGCTTTGTCCAGGTTCACGCAAGCGGGTACTTAAATCTATAAAGCCCGGACAGACTATTTGATTATGCGCGTTAATGATGGCATCAGGCTTAAAGCCAGCGGGTTCGTTGGTTACTGAAATGATTTTACCGTCAGCGATATAAACACAACCGATGCGGTTTATGTTGTTGGCTGGATCAATGATTCTTCCCTGTTTGATATGTATTTGACTCATCACATGACTCCCTGTTTTTGCATGGCCATAGCCATAATGGCCATACGGATGGCTATGCCATTGCTAACTTGTTTGAGTATGACTGACTGCGGACCATCAGCGACTTTTGAATCAATTTCCACGCCCCGATTAATGGGTCCGGGGTGCATGACGATAGCATCGGGCTTGGCGATTTTCAATTTTTCTTCCGTCAGTCCGAAACATTTAAAATATTCGCTTTCACTAGGTAATAACGCTGAGCTCATGCGCTCTTTCTGTAAGCGAAGCATGATAATGACATCGATATCTTTAAGCCCTGAGGTCAAATTATGCGAAACATTCACCCCTAAACTTTCAACGTGTGCGGGCAGTAAGGTCTTAGGCGCAATCACCCGGATTTCAGCGGCTCCCAATGTATTTAAGGCCTGAATCTGTGATCTGGCGACTCTGGAATGCAGTATATCGCCAATAATAGCCACTCTTAGATTTGAGAAATCCTTTTTCAGCTGCCGAATAGTAAACATATCCAGCATGGCTTGAGTAGGGTGAGCATGCTGCCCATCACCCGCATTAATAACGCTGATATGTGGCGCCGTTTGCTGGGCGATAAAGTGTGCTGCACCACTGATTGCGTGGCGCACCACAAACATATCGACAAACATGGCCTCCAGATTGCGTATGGTGTCGAGCAGGCTTTCACCCTTGGATGTTGAAGAGGTCGAAATGCTCATACTTAACACATCGGCAGACAAGCGCTTGGCGGCAAGTTCAAAGGTAGTCCGTGTCCGTGTGCTGTTTTCAAAAAAAAGATTGACTATCGTCTTGCCACGCAACAGAGGCACTTTTTTAATCTGTTGATCATTCATGCCGATAAAAGATTCGGCAATATCCAGAATTTCTGTTAACAGGCTCTTGTTCAAACCTTCAATGGTCAAAAAGTGCTTAAGTTTGCCTTCCGAATTTAACTGGAGGTTATCAGTCATAGTTTATGCTGCGGCGTCCATTGTTTGTAGATGAATAGCCAGGGGTTCAGGGCCAGTCAATTTGATTCGCTGACCTGGATTCAGAGCGATACTCGCACCGACGCAATCAGGACACAGTGGGATTTGTCTGCCGTCACGCTCTATCAACACCGCCAAAACCACCTGATTAGGCCGGCCATAATCAAAAATCTCATTCAGGGCTGCTCGAATCGTTCTTCCGGTGTAAAAAACATCATCTATCAGGATAATATTGCGGCCTTCAATGTTTGGCGGCAGCTGGCTGGGTTTCACATTGGGATTAACGCCGATTTGCGAAAAATCGTCACGGTAAAAAGAAATATCCAGCAGCCCCAATGGCTCATTGGTGTCAAGCCTCTGGTGCATTTGCTCGGCAATCCATACGCCGCCAGTGCGAATACCTATCATCAGCGGATTAGTTAGCTGCCTTTCAATAATGATACGTTTTAGTCCTGCTTCCAGTTTATTGAGTAAATCGTCTATTTCTAGCACTTAATGATCCTTTTTCTTATAGTCATTTAACCAAGTCTGTAAAATAAGCTGGGCAGCAAGTTGATCCTGTACATCCCAAAGCCTGCTTGCATTAACACTGACTTCGTCAAACAACATTTGTTTAGCTTCAAATGTCGACAAAGTTTCATCCTGTTGATAAACAGGTAGTTGATAGCGGCCTTCCAGTTGGCGACAGAATTTTAACATGCGCGGTGTAATCGGGTTGTCGGAGCCGTCAGCCTGTTTGGAAATACCGACTACAAGACCTGCAGGGCGCCACTCTTGTATTAGTTTGCTGATGATTTCCCAATTGGGATTTTGATTAATAGAGCGAATAGTTTGCAATGGGCTTGCTGTACCAGTGATAGTTTGACCGACAGCAGCGCCTATTTTTTTATTGCCGAAATCAAAGCCCAGATAAGTATCAGTGTTGGTTTTTCTTAATAATGGATCTTGCATATTCTAGGTTGTGTTCAAAGCAAGACAAGGCGGAGGGTTGTAGACAGTACACGTAGTACGGTAAGACCCGACAGCGCATTATTCATTGAACACAGCCTGGAATTAGCCATGTCCTGCCGGTGTGGTTAACTGGTTAATATCAATACCAATTTGTCCGGCTGCCGCCTGCCAACGCATGTTAATCGGCGTATCAAATAAAACCTGTTTACTATACGGCGTATTCAGCCAGGCATTAGCCAATATTTCCTGTTCCAGTTGACCTTCTCCCCAGCCTGCATAACCTAAAGCCACCAGATACTGTTCAGGCCCTTTACCGACAGCAATAGCCTCAATGACATCACGCGATGTCGTTAAGGAAATCGACTCTGAAACGACCATGGTGGCATCCCAACCGCCACTGGCAGTGTGTAGTACGAAACCGCGCTCCTGTTGCACCGGTCCACCTGAAAAAACAGGTGATTCCGCAGCGCCAGTTGACGTAACGCATATATTCATTTGTTTAAAAATATCGCCCAGCTTCATCTCCGCCGGCCTGTTAATAACGATACCTAAAGCGCCTTCTTCATTGTGTTGACACAAATAAGTAACAGTATGAAAAAAATTAGGATCAGCCAGGGAGGGCATGGCGATAATAAACTGGTTATTCAAGTAAGTGGCTTGATTCATGGGTCTTAGTATCGAAGGTTATGGTGACTTAAGCAACTATTTATCGTGTGACCAAGCCAGATTCATCGGAGAATTTCCAGACACGGGTAATCACCAGAACGTCAAGTTCTTTACGTAGCTCTAAAGGCAATGGTGCAAATGGCGCACTCATGCGGACAATTTTTTTGGCGGCCTCATCCAGTGCGGGGTTTCCAGAAGACCGGTTTATGCGAATGCTGTAGATCCCTCCATCCGCATTAATCCCTACATCCATGGTCAATGTCCCTGAGAAATTTTTCTTGGTTGCCACTTCCGGGTAATTAAGATTACCCGTTCGCTCCACTTTCCTTTCCCAATCCTTCATGTATTGTGCGGCAACATATTTATGGGCGCTCACCGAATCAACAAATTTTATTTTGGTTTGCTCTGCGCTGGGTTGGCTTTGCCTGATTTCCGTGCCTAATTGCGCAATTTGTTGCTGTAATGATTCAGCTGTCAATTGCGGACGTTTTTCAGGCTGGCTGACCACGGCAGGATTACTGGCTGTGACAACCTTCTTTTCAGCCTTTTGCTGGGTAATTATTTTTTGTTCTGCCTTGGGCTGGCTTTCTTCAGGGAGGGCTTTTTTATTAAGTTGTCTTACTTGGCTATTTTTCTGGCTGGGCATTTTTTGTGCCGGCGGATCCGGTTTTTTGAACTTCTCACCCGCGCCTAGCTGATTGTCCTGTGCTAAAAAATTTGCCTTTTCTGGTGCTTTTTTTACCGGAGTATTAATTAGTGTAATGTCTATCGATTTATTGATCTTTTCAGGTTGGGGAGCTGTGAAATTCATTCCCAATACCAATATAATGTGAACAATAACCGCTACAAATAAAGCTATCAATAATGAATCATTATTAGACAGGGTCGCGGAAGGAACGAATATCGCCTTATTTGTCATGTTATTGAAGGGTGCTTTCAATATGATCCATCAATAGACCCGCTATATTAAGCCCAAATTGCTGATCCAATTCCTGAGCGCAAGTAGGGCTGGTTACATTAATTTCGGTCAGCTTATCGCCTATGACATCCAGGCCGACAAAAATCAACCCTTTTTCACGTAGAGTAGGCCCGACTTGATTTGCGATCCACCAATCTTTTTCTGTTAATTTACGGCCTTCCGCGCGCCCTCCTGCAGCCAGATTACCCCGGGTTTCACCCTGAGCAGGAATACGCGCCAGCGCATAAGGTACTGCTTCACCATTAACCAATAAAATACGCTTATCGCCGTCTTTAATTTCCGGCAGGTACTGTTGGGCCATCACATACCGGCTATTGTATTGGGTCATGGTTTCCAGAATTACACTAAGGTTGGGATCGCTTTGACGTAAATGAAAAATAGAGGTTCCGCCCATTCCGTCCAGTGGTTTTAAAATAATTTCTCCCTGCTCATCGAGGAAACTCCTTATTCTGGTGGGCTCCCTGGCAACCAATGTTTCCGCGCAGCACTGTGGAAACCATGCGGTAAAAAGTTTTTCATTGGCATCTCGCAGGGATTGCGGCTTGTTGACAACATAGACACCCATGCTTTCAGCGCGTTCCAGCAAATAAGTGGCATAAATGTATTCCTGATCAAAAGGCGGATCCTTACGCATCATAATAACATTCAGCTGATCCAGCGGAATATCTTGCTCGGAAATAAACTGATGCCATTGTTGCGCGTTGCGCTGAACGGTCAGCGTTCGGGTTTTGGCATAGGCTCTGCCATTTCTTAGAAACAAGTCATTAAGTTCCATGTAATGCAGTTCCCAGCCTCTGGCCTGAGCCTCAAGTAACATGGCAAAACTGGTGTCTTTCTTGATATTGATATGGTCAATGGAGTCCATGACCATGCCGAGTTTAATAGGCATTATTGTCCTGCTTTAATTACTTGAGAAGAAGTGTATCGGGTTTATTTTATAGATTGTTATTTACCTTGAAAAGATTTTTTGGTATAAAGATCGGCTAATTTTTGAATTTAGGCACACCAAGAGGTTAATCATGTCTAGAGTATGTCAAGTAACAGGCAAACAGCCCGTTACAGGTAACAACGTATCACACGCAAATAACAGAACCAAACGACGTTTTCTTCCGAATCTGCAACATCACAGATTCTGGGTGGAAAGCGAAAATCGTTGGGTGCGTCTTAGAATTTCTACGAAAGCAATGCGTATCATTGATAAAAACGGCATAGACGCTGTGTTGGCGGATTTGCGTAAAAACGGCACTAAAGTTTAAGGAGATAGAGAATGCGCGATAAAATTAAACTGATTTCTACCGAAGGCACTGGCCACTTTTATACCACAACAAAAAACAAGCGCACAATGCCAGAAAAAATGGAGATCAAAAAATTTGATCCTGTTGTTCGTAAGCATGTTATTTATAAAGAAGCTAAAATCAAATAAACGTGTGTGGCTTTTATAAATCTTATTTATAAGGTGTTGAAATAACCACAGTTAACTTTACTGTGGTTATCTGGTTGTTTTCACTCTTCGCAGTGCTTTTTAGCGCCCACCTAATCATAGGCGGATGCTAACGCATTACCCAGAACCATCTTCAGGGCTCTAAAATTATCCTATTTGAATAACTGCATATTCGTATCTCTAAGATTTAGCGCATTGAATCGTGTTAACTGATTGAATTTACTAGGCTGTAAGCTTTAAAAAAAGTAATTTTTAGAGGTTTCCTTTAGTCAAAATGTTCCTTGCCGAAAGACTTTTTCATCGAAACGAGCTGACGAATAGTCTATAAGAAGCGATAGAGCATGTCTTCAATGAACTTAGTAAGTGGAACAAAATAACCATTTCAAATGATGGCTATGGTGAGATCGTATAATTCCACTCGCCATGGAATAAATTTCGGTCTATTTTAATCGTGTCCATTTCCGCATCTGTGACCTTTATCCCTTTGGGATACTCGTTACTATCCAGCTCACAGTAAACCTGCAACCCTTTACGAGTGGTTGTTGATGCTATTAAATTAACCACCACTTCGTGACTGACCAACGGACGACCATGCCAATTCATTGTGATAAAAGAAAACAGGCGATGCTCAATTTTATTCCACTTACTGGTTCCGGGTGGGTAATGACAAACGGTGATAGCGACTCCTAGCTCAGTGGCCAACGCCTGAAGCTCTCGCTTCCACAAACGAACCCGAGAGCCATTGCTTCCGCCGCCATCGGCCGTAATTAGCAGGCGTTGAGCCCCTGGATAACAGGAAGCCCCCATGGATCGCCACCATCGGCGAATGCTTTCGACTGCGAATTGTGAGGTGTCATGATCCGTCCCGACATTGACCCAACCCACGTTCAGCGTTGGATCATACACACCATAAGGCGCAACTTTTCCAAGTTCAGGGTCCTGAAAATCATACACCTTCACTAATTCGGGTTGACCAGTAGGCTGCCATTCTTGTCCTCCTTGTTTGAAATTTCCAACTTGTTCCTTCTTTTTGGTGTCCACCGAGATAACCGGATCACCACTGCCCTGGAACGACTTCACTTGAGCATAGATATGCTCGAATTGAGCATCGCGATCCGGGTGCGAACTCCCTTCCAATGTCTTCCGATTGCTTTGCAAACTGTATCCTAGCTCACGAAGCAGTTCTCCGACCATGCGATGACTGGTCTGATGTCCCATTCCAATGAGGGTTTGGGTCAATTGCCGGGTACTCTTGCATGTCCAGCGCAACGGTGATTCGGGATCGCCCCGCGTCACAGGGTCAATTAATCGTTCCAAATCCGCCTTCAGTGTCGGGTCTTGATCGACCGTCCGTTTCCGTCCCGCTCCCGCTTTTCGAATACGACCCAGCGCTAAAGTCTCCGCACTTTCAAGTTCCTCGCAACCCACGCGAATCGCTTCCCGGCATAAACCAGTTTCCCGCGAGACAACAGATATTCCGCCTCTGCCAATAGCTAGAGCTTCAGCTCCAGCGACTAAGCGCCGTAACCGTTCGTCGAGATACGGCTCGAGTTTTTCAAAACGTTTCTTGATCGTGGCATTGTCCATGCCGAAAGCTTATCAAACCTTTCAGAAAATGACAGTTTTATTTTGTTACAATGACTTAGTGTAGTAAAATGCAGGCTTTCCGAAGCCGTATCAAGTTTTTGGGATGATGTGAGCTGCCTGTCGTTGGCGCGGCGTTCTCATAAAAAACCACTGGGAGCTCTAGTACTATCTTATTTTGACGGGTATCACATAGACAATTACTGGCGTGTAACGCTAATTTTACCCGACATATCAAAACTGACTGAGTACTAGTACAATCCACATCCCTAACATTAGGGAAAAACCCTTGACATATGATTAATCAAGAGTCTTGTGGTAAGAGTGAATCACTTGCTATTGAAGAATAAACTGCCAGAGCATCGGGGTAAGCGCTACCCATTCCATTTGCGTTAGTGATTGTTGCATTTGTGTTAGCGACACTGGTAGAACGCCAAAAGCTTTCCAGTATTCATCCGTTTTATGCGTAATCGCACGAATGGTTGACGAATTAACCCACATCAAATATCCTCCATGCGCGCTTGTTGGGTGACCTAAATTGGTCAGTGCTGAATGGGCAATTGAACGCTGTTTTGGTGTGTGCTCGCCTACTTATTTTGAGATAAATCGTTGTTGATCGATAAGATACTAATAAAGTGGTGGGTAGTGAGAAGAAGGCATTTACGACATACTTGCGCTGAACATTTGCTCGATTTCATGCCGAAGGATGGACTTATACGCCAAAAAGCCGAATCTTTCTTTCTCCAAATCGATTTTAGGTTTTGGTCATAATGAAAATTGCTGACACTCTGCGGTTGTTGTTACGATAGGGTATCTATTCGACTCACAATCTCGCTGGATGCCAGTTCCAATCCATTTTTATAACACATGCTGGCATTATCCTTATCGCCTTGTGCAAATAATAAATCGCCCAATAATCGATAAGCCTGAACGGTAGGTTCGGCAGCAATACTTTTTGCCAGATAGCTTTCAGCCTTAAAGGTATCACCACATTTGACTGCCAATTTGCCCATAACCGCTAACAACACTGCATTTTCCTGATGCACATGAGACCATTTTTCAGTGATTTCAAGCTGCTTTGCAACATTGTTGGACTGGATGTTGCCAAATAATACTAATAAAGTTTCATCCCAATTGATTGACAAGGTATAAGCCAGGTCATTCTCAATCTCAATTCCCTCACCAGCGTTAATCATTGCGGCGAAATAGATAGCGGAAATACCAGGCATAGTTTTTATATAATCAGGAATTTCCGACCATAGCGATTGAATTTCTTCAGTGCTGCCTTTTTCGGCAGACTGCTTTAACAGTTGACCGTATGCTTCAGTTTCAAGTAGTTTTACTTCTGCCTCCATCAAAATCTTATTGGTATGCAATGACGGAATCAGTTTTCGTATGCCTTGCCAATCACCGACATGCTGATAGGTTTGATGCAATAATTTTAGAACACTGGCATGAGTTGGGTCGATTGAATGCAACCGGGTCAGCGTTTCGAGTGCTTGATCAAACTGATTGCCTGACAAATGCAGTTCAGCTTGGGTAAGTCCTATCACTACGCTGGAATCAGGGGCCTGGTCAGCGGCTTTTCTTAAATACTCATCCCTTTTATCAAACGCTCCACGCGATTGGGCTGCTCTTGCCGCAGTCAAATAATGAATTAACGGCGCACCACTGTGAGATGCGTGTTTAATTAAAACCTTTTCCGCTTTTTCCCAATTACCTTCCGCAGAGTCGACTAAGCCAGCGATCAACGCTTCTTGAGATCGATTAAATTTAATGCTTTTACCACGGTTTTTAAGTTGTCCGGGCAGTCTGAACAGCCAGCCCAATAACCTGAAAAATAAATAAAGTACAAAAAACCCAATAATCAGGCTGACTGCAAAAATCACCAGCGATGTTTCCAATGACCAGTGCCCAATACCAATCAGCACATAACCAGGATTATCATATCCTTGCAGCCATTTACTGACAAAAAAAGCAGCTGCACCAGTAGCAAGAAGAGAGCCTAGAAAATATAATAATTTTTTCATCAAGTATTCTCTAAATTATTGCGTTGCAGGCACTGCTTCAGCTGGAGACACTGATTCGGCAGGTTTAATCGATTCAACCGGATTAATTGTTTCAACTGGAGCAACCGCTTCTGCTGGCTGTATTGCTTTATCTGTTTCTATTCTCAACTTAGTGATGTCTCTGAGCATTTTTAACGATGAACTGATGTCTGGATACTGGCTACGAATTTTAATGGTACTAAACTGATCCAGCTCTGCAATAAAGTTATCAACATCTGTGTTCTTGGTAAAATGCTGCGCTGTCCATTTTTTTGCATCCGCCAGACTGGATTGAAAAAGCGCTTCATTATGCTGAACCAGTGAAATTTTCATCATTTCCAATTTCACTCTTAGTTGCTCACGAATAAATTGCGCTTCTTCGGGTGTTATTACTTCTTTAACTTCGTGTTCTGTGTGCCTGATAGTAACTATGCCTTCCAGCTCATTCATGGCAGAATCAAGCAGTCCTTGATCTTCTGTTGCGTTGCTGGATTGCTCCTTTACTTCGCTAGGCGCTGTCAATTCTTTACCTACATAAGGCAAAAATAGTACTAATTTATCAACTTGGTCTTGCAGTGACTGAATTGAAGCATACATACCGACAATATCGGGGACTATAACGTTCTTGATAACTGCAATTTCCTTGGCAAGCTCTTCGCGCACATTAAATATTCCTGCATCACCACTTTCTCTTAAACGTTGATCGGCTGCTTCCAATGCTTCACGTGTAGTATTAACGTCACCAATTAAATGCAATCGTTCATTGGCGACACTCAATAAGTACTCAGCATCAGCAATTAACCAATCACCGCGCGTTTTTCCCAGTTGACGCTGTACCCGTGCAATTGCATCATTTAACTCTTTGCGAGTGCTTTCCAGTTTTTCGTTGTGCAACTGAGAGAAGTCAGCGAGAGTTTTAGTAAAATGGGTATCTTTACCGGCAATATTGGCTTCTACGGTCGCAAGCTGGGACTGAATGGCTACAAGCTGGGATTGATAGTCGGCAATCTGCTTTGACATCTGTCCTTTAACTTCGCCACCTAAACCTTCCTGCTCATTCCGCAATTGCGTAAAAAGGTAAAAGCCAGCGCCTGCAAGCCCAACAATAATTATTAGAATAATAACGCCAAACCAGAATCCGCTACGCGACCTGCGGGCTTGTTTAGTCTCGCCCAGATCTTGTTCTGGTTGTTCACTCAATTCGGCCACTCTATTCCCCCTGTTACACACATTGTTACTGTCTCAAGAATTGCTACATCTGAAGGACTATTTGTCACTGCAATTCGTTTAAATCCAATATCGGTAGCTATTTGCCTGATTCTATTGCTAACCACCACCAGAGGCAATTCGAATAACCGGTGATGATGTTTTTCTTCCAACATGATCAATAAGTTCTGCAACGCTTCACCGCTGGTTACTGTGATGACATCCAACTTATCCTGCGCAAGCAACAAACTTACTTGCGAGCTATCAATGTTGGGAATTATCCTTTTATATACGTCCAGATACTCAACATACGCGTCTCTGCTGCGTAGCGTAGTTGCGAGCTCTTCACGGCCACCTTCGCCTCGAACGATCAAACAACGTTGACCATTGATCTGTTGCATTTGAGGCATTGCCAGCAATGCCTCACTGTTATAACCACTTTCAGGCACTAAATCGACTGGCAACCCCGCCAGCGCCAAGGCTTGCGCTGTTGCCTTTCCTATTGCAGCAATTCTCACCGACTTAAATTGATTTATTTTATCACTATCTGAATAGTAACTGTGCATTGTTACTGCATTGGCGCTAACAAAAACAAGCCATTGATACCTGTCCAAATGTGCCAGTGTATTTTCTATTGTGCAAGAATCATCCAACGCCACAATAGCCAATGTTGGAAACCGAACCGCCACTCCGCCACGCTCTTTAATTAAACGACTTAAATTTTCTGCTTGATGTATGGGGCGAGTCACTAATACATGCGCCTCGTTCAACAACTTAATCAATCAAACAGCGCTTGCAGAACTTTATCTGCACCCTGAGCCAGTAAATCTTCAGCAATCAGCCTACCGATAGCTTCCGCCTGATCCATGTCTCCCAAGCGTTCAGCGCGATAAAGGACACTTCCATCAGGATTGCCGACTAATCCGCGCATGAATATTTGCCCACCCTGTAATTGTGCAAATCCGGCAATCGGCACCTGACAGCCGCCATTCAACCGTGCATTCATCGCGCGTTCAGCAGTTACGCATAACCCAGTTTCACTATCATGCAAAACGCTCAAAATATCATTAATTTCCGGATCATCGACACGACATTCTATACCTATTGCTCCTTGTCCTATTGCCGGCAAGCTGACACTTGTATCCAGAGATTGAGTAATACGTTTAGCCATGCCCAATCTTTTTAAACCGGCTGAAGCCAAAATAATAGCATCATAGATATCCGCATCCAGCTTGGCCAAACGAGTATTGACATTCCCTCTTAACGGCACCACCTCGGCATCTGGGAATTTTTCTTTAATCTGACATTGTCTGCGCAAGCTGGACGTGCCAATTCGGGCGTTAGCCGGCAACTCATTTAACGTTGAATAACGGTTTGATACAAAAGCATCAGTTGGATCTTCGCGAGATAAAATGGCCGCCAAATGCAGGCCTTCAGGAAAATCTACCGGAACATCTTTCATGGAGTGCACTGCAATATCTGCCGAACCCTCCAACATACCCTGTTCCAACTCTTTAACAAACAACCCTTTGCCGCCGACCTTGGCCAAAGGCGCATCGAGAATTTTATCGCCTCGAGTCACCATTTTAACCAATTCTGTCTTCACACCTGGAAATGCTCGCTCCAAACGCTCTGCAACGTGCTCTGCCTGCCACAAAGCCAAAGGACTCTGACGAGTGGCAATGCGAATAATTATTTCAGCCAAAATGAAACCTTCATTTTTCAAAATTAAGTTTATTGTAACCTTATTTAACCAGCAATTCTCGTTATGAACAAAACCTATCCAGTTTCAGGCGTGGAGGATCGAACGATTCGGCTTTCCTGCATATTAAAGACCAACAACCGTTCAGCATAAAACTAAAGTAGGTGGTCACAGCTATTGAAATCTTGGAAGCAGAATTGAAAAAACAACGATAAGTAGCCTAAAAATCATTCTTACAATTGGAAATAATATGCGGATTTTATCAACTCGAACTCCATTCAGTAGGAAATATTTTAGCCGGCATGGTTATAATGAGAATTGCTGATTTATTCTTGACAATTTTTTCTGGAACATTACCATGCGGCTATTACAGTGAATAGTTGTTTCTTAAACTTAAGAAGCCCTGCATTTGAGCAATGGAACAAGCTTTTTAATAATTGACAGCCCAAACTCATCAACAATTACACTACCTGCGTAATTCATAAGAGGTTATACCATGGTAAATCAATCTAAAAAAAGTGTTGATACATCGTCTTCTATCGATAGCCAAGCGACCGTCGGGCAAGATTCAATTGATAACCCTAACGCCAATTTATATGATTCGACGTCTAATGCCACTTATGATATAGCTTCACAAATTATCTATTCCTCCATGGACACATTAGAAAATACCGCAGAAAATACCGCTGATGTAACTAATGAAGAACCCGTTGTAGACACAGAAAACGATGCAGAAGCCATGCCTGCTGACTCAAATTCCGCCAAGTTGCATACCTCTCTTGCACTGAATAGCGAACAAATAGGCGATAATACACCCGCTGATTCTGACAGCTCAATGGACAATGCTTACAACGACGCTACCAATCAGGATATCATCAGTGACGTAGAAAACAACGTAACGGATTCCCCCATTGAAAATTTGGACGGTGACAGCGATCAAGTCATAATTACGGCTGATGTAGCCGATGAAACTGCTGTTGTTAATGAAGAGCCTGATTTTTACATCAGCAGCGGAAGCATGTGCACTCACGACTCTATCTCTTTTGATAACTTTATTATCGCCAGCGATAATTACATGGTGAAGCTGGACACATCCCTTGTGTTGGATGTCGAACAAAATGATATGCCCATTGATATCGAAGACACCGTTAATAACCCCTCAGCCGACAATTCATTAACCGGCTATGTTAACTTTTCCGAACTATGTATCGATGACTACACCGTTCCAGTTGACTTCATTCCAATTGAGGAAACAGTTACTGAAGAACCTTTCATAATCGACGACGAATCATACTATGAAGAATTTATCAATGATGAATACAACTTTGATGAGATTGTTAATGGTAACTCTGATCAAATCCATGATCCCGTTACTGATGAAGACTTCATTAGCATAGATATAGTAGAAGCAGATTCCGAGGTGACCGAAGAAGCCGCTGACGAGCTGATTGATGATTCACTGGAAGAACCTATCAAAGACTACGAAACGCCAAACGACGTGATAGTGGACGAAGGTAGTTATATTCCCGATGAATCTATCGATAACAATACTGATCGATTAGCTGAAACGACTGACGTTACCGATGAATCGTTCATCACTTACTCCTATGCTTCCTGTTGGACGACTTACTACTCGCTTACATTGGAAAATTATAATATTTCCGCAATGGAAGTTAGCTTAATTAATACCTTTTGGACTGCCGATGATACACCCATCGACACTCAGACAGAGGTGACCAGTGATGATATTTCGATTATCCCTATCGGTTTCCCTGTCTCTGCCGACTGGTTTGCTTAAGCAAACCACCTCGTATTTGCCTTTATTTAAGATACGAGCCTCTTTCCGGAGCTTGTTTTTTTAGATTACCAAAGATCAGCACCATTTGTTTTGCGTGCTTTTACCATTCAGAATTATTAAGCTAGAAGCGCTTCCCTGATACCTACCATTATTTAAATAATTGAGGAGCAGAGTAAATTAAAAAAATTAAACTAAATAAGAACAGGTGGACTGATCCAGTTTTATTTACGTCTAATTTATTTTCTATCATTCCCAAAAAGCCCTAATTGCGATAACTCTCCAGCCCCGGTTTTCCGCACGGTACCCATACCAGATTCAATTCTGTAGTACCTTACTGTCCACCGTTTTTATCGAGTGTCCATAGAAATTTCTTCCTTTAAAGCCAGGAAATCAATCGTAACCCAATCCAGAATTAACACCGCATTAAGCATCCTCCGCCCCATATCGTCTTCAGTAACTCAATTTTCCCGGACTCTTTTTAAAATCTTTCCTCATAAGCGTTTTTTAAAATTATCGAGTAATAATGCTGTAAAATTATCCCTTTTTAGACTTCATGCACATGGCTCTTAATACCATACCGCGCATTGCGTTAACTCCCGGCGAACCAGCCGGTGTAGGCCCCGATATTTGTATCCAGCTTGCACAGCAGGATTTTCCCTGCCAACTCATCGCGATAGCCAGTCCTGAATTGTTGGTACAACGCGCCCAACAGCTAGGCTATTCTATCCAGATAAACGAATTTAATAGTTCTTTACCGCCAACGGCTCATACAGCAGGATGCTTGACGGTGTTACCGGTTGATCTCACTGAACCCGCTCAATGCGGGCAGTCAAACCCGCTAAACAGCCGTTATGTGTTAAAAACCATTACTAAAGCAACAAAAGGCTGCATGGGTGGGGTTTTTGATGCGATGGTTACCGGCCCTGTTCATAAAGGCATCATCAATGACGCGGGTTTCGCCTTTAGCGGTCATACCGAATATATTGCCGAGATTACGGGGGGGCATCCGGTGATGATGCTGGCAACACCTGGGTTGCGTGTTGCCTTGGTTACGACTCATTTACCACTTGCCGAAGTCAGCCCGGCCATCACTCATACGCGCCTGAGAACCGTCATTCGTATACTGGATCATGATTTGCGTACCCGCTTTCATCTTGATAACCCAAAAATACTGGTGTGTGGGCTTAACCCTCATGCCGGAGAAAACGGCCATCTAGGCCGTGAAGAAATTGACATTATTGAACCGGTACTGGAAGGCATGCGTCAGCAGGGCTTGAATCTTCAGGGGCCGCTCCCTGCGGATACTGTATTTACCGCCAAATATCTAAACTCAGCGGATGCCGTGTTAGCCATGTATCACGATCAGGGGTTGCCTGTGCTCAAATACCTGGGATTTGGAAAAGCGGTCAATATCACGCTGGGACTCCCAATTATCCGCACCTCTGTTGATCACGGCACCGCTTTGGACCTGGCTGGCACCGGCAAAGCTGACATAGGTAGTTTGCAATTCGCCCTGCAAACCGCATTAACAATGGCGACTAACAATTCCTGATAAAATGACACATACCCCGCGCAAACGCTTTGGTCAGAATTTTTTGCATGACCACAACATTATTTACAACATACTCTCCAGCATACAGGCAAAGCCAGATGAACACTGGGTTGAAATAGGCCCTGGACAAGGCGCGCTAACCGAGCCTTTATTGAAACTAGGATTACGTCTTGATGTGGTTGAACTCGACAGAGATCTTGTGGTGTTGCTAAAAGACAAATTCAGGCATCTAAATCATCTGCAAATTCACAGCGCCGATGCTTTAAAATTCAACTTTTCAACACTGGCCGAAAATAACGAAAAACTGCGTATCATCGGCAACTTGCCCTATAACATTTCAACGCCGTTAATGTTCCACTTGCTGGATAATGCCTCTTGCATTGAAGACATGCACTTTATGCTGCAAAAAGAAGTGGTTGACCGGATTTGTGCGGCTCCCGGCAGTAAAAAATACGGCAGACTCAGCGTTATGATGCAATATTATTGTGCAACAGAACTATTATTTGACGTGCCTCCCGAAAGCTTTGACCCGGCTCCTAAAGTAATGTCGGCAATTGTCAGGCTCGTGCCGCATCCACAACCGCCTGTTGAGGTCGATGACATGGATAAGCTCAATAGAGTCGTAACGCAGGCGTTCTCTCAACGCCGCAAAACGTTGCGTAATTCATTAAAAAAACTCATAGACGAAGACGCTATTATCGCCTTAAAAATAGACCCGACATTAAGGGCTGAAGCACTCTCACTTAGTGATTTTGCAAAGTTGAGCAACCTATTACAAGAAACGCACTCACCCTGCGACAATCTGTCACGCGGCAATATGCCACATTCCATCCGTTAGTGTTTATCGTTACCATATATGCAACTCTTGAGATGCAAACTTCCTCCTCGGAATTCAGAGTTTTATATCCTTCTCTTAATGCGGCTTAATCAGCCGCATTTTTTTTGCCTGCTTGTGAGACCCTGCGACAATCTGTCACGCGGCAATATGTCACATTTCATCCGTTAGTGTTTATCGTTACCATATATGCAACTCTTGAGATGCAAACTTCCTCCTCGGAATTCAGAGTTTTATATCCTTCTCTTAATGCGGCTTAATCAGCCGCATTTTTTTTGCCTGCTGCTTTTACCTGATCCTAACCCATATTTAACATTTTTATTTATAAACTATTGATTTTATTATATAAAATAATATTATGGCACTACACGAGTGTTTTTGGCATGATTATTAATCATTAAGTATCAATAGCTTGGGTCGTGTGGCACTAAAAATGTTAAATCTGGGCTAATACACGAAACAATTCATATTTCATCCCTTGGTTTTCAGGAATCGCGCAAAAAATAACAATTCAATTAGCCCGTCCCAGACTGGGTCGCTAACCAATATTTTGAAAGCGGTTTATGGCGGCTAATCCTTTGCTCTATGCCTTTCAAATACCAAGGTACCATTCAGGTTTTCACTACCTAAATACTGGCGGCTTAATGGCAATGCTGCACAAAGCTTGGTTTAGTGTCAAACTAGGTCTATTTTTTATTAAAAACCTCTGAGAGAACCACATGAACTACTGGCTAATGAAATCGGAACCCGATGTATTTGGTATTGATGATCTTTATAAAAAGCCCGACCAGACAGAGCATTGGGATGGTGTGCGTAATTATCAGGCCAGAAATATGATGAGGGATGACATGAAGTTGGGCGAGAAAGTGTTCTTTTATCACTCCAACTGTGACTTACCCGGCATTGTCGGAATCATGGAAGTGGCTAAGGAAGGCTATCCTGATTATACGGCTTTTGATCCTGATGACATCCATTTTGACCCTAAAAGCGATCCCGCCCACCCGCGCTGGATGATGGTCGATGTCAAGTATGTCAAGACATTATCCCGTACCATTACGCTTAAAGAATTAAAGCTACACCCGGAATTGGCAGGCATGGCACTGGTAAGGCGCGGCAATCGCTTATCTATAATGCCAGTGAGCAAAGAAGAATGGCATTATATCCTTTCGCTAGAGACAACCGTTCACCGACCCTTATAAAATTAATCTGTTAACTTGCCTTTTCAACAGAAAACCATGATCTATAAATCAACAAGCCAATAACTGCTCCTATGAGGTTAAATACCGCATCAGTCAAAGACCCAAAGCGACCCGGCACGAATGTTTGATGCCATTCATCCAGCAAGCCAAATCCCAGCGTTAATGTTAGCGCCAATAAATACTTGTAACCGGATTTGGCAAGCCAATGGCGCAAGGCCCAAAACCAAAGGAATGCAAGCCCGCCATAAACCGGTAAATGAAGGAAATTCTGAACGTTTGGAGATATCCACGCTAGCGGATTCAATGTATCGTTTGCAGCGCCTTGATCAGAAATAGAGGAAAGACCAAAAATTCCAGCCATATAGAGCAGGGGCCAAATAACGCAATAACGTGAATTGCAAGCAGGAATATCGACTATTTTTTGCATGGGATGGCTAGATTAGTGTGACGGATTTTCAAGTGCAAGGAGGAGGCGCGAATTTTATCATTGTAGAGCAGTTTAGTGATAGCAGCGTTGGGATGATGCTATCCGAAAACTATGCTGCTTAAAATGTTGTCTTCACAGTACTAGTACTCAGTCAACCTTATTTTGTCGGGTAGAAGCCGTCATATAGCAAGTTTATAGATTAATGAGACCGGCAGTTGGCAAAGAAATACATAGTGCGCCTCACGGAAGATGAACGCACCTATTTAGAGAGTTTAATTCACACAGGTAAAGTTGCGGCCCATAAAAGACTTCATGCAGAAATATTGCTCAAGGCGGATATAAGTGAATTGGGTGAAAAATGGCTAGATAAACAAATCGGTGAAGCCTCTGGAATTACGACACGCACAGTTGAGCGTATCAGGCAACGATGGGTTCAGGAGGGTTTAGAGTCAGCGCTTAATCGGGCGAGCTCTACGCGGGTTAGAGAGCGCAAGATTGATGGTGAAAACGAAGCCCATCTCGTCGCCTTAATGTGTGGTAATGCGCATGAGGGTCGTAGTCGCTGGACATTACGCCTACTTGGACAAAGCATGGTAGAACTGGGTTATGTGGAAAACATATCCCACGAAACGATTCGGCAAACGCTAAAAAAATGAGTTAAAGCCTTGGCAGAATAAAGATATGGTGTATTCCCGCCAAACAAAATGCCGAATTTGTTTGTGCAATGGAAGATGTTTTGGCTGTTTACACATGTTCGTACGACGAAAGGCATCCCTTGATCTGTATGGATGAAAGTAGCAAGCAACACATCAAAGAAACACGTCAACCGATACCCGCAAAACCAGGATCAGTTGAAAAATACGATACGGAATATGAGCGCAATGGCGTCAGTAACCTGTTTATGTTTTTTGAGCCGTTAGAAGGAAAACGGCATGTTGTGGTGACGGACCCGCGGACTGCTGTAGACTGGGCGCATCAAATACGTTACTTGGTCGACGTCATCCATCCTCGTGCAGAGCGCATTTCATTGGTGATGGACAACCTAAATACGCATACCGGGGCATCACTTTATAAGGCCTTTCCCCCTGATGAGGCTCGGAGAATAGTAGATAAACTGGAAATCCATTACACGCCAAAGCACGGTAGCTGGCTAAACATGGCAGAAATCGAACTAAGTATTTTATCCAGGCAATGTTTGGATCGGCGTATGCCAGACCAAAAAGCATTAAAAATAGAAGTTGCAGCTTGGCAAACAAAGAGAAATGCTATCGCACGACCCATGGAATGGAGATTTACTAACGAGGATGCTCGGGTAAAATTGAAGAAACTTTACCCGACATTATTAAGTTGACTGAGTACTAGTTTGCATTGAGCTCTACAATACTCATTACTCCAATCCTGCTCCCCATTGCCCAAAATAAAAGCGTTGGTCCAATGAGGCACGGGTGCGCTCCGCTAATTCGGCCGTTTTAAAATCATCGTCAAGCACATCAATATCCGCCTGATAACCGACTGCCATCATGGACATGGGGGTGCAGTCGGCGGGTAGTTTAAATAGCTCTCGTGCTTTTTCCGCATCAAAGCCACCCATTTGATGCACCACCAAGCCAAGTGCAGTTGCTTGAAAACACAGGCTGACACTGGCGGCTCCCGTGTCATACATTGCCCAGCGATTAGGCTTGCCGTTGTGGTTGAAATTTTTCATCGCGACGGAAAGAATTAATACGGGTGCATTTTTTGCCCACTGTTGATTTTTTTCCACCAGACAGGTTAGTGCATGCTGCCAGCTGGTTTCATCTTTGGGTTTAACGCAAACAATATAACGCCAGGGCTGGTCATTAAAACAGGAAGGTGCCCAACGCGCTGCTTCCAGAAGTGCGGTTAAATCCTCATCGCTTACGTTTTTGTTAGGGGCTATAGCTCGAGGACTCCAGCGCGTTTGAATAATGTCGTGGATTTTTACACGGGTTGTAGCTGGTTTATGTTGCATATTTGTTGCCTTTTGTTTGTTTGGTGTAGATAAAAATTATTTTTGACCGTCACATAAAGGAAGTTTAATGCCAAGTTAGCAATAGCGTAACCCGGCGCCCTTTGTTGTAGTTGATTACACTATCGCGAATGATACAATTTTTTAAAGCCGAGTTCCGATGGCCAGGGAGCAACGAAATCCATCAATACCGGACGAACACACGATAGGTTTCGTAGCACTTTAGCCATTCTACGCTTACAGTTGCTTCTTGGTCAGCATATCCAATTCTTCTGCTAGCCAAGGAAATAAGGCACTTCATATATTAAGCCATGTCTGTGATAATGTTGACCGTAATCAGCTCATTTATCCATGATTTTTGAAGCTTCTATTTTATCATTACGTTCCGAGTCCGATTGCCCACCTCCTTTAAGGCCATGCCATGATCGAACTTCCCAGTCAGGTTTCATCCGTTGCCTGCGTCGCCCGGTTTTTCTGCTGACTGGTGTTGGTGCGTTGCTGGGCGTACTTTCCGGTCGCCTGGCTAGAGTCATCGACCAATTTCATTGTCTGGAGAAAAGTCCGGCGGAGGAATTGCCATCGATAGACCACCCCAAAAGCCTGTCAAGATCCTTTTCTCTCTCGCGTCGGACCAGGCTGATCTACTGGGCCATCGTTCTGTGTAAGATTTGCTATTTGTTGATTTGCTTCGTTATCATTGCCCTTTTTGTTAGCCCCGAGTTGCATATCGATCCCTCCAGAGCGATTGGCGGACTGTTCATCGCCGCCATGCCGGCCCTGATTGGCGGACTCGTATGTTTTCTGCATGAGATTTCCCTGGCGGCCAGCGTTATTGAGGATCTCAAGAGATCAGTTTTGGAAATTAACACTCGTTTCTAGGCTGCCAGCATAACGTACTGAAGGCTCTGGACTGCTTATTTCGATGAACTTAATGACATATCTAAATCTTGCTAATATTTTAAGCCCATTAGCCGACGCGGTATTCAATTCCGCTGATAAGTGCCTTTTTAAGGTTTCTTTGTGGTGAAGACAGGGTGTTGAATTTAGGTTATAGGAGGCATAGCTGGCGATGGCAAAAATCATAAACTATAGCTGGCGCTTGTTTGCAACCGGATTTTGCTTTTTCAGTTTTGGTTTGGGCGGCTTGTTATTGTGGGTGATGGTTTTCCCCATATTGTCTATTTTACCCGGCGATCGCTTGCAACGGATCAGTCGAGGACAAAAAGTGGTGCATTACAGTTTTTATTTTTTTATCGGGCTGATGCACAGAATGGGTGTAATTACTTACGAAATAGTAGGATTGGAAAAGCTTAATCGTCCCGGGCAGCTGATAATAGCCAATCATCCGACACTGGTGGACATTGTTTTTTTAATTAGCCGTGTTAAACAGGCAAACTGCATTGTAAAAGAACAGCTATGGCATAATCCTTTTATGCGGGGACCTATTTTAAATGCCGGGTATATCAGTAATGGCGATCCCGAAAAAATGATAGACGACTGTGTTCAGTGGTTGCAATCAGGCGGTGCCATGATTATTTTCCCTGAGGGAACCCGATCAATACCGGGTAAACCATGTCGTTTTCAGCGGGGAGCCGCTGCAATAGCGTTACAAGCCAATAAGATTGTAACGCCTGTCACCCTATCCTGTTATCCCAGTACCTTAACAAAAGCAGAGCAATGGTATCAAATTCCTTACCGGCGCTTTCATTTAGCCATGCACGTTGGTGATGATATTGCGCTGGATGAATTTACAGCAATTAAGCCTAAATCAATTGCTGTGCGTCGCTTTAATCTGTTTTTACAGGATTATTTTACGCATCAGAGAGAAGTTTATAAACAGTATGGAAAATGAATTAAAACAATTAATTATGGATGCGCTGGACCTGAAAGATATTAGCTTAGCCGATATCGATAGTCACGAAGCGCTTTTTAATGATGGTTTGGGTTTGGATTCAATAGACGCTCTTGAATTAGGTTTGGCTATCCGTAAAAAATATAATGTAAAAATTGATACTGACAAAGAAGATGTGGTGAGGATTTTTTCTTCCGTTTCGGTTATAGCTGAATACATAGAATCAGCACGCGGTTGAGGTCTTTATGAAAAGTTATCAGGAAAGGGAATTTTCATTCACGTCAGTGCGCCAGAAAAACCGGCAGGAAAGCTGGTTTGCACGCTTCGCGCCCGAAGGGTGCGGCATAGGGCGGTGACGTACACAGGAGGTAGAGCACCAAAAGTAGGCGCTTTAGGCGACGCAGGGAGCTTTTGCCGAGGGGTTAGTTCTACTTTGTCAGATTATGTGCAAGTCCGTCATACCCGCCGGGAAGCGGGTATCCGTACGCCCGTAAGGGCGTACTTATCAGTATGGTGAAAGTCCGTACCAGAGTAAGCCAAAAACTCTGAAATTGAAAGTAACTGCGTCACCGTGAGGTGGGGTAGGAAGTAACTGGAAATGAACTGTCAGTCCTAGGATGACGAACCCGTTTCGGTTTCATGCAGTGGCGAGCCTTCGGATCCATGGCGAAGCCTGAAAACCACGGGTCACGCTGACTTGGCTGATAAAGCGATGATCCGACGGCATGGGATGTTTGGGGGTGGAATGACAGGAAGGTAGTACGCAGTAAGCGGGGAGACCCTCACGACAACGCTCAGGGCAGGCTCTGCCCGTCGCAGTGAACGACGGGCAGGAGTCAGAACCCTCATACGAGTGATGCAGATTGCTAACAGAGTAAAGAACAGCTTGCGGGAAAGCTGACCTAAGAAATCTCAACAGCAGGACGTAGCGTGAAATCAACTCTGGCATACGTCAAGTAAACGGTGAGAACAGTGGGTAGCAAAACCGCTGCTAGCAAAGGGGGTAGGAAGAGTGATGCAAACTGAACATAACAAGGCAACCGAACAGGTAGAATCCACAGTGTCAGAACAGACTAGACAGAAAACAGAAACGCAAACGCCACAAAGGTGGCTATGGGTGGAAGCTGCGGTATGGACAGTGCGCATGTTGGCGGCACTGGTTAACGGTGTCAAAGGAGGAAAATGGTTCAGCTTGATGGATAAAATCTATGCCGAATACACATTGCAAATCGCTTGGCAACGAGTGAGGCGCAACCAAGGGGCGGCAGGCATAGACAGGATCAGCATAGAGCGCTTTGACGGGCAAGCGGAGCAGTATCTCCAAGAACTGCACCAGCAACTCAAAACCGGGACTTACCAGCCGCAAGCCGTCAAACGGGTTAACATCCCGAAAGCCAGCGGCGGAACGCGACCCTTGGGCATCCCCACGGTCAAAGACCGCGTGCTGCAAATGGCGATAAAACGGGCAATAGAACCGATATTTGAGCACACCTTCAGGGATAGCAGTCACGGCTTTAGACCGGAAAGAAGCAGTAAAGACGCACTGAGAGAAGTCGATACTGGGCTAAAGCTAAGTTATACCTGGGTAGTCGATGCCGATATTAAAGGCTATTTTTTCGACACCATTAGCCACGAGTTGATGATGAGCAAAGTAGAGCAATACCTAGCGGACAAACGGCTGCTGAGGCTACTTGAATCCTACTTAAAGCAGGACATCATGACCGAATGCGCAAGCTGGAAGCCCAGTCAGGGAAGGCCGCAAGGGGCTGTACTCAGTCCGTTACTGGCGAATATTTACCTGAATGAGCTAGACCATCTCATCGGTGAAAAGTATCGCAGGGTGCGTTATGCGGATGACTTTGTTATTCTCACAACCTGCGAAGCCGAAGCCGAACAAGCTCTTGCGACGGTGCGAGACAAGATCAGATTGCATACCCGGCGAAGCCAGGGAGTTGGAATAACAACCGTTATTGCAAGACTCAACCCGATACTACGCGGCTGGTTTAACTACTTTAAGCACGTCAAGAAGGGTGAGTTGAAGGCAATGGATGGCTTTGTACGGCGCAGATTACGAAGTATTTTGCGGAAGTATCAAAAGAAGGGAAGGGGAACGGGAAGAAATATCCAGGACCATCAACAATGGACCAATGCCCACTTCGCGAGCTTGGGACTTTTCACAATGTACGAAGCCCATGCGGAAGCGAGCCGGCCCCGATGAGGAAACTATCGACGGGAGAGCCGTGTGCGTGAGAACCGCCTGCACGGTTCGGAGGGAGAGGAGAGTCTGGAAGGGCTCTTCTCTACCCCTATAGTGCCATGGCCTGTCCTGAGCGTAGTCGTAAGGGATGGTAAGCTAAAATCCATCCATGGAGCTTGGATTCCGGCAATCCATGCCGGAATGACACTCTTTGAAAATAGTGATCATGTAATATGACAAAGTAGAACTAGGGAGCCAGCGAAAATGTGCGCTTGTCCTTAGTGAAAAATCTCGGCACAGACGGCTATCGGTAAAAATACAGAATCCAAAGCGAAACTCAAAGGCAGATCGACTAATGGATAACGGGGCGGTGCTACTTTAAATTTCCTGAGAGCTGCATCGTTTTTTGCCAAAGCTGCCCAATCAAGCCTGGTTCCACCATAAATAAACATACGTTGATCCAGGGGAAGATGAGCATCTAAAGTTTTAAAAGTAGCGCAGCCGGACAGTCCTATGATGCAAATACCCCCACATGCTACTTGTTTGAAAGTTATCACCTCGTACCTCTATTGAGTTTGCAAGAACCGCTTGCGTGAATCCGTCTTCGGGTTTACAGAGAGTATGCTTCGCTGGCCAATATGGCTCAAGCAAATTTCTTCTTCAACTTCCAAAAAGCCATGGCGGAAATTAGTACCATCCCGCAAGCGGAACCAATTAGTATCAAACCCAGAAACAAGGTTTGCCTGAACGTATAGTCCACCAATTCTTCGCCTCTGGCCTGGGCTTGCCGGGTCAACGCGTCCAATCGGGTTGACAGTTCCTCAAACTTGCCGGGAGCCAGGGTCTGGTCGAAGGTTTGCAGCAATTTCACCAAGTCTTGCGCGGTGGCTTTGATCTGCGTGGCGGCGGCAGTGTAGTCATTGATGCGGAAAGGCTCGGCGTTAGGGTTCGATGGGCTGGCTTCGAGTTGCCGCACCACATCTTGAAAAGACTTTAGGGTGGAGGTAGACGCATTGGACATCTGTTTGCCTGAGTCTAGTGCTTTCTCGATTTGTGCGGCGAGACTGGTGAGTCCTGGCTGTTGCTCGTTCAAGGCTTGGATGATCTGCTGGCGTTCGTCGCTGATGAGTCCTGGCAACCGCTCCACCGTCTGGCTAAACCGGTCTGCCGATTCGGACAGTTGGGTAGTGTTGGTCAGCAGTTTTTCCATCTGAGGCATTTCCGCCGTCTGGATAATCAGTAACTCGGTTTCCCAGCGGATCAGGGTCGGCATGTGCCGGGCCAGGAACAAACCGCGCTCCGCGAACAGCCGGGTGTTTGCCAGTTCGCGAGTAGCTGGGTCGAGTCCTGCCAATGGGTCGATGGTGAGCAGGTTGAAGACACTACTGGTTATCCCTTGCTGGGAACTGCGGTTAATCGGTGCGATTTCGGACGCGAAGCCCATTGATCCGAGATCACTGGGTGAACGCACATTCGGGTGTTGCTCGTGCCAGGACTGGATGGCGGTACGCAATTCCCTGATCTGTTCTGGTCTGAGCGTCGTCGCTGCGATCCGCCAAATCTCCTTCTCTGCTTCTTGCGAAGCGAGCAGTAAGGGTTTGGCCGATTCGCCATAGCGCTGTATCCAAAAGTCGTCGACATCCATCCGGTTCAAGCTGACGAGGATGGTCATGTCCAGGAGGTTGGCGTACGTGTTGGCTGCGGTGGCGATGGCCAACACATCGTTGGTAGTGGCGATGCGCCGTCTCAGCAGAGTGCGCCGCGCGGCGGGCGGGCCGTTTTCTTGCTGCAACCTGCGGGAGGCAATGTTTATTGCATCGACATAATTGTCAGCAAAACGGAGCAACTGGGATTGCAGTTCGACGGGATCGGGCACGTCGTTTTGCTGGTTGAGCGAAAACATGGAACGGATGCCTTTTTCAGGCAATTCCAGGGTGTTTTTAAGTAAACTGCAAGCACTCACACCCAAGGCCAAGGCAAGTAGAAGAATGACTTTCGGCACCCATCTATGGGCAGCCGGACGGGAAGACTGAAGCTTTGTGCGCATGAAGGTATCGGCTCCTTAGGATATTTCTGTTAAACGACAGCCCTGTTGGATTGCCGCCTGATTGGCAACCCCGATTTGTTGTACGACGCTTCGCTTATTCACGCGCGGAAATTTGGGAACCAGCGAACTTTTGCAACAGTTGATACGAGATTAAACAACTGCGCTCAATTTAATCAGTTACGCCGTAATCAGGGCGGTTTGTAACAGGCCGACACTGACAATCCAGCGGATAAGTTCGCTTTTCGTTTCTGCCAGCCTGACCTCGCTTTTTAATTCAGACTGACTAAGTCGGCTATCAAGCAAATGGTTAGTGATCAGATTATCAGGATCATAATCATGTCGCGCCTGCTCAGGGATTGAATTCACCGCCGCCTTTTGTAGCTTGGTGATAACTTCGACCTGCTCTTCGCTAAACCCGGTGTTTTTCAGCTTCTTGATAAATTCGTGTGTATCGATGGTAATGGTTGACATGGTTGTTCCTTTATTTTTTGCTAGTGTAGCAGTGATTGACAGCCGCCGTAAACAGGGGTACTAGGGGTGCAGAAGGTCGGCTAAACGATGCCAATCAACTCGGCAGTGCAATGGGGATGTAACGATGATAGGACACGCATCAAGCTTCCTGTTGCAAAACCAATCCAATTAACAAGCGATGCGGATTTATATGAGGGAACCTCTTCGCCAAGGGGAAATTTTTGTGCATAATGGGCGCCCAGCATAGCTAACAGAGGTTCCATACATGGCTCTTACAACAAATAATCACCTTTTTACCCGCTAAAATCTCTTGCAACTTAGAAAACATCACCACGCCATTTATGCGATACTACGCGGCTTTCAAATCATCCGGATTGTACTGATACTATAAGGAGTAATACATGACAGCACTGGTTGGCATCATTATGGGTTCGACCTCTGATTGGGAAACCATGCGCTTTGCTGCTGAAACACTGGAGCGGCTGGGCATCCCTCATGAAATTGAAGTTGTTTCGGCACACCGTACACCTGACAAACTGTTTCATTACGCTGAAGCGGCAGAGTCTAAAGGCCTGGAGGTTATTATCGCGGGTGCGGGCGGTGCGGCACATTTACCGGGCATGACAGCGGCAAAAACTGCGGTTCCTGTTTTGGGCGTTCCGGTGCAGTCCAAGGCTTTAAATGGCATGGATTCCTTGTTGTCCATCGTGCAAATGCCGGCGGGCATTCCGGTAGGTACTCTGGCAATCGGTAAAGCAGGCGCTATCAATGCTGCGTTATTGGCAGCAGCCATTATCAGTAATAAACACACTCGCTATCGTGACGCATTAAATACGTTTAGAAACGAGCAGACCGAAACCGTGCTCGCGCACTCCGATCCACGGGAGGAAACTTTATGATAGTCGGTGTACTGGGTGCAGGGCAACTTGCCAGAATGATTGCTTTAGCGGGTTATCCTTTAGGCGTGGATTTTATTTTTCTTGATCCATCTGCCGACGCCTGTGCCAACAGGCTGGGTGAACATTTGCACGGCGATTATAACGATCCGCGTTTACTCGCGCAGCTTGCCGAGCGTGCTGATGTGGTCACTTACGAGTTTGAAAACGTGCCCGCCGATGTGGCTGAGTTTCTCGCCTCACATACCCAGGTGCATCCCTCTCCCGAAGCCCTGGCAATTGCACAGGATAGGTTAATCGAAAAAAGCTTTTTTCACGACCTCGCCATTCCTACTCCTGCTTATGCGGCAGTGGACAGCTTTGAAAATTTGGAAGAGGCGATGTCAATGATTGGTTGGCCGGCTATCTTAAAAAGCCGCACGCTGGGCTATGACGGTAAAGGCCAATCCTTGCTCAAATCGGCTGATGACTTGAAACCTGCCTGGGAACAACTGGACGGAGTGCCAGCAATTGTCGAAGCCTTTGTTCCGTTTAACCGGGAAGTATCTATCATTGCGGCGCGCAGTGTATCAGGCGCTATTGTTTTCTATCCGCTATCCGAGAATTTACATCGCGGCGGCATTCTGCGTGTTTCGGAAAGCCGTGACCATGATCCCATGCAACAGCAGGCCGAAACGTACATATCACGCTTAATGGAAGAATTGGATTATGTCGGTGTTTTGGCGTTGGAGTTATTCGAAATAGACGGAAAATTGATGGCCAATGAGTTTGCGCCGCGTGTGCATAATTCCGGCCATTGGACAATTGAAGGTGCTGAAACCAGTCAGTTTGAAAATCATCTGCGGGCAATTCTGGACTTGCCTTTAGGCGCAACGATATCCGTTGGCAAAGCAGCGATGGTTAATTTCATTGGCGGACTGCCTGTCACTGAGGAATTATTGGCAATTCCCCACGCGCATTTGCATCTTTACGATAAAGCTCCCCGCAAAGGACGTAAAGTGGCTCATGCCACGGTACGTACTGAATCTACCGAGCAATTAACAGCGTTGATTAAACAGTTGATTGTGCTGGCTGATCAGGTTGACGACTCGTAACTATTTTGGCTCTATGTGGAATCAGAAAGAACCGCGTTCCCACACCCCAGCGAGGTATTGCAGCGCAACCAACAATGTGCCCAGGCCGCCGAATGATTGCAGCAGCGGCAATTCATACCAGGGCCTGAATGCACCTTCGCGTAACGCACTGATTCGTTCAACCTCATCCTCAATGCGTTTGATGACAACTTCATCGGGACGATTCAGGTTACGTTGTGCACTGATTTTTTCGCTCAGCAGCTTAATCGCTTTTGTGCGTGCACTTTTGGCGCCACGCTGCAACCTTACTTCTGCGGAGATCGCATAGAGCAGCATGGCGATCAACACCAAAGCCAGCCCCCAGGGAATATCCCAATCATCTATGGCCGGGCTGCGTGCCAGCACCAACATAGCTATGCACACCACCGGCCCAAAGATAAGCGGCTGTATGGTCTCCGTCAGACGAACAACCAGTTGAATATCCAGCCAGTCATTCACACATTCCGGGCCGACTTTATTCTCACGAATGGCCCAATCCCTGGCTTTTTTATTCCATCGACTCGGTTTCGCCGATAAGTGAGCAATCAGCCGCTCGCATAGGCGGGCATGCTCCACTACCCACATGGTCAGGAATATGATTGACAGAACCGCCAGAAATAGCGAATGATTACATTATTCACGTCCTCTGCAAAATCACCACGCGCCGGCACATTAGGTGAAATCACTCAGCTTCATAAGTAGGTATGCTACCAACCAGAACGCCACTCCATGCACTAAAACCCGTAACAAAGAACCTGGAAGGTAACTTTTCTTATGCCGGCAGTAACCCAGATACTTTTTCCACAAATCGTCAGGGGAAACGGTCGCTACCTCCTTATCCTCTTTCCAGCTACCGACAAATAGCACATTACAGTTTCCAAGTTGAGCTTGTTCCGCTGGTAAAGCAAAAGTAGGTGGAGTTCCCCCTCCCTTCGGCAGCCTGCAAATCATCTTGCATTTTCTTGATTTTTCCACGCCCCCAGATGAAAAATACCCCAGGCAACCAGGACAATCGATAACCGTAACAATTGGCTGGGCCAAATACTCACGCCTTCCAGCCAGTAAAACGGCTCTGCGTCGTGTTGGATGATGTAATTATTCCACAACGGCGTGTGACAGTAAGCCAGAAGCAACACCACGCCAACACCCAGCCCAACATAGAGAGGCAATTTAAATTGCACTCGCCTCTCTCTTCGAACCCGTCGACTAACAAATGGAGAGCAGTATCGCTACCATCCCGATTCCCCATTTCCAGTGCAACTGGGAAGTGGTAAAAAACCATGTTAGAAAGTAAGCCAGAAACAGCACCGAAACAACACCTATCGTAAATTGCACGACCCTCTCCCGAACCCACCAGCTAACAATGTAGAAGCAGTATCGCCAATATCACGACAGCCATTACGCCTCCCCATGTCCAGTTCAACTGGGAAGTGGCGAAAATCCGTGGTTGCACAGTATTACACGCCGGCAAATTAGTCCAGGAGCATTCGAGCATGTTGCCGTCAGCCTTATACCTCGGAGAAATCGTATCCTCATTTATGGACGATTTTTCCGGATGGCTAAGCCAAGTTTCGAACTGGCGTGGATAGGAATGGAGCTTACCTATCAGCTCGACGATACAAGCCGACCAATTATTAATCCTAGAGCATTTGGGCTTGTTGCTGTCATCCCTATCCTTCACTGAAACCGTATCCCAGCTTGTGGGCAAAGGTATTGGACGGCTACGCCCGATCTCGAACAGTCGTGGAAGAGGGATTCCTATCTGGTCGACGATACACCTCCCTTCCTTCAGCTGACAAGGGGCCTGGAGCCATTTGGCCTGATGGCTGTATGCGGCAACCGGATCGGTAATAAAAAACTGTTTATGCGTAAACTGCTCCCCTAACGCTCTCTCAAACCAGCGGTTTAGTATTTGGTCAGACATAAACTTCTCATCGTTCAGCACCATCTGTGCAGCAAGAAAAAAAGCCGTTTGGTAGCTATCACGGAAAGTCGGAATCTTGCCCTGTAACTCTGGGCGCAGTTTTAGATCGAAGGCAGAAGCCACCAACATGTTGTGTGTTTCGGGCCATTTGGCCCTATGGCTGTATGCGGCATCCAGGTCGGTAGTAAAAAACAGCTTGTGCGGAAAATGCTGGCGCAATGCTTCCAGTATCATCATCTTGTCATGTACGTCGGAACCCAGCACACCGATAGCTGCGACGCCTTTCTTGTTATCCTTATCCTTCAAATCCTGATCCAGTTCAAGGATACTATCCGCCAGTCGGCGTAAATAGTCCTTCTGGTTTTGCCCCTCCGGGAGTTCAATCAACGCATCGGTATCGGACTTGTCCTTGTTGTCAGATTTCTTTTCCGCTGCATTAGCCGTCTTGTCGCCCTTATCCGGCAGTTTGCCGTCCAGCCCTCGCATGTAACCATAGATATGTACTGTCTCATCTTTCTTGAATTGCTTTTTGGGGTCCCACGCTTGCTCGAAAGCCTCTGGCATCGCGCGGCCATAGAAGGTATCCCATTCGGACAGGATGACGACATGATCCGGTTTCTCAACCTTTCGCACATCAAGTTCAGTCGCCAATATGTCCATCATTGCAACGTCTGTAGCAGTAGTTCGATATAGCGTCAGCCCTTGGTCGCGAAGGTATCCAGAGACAGTTTCGCCTACCCTGGTTTGCTTAAGAGCTTCCAGTAAGCGCTTGTCCGATGCGGTCGCCCCAGCGGAGTAGTACGCAATATCAAGTCCGTTAATTTCCCCTAAAATAGGCTTGAACGGAGTTTTACCAGCGCATTTGGTATCAAGATCGCTATTCTTGACATCTTCAACTTCTTTTAACATGCCTCGCAGCAGCGTTGACGTGTTCGGACCAATGACCGCAAAGTGGGACGTGATTTCTTCTGGCATTTTCTCCTGACTTGCTTGACGTAACAATTCTTTTAGCTTTACCGCCGGACATCCGAGCAGACTTGATTCATCCACCCACAACAGCAACACTTTCTTATCATCAGGTAGCGACCACCATTCGAAAGAAACCTTTTTCTGCAATCCCATATCTGGCTTATCAGCAGGATGGAAGTAGCCGATATGTTGCTCATCCTGAGGGACTGCGTCCTGATTGGCCAAGGCCGAAAGCACCGCGTAACGCCGCCGCATCCGGTTTTCCGAAGCCTCCTGGTATGGGCCGCCCGGCAGGGTGACGGCGAGAATAGTGAAGTCATCTCCGGCGGCTACCGGATTGCCCTTATAAATCTGATTTTGGGTATGGGATGAAGAATTGGCGGTTTGTTTAGGTTTCTCCAGTCTCAATGTTTGACCATTCAGACTTATCCCGATGGAAGCATTTTCCGTCGGCGTATCCTCGCTTGCGCCATCCACCGCAGCAAACGGATCCTGCCATAGACGCGCATCCACATCCTGTACCGCGGCGTAGCGAGCTTGTAAAGGACGGGCCGATGGTCGCTCATCCTGATAAGGGGATAAATTCGTAAAGAACAAACCTGCCAGCATCGCGAGCACTACCGTTACCGGCACTGCGCTTGTCAGACCGCTGCTTTCCTGTTTTTTTTCTTCCGCCATGATCTTCCCATTGCCTATAGTGTTAATGGAAGGCCTGCCTCCCCTAAAAACCTGCATTAATCCATTCGAGTCGAATCCCCCACGATTGACCGCGAGGTGATTGATGGATATTTGGTGAAATATCGCTAATTTTTATGTTAAAAACAAATTCTTATATATTAATATGGTCTTGTTGGGTTAGCGATAGCGTAGCCCAACTTTTTCAAAGTGTTGTCGGGTTACGTTGCACTAATCCAACCTAATCAAAATATATAGGAATCTCCACGTCATCAGAAAGCTTTAGACACAGCAAATCAACAAAAACATTACCATTAATAGCCTTAATTAGGGGCTATAGTTTCAAACTCAGAACCTACCAAAGAACAAAGGGCGTCGTAATCCAGAATGGCTAATTCATGCTTATGTATCTCCAACAAGCCTTCATCCTTTAAAATGTGTAAAGTGCGGTTTACAGGTATCGTTGTAAGGCCAAGCGTATCAGCTATATCTTCTTGCTTTATTGGCAATTGAATCGAGTGCCCCTTATTTAGGCTACGAAGTCTTAGCCGATGCATATACTAAGGTGCCGCCATGACGCTGGTCGGCCCAGATATGTTGATAGATGCGTTCATGGCTTATCAGGATGCCTAACTCATCTTCTAACTGTCCTGATACTTGTTCAGGACTCCAATCCAGTAGGATTCTGGCTTCAATCAGAAGAATCAGCGCTGGCGTCATCTTCAGGGCTTTTGCGGCTTGTTTTTTACGATTATCCGCTTTGATTTGCGCCGGTTTCGGACGATAACCTTTCTCGTCTTTGGTCGGATTGAAAAATGCCTGTAACTATATCAGCTGGCCTTTTTTTTCCGCTTATTTGCGATTGCACTTATGAGTTGAATGTAAGTATGAGTAGTCTGAGCAGACCGGATTATCTTGGAAAAATCATTTGGCTTTGAAAAACAGTTTTCAACCGATCCCCCTTCTGCAATGAATATCTTCCTTAAGGAGAAATCATGGCACTTAAATAATCTGAGGTCTAGGGATAAAACCGTTACTGTTCTTGGCGTCATGGTTTTCGGTGGACTTTATGTGGAAAACGTCGAATCACGAAGGCGCACCCGCTATGCCGTGTTATCCGGCGTAGCGATAAAAAATTATTTCCCTGATGATGCCGGGCGTATCAGGGAACGCACTTAACTTTTTGCCCACGCACGCGGTGTACGCAGTAGCGCAAAGAACAGCAACAAGAAAAATAATAGGGTCAAGCGCGGCGCGTCAAAAGGGCTGTCGACAAAACCAACTACCATAAAGCCGCTGAAGGATGACAATAAAATGGCGGAAAAAACATTTTGTCGCGATAGTTGGCGGCAACAATTGTAAATGGCGTTGGCGAATAACAGAAAAAATGCGCTGACGCCCAGCCAGCCTTGATCAAACAACAGATGTACCCAAAAATTAAAAATATGCCACGGATTATGTTTTTCGGTAGCAAAAAACCAATAATCGCTGCCCTGCGTGAAATCTCCGTTTTTTAGCATATTAGCGCCTGTTGTATCGAGTAACTTTACATTATCTACATCCAGCAATTTACCTGTGCCATTCCCATTATAAAAAGTCAGTTGTATCGGACGCTTCAACCAACCCCCTGCCACGCGCTCGCCAACATCATTACTGTTAATGACTTGCTCGATATGCTCCCAGCCAGACTTGCCTGTTGTCACTACTGTGCTACAACGTAACGAATACTGCACGGATTTTTCACATAGCGAGGTGGATAAAGCCATTTTGCCGGTTTCGCCTCGTACATCTAACGCCAAACGGTATTGTGTGTGGGGGTCGATAGTCAGGTATTGACCCATAAACAACGAGTCGCCACCGCGCAAGCGCAAATAATTATTGCTATTTTCGTTAGCGATTTCATAGGTTGCAGGATGGGTGTTTTCCGTGTTGAGCCAAAAGAAAGTACGCGGATAACTGCCCAAGCCCATGCCAAATAGTAGGGTCGGTATATCGTTATCCCTCATAGCCAGTGCGTCATGCCAGTGATAAATGCGGCTATCGCGGTCTTGTTCGATAACATTGAAACGTTGCTGAATCATGCTGCCGCGTAGCACAGGCAACGCCATAACAAGACTGATTGCCAGCAAAGGCAAGATCAGTAAAGGTCTTTTCGTAACAAGTGTGTGTTTTCTAAAACAAACCAGCAAGGCAAGCAGCAGCACTGCAAAACCAATGACAAAACCGATGTAACCGCCACGCGAAAAAGTCACCAGTAGTGTGTAGAGTCCAACAATAAACAAGACGATGCCCAAAAAACTCCTGATTAAGCCGTGCGCTGAATTAACAAACA
Source organism: uncultured Gammaproteobacteria bacterium (assembly GCA_963849195.1). Lineage (GTDB taxonomy): Bacteria > Pseudomonadota > Gammaproteobacteria > Methylococcales > Methylomonadaceae > Methylobacter_C. The sequence continues at coordinate 47,099 of CAWKGQ010000004.1, forward strand.
ACAGCGTGATGAATGGCAGACTTAACATTAGATACGATTCAATATGTCCGCCACCTGCATGCATGGTCGAGAACAAGGCGTTAATGCGGTAGTCGCTGGAAAAGTCAAATAAACTGGCAAATGTCAAGCGTTCGATAATGGCAAACACGGCTACGCTTGTTAAACCCAGCAACATGCCGTAAGAAAAATAGTGTGAGGCGTAGCGATAACGTCGCACTGTGAGTTGTAATAAGGGCAGGAGCAATAAGCTCCAGATGAATCCTTTACCGACGCGCAAACTGTTATAGTTACTGTAATAATTATTAAAGGCGTTGGCATTCAGCTCTGGCACTGGCAACAAGCCCTTGAATAAACTCACACCATACAACAAGCTGAACACAGTCAATAATAAAATTGTTGGCATCGACAACAGTGAGCGCGTGCGCTCCGTGGGTTTTTGCCAATAGTAAAACGCCAGCGTGGTCAGAATAACCAGATCGAACTCATCAAAGAAAAAGCGGCCCGTCCACGGCGTAAAATCCATGATCGGCAATAAAGCAGGGACGGCTACCAACCATGCGTAAGGAAAATACATCAACAGCGCCGTGTAGCCTATTAAAAAAAGCCCCAACCATACTGCCGCCACCGGATAATAAAACAACGCGATAGCAATGATGAACCACAACAGGAATGACACGATACGCCAACTTTGGTCGACTCCATGTTTGCTGTTTTCAACTCTACCCCAGCGCTCCTTTGCTAAAGGGGGGAGTTCTTCCCTCTTTGAAAAGGGAGAATAGGGGGGATTTAAACTTATCAGCGTTTTGTCGCGATTACGCCACTGCAACAAACGGTTCATAAACGCATAACACCCCGCCGCAGCGATAAAAGCAAGCCAAACATCGCTAGGGTCGGCGTGTTTATCCGCTAAAAATAGTTTCCCTGTCTCGACCACCAACGCGAACAGTGCGGCAAGTAGACCGACATAAAACCAATGCGGAGCAGGTTGTTCGCGATCACGATTCGCGCTAAAAAAATGTGCCCAACACAACAAACCGACAGGTAAATACATGCCCAAATTGCTTAACAGGCTTACAAACGCTATACCTTCAGAGGTGTAATAAAAATAATACAGCGGTAAAAAACGGGTTTCGGTTAGTTTTTCCAAGGCTTGCTCGGGTGTTAACCAGTCGTTCGCGAACCAGCCGTTAATTGACAGCACTAAAAACAGATACGGCAGAACAGTAAACCACGCGGTACGCCGCAATAGTCGTGTCATACCTGCAAAATCGCGTTGATTAGCCCAGGCGAATAGACCCGCTCCCGCTCCCATGCCGATCATGCGCGTCAGTACGGAAATACCTTGCCCCGACCCGGATAGCAAAAACACCTGAGCGACTTCAATTACAACGCCCAAGAAAAAACCGACCAATACGGCCACGGTTATGCGATGCCGCAAATACGGCAAATAACAGAATCAGCAGCCCCAAGGGCAGCATCACCAGTATTTCCGCTAGTAATTTAACCCCGCAACGCACCGGCTCTGCTCCGCACACATCAAAAGACAGAAAAACAGCATCATTACCGTTGGTTAGTTTTGCATTTAACTCGGCAGAAGACGTGACAAAATCAAAAGGAAAAAGGCTGATTGCAACATAAACCAGCAAATAAAAAATAATCGCCGACCGCGCGGACAGTAAACTACTGCTTAGCAAATGACGATACAAATTAGAAAAGTACGCGCCAAAAAATTGCCAGCCCAGAATGCCGATAATTATCCCCAAGGTTTCGGCAATTAAATCATTCATCGACACCGTGCGCTGTGGAAAGAATAACTGGGTAAATTCGATGGCAACAGCTAACGCGAGACAAAAAATTAACACACAAACGGATAACAATGCACGAATCAGTGGGTAACGCACACCGCTAAACATAGCTGACGCACCATAAGCCAGCGGTATATAAAGCAAAATATTCGCTATCCAATCCGCCCTGGACTCTGCACCTAATTCGAGATAAGGAGTATTTTTAAATTGGCTTAACGCTGTCTCTACAGGCAGGTTTTTAAATTCAAGGGGTACGAGACTGCCGTAAACGATAAACAGCAAATACAGTAGGGTGGCGAATAAAAGAGTCCGGTTCATAACGACTTTTGCAGTGTACTATCGGTAATGGCGTGAGCGGAGTTCTTTGCCGTGCAGCGGACAAACCAGCATAAAACCCCTTGCCAGAGTGCCCCGCATGCAAGGGGTTTTGGAAAAATGACAAATTGAATACGTAAGTGTTATGAGCAGCCTCCCCTTGCCCCCTTAAGGGTACCTGTAACTACCGGCGCGCCGCCGCTGCCAGTGCAAAAATCATAGATCGAACCAGCTTCACCTAGATTACCTGATTTTAGATATACCTGGAAAGGTCCTGACGGAGTATCTGGGGAGCCAAAATAAATATAGGATACTCTCGCGTTAGCACCGTTTGTTGCAGACCATGTACCGACCTGTTTTCTTGGGTCTACAGGATCATTGTTACCTAATTTGTAATCCCACAATTCGCCGTTAGCATGATGTTCTTCTTGCGAATTCCACCCACCGCCAGCTTCCGGGACACAAATGGTATTGGCTCTAAGTAGATCCCGTAAAGCATTCCCTCCAGCTACCCGATTCGTGGAGCAATCTGCCATTGCTTCGCCAGTCGCGGCACTGGCCAACAACAGCGTACAAGTAAAAATAATAGGTTTCATCATCGTATTTCCTCACTCAACTAAATAATTAAAAGCAATGTGATTCTAACAAAAACAATGCGCTAGCCATAGCGTCTTTTGCAATGCGAACGGGTGGTTCATTGAACTGTCTTTCTTTATGATGAATCGGGCCACTATGAACATTATCTCGCATTCTACATCTCCCCGGTCGCAACACAAGCGGGGCCACCTACCTACGAACTGATCCCCATACTTTTCATAACAGGCGGTAAATTCAGGTCATGAATACATCCTTCCACTAGCGTTTGTTGGTGAGCTATCCGATTTGTGTGGGCTCCTGCTATAAGGCGTTCAATCTAAAGTGTATCTTGAGTTTGGAGTTTTGTGTGAGGAGAAACTATGCAATAAATGCGTGATTTCGCTTGATTTGTGTGTTTTTTGCGGAAATATAGCGACCAACAGGCTCCGGGAGAAGTTCTTGTGAGAAGAAATGGCTAGAATTTAGAATCAGCCCTTCCCCCTGATTGATTATAATACTAAAGAGGCGCTATAAATTGGGTTTCTGCTAATGATTGATGTGCATGACGTCGACGTTATCCCAAATAGCCTCGATAAAATCGGTCTCCATTTCTGGCATACCGTCCTGAATCCATTGAACCAACACTTTGGCGATATTGGGATAGGTAATGTGTACGGCGTGATTGTCATGCAGCCAATGTTCAATAACTGATATATCCATATCAGTCATGGTATGGCCGTAGCCTAGTTGCTGCAAGGCGGCGGCATTGGAGATTTGTTCCATTTGTGCATGTAGCGGTTTAGCCAGAATTTTTTTGCCCAACTGCAAAGCTTCGCTGGCCAGTTCAAATCCGGCATTGCTGATAATGCCGGCGCTATCAAATAAATCTTTCTGGAATCCCGCGCGTGATAGCGGATTGCAAATGATATGGTCAAATTTTGATGCAATCACTTCAGGTGCGTAGATATGAAACTCAAAATTTTCAAACGGTGATAAAAGTTTGATGACTTCCTGTTGGTCCTCGAAAGGAAGATACACGATGACCTTGTTTTTGATGATAATTTTTGGCGTTTCTGGGGTGTCAATGATGGGAGGTAAGATAGGTTGACCAAAATGGTGCCAGTGTAAACCTACCCCTTTATCGGCGGGGGCAAAATATTTCATGACTTGATCGGCGATAGGATCGGATCCGGCTCTGGGGATATTGTGGTTAAACGCATATTGATGACCTATGCCTAAAACAGGCTTTCTCTGACTTTTTGCCGCCCACGCAGTGACAGGTTCAAAATCACTGATAATCAGGTCATAGGCACTTAAATTTAATGATTTTACATCCTTGATGAAGGTAATGGGCTTGGCATCAAACGCTGTTTTCAGATAATTAACATGTCCCTTATCGGTATTAAAGGTTAAGCCGGTACGCAATTGGTAGCCATTGAAAATATCCATATCAAAATATTTATCCGCAGGGCGGCCGGTAAATTGAAAGGTAACTTCAATCCCTGCTGCATAGAGTTCTTTTGCCATGACTCTTGCACGCGTGATATGGCCGTTACCGGTCCCTTGTACACCATAAAAAATTCTCATATTTGTCCTAAACTGAAGAGTGCCGTGCTGATACCCAGGAAAACCCCGACCAAAATATCGGTCGGAAAATGTACGCCAAGCACAACACGGGAGCAGCCGACCAGTGTTGCCCAACAATAAAGAGGAATTATTAACGGGGGAAAATAATAACCAAGCAAAGTTGCCATCATAAAGGCGGCTGAGGTATGGCCGGATGGAAAGCTGAATTGATCTGATGGGGTAATAATGCTGCGGAAGTTTTTTAAGGCTGCCTCCGGCCGATTACGTTTCAGGCCGTTTTTTAATAGAAAATAAGCGGGTCTTTCTATTAAAAATGCCAGCAGAACGGCTTGTAAACAGAGGCTATTAATTCCTTCATGCCAATATAAAGTTCCTATGACTAACAAATACAGCTGGCCATCGCCCGTTTTTGACAGGTATCGGCTGATTTTGGTCAAGGCGCTGTACATTCTGGCATTGATGAGCCAGGTGAACATGAAAACGTCGTATTTATGGATGGAATAGAGCAGTTTCATTGTTTTATCCTCCTGAAAGAGTGGTTCTGCAAAAGTCGGCCGCGAGCAATTACAGAGATGAAAATCGTTGATTTTCGGTTGTGTTTTATATCCAGTTTTCAGGACTAAGAGTAAAACTCTTCTGTGACAAAAAAATGAAGGTTTGTTTAAGATTTTGTGACAATGCGGTTTTGTTGATGTTACCGGTTAAAGACCTCTACCAGAGTAACCGCATTTATCCATGCGCTGGTTTTTTCTGCTTTTTGGCTTAACTTAATAACAACAAATTGTGGCTTATGTGGTAAGATGCAGTCGTATTTAAAATAGTGTATGGTTTTTTAGGCGCTGAATAGACAATCGTACGTTGCAGAGCAACGACGAAATCAAGATAGTCAGTGGATTAAGTTCAAGGATGGTAAAACTTCTGACTCAGCAAGTTACGCAGAGGAACTGCTCGCGTAGAAACAGGGCAGCATCGAACGTAACTACTTAGTTCTCCTCTTTAAAAAAAAGGGAACTGAATTCTTACCATCGAACCCCTTATGGGAATCGATGAAAGCAGATTACTACGATGGGTTTTTGTCTTGCATAAACATTATTTTTTCTCTGGGGTTATTCAATAGCCTAGGCTTAAGATGACTCTCGATTATTTTTTCAGGTGAATAATGGCCCACTCAACAAACACGTTGTCCAAAAAAATCGCGATGGGTTCACTGCTTATCGCTGTGGTTGGTTGTAGTCTTTTAATCTACTCCATGCCGCTAAAAGATGTGCTGAACCAGAGCCAGCAAATTAAATCGTGGCTGGCGGAAACAGGTTATGCAGCGCCAGCGGTATTTACCCTGGCCGCCGCTTTGCTTACAGCTGTTGGTATGCCGAGGCTGCTGTTATGTTCATTGGCGGGAGTCATATTCGGCTTTGCCTGGGGTTTTGCTTTGAGCCACTTTGGGACAGTGCTAGGCGCCTATGGGACTTTTATTTTTGCTCGCTGGAGTGGTCGTGAACTTGTTCAGCAAAAATTTCCAAAGATTATCGCACTGTCCAAATCCACTCAGGCGAAGGGATGGCGGTCCGTTTTATTCATGCGGCAATTACCGATTAGTGGTCTTTATAACGACATTTTATTGGGAATGAGTACGGTTAGCCATTGTGACTTTTGGATCGGAACTGCATTGGGTTTTCTTCCTCTTGGCGTGACTGCGACCTTGGTCGGTGCAGGCGCCATACAAGCCGATATATCCCATCTTGCACAATATCTTGGTATCGCTGCCGGCGCTTTCTTTTTATTGACCCTGTCATTGAAGTGGATTCTAGCTCAGAGGCAACGTAAAAGCCTGAGCATAAGCTAGAATCATCGTAACTACATCAGCAGATAAGAAAAATAGAGCACACTTGACGCGGATTCGACGGATAAAAAAGTAAATCAAATCCGTTTCAACCCATCTAATCAGTGTTCTATTATAAAGTCAGTATCTCTGAGTTGTTACGAGTTATCAAACTATACCAGCCCGGCGACCTAAACTTCAACTTCGGTCACCCACTCCAGCCATTCGCTAAGAACTATTAATGTCCAGATTGATCGTGCATGATCAGCCTTACGTTGCCTGTGTTCCTGCAACAGATCCATTGCAACGTAACGATTAACGCCGACGCGATCCAGCAGGGGCGAGGATAATTTCGATTTAGCCCATTCATACAGCGGTTCGCGCAACCAACTGCTCAAAGGTACAGAAAGCCCGCGCTTTTTGCGGTGCACTATCTCCGTGGGCAGGTATCTCAGGGCATACCGTTTTAAAAAAACTTTTGTTTGTAATCGATGGATACGTTCCTGTTCAGGGAGAGAGGCAGCGAATTCCATTACTTCCTGATCAAGAAAGGGCGCGCGTAGTTCCAGCGCTGATTTCATACTGGCACGGTCTGCCTTGGTCAATAATCCCTCCGCCAGCGATGTTTCCAGATCGTACTGTTGAAGTCGATCCAGCATTTCCGCCGGTAAATAGCTGGGTCGGGCAACCAACAGTGGCGTTACACCGAGGCGATTCAAAATAGCAGGCGAGATGCAGGAAGTCCAGAGTATATGTCGACCGAGAAAATCCAGTTCGTCGCCCTGAATAAAGCGTTTAAGCAGAAAAGCGACTGTTACTTTCTTGTCGCTCACAGGCCAGCACTCTACCGTGCGTCGAATGAGTGTTCTGACTGCACCGGGAAGCCGCGCATAATACCCGGCAAGACCGGCACCAAAATAGGTTGGATAGCCGCCAAATAGTTCATCAGCGCCTTCGCCAACCAGTGCCACGCGCACATCTTGCGCGGCGCGCCTAGCCAAAAGCGCGCTAGGCACCCAAGCGGGATCGGCGAGCGGTTCGCCAACCTGCCGAACCAGTTTGGCGATGGTTGACGGAAAATCCTCGGGCCGCACCCAGACTGGCACAAATTCGACACCCAAGGTGCTTGCCACCTGCTCGGCATAATGTCCTTCGTCATACGAGGCTTCGCTGAACCGAAGGCTGTAGGCTGTCAATGTTTTTTCCGGACGAATGGATCGAGTAACTGCCGTAATTAAAGAAGAATCGAGTCCACCGCTTAAAAACAAGCCAAAATCGACATCAACCTCGCTTTGCCTGCGCACTGATTCCCGGAAAATTTCGTCGAACGCGTCCAAGGAGTCGCTCTGCTTGGTGGTCTGTACTGTATTCCAACGCCAATAACGCCTGCGTTGAATGCCAATGGCATTTATCGTTATCACCTCTCCAGGCGACACTTTTTGAATGTCCTTGAAGGGGGTTTCAGGTGCGACAAAAAAACCGGATTGTAAATAACCGTGAACTGCATCAGTGCTGATATTTAAGGCGTGTGAACCCGGCGATACCAATGCCGCTATCAGTGAGGCAAAAGCAACGATGCCGTCGTTAATCGAGTAGAAAAGTGGCCTTTCGCCAGCCCGATCGCGGGCAAGCAATAATTTTTTCCCGCGTGGATCCCAGATCGCGATAGCAAAGGCTCCCTTGAGTCGTTCCACAAAGGCATCACCCAGTTCCAGATACATAGCGGGAATGACCGCAACGTCGGTACTCTGCTCAACCGTTCGCCCACGCTCAAGCAACCACTCGCGTAGCTCAAGGTGATTATCAATCTCGCCGTTACAGGCCATCATGACGCCACTATCACGGTCAATAATCGGTTGCTTGCCGTCGTTTAAACCTCGAATGGCCAACCGGGTCATTCCAAAGACTGCTGAATGATCGCCGTCAATCCCGGTATCATCCGGGCCTCGATGCATCAACGCGTCAACCATTTTGTTGACTTGTTGCTGAATCGAATTCTCTTCTGTTATCCCCTCGAAGACAACCAAACCACAAATGCCGCACATATCAATTCCCTGCCGGTGTGGGCAGTAAGGCAGCCCAGTAGTGAGAACCCAGATCCACTACTTCAACGCCACGCTCAAGCGCAATTTCCCTGAGTAGCGCCAAGTGGTTTTTCTTGGCAAGCAGGTAGACCGGGTGAGTACGTGTGGCGAGCCAATCATGCCATTGCGCCACGGGTACTACTCCCTCGGGCCAAGGCTTGCCTGAATTTAGTGTAAATATTACATAATTGCTAGTCAGTTCACTGCCGTCACGGGTCAAGACAGTCACCAGACGCTTGAGATAAAACGGCAGGCCATTAGGCAGGCATTCCATGCAAACCAGTTCGGTTGCCGGAGTTAACGTTGCCTGGATGTGTTCGGCCAGGTTACGCGAGGAACGGGTCTGTGCAAAAACAGACAAGGCATTAAAATTGACGGTAAGTAAAAGCAGAGGAAAACTTATGAAGGCGGCGAATATCAGTCGCGTGTTACGAGTCCAGAGGGCAAGTGTCGAAAGAAGTGCAACGATACCAAACGATAGTGCCATGGGCAGGATCGTGGGTATAAAAAGATCAAAGATCTCATGTTTAGACGTGAGTTTGCTTTTGAGTATTTCAGGATTAAAAGCAATAACGCCTAACACCAAAGCCGCTATTGCACTCAACAACAGGAGCGGCATCGTTCCATGCCATACAATTCGAGCCGCTCGTCCAGCACCGTTGTCCAGTGCCATGGCAAAAACACGCGCAGTCAAGATTCCAAGAGCCACCACCGCAGTGATTATATAGCCGGGCAATTTCGATTGTGAAACCGAGAAAAACAATACAACGACGATAGCCCAGACGACAAACAGGCGGTCAGCGCGGGACCAGCGCTTCCTTTCCTGCCAGGCTGCGACCATGGATTCCGGCAGCAGGAGACTCCAGGCAAAAAAGGTACCCGCAATGATGGGTCCATAGAAATAAAAAGGGGCTGTGCGGTGGAATTCGGTGGTGGTAAAACGGGCAACTGATTCCCTCATAATGCCATAATAAGGAAAGTCAGGGCGAAGCAAAGACAGTCCGACAAACCACGGCAGCACAACGGCAAAAAAAACAGCCCAATTGCGCAGGGCAAAGGCGCGCTTCATTACTCCCAGTCTACCCTCAATCCCATTAAAGACCGCAATCACCAGAGTGGGAATAATAAATCCCACGGGGCCTTTAATCAGCGTGGCAATTCCTGCCGATAAGGCACCAATGAGATACCAACGTATGCGCTGCTTTTCTTCGCACTCCTCCGCCAGAAAACAGGCAAAAATGGTGGAGCACACAAAAAAGGCCAGGGACATATCAAAAATGACAAACCGGGAAAATGCTATGTAAAGCGGAGTCGTGGCCACGATGAGCATGGCTAGAATTGCTGTGCGCTGGTCGTACATTTTTCGGCAAAACAGGAATACCACCACGAGTAGTGAAAAACCAAAGAAAGCGGAAGAAAGTCTGGCGACGCCTTCCGATTCCCCGAGCAGTGAAAAAGACAGCGCAATAGTCTTGAAGTAAAAAGCCGGTTTATCAAGATAGACAAGTCCGTCATAAGTTGGCACCAGCCAGGAATGGGACTGGCTCATTTCTCTAGCTACTTCGGCGTTGCGCCCTTCATCCGGTGAGATTAATGGCCACCCTCCCAGGCGGCCGAACAGCATATATGCACTGATAATGAATGAAAAAACCAGAATCCAGCGATTTGTCTTGAGAGAGGATATGCTGTCATCTCCGGTGGAGCGGCTCGTTTGAGAGGCGGGAAAAGTCATCGTTTTTATGTCTATGTATGGAAATTAAATAAGGAGCTGGAACAGGCTTTTTTTGTCCACCGGAATAAGCAATAAAAAGTGGAGGAAAAGCGCGTTGCTCCGCCCCGGCTGGACTTCGCGCCAGCAAATCAATACAGCGATTTTTGATTAATGTTGTTCAGGCAAGGCTTTTGCTTGCCACTTCATAAACGTCTTTGGAAATAGCTTCGGTGGTCATTATTCTTTCCAGTTGCGCTTTCATCAGTCGCTTGTCTGCCTTCGTCATATCTGCGCCATGACGTTAACGCGCTTAACATGCGTGATGCAACCTGCGGGTTTAAGGTGTTGAGTGCAATAATCTGGTCGGCCGAGAAATTGATAGCCTTGCCCATTGGCGGCATGAAAATGCAATGGATTCGTTTGGCTGAATGCGCCAATCAAGGCTCTAACGCGATTTGGATTTTTCAAATCAAACGCAGGATGCTCCATTAATGCCTGAACGTTAGTAAAGGTATCGGGGTTATGGCTGGAGGCTTGTAGTGCAAACCATTTATCAATCACCAACGCTTCCGCTTGCCATTGCTGGTAAAAGCTGGTCAGGCATTGTTGTTTCGCTGGATGCGAACCATTGACAACGACAGCTAAAGCGGCCATTTGATCGGTCATGTTTTTGGCCGTGTCAAATTGCTGCTGTGACCATTGTTGAATATCCGGTTTTTCAAGTCTGCCCAAATAAGCTAAACAAGTGTTTTTGATGCGTCTGCGACCGATAGCGTCGGCATCAAATAACCCTGACTCATCCCGATGATTATCCAGATACAGGGTTTTAAACTGTGTTTGTAGCTGTTCGGCCAAAGTCAGGACGATAAACTCGCGGGCCTTATGGATAGCTTCTACATCGACAACCAGCATTTGCTCTGCCAGATAAGTTTCAGAGGGCAGGCTTAATAATAATGAAAAATACGACAAGTCACCCCATGATTGTTCCATGACCTGTTTAAAGGCAGTGACAATAATCGGATTTATCTGCATTCCCCGGCCGTTCTGCACATCAGCGATTAGCCCGGCAATAATCTGTCCCGCAAGTTGCTGTCCTGCTTCCCAACGATTAAAGGTATCGCTGTCATGGCTTAATAAAAACGCCAGTTCTTCAAGACTGCGCTCCATGACCAGCTTAACAGGTGCGGAAAAGCCTCTTAAAATTGAAACGACAGGTTGTTCTTTTAGATCCTCAAAGGTAAAGGTTTGCTCGGCCTGTGTCAGCTGTAAGATGACTTCATTAGTCTTGCTGCCCTGCAATTTACACATCGCGACAGAACCATCCTTGTTGATTAAACCGACCGTAACCGGAATATGTAGCGGTTCTTTAACGGCTTGTCCTGGCGTTGGCGGGCAATGTTGGTTAATGGTTAACGTTAGAATGTGTGCAGAGGGGTCGTAAGATTTCTTTACCTTTAATACCGGTGTTCCCGCTTGTGCATACCAGCGACGGAATTGGGTTAAATCAACCGCGTTAGCCGCTTCCATCGCATTGACAAAATCATCGCAGGTTACCGCCTGGCCATCATGGCGTTCAAAATATAAATCGCTGCCTTTACGAAAGCCTTCAGCGCCCAGTAAGATGTGGATCATGCGCACTACTTCTGCGCCTTTTTCATACACGGTTAAGGTGTAAAAGTTGTTAATTTCTATATAAGCGTCCGGCCGTATCGGATGCGCCATCGGGCCTGCATCTTCGGCAAACTGGCGCGTGCGCAGATTATTGACATCTTCAATGCGTTTTACAGCTTTGGAGGTGCGGTCGCCGGTAAATTCCTGATCGCGAAACACCGTAAAGCCTTCTTTCAGGCTGAGTTGAAACCAGTCCCGGCAAGTGATTCGATTTCCCGTCCAGTTATGGAAATATTCATGAGCTATAACACCTTCAATATGCTCATAATCGGAGTCAGTCGCAGTATCTGGGCGTGCCAGCACAAATTTGGTATTGAATACGTTTAGGCCTTTGTTCTCCATCGCGCCCATGTTGAAATGACCGACCGCAACTATCATGTATAAGTCCAGATCGTATTCACGGCCATACACCTGTTCATCCCAGCGCATGGCATTTTTCAGAGACTGCATGGCATGGGTGCATTTATCCAGATCATGTTTTTCCACAAAAATCTGCAAACTGATGTTGCGACCGGATTGCGTGATGAAGCTGTCTTCAATGCAGTCCAGCTGCCCGGCAACCAACGCAAACAAATAACAAGGTTTGTTGAAAGGATCTTCCCAGGTTACCCAGTGGCGATTATCCGCTAACTCGCCTTGAGCGATCTTGTTGCCATTGGATAATAAAACCGGATAACGGTCTTTATCGCCAACCAGGGTCGTGGTGAATTTTGCCATGACATCCGGTCTATCGAGAAAATATGTAATTTTTCTAAAACCTTCCGCTTCGCATTGAGTGCATAACATGCTGTTGGAAAGATACAACCCTTCCAATGCGGTATTGGCTTTCGGGTTAATCGTGTTTTCGATGGTCAGCACAAAAACCCGGTGTTGCGGCACTTCGTGAATGATTAATGAATCGGGCGTTTGCAGATAGTGTTGTTCGCTTAATTCATTGTCGTCATTCAGGACAACGCTGATTAGGCCTAAGTTTTCACCCGCCAAAATCAGCGCCATGTCAGCATTTTGACTGGCGGGATTACGGCTTAAGCTAAGCCGTGAGACAACCCGGGTGTTTTCATCATCCAAAGTAAAGTTTAACTCTACACTATGAATCAGATAGTCAGGTACTGCGTAGTCTTTTAGATAAATTGTTTGGGGATTAGCGTCGCGCATGTGTATACCTGCTTTGATGTTGTTTTTTTGCTGCAAAAATAGCGATTAATAACCAGGCAGTTATAAAACTGACGCCGCCTATTGGTGTAATCATGCCTAACCATTTTAGATCAAGCAATACCAGTAGATATAAGCTGCCGGAAAACAGGAGTATGCCGATGAACATCAGACAACCCGCCCAATTGAGTAACTTGGATTCGGGGACTTGCTGGCGCATCAGTGCAATACCAATCAGACCCAGTGCGTGCCACATTTGATAAGTCACGCCGGTTTGATAAACCGTCAGCATCTCAGGACTTAAGGTAGCTTTTAAGCCATGAGCGCCAAATGCGCCCATGCCGACACCGATAAGTGCGCTGAGCGCGCCAAGAAATAAAAAACCGGATTTCATGTTATTTCTCCATCAGTCTAGGCATAAGCTGAACCAGATTGCAAGGCCGGGTACGGTAATCCAGTTGTTCCCTGATTAATCCATCCCAAGCTGTGCGACAGGCGCCCGATGATCCGGGCAGACAAAACAGATAGGTTGCATTAGCTACCCCGGCGATGGCTCTGGACTGGATCGTTGAGGTTTTAATATCCCGATAGGAAAGCATTCGGAAAGTTTCACCAAAGCCCTCCAGGATTTTATCCAGTAAAGGCGCCACTGCTTCAGGCGTGCCATCCCGGCCGGTTACGCCGGTTCCGCCTGTGCTTATCACCACATTTATGGTATCCGCCGCAATCCAGTTTGAAACAGCGGCCCTGATCTGGTAAATATTATCAGGCACTATTTTCTTCTCAATAACATGGTGCCCGGCTTCCGTTGCACGTTCCATCAAGGTTTTACCCGATGTATCATCGGCATCGGTGCGAGTGTCGGAAACCACTAATATGGCGATGTTTAAAGGGATAAATTGTTTTTCTGTGTTCATTGTTTAATGTCTTTGATATGTAGGGGCAATCCCTTGTGGTTGCCCTGGACAGGTAACTTGGGCAGACACAAGGCCTACCCCTACGATCATCTTAACACAACAAAGAACCCTTCCTGTCCGCGCTGGATATTAATTAACAAAGCATTGCCGGGATCAACCACCTGTTTTAATTCCTCAAGATTGCGCACACGATAGCGATTTGCCGAGACGATAACATCACCGGGACGCAAGCCTACACGCCAAGCGTATGACGAGGTGTGAATTTTTCCAATTACAACACCTTCTACCTGATCTTTTTGCGTTACGCCTAAAACCGTCCCTTTTAACAAGGGATGCAGTGTTTCACCGGCCAGCTGTGTATGTTCCGGTTTACCGATAATAGCAGTAACTTCTTTTTTATCATTACCGCGATAAAACTCAATATTAACCTTGTCGCCGATTTGCAATAAACCAACGGTATTGCTTATGTCCTGACTGTTTGTAATAGGCTTGCCATTAGCGGTCACAATAATATCACCCGGTTCCAACCCGGCTTTTGCGGCAGGTGAATTGCTTTCAATCCGGCTGATAGCCGCGCCGTGCTTGTTTTCCAGGTTAAACGCACTGACCAGTTCAGGCGTTAAATCCTGGGTGGTTACACCCAGCAAGCCGCGCTTTACTTCGCCGTGTTTAACCAGAGATTCCTTAATAGTCATAATCATATTGGTGGGAATCGCAAAACCGATACCGACATTACCGCCGGTGGGTGCGAGAATTGCGGTATTCATGCCTATCAATTCCCCGCGGAGATTAACCAGCGCGCCGCCGGAATTGCCCGGATTAATCGAAGCATCAGTCTGGATAAAGTTTTCGTATTTTTCAATGCCAAGACCGGAGCGGCCCAAGGCACTGATAATGCCGGAGGTTACCGTCTGGCTCAGCCCAAACGGACTACCAATCGCGACGACGAAATCACCGACTTTCAGTTGGCTGGAGTCAGCAATGGGCAGTTGGGTTAAATTGTTGCCGGGAACCCGAATAATCGCGACATCGGATTCCGGATCGGTGCCGATTAATTCTGCGTTGAGTTGGCGGCCATCATGCAAGGTGACCATTATTTTATCTGCTTTATCAATGACGTGATTATTCGTCAGCACCAAGCCCTGGTTGCTGTCGATAATGACACCCGAACCCAGGCTATTTTTTTGTTGCCGTTGTGATTGTTCGGGCACATTAAAAAATTGACGAAAATAAGGATCCTGCATTAACGGGTTTTCGCTAACCTGAATAGCGGTTGAGGTAGAGATATTCACAACAGCCGGCATGGCACGTTCAAGCATCGGCGATAGGGATGGTACCGGCTGTCCATCAACATAAGGCGGCAACCCCGCAGCTTGCAATGTAAAAGGCATAGACAAGCTAACGGATAAAATAGGCATCAAAAACAGCTGTTTTACTAATTGAGTATTCATCAGGGTTTCCCAGGGATTGTTTAAATATGAATAGCAGACAATATATGTTTGAAAATGTTTAATACAAGAGAGTTCCTTGCAAAACTTGTTAAGGAACGGCTTAATCATAGTCGGAAGGTAATTAAGAGTTACAGCTCAAAAGCGCCCACAAAAAAAGGCGAGGTTGTACCTCGCCCTTAATCATTCAACCTACCTGATTAGCTGACTACACTTTAGGCATTTGTCTCAGTTTTTCAACAACCTTGTCACCAAACTCAACCGTGTTAATCATTACTACGCCGCTGCCGGGCTTGGAAAGATCGGCGGTTGAGTATCCGTCGCCAAAGACGCCTTGCATTGCAGCCCAAACATTCCTTGCCTCTCCAGCCATATCAAAACTGTTTTCCAGCATCATGGCAACGGAGCCTATCATGGAGTAAGGATTGGCGATATTTTTTCCGGCAATGTCAGGAGCAGAGCCATGAGAAGGTTCATAGTAGGCTTTGTCGTCACCCAGACAAGCAGAAGGCATCAGCCCCAGAGAACCCAGGATACCGCCGCCCTGGTCACTGAGAATGTCACCAAACATGTTTTCCATGACCATGACATCAAATTGGGTCGGCTTGAGGCAAAGATTTGTAGCGGCTGAATCAACCAACTGATGAATAACTTCGACGTCCGGATAGCCCACAGCGACTTCATCCAGTATCTCATTCCAGAGTACGCTGGATTTCAGAACATTACTTTTGTGGATGTTATGCAGTATTTTCTTACGTTTGCCGGCCAGTTTGAACGCCTGGTGCAAAATGCGGCTGATCTGCAATTCATCATATTCCAGCGTTTCTTT
Organism: uncultured Gammaproteobacteria bacterium; assembly: GCA_963849195.1. Classification (GTDB taxonomy): domain Bacteria; phylum Pseudomonadota; class Gammaproteobacteria; order Methylococcales; family Methylomonadaceae; genus Methylobacter_C. The sequence continues at coordinate 63,013 of CAWKGQ010000004.1, forward strand.
AACATAACGCAAGCCCTGCTCGTTAATGCCCATTTCCTTATGACCAAAATAGAGTCCACCCACCAATTCGCGCACCATAATAATATCAATCCCTTCGCCGATGATTTCAGGTTTTAGTGGTGAAAAATGGGCTAATTCTTTAGGCAAGGAAACAGGTCGAAAGTTTGCATAAGTATTGTAACGGCGACGCAGCGGCAGCAAGGCGCCGCGTTCAGGCTGTTTATCAATTGGAATTTTTTTGGATTCTTCATGACTCAAACCTATCGTGCCTTTGAGAATGGCATCCGCCTGATCACAAATATCAATAGTCGACTGAGGAAATGCATCGCCAAATTCAAAGTAGGCGCAGGCGCCGAACGCGGCAGGCATCAGTTCAAAAGAGACATCATTGCGTTCTTCAATAAGTTTAAGTACTTTGATGGCTTCCCGGGTAATTTCCGGGCCGATGCCGTCGCCGGCTAACACTGCGATTTTATAGTTTTTCATGTGTACCTTTTTGATGTCTGTTTGTGATTCACAGGTTGAAGTTTTTCAAGACGGCTATTTTACTTTACTTTTTAATTAGAGCTGCGGGAAAAAAGGGGCCTGAACAAGCAAACGCATTAAGAATTTCCTTACAATCAGCCGACTAATTCGCCATCCGGGCTTTTAGATATATGTCCATATAAGCTCTGTCCTCCTGGTGATTGTATGCTATCGCTGTATGTTCGGATTTACGCACGCGATGCGACAAGTCGCACCTACAAAGGACAAAATTTTGGATAGCGTTAAATTCGGTTATACTTTTTAACTATGTAACCGTGATTTTTACTATGACTCTTTGTCCCTTATGAATTCGAAGTGGAACCTTACAGCATTATCTGATTTAGCACGACTTTATGCGATGCTTGCTTTGATGAATAAGTAAGCGGCTGCGCGTATTATGCAATCACTCACCCAAGCCCCTGGCTCTTCGGACAATACGGTATTCTGGACAGAGTCTCTCGCCGAAGATTTACGGATCTTTCTGACAGGGCGAGTGAAATGTCCGGAAACCGCCGCTGATTTGACGCATGAAACATATCTGCGTTTATACCAGAGCGCGAAGGAAAATCCCCCTGATAATGCTCGTGCCCTGGCGTTTCATATCGCAGTGCAATTGGCGATTGATTATCACCGTAAAACCACTGTCAGGAATCGCCACCTTGTCGATGTGGAATTCGACAGCTTTGCCGAAACCATTCCAAATGCTTCAGCCGGGCCTGAACAAATAGTAATGGCGCGACAGCGCCTGAGGGCTTTACAGTTGGCGCTTGATGAACTGCCAGTAGACTGCCGCACCGCTTTCCTGCTGCATGGCGTTGATGGCCTGACGTATTCGGAAATTGCCGAGCGGATGGGAATTTCGAAATCCATGGTGAGTAAGCATTTGGCGCGGGCCTTAGCCCATTGCGCACAAGAGTCGGACGCACAGCGTGAAAGCCAGTGAATTTTCTTCATTTGCCGGTGGTCATTCCGGCTAGTCGCACGGCTTATAAGGTAAGAGCTATAACACCACAGGAATCGGTTAATGCCACGTTCTTCCTATAAAGCACCGAACTTTATGCTGAGGCAGCAGGCTATCGATTGGCTGGTGCGACTGCGTTCCGATGATCTTGGCGAGACTGAAATTGTTGCCTTCGCAGATTGGCTGGCACAGGATCATACGCACTCCGAAGCCTTCGTGGAGGCGGAAAGCCTGTTTGATAATATGGTATTGGCGGCTAAAAATCCGGCTTTTGATGCACAAACCCAAGCTGATTCCAGAGATCGGGAAAATGCAGTTGCCAACTCTGTAGAGCATCGTGCAAAACATCCATCGGCCAGGCGCACCACCCTACGCTGGATGGTCACTTCGCTTGCCTTGGCGGCGGTATGGCTGTTCGTCGTAATGCTGGTGATACCAACGCAATCGCACTTGCTGAATAATTATTTGAGCGATTACCATACTGAAACCGGCGAATTGCGCGAAATCCAATTGGCCGATGGCAGTCATATATTGCTCAACACCAACAGCGCCGTTTCTGTTGAATTTAAAGCGTCGGTACGGCGGGTTATTCTGTATCACGGTCAGGCACGCTTTGCCGTTGCCAAGGATGCCCAACGTCCATTTGAGGTGATATCAGGAGGCTTGGTTGTCAGGGCCCTAGGTACGGTTTTCCAAGTTTATAAGCGCTCGGGGCAGGTCAGTGTCACTGTCCAGGAACATGCCGTCGCCGTGCTTCTGCAATCGGAAGCCGGCAAGGCAGGGGGCGCGCAACCTGTCAATGTGCAACGAGGGCAACAACTGCATTATCACTCGGGTGGCACGCTACAGAAACCCGAAGCTGTTGAACTGAGTCAATCAACTGCGTGGCAACAACATCGGTTGTTTATCAATGACCGCCCGTTAGGCGAGTTGATCGCTGAACTTGGCCGCTACCGCGTGGGTCGTATATTTCTATCGGACGAAAAGCTAGAAAATCTCCGCGTAACTGGCGTTTTTTCTCTGGACAATCCAGATGAAACACTCAACTCAGTAAGAAAAGCGTTAGACCTGAAAGAAACCCGACTGGGTTCGTGGTGGGTGTTATTGCATCGTTGAGTGATACCCAAACTACCCCGCCGAAATGACCGTATTAGATGACTTTCGGCAACCCCTCATAATTACCCTCAGTTGTTTCAATTGCACATCAAGCAGTCATGCGGAAGCAGTGGCATCGCAGCAGAATTTTAAAATGATTTCTATAATTTACACTTAACCACGCTCTCATCCCACCTGATGTGCTGCAAAATGCGTAAATGCCAAGCCATGAAAAAATATATCCAATTGATTATTAATAAGTATTATTTTTTTACCGGGTTTTCAATAAAATATTTTCAATTTTTTGGTGTACGAATGTCGTTGTTACACGGCTTAACTACTAAGAGATTGATTTTTCCAAATATCAGGAAATATCTTGAAGAAATATAACGGCATTAAGCGGTTAAAAAAATTGGCGGCATTTCAGATGAGCCGACAATGAATAAACTGTTAACGGCTGCTATCGGTAACTGCCACTGGATTAAGAACGGGGTTAATTTCGCGTCATGGGTGTTGATTACAACAATTGTGGGAGGAGCGTTGATGAGTGAAAAAGCATTCGCTAATGACACGTCCAAGCACTACAACATTGCTGCTCAGTCGCTAAACAACGCTCTGATGCGATTCGCTGCCGAGTCCAATTTGGAACTCATTTTCAATGCCGACATGGTGCGCGGCCTCAACACCAAACGGTTAGCGGGTAACATGACCCCGGCACAAGCACTAACTCTGTTGCTGCAAGACAGTGGGGTGACTTATCGATTTGTAGACGAACACACAGTGACTTTAAAGCAACGTAGGGAGCCTGGAGCAAAAAAGACGTCTGAACAGGATCATAATAACTATAAGCTGAAAAATAAGCCAAAACCGGCCTTAAAATTGGCGCCTGTTACTTTGGAAATGATGACGGTAACAGGGGAGGCGGGGGATGATTCCACTTCATACCAAGTCACTACCGCCTATACTGCCACCAAAACAGATACGCCTATCAAAGAGATTCCCCAATCCATTCAGGTTATTCCACATGCGGTGATCAACGATCAGCAAAACATTACCGTTAGTGAAAGCCTGCGTAATGTCAGCGGCGTGATTACACGCAATATACTTTATACACCTGTCATTGAAGGCACTCTCATTCGTGGATTTTCCGCTGAACAGCTGCTCGACGGATTTACCCAGTATTACAATCCGGGCGACCGGGAGAGTATGGTCAATATTGACCGGATCGAAGTTTTGAAGGGTTCCAACGCAGTGCTTTACAGCGGTGGTTCCGGCTCACCGGTGGGTGGTGTAGTGAATGTAATCTCCAAACTGCCAAAACCCGAGGCATTCGGCGAGGCGGGTATGAGACTCGGTAGCAACAGTTTTTATCAGCCTTATATTGACTTGAACCAGCCGCTCACCAACAACGCGCTGTTTCGTATTACCGGCGAGTACACTAATTCCGGTAGTTTTATTGATGTCATCAATACCGACCGGTTCAACATTAATCCTGCATTGACGTTTACCAATAATGATACAACGACATTCACGTTGCAGGGTAAGGTATCAAGGTGGCAACAACCGGATTATCAGGGCTTGCCCGCCTTCGGCACTGTCGCGGGGACTTTTAACGTTAGACCCAAAACATTCATTGGCCCCCAAAATATCCCGGATAGCCATTCGGATTCCGATGCGGTTTGGGGAACGCTGGACCACAAATTCAACAAAACCTGGACATTCAATTTCAAGGCTCGTTATGCACAGTCGGAATTCGACCAAAAAGTTCAGACTCTGTTCGGTGCAGATGGTTTTCAAGCCGATCAGCCACTCTACGCGCCATCAACCTGGGCTCTCGCCAACGCCGAACTCTTTCAACACCAGCAAGAGTTTAGCTTGTCCGGCAATGCCGTAGCCAAGTTTAATGTTGGACCTACCGAAAACACGGTGCTATTGGGCTCGGACTTTAGCGAGCTTAATGATGAGGGATTTGTCGATGGTGATTTAGGAGCATTAGGCTTTGGTGTTGGTATGGTCGATCTGAATGCCCCCGAGTTTTCAGTTGATTATGGTAAACCGGGACCAGGCGTCAATAATCAACTGGTTAAAAACACCACTTACGGCGGCTATGTCCAATTGCAGAGTACGCTGTACAACCGCTTTCATCTGTTGACAAGTGTAAGGCTTGGCAATGTCAGCGTAGACTTTAAAAACACAGCGACTGGTGTTGAAGCTCAAACTGACGAGTTGAAACCGTTGCCTCGCGTTGGCGGAGTCGTTGATGTAACGGATGAAGTGTCCTTGTTCGCAGGCTATGGCGAAGGCATGCGTGGACAGCCGTTTCTCAACTTTGTGGGCGCGCCGAGTCCGGCATTATCCCGGCAAATCGAGGGCGGTGTGAAGTTCGATGTCGCCAATCAATTATCCGGGCAACTTGCAGTCTATCAGATTGACCGAAGCCATGTCGCGGTAACGGATACCAGTGATTTCCAATTTCGCTCAATCGCGGAGGGACAGCAACGTTCGCGTGGCTTTGAGACGGATCTGGTCTGGCAGCCAATCGATTCGCTGAGTTTTTTAGGCAGTTACGCGCATACCGAGGCCAAATTCACCGACAACCGGGCAGGAGTTCCAGAAGGCAATAGCTTGAATCTGGTTCCTGAAAATTCCGGACGTTTATGGGCAAACTATCGCTTCCAGCAAGCGGCACTCAAGGGTTTAAGCATTGGCTCCGGTGTTTATTTGCAATCTCAAGCCTTTTTGGCCAATGACAATCGCTTCAAAAGCGATGGCTACTACAGCTTCGATGCCGCAATTGCTTATGAGACCGGGCATTTTAAGCTGGCAACTACAGTAAAGAATTTGACCAACGAACGGAATTTTGAAGCTTACGATTATTTTGACGGCCGTGCCGCACCGGCGGCAGGCACCTCGGTGTATGCAACCGCTTCGGTTAGGTATTAAAACAAAGCATTAGCCTTGATACCTATAGAAACTTAGAACAGCAACAAAATCCCTTCTGAAGGTCTGGGTTCAAAACCCATGCTTTTGTAATCTGGAGTATCAAGGATTTTTCACTCAAGGATCAGAGTGACGTCGTAAGGATTACGACACCCCCGCCACCCCCGCCGCAAGACGGATTCGGAAAGCCACAGGTCTTGGTGCAGCCAAGATAGCTGGGTTGCCTTCAAGTTACACGTTCGATAACCGCTATGCGGCGATCTCTTAAACCGTTCTTTTCACGAGGCGGTTTAAAGCCTGTGCCTTGGAGTTTAACTTTCACCGAAATCAATTTAGGAAAATAAAATGATAAATTTGAAAAACAACAGCTATAAATTGGCGGTAGTCGGCGTGATGGCATTCAGTGCATTGACCGGTTTATTGGCGTCTGCAACCGCCAGTGCTGCGCTGGTTACTGGCAACGCTACTATCACATTCGACAATACCGCGTTTGCGGCGTCCAATGGTTATGGTGATATTGTACAAACATATTGGGGGGCTAGCGACAATCTTCTTGGTATCACTGGAACCACCACTGGCGGCACCACGCTTCCTACAACTGGCAGCACAGGCCCCCTGTCGTTTTCTGTAAACACCAATATCACAACTACCGCTTGCCCTTTATGCGGCCCTTATGGTCGAACACTCCAAGCCACCACTATGGATGCCGGCAATACGTCAGCTGGACAGATTGGCCTGAGCGGTGCATTGCGGCTGAACAATACCGCAGGTAATGGTCTATCTACTCCCTACGACTTCAGCTTGGTCAAGACCGCCGGGATCTGGAATATTCGTACCTTCGATACCGGTTTTAATTACCAAAACTTCTTGACATTGACCAATGTCTCCGAATCCTTGAGCGGCAACGGCGAACTACTGTTGAGCGGAAATCTGCAATGGACGGGGCTCTGGGCAGGTTTGGCTCAAGCAAACACCAGTGCAGTGGTCGGTACATTTAACTTGGCGCCGTCTGCCGTACCCGTACCTGCCGCAGTTTGGCTGTTCGGCAGTGCTCTAATGGGATTTCTGGGCCTGCAAAAACGTAAAATGGCTGCATAAAAAATCGTTGGATGAGGTTCCTGGGGCTGTTGTTGCTATTACTTGCTCCAGGAACATCAATATAGAAATCCAACCGCCTTGTATTTTGTAGTTGAAATGTTGTGTGCGTACGAATTACTCCAGTACGCAGTCTTACTCAGACGATACGATTCGTTTGAACTGCCCCGTAATCATGAGTCAAATTTGTAGGGAATTTATGAAAAAGACCAATAAATCTCATTCCTCAATAGCCACAGTTGCTTGGGCAACTCTGGCTATCACTACAGCGCTGTTTTGTTCAAGCGCTGACGCTGCTATCCTGAGTGCCCCGTCCAGCGGCACTTTTACAATGAACCTCGATCGTAACGCGCTGACGCCTTATTACGGCTATTTTTTATCGACTTTCTGGGATGGTGCTGCGTCGGACATCAGCAATCCGGTCAATACCGGTAATTATTTGGCCGGCAACATTGCCGCTACGGAAATTTCCGCCGTCAATCGGGTATTCGATCTTACACCAATCGGTAAAGACCCGAACAATCAGCCTGGGCAACGTTTTGTAAAAGCGACGTCGGCGGGCTTCACCATTGATTCAGATACGCTGGCCGGTGTAGCAGGCACCCAGATCGGCATGACCGGGGTTCAGGGCTTTTATGCACCCTTGTGGCCACCTAGCGGCGGAGGAGTTTTGAATGGTGATTTTTCTGTTGCGTACGACGCGAATCGGCAAAGCAGTGGCCAAACCGGCTGGTATTTGGCCAACAACATCTATTTCACCATGGCCGTTTACGATTTCAGCAATTTAAGTATCGCTTTCACCGATGCGAATAACTGGCAACTCAGCGGTGATTTGTTGATGTCGCCGGAAAATGGCGGGATGCTGCAAGGCGCTTCATTGAACGATGTCGGCGATTTTTGTCTGGGTACGGGTTCTTACTCTGGATGCGGACAAGTATCAGCAGTACCTGTGCCCGCTGCAGCTTGGTTATTCGGAAGCGTATTACTCGGCTTTGCGGGCATCGCAAACAGGAAGCGTCAACACACATCACCCTTGAGAAGAGAATAATTATGAAAATCAACAAAACTCCTACTGTTCGACGAATTTTTACCATCAGTGCTTTTGCCGTTATCGGCGCACTGGTTTTCACAAATACGCAAGCCGCCACGGTTACAGGCGGAGCGCTTACCGTGAATCTGGACCGGGATGCGTTAATTGCCGGCACTATTCTGGATAATACGCCCGCCCCCTCTATCTACGTGGAAGAGTTTTGGGATGCCACTGCAGCATCGAAAACATTTGTACAGCTTAGGGATGATAATACGCCTCTAAATATAACTGACTACGCAGCCAATGAAATTTCCGCCATCGGTCTTCAATATGCCGTCAATGGCGAAAGTATCGTGCCCAATCCAGCCGGACGTCAAAATAGAGCGACCAAATTTTCTTTCGATCCCAACAACTTGTTTGGCACAGCAACCGGCAGTATCGGTCTTGGCGGGGTGATACGCTTCCGTGTCGATGTTAGCTCTCCTACCAACCGTATCTTGCTCGGCGATATGACGTTGGAATACGACTCTGCACTTGAAGGCGCTACACAAGGTCGCTCCGGTTGGTTACTTATCAACCATATCGGCTTCGATGCCGATGCGTTTGAATTATTCGATGTTTCGACCAATTTGATTGGTGACAGTCTGACGCTAAACGGCAATCTCGGTTTCGGTTGGGGCTTCGATCATCTTGGTGCAACAGCAGCACGCTTGAGTGATACCCGAATCGGCACCTTCAGTTTTCAAACTACAGTCGTGCCTTTACCCGCGGCTGTCTGGATGTTCTTGACCGGTGCGATTGGCTTGGCTGTTGCTGGTTATCGTAAACGGCAGGTCTAACCGCTTTTATAATACGGAGAAAACAATGAAACCAAATAAAAATAACTCCAAAAGACCTTCCACTACACTGTCGTTTGTATTCGCAGTAAGCATCGCTACTTTGGCCCCAGTCACCAAGGCTGCACTCTTAAATGCCAGTCTGGGTGGCACTTTCACGATGAACATGGACAGAGATGCCCTGGCACTGGCCACCGGCGGCAATCCCGGCAATCCAGGACATTTTTTGGTCCACTACTACGACACAGCTGAATCGGATTACACCACGCGTTCCGATTCGTCCTTCTATTTCAACAACCCGCTACGCACCGAAGTATCGGCATTGAATCTGGTGCATGACATTACGCCCACCAGCGCCAGCAACCCTTCCGGACAAGCGCCGGGCCGCTTTGTCAAAGCGACCACACCGGGTTTTGCCGTTGATTCGAATAGCTTGACCGCAACTGGATCATTGGGCATGACCGGTATTGAATTATATAAAGGGCTATATAACGGGGCGCTGATCTATGGCGATTATTCCCTGACCTATAACCCGGCTTATCGCCAGGCGGTCTATGACGATTTCGGTCTAGCGAATTATCCAAGTGGCTGGTATTTACAGAACAACGTCAGCTTCAGCGCTGTGGTCTACGAACTGGCCAATTTGAACATGGTCTTTGCCGACGCCAATGACTGGAAACTCAGTGGCGATCTGCTGTTCAGCCCCGAAAACGCCGGCCTGCTGAAAACTACAATACAGGCCGACGCCGGCGACTTTTGCCTGGGTTTCGGTGCTTACGCCGGCTGCGGACAGGTCAGCGCCGTGCCGCTTCCGACAGCCGCCTGGTTATTCATTTCCGGCTTGTTTGGATGGGGTGTTAACGCTCATCGTCGCGGGAGAAACTCATTATGAAAAATTTGAAGCAACGCCCTCTGGCGATGGTGATTATGCATCGCTGCAACCTTTTTGCTCTGGGATTCATTGCCACCTTGTTTGGTACACAACTGGTGGTCGCCGCGCCGTCGGAATTCGCTTACGGCTCGTACGTTAGCGTACAAATGAACGTCGATGCGTTGGGTCAAAACATCACTGGCGATGCCGCTCACGAACCCACCATTGCTTTCGATCCCAATAATCCGGACAAGTTGGTGGCCGGCTGGAAGCAATTCAACTCGGTTCTGTCCGGCAATCGTCAGGGCGGCTGGGCTTATAGCGACGACGGCGGCAAACACTGGCAGTTTCCGGGTGTAGTGACACCTGGAGAACAACGTACCAATATCATGGTGGATGTCGATTCCGCAGGCAATTTTTACTATCAAAATCTGCATTATGGACCTGGCGGCGATTACGCGCAGGATGTGCAAGTCTTCAAGTCGCTCGACGGTGGCGTCAGTTGGCTGGATCCGGTTTATGCCCATGGCGAAGGTGCCGACAAGGGCCGTATCGGTATCGACCGTAGCGGCACCGCCAGCGATGGGCATATCTATCTGCATTGGCGGGAGGGCCTGGACGACAAACATTTCACCCGTTCTACCGATCATGGCGCAAGCTTCGAGCCGCCTATCGCGATACCGGGCAACCTGGCCTTCGGCACCATTGCTGTCGGCCCAGAGGGCGAAACCTATCTGAGCGGCAGAAGCGAGATCGGCAGTCTGGTCGGCGCAAAATTGGTATTCGATGCTTTTTTGCTGTCAACCTCGCTTAATGCGAGGGACCCATCGGTTACCCCGAGTTTTACCACCCAGTCGATCAATCTGGGCGGTACACCGGTGATGTTTCTCAATAGCAACAATCCGAATCCAATCGGGCCTATCGGTGACGTGCAAGTCAGTGTCGATCAGTCGGAAGGTCCGTTGCGCGGCAATGTCTATGTATTCGGCCCAGTCGATCCGGCAGGCGTCGACAATCAGGATGTGAATTTTATTAGCAGCACTGATGGCGGCCAGAGCTGGTCGGCACCGACGCGTATCAACACCGATACGGCGGATCGAAATGCCTACCAATGGTTTCCGATGCTCGGTGTGGCCGTAAATTCGCGTATTGATGCGGTGTGGTACGACACCCGCGCAAGCCTGCAACCAGGAGTGTCACAATTGTTCTATTCCTACTCCTGGGATGGCGGGGTGACCTGGAGTCCGAACAAGGCCGTGACGGCACCTTTTAGTACCCACATTGGTTTTCCGTTAGGCGCTGAAAAAATTGGCGACTACAGCCATCTGGTCTCCGATGCCAATGGCGCTCATGTGGCCTACACCGCAACTTACAACGGCGAGCAGGATGTTTATTATCTGAATATATTTCCGGATTGCAACAGTAACAAACAGTCCGATGTTCTTGATATTGATCAACGCAAAAGCGGTGATACCAATAGCAATCATATCCCTGATTCCTGCGAGAACATCACCGTTATCGGCGATCTGGATGGTGATCGCGATGTCGATCAACTTGATCTCAATCAGGTTCTGGCGGCGAGAAACAAGCCCGCATCAGGCACGAATGACCCCAAAGATTTGGACAAAAACGGCGCTATTAACGTATTGGATGCTCGTAAGCTGACGCTTTTATGCACTAGGCCGCGCTGCGCTGTGAGCTAACAAAATGAGTTTCTTCCTACGATATTCAAAGTCATCAAAGATTGGGAAATACAACAAATGAGAGCTAGTTACTATGAACACTAAACCTTGCAAACTGTTAATTCTTACAACGTTGCTATTGGCAAACGGAATAGCGCAGGCCGCCATCAACTTGGGCATTAACCCGATTGCTCAATCAGGCAATTCCGTTGATATCGGCATTGTTATTTCAGGACTCGAATCCGGCGTAGCGCCATCTTTGAGCACGTATGATCTTGATTTAAATTTTGATCAAAGCCAGTTGTCTTTTGCCAGTGCAGTCTTCGGTGATCCAGTTCTGGGCAATCAATTGGATTTATTCAATTTCGGATCAAATCTAGTATCAGCCGGGATAACCAGCCCTGGAGTTTTGAATCTGTATGAGTTGTCTTTTGACTCAGCTGCCGATTTGAATGCTTTGCAAGCAGATAGTTTTACCTTAGCCGTTATAAGTTTCGATGTGCTAAATGTCGGCAGCAGTCACCTGGAACTTGTCATTAATGCCTTGGGCGATGCTGACGGTAATGTGCTGTTGGCCGATGTTTCATCAGCGACAATCACCACGGTGCCGTTGCCTCCCGCTTTTTTAATGATGTTCTCCGGTCTGTTTGCAGTATTGGTCTCAAGGAGAAACAGGCTAAATCAGATGATGATAACAAATCAGAATTAAACTAATCGTAGTTTATTTTTACGACAGAATCGGGCTTGACAAACCATAATATGGGCATCTTTCTTCAGATGTTTTGAACGTCCAAAGCTTGATTGTCAGATTTCTCAGGGGGCCTAAACGTAAACGTCGCCTGAGAAACCCATTATCACTGAAAAACTCCATTTATGAGCGAGTTACCCAGCCTTGATGATGGCTCTATCTCGCTTTCGCCGACAATATTCCTGTTTTGTTGTATGACCGTTAAAACCAACGTATATTCAATATAGGGCCGTTCCTAAAACACTAACACAATCAAATGATTGTAGCTCCAATTTGTCAATTGGAGAAACTATTCTATTGATGTCATTCCTGATATAGGTCATAGTTTGAGCAGTGTAATCCTGCACACTCATTGCGGATTATCTGAAGCCAATTATTCAATGCCAGAATTATTTTAAGAGGGTTTATATGATGCAACGTTATGCCAAACTTCTTGTGATCAGCAGTTTTTTGCTGTTCAGCACCCATATTTTTGCTGCTTCGTTTGGAATGAAGCCTTATCCTCCTGCGGAAGAAGGTTATAAAAGAATGGTTATCCATTTACAACCGCTGACCGATGAAGATAGCAATAAGCTTGAACTAATCATTGGAAAAACCATTAAAGTGGACTGTAATCGACACTGGTTCGGTGGACAGCTGATTGAAAAAGTTGCAGAAGGGTGGGGGTTTCCTTACTTTATCCTCAAATCGGTAAAGGGGCCTGCATCAACACTGATGGCCTGTCCTCCTGATCAGAAAGAACAAGAAGCATTTGTCCAGGTACGGTCAAATGAAGGCTTATTACGCTACAATAGTAAATTACCTGTCGTCGTGTATGTTCCAAACGATTTTGAAGTTCATTATCGGATTTGGACCGCCAGAGAAGAATCAGGCGTGGCGCAGGCGGAATAGGAGGTTAACCAATCTTTGTGTAATCAGGAAAAAAATTTTGATATTTAAAATAGCTCGGTAACTAAGCCATCGTCGGTCATTACCTTTGCGTCCTTTCAATTTTACAGGAAAAATTATGCGTTTATATTCGGGTTACTTAAAGTACACACTGCTTTATACGGTGGTTTTTAGTTCAGCGCTTGTAATAGGCGGCTGTTCCCTTTCATATAGTTCAAAAAGCATTTCAGACTCGACGAGTTCCATTGTTAGTAGCCCGTCTTCAGTTTCTGGAAAGAGCAAAAAATTCCTGAATGCAGTTGCTGATTATACGGCGGCTTTTGTCAAATCTTCCCCGGCCAATGCGGATTACAATACTTTCCTCAAGGGGTTAAGCGATGTTGCTGCAAAAGAAGGCGTAACCAATTGGGATCAGGATTCATTGACCTATACGGGTATCGGGAAAGGTTTGAGGAAAGCCAATGTGGAAGGCGTCGCTTATGAAACGTATAAAAAGAATTTTGCAGGAGGCGATTCCAAAAAAATGGAAGAAATTCAGAGTGGCTACGAGTCTGACGAATAGCATTCAGCCCTGTTTATTTACCGATAGTCAATTAAAAGGCTTCAACGTTTCTGCCTAATCATGCGCTTTAGTTTGAAGCCTGTTTTCATTAATGCTGCTCTTATAGGGATATTTCTATGCTCAGCCTCGGTTTCGGCAGCATCGTTTGAATATCTTTATGTGGAATCGAATGAGGGCAATTCCAGCGGCGGGCATAGCGCCATACAATTTGGCGATGAAGTTTATCATTATCAGCATCATGATTCCGGTTTGATTCGCCTGCTCAGACAAGACAAACCGGAATTTCATTTTCAGTACCGTTTTTTGCAGAACCGCCGTATCCATCTGAGCCATATTAAGGTGTCCGAAGAGACCTTTGATATGCTAATAGAGCATTTTAAAATGCAGTTTCTGGCACAAGAGCAACAATTTAAGCAACTGAGTGATTTGCATAAAGACCGTGTTCTTTTGCGTCGATTGTTGTATAAACAAAGCTCCGATGATGCTTTTCTGGATGCTGATTTTTCTGCTGTTTTACGATTAAATGGTGTTGGACTTTTTTATGCCGCGCAAGAGTTGGACAGCCAAAAAAGAGATGGGCACATCAGAAACGTAAAGGGTGTGCGATCCCGGTCGTCATCTGCTATTGAAATGTTGCGAAAGGAAATCGAGCAAAACTATGGTCAAGATTACCTTACGCATCGTCGTGAACAAACCACCGCTCGTATCAAGGCATTAACGCCTAGCCATTGGCCTGTAGTTGGGCCTATTTTGTCGAAAGATAACTTTCCTCCTGCAATTAGTTCATTTGCAGATAGTTATGAAGATTATTTAACGGGACTGGTAGCCATAAAAGTACTTCTGGACGAGCAGTCGTTGCAGCCTGACGCTTTCTTTGTAACGCATGAGTCAGTGACTCCGGAGGAAAAGGAAGTATTGGAGAAATTACGGGATCAACTGACGTTAAGCCTTATAAAATCGGTAAATTCCGGGCGGCCTGATTGGGGCTATGCTGCTTTAGTTAACATGGCCCGGTTTGTTGCGGTTGACCTTTCATTAGAGTCGGGGCTATGGATATTTGTCGACGATTTTGCCATGGATAGTGAATGGGTCAGCGCTGATCAATTTGCCCAATACCCTGAACAAATGCAAACCCAGATTAATGATGCACTGGACAATCTGATAAAGACCCGGAAAGCAGTTTTAACCCCTGGAGGACTTACTGAAGCCAACTACAGCAAACTAGAAATGTCTACCAACCGGTATTTTGAATTGCTCAAAGGCCGACATCATAAGGCTGTCCGGTACATTGGTGAAAAAGCGCTGCCAACTAAAAGTATCAGTCTACCGAATTGGCTCGTTCCTGAATTGACCCAACAGCAATTGACAACAGCGTTAACCGAACTGGATAGCTATGAAGCCAAATTATTTGAGGACTTGGCGGGACATTACCGGTATGACTTGATTACCCGTAATTGTGTGACCGAACTGTTTAGGACAATTGATCAGGCTTTGTTACAGCAAAACAAAGTGGATACCGACCTCTCCAAACAAGCCGAGCTAGAATCCATGAAACGCTTGGGCGGCAATGTTACCGCCCAATATAATTTTATTCCCTTTGTGTCGTTTCAGTCTGTACAAGACCGTTATAACGTGACGACAAGTGAGGTGTTAAAATCCTACCGCAACCAACAGTTAGAAAAACTTTATGCCCGAAGCGACGATTTGATGAACGTGTTGCGTGAATCCAACACGATTACCAGCACCTTGTATACCTATAATCCCGACGATGCTTTTTTTGTTTTTTTTACCGACGATAACCTGGTGTTGAGGCCAATTTTTGGACTATTCAATACCGCCGCCGGAATTGGTCAAAGTGTATTTGGTTTTTTAAGCTGGCCTTTTGATGCCGGAAAAAATCTTAAATCGGGAGCAACCGGAGTTTTAATGAGCCTGCCCGAATTATTATTTTTCAATATGCGCAAAGGCAGTTACAAGTATTTGTCTTACCATCAATTTGTGAGTGATGAAAAATCGAAGTATTGAAGCTCATATCGCAAGAAAAAACTGGCTCGAATTGACGAGAGGGAACGTATATTCAGTCTTTTTAAGAGCTTTACAAAACTAAAATTGCCTTTATTCTACATGCAAAGCGTGAAGCCCATAAAAGCTATCGGTAACAAACTCAATATTTCAAGCAAATTTAATAACATGAAAAATATACGACTGGAACCTTCACAACTCTATAAGTCTTGCAACATTGAACAATTAAAATTTAACTCTACCGAAGAGCTTGAAGATATAGATATTACCGTTGGCCAGGAACGTGCCATGGAAGCTATAAAATTTGGTATACGCATTCATAAAAACGGTTACAACATTTTCGCAATGGCGCCTGCCGGCACAGGAAAATTGACCGCTGTAAGGCAGTTAGTTGAACACGAAGCCAGCCGGCAAGCCATCCCTTCAGATTGGTGTTACGTAAATAATTTCCGGCAACCGGCTAAACCCACGGCTATTAAATTAAAGCCGGGACAAGGCAAATATTTCAAGCAAGACATGGAAGAATTGATTGACGAACTGAGTGTCGCCATACCTGCTGCTTTTGATGGTGACGAATACCGTTCCAGAGCGGGAGAGATTGAGAGTCAATCCCGTCAGCGAGAAATCAATGAACTGAGCCAGTTACGTGATAAGGCCGCCAATGCGCATGTAATTCTTGTAGAAACCCCAACCGGTTATGCTTTTTCGCCGGCGGATGAAAACAATGAAATTATTAGCCCCGAGCAGTTTACCAAGTTTGATAAAGATAAGCAGCGTGAAATACAGGATACTATCCTTGACTTACAGGAAGATTTAGCGAAATTGCTGAAAAATTTCCCTGCCTGGCGCAAAGAAACCAAACGCAAGCTACAAGCCCTGAACCGTGAAGTGGCTGAGCTGGCTGTCAATCATTCAATTGATGAACTGATCGATAAATATGCTAATCAGGACGCTATTCTTGGTTATCTGAATGATGTCCAAAAAGATATTATCGAGCATGTACGGGATTTCTTACCTCGTAGCGAAAAAGCACTCTCCTTTATGGAGCTGCCACAGGAACCGAATCCTTTCAAACGCTATCAAGTCAATTTGATGGTTGATTTCAGCAATATAAAATCTGCTCCGGTGATTTTCGAAGATCATCCAAACTATAGTAATCTTTTGGGCCGCATTGATCATCAGGCTTACATGGGCTCGCTAGTCACGGATTTCACCATGATCAAACCGGGCGTCCTGCATAAAGCCAATGGCGGGTACCTTATTCTTGATGCCAGAAAACTCCTGTTTCAGCCTTATAGCTGGGAAACTCTTAAAAGAACCTTGCAGGCTCATGAAATTCGAATTGAATCACTGGAGCGGGCGCTCAGTTTAATCAGTACTTCATCACTGGAGCCTGAACCCATTCCGCTTGACTTAAAACTCATTCTGGTGGGTGAACCACTGATTTATTATTTATTAAGCGCGTATGACCCGGAGTTTCAAAATCTTTTTAAAGTTGCCGCTGATTTTGATGAAACCATTTCCAGAGAAAACAGCAGTTATGACTATGCTCGTTTACTAGCCACTATTGCCCGGAGCGAGAAATTAAGGCCGCTGAGCCAAAATGCTGTCGCTCGGGTTATTGAACACAGCTCCAGAATGGTCGGCGATGCGGAAAAACTGTTTACCCATCTCCGTAGTATCAAGGATTTATTAACTGAATCCGATTATTGGGCGGAAGATAATGGCCACATTCACATAACTAACAGTGATGTACAACAAGCCATTGATCATAAAATCCGCAGACTGGATAAAATCAGGGAAAAGCTGTATGAACATATTGATCGAGGCACGCTCTTAATTGATATTGAAGGTAAAGTAACCGGTCAGATCAATGCTCTGTCAGTATTGCAATTGGGTGAATTCAGCTTTGGACAGCCCTCCCGCATCACCGCGACGACCCGCCTGGGTAGCGGAAAAGTGGTCGATATTGAGCGTGAAACAGAATTGGGTGGAGCGATTCATTCAAAAGGGGTGCTGATTTTATCGAGCCTGATTGCTGCCCGGTATTCCCGAAAAACGCCGTTCTCTGTAGCTGCCAGCCTGGTATTCGAGCAATCCTATGGTCACGTGGAAGGTGACAGCGCTTCTCTGGCTGAACTTTGCGCCATTTTATCCTCGATTGCCCAAGTTCCTTTAAGGCAGGATCTGGCTATTACCGGATCAATAAATCAACTGGGGCAGGTTCAGCCAATAGGCGGCGTTAATGAAAAAATTGAAGGCTTCTTCGATATTTGCGCCAAAAAAGGTTTAACCGGCACCCAGGGTGTCATTATTCCCGTCACTAACATCAAACATTTAATGCTGCGCTGGGATGTGGTTCATGCCGCTCAATCGGGTCAATTTCACATCTATGCCGTAGCAACCGCGGATGAGGCACTTGAGTTATTGACCGGGATGGATGCCGGTATTGCCAACGAGCAAGGTACTTATACGCTGGAATCCTTTAATGGTCAGGTCGAAGCTCAGCTACTGCAATTTACAATGATTAAAAAGGATTTTAACAGCAAATCCGATAGCTGAATTCGAGTGACCTTAAACGGGACACTGAGCTACAGGGGGCTCTGTGGTGAATTGCAATTTTCAGGTTTAATCGATTTCATTCACTTTTTATACCAGTTGTCTTTCTTACAGAAGAATTGATTATGACCACCCAACTTGAAACACTGCTGGAAAAAATAAAAGTCCTTGAAACCGAACTGATCGAGGAATTACAAAAACAAGAGGAAGAGTTTTCTTATGAAATTCGAAAACGACGGGTCTTCTTTGAAAAAAACGTCATTATGCGACATAAGGAATATGCTAAACGGCTATTCAACTATATAACCGATGCTCCAATAAAGCACATAATCAGCGCACCCTTTATCTGGATGTGTATTATTCCTTCGCTTTTAATAGATGTGACTATCAGCTTGTATCAAACAGTCTGTTTCCCTATTTACGGTATCCCTAAAGTGAAACGGCAGGATTATATTGTTTTTGACAGGCAATATCTTCACTATCTGAATCTGATAGAAAAGATTAACTGTGCTTATTGCAGCTACATCAATGGTCTACTTGCTTATTTGCAGGAGATAGCTGGGCGTACAGAACAATTCTGGTGCCCTATTAAACATGCCAAACACATTAAAACCCTGCATAGCCGTTATCAGAAGTTTGTCAGTTATGGTGATGCGCAAACATATCGATCTCAAGTCAACATAATCCGGCACGATTTTAAGGATTTGGAATGAAAAAGCCGGCTAGCCATTCATGCTTCTTTACATCAGCACGTACGGCCAGCCAACTTGCTTATGGATAAACAATACTAGCTTGCGGGTCGAGATCGTCTTTTCCTCAACATAGTGAATTTTGTCGCCAACGATCAATGAGTCAAATCCTGCTCCTGCGACACTGTTCCGGTGAAAGTAAAGATCACGGCTTCAATAAAGCCGTGATCTTTTTCAGGCAATAAACGCAGTCCGGTTCAGGTACTCTGCGAGTCATGAGTTTTAACATCACCGCGCTGAACTCGTGAGTAATCCTCCAGCTGTCTTGTCGCTGCGTTAAAGGCATCACGGATGGCTACATAAATATCTTCATGAGCCTGCTTGTCATAGTGTTCCCGGCTGACCACCAGTTCTTTGCGCGGCGTGGTGATGTCAATGCGAATGTGGTATTGATTGCCCTGATAATGGTGTTGATGTTCGGCTTCAACCGCAACCCTGCAACTCATAATATGCGAGTAAAATTTATCCAGCTTGCCGGCTTTTTCACGGATTTTAGCCTCTACAGCATCAGAATGAGGTATTCCACGAAAGGTAATTTGTAATGGTATTTCCATAATGATTCACCTGTTTGTAATAAATTCAGCTTGCTTGAAGCGGGCTTAATACTTTGATCATTCTTAATTTTTCAATTACTTGGCAAATAGGTTGGAAGGTGTTTGCGAATATCATCGACACTATGGGTAGTGATATTTTTATCAAGTTCAAAACAGACCAGTTTTTTAATTTGTTCCGGTAACTGTTTGCGCAGTAAGCCAAGAAAAGAGGGTTCTGCAATAATCAGTAATTGTTCAAATTTATTTGCGTTATGCGCTTCTTCCAGATAACGAGCAATGCGATGTGCAAAATTATCGGCTTCATGTTTTTTCGGATCGGTAGGTTGTTCAAAAGCATGTCCCACGCCGCCTTCGCCTTTAATTTTTCCTGGCAGGTCAGAAGTGATTTCCCGGTCATGTAAACGGCCTTCCGTATGAGCCAGAGCTTCGATTTCCTCTAAAGGAGAAGAGGGTGTTTCAGCAGAAAAGAAGCGTGCACGAACGTTATCAGCGACGAGTATATAGGTTGATTTCATAATTATTTCCTCTTTGTTATTGGGTTTCTACATAACAAATCTCTTGGTAGCTTTCGCTATTTCGAGCTTTTTTTTAGCTTACAAATATGATGCGTTCAGACAGGGCCAAGTGTTTTCATATGCGCACGAAGGTTTTCAAGCTCCTCCATCAAATCAAGTACCAGAGCAATACCAGCCAGATTAACTCCCAGATCTCGCTGTATTCTGAGGGCAGAACGAGCGCGTACCAGACTTGCCCCTGAAAAACGCCATAAACGTATATCTTCCCCCTGGGGTTCAATAATACCTTCCTCAACCAGGCTGATTATCCAGTCTGCATGGACACCGCAAGCGCGGCACAGTTGCCCCAATGTTAAACTGTCTTCTTCAATAACCGTTCCAATATGCACTATTAATAAATCATGTGAGTTCATTGGTGATACACCCCCAGAGCCTGGCGTGGGTTAAAATCAAGTTCTTCATGCATTTTTTGATAAACCGCTTTG
Source organism: uncultured Gammaproteobacteria bacterium (assembly GCA_963849195.1). Lineage (GTDB taxonomy): Bacteria > Pseudomonadota > Gammaproteobacteria > Methylococcales > Methylomonadaceae > Methylobacter_C. The sequence goes on from CAWKGQ010000004.1 coordinate 83,130, forward strand.
GCTTTTTCGGTATCTGCCGGAGGCAGGGCAATTTGCAGTACAACGTAGAAATCACCAGGCACCCCGGCTGGTAGGCCGCGGCCTGTTAAACGCAGTTTGCTACCCTGTCTGGAATTGGGCGGTATTTTTAGATCAACAGTACCCTCCGGTGTAGGCACTTTGACTTTTGCCCCCAAGGCCGCTTCCCATGGCGCGACGGGTAGATCCAGGTAAACATCTGATTCTAAAACCCGGTAAAGCGGGTGGTTGTTAAAAGCTATCTCAAGAAACAGGTCTCCCGATTGACCGCTACCTGATCCGGGGCTACCTTGACCTGCCAGTCTGATGTGTTGGCCCGCCTTGATGCCTTTGGGGATTTTGATATTCAGGCTTCTATGCTTAACCTGTACTTGGCCTTGGGCATTCATTTCAGGGGTGCTCAGGGAAATATTACGCGTCGCCCCGTGAAAACTGTCTTCCAGGTCAATATGGATTTTTGCATGACTGTCCTGTCCACGCGCATGAAAGCCATGCTGTCCCCTGTCGGCTGTACCGAATCCTGCACGGCCAAACAATTGTTCAAAAAAATCACTATAGGCTCCGGCATCGTCACTGGTGAAACCTCCGCCTCTAAATTCGAAACCTTCATTCCAGTTTGGAGGCGGTTTGAAATCCTGTCCGGCTTGCCAATCGGCGCCTAGTTGATTATAAGCGGCTCTTTTTTCAGGATCCTTGAGCACTTCATAAGCTTCTCCCAGTTCCTTGAACTTTGCCTCGGCATCCTTTTCCTTGCTGACATCGGGATGATATTTACGTGCCAGTTTACGATAGGCGCGTTTGATTTCATCCTGACCGGCATCCCGGGATAGCCCCATGATCTTATAGTAATCTTTATATTGCATGCTGAATTTAAATACGCAGTAGTCTGGATGGTTGGGTCACGCTAAAGCCAGATCATTCTGAAGTACTTTCTGTCCAGATATGGCGGCCAATCTTTCAGGCTTAAAAATCCTGAAACCATTTCGGTTTTATAATAATTAGATAGAGTAAAAAAAACTCCAGAACGGGCAGGAAAATAAATAAATAATGAATAACCAAAAGAACCGCGAATAACAAAAAGCGTTTTAAAAACTTAACAAAATTGGTTTTTTCAAGCATTATATTTTTCCTTTTTGGTTACCCTTTGCTTAAACCTGAATCCCGAAGTATTCAGGTTTAAGCATTTTTCCTATTCAATTACTTATGTTTTTCTACAATTACAAAATCTGCGTGAATAGCAAAAAATGAGATGTTGTAATTATTCTTCCGATGACACATTGATACGTTTTGGCTTAATAGCTTCCCTTTTGGGAATAACAATCTCAAGCACGCCATGCTTGCATTTTGCATTAATTGCTTCGCCATCAGCGGAATCGGGCAGACTGAAACGGCGATAAAAAGAACCGAATGTGCGTTCGACACGTTTATAACCTTCTTTTTCAGTTTTTGCCTCGGATTCTTTTTTGCCTTTTACGGTCAAGACACCCGCTTCCATACTGACATCAATATCTTCCGGTTTGACACCGGGAATATCGGCAATAATAACAAATTTATCGGTTTCTTCTTTTATATCAACCGCAGGTGCCCATTCGGCAGTTGCAATTGATCCTTCACTGGTTTTTTCATCCTGGGAACCTTGCAGTTCTCTTTGTAATTGATTCAATAAACTCCAGGGTTCATAACGTGTAATGGCCATTTTTTGTCTCCTAAAATTAATATTTTACTCAGTAATAAACTTAAAAAACGATTTTTCGTTCTCATCCAAAAATACCATGAGCCCGTGTGGTGATTAATTTGTTTTCTTTATCCCATTTTTGAATAAAACCTACGGACATTGGTGAATTCTTGGTTTAAGTCCATAACCGATATCTTGGGGCTGAAATTGAAATTATCAATCCGAATAATGAATAAATTGGATACATTTGAGCATTATCACTCTATACCATAAACAAAATAAGGACTATTCGTATAAATACCTATGTATTTTTACCTTTAAAATATCGTAAATAGCTGAAGGCTTACAAAAGATAGGCCTTGTTAACGCTTTTTTTAGCACCCTGCTTTTTCATTGATGGCTGCTGTGTTAGTCTGAATAACAAGGAAAAAGAGCAAGGCAAAAAATCAGTCATTATTTAACAACGCAGGAACAGGTATATGCGATGACCTCTCAATCTACTAAGAAGCAGAATGCTGAGATTCTCCGAAAAGAAGCCGAGCAATTACTGGGTGAGCAACGGGACAATATCAGAAAGCAGGCGGAAATTATGCTTAGCAAATCCGGTACTGATCTTAGACTGATGTCCAGTGCAGACATTGAATCGCTGTTGTTTGAATTTCAGGTTCACCAGATAGAACTGGAATTGCAGAATGAAGAGCTTAAAAGCGCGCATCAGGAACTGAGTGCATCCCGAGACGACTTTGCCCGGCTTTATAATTTATCGCCTGTAGCGTACCTGACGCTGAATGAACAAGGCATTATCAAGAGAGCCAACATGGCTGCCGCAGAGCTGTTGGGTTTTTCAAAAGAGGCGCTTGTAAATAAAAAGCTGGGGAAGTTTATTCATCCTTCGGATCAGGATAATTATTATTTTTTTATCCATGATCTTGTTATGGAGAAAAATGATCAAATTCTGAATGCGCAGCTGGTGAACAATAATAGCGTGTCCAGATATCCGGAATGTCAAGGCTTTACGCTTATTGGCTGTCCGCGGCCATTTTGCAGTCACAACAATCAGATCACTTATGTGGAATTGTGTGGCACGGTATATCACAATAATAAAAATGATCTTCAAATATGTCTTGCAATTCAGGATATTACTGAACACAAACATACCCAGGAAACTATTTCATGCCTCAATGAAAAACTGGAGCAAAAGATTCTTGAACAGACTTCTGCTCTGATTGAAAGCAATCTGGATTTGACCAGGAAGATTGAAGAACTCAATCATTCAAAACACCAGTTATGGGAACGGGAAGCCAAGCTTAATGCCATTTTTAATGCATCAATTGAAGGTATTATCACTATTGATGGGTCTGGCACCATACTATCTACAAACTCTGCGGTAGAAACCATTTTTGGCTACAGTGAAAAAGAGCTCATTGGTTGCCTTTTTAACAAATTAATGTCGCCTTCGCAGCGCAAAAATCAGGGTCATGATTTAAAAAGTTATTTGCAAGCCAAGGCGCCCAGCGTCATTGGTCAAATCCGTGAGGTTGAGGGAATGCATAGGGATGGTTCTTTAATACCACTGGATATGACCTTAGTGGAATTTTCCATAGATGGTGCAAATTATTTTACCGGTATCGTACGCGATGTGAGTTTACGTAAACACCAGGAACAACAAGAGAAAGTGCATCTGGATGAACTCGCCCATGTTGCACGTCTTTGCCTTATCGGTGAAATGGGATCCGGTATCGCTCATGAAGTTAATCAGCCGCTGACAGCGATTGCCAATTATACGCAGGCTTGTTTACGTTTTATTGGAGCTGAAAACCCTGATCTGGACCAGCTCGGTCAAATCCTGTTCAAGATACATCAGCAGGCTCTGAAAGCAGGCCAGATAATTCACCGTATGAAAGATTTTGTCAGCTCTCGAAAGAGATATTGCACCGTCACCGACATCAATACCCTGGTCGAGGATGCAGTCAGCTTATGTGCCAGTGATTTTAAACAAAACAACATAAGTCTGGAGCTTGATCTGGCAAAAAATCTTCCTGATGTCACTATTGATAACGTGCAAATTGAACAGGTTTTGTTAAACCTGATCAGAAACAGTATTGATGCATTAATAGACTTACCACAAGCAACACAACGACACGTACTAATACAGACTTATATGAAGGGACTTAATCAGATAGAGATTAAGGTATATGACAACGGCTCGGGAATTGATGAAGCTGAAAAAGAAAAAATACTGACACCTTTTTTTACCACAAAATCAACGGGGATGGGGATGGGATTATCTATTAGTCGCTCTATTATTGAGGCACATGATGGCATTTTATCTTTTAACAGCAAACCGGAAGAAGGCACCACTTTTTATTTCACCTTACCGGTTAAGAGAAAAATCAAATGAGCAATAATAAACCTGAGACGTTGGTTTATTTGGTTGACGATGAATTTGCGGTGCGCGATTCGCTTGCTCTCTTGATCGAATCAACAGGACAAACTGTCAGATCTTTTCGCTCAGCCGAGGGTTTTTTAAATAACTATGACCCTAAGCTGCCGGGGTGCCTGCTCCTGGATGTTAGAATGCCGTCTATGAGCGGACTTGAGCTTCAGGACGAACTGTTGAGAAGAGAGATTTCCATTCCCATCATATTCATAAGTGGTCACGCCGGGATTCCGGATTCGGCAAAAGCATTCAGAGCGGGCGCCGTGGATTTTCTGGAAAAGCCGTTTGATAATGAAATATTGCTGGAACGCATCGAAGAAGCCATAAAAAAAGACATTGCGAGAAGGGAACAAGTCATCGAACATCGCAAGATACAAAATCGTCTGGATCATTTAACCGTGCGGGAACAAGAGGTGCTATCCCTGATTATCAAAGGCCATTCCAATAAAGAGATGGCGAAAATGCTGGACATAAGTAATCGTACTGTAGAGGCACACAGAGCCAGTATTATGGGAAAAATGCATGCAAACAGTCTCGCTGAACTGATGGTGATGGTGACGCATTCTGAAATGTTGAATGACGATTTGCATAAAAGTTAAATTTATCATCGGTTGTGTAAGCATTGCAGCCTAACTCAATTGACATTCCCCCCTTCTTTAGCATAACTATCTACACTGTTTTCAATAGAAAACAATTATTTTCAATGATTGCAAATGCTCTGCTGCTGTAGTTGTGACTTGCCGCCACTTTAATCCACTGCTTTGTAAGAACGGACAGCGCCTACGAGCGCGGCCAGACAGCCTTCACAATTGTTGGCAAACTATACGGGCATGGCCGTCATCTACGAAATTATTATTCTTTCTTTATGTATAGGTGGGTATGAGAGGGTCGGTTATAAATTTTGCCAAAAGTAGGTATTTATACGTATTGTTAATTCCACCTTGTCGTTTATAGAATAGATCCCGAAGACTGTCTCTTCGCACTTTCGCACCAGAGGAGGAGAAATGAATACTGAACCTGAATCGTTATATGAGACTTATAGCCCCGGCATTGACTTAGACGAATTTCGAGAAATGGTTGCACAAAATGCTTATTACAGAGCTGAAAAAAGAGGTTTTGAAGATGGCTATGAGCTGGAGGACTGGCTTGAAGCCGAGCAGGAAATAAGCCGTCAGCGTCGCTACTGGCTTCGATAAGTTGCCTGAAGTATTAAATCCCGAAAGTTCCAAACAGGGGCCGATGTGTATGAATTTACATGAAGCACAAGGGTGTTCAAAGTGGTTTATTCGTCTATTCTTAAAACACAATCTACTATTTATACAGCTCAAAAATACGCTATTTATTGAGCGATAGCCTCCGGAATCGGAGCAGTTTTTTTAATTTAGAATTCAACACCATAGCCGGTTAGCTCCTCTTGAATCCACGCTTAAATATAAAAGCGGGAAGCGAAAAAGCTAATTGACTATCCCAATAATGGTACTCAAAATGAAACGTAACAAAATAATTGATAACTGCAAGCACAATAGACTACAACAACATAAACAATGCATTGCTTTTCATGAGGCGGGGCATGCGGCGGCGATTTATTTAAACAACAAAGCCAGAAATCTGCCGCCGGTATTTTTTCAAATTTTATTTAAGGAGATAAGCGGTGCTACGGATTATGACGTATTAATATATCAAGCAACCCATGACGATAGTATCGCCAGAGTGGAAGGCGGACGCTTGATTCAATTATTACCCTATTCAGTTGATGGCCTGGCACATAAATTAATTGACCACAATGACGCTATGATTCCGTTGGTAAGGGATTACATCTGTGCCTTTGAGGCTGACATCATTAATCTACTTATCGGTCCATTGGCTGAGGCTAAACATGTTTATAACAGGGATGATGAACTATTCAATCATAAGCTAGTCGATTTGAAATCATTGAAAAATTATGGAGGCGATTCCGACCTTGCATTGGCTCGTGAATATTTAGAAAGTTTTTCAGCATGCAAGCAGCAGCAAGATGAAAAACTGGATGAGTTGTTTACCGTAGCATGTGATTTTGTAAGTGATCCTACAAACTGGAAGGCAATTACCAAACTGGCCAATTACATACTCGAAAGTAATAAAAATATTATCAGTTGCGAAGAGGTTGTTTCTGTAATTGAATCGTAGGAATCGCTTTCGATCAAAACGTTACTGATGAACGTACAGCCAGCTTATTATGCTGACGCAGGAAGTAGAAATTGATAAGGCCATCGTGACTGAACGAGTTATTACCAATGTTATTAAATCTGACGAAACGAATGAATCAGGCAAACATTTGGCGAAAGTGCCTCTATGGCAAAATTATCTTGCGCGCATCCTGGAACAGAATAAAGTGGGCTTTGTTGTCAGAAGCTGACAAAACTGGCTGGCCACTCTGCTCTTCAAACCGGTTATTCCTTTCTTAATTCGGGCAGTAAAACGACCAACATCAGTTTTAGTAAAGAAAAAGCGTCTGTCTACCGATAATGAGTCTGTAAAATCAGATGGCTTGTCTTGTGAATAAGCCGCAAAAAGAGCCGGTTGACGATAGGTGCGGGTCGTAGTTAATAAATTATCATCCCTAAAGGAGATGAGCCATGAATAAACACTTGAAATTAGTTAGAGAATTTCACGACGCATTTTCATTTCCACAGGCAGAGAATGGGGAAAGTACGCGGTTATCCGAAATGGATATAATTATTTATCAGGCATTGCTTATGGAGGAAGGCAGCGAGCTATTTAGGGCGATTAAAGCGGGGGAGATGGTCGAAATTTTGGCTGGAATGATTAATCTTGCATATTGCGCAGTGGGTGCTATTGCTATTCAAGGAGCGGATGTTTTGGATCGACCGGTATCATGGCGACATGATGGTTTTGTCATATCTTTAATGCGACTTTTTTCCGACAAGATTAATAATTGCGCATCCGGCAACCCTGATAATTATTCAGAGGTTTATTGTTTGTGTGTTTATTTATCGAGAAATTTTATTAATGCGGATTTCGATAAAGCCTTTCAAATGGTCCATGACAGTAAAATGTCCAAGTTGAGTAAAAACAGCAAACTCATTTGCGAAAATGCCGGGGAAGCCCTGAAATCAAAATTTTTTAAAACACCCGATTTAAGTGAATGTCTTTATGAATGATATATTGTGATGATGTAATAGCTAAACACGCTATCGCTACAGTTTTATAATCAAACATTAAGGGTGAGCCATTATGGGATGGAGAGAACGCAAGCAAGAAGAAACCTATACCGATGAAGAGGTTGGGGCCCGGTTGAAAGAAGAGTTGCCGCATTGGTATCTGGAAAATGGGTGGATTCGACGTAAATACAAAACCAGCGGATGGAAAAGTACACTGATGGTTGTTAATACTGTGGGCCACTTGGCAGAAGCGGCGTTTCATCATCCGGATCTTACCGTTTCCTATGCTTTTGTGATTGTTAAGCTGGTGAATCATGCGGCAAAAGGTATTACCAACAAGGATTTTGAACTTGCACATAAGATTGAAGATGTCATTATGTGGCAACCCGGTAAAGAAGGAGGCGCATTGGAAGGTACTCCCGACGATCCTCGGTTTAAATACATTAAATATGATTAAGCTCCACACTAAATGGTGCTCAGTCGAATGCAGTGTTGAGTGATACGTTATTTCTTGTATTGCATCCTGAAACCAGGCGGTTAATGTATATCCAGAAACAGAAAAACCGTTTCCCGTTAGTTGATCCATCAGGAGGTCAAAATGAATGAAGATACTTTGAATATGGAAATCAGAAAATATCTCAAGAAAGTCGGTGTTACATCACAGCGTGAAATTGAGCATGCCGTTTTAAAGGCCATTGAATCCGGGACGTTAAGCGGCACAGAAACTATAGCCGTCAAAATGACTCTAAATATCCCCGCTATTGGTTTGAATTGCTGCATTGAGGGAGATGTAGCGATGGAATAGATTCATGGATGAGCCATGAACTTAAATCCTGCCACCCAAGCACTCATTATTTGCAAAAATCAATAGAACGATTGAACTGTTATTCGTGTAATTTTCAGGAATAGATAGTCGCTCTGTAGAGCGACTTTAGCGCGAGGCGATCGTGGCTAAAGTTGCTCTTTGAATGTAAGATTAGAAATTACTTGATATGTTGAGGAAATGTTTTGTCAGACAGGTTCAAAAACTATCTGGATTTTTTTAACCGGGTAACCGTGACTTTCCTGAGCTTCCGGCATGTATCTCCGGCGTCTTCACAGCGAGTGAACTCGTGCGTGTCCTTATCAAAGCAAATCCGCACTTCGTCAAGCGTTTTGCTGCTCTTCTTCGGTCCGTTCTCAGTGCAGGATAGATAGATCTCATCGGCATCAAGTCCAGGGTTGATTGCCATAAACAACTCTTCGATCTTGTCAGCCTTGGGTGCGCCGGAAAGGCGGGGAAATTTCAACTTGCCGTATAGATTGCCGGTCAAATCGAAATAGGCGCTCCTGGTTAGTCCGCTACAGGCGCCATGCGTATCCCACTCATGCTGGATCAGAAAGTCAGACGGCATGTAGGCATGGATTTTCTCCTTGTCGATTACATCGGCTAGTCCACTACCCTTGCAGCGTTGCGGGTTGCCAGTTCCGCATTCCGGCCATAAGCCGTGTACGATGAATTCGCGCGGTTGTTTGCATTGTGGCTCTTTGTTGCCAGGATGCGAACGGCAGAATTCCGGTGACCACGATAAACTCAACACATAGTATTTGTATTGGCCGACAGCGTCATTGTCGCAGGCCAGCTCGTTTTGAGCAGTCCAGTCAGCTACCGCCACTGCGGAAGTTATAACGATAGCTGCAAATAAAACTCTTCGAATTGTCTTCATTTCATTTTCCTTCATGGCCGTTTAACAATAGCCGGTGTGTAAGGCCGATAAAGGCTCAGTATCGTAGGGCCGACAGGCTTTATCAACCAAAAGCATGTGTTATCCGTTAAATGGCGAACAGAAAGCCGTCCCTTCAGTTATGAAATACTACCTATTGTGGCTATCCACGGCATCAGGAATAACCGGCTCCAACATTGAGGCTGGCAATTCAAAGGTGAAATAGCGACAGGCGATTCGAGCGAGAAAAATAACCGAATTGGGCGAGCGATCCTGGCCGGCGGCGGCGATGATGTGCAAAAGCAAGAACTTGAATGTTGCCATCAACCTCTCGAAAAATTACGTTGTAAGGAAAACCCTGAACCCTTGCTTTGCGAACGGCTGGCGGAAACTCAGTGCGCTAAAGAACAGGCATTTTACAGACATTGGCGATCACCCCTTTAACAGATTCATGGAAGCGTATCCCGAGTTAAGTGCGCAGAGACTTATAGAATGCAACATGTTCAGCATATTCTGCCGCAGCTTCGGGGTGGAAGGTATGGATCATTTCAAACTTGGGAATATGCCCGAAATAAGATCATCAAGAGACATCTAACTCCCACTTGAAAAAAAGGGAGGGCGATTAGTGTTGTTATTGTTCGGGGTATTAATTTTAGGCGGGTGGTACCAAGAAGGCGGGGCTCTGTCTTAGTGAAACAGGAAGCTGGGGTTTACACACCCGAATATCCAAGCTTGAGCTTGGGCACTAGCGAATATTTGATGAGGGAGAGAGCAGGCGTGTGCTTGCTCTCTCTTCTACTCACATTGGACTTATTCAGAAATCCATTTATGCGTTCAGCCTACGCTGTTTTGCCGGGAAGCGGCAAAAAATCGACCCCATCATTCCTATAATCAGCAAAGCCGTTATATCCGGTTCAGGTACTGGTGAAAATGTTGGGGCGCTTATACCTGAATCCGGGCTGTCAGAGACTTCGATTATCGAGGATGAAGCTATTTCCAGGCTTAAAAACGTATTCGTACCCGAAGGGTTGCTTGTGGTAGGAATGACATCACCATTACTATCTAAAAGTGAAAACAAAAAAGAGTCAGGGGTTCCGCCAGCAAAATTCTCACTAAAAGCCATGGTAAAACTTAACTCGTTACCCGGTATAAATTCAGCGACAAACTCGTTGAAAAAATCAAAATTATCACTCATCGTTACCACCGATGAAAGATCTCCGGTGATGCCCCCGCACGAAACTCCGGTACCCGAAGTACATGTGAAATCCGGAATGCCGGAGGGGCTTCCGCCACCGAAACTGAAGTTACTGAGGGTTACGCTATTATTCGGCGCAGCATCCCCATCCAGAAAATCGAATACAACAGAGGATGCGGCTCCGCTGAGAGGCGAAGTGTCCATGATGACATTGACTATCGTCGCACTGCTTAATGACGGGATGATTCCCAGGCCAATTCCTAATATTGTCGCAAGTATTGTTGTGATTGGTTTATTGCGTATCATGATTCATTCTCCAGATTATGGTTACGGTGCCATTATCAGCATTCGTGTGTCATAAGTGATGCTTCGGTTAGTGGGATTAATAAATTCGAGCACAACCGGCACCGATTCACCGGGGGCCAGCGCATTATCAGCTCCAAGATTTAAAGTGACATACGGAGTCACCGGCTGTCCGCAACCGTCTGTCTTGTTAATCCAGTCCGCGTTAATGCTCAGATTGTCCAGAGCGAGCGATACCGGCCCATTAATACCCGTATCACCCTCGTTCTTGATGGTGACTTGTTGTACATAACGCTTCGTGGCGCGGTTCAAACGAATCCCCCCGCGAGTGACACTGACCTTGGCGTTGAGGTTCATGGCGCATGACTCGGCTAAAATAATGTAGTCTTTTAACCCATCAATTCTAAACAGGAATGCAACGGAACCATTCTTCACCGCATCGTGGAATAAACTAAATTCCGCAGGTCTATATTTTCAAGCTCGGAGAGGCCGAGGTTGAATTTTGACTCCAGCAGATCCAGTACACCCTGCTTGTTTATGACCCTGTATAGATCATTGGATTGATGTAGTTACGATTTCTACGTGCTAGATAAACACCCTCATCCCCTCCTGGACCATGAGCGGGCTTGTTATCGGTATCGCCAACGAAGCCTACCCAGTAGTAAAGTGGTGAGCCTCCGAATAATCGATCGAGGGAAAAATACCGAATCCTGTGAAGGTTCCGCCCTCTGGAGCGGCGGTTGCTTTCGTTGCAACGGGGAAGGTGTCCATGGAGATGTAAATACCCGTAGCAGCGCTATCGTTAGGAAGATCGGCATAAAAAGCCATTACCTGCTGGAAGAGACTGAGGGATCCGAAAAACTCGTGTTGCTGGGAAATCCATCTGTCCAGTTTAGTCGGTGATGAAAAACCTGGCGTAGGATCAAAGAAGGCGACTAGGGAGTAAACACCTAGGGGTCTAGCCGCAAAAGCGACATCGAGATGGTCGGGCCCTAGGATTCGAAGAGACAGAGACCGAAGGTGATTTAAGAAAATCATGAAATGATCCTTCATTCAGGTAGATAGTCATTAGAGTCAACTACTGGGACTGGAAGGACACCGAATCCACCACCAAAGACACCATAAATGCCCTCTAACCGAGGAAGTTGAGAAGTATCGAGATCACTAGCACCATAGAAAACTACGTGCCCACTGTCGATCGAAGCATTGCCAAACCTCTGGAAAAGTAATTGGCTTTCGGGCATCAGCATTGTCGTATCGGCGACACGATGCGTAGTATGACCATCTCCTACGTAGACTCCGTCGATAGTTGGATTGGGGTCGCTACCAGGCTGGTTTAGTGGGATTTTACTACGCATATTGAAAGTCACGGCTCCCTGACTCAGCGAAACCGGAGCGTCATGAGTAAGAGTACCATAAAAATAATACCCTTGCCCTTGCGGAGTAGGATCATTCGGCTTTGCTATCGCTGTAAGTGCGCCCCCAATCTCCTGCAAATATACGCTGGTATCGAAAGTGGTAGGATCAAGAGGAAGGAGAGGACTAGGGGGAATAGGACCCTCGCTCTTGGTAAAAGCGATTTGCCACTTACCGCTGTCGACCGCTTTGTCCAGTGCAGGATCCGAAAGGGCATCACTTCCAGCAGAGGCGACTACCGAGAACTTCCACAGTGCCGCCGCCCCCGGGGCGCCCTGCCCCGAGATGGCGTATATAGTGCCTGCCAGATCATCGGTGACGAACAAGGTCTTGTTGTCCTGGCTGAATTTTAGCCCCGTGACGCCACGGTAGTCGAAACCCGCGAAGCCGGAGGCAAAAACAGAGGAGGCTCCCGATGGCGTTATTTTAAGAATATTCCCTTTACCGTCAGGCGTGACAAAAAGATTTTCGCCAAATGTGGTGTATGCGTTTCCGAAAGCAAGCGTTTCATTCCGGCCAATTGCAGGATTGACGGAAAATTGACTAGAGGTCCCGTTGGAGGCAACCTTGTATAAAGTCCCGCTGTGATCTACCCCAAATAAATCCGTTCCAAAACTCCCGCCATGAGCGAATGCCAATCCCGTTAGCCGATTACTGTCATTCAAGGTAGTAAAGCCGGCGACATCCCCGGCAGAATTAATGGTCGAGATGGGGTTTGGATTATTGTCAAATTCGCTGAGGTACAGCTTCTTCCCAAAAGCACCGCCTGCGCTATAGGCGATTCCTTCGCTTGCTGTCGGTACTCCGTCGGAAAATAAAATAGCGGTTCCATCCGACTTTATCCGAAATACCCGACCGGGGTTGGCATTGCCGTCTACCGCAAACAAGTCCCCATCAAAACCGAAGCTTAACATCGTTAACTTGGGAGGCCTCGGGTCTATCACCGTGGCAAATAACGATGGAGTTCCACCCAAAGGGTTTACGCGCCATATTTCGTTTTGATTAACTATGTAATAAAGTAGGGTGCCAAATGATTGACCCTGACCTGGTGCGATATCTTGGAGAGCATTTTCATTATCGATAGGTAATCCCGAAGTGACAACTTTTATGCTAAATCCCGAAGGCACAGTCGGAAGGCTCCACGCCTGCCCTTGCACTATCACACCCGCAACAAATAAACCTATCGCCGCGAGATTTTTTCTTTCCCAACCCTGTGTGATACCGTTAAAGTTTGTTTTTGTGCTTTTCATATAAAACTCCACTGTCTAGTCTTTGAAATCAAGGAATTTCGTTCAACTGGTTTGCTTAGAAAGTAAACCCCATAACAAATGTAATAGCGCATACAAGTATCTGCGAGAGGACAGTTCGGTTTTGCGCCAAATAAAAAAGCCGGACTCCCGCCTATGACTTTAACGAAGTCACATTCGGCAGTCCGGCTTTCCGTTGATAGGATCCGCGACTTTCTGTCCCTACCTTACGATAGGTTTGGCGTTTTTTATTCTGGTGGGTAGTGAAGCACAAAATAAATCAAATATCAACTGAGTAAACCAGTAGGTAATTGAAAATAAAATGGTTAAGGCTCTGAAGATGCCCTATTCGCCTTGGCGAAACTATTAACTAAGGAATTGCCAAATAATTCAAAAAATACTACAAACAAGCAACACAGGGGGCATTTGATACAATCTTCACCCGCTATTTCACAACTGCCTTGGGGTCTTCAAGTTCTTTTTCCTCGCTATTGCCCGATTAAATGTTTCATCTGATTTGGCTATCCACAGAAGAACCGGAAAAAACTTGAATTACTAAATATTTTGATATACGATTATCCATATATTCAAAAGAGAGTTAAAAATAATGTCTCCGGCTCAGTTTTTTAAATGTTTGTCCGATGAAACGCGTCTGCGTTGCGTCGCTTTGCTGCAGAAACAAGGTAAGCTTTGTGTGTGCGAATTAACGGCGGCGCTGGATTTGTCTCAGCCTAAAATTTCCAGACATTTAGCGTTGCTGCGTCAGTGCGGATTATTAATGGACAGTCGTGAGGGTCAATGGGTTTACTATCAGATCAATCCGAAATTGCCCGGCTGGGCTTTTCCAATATTGGAAAATGCCTTAACGGCTGTTGAAATGACCGGCCAGTTTCAAAATGATTTGGAACGGTTACATGAAATGGAAAACAGGCCTGAAATGGCAATGTGTAGTTGATTTTTAGAACTAATATATCCGCTTATTCGTATATCACTTTAAAGGCACAAACATGAAAAGACTCCATATTCACCTTGCGGTCGACAACCTTGATCAGAACATCAACTTTTACAGCACGTTGTTTGGTTGTGATCCTACCGTACAACACGCCGACTATGCCAAATGGATGCTGGACGATCCGCGCGTCAACTTTGCAATTTCCAACCGTAGCGCCAAGCTTGGCCTCGATCACCTCGGCATTCAGGCGGAGGACGATCAGGAATTGCAGGGGATAAAACAGCGCCTGGACGCCACACAAAAGCCTATCGAAACGCAGGAACAGGCCGCTTGTTGTTATATGCGTTCCGACAAATATTGGGTTACGGACCCGCAAGGCATTGCCTGGGAGTCCTTTCATTCGCTTTCCGAGGTTCCAACGTTTAACGATAAAAAAGCCCAGACGGACGGCGAAAATCCCTTCGCCTGCCGGCCAGCCGGAAATACCGATTCTTCGTGTTGCGGATAATCAAAGTACTTAAACTCTTGGGGTAAAGGGGCAGGCAACACCATGAATACATTCTGGAAAGCCGATTGGAAATTGTTCAGCCTTAACACGGCTATTCTTACCTGCCGATAAAACTTCTTCACCCGAAGAAATCAAAAAATACTGAAAACCCTTCAATAACACTCTGGACAATACCATGTTAAACATTCTGGTTATTTGCACCGGCAACTCGTGTCGCAGCATCATAGGAGAAGCCTTGTTCAATCATTTGGGCAAAGGCCGCGTCAAAGCCTTTTCCGCAGGCAGTCAGCCGCTAGGCCGGCTGAATGCCGGTGCTGTCGCCTTGCTGCAACGGCATGGAATCTCCACTGAGGGATTTTCCAGTCAATCCTGGGAAGAGTTTGAAAATCAACCGATTGATATTGCCATTACCGTGTGTGACAACGCGGCTGGGGAAATCTGTCCTGTCTATTTGCGTCCTATACCGAAGGCGCATTGGGGCTTGTCCGATCCAGGCCACGTTAAGGGCACAGAGGATGAGGTTAATGCTGCGTTTGAAGCCACTTACCGTGCGGTGGAACAGCGCATTAACCTTATGCTGGCCTTGCCCCTGGAAGAAATGTCGAGCGAGGCGCTTGTCACCGAATTGAATGCAATTGGCAAACTTGATAGCTAACTAACCAAGACGACATCCATGAGCCAGCTAAAAAATGCACCATCCAGGAAAACTGCCCATAACATGGATCTTGATAAATCCTTTGGAGCGCGTGAAACCTCGATTGATATTCCCAAGCGTCTGGGTTTCGTTGAGCGGTTTCTGACTCTCTGGATTTTTATAACCATGGCAACCGGGGTTGCCCTGGGTTATTTCATGCCCAGTTTCACACAGTGGCTAACCCATTTCCAGGTCGGAACTACCTCTATTCCCATAGCCATCGGCCTCATTTTGATGATGTATCCGCCGCTGGCCAAGGTACGCTACGAGGAATTACCCAAGGTTTTCAAAAACACCAAAGTTCTGATACTTTCCCTGATTCAGAACTGGATCATCGGCCCGGTTCTTATGTTCGCGCTGGCTATTATATTTCTACGGGACTATCCGGAGTATATGGTGGGTTTGATCATTATCGGTCTGGCTCGCTGCATCGCCATGGTTTTGGTCTGGAATGATCTGGCTCAGGGAGACACTGAATATTGCGCTGGGCTGGTGGCTTTCAACTCCATTTTCCAGATGCTGTTCTTTTCCATTTACGCCTATATTTTCGTAACGGTCCTACCTGACTGGCTAGGCATAGCTTCCGGTCTTGAAGTCCCGATTTCCATTCTTCAGGTTGCCGAAAGCGTGTTGATCTACCTGGGCATCCCTTTTTTTGGCGGCATGCTCACCCGTTTTTTTATGGTTCGGCGAAAAGGACGGCAGTGGTATGAAGAAAAGTTTATCCCCAAAATTAGCCCCATGACTCTTATAGCCCTGTTGTTCACGATCCTGGTTATGTTCTCCCTCAAAGGCGACTATATCGTGCAGCTGCCTCTGGATGTGGCGCGCATTGCTATTCCTCTGGTGATCTATTTCATCATCATGTTCCTGGTCACGTTTTATATGTCAGCCAAGGCCGGGGCAGGGTATCGCATTAGTGCCACGCTTTCGTTTACTGCTGCCAGCAACAACTTTGAGTTGGCCATCGCCGTGGCTGTGGCGGTTTTCGGACTTCAGTCCGGAGAGGCATTTGCAGCGGTTATTGGTCCTCTGGTTGAGGTTCCGGTGCTGATCGGTCTGGTTAAAGTTGCCCTTTATTTCAAGCAAAAATATTTTACGTCTTTGAGAGTCGAGTAAAACACAATCGCCATGCCGCTTGTGAACTTGAGCGTAGCCGAAAATAATGAATTAACACCAGCGAATAAATCATTCGTTAATGACCTTGAGCAGAAATGACTTATCGTTGTGCCTCGCTAATCTGTAAGCAAGATGCTGTTTTAACTAAATAGTGCCTAAACGATAATTTATAAAAGTTAGCGAGTCACATTGGGAATTCATCGTCAACTACATAAACCAGAGTTTGATTAATTTACATTCGTAAGATTTTCTCCCGTATGGGTAGGCAGTGTGAAATAAAAGCAGCTGCCTTTTCCAGGTTGACTATTGAAATGAAAAGTTCCTTCATGAGCTTCGATAAGTGAGCGACTGATGGATAGACCCATGCCCATGCCGTCTGTCTTGGTGGTGTAAAAAGGCATCAATATTTTTTGTTGTTGGTCTTCATCAAGTCCTGGTCCATTGTCCTTCACTTCGACCTGTATGCCATTATTGGGAGTCAATCGGCTACGTATGGATAAGAGGCGCTGCTGTTTTGCGGGTAGGTTTTGCAAGGCATCAACGCTGTTCCGGATCAGGTTAATGATGACTTGTTCAATCTGTATATGATCGACAAAAACAGTCGGCAGATTATTTTCCAGGCCAAGTGTCAGCTTTATGTCGTTGTGTTTTAGTCCAGCGCTACACAGGCCGACAGCGTCATGAATCAAGGTATTAATGTCGGCGGTCGAACGATGTTTTGACTGGGATTTGACAAATTCCCGCATGCGGTGAATTATCTGTCCCGCTCTTAAAGCCTGTTGCTGTGTTTTGTACAAGATTTCGTTGAGCTTTACCAGATCAGGATTCTCAGTGTTAATAAGGTTCAAACTGACTTGCGTATAGCTGGAAATCGCACACAGGGGTTGGTTGACTTCATGAGCAATGCCTGAAGCCATTTCACCCATCAGTCCAAGTCGAGTGACATGGGCAAGTTCGTCCAGATGTGCCTTATCTTGCTGTTCCCGTTGTTTGCGCAAACTCACATCACGGACAATATAGGTAAAATAGTGCGCATTATCGATTGAATACTCCGCTATGGACAGATCCAGAGGCACCACGGAACCATTTTTGTTAACGCCTTCAATCTCCTGAATTTGATCGACGCATTTTACTGCACGGGTCAGGCTGCAATCATTCATTTTCTTTAGCGATGACGGCATGAGTTTGTTAATGCTGCAACCCATCAGCTCTTTAGGGTTATAGCCAAAAATAGTTTCTACTGCGGTATTAGCAGATACAATGATGTTGGACATGTCGACAGTGATAATGCCTTCCACTGAGGCATTAAAAATGGCGTTGAGTTTGGCTTCAATTTGTTTGAGCTGAGTGATGTCGTAAAGTATCACCAAATGCTCACTCGCAGAATTGTGAATCTCAGCAGCAGACACTATCACGGTTTTAATGTTGTTGTTTTTGCATCGAATAACCAATTCCAGAGGCGGAATGCCGGTCTGTTCCTGTTTGGCTTTTTCCATTGCCATTTGCCAGGCAGCCTCAACCCAGTGCCTATAATCCGGATCAGGGTAGGCTTTTGGCCACCAGTCTGCCAGAGTGGGGATATCATCCAGGTTGTAACCAAAGGTTTGTATAAAAGCCGGATTCAGGGAGGTAAGGTTTGAGTGCTCATCATTTAACAACGCCATGGGCACGGGAGAAATCTCAATAATCGAACGGAATTTTGCCTCACTGGCTTTCAGCTCATTTTCCATTGTTTTGCGCTCGGTGATGTCGCGGCAAAACACACAAAAATGCTGGAATTCAGGTAGGAAGGCGACAGATATTTCAATATCAATTAAATGTCCGTCTTTATGACGGTGACGGGTTTCGAACAGGTCATAACCCTGCGCAATAACTTTTGCGATATGCGCTTGAATTTGCTCCAATCCTTCTGCCGCTTCCAATTGACTGATGCGCATGTTCACCAATTCATCAATCGAATAACCGCTTATTTTTGCATAAGCCTCATTAACTTGCAGCAAATTACCCATCAAATCAACTATCCAGAACCCGTCCAGAGAAATATCAATCATCGCTTTGATTTGAACCAATACCCGTTCAGCCTGCTTGCGTTCGGTGATGTTTACATGATTGACCACAACCCCTCGACGTGAACCTTGCAATGGCGATACATTCATGAGAAACCAGCGCTGCTGATTGGGCGAGTGGCACGGGTACTCTAAATGAAATGTTTCCTGCTCGCCTGACAGCACCGCCGCAATACCCGTGCGTGCAGCGTCTGCCTCATCGCCATAAGGTTGATTAACGGCATTTATACACACGTCCAGATAATTAAATCCCAGCATATCCTGGCTGAATCCCGAAAAACCATTTTCTTTGGCAAACTGCCGCCATGCGTTGTTGACGGCAATAATAATACCCTGCGCATCCAGTACGGCGATGTGCGAGGTCAGCGAGTTAAGTATGCTGACAATAAAGGCATTACTGTTGCGCAGTTTATTCTCCATCTGCTTGCGCTCGCTGATATCGGTAGAAATGCCGCACAAGCCGCAAATACTGCCGTCTTCATGGCGTAGCGTTTGCTTAACGGAAAAATAGGTGCGGGTAATGTTGTTATCTCTGCCGGTATTAATCTCCTCGATCGCTAGTCGCTCGCCCAGTTCAATGACTCGGCGATCATTTTCCCGTAATTTTGCCGTCGTAGCCTCATCAAAAAAGGCATCATCCATTTTACCGATGATGTCTTCCGGAGCTTTGCCAAACAGTTGTCGCACTTGTTGGTTGGCGTACTGGTATTGATAGTTGCAATCTTTTATATAGATAAAGGCTTCGACACTGTCGAGAATGATGGCGAGTTTATTTTCGCTTTCCCGCAACGAATCTTCTGCTGCTTTTCTTTGTTGTATCTCAACTTGCAGTTGTGTAGCACTGGGTAAGGACAAGGCGCGGGGAATAACCCATATCATTAGCGCAGCGGCGGCGACCGAAATAATCGCTGTAAAGCCTTTAAGCAAGCCGTCCAGCCAATATAAAGGTATCCAGACAGTGATAACCGATAGTAAATGCGTGGTGCCGCAGGCGACAATAAATCCGGCAAACATGGCGATAAGCCCCGGATAGGGCAAATCTTTACGCTGCCGGAGAAAATAGACAAGCATCATGGGAATGGAGTAATAGGCGAGAGTGATCAGCAGATCCGAGATGACGTGTAGCCAAAGTAATACTGGACTCCACGACAGGCAATAGCCATGAGGAATAAGGTCTTTAATACCAAAAAGGTCAATCAGTGCTTGCATTTATCAGATGTAGGTTGAGATGTGCATTTTCAGGATGGCTTAAAATCGATATTCGTTCCGTGTGCTGTCATAAAAAATGGGAGTCAAAATATGTTTTAGAGTCAATGCGTTACCGATTCGCCTCTTTATTATTCCAGATTTTCAGCAAGTTTATGGCTGCCTGCATTTAAAAACTTGCCCCGTCCATCTTATCTGGCTATCGGGCAAGATCGCAGACATTGCGATCCAGACAGTTTCGCCACGGAAGAAAAAGGATGGTAATTGTTGTTACGTTACTATCGATTAAGCTTCGATGTCTGGAAACGGATTATTCTGATACCAATATGTTCGGTTGATAATAAGATTGAATTTAGAGAACAAGACTATATTATAAGTTCTGCAAATATTCGATAAGAAATAATCTGAACAGGCAATTTTACGTTTGATTTTTTTGCTTACTATTAGTTGGTTAATAGTAAAAGTGTTAAGGTTATTTTTCTATAACAATAAATTAAGAGGTAATGTCGTGAAAATACTATCCAAGGTAATCGCTATTTTGGCACTAATTTCTTTAAGTCAGGTTTGTTTGGCGGCTGAACAAGTCGAAAAAAAACCTGAAATGAAAATGGATCATCCCATGGGTAAAATGGATGACTCAAAAATGATGGAACATTTGAAAATGAAACAGGAGCAGATACTGAAGATGCATGATCTTTCCAACAAAATTCTTGCAGAAACTGATCCAAAGAAAAAGCAGGCATTGAAAGATGAACAACTTGAATTGATTAAAGCCGAACATATGCAAATGATGTCCATGCATCATCAAAAAATGATGAATATGGGCAAATAATACAAAAATAATCCGTCATATCAGGCTTGTTCGTTGAGGGCAGCTTGATATGACGACAACGAGATCGTTAATTATCATTCAGCTTTTTGAGCTGGTAACAATAATTAATCCACTGTTTTCAGACTGTATTTTCGTACCCGGTAGCGTAGTGTTTCCCGGGTCGCCCCCAGTGCCCTGGCTGCTGCTGTCAGATTATTATCGGCTCGTTCCAGCGCGGTTTTAATGATAAACCGATCCATATCATCCAGAGCCATGCTGCCGTCCAAAGGCAAATAAATCCCTTGTTCACTAGCCTTTGCCTGAGAGAGTGTGTGAGTATCAATACCCGCTATTTTTTGATTTCGTTCCATTGATACTGTTTGGGAATGCTGTCCGGGTAATTGCAGCCATTGCCCGGGAAATGCGGCTCCATCTGAAAATAATACACAGCGTTCAATGACATTACGTAACTCCCTGACATTACCCGGCCAGTAATGCGCTTTAAGCTTACTCCACACATCGACAGGAATATCTTTCACTTGACGTCCGGCTTTGGCGTTGTATTCGGCAACAAATAGAGGCACCAGTTCGTCAAGATCTTCAACTGCTTCACGCAGTGGTGGCAGGATAACCCTGAACACACTTAAACGATGATACAAATCAGTACGAAAACTGCCCGCTTGTGCCATTTGTTCCAGATCACGGTTACTGGCAGCGACAATCTGCACATCAACACTGATCTCCTTTTCCCCGCCCAAACGCCGTACTTTGTGATCTTCAATTGCTTTAAGCAGTTTGGCTTGCAAATCCAGCGGCATTTCACCGATTTCATCCATGAACAGAGTCCCGCCGTCGGCCTGTTCCAATAAGCCCCGATGCCGTCCTGACGCCCCCGTAAATGCTCCCGGTTCATGTCCGAATAACTCTGATTCCAGCAATTCACGTGGCAATGCTGCGCAATTGACTTCAATCATCGGCTGTTGGGCGCGAGGGCCGCCGTAGTGCAGGATACGTGCGGTCAAACCCTTGCCCGTGCCGCTTTCACCGCCGATTATCAAGGCGCTGAACGGCACTTGTGTCAGTTTCGCCAATAACTGCCGAATACCTTGAGCCTGCTGGCTATGACCCACATAAGCTTCCGGCGAGTAGCGCCGGTGACCTTGCTTGGTCTGATCGATAACACGGCGTTGTATTGACGCACTGCGTGTGGCGCTGGTAACGACCAGGTCGAGACGCTCCAAATCACAGGGTTTTTCCAGAAAATCATAAGCGCCCAACCGTAAAGCCCTTACCGAGTCGGGTACGCTGCCGTAACCGGTTAAAAACAGCCATTCGGCATAATTGACATGTTTCTTCATCGCTTCCATGAAGTCCAGGGCATTACCATCCGGTAAGTTCATATCGGAAAGAATCAGCAGGGGCTCTATGCGGTTTTTAAGCAGCAAGGTCTTGGCTTCAGCTAAAGTGCCGGCTAGCACCACATCCCAGCCTGATTGCCGGTAGTGGCGTGATAACTCCGAACCTAGCAGTTTTTCATCTTCGATGATGAGGAGAGTTTCTATCATGGTCTATCTCCGGCAAGGCATTCTTTCGGCAATAATACCGATACACAAGCGCCATGAGGTTGTTGATTACTTAGCTTAATCGTTCCACCTATATCTTTGGCAAAACGCTGTACCATGGCCAACCCCAAGCCAGTGCCGCGCTGACGGCTGGTGCGGAATGGCCGTATACCATAGTTAAGCATGTCTTGAGAAAAACCGGGGCCATTGTCGAATACATCAATGCGCAATCCTCGGCTGTCAGTGTCCGCCTTGACACAGATTAAGCCCGAACTGCTATCCATGGCATCGGCCGCATTCAATATCAAATTCAACAAAGCCTGACGTATGCCGCTCTCGGGCAGATGTACCAGCAAGGTATCTGGTGCATCACTATTCAGCTCTATGGATTCGGCGATCTGGTAACGGGTCAATGCAAGTAAATCACGAATGAGTGTTGCCATATCAAAATCGGTAGCGGTTTCAGGCGAATGACGGCTTTGATCGAGCATATCGTTAAGCAATCGCGCCAGACGTTTCAGCTCGCTACTGATCAGATCCATTCTTTCGCACTGGTGTTGATCATCAATTTCGCGACGTAAATTGCTGAAAGCCATTTGGATACCCGCCAATGGGTTACGGATTTCGTGTGCGAGTTCGGCGGCAACTTCGCCTATTGCCGCCAATCGTTCGGCTCTCGCCAGGCTATATTGTTGTTCCAATAGAGCTTGCGTGGCTAATCTGACTTCCCGTTGCAATGATTGTGCATACAAGCGTTTGGCTTCTTCGAGTTCGGCGAGATGTATTACCAAAGCGTTATAGCTGTTAAAAACCGGAAACAGCAAAGGATCCAGGTGATCCGTGGTGATCGGTGTATAGTTCTCTTCCGTCAACCGTTCCAGTAATTGCCTCAGGTCATTAAGGGGGTGCAATATTCTATAGTGTAAAAACAACATCGCCCCCAATAATATCAAGGTAAAAGTAACTAATGCGATGTACAGTTCGGTCTGCGTATCAAGATTGATGTCCTCCAGTAATTTTTCCCGCCGCAAGCCTTCTTCATCGAGTGTTTGGCTCATTACCTCAAGAGCTTGTATCAGACGGGCATTTTTTTCTTCCTTATTCAGCTTGCTTACATTAGCCAGCAGACTACTGACAGTTTCCAGACTTTTTCTTGTAGAAGGTGATAAATACCGGTTATCAGCCATTAATGCCTTCATTTCACTCAGGGTTTTTGTTAATACTACAGGGTGAGAGTCGGGAACAGTTTCGGTCACATAGCTGATCAAAGATTGCTGTAAACCCACCGATACGTTTTGAATGCGGTGTGAATAGTCCACATAGGATAAAACAGTTTCAAAGTGATGCAGATTACGCCAGATCATGCCCCCAAGAATGGCAAGAGCTAACAGCAATAACCCGAAGAATGCCAGGGCACGGAGTTTTGCGGGCCGGTAAAAAATGGGGTTCATTGCGTCTCTTTACAGATAGAGTTGTTTATATGCGGCAACCTGCTTAGCAAAACTACCATTGGATTGCACCAAGGCATCCAGATCGGCTGTTAATAATGCGTTAATATCGGATTGACGGGCAACCCTTAAATCGCGCAATTTTCGCACCTCACTTTCTGCTCCCCCCATGTCTCCTTGTAAGTAAAAACTTACCGATAAACAAAAGTACGCGTAGCTTTTCTTCTCGTCTAATTTGACCAGCTCGACCAGTTTTCCAGGGGCGAATTCAAAATGCCAGGCCTCTTGATTCTCCGGCTTGCTCATAATTGATTTGTCTTCCAGCCATTCAACAGCTTGCTTTTGATAGCTCAGTGCCTGGCTTAAATATTCAAGGCGCCAGTAAATCTTCGCGCTTTCAAGTGCGGAAAGGGGATATTCTTTATTTCTCCCATATTCATTAATGGCTTCTTCGTAATTCTGTTGTTTAAAATAGATAGTTCCCAGATTGTTTCTATATTTGGCTGTCGGTGATATTTCAATTGCTTTCAAAGATTCAACCTTGGCGGATACCATGTTGCCTTGTTGGGCATAAAGCACAGCCAAATTATAATGCACTTCAGCCAGCTTCGGGTTTTGTTCAATAGCTTGATCATAATGCTGTACAGCCTTGTCCGGCTGATGATTAGCCGCGTAAAACTCACCCAGGAAAAAATTAACATAGGCGTCATTCGGGTTTTGTTTATAAAGAGTATCGATGGCCTCTTTAAATCCTGGCTGAGCTAATGTCTCCCGAACTTGTGCTATTCGCAAACCCCATGCGGCTTGCTGATTTTGAGGATTGGCTTTAAATTCCGCTTCAAAAATCCGTTTAGCGTCGGCGTAGCGACCAAGATTTAAAGCATTATCACCTTCAACGATTAACTCCTTGTCAGCGATTTGAGGTTTTTTTGATGCATCATAAAGGTAGGCCATCCATCCGCCTACCGCTATCACAGCGATAAATATAAAGGCGAGACAAATTTTTTTTATGTAATTCCATAATTCTGGTAAAAAGTTCATGGTCTCGTCCTTATTGGGAACGATATGCCAGGTAAATCAGGCATGGGTATTCGTCGTTGCCTTTTTTTTTCCAGGTCATTGCA
The DNA here is from genome assembly GCA_963849195.1 of uncultured Gammaproteobacteria bacterium. GTDB lineage: Bacteria > Pseudomonadota > Gammaproteobacteria > Methylococcales > Methylomonadaceae > Methylobacter_C. The sequence continues at coordinate 107,778 of CAWKGQ010000004.1, forward strand.
AGCACTAGATCCTCCCGCTAATCAGCCAGATCGCCGATTTTTATTTTCAGGTTTTTATTATATTTAGTCTTTCTTAATCCATTGGAAGGACATAAGTGAAGAACTGTGTTTTTCGTAGCCTTCCAAAGCCATATTATAATCCGAAGCAGGGGCAAGTATGGCATGCTGCGTAAATCTCATCAAACGATTGCTAGCGGAAATTCAGCGACAAGTTTGCCGGTTACGTTAAATGCTTGGTTTATCAACCGTTGCAAGCTGGAGGCAGAGAATGAAATAAAAAATCGGATTATATTGAGATTGAGTTTCTTTGGAACAGTTCAGGGTTGAATCTGCCGGTTAAAAAGCTGTAAAAGCGCTGGCAATATAAAGAGTACCAACGGTATCTGGACAACAAGTCCAGACACAATAGCAATCGCCAGCGGTTGCAGCATTTCAGAACCCGTACCTATGTTCATCGCCAAAGGCATTAAGGCAAAAATCGCCGCAACAGTGGTCATCGCAATCGGGCGCATCCGGTTGTTGCCTGCACTAATCATGCGTTCTACGCCTTTTATGGCGTCAGGCAGGCTTTCATATTCAGAATAATAAAAAATGGCCACTTCGGTGACGATACCAATTACCATCGTCATACCCATAGTTCCTTGATTTCCTTCCAACGCAGCTCGTTTGGAAACAGAAATATCTGCGAGTATCGAATCGCACGACGAAGTGAATCAGGAGCGCAGAATACTATCTTTTGTAATAAAGAAGCTTGAGTTACTTTTGATTGACGAAGATAACGAGCGAGAGCAAGAGCAAACGATTCAGTATCGAAAATCTCTACCGAAACCTCACCCCAAAATTCGGCAGACCAAAAGTCTAGGTCTCGTTCGGTCGAGCTTAAATTTCGCTTACCGAGTTTGGCGGGTTTTCCATCGAGGTATCTATGGATTATTTTTGGGATAGCTTCTGTTGATGAAGCGCCGGTAGCTATCTGCTGGAAGAAGCGATTTTGATATAGGTTAGAGGTAGGCTGAGGAATCATATTGGCAGTTCATTATTGTGTTTAATTTCGTAACTGATGTTGAGCAAGCTCACCAAATAGTTCTGCAAACTTTGTTGAACCACCATATCACGTGGGCATAAATAACTCCGTGTAACTGCTTATTTTAAATCTAGTAGAATTCCATTAGTAGGGTTGCAGCTGAACTGTTTGTTGCAGAAATTAAGTACAATTTTAAGACCCGGATTGTTATCTGCTAACGCTATGGTTCCGCTATGAAGATCGACAACGGCTGCAACTATACTCAGACCAAGGCCGTTACCAGGCGTTGTCCGGCTTTGTTCAAGCCGGTAAAAACGTTGAAATACTTTCAGACGGTATGCTTCGGCAATGCCGGGGCCGTTATCGGCAACAATAAATTCAGTTTGAGTACCTGACGATCGCAGACTGACCTTGATTTGGGTGTTTACGGGTGTATGCATGATGGCATTATCCAGCAGATTAAAGGCCATCTGCGTCAGCAGATCTTTATCACCGGTCAGTGTTACGTGCGAATCAATGTCTGCATGGATAGTTTTTCCCTGTTCCTCCGCTACCGGATACAGAGCATCGATCACGGAAACAACGATATCGCTGAGATTGACGGTTTTGAAACCGCTACGGCGGGAGCCGGATTCAATCTGGGAAATTCTCAGCATGGCGGAAAATGTATCAAGAATTGTATCGACTTCCTCAATAGCGAAAGCTACCCGTTCCTTGTATTGTTCTGCCGAAAGATTCCTTGTCAGAGCGTCTTCAAGCCTGAATTTTAAATGACTGACCGGTGTGCGCAGATCGTGTGCTATGTCATTGGAGACTTGCTGAATATTCTCGATTAACGAGCCAATTTTATCCAGCATTTGGTTTAACAATAAGGCAAGGTTGTCCAGTTCATCGCGGTTTGTTGAAACTGGCAGCCGATGTTTCAGATCACCGGCAATAATGGCCTGTGTTGATTTTGTAATGCTCTCGATTTTTCTCAAGAAAGCGCCGCTGAGATACAGACCACCGCCAGCGCCCAGAAAGATAACTAACACAAAGCCCCATAAAAAAGCTTGAATAATTGCCTCACCGGCTTTCTGAATAGTCTTGCCGTCATGGCCGACACCCAGCCAAACATTATTGGGCAGAGCCATGACCCTGATGTAGAGAAGTTCTTTTTCTTCTTTTTCAGGTTTATTGACTGCAGGTGTTCGTATGACGGTCTGCCATCCTGCAGAAGGTTGAAAATTATTGAGGTCTCCGGCTATCAACTTGCCGTTCTGATCAATAACCCCGTATTCGAGAAGGGTGTGCGATTTCCAACCATCAACTTCGTCAATTTCGTCTTTCAATTCGGTTATCCCGCCTGAATCATATTCGGTCTTCAGCCGGACGGCTTCCGTTTCGACACTGCTTTTAAGTTGCTGCTCCAGTGTATGGTAGGTCAACAAATAAACGGTTATTCCAATGGACAAAAAAGAACACAAAAAAAGAAGCAAATATAAAGCTGAGAGTTTAAAACTGATGGTGCCGGTAATGCTAGGCAGTTTCATGAATCATATATCCTGCGCCACGAACGGTATGAATGAGATCGGTCTTGTTCCCGGCATTCAGCTTACTGCGCAAGCGACTGATATGGGTTTCGACAATATTGGTTTTGGGATCAAAATGAAAATCCCACACATTTTCAAGCAGCATGGTGCGAGTGACAATCTGGCCGGCGTGACGGACAAGATACTCAAGCAGGCGAAATTCGGTTGGCTGAAGATCAATGAGTTGCCCATTACGCCTGACTACTCTTTTCAGAAGGTCGATTTCAAGGCCCAAAACCTGCAAGACTTTCTGTTCCACGGTTTCCCTTGGTCTGCGTAACAGCGCATTGACCCGTGCGCTAAGCTCACTGAAGGCGAACGGTTTAACCAGGTAATCGTCGGCGCCTGCATTCAATCCTTCAACACGATCATCAATTCCGCACATTGAGGTAAGGAACAGTACCGGTAAAGAGCAGCCGGCGCTACGCAACGTTTTTACTAACGTAAGTCCATCAAGGTCAGGGAGCATGCGATCGACAATAAGCAGGTCATGGTTTCCCTCTTTGGCAAGGAGCAGGCCTTCATAGCCATCCCTTGCCGAATCGACAGTGTGGCCTGCCTCTTTCAGACCTGCCGAGACATATTCTCTGGTTTCATTATCATCTTCAATAATTAATATTTTCATGGTATCAAAAGAATGCCGGGGAGGAATTCCCCGGCATTGAATTTACTATTTCTCGTTTTCAGTGCTTTCCTTAGACTCATCATCCAGGGAAACTTTAAGGACATTGCCGGTCGTGCCATCGACAATAACTTCATAAATCTTGCCGTCTTTGATTATCTCAATTTCGAACTGAACTGTACTTGATTCATCATCCAATTCAGCTTCCAAAGCCTTGCCGCCGGTTTTTTGCTCTGCCGCTTTGATGGCGTCGATTAAAGAGATTTTGGCCTGACTAAAAAGCGTTAACTCTTTTGCTTCCTTGTCCTTCGATTCACTTGCTTGTGCTACGTTAGCAGCCGCGCTTGCTGTTATAAGCAGTGTAAACAAGGCTGTCAGAATTTTATTGTGTTGTTTGTTCATCTATTAATCCTCTTTCATATCAGGCGGAATTGCCTGAGTTCAGCAATAGAATAACCTCAATCACATTGCGAGAAGTCTTCCAAAACTATACACTTTTGTAATGATTTGTTTCTGCATTCATTGTATGTAATTTTCAGTTTGAGTTATTCCCAAGCCAACGGCACAAACAAACGTTGATGCTCAATTCAATAATACCTTCATGGTAAACGGTTGGCTGGCGTTTTAACCTGAAGCAGCCCGGCTGCTTCAGTCGGGCTGATTTGGTTATGTCATAAAGTGCGGGCAAGGCGAAAACGGCCTTGCCCGCAACCCCTTTAATAGATTTCAAAAAATACCTTACTCTCTACCCATTGTTCAGGAATCATTATGATCAAAGAACGTTATACCCGCTTTAAAGACATATCCGTGAGCGAAAGAATTTTGAATACTGTGTTCCTGCTTACCATAGGACTCGGCTATCTGGCGGCTCTTGCCAATATGTATTACACCCATCAAGGGCTTGACGGCAAAGCTGGGCTTTCGGTTGAAGATGTCGTCATCAGTTATCATGGTTCAAACAATCAAACGCGATTGGGTACCGCCATTAGGGGTATTATGGAGCCCAACCTGAAATATAAAAGCGATAAGGATGTTATTTTGCAATGGATACAACATGGCGCCGACGAACCGGAATATAACGAGAAAATTGCCCCGATATTAAACCGTGACTGTATTTTGTGCCATACCCCCAGCATTAATCCTTCCTTGCCTGATTTAACTCATTACGCACCTGTATCCGTGGTCGCGCATGCCGGTGGGGCAACAATACCTACTTTAGTTCGTGTATCTCATATTCATTTGTTCGGTATTGCTTTTATTCTATTTTTTATCGGCAAAATCTTTTTGCTTTGTGATATCAACGTTTACGTAAAAAGAGTGGCGGTGGTGATTCCTTTTGCTGCAATGCTATTGGATGTGCTGTCATGGTTTATCACCAAGGAGATTTCCTCATTTGCTTACGTAGTCATTTTCAGTGGGGCATTAATGGGAATTTCCATGGGTTTGCAAATCTTGCTTAGCATCTATCAGATGTGGTTTTATTCGAATAAAAGCAGTTAAGCTTTATTTGTATGGACGGATACATAAATCGCTTAGTTGTTAAATTCCGCAAGATTATGACCGTTTTTTTTAAAGCACTCCCTAACTGGAGCTTATTGGATTGATGATGCTGGCAATTGCTATCCAGCATAAAGTTCTTATCTCTGCTAACTCCGCGCGGCTAAAGCCGCTCCCACAAAAATGTAAATGCTCAGGTTATTTTATTTTCATTACTCAGACGATACGCTTTGGCAATTTCGTGCGGGCAGGGCAGGTTGCCAAGCTAATCCGGCTAGAGCCAATAAACAAAAAACAGCCCCTGTGTAAAATGTCATTGCAGCGCCAAACCGATCCCAGACAAATCCCGCCAATCCGCTGGCAACCAACATGGCCAACCCACTCATGAGATTGAAAAAGCCATAAGCCGTTCCGCGCAAGTCGGCGGGCGCGGTATCGGCCACCATGGCCGCCAGCAGGCCTTGCGTCATGCCCATATGGATGCCCCATAGCGTAACCCCTGCCAGGACAGTGCTCCAGTGATGACTATGAGCTAAGACCAGATCGGCAGCAATCAACACGATTAGCCCAAGCGCCAGCAACCGGGTATGTCGTACTCTGTCGGAAAGCTTACCGAATGGATACGCTGAAACCGCATAGATCAGGTTCATCGCCACCATCACCAATGGCGTCAGTGCGATAGGGATACCTGCCTGTAGTCCACGTAACACCAGAAATGCATCGCTAAAACGCGCCAGCATAAAAATCGCGCCAATAGCTACTACCCACCAATAGGATGTATTCAGGCGTTGTAGATTTTCCCGCCGGATTGGATTAATTCTTTTTTCGGATTTGGAGCGTGCGGGTTCCCGAATCCCGAAAAAAAGGAGCATAACGGCGAGTGTTCCCGGGATAACGGCCACCCAGAAAACTGCCCTAAAATCGTTAGCCCAAAGCAGCATTAATCCAACTGCCAGTAATGGACCCAGGAAAGCGCCCACGGTATCCAATGCTTGGCGCAGGCCAAAGGCAGCGCCCCGTAAATGCGGCGGTGTAATATCGGCGACCAGCGCATCGCGTGGCGCCCCGCGTACACCTTTTCCTATCCTGTCGAGCAAACGAGCGGTCAGCACGATTCCGCTACTGGAGGCCACGGCAAACAGTGGTTTGGAGAACGCCCCCATTGCATAACCAAATACAGCAAGACCTTTGCGTTTGCCGATATAGTCGCTCAAAATCCCTGAAAATACTTTCACGATCAATGCCGTGGATTCTGCCAGTCCTTCAATAATACCAACGGCAAAGACACTGGTGCCGAGCGTCGTTACCATGAACAGGGGAAGCAGGCTGTGAATCATTTCTGATGAAATGTCCATTAACATACTGACGAAACCAAGTACCCAAATACCTGCTGGAATTTGATTCGATTTATTGAAGGGTTTTGTCATTTAAAGCACCTAACTCTTTACCAGCCGGTAAAAAATATGTTTGGCTATTTCAGCCGTTGATAGGTAAAGCAACACAATCACGCCCAGCAGTCCTAATAAAGACAATGAAAGAGGCACAAATCCCACTAAAGACGCAATAGGTGTATAGGGTAAAGCCAGGGTAGTAGCGACAATAGTCAGCGTTGCAGCAACCAGATATTTACCCGGTTTGCTAATAAAAAAAGCCTTGCTGCTTCGCACCACAATGCCCGGCAGTTTTTCAGCCGGATAGCTTTCTCCGGTCAAGATGGCTTCATCAACAAACAGGTTGTCCGATTCCAGCAGCAAACAACCCCAGGAATAACATCGCCTGTCTTGAGTAATATAATATCGCCGGGAATAAGATTTTCGCTGGCAATCTCCGCCACCCTGCTATCGCGCAGGACGCTAACTGTAATTTGCACCATAGCGAGTAATTTCTTTACTGCATCAGCTGCGCCTTTTTCCTGCCAGAATCCCAGACAGCCGCTGATTGCTACAATCGTTAATATGATTGCAGCATCTACCCTGTCATGTAAAAAGAAAGACAAGCCGGTGGCAAAAAGCAGAATCAGGATAATGGAGTTTTTAAACTGAGCAAGGAACAGTTGAACGTTGCCAACATCCTTTTTGTTATTTAGCCGATTGGCGCCATAGCGTTTTATGCGTAAATTGGCTTCCTCATTGCTCAATCCCTGCCGTGCTGTCGCCAATTGCTCGAGTTGCCGTTCTGCAGATAAATACCAGAAGGCTTTAGGATAATCTGCGTTATCAGATTTTTTACTCATAGCTGATCCTGTTTGGCAAAAAAATTCACGATATGACTAATCCATGTGTGCATTCGCTATAGTCGATGTCTTCAATAATTGAATCGGCAATGAAAGAAGGAATGAAACCCTGTTTAGGTGTGTAGTTATCGTTATAGGCAACCTCATGCTACCAGGAGACTACTTCTGTTTACCATAGATCTTTTGTACCAGATCATAAAACCATTGGGGACGAAACAACACAACCCACATTAACAGCAAGCCGGAAATGGGCACCGGACCAATCTCCAGAATGGTGATGACGATAAGGATAAGCAGACAAAGAATACGCATACTTTATTTTCGCGGTAAATGGGTTTGATTTTTCTACCTGGATTGCAAACAGGCAATAGCACACCGGGCAAACACCAGACTTGTTGTGCAGGATTAGCTCTCATCGGGTTTTAAAAGTTGATAAATAGTGATCCCATAATCAAGTGGTGCATCGTGTTATTGGTATGTGTGGCATCATCCAGATACTGATTGAGATACCCTGCTTCGGCCCGGAAGCTTTTATTGAAAGTCCAGCCGAGGCCGGCAAACGCGCGGTTTTGATCGAAGCCGGATTGACCGCCTGCAGGTGTCGAATTGATTCGTACGAAGACCTCGTCCCAAGTGATGATGCTCAACCGCGGTTCAAATTCCAGAGGGTGCATAAATCGAATCATCTGGCGTGGACGTACACGCACATCATTGCCATTGCCCGGTATGAAATTGGTTTCGACCATGGTTCTGAAGCTTAAAGTGCCGATGCTGGTCGGCATGACATAGCGAAATGCGGGCCATACATCTTGCTGGGATTTATAGGGTTTGCCGACGTTTTGTGTAGGCACCCAAGTGTAGCCTGCCCAGATTGTTGCGCGGTCACTGAGCGAATAGCCTACCGCTGCGCGTACTACGCCTTGATACCAATGATTCCAGTCATCGTCCCAACGGGATTGCCCCTCCAACCAGATACGCCCTTTTTCCAGGCTCGGATCCACAACCTTCAGACTACCCTCTCCGACGATTTGCAGCCAGCTACCGGCATCCTGAAGCAAATCATCCGCTACCGCGGTGCTTGGTGTCATGCCGGCAGAACTCAGAATTGCTAGCGCTATTCCCATTATCTTCATTTTTTTCTTCATTATTTATTAATCAACCCCAGCAAACCTTTCATCAATGCCAAGGGCGTAGGCGGACAACCTGCTATGACCATATCGACGGGTATAACATTGGATACCGCGCCGCAGCTGGCGTAAGAAACTCCGAATTCGCCACCGCAAGCGGCACAATCACCGACAGCAACGACCCATTTCGGATTCGGTGTCGCTTCGTAAGTTCGTAGCAATGCGGTCTGCATGTGCCGTGAAACAGGGCCGGTCACCAGTAACACATCGGCGTGCCGTGGCGATGCCACAAAATGAATACCAAAGCGCTCAATATCATAATAAGGATTATTTAGCGCATGGATTTCCAGTTCGCAACCATTACAGGAACCGGCGTCGACCTGGCGTATGGCGATGCTGCCGGAAAATTTCTTGTCGATGTGGCGTTTGATCTCTATACCCAGTTTTTCCAGTTCATCGTCCTTGGGAGCTTTAATGCTTCTCGGTGACAACACCGGTTGTCAGGATTTTTTTAAAAAGTCTCAGCACATTTGCCTCCTATAAATCGTTGCCTGAATACGAGCCATTCAGGGATTTGTTACACACAGGAAAATCCGGCACGATATTGTTCAGCGTCAGTTTTTCCAGCGCAGGCCAGTTCAGGATGCTGGGGTCGCGTGGATAAAAACGGGCGATTTTATTATCGGCATCGAAGCGAATATAAGCGGTGATTTCACCGCGCCAGCCTTCAACGATGCCCAGGCTTTCACTGCCCGCTGGCGGTGTTTGCCATTCAGTCAAGAATGTCACCCGCCGCAAGTTGCGCTATAAATTGTTCGATGAGTTTTAACGCCGCATTGATTTCCTTGTATCTTACCCAGAACCTTGAGGCAATATCGCCCTGATCTTCCAGCGCGACTTTAAAAGTTACTTGATCGTAAGGCGCATAAGGCGCGTCGCGGCGCACATCAAAATCTTGGCCACTGGCGCGGCCGACATAACCTAATGTACCAAAGGCGGCGGCGATTTCCGGCGACAAATAGCCCGCTGTGTAAAGCCTGTCTTCCAGAGATGAATTGAGGTCTATTGCAGGCATGATGTCTGACAGTTCTTTTCTTAACTGAACAATGTCCTGTTTAATCAAAGCGCAGGAGGTTTCAGATAAATCACACATAACACCGCCAGGAACAATCCTGTCCATTAACAAACGATGACCAAAGACTGTTGCATTGGTGCGTAACCAGAGTTCACGCAAGCGGGTAAATTGCATTTGAGCAAAGACAAAGGCGACGTCGTTACAAATCGCGCCCATATCACCCAAATGATTGGCGACCCGTTCGCGCTCTGCCAGAATGCCGCGTATCAAGGCGGCGCGTGGCGGAATTTCAATGCCGGCGGCTTGCTCCATTGCCATGCAGGCTGCCCAGCAATGCCCTACGGTGGTGTCGCCCGAAATCCGCCCGGCTAAACGCGCTAAAGACTCCGGCGTTCTGCCTTCGGCGATTTTCTCGATACCTTTATGGACATAGCCCAGGCGCTCTTCCAGATTTAAAATCAGTTCGCCTACCGCCAGAAAGCGAAAATGTCCGGGTTCGATAATACCGGCATGGACGGGGCCTACCGGGATTTCATAAACACCCGCACCATGCGCTTTAACAAAGGGATAATCCATATCGGGTGGCGTGATGGCTTCCGGTTCGCCCTGTACAGGAAAATCCTTGCGTAAGGGATAATCGTGTTTGGCCCACGCTTTGTGCCGGGTCCAGCGCCGATTGTCGGGATGCCCGATAAAGTTAATGCCGAACATATCCTGGGTATGACGCTCACTGCGATTCGCGGCTGGATAAACGGTGGCTTGTGAGGGTAATTCGGGTTTGGCAACGTTAACAATAGTTCTCAACAACACATAAACACCCTGCTTTTCAAAACAGGCATTGATGAAAAACCGGTCTTCAACGTGTTCCGCCCATCCGGCTACCCAACGCACATTTTGCTGTATGGCCAGTTCTGCAAACTGTTGCCAGTGATTGCTTTCGATTTGCCATAAGGTTGTTGATGGCAGACTGATTTGTTCAACGGTAATAGCTGTCGTTAATAAGTTGGTTTAAAAAATCCGTAGTCCAATTTGAAGAACTCATAAAGGTGCGCTCCCTGAGATTAACAACGTTGCCTGTGAAAACCAGTTAGCCAGAAACCCCGGGATAGCCAGGCCGAGCCATAACACCAAACCCAGATGAATGATCACCGGCCAAAGGTTGGCTTTAACCGGTAATTGACCTTCGGGTTTTTCACCATAAACCATGGGTTGTATATGTCTGAACAGTCCGGCAAAAGCAATGCCGATACCCAGCAATAATAACGGCGCTAGCCAGGGATAACTGTGCATGGTGGCCAGCAATACCAGGAACTCACTGGTAAATACTCCGAAATGGAGGAAAGCCTGCAATGGATAATCGTGCCTATCAATAAGCCCCAACCCATCTTGGGTTGCGTTTTTATCAGGCCACGTATTTTGTCCATGCTTTGGGTTCCGGCAACCTGCGCAGCATGACCTACCGTCACAAAAATGGCCGATTTTGTCAGTGAATGCACGGTCATGTGCAGTAATGCTGCAAAGGTCGCCAGGGGGCCGCCGATGCCAAAAGCAAAAGTCATCATGCCCATGTGTTCAATGGATGAATAACTGAACAGCCGTTTAATATCTTTTTGCCGATGCAGAAATAAAGCGCCGACCAGAAAAGACAGCAGGCCGAAGCCCATCATTAAGTAACCGGCCATATTGTTATGGGTTGCGCCATCCACCAGCATTTTATTACGCACTACGGCATATAAGGCATCATTCAATAACAGGCCGGATAATACCGCCGACATCGGTGTGGGGCCTTCGGAATGGGCATCGGGCAACCAGTTATGTAAAGGCACCAGACCGATTTTTGTGCCATAGCCAATCAGTAAAAAAACAAAGGCAATTTCAAGTATTTCCGGATTTAATTGTTTGGCATGTTGGAACAATTCCGACCACAGCAGGGCGTTTTCGACTTCGCCAATCTGCACGGCGGCGTAATACAGCAAAATGGTACCGAACAGGGCTTGTGCAATGCCCACGCCACAAAGAATAAAATACTTCCAGGCCGCCTCAATGGATTCAGGTGTGCGATACAAACTGACCAGCAGTCACCGTCGCCAGTGTCGCGCCTTCCATCGCCACCCACATAACGCCCATGTTATTGGTCGTCAATACCAGATACATGGCCAGCATAAAACCCTGATACATGGAGTAATAAAGCTTTAACCGTTTATCAGTCAGCTTGCCCAGCTCCTTTTCATGCGCCATATAAGGCGAGGAAAAAATCGAGGTGGTGAGTCCGACAAAAGCGGTCAGAACAATCAAATACACATTAAACGGGTCAATCAAAAAGGCCTTGCCGGATGACAAAATAGTGCCTTGATTCAGCACATTAATCGCCAGCCAGATAGTCGCCAGCAGACAGATTGCGTTTAACCAGACATTGTATTTACCTATGTCCTCTCTGTGACCTGAAACCGCGAAAAAAATAATCCCGATAAATGGAATCAATAAAACCAGATAGGCAGCAATCATTTATCCACCTCATTTAAGCGGTTTAACAGATCAACATCCAGTGAATCGATACTGGTACGAATATGCAGGAAGAAAATACCGAACAGCACCGCGGCAACCAGTACGTCAAAGGCTATGCCCAATTCAACTACCATCGGCATGCCTTTGGTGGCAACGATGGCGGCAAAAAACAAACCATTTTCTATCGACATAAACCCGACAACATGGGCAACAGCCTGACGATGCGAGATCATTAACAGCATGCCTAACAGCACCACGGAAAGACTGACCGCCAGCGCATTCAACATCACCGGCGAGGTGGTTTGCACGATAGGATGCAAGACGTAATAGCTGAACACCATCAGACTGGCGCCGCCCAGCATCACCACAGTCTTGTTGTGCTAACGCTTCAATATCCCGGTGCATGTTTCATGTGCATGACTTCACGTCTTAACATCCACGGAATAAAAATGACTTTTAGCACCAGGGTCAGCACGGCGGAAATATACAGATGAGGATTATCCAGACTGTATGCCGCTAATGCCGTGGTCAAGGTTAATAAAAAGCCCTGCAAGGCAAAGACAAAGATCAGCCGTAACAATCGTCCTTGTCCCAGCATGAGAAAAGAGGTGAGTCCTACCAATGCCGCCATCGACAAAATGGCCTGCGTATAAAAATCCTGTTTGTTCAATATTCATTAGCGCGACGCCTCCAGAATGATGTGGCTCAACATACCCAGCAGCCCCAATAAATAGGCAAAGCTCAGATATTCCTGTACTCGAAACAAGCGCATTTTTGCAACCAGGGTTTCTGCTATCGCCAGAAATATCGCTAATACCGCAAGCTTGCCCATAATCGCCAGCAATCCATAGCCTAACGCTTCAGCCGTAAAGGTTTCAGCGATACCCCACGGGAAAAAGATATTGGCGATCAATACGCCATAAAGCATGAGTTTGAGCTGACTTGCCCATTCAATCAGCGCCAGATGCCGGCCGCTGTATTCCAGAATCATGGCTTCATGAATCATGGTCAGTTCCAGATGCGTGGCCGGATTGTCTATCGGAACACGCCCGGTTTCAGCGATGGCAACCAGATATCAGGGCAAACAGGGCAAACACAAACGAAGGTCGTAGCACCAGGCCTTCATTGATTACATGAGCAATGGCGCCCGATAAATTAGTCGTGGAAGCAGTCATGGTCAGGGTAAAAACGGCCATCAACATGGCGGGTTCCGCCAAGGAAGAAATAGTCATTTCCCTGGACGAACCCATACCGCCAAATGCCGTGCCGATATCCAATCCCGCTAATGCCAGAAAAAACCGGGCAAAGGCAAAAAAACCCACCATCACAATCACATCCGCACTGGCTGAGGTGGGTAGATCAACAGCGATCAACGGAACAACGCTTGCCGCCAGCACGGTGGCGGAAAAAATAATGTACGGCGCTTTGATAAATAGCCACGAGGCCTGTTCCGAGACGACGGGTTGTTTACGCGTTAATTTAAGTAAATCCCGATAAGGCTGTAACAAGGACGGCGCTTTGCGGTTTTGTAAACGACATTTGCACCACTTGAGCCAACCCGCCAATAACGGCGCCAATACGACAAATAGCGTGGTTTGTAAAATGGCGATTAACCAGTTCATTGGGTTTCTCCAGACTGTAGAGTTTAGTAATATTGGGCAGTTGCATTTTTGTGGGAGCGGCTTTAGCCGCGATTTTCGCGGCTAAAGCCGCTCCCGATAAATCCCAACATTTCAGGTTATTAAGTTGCCGTTTCTTAGTCGACTTTTTACAAACTGGGCGACTGAAACCGGCCCTGCATTTGCGCTCATCAGCTAATCACCCATAACAGCACCAGTAAAGTGGCAAACGAATAACCGAGATAGATCCGGATATTGCCTGTTTGAATGCGGCCCACCTGTTTGGCCAAGCTGTTCACTCCGTGTGCTATCGGTTGATACAAACGCGGCCAGCTATGATCCTGAATATGCAGTTGATAATGCACTGCTGCCACATCCTGATTCATAGCGCCCTGCATGTCTTTGTTGATTTGCTCGTCTATAATCCAGACTTTGGCGAAAATCCGCCGGAAAGGCATGGTAAAAGCACTGGAGCTATACTGCATACGCGGTGTTAACGCCGCCAAAACCGCAATCCCAGGTTTCCGCCTGTCTTAGCGCTGTTGCAGGATTACGGCGCAAATACCAGAAACTGATACAGCCTGCAATCAGCGCACCGATCAAGACCAGTGGCGGCGAATAGGAAGCTTGCTCGGCAGAAACCGGAGCCAGCCATAACCAGCCTAAAGCGGAATCATTCGGCAGGGTTTGTCCTAACAGTTGACCTGAAACGTTGTTGATCAAATGAATGATCACGCCGGGGAAAATCCCGAACAGAAAACACAATCCCGCCAGCAAAGCAGGGCCTGCCAGCATACCTTTGTCTTGCACTTCATGGGCTTTCTCAGCTGTTTCGTGAGCGCGATTGCCCCAGAAATATCAGCCCGAATACTTTGACAAAACACGCAGCCGCCAATGCCGCTGTCAACGCCAAGGCCGCCGCAGAAACCGGAATCAAACTGCGCAACACGCCATTGTCCAGCACATCAACTTGCAGCGCTGTCTGAAAAGCCAGCCATTCCGAAACAAAGCCGTTAAACAGGGGTAATGAAGAAATACTCATACAGCCAACCAAAAACAACACGCTGGTTTGCGGCATTTTTTTAATCAGCCCGCCCATCATGTCGATATTTAATTCATGAGTCTGGTGATGAAGTATGCCTGCACCCAGGAACAGTAAATTCTTGAACAAGGCATGATTGAAGGCATGGAACAAGGCAGCCAGAAAACCCAATGCCGCCAGTTGCGGATGGCCGTTTGCCATAAAAATCATGGACAAACCCAGCACCATGAAAATAATGCCGATATTTTCAACGGAACTGTAGGCCAGCAGCCGTTTCAGATTGGGTTGCATCATGGCATACAGAATGCCGCCCAAGGCTGAAAAAGTACCCAGAACCAGCAGCACCACGCCCCATTGCCAATGCACATCACCGAGCAAATCAAAACAAAAACGGATCAAGCCATACAGTGCGACTTTAAGCATCACGCCGCTCATGAGCGCTGAAATATGCGAGGGCGCTACCGGATGCGCTTCCGGCAACCAGACGTGAACCGGCACTATCCCCGCCTTCATGCCAAAACCCAGCAGTGCCAGCACGAAAGCAATACTTGCCCAGGTTATTGATAACTTGGACTCACGCAAGGCATCAAAAGTAAATCCGTCAGAAAAACTGGCCAGTACGCCAAAGGCCAGAATAATCGACAATGCACCGACTTCCGCCATCAATAAATATAGAAATGCGGCGCGGCGATTGGCGGAATTTTCATGTTGAAACGCCACCAGAAAATAGCTGGCGACCGACATCAGCTCCCAGGCAATCATGAACATGAAAGCATCATCGGCCAGCAACACCAGCAACATGCCGGAAACAAACAATCCGGTAAATAAACCCAGAACGGCAAAGGGATGGTCACTTTCCTTATAACTGCTCACATACCCGGGGCCATAAAGACTGACAGCACAGACGGCAATCCCGATGATTAAAAAGAAGAAACCGGACAAACCGTCAAAACGTACATGCCAAGGTAGCCAGGGCAATCCCAAACCGATCTGGTCGATAATAACCCCTTTGCTGATTAGCACAGCTAAGCCCGCTATTACTGCAAATACACCTGACAAGCCTAATAAAACAAACACTGCTTGCCTCAAGAAAACCGGAAAACGCCGCTCTTCAAGATTTTTATTAACCCAGTCCCGGCAATGCACATTGCTGTTAAAGAATTTTTTAAAGCAGTACTGACTAGCTGCTAACAGGGTAAGCCTCTGATTCATCATCAGTGCCAGCAGGCCTGAAGCAAAACTTAAAAGTACCGCACAATAAGCTGATACAAGGATCATGAAATTCTCTCTATCGTCTAAAATCTAAATTCATTTTCTATCATCCGCTGTCATTAGCCGCGCAGCGAGAGCATGATCTGAAAACGTTTCCAAGGGCTTTACCTACTTTTCGACAGTGTCCTCCCTGAGCTTCATAGTTCTGCATGTAATCATGGATAAACTCCATAACGGTATGATCAATCAGGTAACCGTTTGTAAAATCAAAAATAATCGTTTTGCCGTTTTCCAGCCTGGCAAGTGCCTTTTTTAAGGGCAGGAAAGTTTGAAATAAGGCCGAACCTGAGTAACTTGACAACCAGCGTATCGTTATCCTGTTGCTGGATCGTAAAGTGAATCTTGAACAGGTTGTTGGGCCAAACTCCCCTCGCCAGATTAATTGCCAGTTTTACGACAATACCCAAAGTGACACCCATCAATAAATCGGTCGCCAGTACACCGATAATCGTTACAACAAACATAAATAACTGTTCTTTACCGACATCCATGACTCTGGCGAATGTTTCAGGCGAGGCTAAACGATAACCGGTATAAACCAGCAATGCCGCCAAGGAAGCCAACGGAATGCTCTGTATGAAGCCTGTAAACATGACCACAAACAGCAATAAAATCAAGCCATGAAAGAAGTTGGCCCAAGCGGTTTTTGCCCCATTATTGATATTCGCCGAGCTACGTACAATTTCAGCAATCATCGGCAAGCCACCCATTAAACCGGCAACCAGATTACCTATTCCGACAGCCGTTAAATCACGATCAAGGTCAGAAGTGCGCTTGTAAGGGTCGAGCTTGTCTACCGCTGTCGCACTCAGCAAACTTTCAAGACTGCCCACTAAACTGATGCTCAGCACGGCTTCCCAAAAGGCTAATGTAGATATTTTTGAAAAATCGGGAAAATAAAAGCCGGCCAGAAAATTATCGGGAAGCGCAACCAGGTAGTTTGAACCGCTGGTAGTAGACTTTTGAGCAAGATCAAAATGCCAAGCGAAGACGATACCGACCAGCACGACAATCACCGGGGCGGGAATCCTGCTTCCAATTAATGGCCACACAATGAGTATTAGCAAGCCTAAAAAGCTGATAAGAACAATATCCGTATTCAAATTAAGCAAGCTATGCGGAATCTGTGCGATGATCGAAAACAGGCTGCCTGGTTCCGGCGTGACTCCCAGCATGACGTGGGTTTGTGTGGCGATGATAATAATACCGATCGCAGCCAGCATCCCATGTACCACCGATGTAGGAAAAAAGGAACTCAACTGTCCCATCTTGAATATCCCCATCAAAACCTGTAAAACACTGGCCACCACTATCGCCGCTAGAGTGTATCGGTAACCGGCCAGCGCATCACCTTCGCCCAAGGCTTGCACGGCCGCCAAAACCACTACAATCAAACCGGCGGCGGGGCCATTGATGGTCAGATAAGAACCGCTAATACGGGATACCAATACTCCCCCGATAATAGCAGTGATAATTCCTGCTGACGGTGGAAAGCCGGAAGCCACGGATATACCCAGGCATAGCGGCAAGGCGATAAGAAAAACCAGAAAGCCTGACTGTAAATCACTACGCCAGTTTTCTTTTAAGCCCGCCAGGCCGGTTTGGGGTATAACTGAAAAAGATGGTTTATTCATAAAAGTCCTCGTTTATTGTGAGAGTGTGTCTCTAAAAGATTCTGAGATGACCACTATACCACTGTAGCATTGACAGCAAATCCGGCTACAGCTGTTTACAAAAAAACGACGGAACGGCATGGAATCCGCGTCTATACACCGTAATGGTCGCTTTTACGTCGACTCATATGGCCCGGTTTCATTCTGCGTGCCGCCAAAGGATGTCTTGAATAGGTGTCGTGATATTCCATCCCATAAAAAACACATTTGCCACCGTGCCCTTCATAGTTATGCTCAAAGTCATGAAGGAATTCCATCACGGTATGATCAAGAAGATAAGTATTGTTCATTTGAAAGATGACCGTCTTGCCGTTTTCCAGATTGGCTAAAGCGGTCTTCAGAGACATAAAGTTAGAGAAAATCGCAGCTCCAACTATGCTGACCACAACAGAATCAGCATCTTTCGGTTCAATAACAAAGTGGATCTTGAACAGATTATTCAGTCTGACTCCACGCAGCATGTGAATAGCAAATTTGGTTACGATACCGATAGCGACACCGATTAATAAATCGGTTGCCAACACGCCGATAATGGTAACAACGAACATAAATAGCTGTTCCTTGCCAACCCCCATGACTTTAGCAAACTCCTTGGGCGAGGCCAGACGAAAACCGGTATAGACGAGTAATGCAGCCAAAGCAGCCAGAGGAATACTATGAATCAGCCGCGGAAACAGCACTACGAACAACAGCATAAAAGTGCCGTGAAAGAAATTGGACCATTGAGTTTTTGCACCATTGGTCACGTTAGCCGAACTACGCACGATCTCCGCTATCATCGGCAGACCACCGATTAATCCAGCCACCAGATTACCTGCACCGACTGCTGTCAGGTCACGATCAAGATTGGAATGACGTTTATACGGATCAAGTTTGTCCACCGCCATGGCGCTGAGCAAACTTTCCAGACTACCGACCAGACTGATACTGATAACGGCTTCCCAGAACTCCAGTGTAGTAATTTTTGAAAAGTCTGGAAAATAAAAACTGGACATAAAATTTTCAGAAATCGCGACCAAAAATTTGGGTCCAACGGTTTCTTCGTGATGCGGTAAAAAATGCGCATCCGGCAAAAACAAATACATGTGCTCATGTTCCAGATCAAAATACCGAGCCAAACCCATTCCCGCCAACACCACAATAAGCGGCGCTGGAATCATCTTTAAAGTGGGGTTTTTTAGCATTGACCAAATAATCAATATCACCAATCCGGTAAAGCCGATAATGGCAATTTCATGATTAGGATTCAGAAAGCTGTGCGGAATCTGCGCGATGGTCGAAAACAGGCTACTGCCTTTCTCCGGCGTAGTGCCCAGCATGACATGGATCTGTTTGGCCATAATAATGATACCAATAGCCGCCAACATACCATGTATAACTGATGCAGGGAAAAAAGAACTCAACCGCCCGGCTTTAAACACACCCAGCAAAATTTGTAATGCACTGGCAACTACAATGGCAGCCAAGGCATAACGGTAACCGGCCATCGCATCGCCTTCGCCCAGTTCCTGTACCGCACCGAGCACCACCACGATCAATCCGGCTGCCGGCCCATTAATGGTTATAAATGACCCGTTGATGCGCGAAACCAGCATCCCGCCGATAATAGCCGTGATAATACCGGCCGATGGCGGAAAACCGGAAGCCATCGATATACCCAGGCACAACGGCAAAGCAATAAGAAAAACCAGAAATCCTGATAGCAAATCGCTACGCCAGTTTTCTTTTAAACCAGCCAAGCCGGTTTTTGGTAATACAGGCAGTGAAGCTTCACTCATATAAATCCTCGTTTTTGGTAATTGTGTTTCTACTTTTGTTTATAAGCGATTACTGTGCCAACCTGTTATGATTTTGTAACACTTTGATTTCATGAGTGCGTGCGGTTATTTTTTCAATAAAACAGGGGGGTGAAAGGTGAAGATAGGTGTAAAACAACCTGTCAGTGGTTCATTTGCACCGCGATTAACGAAGGATATTCATTTTCTAAATCCTGATTAAGTACTGAAGACTTTGATGATATGCAAAGGTATCTACACAAATCGTGTTATATAGATACCCATGAATATTCACGAACAAAGACATCGCAGCTTGTATCTGAACGACAAAGTGTTATTTGGCGGCGAACAATTGTTGCATTTGCCTGGGGAGATTTATCGATGTTTCGTTTCGAAAACCGGTGAAAACTACACTTTTGGATTCGATAAAAATTCAGGTGATAATGAGCGAAAAACTTAAAGAGGGATATCATGTGCTCCAGTTCATGATTAAACCTGTTTTTGTCAATGATTAATGATTTTGGAGGGGGGAATGAGACTTTTACTGGTTGAAGATGATGAAATATTAGGTGATGGCCTGGTTGCCGGCTTAAAAATGGAAGGTTATGCGGTCGATTGGCTAACCAATGGCAAGCTTGCCGATGAGGCTTTAAAACTCAACAGTTATGAGCTGATTGTATTAGACCTGAACTTGCCTGATATGGATGGCATGGCTATTTTGCGGGCTTTAAGGAGCCGTAAGGACGAAACCCCTGTGATGGTTTTAACGGCCAAGGACACCATTCCTGACCGGGTAATGGGGTTGGATAGCGGCGCGGATGATTTTGTTATTAAACCGTTTGAATTGGATGAAGTCTGTGCAAGATTAAGAGCATTGGCGAGAAGGAGCGAGGGCAGAAGCGCGCCGACTATGGAGTATAAAGGCATTGTCCTGGATCCTGCTTCCCATCAAGTGACCTTTCACGATGAAAAGGTGGAGCTGTCGCAAAAAGAATTTGAGATATTGAGTTTTCTGATGAGCAACATAGGCAAGGTTGTTTCCCGTTCCAGGCTTGAAGAAAGTCTTTACTCATGGGACTCTGATGTAGAAAGTAATACCGTGGAAGTTCATATCCATTATCTTAGGAAAAAACTCGATTCAGCCCTTATTCGCACAGTCAGAGGCGTTGGCTATATCATTGATAATGAAGACGAACTATGAATTATTCTCTTCGGCAATTATTGTTAGTCAGTCTGCTCTCCGCATCCATGCTGATATGGGGGATCGCAGCCTATGTAAATTATAAAGTAACGCGTGATGAAGTTGCCAATCTGTTTGATGCGGAATTGGCGCAATCGGCAAAAGTGCTTAATGCTTTTGTAGAAAGCCTGCTTCGCGAAGGATCATTGTCGGGGCACTGGAGTCAGGAGCAGGAAAAGGCCGATGAGCTTTTGCACACTTACAATTTAAAACGTAAGTTCAAAAGTAAAAGCGCTTTTCAGCTATGGTCCGAGGATGATGGTTTATTGCTTCGTTCAGCAAATGCGCCTGCGTTTTCAGTTCACGGCTTCAATCAAACCAATATTGATGATCAGCTATGGCCCATATTTGATGATTTGTTAAAAGCGAATGCCTTGGGCCATAAATACGAAAGAAAAATCGCTTTTCAGCTATGGTCCCAAAAGGACGGGTTAATATTACGTTCCGATAGTGCGCCAATGTTTGCTTTTTCCTCTTCAGATCATGGCTTCAGTGAAACCAATATTGACGGTCATGAATGGCATGTCTTCAGTATTGCCAATTCAACGGGGGAATACGTTATCCATGTCGGTCAGAAAGAAGAGATTCGGGCTGAATTAACGGATGAAATATCATCACAATTGGTTACCCAGTTTCTTTTCGGCCTGCCCTTTTTAGGTGTAGTCATCTGGTTTATTGTGGGTCTGTCGTTAAAGCCCATAAATCGCTTGGAAAGAGCACTCTCTAAACGCGAAGCCAGCTACCTTAAGCCGCTATCCATCAAAAAACTCCCCAATGAAATAGTGCCGGTGGTTAATGAAATCAATAATCTTTTTGTTCAGCTTGAACGGGCTTTTGAGCATGAGCGCCGCTTTACCGCAGATGCTTCCCATGAATTGAGAACACCTTTAGCCGGATTGCTGACACAAGCCCATGTTGCTTTAAGAACAAGCGACGAGGAAGTGCGCAAACAGGCGCTTTCCCGTATTAAACAAGCCGTGAATAGAATGTCTTATATGGTGCAGCAGTTGCTGACCTTCTCGCGCATTGAATCCAATGCAGAGTTTTTAACCAAACAAAATACAATGGTAAGTCGTGAAGTTATACATGTTATTGCCGATTTGGATCCGGAGGCGCATAAAAAACAGATTCTTATGGAGTTTGTTGAGGAGTGTGCCGTACCGGTTATCGTTAACGGGCCGTTGGTTGCAATTTTGATCCGCAATATTATTGATAACGCGATCAAATATACCCCTGTCAAAGGCAATGTATTGATAACTGTGACAGGGCAAGAGAAATATCTGCAACTTTGTGTTGAAGATTCAGGGCCGGGCATACCCCCCGATCAATATGAAAAATCCCTGGAACGCTTTCATCGCTGTGTTGAAACGGCGAATACTGCAAAGGGTACGGGTCTGGGTTTCTCCATCGTGCAACGAATAGCCGGTATTCATAATGCCGATCTTATTTTAGGGGTGTCTCAATTTGGCGGGCTAAAAGTAACGGTCTTATTTCCTTTGCCAATAAGACCTGTTGATAAATCGTGGCAGAAAAAATTAAGTTTTTTTCATCTCAGAAAGAGCAGTTGAGTCGTTTATGATTCTAAATTTAGGAAGGTTAACTAAATAACCTGGACATAGGATATAGGAAGTTATCGTGGGAGCGGCTTTAGCCGCGAAGGGCGGCAAAAGCCGCTCCCATAACAATGCAAATGTTCAAGTTATTTTTTATGCCTTAATAAATCGCCAGATTCTCCGGCTCTTCGATAACCGGATTGGACAGTGTGCCTATGCCTTCAATTTCTATTCTGGCGGTTTGGCCGGGTTTTATATAACCGCGCGGCTGCATTTTTACACCCACACCGCTGGGTGTGCCCGTTGTAATAACATCGCCAGGTTCCAGAGTCATGGCTTGTGATAAATAAGCGATCATTTCATAGCAATTAAAAATCATTTGCCGGGTATTGCCATTTTGCCGCAATTCATCATCAATCCAGGTTTTAATCGTCAGATTATGGGGATCGCCGAGTTCATCAGAGGTGACTATCCAGGGGCCCAGCGGGCCACACGTATCGAATGATTTGCCAATCATCATGGTGGGTGATCGCATTTGCCAGTCGCGAACCGAAACATCGTTGGCAATGGTAAAACCGGCAATCATCTGATGGGCCTTATCAACCGGAACATGGCGGCAACGTTTGCCGATAACAAAAGCCAGTTCGCCTTCATAGTCCAGTTTATCGGATACTCTAGGCCTATGAATGGCATCGCCATAGCCAATAACACAAGTGCTTTGCTTGGTAAAAAAACTGGGATATTCGGGTTGATCGCGACCCGTTTCGGCAATATGGTCGGCATAGTTCAGGGCAATTCCCAGATATTTCCCCGGCCTTGGCACCGGTGCATTCAGCTTAACCTCATTGAGGGCAATACGCGCGCTACCCCTGTTAATCAGTTCCATCATGGCGTGCAATGCTTTGGAGCCCGCACCTAGAAATTCGATCATTGAGACTGGAATCTCAGCGCTGCCTTTGCTATCAACAACGGCATCATCAATAACTGCACCTACACGCGATTGTTTATTATGAGTAAAGGTCACTAGTTTCATCGATTGTGATTCCTGTATGATGGCAAGCGCCGTTATTTTATAACGAAGATCAACCGGTAAAAAAAAGATATAATAAGCCATTTTACACAGAGGATAAGAACATGAACGAAAACTGGATTGCCCCCTCCATTCTTTCAGCTAATTTCGCCAAATTAGGCGAGGAAGTTGATAAGGTTTTAGCCGCAGGCGCGGATATTGTGCATTTTGATGTCATGGACAATCATTTTGTACCCAATCTGACCATCGGACCGCTGGTATGTGAAGCCTTAAGAAAACATGGTGTGACTGCGCCGATCGATGTCCATTTGATGGTGGCACCCGTAGACAGACTGATACCCGATTTTGCCAAAGCAGGCGCAAGTATCATTACTTTCCATCCGGAAGCATCCATACATATCGACCGCACCTTGCAATTGATTAAAGATTCCGGTTGTAAAGCCGGCTTAACCTTTAATCCCGGCACACCCTTGCATTTTTTAGAGCATGTCATGGACAAACTGGATATCATTTTGTTGATGTCGGTAAATCCCGGTTTCGGTGGGCAATCGTTTATCCCTTCCGCGCTGGACAAATTACGTCAAGTCAGAAAATTAATTGATGCCAGCGGTTTTGATATTCGCCTGGAAATTGACGGCGGCGTAAAAACCGACAATATTCGCGAAATTAAAGCGGCGGGTGCGGATACCTTTGTCGCAGGTTCAGCGATTTTCAGCCAGCCTGATTACAAAAAAGTTATTGATGAAATGCGTGCGGAATTGGCGTTGGCGGTTTAGCTTTGTAGGGTACGCATCGCTTACCTTTATTGATTAGGTGGTAAATTGAAATGGCTTTGTAGGTTGGGTTACTACTGCATGGATGCAGGAGGTAGAGCAATGCAGGAGCGATTGCCGAGCAATAGTGTAACCCAACCTACATACCAATATTTCAACCGGGAGCATTAAGATGACCGACAACATAGATAATATCGTCATTGAACATCTAAAAGCCTTGCGTGGAGAGCTTAAAGAATTTCGCAACAAGCATGATGCGGATATGGCAGACATCAAACATCGATTAACGGCTCTTGAGCGCGGCATGGGCGCAGTCAAACGTGATGCTTCGGATTATTACGAAGGTCAGGTTGCTCAGCAAATTACAATTGACCGGCTTAGCGAACGTTTGGATCGTATTGAGCGGCGTTTAGAACTCACATAAGAGCAAGTAGCCTCGATTCCACTGCGTTACATCAAGGCTACTTGCTGAAGTGATGTTGCTTGTAATAACTTTTCAAAGCCACGAGTGAGAATTGCATACCATTCAATTATAACGAGTAAAAACCATGCGTTTAGATGAAATAATCCAACAACACACCCAAGCATTATCGCCAGCACACCAAGCTGAGGTTTTTGACTTTGTTTTGTTTTTAGAACAAAAACAGGGACACACTCTGTTAATAACAGATCAAGAGCAACGAAAAGAGCGATTAAAAAAAGCCTTGGATAATGCCGTTACGCTGGGTATTTTTGCGGGTATCGATGGCGTGGCATGGCAAAATGAACAGCGACAAGACCGCAATATTGGCTATGACGAATGATACTGATTGACAGCAATCTAATTATTTACGCAGTACAAGCTGAATACAAAAACTTGCGGCAGTGGATTATTGCTAATGATCCTGGGTATTCGATTATTAGTCGTGTCGAAGTGTTAGGTTTTGCGCGGTTACAGTCTGTTGAAAAACAAGTTATTACCGACTTGTTGAATAACCTGGAAATTATTTATCTCAATCCCGGTTGCTATGAGCTTGCCATTGCCCTAAAACAACAGCGAAAAATGTCTTTGGGGGACGCACTGATTGCGGCAACCTGTATTGAGCATCATAAAATTCTAGCCACACGCAATACTGCCGATTTCGAATGGATTGAAAACCTTCGTGTGATCAATCCCTTGTTATAAAAAGCAAGTAGCTTGTGTAGAGTGGTGCGGAATACAGGGAATCGTGGTATGAACTCGTAAGGCGAAACGGCCCTAGGTTCTCAATTTTTTAAATGTATACACAGGTTATATAACAAAACCACCATGACCCCAGAACAATTTAATCACTATGCCCAACAAGGCTACAACCGTATCCCGGTTAGCCGCGAAGTCCTGGCTGATTTGGATACGCCTTTAAGCGCTTACCTGAAACTAGCCGATGGCCCGTATTCCTATTTGTTTGAATCGGTTCACGGCGGTGAGCAATGGGGGCGCTATTCCATCATAGGACTGCCTTGTAAAACGGTCGTTAAAATCAACGGCAATCAAATTTGCTTGGAAAAAAACGGTGAATTACTGGATACAGTGACACACGATAATCCGCTAGTCTGGATCGAGCAATTCAAGCAACGTTATAGAGTGCCCGATATTGCCGATTTACCTCGCTTTAATGGCGGTCTTGTTGGATATTTTGGTTATGAAACAATACATTACATTGAGCCGCGCCTGCGTGGACCAGGAAAATCGGATCCACTAGGTTGTCCCGATATTTTATTGATGGTGTCGGAAGAAATACTGGTATTTGATAACCTGTCCGGGAAGGTGCTGTTGTTGACCCACGCTAATCCGGAAGAAGCTGATGCCTATAATCGCGCTGTCGCGCGAGTAACTGACCTGGCTGTCAAGCTGCGTGAAATGCATGTCAAAACCGAAAAACACGCCAAACCCTGCAAGGTGGAAGAAGATGATTTTATCTCCGGCTTTACCCAGCAGGGTTTTGAAGATGCCGTACTGAAAGCCAAGGACTACATCACCGATGGCGACATTATGCAAGTGGTGCTGTCACAGCGCATGTCCATTCCTTATACCGCTTCGCCGCTGAATTTATACCGCGCCCTGCGTTGCCTGAATCCATCGCCTTACATGTTTTATCTGAACCTGGACGATTTTCATATTGTCGGTTCGTCGCCGGAAATACTGGTCAGGCTGGAAGATAATATCGTCACCGTGCGCCCGATTGCCGGCACACGTAGACGCGGCGCGACGCCTGAACAGGATATTGCCCTGGAACACGACTTATTGGCTGACCCGAAAGAACTGGCGGAACACTTGATGCTGATTGACTTGGGTCGCAATGATGCGGGACGCGTTGCAGAAATCGGCAGCGTGCAACTGACCGATAAAATGATCGTCGAACGCTATTCCCATGTCATGCACATTGTCTCTAATGTTACCGGTACGCTACAGCAAGGAAAAAACGCCTTTGATGTGCTGGCAGCGACTTTTCCAGCGGGAACGGTGAGCGGTGCGCCAAAAATACGCGCCATGGAAATTATTGATGAACTGGAACCGGTAAAGCGCGGTATTTATTCAGGCGCTGTCGGCTACATCGCCTGGTCCGGTAATCTGGATACCGCAATTGCTATTAGAACCGCTGTTATCAAAGACCATATGCTACATATACAAGCCGGTGCCGGTATCGTTTACGATTCCGTGCCCAGAAACGAATGGGACGAAACCATGAACAAAGGCCGCGCCATATTCCGTGCAGTCAGTATGGCCGAAGCAGGTTTGGAAGGAGAACAGGCATGAACGCGGTAAAAGTGGTTATGGTCGATAACTACGACTCGTTCACCTATAATCTGGTGCAGTATTTGGGCGAACTGGGCGCGGATGTTACCGTCGTGCGCAATGACCAAGTGACGGTCGCAGACATAGAAGAACTGGCTCCGGATAAAATCGTCATTTCCCCGGGCCCTTGCACTCCAAAAGAGGCCGGTGTATCGGTTGAAGCTATTTCAACGTTTGCCGGAAAATATCCTATCCTGGGCGTTTGCCTGGGCCATCAAAGCATTGGCTATGCCTTTGGCGGCAATATTACCCATGCTAAAAGCATCATGCATGGCAAAACCTCGTCTATTTATCATCACAATACCGGTGTGTTCAAGGGGCTGACTAATCCGTTCACCGCCACCCGTTATCATTCCCTGGTCATCGAACAGGCCACCTTGCCCGATTGCCTGGAAATAACTGCCTGGACGCAGGATGCAGCAGGCAAATTGGATGAAATCATGGGCGTCAGGCATAAAACCTTAGATATCGAAGGCGTGCAATTTCATCCTGAGTCGATTTTGACTGAGTTTGGGCATGAGCTGTTGAGGAATTTTTTGGAAAGGTAAGTTTTACGCCCAATGCGGGACGAGGTTTGCAACCTCGTCCCAAAAATTTGGATAAGCCTCTGAATCACATTGATCGTCAAACTTTGCGAACGGGGTGAATGCCCAGTCCGGCAACAGAGAACAAAATAATGCACATACAACAAGCCCTGCAAAAGCTGCTCAACAAGCAAAATCTTGACCCCGATGAAATGCGCGAGGTCATGCGTCTTATCATGTCCGGCAAAGCCACCGATGCCCAAATCGGCGGTTTTTTAATCGCGTTGCGTTGCAAAGGCGAAACCATTGACGAAATTGCCGCCGCCGTTGAAGTGATACGCGAATTGGTCACCAAAGTGACAATCACAGGCGAGCATGTCATAGATACCTGCGGTACAGGCGGCGACGGTGCGAATACGTTTAACATAAGCACCACCTGTGCTTTTGTGGTTGCGGCTGCGGGCGGACAAGTTGCGAAACACGGTAATCGTTCGGTATCCAGTAGTTGCGGCAGTGCTGATGTGCTGGAAACCGCCGGCGTCAATCTGGATTTAAGCGCTGAACAGGTAGCTCGTTGCGTTAATGAAATCGGGGTCGGGTTTTTATTTGCCCCCAAGCATCACGGCGCCATGAAACACACCATTAATGTCCGTAAAGAAATGGGGGTAAGAACCCTGTTTAATTTGTTGGGCCCTTTATGCAACCCTGCCGGTGCGCCCAACCAGTTAATCGGCGTGTTTGCAAAAGAGTGGGTCGAACCGCTGGCGCAGGTATTGAAAAAACTCGGCAGCCGGCATGTGCTGGTGGTGAATGCCGATGATGGCCTGGATGAAATCAGCATTGCCGCCGCTACCACCATTGCGGAACTTAAAAACGGCGAAGTTACTACTTATACGATTACGCCTGAACAGTTTGGCTTTAAACGGGCCAGTCTGAATGACTTGTCCATCGATGGTGCGGCCGCCAGTTTAGTGATGGTAAAGTCGGTGCTGGATAATCAGGCCGGAACGGCACGGGATATTGTGCTGTTAAATGCGGGGGCCGCGATATATGCGGCTAATATCACCGATTCCCTGGCGGCCGGTATTGAAAAAGCCGGGCAAGTGATCGCCAGTGGCGCGGCAAGAGCTAAACTCGACGCGTTAATCGCGTATTCAAAAACTTCATAACTGACTAAAAACCATGACCAATACCCCTGACATTCTAAAAACTATTTTGGCAAAAAAGGCCGAAGAAGTCGCCAGACGCAAACCCGGCATGTCTATAGCGAATCTGGAAGATATTGCCGCTGGCGTGGAACGCCCACGCGGCTTTTATAATGCCATGCAAAACAAAGTATCGGCAAAGAAACCGGCGATTATTGCCGAAATCAAGAAAGCATCACCCAGCAAGGGTGTCATTAGAGAAGATTTTCAACCCATCATGATTGGTCAGGATTACGCCATGAACGGTGCGACCTGTTTATCGGTATTAACCGATAAGGAATTTTTCCAGGGTTCGGAAGCGTACCTGCAAATGGTCAGAGAACGCTGTCCACTGCCGGTATTAAGAAAAGACTTCATGATTGATCCTTATCAAGTCTATGAAGCCCGCGCGTTGGGTGCAGATTGTATTTTGCTGATTGTCGCCGCTCTGGAAGACGATCTTATGCACGAATTGTCAGATACCGCCACCAAATTGGGCATGGATGTATTGGTCGAAGTTCATGATGCCGAGGAGCTGCAAAGAGCGCTAAAGCTGGATACTAAATTGATCGGCATTAACAACCGAAATTTACGCACCTTTGAAACATCACTGCAAACGACTTTGGATTTAAAGAAGCAAATTCCTGCCGATCGCATCATCATCACCGAAAGCGGCATTCATGTGCATGACGACGTGCAACTCATGCTGGATAATGATATTTACGCCTTTTTAGTCGGTGAAGTATTTATGAGAGCCGAAAGCCCCGGGCAAAAAATGCGCGAGTTGTTTGCTTTGTAAAGATAGCAAAAAATGTTGAGGATCATTGGAACGGAACACTTTAAATACCGCATGACTATTCAGCTCCAAGATGGGTGATGATTGTGAGAGGGAGTATTTTTTGCGAGTTGCCTTACTAATGCTTTGCGAGAAACAGTTCAGGGTTTTTTGATATAATTTGCGCAGATACCTACTCTCACCTGTTGGGTAAGAGTAGTTAATTAAATTTAGAAAGGCTCAACTAACCATGAAGCATAAAAATAGCAGCAACGAAGATGATAATTCACTTACGTTCGCAGGGAAAAAAATTTGGATAACAGGCCATCGGGGAATGCTCGGTTCTGCCTTGATTCGCAGCTTTAGCAAGGAAGGCGCTGATTTATTGGTTGCATCGAGGCAGGAGCTTGACTTGCGCAATAACAGTGAGGTTCTCGATTGGGTGGATAAAAATCGGCCAGAACTCGTTTTTCATGCGGGTGCGAAGGTCGGCGGTATTCATGCTAACGCTACGCTTAGCGCTAATTTTTTACATGACAACTTGATGATTCAAACAAATGTCATTGATGCGGCGCATAAATTCGGTGTTCGTAAACTGTTGTTCGTTGCATCTAACTGTACCTACCCAACAAAAGCGGTCCAGCCAATCCCCGAGGATGCGTTATTGACAGGCCCTCTCGAAGAAAACATCCGCTCTTATGCGATCGCGAAAATTGCAGGAATAGAAATGTGCCGTGCGTACCGTAAGCAATACGGTTGCGATTTCATATCAGTCATTCCACCAAATTTATACGGTCCTGGTGACAATTATCATCCTCTACATGGTCATGTTGTCGCGGGTATTCTTCGACGGGCTCATGAAGCAAAAATAGCTGGACAGCATGATTTGATCGTATGGGGCGATGGGACAGCCAGGCGCGAAATTTTGTATGTTGATGACATGGCCAATGCAATGAAGCGCCTGATGGCGGCCAAAGTTACAGACGATTTGTTCAATGTGGGATGCGGCCATGACCTGTCCATTGCGGAGTTGGCAACCCTTATCGCCGAGGTGGTTGGTTTTGAAGGCAGCATCGTATATGACAAAAATAAGCCAAATGGAACGATGAAAAAGCTACTTGATAGTTCACGCATCCAGAGTATCGGTTGGCGCCCTCAAATCGATGAAAGAACTGGATTGCAAAGTGCCTATAACGATTTTCTGTCGCAACTTAAAAAGCAGGAGCATGGCGAGTGATTGTGACATGAGTCATATTGAAAGTTGCTCAGGTTCATCAAATATCGCAAATAAATGGTAAGGTTAGTAATGAAGCAAGATTTTGTTTTGCCCTCGGGGCTTATTGGGCGATTCGCTATTGTTAAGCTGTGGCCTGAAATCAAAACGGCAGAGGATGAGTGTATTGCCCGCCTAAAAATTGCAGCCGCAAGTCTTGGCTTGGAGTGCATTGAGATTTATTCAGATGGTCGTTTGTTGGAGGAGCCAGACAAAATTATTGCGAAAGACGATGTCGATTTTGTTTTTCATCTTCACTATGACACCCCAAAGTTTTATGATGCTTTTTCATTTGTGGCTCTGTGGAATCCTATTCAGTTCTATCATGAGTGGGGTTATTCTCGTACCTCACGAAATCTGCTGACACATGACGATTTCGTGAGTTGCAGCTCACCAGCTGCTGACGATCATGTTGGCCGGTTGATACGCAAGGCAGCAACTCATTTACCGCCTTTTTTTAATTTATACCACTCCATCGCTGATATTGTTCATCCGCCATCACTGGGTGACTATAAGCTGTTCTATGCCGGTATCAACTGGGATGCGCTTCGTGGGGGGGTATCTCGACATCAGGAGTTGTTGAAGCGCTTGGACAAGACGGGAAATCTGCGCATCTTCGGGCCAACTATATTTCTGGAAGTGAAGGTATGGGATGGATATGACAGCTACGTTAGAGAGATTCCATTTGATGGTGTTTCAATGCTCGAAGAAATATCCAAGGCAGGTATAGCACTGGTTTTGTCGTCGCAGGCACACAAAGATTCTGAGCTGATGTCGAACCGTTTGTTTGAAAGTGTGGCCGCCGGGGCGCTGGTGATTTGCGATGAGAATAATTTTGCCAAGAAGTTTTTCGGCGACTCCTTACTTTACATAGATAGTCGATGTTCCGTTGAAGAAATTTTCGATGCCATTGAAAGTCATGTTGCCTGGGCAAAAGCAAATCCAGATGAAGCGTTGATGATGGTGGCGAAAGCGCAGGAAACATTCAGAAACAAATTTGCTTTAAAGAAAAACTTGAGTGATTTGTATCAGGGGCTCTCCAATAGAAAACTCGAATTGATTAAACGTCAGAGACCAGAGGCCAGCACACGAATAAACGTTTGCTTGTATCTTCTGCTGCCAGAATACTCAAAGGCCATTCTGAATGCGCATATTGCCAGCGTAGTTGCACAGGAATACGAAAATTTCACGCCGGTGTTGATTATCGACAAAGAAACGGCCAGAAAAAATCGATCCAGCATCGTAAGCACTCTGGCAGAATTGCCCGTGCCGATTGATGTGCTGGAAATTGATTTTTTTGACTATGGCATAAATAAAGAGATTAAGACCAGACGTATGCTTGGGAAAGTCATCGCCGCAGTTTTGGAGCTGACTTCAAAGGCTGATGCTGTGATGTTTGTCGCGCCGAATGAAAGAATATTTTCCAATCATCTTCAGGTCCTTGTTGGAAGTTTGGAACGGAATCCAGGTGCGAACTGTGCAGCTACCGCAGCAATTTTGAATCAAACTACTCAGGCTGTTCATAGTATTCACGAAAGAATAGATTTTCGCGAATTTAACCCGGTTCTTCCTATTGGCTATGCGCGTTTTATTTTTCGTGTTTCAACCTTACCAGAAGATTTGAGGCTTGCACTGCCATACCTGGATAGAAAGACAATGGCAGCATTAGTGGGCGACAATATTATCACTCAGGAGCTTCCTTCGACCGTCATCATCGATGTGACAAGTGAATTCCCATCTGACCCTTGGGATGAAGGTCAAGAGAATGAACTCATCAGTAGTTATTGCCCATCTGCTTTTGCCTTATATACAGGCCACGAGATTATTCTGCCATCACTAACGCTACCTCCGGCACCAGTTGACCCGGAACCGGTTGACCCGGAACCAGTCGACATGGACTGTAAACCAATTAAACGATGGAGATGGAATTGGGTAGTTGTTCAAGCAAGCGCACTACGTAGAGATGGCTTAAGGTCGCGTATTAATGAGCTAAAAAGAAAAATAATAAGTAAGCTGGTTTAAATTGAGTTACTTAAATCTTGAGATTAAAAACACATGAATCCCCACGCTCCACAGCCCATTTCCATAAGTTCACTAGTCGTCAGCTTATGGCGCAATCGTCAACTCATCCTACAGATGATCAAGCGAGAAGTGATGGGGCGCTACAAAGGCTCCGTTATGGGGCTGCTGTGGTCCTTCCTCAATCCGGTGTTCATGCTGGTGGTGTACACTTTTGTTTTCTCGGTAGTGTTTAAAGCCCGCTGGGGGGTCGGGGAAGACGAAACCAAATCCCAATTTGCCATTGTGCTGTTTGTCGGCATGATCGTTCACGGCCTGTTTGCTGAAGTGCTCAATCGCGCTCCAGGCTTGATTGTGGGCAACGTTAACTATGTCAAGAAAGTAGTCTTCCCGCTTGATATCTTACCCGTCATTAGCATGGGTGCAGCGCTGTTCCACAGCCTGATCAGCCTGCTGGTGCTCCTCGTCGCTTTTATCGTTTTCAATGGCTATCTGCACTGGACCGCCATCTTTATTCCTCTGGTACTGTTGCCTTTGATCATCCTTACGCTGGGGCTGGCCTGGATACTTGCCTCTTTGGGCGTTTTTTTACGCGATGTGGGACAAACCATTGGGATCGTGATGACGATTATGTTGTTTTGTTCTCCCGTATTTTACCCGATTACTACTTTACCCGAGGCGTATCGTCCTTGGCTTATGGCCAATCCCCTTACCTTTATCATTGAACAGGCTCGCGCTGTGCTCATCTTTGGGCAAACGCCCGACTGGGCCGGCTTTCTTACCTACTTACTGGTTGCAGTGTTTTTAGCCTGGATCGGTTACGCCTGGTTTCAAAAAACCAGAAAGGGGTTTGCTGATGTCCTCTAAGGATATAGCCATCCGCGTCAGCAATCTCAGCAAGTGTTACCAGATCTATGACACTCCGCGCGACCGGCTCAAGCAATTTACCCTGCCTAGATTGCAACGGCTGACGAGGCAGCCGCAGAAGCAATACTTTCGCGAATTTTGGGCGCTAAAAGACATCGACTTCGAAGTCAAGAAGGGGGAGTCCGTTGGCATTGTTGGCCGGAATGGCAGCGGCAAAAGCACCTTGCTGCAGATCATCACCGGAACGCTGACGCCGACAGACGGCAATGTTAGAACCAATGGGCGGATTGCTGCATTGCTTGAATTAGGCTCGGGCTTCAATCCCGACTTCACCGGGCGGGAAAATGTTTATCTCAATGGTGCTTTGCTTGGCTTAACCCGCGAGCAAATTGATGAACGATTTGACGCCATCGCTTCGTTTGCGGATATAGGCGAACATCTGGAGCAACCGGTCAAGACCTACTCAAGTGGAATGCTGGTCAGGCTGGCATTTGCCGTTCAAGTTCAGGTTGAGCCTGATATCTTGATTGTTGACGAGGCTCTCGCAGTGGGTGATGCCCTGTTTCAAAAAAGGTGTTTTCAAAGGATCGAAAAACTTCTTTCCCGTGGAACAACTTTGCTGTTCGTGTCCCACGATCAGGAAAATGTTAGAACCCTCACCAATCGCGCCTTGCTGTTAAAAGAGGGTCGATCAAAAGCGTGGGGTGTTTCTTCCGAAGTGCTCCTCGAATACCGCCGCCAGCTGCATCAAGACGAGTCGGCTTATTTTACGTCTATTGCCCATGATCTGGCCGCGCGAACCCAGACCAGGGAAGCCATGGACAAGTCCGAGTCGCTGCCCAAGCCGGAGGCTTTTGGCTCCCTGTCAGATAACGTGTCTTTTGGTGATGGTGAAGTCAAGATAATTCAGGTTCATACCCTTGATTCCGAAAATATTCCCTGCGCTATTTTCTATCCCGGGCAGACTTTAAGAATTAAAATCACATGCCGGGCTTATTTGGCAACGGATAAATTAAATGTGGGCATTCGTATAAGAAATAAAGAAGGGATAAAGATTTATTCATGGGGGACTCTTAATCAAGATATTCAGATACTTTCCTCCGGTTATAGTGAAGCTGTTTTCTGGAAGAGAAATTTTTATGCCGGGGAAGTTTTTGACGTTGTATTTGAGTGCCCGTGTAATATTGGTGTGAATTTATACGAGGTTCAAGCTGCCGTATCTTATGAACATACCGTTGATTATCTTGGCCAGCGGATATTGCATTGGATCGATGAAGCGGCTTTTTTTCAAGTATTGATAAAACAGGATCAATATTTCTTCGGCGGTGTGGTTGATATGCAAATGAAAGCAAGATGGTGATTATTTTGAACGAGACACATAGTTCGACTACTGACTATCAGGAAGAGTATAACGCCTATTGGTCGCGTCCTGACCGTATCGGTGAGTCCAGTGGCGATTTGGATGCTATTGCCGGCCATATTGTTAAATTGTGCGGGACCAGAGCAGTTCTGGATGTGGGTTCGGGCGAAGGAAGGCTGGTTGCTGCTTTAGTCCGGCTTGGTGTGGATGCGTTCGGAGTCGACGTTTCCGAGTTGGTCGTTAAACGCTCAAATCAATATCTGCCGGGACGTTTTTTTCAAGGGTCGGTTCTGGCTCTTCCCTTCGAAGATGAATCCTTTCATACAGTAGTATCGACAGACTGTATGGAACACCTGTCTCCAAACGATATTTCGCAAGCGCTGGCAGAGATTTTCAGGGTGGCGAAACGGTTTGTTCTTCTCCAAATTGTGACGACACACGATAGAGATGGCCATTGGCATTTAACCGTTGAAGGGCGTGCGTGGTGGGAGTCCAGATGTTTCGAAGCCGGCTTTCGGAAGCACCCGGCCTATTATATCCTTAATGATTATGAATCGCTTAATTCAGATAAATGGCAGATTTACATTGCTCTTGAAAAAGTCCCATCTACGGCGCTTGTAGAGTATCCCCTCGCTTCGTTAAACGAGGAGCGTGGTTTGCATATGGACATGACCAGAGATACAGGGGAGCGTTCAGATGCACACATTATTCGTTATCAATGGGCGTGTAATTACATCAAGCCCGGCGACCGCGTTCTGGATGCAGCCTGCGGGCTTGGTTACGGCGGCCATGTTGTCCGTCATTTGACTCATGCCGCCAGAGTCGTGGGAGTTGATGGAAGTGACTACGCAATTGATTACGCAAGAAAGGCTTTTCTCTGCGCAGAGGACAGAGCCGAATATCGCGTGGGGATGTTGCCAGACGTTTTGCCGGAATATCCGGACGGTTCCTTCGAAGTCATTATTTCATTTGAAACGCTTGAGCATGTAGAAGAACCGGTAAAACTCCTGCAAGAGTTTTACCGGTTGCTGTCACCCGGAGGCAGGATCATAGTTAGCGTGCCCAATGATTGGAGCGATGAAACGGGAGGTGACCCAAATCCATTTCATCTTCATGTATATGACTGGGGCAGGCTGAAATCCGAGCTTTCATCGAACTTTATTCTTGAGGAGGCCTATGCGCAAACTGCCAGTCAGTGCAAGGTTTCTGCGAAAGACTGCGCTTGGGAGCGCCGCCCGCGTTCACTCAAGCAAGTAGCTCTTTCTGACAATCCGCCCGATGATTGCGAGTGGTGGCTAATGACTGCAATGAAATCGCCGCTTGAAGATAGGCAGCCTTACGAAGAGCGCGCATTTGCAAATATTGCTGCTTCCGGATATCCATCGATTCGCTATTCTGAATTCTTTGATAATCCATGGTTGATGCACGCCATGGTCAATTACGGCTACCGCATCAAAAACGCTGCCGCTCTGGAGACCCTTACCAAACAAGTAATGGATTCCACGCCTTTATCGTCAAATGATTATGCGGCGGCATTGTGCGTTTATGCCTATAAAGTCTGTGAGCGAATTAATGAAAGCCCGGATGAGGGAGAGGCTACTCTTTCCAGGATCGAACAATTTACGAACCTGCCTTGTAAAGACCCAATGGCATTGCGATGGACAGTTTCATTGTTATCTGTTAAAGGGAAACTCCTTCAAGCTGCCGGTCATTTGGTAAAGGCGAAGGAGGCATTTGTCGAATGTTCAAGAATTGACGTTCGAGACTTCGGCATTCACTTGGCAACCAGGACGACCGAGGCATTTTATCTGGCGGGCAGGATTGCCTACACGCTTGGCGACCGGGAAGAAGCGCGCATGCACTGGCGCGCTGGAATCGACTATGGCATGGTGTTGCTGAGTGCATCTCTCGACGATGTATTGATTAATCCGGACTTTCCTAATCGCTTTAACCATGGTGACGGTATCCGTGAGTACACAGTGGCTTGGGACAATATTGCAAGATGCGCCAATGGCATCCACCTCCTGAATGTTGGTGAGCCCCTGGATTTTTCAGCCCTTGATAGTTGCCATCAAACTGAATACAGTGTTGTAAATAGAGATTTGATCTCTAGCCGTCAAACTCTCGTCGAACGTACAGCGTTGCTGGAGCAGGCCGGCAAGGATTTACAAGAGCGCACGGAAGATCTGGTGGACACTCGTAAGACGCTTGTCGAGCGCACGGAAGAACTGGTGGATACTCGCAAGACTCTGGTCGAACGCACGGTGTTGCTGGAACAGGCAGGCAGGGATTTGCAAGAGCGCACGGCGGATCTGGTGGATACTCGCAAGACTCTGGTCGAACGCACGGTGTTGCTGGAGCAAGCCGGCAGGGATTTGCAAGAGCGGACTCAAGAAGTCGAAAATTTTATTCATGCATCAATCTTTAAACGTATTTTCATAAGTAGAAAACAATCAGCCTGCGGCAATTGAAGATTCCGGGCCTATTTTTGATTTTCCAGTCAGGCATTTTTTTCACGGCTTGTGGTATAGCTTTTGCAACAAAAAATTGAGGAAAATTGGTAATGGTTAAATCGGGCTTGTCGGTTGTGGTGCCCTGCTACAACGAAGAGGATGGCGTGCTGGAGTTGCACCGCCGCGTTAGTGCCGTGTGCCATGGCTGCGTCGGCGATGCCTATGAGTTGGTTTTGGTCAACGACGGATCCAGCGATGCTACCTGGAAGATCATGCGCGAATTGTCCGAAGTCGACAAACATGTAGTGGCCGTCAACCTGTCGCGCAACCATGGCCACCAATTGGCCCTATCGGCCGGTCTGCAAATGTGCCGGGGAGAACGCATCTTCATCCTCGATGCCGATCTACAGGACCCTCCCGAGTTGCTGCCAAAAATGATGGAGCGCATGAATGACGGTTGCGACGTGGTGTTCGGCCAGCGCATCAAGCGTGAGGGTGAAACAGTGTTCAAAAAGGCTTCCGCCTTTACCTTTTATCGCTTGCTTAACAGAATGGTGGACATCGACATCCCTCAAGATACCGGCGACTTCAGATTGATGAGTCGGCGTGCGGTAGACATCTTGAACAACATGCCCGAGCACCACCGCTTCATCCGTGGCATGGTAAGCTGGATCGGTATGCGCCAGGAAGCTTTGCCCTATGAGCGAGCAGCGCGCTTTGCAGGCGAGTCCAAATACCCCCTTTCCAAAATGATCCGGTTTGCGGTAGACGCCATCACCGGATTTTCCGTTCGCCCTCTCCGGATGGCTTCTTATCTTGGCATCTGCTTTGGCATTGCCACGTTGTTGCTGCTGGCCTATGTGCTGGTGTACTATTTTCTTGGCAAAACGGTTGAAGGCTGGACATCTCTGGCAGTCATCATTCTCGCATTAGGTAGCGTACAACTGTTCGTGGCAGGTGTCATGGGCGAATACCTGGGAAGGCTTTACATTGAGTCCAAGGGGCGCCCGCTCTTCGTCATTCAGGAGGTTGTTTGCTCGAATGGACTTGCCGACGAGACTTCTACTTCAAACGCAAAGGTTTTAGGATTATGAACAAAGGTGCTGGGAATCAAGGCTCTGGCGCTAGCCGAATGCAAGGGGAGCCATTATGAGTGGCCTGATCCGCCAGTCGCTTCGCTTTGGGGTGGTGGGCTTAGTGAACACTGTGATCGGATTGACGGCTATTTATGCGGTTATTTTCTTTTTCAATGCTAACCCTGCCCTAGCGAATGCGATTGGCTATGCGATAGGTTTGGCGGTCAGTTTTGCACTAAATCGTTTTTGGACTTTCGGAGACACCCGGTCTGTAGAGAAGGTGCTGCCTCGCTACCTATTGGCTGCCGCGATTTGCTACCTGCTGAACCTCGCCGTTGTGCTGCTGGGGACATACCATTTCGGTGTGGGACCTTATCTCGTCCAGCTCTTGGGAATCGGTGTATACACCGTGACGATGTTCCTGGGTTGCCGGTGGTTTGTCTTCCAAGCAAAGACATACAGCGATTTAACTTTAAAACCGTACTTGAGGGGCAGCAAACTGCACAACGGACCTAAAGACAGTCATGCTCTACACCGCCAGATGCTGAAACAGTTTTTTGTTCTGACCTTGGTCGGGGTTATTCCGATCTTGATCGCCATGAGTTTCATGAATTTATGGCAGTGGGACCTATCGATTCCGCTTGTTTACTTGGAAAAAAACGGCGACGAAACCTGGCAGCTTGTTCTGACCAAGATGTTGATCGATACAGGCTGGATCCTGAATAACCCGTTTTTGGGTGCTCCGGACGTTGCTCATTGGCACAACAACGCGGCCGCACAAACAAGCGCCCTGCATTCGGTCTTGATGCTCGGCCTCTCCAAGCTATTGAATGACCCTATCAAAGTTCAGCAAGTCTATTACTTACTGAATTTCGGGTTGATTTCTTTGGCCTCATTTTTCTCTTGCAGGTTGCTGGGGCTAGCGGGTATTCCTGCTTTCTGCATCAGCATATTGTTTTCGCTTTTAGGTTACCGATTCAATTTCATCATTTATTCATTCCTTTCGAATTACTTCACAGTCCCTTTGGCACTGGTCGCCGTTTTCTGGATCATGACGGGCGAATTCTCGAAGTTTTTTTCGAACCCTGCTAAGGCAGGCAAAATAGCGCTTAAAGAAGTAATTTCATCGTCAAAGTTCTTCTTGGGTCTGTTTTTTATTGTGCTCATCGCAATATCGGATGGCTACTACGCATTTTTTACGCTGCTGCTGCTTGGTTTCGCGACCGTTGTAAGAACCCTCTCCGGCGACATAAAAAAACCAGCCAGTTTGTTGGTCCCAGTAATCTATATAGCAGCCCTAATAACCGTGGCACTCGTGGTGGCTTGGCCGATAGGAGCCTACAAACGTAGCCATCCTGAAGAGTTCGCGCCCAACGGTGTCGAGGATCCGGCGCTGATCAAGCATGCTTTTGAGGCCGAAGTTTACTCAGCCAGCCTCAAACTTTTAATTGCGCCACCTCCAAATCATCGTATTGAAAGTCTTGCTGCTCTGGGACAAAAGATAACCGAAACCAGCGATGCGGCTCGTCTATTCAAGACTGGACCAATCAACGCTCCTCTTGGCATCCTGGGATCGATTCTTTTTATCACTGCGCTTACGCTATTGATCGTACCGGCATTGCACAAAGTTGCGAACAACAGTGTTTCAGGCAAAGATCCCGTACCCGAATATGAGTTGTTATGGGCTGCGATTGCGCTGGCTCTCTTTATCTTTCTTTGTTCGATCTCGGGCGGCATCGGAACATTGATAGCGCTTATTTACCCCACTATCCGGGCGTATGACCGGTTTTCGCTATTTCTCCTCTTTGTCCTCTACGTAGGCGCCGGTGCTGTTGTGACAACGGCGCTTAAACAGGCGCACGGAAGAAGATGGTGGATTTTGATTAGCTTGATTGCGCTGATCACAATCCTGAGCCTTTATGACCAGATTCCAAATGATGCCGCCAAGAGTAGCACCGAGGTTCGAAGTCGGTTCCTGGCGGAGAAGAACTTCGTCAAGAGGATTGAGGAAAACCTTGCGCCTGGCGCAATGGTTTACCAGTATCCATACTCGCAATATCTTACTAACAGCGATTACTATGGATGGGGCGGATTTGGTCACGTTCGACTCTATTTACATTCTGCAGCACTAAGATGGAGCAACGGCGCATCCAAAAATAGTCCTGTCGATGACTGGCATTTGCGCTTGTCGCGCTTACCAATCGACCAATTGCTTATGGAGGTTCAGGCCTCCGGCTTCAATGCAGTCGTGGTGGATAGACGGGTAGTGTCTCCCTCCGAATACGAGCGAGTGCGAAAGGCGCTGATTGAACGCACGGGTGATACTCCTATCGAAGATGAAGCCAGTAAACTAGCATTTTTCAGGTTGAACGATCCAGGTTATCGTATTATTTACGATGAATCCTACAAAGATATCGAAAAGCTTGTGATCTCTGACACGTCCCGACTGCACGTTAGTACGCTGCCGCGACTGGTCAATCCAGTGGCGTTGAAAAACCTGATTGAAAAGAATAACTTCAATAGCGCATTGACCATTGAGCGGGTCGCACATCCCGAGGTGTTTTTAACCGCAGCCATGTTGGACCGGGGTGATGGAGAAAAACCTATCTTGCCGCTTTCTGACATGCAAGGAGAGTTTCGGTGTGCCGTTACGTCATCAGCACCGACCAGCGCGGCCGACGACACATTAGTGATAACGCTTGCAAATAACAGCAACTTTGACTGGAAGTTCAATCAAGGTAAGTTCCCCCTCAGGATCGGCGTTCATCTGCGTAGCCTGGATGGGACACTCATCAGGTGGGACGATGGATTGAGGCTTTCGACCAAAACTCCAGACAATATCATTGGCAAAGTCACACATAGCGAGGCATTGTCAATACCACATGGTACTATCGGGCAACTTCAGTTCCCACTTTCGCAGCTCAATCTGAAGGGACTTGGAGAGGGTCATAAAGACCTGATTGCAGATTTCCGCATGGTGCAAGACGGTCATGCCTGGTTTGAGCATCTCGGTTGCAAAGTAGTTGTTAGGAATTAGCCTAAAACATGCAATCGAGTAGCTCCAAATATTTTTCACGACTGGATCACTTGCGCCTTTTGGCTGCGCTGATGGTGCTGCTTTCATCCGGAAACACCGTTGGCCATTCGGCGGATGTTGTTCCACACCTAGCATGCCGATGAGGTTTAGGTTGATCCGGCGGAAGATTCGTTATTTGAGATAAAATTGCACGAGAAAGAATTCTAAACGCCTTAATTTTTTTTGTACTGCATTATGCTCATTTCGCTGTTTGTAATCCTGTTAAAGCCGATAAATACTGTCTTTAGAGTACACAAACCCCCGTTTGAAACGGTTGGAAATGACGATGATGTCAATTCAATGAGCTTTGGTATTATCGCTCTATCGCTTTAAACAATCGCCAACCCCGTGCCGGTTACGGTCACATGGGATTTTACAATATCCCTTATTTTAAGGAACCAAACCATGCAGAAAGCTGAATTCGATAAGTTCGCCGATGAATATTACGTCCTACACCGGAAAAACATCCGGCACTCCGGCGAATCTCCCGAGTTTTTTGCCGAATACAAGATCAGGGATATTTTGGAACTTGTTATGAACAAAGCACGGAATCCTCTTCATATACTGGATTTTGGCGCAGGCATTGGTACTTCGGTACCTCATTTTCGGAGATTTTTTCCAGAGGCCTCATTGATCTGCCTGGATGTTTCAGAAAAAAGTCTGGAAATAGGCAGATCTCGTTTTCCTGGCCTCGCCGATTTTCAATCCTTTGATGGGATGTGTATTCCCAGCCCGGACAATACCTTCGATTTGGTTTTCGCTGCCTGCGTGTTTCACCACATCCCAAGTTCCGAGCACTCTGGACTTTTACGGGAGTGGCTCCGGGTTTTAAAGCCCGGCGGAACGGCGGTTATTTTTGAGCACAATCCACTAAATCCTCTTACGGTTCATGCCGTCAACACCTGCCCATTCGACGAAAATGCCGAACTGATCCGGGGATCGGTTCTAAGGAAAAGACTCCTGGAGGCTGGATTTCAGTGCGTTGGCTTGCGCTATAGACTATTCGTACCAGGAGCAGTTCGGTGGCTACGCCCGTTAGAGCGATGGTTATATCGGGTTCCTTTGGGGGCTCAGTATTTTGTTCACGCAACCAAACCGCAGGGGCGTTGACATGGTCCTGATGCGATTCTTGCTGGTCGGCATTGCGAACACATTGGTCGGGTTAGGTATCATTTATTTCTTAATGTATTACCT
Source organism: uncultured Gammaproteobacteria bacterium (assembly GCA_963849195.1). Classification (GTDB taxonomy): domain Bacteria; phylum Pseudomonadota; class Gammaproteobacteria; order Methylococcales; family Methylomonadaceae; genus Methylobacter_C. The sequence goes on from CAWKGQ010000004.1 coordinate 150,025, forward strand.
TCGTTTTGAAGTTGTAGCCGCAAATGCGTTTGGTTATGCGATTGGCATTCTGATTGGCTTTGTTTTAAACAAGACCTGGACTTTCGGCAATCAGGATCACGTTGTTTACAGTTTTCTCCGCTATTTGCTGGTGCTATCCGTAGCCTATGTGACGAATCTTGCAACTGTGCTCTTTGCTAACACCCATTTTGACCTGAATCCTTATCTGTCCCAGGCATTGGGCATTATTCCTTATACGGCTATCGGCTTTTTGGGTAGCCGATACTTTGCTTTTCGTGAGCAAAGAGGCGTCAAGCCATTACTGGATCAAGCATGCAAGGTTAGCATCGTTAGGAAGGCAATCCCGGTCAAGCGGATGATTGGCCTGAGTATTGTGGTGCCTTGCTACAATGAAGAAGCGGTGCTCCCGGAAACAAATCAGCGACTGACGGAGTTATTGCAATACCTGATAGACAAGGGAAAAATTACGTCCGATAGTTGCGTATATTATGTGGATGATGGCAGCCGTGACCGAACTTGGGACTTGATTGAGATGTTAGCCGAAACTAACAGTTATGTGCGGGGGATTAAATTGTCTCGCAACCGGGGCCATCAAAATGCACTGTTGGCTGGGCTGTTAACGGTCGAAGGTGAGGTAGTTATCAGCGTGGATGCGGATTTACAAGACGATTTGTCGGCTATTGAAGAGATGCTCGATTACTATGCTGCTGATTATGATATCGTGTACGGAGTTCGCAGTTCTCGCAAGACGGATACGTTTTTCAAAAGTTTTACCGCTAAAGCCTACTATCGTCTGCTGAGCGTTATGGGCGTTGAAATTATTTACAATCATGCCGATTACCGGCTTATGAGTCGCCGAGTCATTGAAGCGCTGAAAGAGTTCGGCGAAGTGAATTTGTTTCTTCGAGGCATCATTCCCCAGTTGGGCTTTTCTCATACCATAGTGTATTACGAACGCGCTGACCGTTTTGCCGGAGAATCCAAATATCCATTAAAAAAAATGCTCTCATTGGCTTGGCAAGGCATCACATCCTTTTCTGATCTGCCTTTACGCATTATTACCGGCCTGGGTTTATTGGTGTCCCTGATTAGCTTTGCGGTTACCGTTTGGGCGATCTGGATTCGGCTGTTTACTGAAGAGGCGATACCTGGATGGGCATCCACTGTTTTGCCGATTTATTTTCTCGGCGGTATTCAATTACTTTGTCTTGGTATCATTGGCGAGTATTTAGCGAAAATTTATACGGAAACCAAGCGCAGGCCCCGTTTTATTATTGAGAAAACAACCAGCCGGGACGAAGTTGTTTCGTTATCTACCAACATCTCTCCTGATGGATTATGAAGCATTGATCCGAGTGTTGGATATTAATAAAACAAATGTTGTTGCTCAAACTAAAGGGGAGTGCTACACAAGTAATACTGCCGGGTTTCTGGTCTGGTTGTAGCAGCAAATGAAATAAAGTGTGCTCAAGCCAACAAACTGTCAAAATATTTTACAACTCTTTTAAAAAGCAATTGCACAACAACCTAAGTTGATGCGTATTGTATTGTTTTTATTTGCATTTAATAAATTGGCATGCTGCGTGCTTAGCTTTTTAATGAGCCAATTATCGATAAGACATCAACTACTATGAATAGGCTCAAGTTACTTACGGTCTTTCTAGCCACGCTAGCTGCTATCGGAAGCGCGTACGTAGCTGTTACCGGTTCGAGGGGTTTACCAACCCGTTATAAACTCGGGGGTTGTGGACACCTAATCAGTGATACAAATGGGGATGCGGAAAAGTTTAGCCTACTCGCTGCCTTATTCATTTTATGTGTAATTTAAGTGCCCTGTCATGCTCTGCGGGACGGTGTAATTTGTAACATCTGATTGTAATATTTATATGTTATTAAGGTGGCAGTATTGAAGTCCAATTCCATTGATTGTGTGTTTTATGTGGATTTTTTTGAAAAGGGGCTTTTTGGTCAGGCACTAGGTATTTGTACCAATATCTTTTTGCCTGCTTTACGGTTGTAATGACCATGATGCGTGGTTATTGTTGCTTTGACAGTGTTGTGAACTACCGCTATGAAAACCACTTGAGTTTACATGTCATTGAAATAGCTGACTGAATACTGATTGGTTTAAGAAGTTGGATTGCCTATTATTATTTTGCATTATATTTTCAGGCAAAGAGACTTCAACAAAGCAAAAAATTCATTTCCAATAAATTTTTAAAACATTGCATGAATTTAATAATATGAAAACAATAAATAATATTTTAGTTTTTGATAATGACAAGTATTTTTTAGCCATGTTGAAAGGATATTGTTATGCAAACAATATTGCAATGACAGAGGCCGACTTTAATAGGGATGGGATCAATGAAGCAACAAAACTGAAACCGGTTTTAATCGTCATCCCACTCGATTTGGTAAGTGCCGTAAACACGAGCCTTGAAACAGCTTTATTAAGGCGGGCGGTCGCAAGTGGCCAAGTAAAAATCTGTGGTTTAAATAAAAACTCTACCGATATTATTTCAGCCGGGTTGTCAGGGTGGTTTGATGTAATCATAAATAATCCGTTCGATATTGGCGAGATTGACGGGTACATTAAAAAAACTTTTTTATTGGACAGCCGCTTGACCGAGAAAAGAAGATATGGGGAAAGGCGTTCTTTAACAGAAAGAAGGCGTATCGAATTCAATAGCGATGGATATCTGGAAACCAGAAGCCGGGATTATGAGCGGCAAGCCAATTTCCAAATTGATCAGCGCATCAAGTGTGTGTTTTTAAAAGGATATAGAGTCGATCTGACACCTAAGGAATTTGAGTTGGTTGAGCTTTTGTTAACGGATGTTGATCGTATTTTCAAAGCTGATGAAATCATAAATCATCTATGGCCTGAAAATAAACGGGCAACAAAATCGGATCTTTATCAATACATGCACTTATTAAGAAAAAAAATAGAAAAAGACCCTAATAATCCGCAATGGATTGTGACCGTCAAAGGGTTTGGATACAAGCTGAATATAGATAACCGTGAAGAAATGCGTCAGGAGGCTCACTGGCGGCAACTATCCTGACTAATTAACGGCAATACCCCGCCGGTTTTATTTCTCGCCCTGTATGGCTTCGACTTTAAGACTGTGATTCCAGCTTTCCATCGCCGCATTGTCGTGGCAATCGCCTTTCTTGCTCATGCTACAGACCACCTGGTTTTGTCTAAAAGCTTTTGATAGACTGCCGAGCAATATTGGCTGCCACGATCAGAATGGATGATGACGTCTTTCGGCAATTTTCGCCGCCATAAAGCCATTATAAGGGCATCGCATACCGCGCCGCAGTCATGCTTCAGTCATTGCCCAGCCAACCACCCGACGCGAGTACCGTTCAAGCACGACGGCCAAATACAACCAGCCTTCTTCTGTCCAAATAGTGGTGATATCGGATACCCTCTTTTGATCAGGAACATCGGCTTCAAAATTCTGCTCCAATAGATTGGGCGCAACGGGTAGTGAGTGCTTGCTATTAGTCGTAGCCTTGTATTTCTTGGTCGTTTTAGCACACCAACCAATCTTGGTCACTCGATTGTGGCTTGCTGATATGCCTTCTCTTTGAAGTATCAGCGTAATGCGAAGGGAACCGGCGCGTTCTTTTTCGCCATCAAAAACGCGTTTGATATTTTCCGACAAAACTTTATTGGCCGGCTTCGTTTGGAAGGCGGATTCTGCTTCCATCTATAATAGCCGCTACGTGACACCTCGACTAACCGACACATCATGCTTAACTTCGGCTGTTTTGCAAAGTACGCTGCCGCTTTTTTTAGGAAAGCCACCTCATAATCCTCTCATTGCCATTCAAATGGCTTTGGCTGGCGAATTAGATTCGATAGGGGGGTAGTTACGTTTTTTATTGATATTATTTAGGGAATGCCGCTTTCTTTTTTAGTGATTTTTAAGGGATTTTTAAGCGATAAGCGCATTGAGTAACTTAAAAAAACATGAAACAATAACCACGGTCTAAGAAGAAAGCTTTTTATTCTAACCACAGAGGATGTGCAGTGTTGGAGATCCAAGAAGACTGGATGCCAGAGGTGAAAGTCCCAATTGGGGACACTTAAATGGCGGCGAAGTCTCTAAGATATTCTTACTCACTTCCTAATAACAAGTTCCTGCGCGGGAGCGCTCGAATTTAAGTAATGTTTAACTGATCCTATTGAACTTTAAGTAAATTTTAAGTGATTTTTAAGCGGCAAGCTCATTGATTAACTAAAAAATACATGAAACAATAGACCCGGTTTTAAAAGAAAGCTTTTTATTTTAACCACACTTTCTAACCACAGAGGGTTTGCAGTGTAGAGATTCTAAAAAGACTATGGTCGCCAGAGGTGCAAAGTCCCCACAGGGATCCCTTAAATTTGGCGGCAAAGGCTCGAAGACTTTCTCGCTCGTTCCCTTATCCATGAGTTGCTGCGTAGCAGCACTCGAATTTATGTAGTTGTTTGAAGGAGAGAAATCATGAACATGAATATGAAAAAATCACTCGCATGGGGTAGTATTCTACTTGCATTGGGAATGAGCACAGCGATGGCCGGCGTGATTAATTCCACGCAAAAGGGAAGTCTGCTGGTTTTTCCTGACATCGATACATCTGATGCGAAAAACACCGTCATCCGGATCACTAATGACCAAAGCAAGAAAATCGACGTCAAATGCTATTACGGCGAGTTTACCGGCAATCCATATAACAAACCAACGATGGACTTCCAATTCCCTGTGACTCAAAGCCAACCAGTATACTGGTCGGTGAATGACGGGGTCGGTAACATCGATGCACCACCGTTTGATGGAAAAACCGGCGAACTGAAATGCTGGGCTGTTGACCAAGCTGGCTTGACTCAAGTTAAGTTCAACCATCTGTCAGGTACGGCGACCGTTTTGGATCAAGGTGACCGCATCAAGGATCCGGAAGCACTTCTGTCAGGAAATGAGTGGGATCTAAAAAGACATGGTGGCGCTTATGAGTACAGCGCCTATGCATCTGCATGCCGGGTTACCGGGGTCGATAAGGTGCCTTGCGGCCCCGCAGGTGAGTTACTTTTGGATGGCACGACTTATGATCAATGTGGTACCTATATCATAGGCAGTTTCACTCCACGTGGTGGCTTTGTTGACGGTAAAGGTGCGAAACACATTGGTGGCTCTATCGATGGCGATTTTAGCTATGGTCGTACCGTACAAGAAAACAACTTCCTCAATGTAGCGAGCTGCACCCAAGACTTGAGTCCAACGGATGGAACTGCGGTTCCTGTTGTCCATAAAATCGTTTTCGAAGTCTGGAACGAAAATGAGGCAAAACGTACTGGAGCGAGTGAGATTGCCGATAGCTGGTGGCGTATGGATCTGGGTGGAAATGGAACTGTCGATCACAATGACGTACCTACGTCTTCAGCAATCGACAGCAACAAGCAGCACTTCACCAAGGCAGGTCTGACCTTTACTGACGGCGCCTATTTCCGTGCTCAATCCTATGCGGGACCAAGTGGTGTAGCTGTTGGTCTGTTGGGCGAGATGGTTCGTGACTATGGCAAACTTGATAAATCTGCAGTTGAGACCAGCCATGCTGGAGCTCGTGCAGGTTCAATTAAATGGTTTCCAGAAAGCGAAACCCTAGAGAAAAAATAATCGCTGACTAAGTCGGTTATTGATGAGGGAAGGCAAGAGCGCTGTATTTCTTGTCTTCCCTTTTTTTATTCGCCGCTTATGAGTCGGATTTCAGCTTTCAGCCGGTTTCTGGGGGATATGGGTTGGCAATATAAGTATTGAGTATTGCCCAGCAAGGTACCATTAACTAAGTAAAGCTTTTCATCGTAACAAATTTTAAACTCAGACTAAGTGATCAACTCCTATGCAACCTTGCAAACAAACAAAAAAGAATTTATTGGTCACCGGATGTGCATCAGCACTGTTGTTCGTTACATCCGGTTGTGCCGTATCCCCGATCGCCAACAGCCCCAGTCCCCCGGCCAACTCGCCGCGGTTTTCGCTTGCGGCAAAGGGACTTCCAACAGAAGGGCGCTGGAAAAGTGACCCGGTCTTACGCGATATCAACCACGACGGTCGAATGGACTTGGCCTCCCATTTGCGACTGGGTGACGGGCCTAAAATCTGGCTGGGCGACGGACGGGGTAACTGGACTGACAATTCGCGGGGGCTCTCACTGCTCGACAACTCAACCTGCGGCGGTGGTATCGATTTCGGCGATATCAACCGGGATGGGCAGGACGACTTGGCGGTCGCCGACCATTGCAGCGGGACTTATGTGTTCCTAGCTGATGGTCAAGGCCGCTGGAAATTGCCTAAGGCCGAGCTGATCTCGGCGATCGCGGAAAAGAACAAGCCAGAGGACATCAATCCTTATGTCGGGGCCGAGTTCCTGGCGCTGGGAGACATTAACGAAGATGGATCGCTGGATTTGGTCGTATCGGCATCCGACAGGGGAGGTTTCTCAGTCTTTCTTGGCGACGGCTCGGGAAGTAACTGGAAAGAGCAGTCGGGCGATGGGCTTCCTAGCGCCGACGATTCTGTAGAGAAAGATCCGCAAATGGGTGGCTGGACTACGCGGTTTCTACTTCGCGACATGAACGGCGATGGTCACCTCGACGTGGCGGCCAGCCATTACACCGGGCCCCGGGTATGGCTAGGCGATGGCAAGGGACATTGGAAATTCGGGTCTAAGGGTCTGCCATCAATAAAGAGCCAGGGCGCTCTCTGGGGGATCGCCGCCGGTGATGTCAACAAGGATGGACGCCAAGATCTACTTGTCGCGAATACCGATGAAGGACCTCAACTGTTTCTGCAGCAGCAGGACGGTTCTTGGCAAATGACTCCGGAAATACTACCAAAGATAAAAGGCGGCGCCCAAGCCGTGGCTCTGGGCGACCTCGACCGTGATGGGAACTTGGATATGGCGGTCGGCGCCCTTCTGGGTGAAGACATGAATAGTCCCTTTGGTCTATTCGTGTTGAGGGGTGACGGCAAGGGAGGATGGGCCGAATGGGAGGACACCGGTCTTCCCCAAAACGGCTTGGAAGTTATTTGGGGCATGGCGCTGGGGGATGTGAATGAGGACGGCCGGCCGGATTTGGCCGTGACCACTGGATCAAGCCGCCCTCTCCCGAAGTCTGATGTTACTGCCAAGACTCTTCCACGGGTTCAGGTTTGGCTCAACGAGAGCAAGAAGTAGAATGGTTTTGTAAACTTGTAAGCAGGTTCTTTTCTGTCCTGCTGACGATTGACGTTGAGGAGAATGTGGCGATGAAAATCATGCGGGAACATTTTTCGCTCCAGGTACTGGTTACATTGCTGCTCCTTGGGGCCGCGCCTCTTGCGCACGCAAAGGGTCCGCTGCCGGACTCTCCGCAGCCGACTTCCGGCTGGAAGCCGATCCCCTGCGAGGTTCAGGTCTGTGGCAGCGCGACTACTTATAGTAGCTGCAACTGGCCTGGAATCGGCGTTGCCACGGAGTCTGACGCGCGCCAGTTTTTCGCCAAGTTTGGTCCGGCTCTTCGTCTCGACGAATCGAAGCTGCGAATCGTGGAAGTCAAGTCAGGCCTGACCAGCATCAATTTGCGCTTTGGGCAGATTTATGAAAACCGTCGCGTTTTTGGGGGGGAGGTCGTAGTGATCTCCGATCAGGGTGGTCGTATTCGAAAGGTCCGTACCAGTTACTTCACCATCGAAAGGGTTTTAGGAGGCGGAATACCGATCGTGAATGCCGAAACGGCCGAGGCTGTTGGTCGGGCCGCCATCGGCAAGACTGCGGGCGCATTACCGGAGTTGCGGCTGCCGACTCGCTCCGAATTGGTCTGGTTTCCTATCGCTGGAACGGGCGTGGTGCTGTTGGCATGGGAGTTGATGATTCAAAGCCAGACTCCGTTTCCGGGCGATTACCTGACCCTGGTGGATGCGAACAGCGGGGTTCTTCTGCATCAAGAAGACCAGCTCGCGATGAGCAACTGACAGCATCGGAGAGCTGAACAGCCTGTTAATCCTCTACTAGGGGTGTTTTTGAGCTACGTTAGTCCCATCACAGCAGATGGGCCCACATCGGAACCATACTTGGAGCTTGTAAGAACATGAACAAAGTTAAGACACTAATCGGATTTTTTGTAATCGGGCTGGAGCTCTTCGGATCTGTCTCTGCTTTCGGAGCGAAGCTACCCGCTGAGCTCGCGCAACCAGGCAAGCATAGATTTCGCCCGCACGCGGTCGAAATTCCTCCCGTCGAGCCTGCGGGGCCAGGAATGCCGTGCCGGGAAGCCCGGCGCTGGCCCAAGGTAACGACTTTTACGGGCTGCGATACGCCGGCCAGCAGGCAGGCCAACAAGGCTGCGCAACCTTCTGCGGATGCAAAGACGTTCATTAAGGCCCATGCGCATGCTTTGGCGCTTCGCCAGGATCTTTCAGATTTGAAGGTCGCCAAGGTCAAGCGCGGCTTAAGCCGGACCGTGACCCGTTTCCAGCAGACTTTCGGCAAGCTTCCCGTGCTGAATGCTTTCGTTTCGATCCAACAACGGTCAAGCGGGCGGGTGGCGACAGTCCACACCAGTTACATCAGTGATCCAATGATAGAGGGTGCCTCGACCCCTGTGATCGCTCGGGAGGCTGCCGAAGCCATTGCGCTTGACGGCATTCGCCAGCTTTCCGGAGTTTCGTCGCCTGAACTGCGGGCAGAAACCAGCGCTGAACTCAGTTGGTTTCCGCTCGACGGCCAAAGTGTCACGCTGGTCTGGGCAGTGAAGACCCTGACCTACCAACCCTTGGGGGATTTCTATACGCTCGTGGATGCCAATACCGGCGATCGGCTACTGCAGGAAAACCAGATCGCATTTGCCGAAGGTACCGGCATGGCTTATGTTCCCAATCCTATCCAGACATCCGGTATTCTCGATCTAAAGGACAACAATGATACGACAAACCTGTATCTGGACGAGCAGAGAATTGCATTCAAGTTGCTCGGCCTCGACGACGGTACGGACTCTCTCAAGGGCGAATTTGTCGATGTAGCGAGCTATAACTCCCCATCCTGCCCACGGCCCGGTAAGCAGTGCCCTGACGCCATAAGTCCGAGCCGAACATATGTTTATACGAGAAACCAACCAGAATTTGAGCAGGTGCAGGTCTATCAGGCCATCGATTCGGTGCAGCGCTATTTGCGTGACATCTTGGGCTTTAAAGATGAGACGAGCGGGAAAGCTTCGATTCGAAACTTCGCCACCTTGGCGAACGTCCACTGGACCGCGGAGGACAGATCATTCTACAGCCCTAACGTCGACATGGATCCCATCACCCATGAGTACCGTGGAGCGCTGCACTTCGGCGACGGAGGTGTGGATGATGCTGAGGATGCCGATATTATCGTCCACGAATTTGGTCACGCCATCCAACATAACCAGAACCCCGGGTGCTTTTCCGGTGGTACCTACGAAAAACAAAGGAAAGAGGCCCCCGCGATTGGGGAAGGATTCAGCGATTATTTGGCTGCCTCGTTCTACGCTGAGAATAAGAACGGGGATCCGACGTACCAGATGGATCATGCGGCCTGTGTTGGCGAGTGGGATTCCACGTCCTACGTCGACAGCACGCCGTCATGCCTGCGTCGCGTCGATGGCAGTAAACACTATCCGGAAGACCTCGTGGGGAAGCCACACTCTGATGGCGAGATCTGGTCGGGGGTGCTGTGGGACATACGCTTAGAGCTGGGCGGTCCGACTACCGATCAGCTCGTCCTCGACCATCATGTTGCTCTCGATTGCCCAGGCGGGCTGCTTACGATGCCGCAAGCGGCGCTGGAGATGATCGATACAGACAAGCTGCTGTTTGCCGGCGCGCACGAGGACGTCTTGAGGCTCAAGTTCTGCGATCGAGGTATCCTTGAAGGCAGCGCATGTGTCCCTTCAGTTAAGTTGCCCACAGTGGTGAGCGTGAAGAAAGATAGTACGCTTGTGATGGACGCGCCGAACCGGAACGAAGGCGCTAGCCCGCAGCTCCAACTGAGGCCGTTCAGCGGAGGTGGGAGCAATATGATGCGCATTGTCCTGGCGTTCGATCCAAAGGTTAACCTTGAGAATATTGATACAGCCAGACTGGTGATGACTGTGAAAAACAACCTTGGTGGATGGGGACAAAAAGGCCGGAATGTTGTCGCTCGCCCGCTGAAGACGGCAAGCTTCCCCGAAGGAAACGGGCGGTGGCTCGGGGTACCTGCAACACTGAGAACAACCCCAAGTGGTGCGGGTGTTAGCTGGAACTGTCAGACCGACAACAATATCAGCAACAACGTGAAAGATTGCAGCACAGTATGGAATGGTGGAGCCTCAAAACCTCGTACAGCGGCCCCGTTCGTCCATACGAACGGCCTCCAGGCAGGAGATGAGGTTACATGGGATGTCTCCGATGATTTGAAGGGCGGCGCGACGTCGTGGTTGGTGATGAAGGGGAACGAGACTGCCAGCGGTCAGGTAGTTTATTACGCAAGGGAAGGGAATCTTGCCTTGGCGCCCCGTCTTGAGATCACGCTTAAATAGCTGGTCTTTGGTGACCTCCGGAGTGGAAGTAACAGCGTTAAATGGGGCAATCAAGCGCGCCAGGATTTTTCGTGAAAGCTAAATCGGGAACCATCCGATATTAGCGGCGAAAAATGAACCGGCGTTTATTGCCTTCCGCAGCCCACGTTCGTTCTGCGTTCACTATATCGCATACGTCGTTTCGCTAGGACGCAACATTGCTTACATAATGACTAGACGTTGTATCGGATGGTCTTGTATTTTGATCCAGTTTCCCCCCGCTTAGGCCCAACCTCGTCAAAACGCCAGAATGGATTCCAAGGAGCCCGTATCGACTTTTTTGAGGCAGGCCGCCTTTTAAGCTTTGAGCGGTTCACATTTTCAAGCCTCTTGCTTTGCCGGAGGTTTTTGACTATTCACGCGTAAAGTTAAAGATGGCCGGGCAATAATCCAGCACTGCGCTGGATACATAAATTCCGGTAAACGCATGCTGCATCTCCAGCATTTGCGCCGGCGGTAGTTTTATCGGTAGCGATTCAATCAAGCTATGCCGGTGTTGACTCTTGAGTAATAGTATCTTTTCCATTGCTTCCAAAAGCGCGCTTTGAACTTTGGGCTTAGCGCGATTGATTTTATCCACTAATACCATTTGATTTAAGGCGGCTTCGCGATGGAATTTAAATGCGAGGTTTATTTGCATCAAATACCGAAGCGCCGATAATGTCCGCCGGTAAAATATCACTGGTGAATTGAATCCGCTGGTAAATTAAACCCGGCAATTTTGGTTACGTATGTGCCAACGTAGTTTTTCCTAAGCTGCGGGAAGATCCTCTATCGGTGAATGGACTCGCACAAGCAAGCAGCTCAGCGTCAAGAGAATTTTATGTGATTTACCAAGGGTGATTTAATTGGCTAAATCAAATAGATGATTTGTGTCATCTTGGATAGAGGATGATAGTATCTTGGAAGTTATTGTAATTCGGCTTTAATATAGAGCAAGATTCAAAAGCGACTCCATTTAAACATCAAAGAGTAATAGTATTATGAAAGAATATGAAGAAGTTCGTAGCCATTTAATCGCAATGTTGGAAGAACTGAGTCTTCGCCTGGCCAGGATTACTAATAATGTCAAACATTCGGACGTACCGCTGGAAAAGGACTTTGCGGAGCAGGCGACACAAAATGAGAATGATGAAGTTATGGATTATTTAGGTAACTCAGCCAGAACAGAAATAGAAATGATTAAACAAGCTATTACCAGAATAGACAATGGCCAATACGGTATTTGCCAGGTTTGCGATGAGCCAGTCAGCAAAGAACGTTTAGAAGCACTGCCTTATTCCAGTATGTGTATTAAGTGTGCCAGTAAAGCGGAGCGTTAAGCTAGTCAATACAAAAATGCCGGGCTTATCAATTTAGCCTCTACGCTGTATAAAGCTATAATCCATCCAGAACCTATTCCATGCCCACTAAGACAACGGAAGAGAAAACTATGCTAAAAAAATTTTTAAGCTGGCTACTGATTTTGCTATACAAGATCGAGATTACCGGCCTGGATAACTACACCAAAGCCGGAAAACGGGTTTTGATTGTAGCCAATCACACTTCTTTTCTGGATCCATTACTGCTGGGCGTATTTTTACCCGATGACATAACTTTTGCGATAAATACACAGGTTTCTCAACGCTGGTGGTTAAAACCCTTCTTGAGGTTGTCGCGGGTATTTCCTATGGATCCTACGCATCCTCTGTCATTAAAGGATTTGATTCATTATCTTGAAAATGATACCAAGACCGTTATTTTCCCGGAAGGTCGAATTTCAGTTACCGGCTCATTAATGAAAATTTATGATGGAACGGGCATGGTCGCCGACAAATCTGAAGCTGCCGTTTTGCCGGTACGCATATCAGGCGCTCAATATACGCATTTTTCAAAACTGCACAGAATCGTCCGTTTGCGCTTCTTCCCGAAAATCACTATTCAGATTTTACCGCCTGAATATATTTCGGCTCCCAAAAACCTCAAAGGCAAAACCCGTCGTACTTACTGTGGTCATCTTTTAGCGGATATCATGACTAAAATGATGTTTGTCACCAGTCCTTACCGGCAAACCATTTTCACTAGCCTGCTTGATGCACGCAGGGTACATGGAGGTCAGCACAAGATACTCGAAGATCTGGAACGTTCCCCACTGTCCTATAACGATTTAATCACTCGTAGCATTGCCATCGGTAATGAATTAAAAAATATTACCGCAAGCGGCGAAAACGTGGGTATTTTTCTGCCCAATTCCACTAAAACCCTGATTACTATCTTGGCCTTGCAGTTGCATGGCCGTGTCCCCGCGATGTTGAATTATTCAACGGGTTCGGCAGGTATGGTGTCTGCTTGCCTAACAGCACAAGTTAAAACTGTGTTGACTTCTCGCCGTTTTATAGAGCTGGGTGATTTGTACGAAGAAGCCGGCCTGTTAAACAAACAGTGTGTATTGGTCTATCTGGAAGATTTGGCCAAAAACATTTCTGCGTTGGACAAATTTACCGCACTGATAAAAAGTATAACAGCTGATTTTTGGTATAAACATGAGCAATACAGCCCTGACAGTCCGGCGGTGGTTTTATTTACCTCCGGCTCGGAAGGTACACCCAAAGGCGTGGTGCTTTCCCATGCCAACATTCTGGGCAATCTTAAACAACTGGAAGCCTGCATCAGTTTTAATGCCCGGGATATAGTGCTCAATTTTTTGCCCATGTTTCATTCCTTTGGCTTTACAGTCGGCACCATACTACCGATTATTAGCGGCATGAAAACTTTCTTTTATCCGACCCCACTGCATTACAGCATTATTCCTGAAATTGCTTATGAAATCCATGCCACTATCATGTTTGGCACCAATACTTTTTTTGCGGCTTACGCTAAAAAAGCGCACGCCTATGACTTCTATAATATGCGTTATGTGGTTGCCGGGGCGGAAAAACTACAGGAAAACACCCGTCAGGTTTGGGCGGATAAATTCGGTATTCGTATTTTGGAAGGTTATGGGGCTACCGAAACCTCACCGATAACGTCGGTTAACACGCCTCTCTATCATAAGGCGGGTACGGTAGGCCGCTTTATGCCTTGTATGGAACACAAGCTGGAGCCTGTTGAAGGTATTAATGATGCAGGGCAACTGCATGTCAGCGGCCCCAATATCATGTTGGGTTATCTATTGGCCGACAATCCCGGTACACTGGTTCCGCCTGAATCCATTTATGGTAAGGGTTGGTATGACACCGGCGATATTGTTCATGTCGATGATGAAGGTTTCATCAGTATTCGCGGTCGTAGTAAACGTTTCGCCAAGGTCAGTGGCGAAATGGTCTCCTTAACTGCTGTAGAACAGCTGGCTACTAACGCCTGGCCGGATGCTCATCACGCCGCAATCAGCCTGCCCGATGCAAAAAAAGGTGAACAGGTCATTTTAGTCACCACCCAAAAACAGGCAACCGTTAATGATCTGGTGACAGCATCGCCAGGAGTTGCCCACATTAGCCTGCCCAAGAAAATTTTGATAGTTGATGCAATTCCGGTTATGGCGACGGGTAAAGTTAATTATCCAGCTGTTGTCACACTGGCAAGCGACAAGAAATGAAAATAAAGTGACTTGAACATTTTCATGGAGGCGGCTTTAGTCGCGAAGAACGAGCCGCTCCAACGATAAATCCATATTGCCTTCATGCCCATCCTAAATATCTTTTAACAACCGATTTTGTTCAGAGGCTTCCATCAGTTTCCTGAAATTATTGACTGCATTCATAAACAACCGCTCCTGGTTGATATCCGGCAGATGATTTTGTCCACACTGTTCCAGAGCGTTAATAACGTAAGCGATAGTGAGTATATTGATATCGACCGCTGGCTGGTAAACTTCATCATCTTCATCCTGATTTTTAAACTCGACAATAATATGACTTGTTATTAATATTGATAAAACGGGCTGAATAATTGCTATCGGTATAACCAGTTTTGTCGCTATTTCAGTCGCGTTTAATGGATTGTTCAGTTGCAAGAAATTCGTGACAATCAAATGAGTTATTTGTAGGGCAATGACTTTTTTCAAGGAGAAACTTAAGTCAGAAAACCGGTTATTGTTCTGATAATTTTCATAATTTTGTAGAAAAAAAGCCACTTCGCAACCAAACAGAATAATCATCCAGCCAATTTGCAACCAGACGATAAACAAGGGTATCGCCGCAAAACTGCCGTAAATTGCATTGTATTTTGACACACCAATTTGCAGGCTTAAATAAGCCCCTTGCAACAGATAGTACATAATACCTGTAACAACGCCGGCAATTATGCCGGCCCTGTAATTGATTTTATGGTTAGGCATAAAAATAAACGTAAAGGAAAATAATCCAATCATAAGCGCCAAAGGCGACAAACTCAGCGCTTTAACGACCAGCCAGACGCCAAATTCAGGCAATTCAATCACGCTTATTAACCAAGCTATTTTTGTATCCAGGAATACCGTAATACTACCGGATGCTATCAATAAAACCGGAGCCAACAGCATTAGCGATAAATAATCGCTAAATTTACGGCTTATTGAGCGTCCTCGGCCTATTTTCCAGATGTAGTTAAAGGACTCTTCGATACTATCAATCATATTAATAATGGTCCAAAACAGGACAACAATGCCTATCCCCGCAACAACCTCGCCTTTAGTGCTGTCCAGCAGGTTTTGCGCAAAACTGATTAACTGTGGTACTAGCGTATCCTGGTCAGGCGCTTGCTCGATCAAACGCTGCTCGAGAATATTTTCAAAACCAAATCCCTTGGCGATACCAAACAGCAACGCGATTACAGGCACTATCGACAGTATGCTATAAAGCGTTAATGCGGACGCCCTCAGCGGACACTGGTCGCGGGAGAAGCCCTGGACAGACAAGAGTACTATTTTTAGGGACTTGATAAATGCCGCCTTGAATAGTGGAAGTTTTTGCTCGTGTAACAGCCATATATCTTCTTTAATAAAACTGATTATGTTGAATCCCATCGGCTGGTCTTATGTTTTTGATTTAAGGATAGTTATTTAAAACAGGCGAGTTAGTGCAAAAATACGTCAATGGCGCATAAAAATGCAATATGGTGTGGTTTTAAACCTGGGCAATTTTACTGCCAGCTTAGGTGTAAAATAACATCATCCTGATTATTAAACTATAAGGTAACTAGTAAAAAATACCCTCCCTGTTACAGTTGCCACAGATTCACAGATTATAAACAAGTTTGGCTACCAGCTTAAGGCGGTTAAGCCGCTCGTGAAATACATTTGTGATTCTTTATTGGGAATCACCCGAGGTCTCAAACTATAATCCACTTCTTCAGATGATCAGGGCTGTTTTGGACCTACAGCTATCTTTAAATTAAGCATGAACAAAAACGAATCGAATAACGAGGTCGAATTTTCCATAGTCGATGGCGGCCCGCTTGACCGGGGTCTGAATCGTGCCGGGCGTAACAAACCTGGTGCGAAGTTTCTCGGTTTGCGTCTGGCTGCACTAGCGGTGATCTGTTGGCTGCCGCTGTTGATCTTGTCGGTCAAGGCCGGTTTGATGCTCGGCGATACGGTGCAAATACCGTTTCTGCATGACTTTGCCGTGCATGTCCGCCTCCTGCTCGCAATCCCGCTTCTGCTTGTCGCCGAGCTGGTCATTCTCACTATCGTTGTAGTGCTAAACGTAAGCCACTTTGACGGTGCGTCCACATCAGTTATGAGTTCTTGGCATGAAATCAGGAGCGAAGAGGGAGCCGAGCTTACTGCCGGGGGCTGGTGGTATTATTGCGTAAGTGCGCCGGTTTTCCAGTTATTATTGTATCGATGGCTCTGGCGCTTCGTCATCTGGTCCAATTTGCTGCGCCGCATCGCCAAACTGGAGTTGCAATTGTTTCCCACCCATCCTGATCACGCAGGAGGATTGAGTTTTCTGGGGTTAGGTCAGGCAAGTTCCTTTATCATCCTGGCTACATCCGCTGTAATTGCTGCGGCTATCGCCAATCGTGTTTTATACGGCGGCGAAAGCCTGGATTCCTTCAAGTTTATGATAGCGATATTCGTGGTGATGAATATAGTCGTCATTTTGGGGCCGCTGATGGTCTTTACTCCCAAGCTTGCCGCTCTCAAACGCAAAGGATTGTTGGAGTACGGTGCGCTCGCGACTGCTTATGTGCGATCTTTCGACCAGAAATGGCTACGTGGCGACAACGAGCAAAACGAACCACTATTGGGGACGGGAGACATACAATCCCTAGCCGACCTGTTTACCAGCGTTGAAAATATCGGCAATATGAAAACATTTCCGTTTAATATGGGGATCGTGAAAAGTCTGGTTGTTGCGGCAGCGCTGCCATTTTTGCCCCTGGTGGCGACCATCATCCCGTTGAAAGATCTGCTCGGACCAATTATGGCAATCCTGTTGTAAGACTTGTTTTTAGCCACAAATTTAAGCTGTTCATGATTCGACAATGATCCTGAACGAAGCCGAAGGGCTCACGGCGAACGGTTTAATTTCAAACTGCCCCGTCTTAACCTGAGAGTCAAACAGTTGCAAATGAAGTGTTATATTTATCCACTTAATACCCATATAAGATTAAACGAGGTGAGTCGTGAACGAAGCGTTATGCCGATTAATTAATTTCCGGTTGTGGGCATTGTCTATGCTGTCCTCTTTTGTGAGCATACAAGCTGCCTTTTTATCCGGCGGGTTATTACGAACGTTGAAAAAATTTAGACTAACTTTTATCCATTTATTCCTCCCGCTACTTCTACTTATTGGCGCAGCCTGGCCAATATCTGCTCATGCGGAAGACGTCCGGGTTGCCGCTTTGTCTTTAACAGCAACACATCATGGAGAAGATCCGACTGAGGCAATGCCAGTTGAATTCATGAACCGCTACATCTTTACGATCCGTTCGGACTTCATGGGTTACTCTCAAGAGGAAAGGGCAATGTCTATCAGGCATCGCATTGAAGCCGCCATGGAAAAAGGCGGCAATGATTACATATCATTTCGTCCTACTCCGGAAGGCGGACGCTTTATCGAACTGAATGGCCGGGCGGTTTTCCAGATTAGACCCAGCGATCTGGATCCACTTACGGGTGAATCCGTGGACGAAGTGGCCAATAATGCCGCACAGAATCTGAAGGCTGCCGTGCGTGATGCCAGGGAGCAGAGCAATACCCGTGTTGTGTTCAAAGGCATCGGATTTGCCGCACTCGCCACGGTGTTTTTTTACCTGGCTTGCAGGCTCATCAATTGGGTGGAGAGATGGACAACCAGCCGCTTGTTAAGCTGGATGACTAGCTACGAAGCCAAACTGGCGGTAGCCATTAAACCCCAGCAGGCAATTCATACTCTTATTTTTCTGGTTCGTCTTGCCAAATGGACGTTGCTGATCATGGTGGGCTACCAGTGGGCGACTTTTAGTTTACGCCATTTTCCCTATACTCGGCCCTGGGGTGAGAAACTGCACAGCTACCTGATGGATACCGTTGGGGGAATACTGTCAGCCATCGTGGGGGCTCTGCCTAATCTTCTGGTTGTGTTCCTGATTGTCTTACTCACTCGCTTTACGTCGCGGATGTTAAAAGCATTCTTTGCCAGAATTGAGTCGGGGGAGGTCGCAGTCTCGTGGATGACGGAGGATACTGCCAGGCCGACCCGTAAACTTACTCAGACGTTACTTTGGTTATTTGCCATTGCCATGGCCTACCCCTATTTTCCGGGCAGTAATACCGAGGCATTCAAGGGTTTAAGTGTGTTAGCCGGTATTATGCTTTCAATCGGAGGCGCCGGTGTTATAGGTCAGGCAGCTAGCGGCTTGATCATGATTTATTCCCGGGTTTTGCGCGAAGGTGAGTATGTAAAAGTAGGCGAAATCGAAGGATTGGTTACCGCAGTGGGTATTTTTTCGACCAAGATAAAGACATCCAAAGGTGAAGAAGTTAATGTGCCCAATTCCTTGATCGGTACTTCTACAACCGTAAACTCATCCCGGCTGGTTGAAGGCAAGGGTTTGGTCATGCACACAACAGTGACAATCGGTTACAACACGCCTTGGCGACAGGTTCATGCCATGCTGATGCGAGCTGCCGAGAGCACCCCCGGACTTCGTTCCACACCCAAACCATTTGTATCCCAGTATGCGCTTTCTGATTTCTATATTGAGTACCTGCTATGCGTGCAGGTAGATCGTCCCGAAATTCGCCGAATCACGCTGACGGCGCTACATGCCAATATCCAGGATGTGTTTAACGAATTCGGAGTACAGATCATGTCGCCTCATTACGTAAATGAACCGTTAGAAAAAGTCTGGGTGCCAAAGGAGCAGTGGTTTGAAGCGCCTGCTGAAGAGGGTGTGGATGGTAAATCGGTTTAGGGGTGTGAGATCCTTTAAGTTAAGAGTAACATTGCTACGCTAAATTTCACGCGATTAAATTATAAGTATATGAAAGGATAACAATATGAAACATCAATTTGCCAGAAACGCTTGTTCAGCCGTCTTAGTTTGAGGTTTTGTCTTTGGCTATTGCCGTGAATTCGGAAGCGGGGCAGGAGGAAGACTGGACGGTCAAAGGCTCCGATCCCAGCGAAATCATCAGTCGTCTCGAAATTCGCAATGAATACCTGGGGCTATCTAATGACGGGCACCTGAACCAGACTTACTTGCGTGGCGATTACGCACCTACCGAAAGCATGGTTTTCCGGCTCGATGTGCTCCTGGCCGATGGCAGCAGTGAAGAACTTGGTAGCCATTTCGGCATGGGCGATCTGCTCCTGGGAGGACGCGGCAAGCTGGAATTGAGCGAGAATCTGTCCTGGATCCTGGGCACCAACTTCATTTTCGATGCCGTCAGCAACGTGGTGTTGGGTTCGGGCTAGGATCAGATTATTCCCGCTACTTACATGGTCTGGAAGCCTTCCCGGCAATGGATGCTCTCGGTCGGCTACGAGTTGCCGCCTCATTCGGTGGCAACAACAGCGAACAGGAGAAGATCAGCGAGTCCTTGATTCGCCCAGAAGCACTTTATCACCTGCCCAAAGGCTTCTGGTTTTGGCTGGATTCCAAGATCTATGTCAATTAGTATTTCACTGGGGGGTATTGTCCGGAAACACGCTACCTGTTGGGAAAAATTTGCCGGCCTTCCTCAATCAGATGGTTTTTTTTCGAGTTCATTAGCATAGGATGTAGCTCAACCCAACGAACGAACCAATCGATCATTATTGTTGTAAAAAAGCTAATTATTGTTGGTTTTTAGAAAAAACAATTTGATAATCCCCGGCGATTGGTTAGAATCCAACACAGAACTGAAAAAGACCACACCAAAATATTCAATAGCTTACCTGATTAGCAAGATGATTCAGCTGACCGAAGCCATGCATCTGAGCGGGGCCCGATGGCGATGGCGGCCACGAGAAGACGTTTCGGAAGCGTATCGAGCTGAAAGCGACGGTTGAATCGATAGGCAAACGCCGCCAGATAACGCGCGGCGTATTTTGCGAAGTCAAAAGCATGATAAGCGCCACCCAGACTGGTCTTTAGATTGCCCAATATCGTGTTGACCCAAAGGAATTCTGGCACGTCTTTAGGTTTGCGGCCGCCGACTATGATAGCTTGGTGTTGGCAACCCGCCTCGATCACCGCCGCGAAACAAGCCAAGCCATCAGAAAGCACTGCGCAACCTGGAGTAAGATGGGCTTTAGCCCAATCGGCAATGGCCTTGCTGGTAAAACCGGAGACCGGTGTTAGCTTGATGCGTAAGGGATGCCCTTCATCATCGAGCGACAGTGCCGCAACAAAAGGCACCTTGTTTTCAGAACCCCGCCCGGCTTTACCACCACTGAGTTCACCACCGAAATAGGCGTCATCAACTTGGACTTGGCCGCCGAGGGTATATTTCGTTTCGCGCTCAGACATGGCTTCCATTAGCTTGTGCTGAATTAGCCATGCAGTGGGATAACTGACCCCCAGATACCGCTTCAGAGCTAGCGCAGACAAGCCCGTCTTGGCTTGACTGATGAGATAGATCGCCAGAAACCAAACCGTCAGCGGCAACTTGGTGCTTTGAAAGAGAGTTCCTGCTATAAGCGAAGTTTGATGTCGACAATCCTGACACTGAAACGTTTTGTGCGATCCGACTTTAAACACACTATGGCCCGTGTGCGCACAACAGGGACAAACAAAGCCTTGAGGCCACCGTGCTTGCTCTAACTCGGCCTCACATTGTGCTTCCGTACTGAATTGTTTGAGAAACTCAGGCATTGATAAGCCCGCTTGGAACTGAATGCGATTCATCGACATGATACGACCCTCTTTAATGGAGTAAATTTCAGTATACGCCATCTATTGATTTAATGTTCGGGCCTGGCTGAAGCATCTTACTAATCAGGATAGCTTATGATTGACTAACATTAAAAGCATGTTTGTCGATTAATATAACCCATTGATTATTGAATTTTAAATTCAGCTCTGTCTCGCATAAAAAGATCATGCGACTAAATGGCAACAATCAATCCTTAAGTTATCAAGAAACTTTCTAAGTAACCCTGGAGTTTGCAACGCCAAAAAATCTGAAAATTTATAAACTTGTCTGGGTTTGCCGGGCACCGTTTTTTAATTGTTTTGGGGAAAATCATGATAAAAAAACAAATTTCAAAAATGAAACATAGCCGTATTTTGTCGGCCGTCTGCCTTGGCGTTACGCTGGTCTCAGCCAGCGGGGAAATTAGTGCGCAAGACAGGGTTGAAGAACAGGTGGCGTCGGCTCAAGCAGAGAAAGACTACACCTTTACAGAGGCAGTTATCGAATCGGTGACTGGTGACGTCTACTCCGACGAAGCCGCGGCAAGATGGCAAGATCTTTCCTACAGTAACCTGTTTAGTAAAGGCTGGGACAAGCCTTGGTCCAGTCCGCCGAATGGCGGTGGCGGCGCGCCGCGTCAGGGTTGGCTAAACGCCTATGATGGTGTCTTCTACCGGCTGAGTATTGCCACCTTCGGTTGGCAACACGGCATTAATGGCGGCGACGGGTATAACAACAACCTCATAAGCTATACGCCGTTGAACCAGCGCATGGAAATTCAAACCAATATTCCCATAATGACCTCAACCCCTGGAGCCTCTCATAGCGAGACGAATTTCGGTGACTTTGTTATTACACCCCGCATCATTCTTTCCGAATCCAAGAATGTGACGCAAACTTTCAACCTGAACTTTCGTACCCCCACCGGAGACGTCTTCAACGGTAACCATGTGGCTTCCATAGGACCGCAATATAATTTTTGGGCCAACTCATGGAAGGGCCTCGTAGTACGGGGTGGCGCAGGCTTCTCAGTTCCGTACAGTGGTGATATTACCCGGTCTGGCGCGCGCTCAACATTCGATGCCAACCTGGCGGTGGGTTATTACTTCACTCCGCATGATTTCACACCGGTGGGTGATATGGTCTGGTATGTTTCGACCAACGTTAGCCAGCCGATAGACAATCGCGGTACGAGCAGTAATACCTTTGTCTCAATGACGCCCGGTTTCCGCACCCACATGGGCCAGAACTGGTACCTGCTTGGCGCTGTAGAGGTGCCTGTGACGAGTCCTACTCCCTACGACTATCAGGTCATGGCTGGAATCATGAAGGTATATTGATTCGACGAAGGCGTACAGGAAGTGTAACAAAAGCGGGGCGGGAAGCCGAGATCAATGCTGTAAGCTTAAGCAGTGTAAAGCCCTCTCCAAAGGGAGAGGGTTGGGCGAGGGGAAAGAAAAAATAATATAGCTCTTTGTCTTCACATCCTCAAATTTAGCTCTTAATTGGGTTTTACTTATTGTTTCTCAGGCAGCAGCGGCATTTTAGATGCTATTTCAACATCTAATAGCAAACTGATCTCATACTCAACTTGCAGGAACCTTGCTGCAATTACAGCGGAAGTGGCTTTTTTTATCTTTTCATAATATTTCGCGAGCAATTCAAGCCTCTTTTTATGAATTGTCAACGCACGTTCGGCAAGATTATTAGCGATATTGTCATCCATTTTGTCGTAGTTAAACTTGTAATCGCGAATTAGCTGAATCCTCGAGTCATTTATTTTCTTCAGTTCTGCTTCATACTGATAATATTCATGCCAGAAAGCATCGTAATTCGGGTCAGATGAATTCAAATTCATAGACTCATTGATGAAGACTACTTTGTCTTCCCTCATTTCCGCTCTGCCATCGGAAACAAAGGCGGCGGCCTCATCAGTCAAAGGTGGGGCGCTTGGGGGTTTTGTCGCACAGCCGGTCAGGAGAGCCCCCATCACAGGAACCAGCCATAAGCCGGATGTCATTTTTTTCTTGATAGATTCGTTATGCACTTGTTTGCTCCATAATTAAAATAGACAGGTAAAGAAGTTTCAGCTTAACATTATTTTAAATACGG
Source organism: uncultured Gammaproteobacteria bacterium (assembly GCA_963849195.1). Lineage (GTDB taxonomy): Bacteria > Pseudomonadota > Gammaproteobacteria > Methylococcales > Methylomonadaceae > Methylobacter_C. Next base: position 173,034 of record CAWKGQ010000004.1, read on the forward strand.
AAAAAACAATAAGACATTATCTGGGAAAAATTGATTGAATATCCGGATTGTCCTAACGTATCAGGCTGATGTGCTTGATGTTGCAACCTTTGCTTCCAGCCGACACTGCCGTTGATGTCATGCGACTCGCTATGACCATCCTAAAGACATTTTTGCTGCCGCTTGCGGCAGGTATGTTGTTTCGCAAATTTTCTCCCGACTGGGCTGAGAAACTGGGTGATCCTATTATGCGCTATGCTGGCATAGTCCTTCTCATCGGCGCTGCCATCATCATTGTTTCCAGTTTCGGTAAAATCATGGAAACTGGCTTACCATCCATACTTGCCTTTGCTGGACTCACACTCGTCGCGTTAGCGACGGGACACTGGCTTGGAGGACCAGACGAAGCGCAACGCACCTCGCTGGCAGTCTCTTGTGCGACTCGACATATCGGCCTGGCTTTGGTGCTGGCGGCTGACATAAAAGGGCCTGGAACTTTTGCATTGATAGCGACTTATCTGTTCGCTTCAGCACTTGTGAGCATCCCTTATGTCCGCTGGAGAAAAAGAGTCGCCAGTCAGCTTATCCAAGAAGAAGTTGTACAATAATTCAACGGCTGAATAAAAACGCGCATCATCCTGGTACCCAACAATAATCAAAATAAATAACCACAAAAACATCGCTGGAGAAGCAAGCATGAAAACAAACGCAAAAAAATCAATCCTGAATACAATGATAATTCTCGCCGCAATACTGTATATCCCGCTCAGCTCAGCAGGGGTACTCAATCCTGACTGTACCGCCGAGAAAGCCGCCAAAAGCGCGGCCGCCAAAGCGACCGTAGGTGTTGGCGGCCGGTGCTCGCCTGCTGAAGCAGCGAAGGATACCGCCAAGAAAGCAACCGGAATCGAGGGCAAGGTGCCCTCTGGCAAAACTGCCGACCTTACCAAGGGTGCTGTTAAGGCGGTTGTGAAATAAGGCTTGGAGTTTAGGTGCCGATAATGCCGGCGCTTCTGTATGCCATAGAGTCGTGGTTCGCCATGTACCAATTTCAACACAAGTTCTGATTAGTAAGGAATCTCAGCCAGCGCTGTCATATTGGTATGGACGCCAATGACCGTAGGGGCAATCCCTTGTGGTTGCCCTGAGGGCAGGTACAAGGCCCGCCTCTACGCCACTGTCTAATCAGAACACAAGTTAATCGAGTCAAAAATGAAAGCAATCCAAACAATGAAATTCCTGTCCCTGTTATGCCTGGGCATCCTCGCCGGGGCGCCGACCGTTGCCGCCGAAAACAGCCAGCCGAACATCATCGTCATCCTGGCCGACGATCTCGGCAACGCCGATCTCGGCTATCGCGGCAGCGACATCCGGACACCGAACATCGACGCGCTCGCCAAGGGCGGCGTTCAGCTCGAATCTTTTCACGGTATGCCGGTCTGCACACCGGCCCGCGCGGCGTTGATGACGGGCCGCTATCCGATGCGCTACGGTTTGCAGACGCTGGTGATTTTCCCGAACCATAGCTACGGCTTGCCGACCGACGAGCGGACACTGCCGCAAGCGCTGAAAGAAGCAGGCTATAGTACATCAATGGTCGGTAAGTGGCATTTGGGCCATGCCGACAAGAAATTCTGGCCTCAGAACCGCGGTTTCGATCACTTCTACGGCAATACCGTCGGCGAAGTCGACTACTTCACGCACCAGCGTAGCGGCGTAACCGATTGGCAGCGCGATGGCAAATTCATCACCGAGAAGGGGTATTACCTGGACTTGATCGGCGACGAGGCGGTCAAGATGATCGATAAGCAGGAGAAGGGCAAGCCGTTTTTCCTCTACTTCGCTTCGCTCGCACCCCACGCGCCTTACCAGGCGCCGAAAGCAGGCATTGAGAGTTACGCGACTACCATCAAAGACCCAACCCGCCGCACTTATGCCGCAATGATCACATCGCTTGACGAACAGGTGGGACGCATCGTCGCCGAGCTCGAAAAGAAGGGTCTGCGCGAAAATACGCTGATTGTCTTTTCCAGCGACAATGGCGGCCCCCGCAATGCAGTCGTTGCCAGCGGCGCCCATTCCAAAGAGGAGCGCTCCGCCAGCGGCGTCAACGAAGGGTCGTTACCGGCAAGCAACGGTGACCTGCGCGGCGGCAAGGGCAGTCTGTTTGAAGGCGGCGTCCGTGTGCCGACTATCTTCAACTGGCCTGCCAAGCTCAAACCAGGCGTTGTGAACGAGCCGCTGCACATGGTGGACATCATGCCTACCGCGCTTGCACTGGCAGGCGCCAAGCCGAATCCGGCCAACAAACCGCTTGACGGCAAGGACATCTGGGCAACGGTTGCCGAAGGTAAACCCACACCGCATGACGACATCCTGGTGAATGTCGAGGCATTCCGCGGTTCGATCATCAGGGGCAAGTGGAAACTGGTGAAAATCGCGCTATTGCCGGGCAAAACCGAGCTGTTCGACCTAAGCGCCGATCCCGGCGAGAAAACCGATGTTGCCGCGCAAAATCCGGAGGTCGTCCGTGACCTGGAAAGCCGCCTGATCGCCTATGCCAAGGAGCAAAAAATGAGCGAATGGTTGAAAGCGCAACCGGACTATCTCGGTGCGCAGGGCAAGACGCTGTTCGACCCGGACTTCGACATCGATGATGGCGGCGTGCCGCATCTGAAGCCGAATTTGCCCAAGAAATAAAGCACGGCTGGCTATCGGTAAGTTAGCAAATAGTAGCCTGTATGGAGCAGTGCGGAATTCAGGATAACATCATGACGACAATACCTTCTTCCGCTTTTCTCCAAATGGGCTAATTGTTGTTCCATTGTAAGGAGAATCTGTGTAGGGCGTGCTGCGCGCTCCATAGTTCTCAAGGCCCGCACAGCACGCCCTACATTCTGGATGAAGGCCCGCAGAAAGGGCATGTAGAAGCCTCGGTCGTCAAGGTACAAGGCAATAAAAATAATCATTTATGACCCATGAACGGAGTAATCAAATGAACTTGAAGTATGCCCTCACCGGTGCTTTTATAAGCGTGTTGAATATCGCGACAACAAACGCTGCACCCCTACCTGCCGACGGCTCAGTGCTGCCGTTCCAGCCGACGCCGTCGGCAAGCGTGGCAGCGCCGAGATTGCAGGATTCCAAGCATCAGCGGCGGGTAGAGCAAAACCACTTGCCGAAGAATGCGCCCAACATTCTCATCATCCTGTTGGATGACGTCGGCTTTGGTCTGGCTGACACCTACGGCGGGCCCATCCACACCCCTACGCTCTCACGCATTGCAAATGAGGGTATCAGCTACAACGCTTTCCATACGACGGCGATCTGCTCACCGACCCGGGCCGCGCTGTTGACGGGCCGCAACCATCAGCGTGTCGGTTCCGGGACCATCGCGGAACGCGCGGTGGACTGGGACGGTTATACCGGAGTGATTCCCAGGACATCCGCGACGTTACCGAAGGTACTTGGCGCCTATGGCTACAAGACTGCCGCCTTCGGCAAATGGCACAACACGCCGGCAACCGAGACTACGGCGATGGGACCGTTCACGCTTTGGCCGACCGGTGAGGGTATCGGCTTCGATTACTTCTACGGTTTCCTGGCCGGCGAGACTTCGCAATGGGAGCCGCGTCTGGTCGAGAACTTCAACACCATTGAGCCCCCGCATGATGAGAAGTACCATCTGAGCGAAGACATGGCGGACAAGGCCATCACCTGGATGCGCAAGCATCGCGCATTCGCGCCTGACAAGCCGTTTCTCATGTACTGGGCTCCCGGTGCAGGACATGGGCCACACCATATCTTCAAGGAATGGGCCGACAAGTACAAAGGCCGGTTTGACGACGGTTGGGATGCTTTGCGTGAGCGTACCTTCAAACGCCAGCAGGAGTTGGGCTGGATACCGGCGAGTACGAAGCTCACGCCGCGCGCCGAAAGCATGGCGGGATGGGACAGCATTTCCGAGTCAGAGCGGCCGTTTCAACGGCGTTTGATGGAGGTGTTTGCAGGCTTCGTGGAACATGTCGATACCCAGGCCGGCAAGGTGATCGACGAACTGGACCGTCTTGGCATCCGTGATAACACGATTGTGATCTACATTTTCGGAGATAACGGTTCCAGCGCCGAAGGCCAGAACGGCAGTATCAGCGAACTGCTGGCGCAGAACCAGATTCCCAACACCATCCCGCAGCAGCTTGAAGCGCTGAACAAGATCGGTGGGTTGGATGCGCTTGGTGGACCTAAGGTCGACAATATGTATCATGCCGGTTGGGCATGGGCCGGTGACACGCCGTTCCGGTATACCAAGCTCATCGCCTCGCATTTCGGCGGCACGCGCAATCCGCTGGCGATCTCCTGGCCCGCAACTATAAAGCCGGACAAGACACCACGCCCGCAGTTCCATCACGTCAACGACATCGCACCTACCATTTATGACATTCTCGATATCAAGCCGCCCAAGGTGGTGGACGGCTTCAAGCAGGATCCGATTGACGGAGTGAGTATGGCTTACAGCTTCGCCGACGCCAAGGCACCCGACCATAAGCACACCCAGTACTTCGACAACAACGGCAGTCGTGGCATCTATCAGGACGATTGGTTTGCCGGTACCTTCGGCCCGCTGACGCCGTGGCTTACGGTGAGTCCGGGACTGGCTACCTGGGATTCGGGCAAGGATGTCTGGGAACTCTATAACATCAATTCAGACTTTTCGCAGGCAGACAACCTTGCGGCGAAGGAGCCCAAGCGGCTCGAAGCGATGAAGGGACAATTCCTGAAGGAAGCGAAGGCGAACAAGGTGTTCCCGATCGGCGCCGGTATCTGGCTGCGCATCCATCCCGAGGACCGCATCAAGACGCCTTACACAAACTGGCAGTTTGACTCATCCACGACGCGCATGCCCGAGTTCACTGCGCCAGGCCTGGGTCGCGAGAGCAATCATGTGACCATCGATGCCGAGCTAGGCGAGAACGCCACCGGAGTGCTCTATGCGCTGGGTGGCGCTTCCGGCGGCCTCACGCTATACATGGACAAGGGCGATCTGGTTTACGAGTACAACATGATGATCATTGAACGCACCATCGCTCGCTCCAAGGGCAAACTCGCCGCCGGCAAGCACCGGATTGAGGTGGATACCACGATTGCCAAGCCCGGCGCACCGGCCGAGGTAGTGCTTATCGCCGACGGCGAGGAAGTTGCTCGAACGAAGGTGCAACGCACGGTGCCTGCCGCCTTTACGGCCAGCGAAACATTCGATGTCGGCACCGATTTGGGGTCGCCGGTTTCCCTGGATTACTTTAATCGCCGTCCGTTCAAGTTCGATGGTAAGATTGAGAATGTGAAGATCGAATTGAAATGACAAAACAAGCGTGTGCGAGCAGGTGGACCTCAGCCCATACGAGCCAACTTAACATCTTTAATATGTGGCATTTGTCTAATAAGCCGTCATGTCGGCAGGGATTCACATCAGGCTATCCTGCCTTATGCCCTTCGGGTTCATGCAAATCTGTTCCAGACAGATTTGTGCCGACATTCAGGACACCATGGATGTGCTTGTAATCCTTGCCATCCATGGCACCTGGATTCCGGCAATCTGCCGGAACGACGTTGTCTATAAGTGTTGCGTATTGGCTGAGGAACCTTGCTAATCATGTTTTCTTATGTTGCAAATAACGCCGCAATAAATCCAGCGCCAATAGCGCTGCCTGATTTTGCTTACGTTTGATGGGGCCGGCAACTGAATGCGTGGATTGATGAAAGTCATCTCCAGTTAGCAGTGCGTTATAGAGGACAATAGGCTTGTCTTTATCGTGAAATTGCATATCGTCGCCCCCATAAAGCTGAATGAGAACAAAATCAGCTCCACTCGTTTTTTGCATATCGATTGCGATTGCTTTTGCTGTTGTCATTAAGTTTTCCGTATTGGCTTCCGCAGCCAGATTTTGCCCTAATCGGGTTGTGGATTGTTGGTATATTGCACTTAGCAACCATGGTGAGCCTACACACTTGGCTGCCAGCAGGCCTTGGCTGGCGGTTTCCATTACAGCCAAAGTATGCTTTCCACTAGTCATCAACTTGTCTATTTCAAAAACCAGGTCGCCTGTTATTTCGCCCAGGCCATCAATAGCAAAGACATAGTCGCCCAATTGTTCGGCAAACCTGGCGACTAATGTTGTTATTGTCGTATCCGGGTAACCAAATGGAAACAATAACTTGGTTTGCACTTCGTCAGTCCCTGCGCGAAAACCCACCTGCACCCGCGCGGGTATTTCAATTGATTTTATAAATTCCTGAATGGCGGATTCTCCTAACCCCAGGGTTTTGATAGTGATTAATTGGCAGGGTTGTAATAAAAAACGGCTAGACAGTGTGGGCAGGATACGTTCCTGAAATAAATTCTTCATTTCCATCGGCACACCGGGCAAAAAAGCAAACCAGCAACGTCCGAATTTTAGTGAAAATCCCGGCGCGGTTCCCCAATCGTTATCTATGCGTTTGGCACCTTGAGGCAGCATTGCCTGTTTGCGGTTTGATTCGGGCATCGTTCTGTTTCTGTTAGCAAAAAAACGACTGATTTGTGCAAAGGCGATATCATCAAACGCCAGCGGCAAATCAAAGGCTTTGGCAACGGCTTCGGCAGTCAAATCATCACTGGTAGGTCCTAGACCGCCGGTACAGATACAACAATCGGCTCGTTGTGCAATATCCTGTAGTAATACGATGAGATCATCCAGTTTATCCCCTACGGCGGTATGCCGTGTTACGGTAAAGCCGCAAGCAACAGCTTGTTGTGATAGCCATGCGGCGTTGGTATCGGTGATTTGTCCCGTTACAATTTCTTCGCCTTGCGAGAAGATTTCCAATGTTGGATTCATTTTAAAAACTCATTAATCAGTACGCCATGCCAAAATGGCAAGGTAATTAAACTTAATGCTGTAGTTACGGTGACTGTCATGGCATAAAGCGCACTATCCAGCCGATAGCGATCACAAAAAACCACACCCAGAACCATGCTCGGCATCGCCAGATCCAGCACGGCTGCTGCTTTATACTTGCCTTCCATAGGTAAATAATCCACCAGAACGATTGCGAATAAAGGCATTAATAGCATTTTTATCAGAATAACGGGCATCACATACGGTATATTTCGGACAGTGACTGCTTTCCAGTTCAATGCCAGCCCCAAGGAAACCAGCATCAACGGCACGACAGCTGCGGATAGTTTTTGTAACACGCCGGCAAACCATATCGGAGCGACAAGCCCGTTAAGATTTAAAATTACCGCAATCGCCGCTGCCCAAAATGGCGGTGCATTAAGAAATAACAGCGCTGATTTCGGCTTTGAAGTTGTATCTTCACCGTAATGCCGCGCTATCATGATCCCTAAAGTAAACACTAACGGCGCAGCAGCAAACAGATCTATCTGGATAACGACAGACCGCGCCCAGCTACCAAAAGTCTGTTCTAAAACGGGCAAGCCCAGATAAGTGACATTAGGCACCGCAGCCAGTATTATCGCCCCCAGGCGTTTATCTTCAAATTTAAAAAGTATGCCGATTATCCAGGTACAGAGCATGGCAAATACAATGCAGACAACACCGAGCATGGTGTATTGAAAAGATTGCAAGCCTATATTCGCCGTCCATAACACCTCCAAAACCATGGCCGGCAATAGCAAGTAATAGACAAAAGTAGTCAACACCAGCCGGGTTTGCTCTGCTGTTAGCCCTGCGGGCTTTAGCATTCGCCAACCTACTCCGCAAGCCATTAACAAGCTCATTTGAATTAGTGTTGAGTTCATAAGTGAAGTGTATTGTCGATTTACTAGTTATTAACATTCACTGTTAAAACAAGTTCCGGTAACATATACCACATTAAGCCATGGATGCGGATTTGTGAATGTCATAAAACCCGAATTGTAAGGGCTTCTGATAATATCATTTTCTGCAAACAGGGTTCTGCCCATTATTACAGGAGCTATTGTATGCGTATATTTTCAAAATATTGCCGGTTAGGTTTTATGATTTTATTAATGGGAGGCGCTGTGGCCAAGGCGGATACGAGCGAAATCGAATCAATCTCTCCCAAGGAAGCCGCCGCAATGTACACAGGGCACAAGGCGGTTATTGTCGACGTTCGTGAAGATAGTGAATGGAATGGACAGCACATTCCAGGGGCCATCCATATTCCCTTGGCAAAGTTAAATGAACGGTTGCCAGAACTTAAGCAATACCAAAATAGCCCTGTGATTACCCAATGCAAATCCGGCAGGCGTTCCGCGCAAGCTTTAGGGGTACTAAAGTCGGCGGGGTTTTCCAAGGTTTATAACATGGATGGCGGACTAATGGCTTGGGATAAAGCGGGATTAAAAACAGAGTAACCCGCCCAGAGTCGTAAATACAAAGATTTATCTCACCCTTTCATATTATGCCTATGTCTTTCATATCAACCAAACCTATTCCTGTCCGTGAACGCTTGATTATGGCGCTGGACGTCCCCGGTATTCCTGAAGCGCAGGCTTTAGTTGAGGAACTCGGTGATTCAGTGATTTTTTACAAGGTCGGCATGGAACTGTTTATGTCGGGTGATTATTTTGGTTTTATTGAATGGCTGAAGCAACACAATAAAAAAGTGTTTGTTGATCTGAAGTTTTTTGATGTTCCGGCTACCGTTGGTCGAGCCATCAAGGCCTTAAGCAATAAAGGCGTTGACCTTGCCACTATCCATGGAAACGATGCCATTATGGAAGCGGCGACTAAAGAAAAAGGTGATCTTAAAGTGCTGGCGGTTACCGCCTTAACCAGTTTGGATCGCGGTGATCTTGACGATCTGGGCTTTAAATGCGATGTTCGCGAGCTGGTATTATCCCGCGCTAGACGAGCTTTGCAAATCGGCTGCGACGGCATTGTTTCATCCGGGCTTGAAGTATCAATGCTTAGGGAACATCTCGGGCATAAACTATTGGTTATTACGCCCGGCATCCGGCCTGTTGATAATCGCGAAGATGACGATCAAAAACGTGTGGTCAGTGTTGAAATGGCTTTCCAGAATGGCGCTGATTATATTGTCGTAGGTCGACCTATTCGTGATGCTGAAAATCGCAAGGCGATGGCTGAAAAAATTCAGGCACAGATTCTTGGACAATTTTCAGGTAATTAAGCCATTCGATGTACCACGTAGGCGCGCTTGCATCTTGCCGGATTTTACCTTGAACCTTGAGCCTAATATTTATGCCATTTGATCCTGCTTTTACTTCCTCCTACCTGGTCGCTTTTATAATGGGCTTATTTAGCAGTATGCACTGTATAGGCATGTGTGGCTCGATTATTGGAACGTTAACCCTAAGTCTTAGCCCGGAAATACGTAACAATAAAAAACGCCTATTACCTTTTGTATTCAATTATAACGTTGGCCGGATTACCAGTTACACGATAGCCGGCGCTTTGGCGGGTATTATTGAGGCTCTATTGACCATGCACCTGGGTGAAACTCATGGACACAGAGTACTGCAAGTACTTTCAGCAGCTATCATGGCAAGTGCTGGGCTTTACATTGCCGGCTGGTTTCCCCGATTTGCTTATATTGAAAAAGCCGGTATACATGTATGGAAGAAAATCGAACCCTATGGCCGGAAACTTATTCCCGTAAAAAGCCGCACCCAAGCCTATCTTTTTGGCATGGTTTGGGGCTGGTTGCCATGCGGCTTGGTGTATGCCGCTTTAGCGCTGGCAGCAACAGCGGGTGATGTCAGTAAAAGCGCATTGACCATGCTGGCTTTCGGATTAGGGACTTTACCGGCGGTCATGGGAGTAGGTATAATGACGCACGTATTAACCAGGTTATCCAGAATGCAGCGTTTCAAACAGGCTATTGGCTTGTTTATGATAGTTCTGGCACTGTTAGCCGCTCTGCCATGGCTTAATCCTATGGCGTTTACAACACAACACATAGCAATACATTAAAGAGGCTACTATGGGGCATTTTAAGTCGATCATTGGTCAATCTCCCGCATTGGATTCCTTAATTCGTAGCGCCAGAATGGTTGCGGCTACCGATGTCACAGTGTTGCTTAAGGGAGAAACAGGTACTGGCAAGGAAGTTTTCGCTAACGCTATTCAAAAAGAAAGCGCTCGCGCGGACAAAGTCTTTATTACCCTGAATTGTGCTGCATTGCCTGAAAGCCTGATTGAATCCGAGTTGTTTGGTCATAGAAAAGGCTCTTTTACAGGTGCGACCGCCAATACCCAGGGTCTTTTTCAGGCAGCTGACGGCGGCACTTTGTTTCTCGACGAAATAAACTCATTGCCTATTTCAATTCAGGCAAAATTATTGCGCTTCCTGGAGTCTGGAGAATGCCTTGCCGTGGGCGACATCAAACCGTATAACGTTGATGTTCGCATTATCGCAGCGACAAACTCAGATCTGAACAGACAGATTGCAGTGGGTGAGTTTAGGCAGGATTTATATTACCGGCTCAACGTTGTACCTTTAGAGCTTCCCCCATTGGCACAACGTACTGAAGACATAGAACATCTCATTATGCATTTTCTGGTTATGTTGGCAGAGACACATTCAATAGCTACGCCAAAATTCAGCAAAGAAGCATTGAAAGTTCTGAAAGATTACCCATGGCCTGGTAATATTCGCGAATTGCGTAACTTGTGCGAAAGACTCAGTATCTTATTAGCAGGGAGAACTATTGAGCCGGAAAATCTCCCACATGAATTTGTGACTCATAGCAGTATGCCTAAAGCTGTGGATTTTACTTTGCCTGAAAAGGGTATAAAACTTGATTCCTTGGAAGCTGACTTAATTTATCAAGCGCTCAGTCGTACCAGAGGTAATCGCAGTAAATCTGCCAAACTACTGGGTCTTTCCAGGGATACCCTGCTTTACCGGATGCAAAAACACGGGTTTACAACGCATTAACACACACGGCGCGGATCAAAAAACCTGCGACCGTGCCTGTCTCATAATTTGCTTCAAATCTTTAACCGTCCGAGCCAAACCCGAAAATAGGGCTTGAGCGATAATCGAATGGCCGATATTAAGCTCAACAATTTCGGGTATTGCACATATCGCTTCAACATTATAAAAATTCAAACCATGCCCCGCGTTGACTTGTAGTCCCGAGCTGTGTGCATAATGCGCGGCCTGCCTGATACGCGCCAGTTCGTCGGCTTGTTGCGCCGGATTTTTAGCTGTTGCATAACAACCCGTGTGCAGTTCAATAACGGGCGCTCCGGCTTTTACCGCCGCATCAATCTGCGCTTCATCGGGATCAATAAAAAGTGATACCTCGACACCTGCTCCCCTTAATTTATCACAAGCCCATTGCATCCGATTCAGGTTGCCTGAAACATCCAAACCACCCTCAGTAGTCAATTCCTCGCGTTTTTCGGGCACTAGGCAACACGCGTAAGGCCGTACTTTCAACGCTATATCAACCATTTCATCAGTCACCGCCATTTCCATATTCAGCCGGGTATGGAGCATGTCTTTCAATAAGAAAATATCCCTGTCCTGAATATGCCGGCGGTCTTCCCGCAAATGTGCCGTAATGCCATCCGCCCCGGCCTGTTCCGCAACAAGCGCCGCCTGAACAGGTTCTGGATAATTCGTGCCTCTGGCTTGCCGCAGGGTGGCAATGTGATCAATATTTACGCCCAACAAAATGTGTGTTTTATTCATTTTTACAAGTGTTTAATGATTTTATTAATGACCGCTCGGCTTTTTAGTGGCTTACCGCGTAAATAAACAGCGATGGCTGTTCTCATCAGTATTTTCGCTTCGATTAGCGCCTGAGGATCGGTGAATTCTCTTGATTTCAGTGCTTGTAAAGTCTTGCCCGAGAATTGACCATCCGGCGCTTCAATCGGCCCCTGTTCAATATTAAAGTGATAGAGGGTTAATGGATGAACCGGTCTTTCATTGTGGAAATCATATTCTAGTTGCAACCCATAACCCACGGCATCCATTAGATCAAGCTCAAAAATCCGCAGTGCCGCTTCAATTTTTGAACTATCCGAAAGTCTGGATAAACATTCGCCATAATAGGCAAAGATATCAGGGTGAGGATCGTATTGGTGCAAAAAATACCCCACCAGTTCATTAACATAAAAGCCGCAATAAAGAGCGAGTCCTTGTAGCTGAACGAATGGCTGTGTTATTTCAACACCAGTCAGTGTCTTTAACTCTGTCTTGCCAAAATAGGATAGTGTTAAAGGGATAAAAGGCTGCAACAGACCCGCAGTTTTAGACCTGGCTTTTCTTACTCCTTTCGCCAATAGGGGAACTCTGCCAAAATCCCGGGTCAACACCTCAATAATAAGACTGGTTTCCCTGAATTTGCGCTGTTGCAGGATGAAGGCGGGTTGCAAATAAACGGCACTATCCGTCATTAAATCCCAGACTTTGCAGGGCGCGTTCATTATCCGACCAGCCCTTTTTAACTTTAACCCAAAGCTGCAAGTATACTTTCTGGCCGATCAATTTTTCTATATCGAATCGCGCGTCCGTACCGACTTTTTTTAACATTTCACCGTCCTTGCCAATCACGATGTTTTTTTGTGTTAGCCGCTCCACCCAAATGATGGCATATATTTTAGTGATGCCTGGAAGTTCTTCATAGCGTTCGATCTCGACTGTTAACGCATAAGGCAATTCATCTCCCAAGCGTCGAGTCAGTTTTTCCCTGACAATTTCAGCCGCCAAAAAGCGCTCAGGTCGGTCAGTAATCTGATCCTCGGGATAGATTAAATCACTAGCCGGTAACAGCGCCATAATCAAACTTTCAAGTTGATCAAGATTGGTTCTTTTTAGCGCCGATATAGGGACTAAATGTTCAAATGGAAAACGATGTTGGGCCTCGGAAAAAAACGTTAATATGGCATCCTTGTCTTTCACCTTGTCGACTTTGTTGACTGCGAGAATGACCGGCAAACCGGCTTGCTCCAGTTTTTTAAAGATCACTTCATCATATTCATGCCACGACAGACCATCAATCAACCAGACAATGACATCAACACCAAGCAGTGTAGTTTCTGCTGTCCGGTTTAAATATCGATTCAAGGCTCGCTTTTCACTGTTGTGCATACCGGGCGTATCCATGTATATGGCTTGTCCAGCTTCAGTGGTATTAATACCCAGAATTCGATGCCGTGTTGTTTGCGGTTTACGTGAAGTTATGCTGATTTTTTGCTTCAGCAAATGATTCATAAGTGTCGATTTACCAACATTGGGACGCCCTATCAGCGCCACGAAACCGCAATTCATTCGTTATCCTTATTCAATAATTCGAGCATAAGTTCTGCCGCCGCCTGCTCGGCTCTTTTTCTGGAGATACCTGTGCCGACACAAGTGTCTTCTATTAAAGGAATACTGCATTTAACTTTAAACATTTGTTCGTGCGCGAGCCCTGACATGGTTATTAATGTATATTCGGGCAAATCCAGTTTTTTTGACTGCATCAATTCCTGCAATTGGGTTTTGGGGTCTTTTTGCCAGTTATCCAAAGACAATTTGTTCAGTTTTTCCGCAAATAAATGCTCTATCCATTGTTGACAAGCTTCTATTCCCTGATCTTTAAACAACGCACCCATAATGGCTTCCAGTGCATCCGACAAAATGGAATCACGGCGAAATCCACCGCTTTTCAATTCCCCTGAACCCAATAACAAATAATCTCCCAACTGATGCTTCCTGGCCAACTCTGCCAGCGAACTCTGATTGACCAGACTGGCTCTTAGCCGGCTTAAAACGCCTTCACAGGCCTCAGGGAAAAGGTCATACAGTTTTTGGGCAATCACGAATCCCAGGATTGAATCGCCCAAAAACTCCAGTCGCTCATTATTATTCGAGCTTGCGCTGCGATGAGTTAAAGCCATGGCAAAAAGCTGTGGATTATTGAATGTCAATCCCAGTTTTTTATACAATACCTCGGACTTTTTTATCACTTCTGACCGACCTCAATAACATCATTAAATTCCACTAAAACACTCAGGTTACCGAATATTTTCCTGACAACCTCATACTCAATGGCCACTTTCAGATAATCTTGATATTTGGTGACAGTGATGTCATCCTGAACGACATCATAAACATAATTAATATTGAACCGTTTGCTCAGGCTGTCTCTAATCTCGGCTTCGCTTTGTTCTTGAATATCAGTGGTTTTTTTAATCTCATCCAGAGCGCTGACTACTTTGTTGTGGTCAAGGTAAATCGGACCTATTTTAAGGCCCAATAAAACAAAAAAAGCAATGAGGCCGAGAACAAAAACAAGAGAGATAAAAGTTAAACCTTGTTGGCGTTTAGGTGATTCATTCATTCAATTCTCCAAATTATTCATGACAGTGCATAAAGGTTCAAAAATAAGGACGTTGCAATTCAACGTCTATAACCTTGTGTGTTCTTCTGCTCTAAAATCATTTCAATATCGTGCCGATACGATCAAAACCTATGCCTTTATTTTGCCAATCCCAGTTCATCCAGATAAAGAAAGCCTTGCCAACCAGGTTTGCTTCAGGCACCGGCCCCCAATAGCGGCTATCATTGCTGTTATCACGATTATCGCCCATCATAAAATAATGGCCTTTCGGTACGACGTAAACAAATTCAACCGAAGGCGTGCCATTTCTGATCAGGATACTGTGTTCGATACCCGTCAAATTTTCCAGTAACTCTTCAGCTCCGGTCATATCTTCACCCTGACCAACACCTTGATAACGCCCCAATGAAACCTGTTTAACGGGGACGTCATTAATGGTCAGTTTTCTATTACTATAAACAACTTTGTCGCCAGGCAGGCCGATAACACGTTTAATATAATCGACAGATGGCTCTTTAGGATACCGAAAAACGGCAATATCGCCACGCTTTGGTTCATTTAGTTCAATCACTTTTTTATTGATAACGGGCAGGCGTATTCCGTAAGTAAACTTATTTACCAGGATAAAATCACCCACCAGTAAAGTAGGCATCATTGACCCGGAAGGAATGCGAAAAGGCTCCGCTATAAATGACCGTAACAGCAACACAACCAACACAATCGGAAAAAAAGAACGCGCATACTCGACAAATACGGGTTCATTTTTTTCATCAAAAATGAGGCCTTTTGATTTAAGGAATAATAAATATCCTCCCCAAATTAAACCTGTAACGACAGTGGCAAGCAAAAGAAAAAAGGAAAAATCAAAGTCCATAATTTATAAATTATTAAAGTGTAGGGGCAATCCCTTATGGTTGCCCAGTTGAATAAAGGGTTTGAAAGGTCTGAGTTATTCTTTGTTGAGCTGCAAAACGGCCAGGAATGCCTCTTGAGGAATCTCGATATTGCCGACCTGTTTCATGCGTTTTTTACCGGCTTTTTGTTTTTCCAATAATTTTTTCTTACGACTAATGTCACCGCCGTAACATTTGGCGATCACATTTTTTCGCAGGGCTTTTACGGTAGATCGGGCGATAATTTTAGAACCAATAGCAGCCTGTATGGCGACTTCGTACATTTGTCGTGGAATCAGATCTTTCATCTTTTCAACCAGATCGCGCCCACGATTATTGCTTAAATCCCGATGAACAATAATCGACAAGGCGTCCACCTTTTCGGCATTGATCAAGACATCCAGCTTGACCAAGTCCGCTGCCTGAAAACGCAAAAACTCATAATCAAACGATGCAAAACCCCGGCTGACTGATTTTAAGCGATCAAAGAAATCAAGCACCACTTCGCTTAGCGGCATTTCATAATGCAGTGACACTTGTCTGCCAACGTACTGCATATCTTTCTGTACGCCACGCTTTTCGATACAAAGCGTAATTACGCCGCCCAGATAAGTTTCAGGAACAAGAATATTAGCCCGGATAATAGGCTCTCTGATTTCCTTGACAGTGCCGCCCTCCGGCAGTTTAGCCGGGTTGTCCACCATTAAAACCTGGTCAGTTTGGGTAATAACTTCATAAATAACCGTGGGCGCTGTGGTAATCAAGTCAACGTTATATTCCCTTTCCAGACGCTCTTGCACAATCTCCATGTGCAACATACCCAGAAAACCGCAGCGGAAACCAAAACCCAAAGCCTGGGATGTTTCCGGCTCGAATTGCAAAGCAGCGTCATTGAGGTTTAACTTCTTGAGCGCTTCACGCAAATCCTCATAATTATCGGAACTGACCGGGTATAAACCGGCAAAAACGCGAGGCTGAACCCGTTGAAATCCGGTGAGCTGTTCTTCAGCCGGTTTATCTGTCCAGGTGATGGTATCACCTACCGGCGCACCGAAAATATCTTTAATACCGGCAACCACATAACCGACTTCACCGGTATTCAAAATCTCTTTTTCGAGGCGTTTGGGCGTAAAAACCCCGACTGTTTCAGCGATGAACGATTTGCCTGTGGACATGATAGTAATCTTCTGCTTTCTGCGAATACTGCCATGCATAATTCTGACCAAAGACACCACGCCCAGATAACTGTCGAACCACGAATCAATAATCAATGCCTGCAAAGGGCCGTCGATATTGCCTTGCGGTGGAGGAACTTTAATAACCAGTTGCTCCAGGACATCCTGGACACCCAAACCGGTTTTAGCGCTAATCATTAGCGCCTCATCTGCCGGAATACCGATAACCTCTTCAATTTCAGCCACTACGCGTTCGGGCTCGGCAGAAGGCAAATCAATTTTATTCAGCACCGGCACGACTTCCAGTCCCTGTTCTATTGCCGTATAGCAGTTTGCCACGCTTTGCGCCTCAACGCCTTGCGCAGCATCAACAACCAGCAGCGCACCTTCACAAGCGGCTAACGATCTGGACACTTCGTAGGAAAAGTCAACATGCCCCGGGGTATCAATAAAATTAAGCTGATAGGTTTCGCCATCTTTGGCTTTAAAGTCCAGCGTAACACTTTGCGCTTTGATAGTGATGCCGCGCTCTTTTTCAATATCCATGGTATCGAGTACTTGCGCTGACATTTCACGGGCACTTAAGCCGCCACAGATTTGAATAAAACGGTCCGCGAGTGTTGATTTACCATGGTCAATATGCGCGATAATGGAGAAGTTTCTGATATGTTTTAAATCCACTGTGTTTTAACTGATGATGAGGTGGTTAAGGCGTTATTGCTTCAGTGCTAGCGGCAGTGATTGCCGTCAAGGTTTTTGCAGATATTGATAATTTTGAAATTATAACAGATTCAGGCATAGTCAAAGCCAAGTTTCTCTACAAAACGCGTCAAAGGACAGAAATGAATTATCGAAAAATCTGCTGAAAACCCCAACTAAAAACCAGCTGTTCTTTGATTTCTTGAAGATATTGATGAAAACACTAAAGCCGGAGTTTTCCAGTTTTCATCCGATAAAGTAAATGCGAAATAAAGTATTAATAAGGTCGCCCAGAAAGCATTTTTCTCTCGCTGCCGTTTCCTGCATAAGGACATCTTCTGTAGGGCGTGCTGTGCGATCCAAGGAGCGCAGCACGCCCTACGTATACAGCTATAATGCCAATTTGATAGTAATGACTTTGTATAACCATTTATTCATTCCTCTGCCTTACAAACACTGCAAAGCGCGGTATCCCGGCTTGAGTAAAACCCTGATACCGATAAGTCACCAGGCTCCCGACCAACGGCGGGTTTTTTCTTTGCAGCTGAGTAAAACCAGTGCCTATGTAAAATTCCTTGCTATTATCCATGCGGACTTTTATAGCGCCCATCAATCCGGTATTTTTGCCTTTGCCGGGTTTATAGCCAATAACGACAGCTTCAGCATCTTCAAAGGGTTTTACTTTGAGCAAATCATCGCTGCGCCCACTATGATAAAACGCGTTTTGCCGATGCAGCATCAAGCCCTCGCCGCCTTGCCCGGCAATGTCATCAAGTTTCTGCATCAATGTTTTATTAGAATCCAGACGAAACTGCTCAATAACCTCCAGGTAGGGTGTTTTTGCCAATTGCCGCATGGCTTCAACACGCTCAGTAAAAGGTCCACCATGAGCAGGCAGATCAAACACCATGAATTTGACGTTTTTCCAGCCGTCATGGGGTTTTTGTTGCCGGACGGCTGAAACAACGTCTTCATAGCGACCACGCCCTATCCATAATTCACCATCCAAGGGTCTGTCAGGGAAATTTCGGACAAACCATTCCGGCGCTACAAAGATGTTGCCGCCGCGTGAGATAAGTTGCCTGCCGTCCCACCTGGCTCGAACACCATCAAGTTTTTCACTTACCCAGAACTGCGTAACATCCTCAGGCTGGCGATAAACATTTGCCAGCATTACCTCAGGGGTTTCAGAGGCGGCAACCGGCAATGCGATTGACAGCTTCAATAGTGCAATGAGAAGACACCTGATAGCGGGGATATAAATAGAACCTATCCGGGTTTTTTGAGCGTATTGGTAATCAAACATGGTTAATCCCTTCAGGACACTTAATCCAGGGAGTTTGTCCGAAAATGTAAAAAATTGAAAATTTAACACAACAACAATTCCGTGCCTCGCACGTTCACTTTTTTCTCAAAAAGTGCTAAGTGACTCGATAAATCTTGGCTTTACAGATTTTTTGCCAATCAAACGATGCGCCCGGGTCGGTTTTTCGTCCGGGTGCAATATCACTATGTCCGACTATTCGTTGTCTTGATAGCTTGGGATAAGTTTTAAGCAAGGCGTCAATTACGGTTTCGAGTTGCCTGTATTGTTCCTCGGTATAAGCTACAGATTCAGTGCCTTCAAGTTCTATACCTATAGAAAAATCATTACAGCGGTCTCTTCCTTGATAGCTTGATTGCCCCGCGTGCCAGGCGCGTTTGTCAAAAGGTACATATTGCACACAACTCCCGTCTCGTCTAATAAGTAAATGGGCGGATACAGTGAGTTGATGAACTTCTTTAAAATAGGGATGATCATCGGGATTGAGCAAATTGCAAAACAGCTGGTCAATGTATGGGTTGTCGAATTCGCCCGGCGGCAGACTGATGCAGTGAATTACCAGCAATGAAATATCTGTCGGGTCAGGGCGTTCATCAAAGTTGGGTGAAGGATTTCGGGTAATATTTGTCAGCCAGTGCTTGTCTTTATTCATAAAATTAAAAAGCTGTGTAAAACGCAAAAAAAACGATGTATCTGCGATAAAATAGCCATTATTTTCCGGAATGGCCGATGAGGTATAGCCATTTAATCGATAAAGAGTAATAATTTATTTAATGGCACATGAGACTTGGTCTACAAACATTCTGTGGCAATAGCCACGCATCAAAAATTAAAGAATTTCACCGTCTTGCAAAAGAAAGCGTGAACACTTATATAACAGTACAAACAAGAGGGGATTTTATGGCAAACTTAGTTTATAAACGCTTATTCAAGTTAGCTTTGGCTGTGTTGCTTGCCGGCTGCGCCAGCGAGCCAGTGCCTCATCAGGTTGAATATCCGAAGAAAACCAATCAACAAAGTAAAACTCCGCCAGTCCGCTATCCGGCGGCTCAGCCCATCCAACAATATCCGGACAGCTATGCGAGGACGCCGTATTCAAGCAGTCATGGGGCGTACGCATTAACTGGAACATACGCTAATTCGTCAGAGGTACGAAATTTTATCCAGCACATGGTACATAAACATGGCTTTTCGGAAGCCTATTTGAATGGCTTGTTTTCGCGCGCTAATCGTCTGGATTCTGTTATTCGCCTGGAAAGTCCTGCCCCATCTGCCGGGCCATCAAAGCCGCGACTGGGTAGTTGGACGCGCTATCGTAATAAATTTCTCACCGATGCGCATATCAGCAATGGCGTAGAATTCTGGCGTAATAATGCGGATGCTATTCAACAAGCCAGTGTCACTTATGGCGTTGACCCCGAATATATTGTAGGGATTATTGGTGTAGAAACTTATTTTGGCAAAAATTTTGGCAAAACCTGTATCTTTGATGCCTTAACCACCTTGTCATTCGATACTTACAGGCGCTCCAATTATTTTAAGTCGGAACTGGAGAATTTTTTGCTGATGACTCGCGATGAAGGCTTTGATCCGCGTCAACCACAAGGTTCCTGGGCTGGCGCAATGGGCTATGGGCAATTTATGCCCAGTAGTTTTCGCCGGTTAGCTGTTGATTTCAACAACGATGGACGTCGTGACCTATGGCATCCTAAGGATGCTGTTGGTAGTGTGGCGCATTATTTTTCACGTAGCGGCTGGCAATTACATAATCCGGTAACAAAACGTACCAGCCCTGCTAACGATAATGCTGTTATTGAGCTGAGTACCTATGAAGGTAATGAATTTTGGCGTGTTTATCCGAATTTTAAAGTTATCAAGAAATACAATAACAGTAATAAATATGCCATGGCGGTGCATCAATTGGCGCAGGCAATTAAGCAGCAGTATCAGCAAACCTATACGGGTAGGGTCGGTTATTTTACAAATTAAATTGATCTTTCTTTCGATCAGGTAATACCGCCAGTATTTGCTTTTCACCCAGCTCATTAATGCCGATTAAAAACTGTTTCACTTGCTTCCATGGTATCGAGGTTGTTATGTTCATAATCGGCTTCATTCCCATATCATGAACGAGATTTAAGCGTTTGTCAGACTCATTTTGCATTGTAAGAGGCTAAATGCTTTACAAAAGATAGCCGTTTTGAGAGCATGATCGATGAGGAGGTTGAAACAGTGATGAATAAGCTAAATCATCGCTTTCGAAAAGCTCTTACTATAAAACACCTCATGAAATATGATTCAAATTACTATGATCAGAATAACGCAGTGCAAAATGCGTATGATGTTTTGCCAGACAGTTTTAAAGCGGGCACCATGACATCCGAACTCCTCGACCGACTCCATCCTTGTTGTCACCACCTGGAATTAATGCCATGAGCACAGGTATCACACTGGTTACAGGGGCTACCGGACATCTTGGTGCTAACCTGGTTCGCCGTCTGCTCGACGATGGCGAGCAAGTGCGGGTTATGATGCGCGCTGAACGTGATAACGGGGCATTGGACGGCCTCGACGTGGAGCGTGTGTACGCCGACCTGCGCAACGGCGAAGCGGTATCCGCTGCCGTGCTTGGCTGCGCCCGCGTTTACCATTGCGCTGCTTTGGTTTCGACCATCGAAGGTAACGCAGCGCACAAGCGTGAAATATTCGATACCAACGTCCGCGGCACAATCCATATCCTCCAGGCGGCCAAGCTCCATGGCATTGACAAGGTAGTAGTTTCGGGATCACTGAGCGCCACCGGCTATGAGCCGGATCTTTCCAGTCACGAGGATATGCCGTTCTATCCCTTTGATCGCCATCTACCCTACGGCTTTACCAAGCATCTCACCGAACATGAATGCCTCAAGGCCCACGCCAATGGCCTCAACGTGGTAGTCGCCACCTCCTGTGCTATCATCGGCCCCCACGATTACGTGCCTTCGCGTATGGGTCGCGTACTCATTGATTACGCTCACGGCTCTTTGCGCGCCTACATTCCCGGAGGCTTCGAGTTCGTGTCCAGCCGCGATATCGCCGAAGGCCATGTTTTGGCCATGCAGCATGGACGTTCCGGGCAAAAGTACATTTTAAGCACCGCCTATGCCAGCGTGGACGATCTGATGGCGCTGTTCCGGGAAGTCACCGGCCGCCCGTTGCCACGGCTGCGACTACCGCCATTGCTGATGGCCGCTCTGGCCGAAGTAGCCGACAAGACCTGGTATCGGGCATTTCCCAACTTACCCAGGCGCTTCACGCCGGGCGCGGTGCGCTTGCTCCAGATGCGGCGCCGGGCTGACCACGACAAGGCGAAACAGGAATTGGGCTACCAGCCCACCCAATTGTCCCAAGCGGTACAGGAAGCCTACGAAGATTTTGTGCGCCGGGGCCTGATCGTCCCTGCCAAATAAGCAATTCATCCCACCTTAACTACAAACCGGAACCCCAAACATGAACAACGCGCAGACGAAATCCCCGCCCCCCGCCTTTGCAAAAGCCAAGAATCCACGGCAAAAGGCCCGCGCTGCCGGAATGGATCCGGATCGCTGGTACGTGGTGGAATACGACAGCGCGGTAAAAAAAGGCCAGGTGAAAGAGGTGACCTTCTGGAACACCTCCATTGCCCTGTACCGCGGCGAAGACGGTAAACTCGCGGCCATGCGGAACCGTTGTCCGCACCGCCAACTCAAGCTCACCCATGGGGCGGTGGATAAGTGCAATCTGCGTTGCGCCTACCATGGCTGGTCCTTCAACAGGGAAGGCAGTCTGGAGGATTACTCCCACGACAGCTTTGGCAAACCGCTCATCAAGAGACAACTGCAAACTTACCCTGTGCAAGTCCGCTATGGTCTAATCTGGCTGTTCCCCGGCGATCCCGGTCTGGTCAGCGAGCACAAGATTCCGGAAATTCCCGAACTTAACGGGGATAACCCCTGGGCCAACTTTGTCTCGGACTTAACTTGGGGTACCCACCATTCCATGGTGATGGACAATATCTGCGACTTCTCTCATGCCTTTCTGCACCGCAAATACAAACCCTTCATCGATGCCAAACTGACCCACCACGAGGCCGATGACAATAGGGTTTATCTGACTTACGATGCCTATATGGCCGGCGGCCGGATTTCCGGAATTTTCGTTGATCGCAACCGGGTCAATACCCGTTCCATCGAGCTGTGCTACGAATATCCCTATCAATGGACCAATACCGGCGACAGTATCAAGAACTGGTCGTTTATGCTGCCCATCGATGAGCGGACCACCCGGGTATTTTTCCTGTTTTATTTCGATGCCCTGACGATTCCGCTAATTTCCATGAAAACTCCGAAGTGGCTGACCCAAATGGTGCTGAATATCGCCAAACCTTTGGTATTCAAACCCATACTCGAAGAAGACGGCGTCGCCCTGGAAGCTGAGATGCTGGCCTACGAAAGCTATTGGGATGAACCACCTATCGAACTCAATCCCGTGGTGCCGATGTTCCAGCGGCTTACCGCGCGCAAGTGGGAGGAGTATCTGGCGAGAGAATCGGCGGCACAGGCTGTTTGCGCGGATTGATTAACAGAGTCCCCCGTCAATGAAAATAACCCAACGCGCTGCCAAGCTCGCCGAATGCTTCGCTCGAAACCCATGGTGGATCTTGGGCGTAGCCTTGGTGCTATCGATTATTGCCGGTTGGGCGACGGCCCAACTCCCGATCTACACCTCGCGTCAGGCGCTGCTTCCCGAGAACACGGCGGTGGCGAAGCGCTTCAACAATTTCTTGACAAATTTCGGCGCCGCATCGGATCTGATGGTGGTATTGGAAGGCGCGCCCCGCAGCGAATTGGAAACCTTTGCCAACGATCTGGCTGCCAAACTCCAGACGGAGCCCGAGATCGGTCAGGCGACCTCCCGTATCGACATGGCGTTTTTCCTGGAGCACGCCTACCTGCTGATGCCGGCCGAGGGTCTGGACAAACTTGCTGCGATGGCGAAGCAGCCCATTATGGGCGGCGGCGGAATGGAAGAAAACTTGCGCAAAGCGTTAAGCTGGAGCAAAGATCACCCGCCGCTGGGCGGAACAGACACCGATCTGCAAACAGCCGAAGCAAGCCTGAATTTGGCGGCGTTTTTCCTGGAAGAGTGGCAGCGCTGGCTGTCCGCCGAAACAGAGCCCGCCGGCCTGGACTGGAACCGGCTGCTGGCTAAAAATGGGGCGGGCGGCATGGCCGATGGCTACTTTGCCTCGCACGACGGACGGATGCTGTTTTTGTTTGTTCACCCGAAAAACCCGTCCGGGGATTTCGAGAACCTTGGCCCCTTCGTCGACAAGGTCAAGCAGGTGTCGGCGGCATTGGCTGAACAAGTCAAAACTGCCGGACACACTCCTCCCGCCGTTGGCCTGACCGGATTACCGGCCATCGAGTACGAGGAATACGTCAACATCCGCAAGGATATCACCATGGTGATATTCACCGCCGCCGGCCTGATCGCCGCGTTAATCCTGCTGGTGGTGCGCAGCGTGCGTTGGGCCGTGCTGATTTTCGTTCCTATGGGCCTGGGAGTGCTGTGGAGTTTGGGTCTGGCCCTGGTCACAGTCGGCCACCTGACCATCATAACCGCCGCCTTTATTGCCATCCTGTTCGGTCTGGGGGCGGACTACGGCATCTTCACCTCCTCGCGCATCGCTGAGGAACGCCGTGCAGGCAAGCCCTTGGTGGAAGCCATCGGAGCCGGCGTTGGTTCCTCCTTTATAGCGGTGCTGACGGCGGGCGGAGCCTCGCTGCTGATCTTCAGCGCCTTGGCCACCGTCGATTTCCCCGGTTTCGCCGAACTGGGCGTGGTGGCGGCCAAAGGCGTGCTAATGATCCTGATCAGCACCTGGATGGTCCAGCCCGCGCTTTACGCCTTGCTGCCACCCAAGCTGAAAAACATCCCGCCAACTGTTGCGGTTGACACCCCTCTCCCCCGGGGGAGAGGGGACGGTTTCCCATACCTGTTGCGATAGCTCTCGTTACGCTGGCTATAGGCGGCGCCATTTTCGGCGGCGTGAAAGGCCTCGGCATCCCTTTCGACTACGACCTGCTGGGCATGTTACCCAAAGATTCCCAGGCGGCCTATTATCAACGCCGCATGGTGGCGGAGAGCGACTACCAGTCCGAAGTCATTATTTTCACCGCCAGGGACATGACCGAGGCCCGGCGTATCACCAGCGAGGCAGGCAAACTCAAGACGATTGCCCAAGCGCAGTCGCTTACCAGCCTGTTTCCAGAGGACGCCGACGAACGCCTCCACAAAGCCGTAAGCATCGGCGAGTCGTTCGCCCGGACAGATTACGCCAGGCAGATCGCCGAACTCGATCGGGCGGGTTTGTCCGCAAAATCATTCGAGTTATTGCGGGAAGTGCTGGAAAACGGCACCGCCATCATCGACGAAGCCCAGGAGCAGGCATTCTCCGCAGGACATTCCAAACTGGTCGAGAGTTTGGAAAATGTGCGCAGACAGCTTTCGGACATTTCGGCCAAACTTGCCGCAGACGGCGAACAGGGCAGGGCGCGCAGCGAGAGCTTTTTGCGAGCATTGCTGTCCGGAGCGGGTGCCGGGCTCAAAGTCATCGACGCCTGGCGGCAGGCCCAGCCGCTCACTCCGGAGCAGTTGCCGCCCGCCCTGCGCGACCGCTTCTTTGGCGCTGACGGCAGCATCGCGGTCTACGCCTTCCCGGCAAAAACCGTGTACGATCCCGCCAACCTCGATGCATTAATAAAAGATGTGTATAGCGTCTCGCCGGAAGCGACCGGCTTCCCGACCACGCACCAGGTGTTTTCCAAGGCCGTGGTTGACGGTTTCATTTACGGCACGCAGTTGGCCCTGGTGCTGTGCTTGCTCTGGATCATGGCGGTGACGCGCAGCGTGCGTGGCTTCGCGCTGGCGGCGCTGCCCTTGCTAATCGGCGGCGGCTGGATGCTGGGGTTGATGGCCCTGGGCGGCATTCGCTACAATTTCGCCAACATCGTCGCCTTGCCCCTGGTGATTGCGTTGGCGGTGGATTACGGCGTCTGGTTCAGCTATCGCTGGAGCGAATTAAAGGGCCACTACCCCCTTGCAAGTCAGCCTGGCCGCCGGCAAGGTAATCGGGCTGGCCGCTGGTACCGAGTTGGCTGGCTTGGGCGCCATCACCCTGGCCAGCTACCGGGGCGTGTCCTCCCTGGGCATGAGCATCACCCTCGGACTGGTGTGCTGCCTGATTGCAACCCTTGTCGTGGCCCCGGCCATCGGACAGTTATTTGATTACAAGAGAAAACCATAATGCGAAAAACTTACCTCATTATACTTGTCGGTCTGTTGACTCCTTTCGCCATTAACGCTGCGCCCAACCCCGATATGATCGTGGTGTGCTACCCCGGCGGATCCGTTAATGCCAAGGACGCCAACGGGGCGATGAGTTCCATGCTGCGAGTGGTTGAGCGCGTCGGCCAGTGGCAGGAGAACAGCTTCAACAGCCTGTTCACCACCAAATCGGACGAATGCAGGAAACAGATGGCCGAAAAAAATCCCAAGTTCGCCATCACCTCCCTGGGCCTCTATTTGGAATTGCGCAGCCAACACAACCTGGTGCCGGTGGTCCAGCCCAAGATTAAAGGCCGCACCAGCGAGCGTTACCGGGTGATGGCCCAGAAAGACAAGTATAAGAGCCTGGATGAGCTGAAAGGCAAAACTCTAGGCGGTACGGTATTGGAAGAACCCTCCTTCATCGGCAAGATCGTTTTTGCCGGTAAATACGACCCCGCCAGTTTCTTTGTTCTAAAAACCTCCAATCAGGCCATCCGTGCGTTGCGCTCTTTGGACAAAGGCGAACTGGATGCCGTCATTTTGAATGAGCAACAATTCGGCGGACTCGCTTCGCTTCAGATGAAGACACCTCTTGACGCAGTCTTCACATCCGAGGAAATCCCGCTGATGGGAGTGGTGGCCAACAGCGCCGCCACAACTGCGGAAGAACGCGCCCGCTTCGGCAAGGCACTGGAGGGGATGTGTACCGACACCGAGGGCAAAAAACTATGCGAACTGTTCGGAGTGGAATCCTTCGCTACCGTGGACGCGGCTGTGTTCGAACCCATGGTCAAACTGTGGGCTGAGGGAAAATAAAACTTTGAGTAAAATGCGACTTCTTCCTATCCTTTCGATACTGGCATTCCTGGGCGGCTGCGCGGGACTTCAGCGCGACCATGTCCAGTCTGACCAGCTTTCCAACTGCCCCAAGCAGACCGCCGCCACGCTGGCCGCTGAACAGAATCAACTCGGCCCCTTGAGCGACACCCATACCTTGGCCTGCGCACTGACTGTCCTGCGTGACAGCCAGGATCCAACTATACGCCGCACAGCACTAGGCAGTCGGCTAAGTCTGCACTTGGCCGAACGCGAAACCAACCAGGAAAAACGCGAGAAGCTGGCCGCCGAAGGCGTGGGCTTCGCCGAAACCGCCTTGGCGCAAGGGGGCAGCGGCGACGGGGCGGTACATTACTACCTGGCGGCCAACCTTGGTTTGGCGGTGCGCGAACACCCCACGCAGGCCATGGGAAATCTTGGCCGTCTGGAAGGTGAGATGAAGCAGGCTGTAGCCTTGAGCCCTGACATTGATGACGGCGGGCCGCTACGAATTTTAGGGACACTTTATCTCAAAGCCCCGGCTTGGCCTAGTGGCATCGGCGACCGCGACAAGGCGCTGGAACTGCTGGAAAAGGCGGTCAAGGAACATCCAGGGCATCCGCTTAACCACCTGTTTTATGCTCAGGCACTCTGGGATGAAGGCGATGAAGCTTCTCTAAACCAGTCAAAAGCCGAATTCGCGCTGGGGGAGAAACTGTTGACCGAGGGCGATTGGGGATACAACAAAGAGCCCTGGAAAGAGGAATTCGTGGAGTTTCAACAGGGGTTGGGAGAAGCCGGCCCTGCGCAGCAATAACCATAGGCGTCAAGCACTTACCCATAAAAACGGCTATTGTTTCACGAAAAATGCGAAATAAACCAGTATGTTGTATTGATTGAGCCATTTACTGATCTACATCTTAATATCTCTTTGAATATTTTCGCGCTTTTTGTGTTTTTCGTGGATCAACTGATTTTCTAGGTTAATCAATGGCATTGGCCTAAAACACCGCAAAGGCGCTCAAAAGACTTGAGCATTTTGTCTTTCAGCAACTTTCTACCCACTATATGCTTGACATCGCTGGCCACTCCCGCTACCTGGTCGGTGTAGCTGCGCACCTGCTGAAAAACCACCGTGCCGTCGCCATACGGGAGACAGCCGGTTATCCATTGGCTGGAATTGAAGGAATGTGGCGCATAGATTTCCCGTGTCAACACCAAGACTCCGCCGTTCCAATCAATATTGATGCGGTGTCTGAGGATAGTCGCCGAATGGCCTTCCACGCTTTTTTCTACCCAGGGGAATGCCTCGACCGCTCCTGGCGGCAATGCTTTCGGATAGTCTAACCAAGCCTTATGCAAGGCTGGAAAGTAACGTGCCAGGATAGCGTTTGCGTTTGCTGCCTGGCGCAGTTCCAAAGAAGGCTTGGAATCCGGGCTATCCTCTCGCGCATAAGGTTCTATTGCATTCGTTCCCCCACGCCGGTAGGCTGCAAAGCGCTGAAACAGAATCTCCCGGTAGTGCTGTCCGACCGCGTCCTCGATGGCCCTGTGCGGCGTCCGCTTGAGCGTCTTCTTGAGAGTCTTGAAGCTCTCGAACTCATGGGCGGACAGGTTTAATTCGTCCCCTGGCTCTGCATCCAACAAAGCCATGGCTACTTCCTTGGTCAGAACTACAGGTGGTAAGGAAGCCGTCCCGACATGCTCCGTCAGCATCCCGTGGGCAGTCACATCAACGTCCAGTGAGTCAGGATACTCCTGCCGCAAATGTCCGGCCACCTTGGACAAAGGAACCGGTAAATACCAGGCGATGCCCACGGCAAGTTCGTCGGCGCTGCCTTCACTCAAGGCATAAGCGACGGGTTGGCCTTGCGCCAGTTCGGCAATCTGACCCTTATCCATGCCCAACACGCCCAACACCTCCTCGACCGTTGGCGATTCAGCAAAAGCGGGGGGTCCCAGCAGGATAAAACTGATGTTCAATAGCCATACGGCGGCAGGATTCAGTTTTCGTGGCATCGGGCAACCTCTGGCACCAAGCAGTTGCGGGCAGATAGTAAAAGCCTATTGCCAGCATCAAATAAGGAAGAACGTGCATGAAATAACTTTGCCATTTGAAACATCAATACCTTTTTGTAGGCCGGAATGGAACGATAGCGTAATCCCGGCAATCGGAGCTACAAAATACTGGAATTTACGTTGTTCATCCCAGTCTGTCTACAACTTGGTGACCTTATATCATGCACGTTCCTAAACAACAAGCCACATGAGCCCCTCAATCCAGGTGGAAGACTCTTGTTATTTTAAATATTCTGAATAATCCATCCCTATAAAGCCTTGCGTGCCTGATGCCAAAACGTTGAATAGCATACGAAGCAATATTACCAATATCTTTATCAGCTAGATTGAATGACTAGTAATTAATCATTCTTTTGGGCGAATTGAGTTTCTACTGCCGCCCATATTTCTTGCGGTGTGCGATCACTCTTCCACTAGCTTCAGCTTCATCAAATATAAATCGCAGTTGAGTTTCAGTTTCCCGCCTATCTTGATCCCGGCGTATCAAATACCGAAAGTATTCACTGTCATTTCCATATTCACCAGAATCAACTTGTGCCTTAACCTTGCAAAGTTTTGGCAGCATACAAAGAAGAACCTGCCGGTGCGAGATCATTGCCATCGACCATCACTCACTCGCGTTTGGGTACATACAGCCCTGAACCAGTTCGGCCGGCATGCTCTTACCCGAGCTGGAGTGCCCGAAACCAAGTCCAGTTGGATATTTTAGAAGGTAAGTTGGACGCTTACGGTGTTTACAATATAACGTTTAGTCCAACTGATTTTTTAGGCTCTTGAGATTTTCCCGCCAATTGGTGTGTAATTTCTATCGCTCAAGAAACCGCTAAAGAGAGAAGTTGGTAGCGCTTAGTGTAGTGGGTAGGTTGCCGGTTAGTTGGATTTCGTATTCGGCAGCGGTATCGGCATCGGTGTTGAAATAAACAATGCCGCCGCTATAACGTAATTGCCCGGCAGTTGTCGTAAAGGACGATACAAAAGTAAAAGCCTGATCACCGGCGAGGCCGGCATTGCTGTCGATCGTGGCGAGATCGATTGTATCTTGTCCCTGAGTGAAGTCGGTGATGACATCACGAGTGGTGCCTAGACCGAGTTCACTCAGGGCGTTAAAGTCAAAGGTGTCGTTACCACTACCGCCGGTAAGTAAGTCTCTTCCAGAGCCTCCATTCAGGATGTCGTTGCCTAGACCTCCATTGAGTACGTTGTTGCCGCTGTTACCCGTGAGGCGGTCGTTGAAGCTGGAGCCGATCAGATTTTCGATGTTGAGCAGAGTGTCGTTACCGGAACCGCCGGTGGCTTGGGTGGTGGTAAGGGCGAGGTTGGCTGTTAATGCCGGCACTTGCGCCGTATAGGTAAGACAGGGTGTCGGTGCCAGTGCCGCCATTCAGGTGGTTGTTGCCGGTGTTGGCATACAGTCCGTTGTTCAGGGCGTTGCCGGTGGCATTGAGGGCATTAGTACCCATTAGCCGGAGATTTTCGACGTTGCCGCCATTAATCCCAGCACCGTCGGTGTCAGTGAGGCTGTAGCTGATGTAAGCCTGGATCAGGTCGGTACCGCCGATGCTGGCAGTGGCATTGGTTTCGCTAACGATGTCGCCAACGTTGTCGAGGATGTAGGTGTCGGAGCCATCATCCCCGGAGAGGGTGTCGGCGCCTATGCCGCCGTCAAGGACATTGGCGCTGGCATTGCCGGTGAGGGTGTCGTTGTAGGCGGAACCGGTGAGGTTTTCAATGTTGAGCAGCATATCAGAACCTGAGCCGCCTGTAGCCTGTGCTGTGCCAAGGGCAAGGCTGACTGTGACCGCTGAAGCTGTGTGTTGGAAGGAAACCGCATCAACACCGCTTAGGCCATTGAGGATGTTATCTTCATCGTTTGCGTAAAGAATGTTGTTTAGGGTGTTACCGGTACCATCAATGGCTGTGGTACCGGTGAGGGTCAAGTTTTCGACGTTGGCGGTCAAGGTGTAGCTGGTGCTCGATTGAACCGAGTCTGTACCTTCGTTGAGTGCCTCGACTACACTGTCACCCGCGCCGATTACGTAAGTATCGTTTCCGGCACCGCCGGTCAGCGTGTTGATTGCGCTGTTGCCGGTTAATACGTTGTTGAGCGCATTACCGGTACCGTTAATGGCAGTAGCGCCTAGTAGCGTGAGCTTGTCAACATTGGCCGCCAGAGTGTAAGTCACTCTGGATTTAACCAAGTCGGTGCCTCCGCTGAACGTCTCAGTGACTACATCCAAGATATTGTCCACGATATAGGTATCGTTGCCTGCGCCGCCGATCAGGGCATCGGCTCCGGCACCACCACTCAGTGTATTAGCTGCGCTGTTGCCTGTAAGAACGTTGTTGAGCGTGTTACCAGTGCCATTGATAGCTGTGGCGCCGGTGAGTGTGAGGTTCTCGGTATCGGCGCCCAGGGTGAAGGTGATGCTGGATTGGACGGTGTCGGTACCTTCGTTGAGTGCCTCGAACACAATGTCACCCATGTCGATTACGTAGGTATCGTTTCCGGTACCACCAGTCAGGGTGTTGATTGCGCCATTGCCGGTTAATACGTTGTTGAGACTGTTACCAGTGCCGTTGATAGCTGTTGTGCCGGTCAGTGTGAGATTCTCGAGGTTGGCGCTCAGAATGTAAGTCACGCTGGTTTGAATGGTATCGTTACCTTCGTTGTCGAATATTGTATCCAGCGAAGTGACATCAAGGTAAATATCGTCTCCAGAGCCACCATCCAAATAATCTGCACCCTCATCACCGCTTAGGGTGTCATTGCCGTTTTGTCCGAACAAGAGATCCGCGTCAGCGCCCCCCTCCAGGATGTCGTTACCGTCATTCCCTTGCAGTTCGTCGTCACCGTCATTCCCATACAAGTGATCGTTTCCGGCCTCGCCAAACAACAAATCGTTCCCTGCATCACCGTCCAGGACATCATTGCCGCCGCCGCCCTGGAGTTGATCATTTCCTTCGCCACCCCAAAGGCTGTCGTTGCCGGTTCCGCCGAAAAGAAGATCATCACCTATTCCGCCGTCGAGTAGATCAAGTCCGTCTTCCCCACTTAGCTCATCCCTCCCTGTACCGCCATAAATCGAGTCATCGCCGGTCCCACCGGATAGCCCGCCTTCACCTGCTGTGTTTCCATTAGCCGAACTCAGATCATCACCATCGCCACCCTCCAGGTAGTCGTTTCCATCCCCGCCATAGAGCAGGTCTATTCCGGCCTCACCTTCCAGGTAGTCGTTTCCATCATCACCCTGAAGCAAATCGATTCCAGCTCCGCCCAATAGAATATCATTCCCGCCATCACCAACTAAGTGGTCATTGCCTTCGCCACCGTCCATGTAGTCATTGCCATGATATGGCAACAGTCAGATTGCTAACCATCGTCATCGCCGAAAAGGTTGTCATCGCCCACACCACCGATCAGGGTATCGTCTTTGCCCCCACCGATTAATTGATCGTTACCTTCACCACCGTCGAGGTAGTCATTGCCGTGATATTGACCCGGCAGCTCCGTTTCGGTAATATCGTCGCCCCAAAGAAAGTCGTTACCAATTCCGCCAAACAATAGATCATTCTTACTGTCACCAAAAATGCTGTCGGCACCCACTCCTCCGTCCAGATAATCATTACCGTGGTTGGCTTCAGGCACGGTCGTGTAAAAACCAGGTTTGATGGTGCCGTCACCCTCAATGAAGTCATTGCCGCCGCCACCGTCGATAATGTCGTTACCTCCCTGTCCCCACAGCGTGTCATCATTCAGACCTCCGTCGATATAGTCGTCACCAAGTCCGCCAGTAACACGGTCGTCTCCGTTGCCCGCAAAGACCACATCGGGTGCAGCGTTTTGAGTCAATGATCCGCCGCCATAAATGGTAAAGCTATCATTATTGTTATCAGCGACACCCCAATTACTGCCCTTAATCCAGACGGTTTTACCAGAAGGCGCTTGCCAATCATCGCCAGGGCCTGTTCGTTGCGGTACGCTCAGCCCAGTGGCGCTCAATATCATGTCGTTGCCTGCACCGCCTTGGATAATGTCCGATCCCGCACCACCGGCGATCAGGTCATTGCCTGCTCCGCCGTTCAGGATATCGTTGCCTGCGCCGCCATCCAGTGCATCATTGCCGCCTAGACCGTTGATGCTATCAACATTGCTGGAGCCAACAATGACATCGTTGAAGTTTGCTTGGACTATGCCGCCGGTGAGGGTGCCGTTAGCTGCCCAGCTGGTGGCAGACCATTTGTAGGTGTTAAAACCGGGATTTGTTGGGGGGACGGTCAGGTCAATCTCGCTGCCGATGAGCTTCGCTCGTTGGTCGCCGTTGTAGATTCGGATGGGGTCAGGGGAATCAAAAAGACGGATGCCAAAGTCATTGTCGGCAAAGTCTGCATTGCTTGTCTGGTTCTGAAAGGTGATGCTGTCCTCGGCGGAAAGGATTAGTTGACCGGGAGAATGGAAGCTCAGAACGCGCCCATCAGTGGCGGTGAAGATGGAGCCGGAACCGTCGTTCTTGAACACTCCCGCTATAACTTCGCCGTTGTAGATGATGGTGTTCTGGCCATTATCAATGATAATGTCGTGACCCTGGATGACGTAGACATCGACGCCCGCACCGCCAATGAGGATATCGTCGCCTTTGCCGCCTTCGAGACGGTCGTCGCCATCGCCTCCAAGAATCAGGTCGTTTTTATCGGTGCCAATGAGAATATCGTTTTTGTACCAGGTGTGCCTGGAGGTGATGTAGTCAACGTCCTGGCCGACGAGGACGTCGCCGTCTAGGGTGCGGGTGATGCCCCTGCCGGTGACTTCGGCGCTGATGATGCTGTTACGAGCGGCGTCAAGCATCTGGACCAGGGTTTCCACTATGGATGCGCCGGAAAGATGATAATCATTGTTGGCTGCGGTAATCTGGGCGCTGTAGGAAGCTTCATATTTGAGGATATCAGCGCGGTGCCGGGTGTACATTTGCAAGATATTATTAGCTTCGGCGTCAGATACGCTACCGGGGGTATCATCGTAGAGGCCGAAGACATCGGACTCGTAGTAGTGGCGCTTGGCGAGGCCGGGTAGTTTGTCGCCATTGGAGCCATAGCGGATTTCGTACCAGGCTTCGGCGCGGTTTTCGGCTTTAATTGCTGCCGCTAAGCCAGGGCCGAGTACGCCGTTGTACGAAAGAGATAACAACACCATGCGTTCTTTTGATTCAGGGATGGCGGCAAGACCTTTGTCACTAGCCCATTTATCGACTCGATTTTCGTAGGTTTGGACGAGGCTATTAAAGAGATCTTTAACTTGGGTTTCATTAGCGAAATGGAAAGTGGTTCCCGGGGTGTATTCAGTCATGAAGCGATTGAGATCGCCCTGAATGACAGAGTCGCTTTTTGTTTGCTTATTATCCTTCAAATAATTCGTCAGATCGTTAATCAATAACGGATTGGTAATCCCCATTTTCCCAAATACTAGGGTACGCACTGCGTCATCAGCCAAGTTGAAACCTACACCGATAGTGACCCAACCCTTGCCATCATTATATGGCGTTAAATGCGGGTTGCCGCTCTCCTCGACTTGTAATATCAAGGTATAACGGTCGTCTTTATAACTGTTTGATGTTGTATGAAAATTCATTTCGATACTCCTTGGGTGGGTTGATAATTAAAAAAACAAATGTTTTTCATATCTAATCTTTTTTTTTCAGCACCGGGATTCGTCCAGCGTTCATGACGGTTAATCCAAAGCCAATTTTCGGCTGGCGGACCCTCTTCGCTTGGATTGCTCTTGCCAAACATCACAAATGAGTAGGTTTTATCGGCATAAAGAAAAACCTCATCGAGTGGAGAGCTTGTCAAAGGAAAGTACTGCTTAAAAAGCGGACGAATAACCTCAGGCGCAAACTCGAGTTTTTACTGGCGCCGGCTGGATTGCCTTACCCCATTGTCCCCGGTCAGTAAATTGCGGATTGTTGGTTTGGCAATCACCATAATCCAGCCGGTAAGCAGTTTGAGGCTTACCCAGGTTATATAAATCAAGTTGCGCAGTTGAAAAACTCAGGCGTTTCTCAAAAAAAGCCTGTTCGATCTTGGGACGTTCCTCCTCCCATAAGGCGTCTTTATCTTGTTGCGTGATACCTGCATCTTGCCAAGGCGCACGCATAAATTTTTCAATCAAGCGACGGTTAGCTTCTGTATTTAGTGGTATCCAGTTCGGCAAGATAATCTGTTGACGATATTCCGCGGCTATCTTGAGCCCGCAAGCCATCGGTGGCTGGTCACAAAACCGGTTTAGGTTCTTTTCCATCGCCTTACAGACCGGTTCTATCGGTCGCACCTTCCCGTCATCCTTGATAGGTTGAAGGGTATAGCAACCCGGCGTTTGCACCAAGGCGGCCAGCGTTTCCAGGCGTTCTCGATAGACCTTGGCCAAACATGCCCGGTCAGCACAGGTGTTGCGAATATCTTTTAACCAACGTCTTTGCTCGTTGATCAGTTTTTGCTTGTCGTTAACCCGCATCACTGCCCATTGATAAGCAATATTCAACTCGTCATCCTGCGACTCGATAAAACCGAAGGGCCGCGACGGATCGCAAATCATGTGTTCTGTCTTGGTTTGTGCCTTCTTGCAATCAAAACTGGCTGCTTGTGCAGGTAATATCTGCATCAGCCAGCCGGCAATACACAAGCTAAATGCTATTCTCGATTTTTTGTGTCGTTTCATACTACTAATCTCCATTACCCAAGAGGATGGGCGCACGTTGATCCCCGTTGTAGATACGGATAGGGGGCAGGGAATCCAATAGGTGAATGCCAAAGTCATTGTTGGCAAAATCTGCACTGCTGGTCTGGTTCTGAAAGGTAATAATGTCTTCTACGGAAAGAACCATCTGGCCGAGGTAAAGAAAAGTCAGAGTTTGTTGTATCGGATTGGTTAGGTCGTAGATATCGGTATACTGTAATGTACAGTAATGGGAGCAGGTCTTTCATTGTGTATTTCCTAACTTGCTTGTGATACGTCAATGTTTGAATAGTGTGATTTAAAGACTCCGTCTATTTTCTGAATACTATAGTTGAAATGCTTGAAAATGCTGGGGTCAGGTTTTGCACAACATATTCCATAATGAGCTGCTTCACGCCGCTTCTCAATTGCGGTTATTCGCGGCTTTGTGGTTCATGCACCACTCTCGGGCTCTGCATACCAGAGCTCCCAGCCAAATAATCCGCACCCGCGCTATCGTTCAGGACATCATTGCCACCACCGCCCTCGCCGAAAAGAAGATCGTTATCCGTTCCACTATCTAGTAGATCAAGTCCGCTTCCATCAACAAGCTTGTCCATCCTTGCACCGCTGAATAAATCGTGTCATCACTGGCCCAGTCGGATAGCCCACTTTCACCTTAGCCCCTGCACGCTAGGAACGCGGTTGTCGCATCTCCAAAACCCAATTTTTCAACTGTAATGCTACCCATGCTCCATCATCCAACGTGAGATCATGACCACCCCACGGATGACAGCAGAGTTCTAAGTTCCATTTTT
The DNA here is from genome assembly GCA_963849195.1 of uncultured Gammaproteobacteria bacterium. Classification (GTDB taxonomy): domain Bacteria; phylum Pseudomonadota; class Gammaproteobacteria; order Methylococcales; family Methylomonadaceae; genus Methylobacter_C. The sequence goes on from CAWKGQ010000004.1 coordinate 209,202, forward strand.
TGCGTATTGTTTCTGAACAAATGGGTGCGACCAGTCTGTCGCCTTTGCCGTTTATTAATAAAAGGGGCTGTACGGGCTTTATGTTGCCTGGACGATAGCTTGCAGCCGCTATAATCTGTCGAAAGCTGTTTTTAAGACTAATCGGGCGTTGCTCTTGTATCTTCTCCCACGCGAGGCTTATCTGCTCATCCTGATCGCGCCGGTTGCTGATCAGTTGTAAAACGGCTGATTCCCGATTGCGTACATTACACTTCATCAATAAAGCGGCAAATTTTCCGTAACTTTGCCAGCGCAGCCGATGATAAAAAGGACTCAAATCGGCAAAGCTGGTATTAATCAGACTGGCTCCGCAAATATCATCAGGATAATTTCGCATCCATTCCCAGGCAACCATGGCTCCCAGAGAAATTGCCAGAATCGTTACGGGCTGTTGCAGGCAACCCTTATCGAGTGCATGACGACGGACTGCGTAGGTGATAGCCTTGATAGTACGCGGGCTGACTTCCTTGTGAAAACGCCCGGTGCCGGGCAAATCCAGCATAGTTACGTTAGAATCAGGAAAAGTCATTTGCAGCAGCGGAATAAAATCGCCCCAGTGCGCTGATTCACGCGCCAGACCTCTCAGCAAAATCCAGTTTTGACCCAGTTCACTATTCATACCAAAAATCCTGTGCCTTTTTTGTATAACCGGCTTTTTGTTGAGGGTCCAGGCATGCCCAATTATCCGGATACAAAAGACTCCGGTGTAAAAAATCAAAAAGCAAAAAATGCCTGCGAAAAACCCGTTGTTGCCGATGCGGCAAGATTGGATGAAACCAGCCGTGACGTGAAAAAAGATGCGTTGGATTCTTGCGTAACCACAGCCATGAGCCCATTTCCAGGGTCAAGGGCAAAAATAAACGATCGGCGCTAAACCTTTGTATAAAATCATCGAACAGATAATCCCATAGATCACCGCTAATCACATATTCCAGACACATCGGTTCTATCTTATAGATATGGTGTTGATAGCAGCGATCGAACCGTTCCTTTAATGCCAGGGTTTCGGCAATAAAGGCAAAAGGCGTTTTGCGGGAAGCATAAGGAAACCATAAACGGTCCTTAATACCAAAACCGGAGTGTAAATCCAGGGCGATCGATAACGGCGAGTTGAACAGTTGTTGATCCACTACACGACATAAAGCCAGCGCTTCCTTTTCCATGTTCAAAACATTGCCGCGATACCAGGGCAAATTCGGCGTAATACGTTGACCACTGTAAATGCGGGTTGCGCCCACGCCTTCCACAGGCGAATTACGCATAAGATCAACGCCATTACCATTAGAACGTGTGCCAAGATAAACGCCCACCGGATTGACGAGAGGCACAAAGACCAGCCGGGACTTCTCCAGTCGGGCCAGGAATTCTTCATCCCAATCCAGCAATTGACTGATGGTTTCCATATAAGACAGAATCACTTCCGAGCCGATTTTCTCCAGTCCGTGGACGCCGCCAAAAAAAGCCAATACAGGAACATCCGGCTCAGTTGAACCTAAGGTAATGCAATGGATAGGGAATTCATGATCTTTATAGTGAATTCGTTCTATAACCTGAGCGTCGCGCTTTGTCGCCGAAACACTCAATGATACGTTCAAGTTTTTCAAGTTCAGGGAATTTAAAACCAGTCATAAATATGGATGAAAATGTGCGGTTGTCCTGGTCTGGCTTGAGAGTCAGGTGATAACCTGTAAGCAAAGGCTTATCCTATTACAGACTCGTGACAGCAATATGAAATCCAGCTGACTTCACTTTTCCCAACCTTCCCGCATCAAAGTGCCAAAATCCCGTTGCGACAAGACATTAGAGCAATCCCGCCAATCCTTATCGGAAGGGGAAAGATGAGCGTTGTAGCGCAAATCAAATCCGGTAGCGCGTTTCTGCGCGTCAATGTACTGATCCATTTTTTCATCCAGTGTCTCAATGTCTTCAATCCATTCATCCTTGATCGTATCGGGTAAAGAACCGAATAAATTGAATTTGTCACGCATCCGTTCGGATAGCCGCTCATAAACCTTTTCATCGACTGTCTGCTCGTTCACCAGATTGAGCATGTCAACACTATCTCGTACCTGACCGAAACGTTTGATACGACCAATACGTTGTTCCAGCTTGGTTGGATTCCAGGGTAAGTCGACATTGATCAAGGCGCCCAAGGTTTGTAAATTCAAGCCTTCGCAAGCCGCATCGGTTGCCACCATAATACGAATCTTATGCTCAGCCACCCTAATTTTCAGCGTTTCTCGCTCAATGCCGACACTATCGCCTTTTTGGTATAAGCGGCTTCGTCCTGCTCCAGCGTATAAACCGATGGCTTCATCGGGAAAACGGGCCGCCAGCGCATCGGCAAGCCAACGGGCGGTGTCGTAATACTGGCTGAAAATAATACAGCCATGCTCAAGCCAGCCTTCGTTGACCAGGTAATGCAAAACGGCCTCATATTTTGGATCGACAGCAATTTGCTTTAGCCGGTGCAGCAACAATTCCAAAACTGCGCGCTCTTCGTCGGTTTGCAGGGCTACGTCTTCTTCCAACTCATCACTTTCTTCGTGTAAAGTGCGGCCTTCAAGCAATGCAGTCGCGGTATTGATGCCGGCAACCAGACTGGAACAAATCCGCTGCTGCATTAAATTCTTCATAAATCCGCCGCCCTTGCCGCGTTTACCTAACACCTTGCCGAATTGCCTGGCCTCGTTGTAGGCTTCCCGAAAATGTTCATCGGTACGCACCGCCAAGCCTTCAAACAAGGCATTAAAGGCATGAATATCCTTAACCCGGTTGACATCAGGATGCACATCAACGCCCACGCGCTTAAGCAGTCCCGCCTCTTCCAGCGTGGTGCGCTTGCGCAGGACCACATGGCGAACAAATGGATTTTCACGCTGAAAAAAAGGGGCGTTAGCCACCCGGCGATCCAGTTCAAGCTCAAAATCCTGACGGGTACCGATGTCCAAATCTGCAAGTCGGCCTGCTTCAAATTGCCTGACGGACAGACCTAAATCCTGCCGTATCGCACTGTATAACTGGCGTACCGGATTATCAGCCGTTGAATTGACAGGTGGCAACGGCGAACGCAATAACTCCCAGGCATTCGCCAAATCCGTCACTTCCTGTTCACCGGATAAAATCGGTAACACTTCGTCTGGCTTATGCCAGCGGGCATAATCATTACCCAAGACAAAATTGCCTTTGCCTTGATGCAGCACCCGCACCAGGTCCCATAAATCATCCGGCGTGGTCTGAATCGGCGTGGCCGTGCCCAATAACACATGGTCTGCGCGGGCAGCAATGGCGGTAATAAAGCTGAGCAATTCATTGGGCTCACCGGCATTTTTGCCAAAACCCTGGCGGGAACGGGCCTTGTGCGCTTCATCCAGGATCACCAGGCCGTAGCTTAAATCCAGCAAATGCTGTTTTTCATTGGAATCGCGCATCATCAAACCGGTAGAGACAATGCCGATGCGTAGCGGGCAGGCGGCAATATGCTCGGCACCCGCCGGAGAAATAGAGCGCTCGTTACTATCCAGCCACACCTTCTTGGTGGTCTGCCAGCGCGCTGTTGGAATGCCTAACTTATCCAGCAACTCGGTTTGCCATTGCTCGCACAAGGTTGCCGGAGCAAAAATAATCATCGGCTTGCGGCGGCGTTTTTCCTTCTCGTTCAGCAAACACAACGCCAGCGCCGCTGTCGCCAACGACAAGGTTTTACCCAAACCCACTTCATCGGCCAGCAATAACCTGACGAATCCGTAATCACGATAATGCTTTAAACACTCCGTCACAAAACCTTGCTGCCAAGGTTGCAGCGACATGCCTTCCCGATACAGCGGCGATTCAATCAAGACCGCCGGGGCGATGTTGTCATCGTCCACAACTGTCATCCAACCCAATTTCATGGCGGCGGCTGCGACGGCGAACTTCCTTGCAAACTGCTTCCGGCAGGGGTTTAGCTGCATTCCACAGATAATCGAATTCGGCTTCAATCCAGACAATGCCTTCGGGAGAATCATCTTCCCACAAAATTTCATAATGATGCTGCCAACCGCTACGGGTTTCGTTCATCGAACCGATAAAGCCGACCTTGCGGCCATCGGCACGCTCAATAACGCCTGCCTTGCCATGCACAAAACCACACACGCTGTCCGGCGCTACCCGAATCGCCTGACCGTGTTGCTGCAAAAATGCATCCAAACGCCGGTACCGGTCACGATTCAGCAAAGCCTCTGCCTCAATGGCATTGGCATTCCAACGCCCGAGCATCTTGGCTTCGCGGCATTGCGCCACTTTCAGATCATCGGGATGAATATCGACATTGCAGACGATTTTGACATCGGGGATTGATTCCAGCCATTCGTGGGCCACTTCAAATAGCGAGCTGGTGAAATATCCGGCAATACGGCGGTAACTCTTTGCCCCTTTAAGCTGCTCGGCTAAAAAGCTTTGATCCAGGCGGTGGGTACGGGATGAGAAGCGGCGTAGGGTCATGACGTTATTAATTCTACTCTATCAGATTAATGCGCAAGCTCGTCATACCCGCCGGGAAGCGGGTATCCAGTGCCATGGATGGCGAGCTCAAATCCATCCATGGAGCCTGGATTCCGGCAATCCCTGCCGGAATGACGCGCATTTTATAGACTTGTGTATAAAGATAAGCGCGCCCCGTGGGAATCAGATCAAAGACTATCAATAAATGCCTTCTGTTCCTGCTCGCTTAAAAATTCGTTTTCATCCTTTGCTTCTTTACAGTCCAGATAAAAACTCAGGTCTACCAGTTCCTGATGTTTTTTTTGTATCAATTCCTGCAAAAAAGCTTGTTGCACTTCATTCGGTAATGTTTCGTAAAGCGCATAAAGAGTATGAGCGGTGTTGGTGGGTGCTGTATTCATGAGGTTCTCTCCTCTTTTGAAAAAGGGTTTAGCAGCCTCGAGTTGTCGATTTTCAATTATATTTCTTCATAACCGCTTCATAACTCACTGTCTTCAGCTCCCCAGCTTGGTAGGCTTGCCATCTTTTTTGCGCTTCATTACGCCAGATGGTATCGATTTCCGGATCGGGGGTAGCCAGATCAGCCAGTAATAATTCGGCCAGATGTAATTTTTCTAATGGCGGCAACTGGTTTGGTTGTTGGTAGAGTTCTTTGGCACACGGCATAGTCTTCTCCTGGGCATGGTGAAATTGTGCGGATTGAGTTTTATTGTGCTTGAAGCTCTTTGTTCGCGATTGATGGGCTTGGGCTTCGTATCTCGCCTACATATACTTCTAAAAATCGATTAAGGATAATGATTTGCAAAGCTTTTTTCGAGTTCCTGGCTCAATCTGTCTTTAGCAATCCAAATATTTTTAATCAAATCATCGCTAAGGTTTTGCGCTTTATAACTGGAGGTATCAAAGTTTTCCAATGTAACTGCTTGTCGGAACTTTTTTAAAAAGGGGTAACATTTTTTAACATCAAGGTTTCGCAATTTCAGAATATCGAGCCTATCACGCAATTTCTGATTTAAACTTCGTTTCAGTTGAAAAGCCAAGTCGCTGGATTCCTGGCCCGTGTGATAATTAACAGCTTGAATTTCAATTTCATCTAAAAGCGATTGTATTTTATCGAGTATGGTTCGAATCTCTTTACGTTTTTCGCGAATGTTATTTTGATGGTTTACCAACAACCAACCCGCAATAACTAGTAACCAAGTCACTATTTGTGTCCAGCCCATTTTAACCTTGCTCCGCATCAAGAATATATTCTTCAATCTCCTCAAGCAAACTAGGGTCTTCTGAATGCAGCGTTATCGCGGTTTTTATCTGTCTTGACGAATAACCCAATCGAACGAGCCCTCCAAATGCCTCCTCCAGAAAAGATGAGCCATATCCGGCAGTACCATCCAATTCAATAGTGATTCGCTTATTTTTATTTAAAACTGGGACTAAAAATTTTGCCCGAAAAAGTTCACCATTAAACGGCCCATCGGTTTCATAGCGTCCAGCTGGGTATCGGGAAAAATCCTTCCCAATATCAATAATCGTTGTAGCTATATTTTCAGTGGTGGCATTCATGATTTAACCTCTATAGTCCGGTTAAGCGGTAAAGACCAAAGAATCAGTGTCCCTAAAATAGAATCCTTGTAGTTTTTAATGTCTTCGGATGGTTTAGTTTCGTTTGGATTATACATGTAACCGCCTTTATTACTAAGGATTGTAAGTCTGCCACCTTGAGTAGTCTCGATAGCTTTAATCATATCCAACAAGCCTTTTCCTCGATGACGCTTTTGAGTTCGACTTCTTTTGATTTCGATAGCAGCACGAATTAATTCACCATCCGAGTATTTATCCTTATCCGAACCAAACAATTTATGCAAAATTGCCGTAAACAGGTTTTCTTCTTTATTTTCTTCCATTGTCTTCGGTAGTGTAATTGGAATACCCACTCCTAAATCGCAAAAAGCTACAAAAATATGATCATCTTCTTCACGGCAAAACATCCACCATCCTTTATCATCGACAATTTTTGCCCCGTCATTACGTAAATCCATATAAGCATGCTGTGAAACGTTAGTCATAGCCTCAGAGACGCCTCGGTATAATTTTTTTGATTTGTCTTTAGGTAGTTTACTTTGCGCCTCTAATATTTGACCAACCTTTGTGGCATCTGTAATTTCTCCGGATGCAATTTTCCAATTAATCACATCGGCTCGTTCTGGGATAATGGGGCTTTTGTTGTTTAACATTTTTAAAATTCCCAGGTGTTTTAGCACCTGAGACACCGTTTCATCTTTCGGGGGAATGCAAGACACTAAGTTTAATGAGCCCAGTTCTCGCTCAATTCGGTTAAGTTCAGAAAAAAATAGTAAGGTTCCGCAAACAACCATTCGTTTAGTATTTGAAAAATCAATTTTTACCCTCTTTTTCTGAATCAGTACCTTATCTCGAAATTTTCCAATAAATTCCAATAGTTTTTTATGATTCTTGCCACCTATTAACTCAAAGATTTCGGGAGCTTTAAGAACATAAGATGGAGGTGTTGCTAAAGGTTTCTTTGATTTTCGCCGGTTATGGCGCGGGTTACTTCTTTTTAAGCGTTTCTTTTCTCGCTTGTTGCTAAGGCGTATCCAAACTATACGATCATCAGAATTTAGCCGTCTCATAAACCCTACTTAAGTGTGGACAATTTTATGCCAAACGCTGATTTCGCAAACGTGCCGAAAGAATTTCTGCCGCATCGCGCACTTTAGGCACCCTTGTTTTGGCAGCGATAAAGTCGGTCATGTCGATCAACAGTGGGCGGGCTTCCAGGAAATTGGTGATGTCGGAATGCAGGAAATCAATCACTGTTTGCGGCTCTTTATCTTGCAGCAGTTGTTGCAGGGCAATGATGAGCTTGCCTAAGTAAGTGGGGCCGATTTCGGTGCTGTCGGATAGATCACGCGAGGTGAATTCTTCGACGCTTTTCATCCGCGCCTTGTTGGGCGCCATGCTAGCCATCAGTTTGGTGTAATCCTCGACATGAAACGCCTTGGCGAAGTTTTGGTAATTGTCCAGTTTTGACGCGCCGGTGGTTTCTATATCCAGCATCCGTAGATAAAAACGTTGAATACCTTTAACAGCATTCCAGGTTTCGGGCTGTAAACCTTCGGGAATCAGCAAGCTGTTGGCGGCTTCCGAGGCTTGTTGCACGATTTCATCGACCACGGTGACCTGGCCTTTTTGCCGGGGGCGCAAGGCAAAGGTGGTGGCATCTTCATCGCCGATGTGGGTATAAGCGGTTAAGACTTTCAGCGCGGCGGCGTAACCGGCCATTTGTAAATCGGAATCGTTAAACACCGGCTCACCGAGTTTATTTTTTACGTCTGCGTTTAAGTGCAGCATTTGGGTGATTTGCGCTTCCACCTCGCGGCGCACGGCGGGCAGGATTTTTTGTTTAAAGCCCGGATTATCGCCAGCCGGACGTTTGCGCAGCATCAGAATTACCGTGCCTTGCACATAACCGCCTTTTTTCAGTTCCGAGGTGGTTTCGGTGGCGATATACCACGCACCGACGACCTGCAAACCGGCGGCCCAGAAAATACCGACCATATCCGACCACACGCCGGTGTCCTGATGGGTAAACATTACACATTGCATGCCGTTGTCGGGCATGTGTTGCGTCATAGCGGTGTAAGCCTCGACCATGCCGCGCCGGAAGTCGTCGCCGCTGCCTTTGATGGCTAAGGCGCGGCGTGAATCCCAGACCCATTTTAAACGGCGAGGGCGGATTTTTGCGTAGCCAGGCGATGAAGTATTCGGTAATTTCGTGGTAATGAACGGCGTCAGCGTATGGAGGATCAGTTATAAATATATCCTGTGATTGAGTGATTGCATTTGCTGAAATTGGTATTACTTGGTGACTTATATTGCTTGGTAATGGTTCGGCACCAACAGAGCTTTTATTGTAAATTGGAAGATAATCAAACCAAGACCTTGATGCATAATTTAAATGAGTATTTAAGGCTTGGTTATAAAAAACATGTACCGAATAGTCGCCCGCTCCACCTGTTGGCCGGGCAAGTGAAGTCGCCCAAAGGCAGAGTTTCGAAATCCAATTGACAGTATTTGCTATTTTATAAAAAACCCATTCTGGATGATCAATTAAATTGATCTGTTTTTTAAACAACGCTAACTGAATTAATTGAATTGGTGTGAACAAATGATGCCAATATGACCAACCGCGAGTACGAATTGGTTCGTCTGTTTTATCACCAGATTCAATTGCCATATCCGGTACCAGACCGTCTGCCTGCCATTTAGCTAGATTTTCGGCGACAATTGTTTCCGCCTGTTTTTCTCTTGCTAAATCTTCTTCTGTGACTGACGCAAAATAAGTGATTGGACGATACGTGTATAAAGTTTCAGCTTGAATCCACTGGATGCAATACAGTCGTTCTTGAAAAATGTCATCTTGGCGAGGTTTGAAATCTTCTTTTTCCCAAAGACGAAGTCTGTTTCGATTATTTCCTTCGACATCTTTGTAATCACCACGCAGCGTGCTAATTGGTACTGAGTAAGTTTTGCCATTTATTTTATAAACCAGGTTACCATTTATAACAGTACCTTTATCGGCTTCAATCATTTCCTCACGACTAGCCTCGCCGGTAATTTCGATAGTAAATAGCTTTTTTGAATGGTTAGGGATTAGTTTTGCATAAATGTTTCGACTTTTAGAAATGACCCAGCTTGGAGCCATTGGCACCAACCAGCCTGTTTCCGGGCAACGGACTTCCAGACAATACAAAAAGGCCTTAGCGCGATTACCGTGGCTGTCGTGCTCTATGCCCAATTTGGTAATTTCCGCATCTACCTCTGCCGCTACTTCACGTTGTGCTTCTTCAATTTCGGCGCGTTGTTCCGGCTGAGCGCCAATGATGTTCAACGCGCCCCAGGTCAGCATGCAGGCAATCGGGTTTAAATCCGAGGCATAGACATCACAACCGAGCCGCGCGGCTTCAAACGGTATCGAACCGCCGCCGCAGAAGGTATCGCCGACTTTGGGCCGATGCCCGAAACGCATCATGCCCAGTTGCTCAACCAGCTCCTGATGCGAATGGGCGTTCATGCCTAAATGCTGGTAATGGGCATTGACCGCCGCCCAAACCGGCGCGAATAATTCCGTCTGATCCAGTTCTTCCGGGCGTTTGCATAAGGCGGCTCGGGCTTCGTAATTGGGTAGGGTATGCAGCATTTGCAGGTATAAATCCAGCTTGTCGGTCTCGCTGAGGTCGCGCTGCCAGCGTAGTGTGAGGCCGCGTTCATCGCTATCGAACGGCGTTTGCCAGCTTTCGACCTCTTCAACGATCAGGCTGCTGTCTTTAAGTGTGTAAGCAAAATAATGCCAGGGATTCGTCAGAATCAGGGTTTGCGCAATCTCTTTGGGTTTAAAGGCATTATTCGCCAGGGCTCGCCGCGCCAAACCGCCTTTGTCAAAGGCCAGCAGTTGTTCGTAAATTTCCAGGTCTTTTTCGGCATCGCCGGTGGGCGGCAATAAACTGCCCAGCACAATCGCCCGCACTAGAATCAACGGCTTACGGCCTTTCCAGTAGGAACCCAGCGCCGTTAAGGTTTGCCCTGCACCAGCCTTGCGTTCACGTTGCGATTCAAACGAAACTTTTTGCGCCGGAAACACCGATTCAATCAGGGCTGGAGTGTGTTGCAGGACAAAGGGGGTAAGCGTGGTCATGAAGTACCTGAAAAAATAAGAGTCTAAGTGAAATTCAGTGGCTAAAGAACCGGATGTTTTAATCAGTGTCGTCGGGGAAAAGTAAATCCGTTCGCCCTGAGCCCTTCGACTGCGCTCAGGAGAGCCTTGTCGAAGGATGAACGGATTTACTTTTGGCCAAACAGCTAACTTCCGCCCAATCACCACGCATCATGGCTTCTTTCTTTTTGCGGCTCCAGCCTTTAATTTGTCTTTCCGCCGATAATGCTTCTTCTCGCGTTGAAGTTTCTTGTGACCAGACAAGTTCCACCGGAAGACGCGCCGCTGTATATCCGGTACATTCTCCGGCCTGATACTGCCCTATTCGTTGTTCGAGATTGTCGGTATGCCCCGTGTAGTAACTGCCATCGGAGCAACGTAGAATATAAACCCAAAACATGTATTTTCTTTATTGTCTAGTTACGAAAAAACTCCAGCCATTTTCTCCGTTCATCCTTCGACAAGCTCAGGACGAACGGAGAAAATGGCAAACTCGACTTTCTACCCACTTTATTTCGCATCGACCAAACACCTAAAGCTGCACTTTGGTATTAAATGCGGTGCTGGATAACAACAATGTTAGTTGTCTGTTGCTTCCGTTTGTATCCGTGAACAGAAAAGTGCGACCACCAGGAAAATTTTCAAAGATCTGCATAAGATTCATCATCGGCTGCGGAATTCCATTCGCTTAAGGTGCCTTGTGATTGTTCTGTCAATGCGTCGGGATAAATCTTCTCGTTGACGCTAACCAGGACTTGATTGATAACAGTAGCTGAAATGCGAAAATCAGAGGCGTGTAAAACCTCAAAAACCGCTCGTGCCGACGGGATCAAGCCTTGTTTTTTGGCCAGTCCGATAATGGCAGCGGTGCCGATAACGCGAAGGCCTTTTTCCTTGGCCACAGCACGACCCGCACGCTCATCCATGATCATTAAAACCCCATCAACATGACTCAAACCCAAATTGATACAATCGGTTTCGCCTGCATCAAGATCAATCTCTAATTGGGGCGCTATAGTCTCAGGCCATACTTTTAACCAGCCTGCCGCTATGGCTTGAGCAATTGCTTGTTCACCGCGCGCGGCTTTGCCCGGCAACACTTCTTGTTTGACGGATTCAGGCAGCTTAACCACATCAAACAGTTTAGGCAACCACGCCAAACCATCTACTATTGCCAGGCCGATTAAAGGACTGGAATCGATAACAACAATGCGTGCCATGAGCTGTCAGGCCTCTTTCAACCATTGCTCCAGGGTGTCCATATCCTCCCGCACTTCTTCAGCGGTTTGATCGATGACCGGAATACCTAAACGTGAAACATGGGCTATAAAGTCGGTCAAGGGCATGTCGGCCAGCTTGGCAGAGCGGGCCAATGACAAATCGCCGTCTTTGAATAATGCGATTGCCAAAGCCTTACGCACCCCCGGCATACCGATGATTTTGGCCGATTTGAGCCCTATCATTAAGGCGTCCGGTTCGTTTCTGTTCATGACCAAAACAATATCGTCATGTGCCATCCGCAATGCTTCACTGGGGTTATTCTTTAAACCGCTAACATTTACTGTTTTCATGGGCTTACCTTATAGGAAGATTACAAAGGCACATTATAGGGGGGATTGCTGGAAAATTAACACATATAAATTTTATGGGCCTCTGGTGCGGATTTACTCACGCGGCGCATAGGAACCGGGAATCTGTTCCTAAAGCTCAAAATCGAACAGGCTAAGTGTACCATTTTCAGTATCTTTTGCGGTTTCCAGCCTTACAGCCTGAGACGACCGCGGTTTGAAAAGTTCGCTTTGCGCTACATCGCCCAGAGCATGACGCAATGCCAAGCGCCAGCCTTTGCCGCCATCATTGACGCCGCCGGTGGTGATGGCTGTCATACCGAACAGCCACCAGCGTTCTTCCGGGCGCAAAGCCAGCCAGTTACGCACGGCAATCGGGATATGGTCGAAGTCCATGCCTTCAATTGACCAAGCCAGCACACAAAGTTCCTTGCCTAATAAGCGGTCAACTTGGTTGGCGCCGACTTTCCAGGCTGATGTTTTTAGATTGCGTTCCTTGAGCCGGACATTAAAAGCTCGCTGAACTTCGCTGCGAATGGCCGTCCAGCGTGGTCGTTCTAAAATAACACGCACTATCAGGCTTTGCGTATGATCGTGGCTTTGTAAGCCTAAGTTTTCGACAATGCTCACCGTACCGGTATTGTTACGCGGTATTTCCACGACAAAATGGTGTGGATTACTGGTGGCTGGTACGCCAAACCCCAAGGTCGGGTGAACGATGGGGTTTGCAGCAGCGTCTTCTTTTTTGCGAGCGGTCATTGCCTAGGCTTCTTGTATCACGTCGCCGGGCTTTAGTTGCAAGCCACTGAGTTCGGCAAACTCTTTGAGCGCATAACCATCGCCAAACTGAACGCCGCCGACAATATCGATGCTGATTTGGGCCTGGTCGTCACCCAGAACTTTGCGCAGAGCATTGATTGTTTCTTCAATCATTTGCGCGGTCACCTGACGCTCATGGAAGCGGATTTGTACGGTATTTTCGCCTTCACCGATTTGAATGCGCACGCCTTTTAATAAAGTGTTGTTGCGTTCTCGAAAACGGTTAATTACCGCAAAGACATTTTCCGTGTTATCGAGATTGACGCGTTTTGAATCCACCAGGCGTGCCGGTTTATGGTCATCAATTTGTACGCGTTTATCACCGCTGGCCGGTATGCTGAATTCGGTGTTTTTAGTGGCCTCGCCCGCTTTGGCAAAAACCAGTAATCGGTAGGCTTCTTCGCCAATTTCAAAGGGTGCTTCATACTGTGTGCCTTCTTTGGGATTGCTGCCATTCAGGGTGTAGTAAATGTCGGCTTGTGGCAAGCACTTTAGTTCAATACGGCGTTTATCGGCGGCGGCATGAAGTTGATGGCGAATCACCAGGTCGGCGAGCCAGCGCTTCGGTTCGCCGATTTCATGTTTGCCTTCGCTATCGACTGCCAGAAAATAGAGATTTGCGGCGTTAGTCGTAAAGTTATCCAGATCTTCAACGACCGGATCAGCGGTTGAGACAGCAGCATTCTGGGAATAGTGGACGATGGGGCTGGCGCCACAATTCCGGGGTGTTAGCGTCAGAATGGATTCGCCGGAGTCTTTGTTGGTGCCTTGCGGTGCAATGTTCAAGGTGGTTTTTTCTTTGGGGAATGGGCCTTTTTCTATATAGCCATCTTCACCTTGCCGCCAGCGCCCTTGTTTCAAAGCTTCGGTTTTGAGCATATCCATACCGGCGCTACCCGGCATCCAGGGCCATTCCGGGTTGGTTTTGGCGCGCATCAGCACATCTTTCCAGGGCGTGCGGCGGTCGCGTTCCGGCCAGAGATAGACTTCCGCCTGTGCCAGATAATTGTTGATGTCATTTTTAACATCCAGTGCCAGTTTGTAATTGGCACGTGGACTGGCGAGTAATGCTTCAATCTGTTTTTCCGCCGATTGCTCGCCATCTCCAACCTTGAGACCGTTATCAATCGTTACCATTAACAGTACATCTTCGCCGGTACTTTCGTCTTTGCCTGGGAAATAGATGCGATTGTAGGCGCCGGACAAGGCTTTCATAAACCGTTGTTCGGCATCTTCCAGACGTTCGCCCGCTTCCTGATAGAGTGTATCGCCGTCTTTAAGATGTTTGACTATTTGCTCGATGGCATAAAGTTCACGCAGCCGTTCTTCGACGGCATCGGCAAAATGGCTATCCTGGCCGGAAAGCACCAGCAGGTTGTTCTTTTCTTGCTGAAACATGAAAAAATTGTTCAGTTGCTGGGGCGGGAGTTTGCCATCGGGACGCACCACAATCAGGAGTCTTGTTCCCGTCAAGCGAATTTCATCCAGCAAGGGCAGAGCCTTCAGCTCCTGGTAGGCGGCTCTGCTGACCGGTTGAAGTATGCCGGTCAAACGGTTGATCAGGGCCTGATCAATTTTGGGCCTGGGAATATCGCGCGCATTCCGCTCAATTTTACGAGACAGGTTTTCGGTATCTCTAATAAAATAACGCTGATCTTCGCGATGCAAATACCAGGCGTGTTCTTTGAGCTTTTCCAAGGCAGTGACAAACTCATCCGGTTTGCGGTTGGGCGCGGCCAGAAATTCAATGATTTCGCCTTCGGATAAACCGATGCGACCGCCAACCGCCCTGGAGAGCGATGAGGCTAGTAATAAAGTGCTGACTTGTGTCGCGGCATCACTGGAGAGTTGGTCGTCAATCGATTCGGCAACGGCGCTGCCACTGCCGCCATCGGCAATATCATGAGCCATTGCGGGTTGTAGCGAGGGCGCAATACGGCTTATTTCATCTTTGACATCCACATCGTTGAGATTTAAATGTTGGGAGCCAACCAAAAATACGTCGTCAATCACTCTGTCTTCGACACTTTTGAGCAGGCGTGCGGCAAACTGCATCAAGCCGCGGGTTTGCCGGAAGCCTTCGTTTTCTTTGAACAGTGCCACCAAATGTTTAAAGGCGGGATGAAACGGATAGGTTTCGCGCACTTGTTCGGTAATTTGCTCTATGCTGGTGGCGGTAATATAGCCGCCATCGGTTGCCGCTTTGATACGCTGGGCGTATTCTTCGGCGACATCGTTAATCACACTGTCATCCGGCAGGGTGAGTATCAGCCGTTTTTTGAGAATTTCGTAAATTTCGTTGCCCGCCAGTTGCACGGGGGTGATGGTTTTCGCCTGGCGGCGGGTTTCTTGCTGTAAGTTGGCAATGATATCCTTTAGTGCTTTGGTTTGTGTGGTGTAACTGCCTGATAAGTTGGCGATGACGATGCAACAGTTATCCATTTCCAGTGCTGCGCTTAACAAACAACTGATCGAGTAGGTCACCATCGTTGCCAATGTACCTTGGCCGATGACCTGAGTACAGGCATTGTCAAGATAAGGCGGCAATTCATCAAGCATGATCAAGGTCGGCTCATTGCCGATAATCGCTTTCCATTTAGCCTGATCAACGCTTTTAGGGCCGTTAATCCAGTGCGGCTTGATGGCTTCTTCCTGGCCTAATTGGGTGGCTATGTCGCCCCAAATAAAGTTGTCGGGATTGTTCCGACCACTGAACGCTGCAATTCTGGCTTTACCAAAATTGATTCGCCCTGCCAGGTCGGCGGGTAGTATTTGCTGACGCAATTCGGGATGTCTTGCCAACAAACCCAACGCAATCATCATATGGGTTTTACCGCCACCCATGGCTTGTGTGAGTTCAAAAACCGCCTGGTCAGATTGCCCTGATAAGCGCAACATGCCTTCACGAAACAGCTGTTCCATGCCTTGAGTGACGTAGTTTCTGGAAAAGAACTCTTGTCCATCGCCTTCATCTGTTAATGAGATCGGCCAGGTTTTCTATGGCCTGACTCATTCGATAGTCACGAATAATCGGATTGAAAACACAAGCCTGTTTTACCGTTTTGATCATGTTCCCTGTTCCTTAAACTGCTAGTGCTTTATTATAATAAATTGATTTTTATGATAAAATATATTAACAAATGTGATAATATAATCTTGAGGATAGAGACGAAAGCATGTTCTCAAAACCCAATAAAAGCCAACCGATATATAATTGGTCGTTATCGTGCATCGATAGCTTTTCGGCTAATGTCTTGCCAGCAAATCTACCGAAATATATCATCGGCACATTAATACAATCATAATGCTATCACATAAACCCAAAGTCAGGTGATTGCACCTTTGTTCCCAAAAGCCGCCCTCATCAATTAGACTGTAACATTTGCCGGTTCGCGACTAGGCAACCTCTACTATAAACCGAGTTATAACGCAGTCAGTGCTGCAAAAGCATTTACCCATATTGATATATAATAACAATGCCCCACCTAAAACTATTTCTGCTAGCCCTCAGTTTTTATACCCGTTTGCCTGGCCCACAATCACAGGATTACACAAAATTACCTCAAGCTGTTCTTTATTTGCCGCTGGTAGGCTGGCTGGTGGGTGGTATTTCCGCAACAAGCTTTTATCTGGCTGATTTGCTGTGGCCGCAGACTACGGCTGTGATATTGGCTTTAAGCATTGGTATTTTCCTGACCGGTGCCTTTCATGAAGACGGTTTTGCTGATGTCTGTGACGGTTTTGGTGGTGGCTGGGGCAAACAGCGCATTCTGGAGATCATGAAAGATTCTCATATTGGGGTTTACGGATTTCTCGGATTGCTGTTTATGCTGTTGTTGAAGATTAGTGTGCTTGGCACAATGCCATCCTACACTGTGCCTTTAGTCTTGCTGGCTGGACACAGCATCAGCCGATTGGCGCCGTTGTTGCTAATGCAACGTTATATTTATGCACGGGAATATGACAGCAAAGCTTCGGGCGCTGTTTATAAGCCCGATTTTCAGGAGTTGGTTTTTGCGATAGTGATAGCATTATTGCCATTGGCGTTGCTGCCGGTTTTATGTGTGCTGGCAATCATTCCGGTACTGCTTGCGACAGTGCTTCTTGGACATTATTTTTATCGTCGCATCGGCGGTTATACCGGCGATTGCCTGGGCGCAAGCCAGCAAGTTGCCGAGATTGTTTTTTATTTAAGCGTGAGTGCCTTATGGATATTTATTTAATTCGTCACACCCGGACGGCTACTGATCCTGGCGTGTGTTACGGCCAAAGTAATGTGGCCCTGGCAGATAGCTTTTCTGATGAGGTGATGGATTTACATGAAAAACTGCCCGATTTTGACGAGGACTGCAAGGTTTTCAGCAGTCCGCTAACGCGCTGTCTACAATTGGCTGAGACCTTTTCAGATACAGTGACCACCGATGCGCGCTTGCAGGAACTTGATTTTGGCGATTGGGAGGGTAAGCGTTTTGATGATATTGAGGCCGGTATTTTGCAGCATTGGACGAATAACTTTGTGACCGCAACGCCGCCAAACGGCGAAAATTTTGAGGATTTGTATCAGCGTGCGGGGGAGTTTTGGCAGGATTTATTAGCCGCCGAAGCAGAACAGGTTCTGGTGATAACCCATGCCGGTGTTATTCGTGCCTTGTTGGCGCGCGCTTTAAATTTGCCTTTAGCCAATTCATTTCAATTGCGGATTGATTCAGGTTCAGTGCATAAAATACGCCGTTGTGACGATTATCTTTACATCGAATACATCAATTTATAAATGAAACACGGTGGTAATATTTATCAGTTCGCAGAACTCATCGGCTGCCTGCCTGAACAGGTGCTGGATTTTTCAGCCAACATCAATCCGGAGCAGGCGGTCGACTTAAGTTGTTTGCATGATGTTCAGCTTACACCGTATCCTGATCCTGATTATAGCTTGTTAAAACAGGCTATCAGACAGCGTTATTTTTATCCTGTCAACGCTGATATTGAATTATTTAACGGCGCGAGTGCGGCTATTTTTGCTCTGTTGCGTGGTTTGCAGCCGAAAGATCTGGTTTTATATGCGCCTTTGTATGGCGAATATGCGCATATTGACGGAGAGCTGGGTTGTAGGGTGCATAACATCAATCGGTTTAGCCGGTTAATGGCGGATATTCCCGAACACAGTACAGTGATTTTCGTTAATCCGTCCACACCCGAAGGACAGCTTTATGACATGCAAGAACTACTGGCAGCGTGGCAAGCAGCGGGCTGTAATATCATCATCGATGAGTCATTTCTGGATTTTTGTGTGGCGGATTCGGCGGCAGAGTACATAGCGAACTACGATAAACTTTATATCATCAAATCATTAAGTAAATTTTACGGTTGTGCCGGTATTCGTATCGGCTTCATTATTGCGGCGGCACAAGCAATAAAAGAGCTAAAACGTTATGAGCCGGCGTGGAAATTATCCAGTCTTGATATGATATATATGCAGCAGTCATTGGCAAATACCGGTTTTGTTGAACAGACCCGGCTGCGGACAGTGTATCTACGCAATTTATTGCATCTAGCTCTGCAATCTTCAGGTTTATTTGAGCAGATTTATCCAGAGCAGGCTAATTTTCTTCTGGTAAAGCTGGCAAATAATAGTGATGGCTATCATTTGCAGACGCTTTTGGAGGCATCGCGCATTTTAATCCGGGTTTGTGATAACTTTGAGGCTTTAGATAATCGCTATGTGCGTTTTGCTGTAAAAAATGCACAGGCTATTAGCCAACTTGCTGGGTGTTTAAAGGCGCTGTCACTGAATCTTTGTTGTGGGCTCGAGCTCAGTGGCCCAGTGGGTGAGCAAGCTTGCCCCGAACACACACTGCGCACTATTGCCATAAATACGTTGCAATATAACGTCTTTATTTAACGTTTAAAAGGGATTAACTATGAAACCATTAGCTATTTTGGGTACCGGTTCAGATGTCGGTAAAACTACCTTGGTAATGGCCTTGTGCCGCCTTTTTGCCGACCAGGGTTTAAAGGTGGCACCTTTTAAGGCACAAAATGTTTCTAATAATTCAGCGGTCACCAAAGAAGGCCGCGAAATTTCCAGGGCACAATGTTTGCAGGCAGAAGCTGCAAGGGTAGAGCCAAGTTATTTGTTTAATCCGGTGTTGCTTAAATCGCATGGTAACGGTTCCGTGCAAGTGATAGTCAATGGACTGGTTCATAAAAAACAAACCATAGCGGCCTATTATGAAGAAATCGATGAGTTAAAACTGCTGGTACAACAGGCATTCTCACGTTTGCAGCAAGATTACGATCTGGTGATTGCTGAAGGCGCGGGGTCTCCCGTCGAATTGAATCTGTTACATAAAGACCTCTCGAATACTTTTGTCGCGAATACCTTCAACACAAAAAATATTTTAGTGGCAGACATAGAGCGGGGAGGGGTGTTTGCGTCAATTTACGGCACAATGGCATTGATGGATCCGATTATGCGTAGCAATCTGTCGGGTGTGGTAATCAATAAATTTCGTGGCGATCGGCGTTTTTTTGATGAAGGCGAAAAGATTATCAGGGATCGATTCGGCGTACCGGTTTTAGGCGTTCTGCCTTTTCAACCATTGAATATCGACATGGAAGATTCTCAGTCGCTGATAAATTATCAACAGCGCCTGGACGATGTAAAAATCCGTGTTGCAGTTATCGCTTATCCAGGCTTAAGCAATTATAACGACCTCGATGTCCTGATGGCGGATCCCGAGCTTTATGTTGAATTGATACACTCTTCTCGTTCGCTGAATACCTTTGATATGGTGTTGTTACCAGGCAGCAAAACCGTAATCCGTGATTTGCAATGGCTAAAACAGCAGGGCTTGTTTAAAGAACTTCAGCAATTTAATAAGCCTGTTTTCGGACTCTGCGGCGGTTATCAAATGCTCTGCCAAAGCCTGCACGATCCCGATGCGCTGGAACATGATAGTGCCAGTATTGAAACGGGGTTGGGTTTTATTGATGATATTGTCCTCTATCAAAGCCCTAAAATACTCCAGAGCGGTTATTATCAACTGTTTTCCTACACTGCAATAAAAGGCTATGAAATCCATAGCGGACGTATGGACAAGTACCCCCTGTTTTGTCAAATCGGGCGTTTTACGGGCACCCACGTACATGGGGTTTTTGACGATGATGCTTTTCGTAGCGATTATTTTAAGGCCATTAATCCCCAATATCAGGGTTTCCAGTATGCACATTATCGTGAAGGGCAAATACAGAGCTTTACCGATATGGTGGCGGAAAATCTGGATATTACCGCTATTTTGCAAGCGTTACAGGCCGATTGATGGCGTTTGAACTGGCGGCTTTGACGTATCTTGTCGATATGGTTTTTGGAGAATTCCCCTGCAAACATCCGGTGGTATGGATGGGTGAATTTATTTCGGGATTTGAACGGTGCTTTTACTGTGACCGGATTTTATCGGGTGCGCTTTTGGTTATCAGCTTACTAATGTTGGCCCTGTTGATTAGCGTCATTCTTGTTTATCTCTGCGGATTATTGCCGGCATGGCTGTCGTTGTTGGTATTAGCGGTGTTTGCATCGACTGGATTGGCTATGAATATGCTGCATACCAGTGTCGCTGGACTATTGACTGCTGAACAGCCTAAACAGGCATTAAGTTTTCTGGTCAGTCGCGATACCGAAGCGATGACGGAAACCGACGTGTATAAAGCCGCCCTGGAAACCTGGGCCGAAAACCTCAGCGATGGTGTTATCGCGCCATTGTTTTATTTGCTGTTGTTCGGTTTGCCGGGGATTGCGGTATACAAAGCCATTAATACGATGGATTCCATGATTGCCTATAAAAGCGGGCGTTATTTTTATTTTGGCAAAACGGCAGCCATCGTCGACGATATAGCTAATTACATCCCTGCGCGACTGACGGCATTAATTATTGTTTTATTGGCTCAAGACAATCGTCTTGCCTGGCAATGTTTATGGCGTGATGGTAATAAACCGGAAAGCCCCAATGCAGGTTACCCGATTGCCGCAATGGCGGGCGCTTTAGGGGTTGCCTTGGGGGCGATGCCTATTATCACGGACAGTTGAAACATAAACCCGTGTTAGGGTTGTCCATTAATCCAGTCAATAAAACCGTGCTGGACCAGGCATTGACAATGAAAACAGGTATTAATTTGATAGTTCTGAGCTTATTAGCCGCAGGAGCCATGCTTAGATGAAAGCCCTGTTTATTGGAGGTGTAAAAAGCGGAAAATCCCGGTTAGCGGAAGCTTATATTTTAGAGAAATCGGGTACAGATAGACCTTACTATCTGGCAACGACCGAATTTTTTGATGATGAAATGCAAGCTCGAGTACACATTCATCAACAACGTCGTAAGGATTTTTTCATAACGCTGGAAGAACCCGTAAAACTGTTTGATGCTCTGGAAAAATGCCAACGGCCGGTATTGATTGAATGTGTGTCGATGTGGCTAAACAACCTGTTGTATCACCAAATCTCTGAAGCCGATATTTTGCAGGAACTGGAAGCGGTGCTACAGGTACCCTGCGATATGGTTCTGGTACACAATGAAGTTGGACTGGGTGTCATTGCTGATAATCCATTGGCTCGTCAGTTTGTTGATTTATCGGGCAAGGCCGCGCAGTTGATGGGGCAGTACTGTGATGAGGTTTTTTTTTGCAGTGCGGGGTTAAGGATACGGATGAAGTAAGAAGTATTTCGAATCAGAAAAATATTCTAAGGCTATGTTTTTTGCGTAAAAACAAAACCTTGCAACTTAGAAGTTGAAAAATCATGGATAAAGGAGAGTCAGATGGCAGAAAACAACGTTAATAACCAAAAAGAAGACAAAGATAGTAAAGATGACAAAGTACAAATTTGGATAAAAAAAGAAACGCTGGAATACGAAAAAGAACTCCAGCGACTTCAGGTTGAGCTGTTAAAATTTCAAAATCATGTCAAGGAAAAGGGTTTGAGGGTTTTAATGCTTTTTGAAGGACGGGATGCGGCAGGGAAGGGGGGAACTATAAAAAGAATTACCGAGCATTTGAATCCTCGTGGAGCAAAAGTTATTGCTTTGGAAAAACCATCAAATACAGAAAGAACGCAATGGTATTTTCAACGATATGTCGGTTACCTTCCTTCTGCGGGAGAAATAGTGCTTTTTGACCGTTCCTGGTATAACCGGGCAGGAGTAGAGCCGGTTATGGGATTTTGTTCAGAGGAAGAACATAAGGAGTTTTTAAGAGAGGCGCCTGAATTTGAAAAAATGATTGTAAATTCGGGCATAGTTTTTATTAAATTCTATTTTTCGGTGAGTAAAAAAGAGCAGGCCAAGCGTTTTGATAAAAGAGTAAATGATCCGTTAAAGCAATATAAGATTTCTCCTGTTGATATGGAAGCGCAAAAGTTATGGGACAAATATACCATTGCAAAATATTCCATGTTGCTTTCTACTAATATGCCTTATGCGGAATGGACGGTCATTAAATCCGACAACAAGAGAAAGGCGAGAATTAATTGCATAAAGCACATCCTGTCGCATGTGGATTATCCGGACAAAATCAGCAGTGACCATTTAAACATGGACAATTCTATTTTATTAAATGGATCGGATGAAATTAAGCGAATGGAATTGAATATGAATAAAGCCCTATAGGAAAGTTTACAGAGAGAGTTTCAGTAACATCATAAATTTTTATATTGCATCCATTCAGTGGATTTCAGGGTTTTAACGTACTCTACTGTTATATATTTTTCTTTACTCGTTTTGGGTCGGAGTTCGAGGCTACAGGTGATATTACAGATTGGTTTACTATGCGAGGTGTAGTTTGATTGGTGTCCACATTAAGTGACAGGAACGGATCAGAGACTGTTACTAAATCGGCTTCTTTGGGTAATGTTATGTCAGTAAGCAGGGATAATGCTGTTTTTTGCTCAGCAATCGTGGACAAGGCTCTTCTCTTCAACGGCGCATGAGATGCGGTTATCGCCGGAGATTCATTCAGAAATTGAGCAATACTGGCCAGTCGCTGATGCAATTGGTTGGCATTAGCTGCCGGCATGAGAAAGGTAAAAGGTCCATCTGCTGCTAATTTAGGATTGAGATAGCCTGGATTAAGGCGGTTGAATTGCTCATAACTGAGATTGGCAAGTTGGGCGACCTCCTTAAAATCTTTCTCAGCCAGGTACTCAATGTCATGTTTGCGATCGATTTTGACTTTAACGAAATAGGGTTCGTTTCTAA
The DNA here is from genome assembly GCA_963849195.1 of uncultured Gammaproteobacteria bacterium. Classification (GTDB taxonomy): domain Bacteria; phylum Pseudomonadota; class Gammaproteobacteria; order Methylococcales; family Methylomonadaceae; genus Methylobacter_C. Next base: position 232,088 of record CAWKGQ010000004.1, read on the forward strand.
CCGGAGCAAGCTTCAATCCATGAGCGGCAGGGTTAGCAAATATGCTGGATAATGCCAGGAAACGAGGGACATACTCCTGTGTTTCTTCAGGCAGGCGCAAAGACCAGTAATCAGTGTCCAAACCTTCAGCCATATTACGATTAATGGCATCATCTACTGCGCCTAGGCCGCAATTATACGCAGCCAAGGCCAGCAACCAGTCGCCATTGAAGTGCTGTTTTAGGAAAGACAAATACCGTATTGCCGCTTGAGTAGAGGCGGCGATATCAAGTCTGGCATCATACTGGTCACTTTGATGCAAGTCGAAATCAAGACCCGTGCTTGGAATAAATTGCCAGAGCCCAGCGGCGCTTTTGGGTGATTGCGCGGTTGGCTGATAGGCGCTTTCTACAATAGGTAATAAAGCCAGTTCGTGAGGTAATTTATGTTTACTAAGGCTCTCGACAATGTGATAAAGGTAGGGGCGTGCACGTTCAGAGACTTGATGCAGATAATCACGGTGCTGAGTGTACCAAGCAACATGCTTATTGAACCGTTCATACTTAGTCACTTCTTTGGCGTGGTTTGGCATTAGACCAGCCAAATCTTGTTCAGTGGGTTCAGTAGCGTAAGATGTAATGACTGATTTACCTAAACGAGTCGTTTTAACGGGTTTTGGCAGTGGCTGGGCGCTGCTGATAAGTGGTTCCGCAGGGATTTTAAAGTCGTCAAGTTTGTGCGGGTTGGGATGGAAGTCAATACGCGTACGGAGTCGCGTTTGCTCGGCGGCAATACCGTGCTGGTTGTCGCTTTTTAAAGCAATCAATTTGTTTTGTATAGCTATATTTTTGCGGATTCTTGAAGATATGGTGGCATTAAGCTTAAGACGACCATAAGGCGTATAGTTCGAGTAGTTATAGATGGGCGCGGAAGCGGTTATCGGTTGTCTGGTTTTTTGGAGAGCAAGTATTCGTTGTGATCGAGCTCTTGCAGTGGGAGGTAATGCCGGGCTGATACTGGTATCCGTGGAAATAATAGCGTCGGGATGAAGGCCAATGCGCGTATGGAGACGTGTTTGAATAGCTGGTGACTCGAATAAACTGTTGTTTTTTTCCATGGCCTGCTCTGGTAAAGTCTGTACAGGGTTTGGCCGGGGAATTTGCATGCCTGAACGAATGCGTTCCCAAACATCGCCAGGATTTTGCAATCTTTTTTGCTTAACAGGAAGCGATCTATGATCTTTATTTTTTCCTCGTAAGTGTGTTGTATGTCCACGCCGGTGATTATTTTTATTGGCCTTGGTGTCTTCTGAGGCAGCCATAATCTCAGTAGATTGGGCCAACAAGGATGAACCAAGCAGAATATTTAACACTAAAATTAATAATCGCATTATATACCTTGTTCTATATCCAGGTTATGTGGGTAATAATCCGGAATTTAATGGATGCACATGCTGGAGTTGCAAAAAACAGAAGCAGTAAACAAATGAACTTTAATGGAGCCGCAATCATCAAGCTTTCTGTCTATAGATTATAGTAATGTACCCTTTTTAGTTAAAATCTGGTATAAAAAGTTTCATTCTCATCACGACAATCCAGCAATGCTTATTGCCGAATAGGCTATAAGCATTTGAATTTTTGCCAATGCCTGCCGTTTTTTGCGTCAATTTTGAGTCTTTTAAAATCAGATTTATGTTCTACAAAATGATCATCCCTTTAGCGTGACTCATAAAATTGTTTGGACTGATTTTTATCTGTCTTTTTGTAAATAATTTTTACAGTGTTTTAATTGCAAGTCTTGGCTTTGTTTATTCGACAAACACTTAAAATGATAGAATGATAATTTTAATGTATCAATAAGAAAACTGTGTTAACAGTTAGTCAATAGAAGGTGTGACAGCGTTACCGTGGATTAGGCAGATTATGCAATCTAACTATCCAATCTAGCTATCAAAGAATAACCCTTTACCTTACACATAATTTATGACAAAAATCCCCACCGTCGGCTTCATTAGTTTGGGCTGCCCCAAAGCGCTAGTTGATAGCGAAAGAATTTTAACTCAGCTTCGTTCAGAGGGTTATGACATTTCACCGACTTACCAAGACTCTGATTTGGTGATTGTTAATACTTGCGGCTTTATTGATGCCGCGGTAGCGGAATCGCTGGACAGTATTGGTGAAGCTTTAGCTGAAAACGGTAAAGTGATTGTTACCGGTTGTCTAGGCGTCAGAGAAGATGAAATCAGAGCGCGTCATCCCCAGGTTTTAAAAGTGACGGGCGCCCACGCTTTGGAAGAAGTCGTGGCTTCGGTGCATGAACATTTGCCGCCTCGGCATGATCCTTTTACCAATCTCTTGCCGCCGCAAGGCGTAAAATTAACGCCTGATCATTATGCTTATTTAAAAATTTCCGAGGGTTGTAATCATCGCTGTACGTTCTGCATTATTCCCTCAATGCGTGGTGATCTGGTCAGTAGACCCGTTGATGATGTTATGTTGGAAGCTGAGCGTCTGGCGAATGCAGGAGTTAAAGAATTATTAGTGGTTTCGCAAGATACCAGTGCTTATGGTCTGGATTTAAAGTATCAAAGCCGGGACTGGAAAGGGCGTTCTGTCAAAACGCGTTTTTATGATTTAGCCAAGGCGCTGGGTGATTTGGGTATCTGGGTGCGTATGCACTATGTTTATCCGTATCCTCATGTTGACGAAGTGATTCCGTTAATGGCGGAAGGAAAAATTCTGCCTTATCTGGATATTCCTTTTCAACATGCTAATAGTCGTATTCTTAAATTAATGAAACGTCCGGCGGCCAGCCAAAATAATTTGGAACGTATTAAGGCATGGCGGGAAATCTGTCCTGATATTACTTTACGCAGCACTTTTATTGTCGGGTTTCCGGGAGAAACTGAACAGGAGTTTGAGCAATTATTGCAATTCATGGCTGAAGCGCAGCTCGATAGGGTTGGCTGTTTTGCTTATTCTCCGGTGAAAGGCGCAGTTGCCAATGAATTGCCGGATTTGATTTCTGAAGAAATCAAGCAAGAACGTTTGGCTCGTTTTATGGCGCATCAGGCCGATATTAGTGCGGCGCGATTACAGCAACGGATAGGCAGAATTGAAACTGTCTTGATTGATGAAGTCGTGGAAGAAGGTGCGGTTGCTAGAAGTAAAGCCGACGCTCCTGAAATCGATGGGCAGGTCTTTATTGATGGCGCGACGCATCTTAAAGTCGGTGATTTTGTCGATGTTGAGTTGGAAGAAGCGGATGAATACGACTTGTGGGGACGTTTGGTTTAGAGTTCGTTGAGGATTCTAGTGCTTATAAACAAAAAACCCAGCGGTAAGGCTGGGTTTTTTGGCCTTGCAGCTTATTTATTTCAGTTCGAAAGAACTTGAAACTTTTTGCTTAGAGCTATCTGGATCGTCCAAGCAACCAGACAAGCCAACAACCATTACTGCCATAGCTAAAAGTGCTAATATTTTTTTCATAATAATATCCTCCAAAGGGGTTTAAATTATTTTATTTATTGTGCGCCAATATAAAAAAGCACAGACAATTTATATCATGACTGGAATGATGATGCAATACTAAAAGTGGTTTAGTCCCCTGGAGCAGTTATAACGAATTGATATTATCAGGTAAGTCGAAGGAAATTAAATTATTAGTCCACTTTACTGTGCCGATGGTAGTCCATGGGGCTGAAAAATTTTGATGTAATTGATCATGTACCCAGTAACTAGGGGCGCTAATTTTCTTAAGTTTTATATGAAACACAGTTTTATTAAGATTTAAGCCTATTTTCTGGCCCCAGAAAGCCGTAACTTTCATGATGAATTTTTGTAAGCGCGTGTTGTTAATAGTGGGTGTAACAGCAATGTTAGCCCACATGGAATGAACACGGCCCCAGTTTGGAGCAAGCAATCGTCCTTGCTGGTTGATAAACGGCAGCCAGCGTTCAACCCCATTTTGATCTGTGTAGGTAATCGCTAAAATACGGTCATAGCCGACAAAATGATCGTGCAGGTAAAGCGCATGCGGGGTAATGCCGAAAAAGGTCAGAGATACCATAATAAGCGCGTTACTAGCTTCTGCGATAGTCGCTCCAATAGGGCTTTTCTTGGCGGCTAAATCCAATCTGTAAATTAGTCCGTAATGAATAGTACTGTTTAATTGCAAAACTAGTATCGCGATGAGTATTTTTGCAAGTTTCCTGGAAAATGCTTTGGGTTTTCGGGTAGCAAAACATTCAAAAATTTGATGATATAAATTATTGTTTTGCAATTTTTGCGATATAAGGCATTGAGATGCGCAAGGAATGCGAGTGCGTGAGTCTGCTATGGACCGGTATTTTTTTACAGCCAGCGTATTGATTCCAGGCAAACTTAAAATAAAACCTATGGGATATAAATATCGCATCTTCAGAAATATTTGAATATAGGTGTTAACACCCGAATACATGTGATTTTCGCTGTCCAAGGCGTATAGGTCCGTTAACAGTGTTTCGGGGGTTATTGCCGCCAGTGCAGGGTAGTGTGCGGCATGATCTTGGGCGCTTTTAAAGTCTATGCAATTAAATATATCGAAATGATTAAGAATGAGGGCCGTGCGATTGCATAAAGGGCATTGTTGGTCAAAGAATACAGTCAGAGAGGGTTGCTTGGCAGTCAAAAGCTTACTAATTGCACGCCACCAGCTAAAGGGGACGAGTAGCGTATAAAATATAAGCATTCCCATGCCAAAAGGATAGATATTTAAAGAGAGGGTGATACCTAGATGTAGTCCTAGACCGATTATTAAATAAATGCTACGTAAGCGGCGATTCGAAAAAAAGAATAAGAAGGTAAATTGAAAGGCCAGAACGGTATACCCTATGGTTTTTTGGAGTAGCTCGTTATTCAGCAAAAACGACATGTCGATAGCCGAAACATAATAAGGCTGTGTTGATGGTAACCATGAACCAAGGCCATTCCTCCAGTGTTCTGCAAATAGCTTATGGACGGCCGAATCAAAATACAGAAAACCAAGGCAAATCAGAACAGGTAAGTAGTAAGCAAGGCTTGAAACAGTTGGTTTTGGATACGTATTGTAATGCGTAAAAGGCGTGCTGAGTTTGTATCTAAGATTATCTATTGAAAATGCGCGGTCTCCGGGCATAAAAAGCAGAAAAAATCCGGCTCCGGTCATGAATGAATCAAAGCCCCCGTCAAAATCACGTTGCATGGTTGTGAAGTTAACGAAAACAATCCAGAAAATGTAATTAGTTATAACGGCAAATTGATAGCGATAACCAATAATGATGAAGCCGGCAATAATTCCCCAAAGGCATAAAAAAAACGGAATCATGGGGAATTCAACGTCTATATAAGGCATAGGGTCGAAAATCAAATGATGGAAATACAGCAGGAAGAAGATTTCCTGTAAAGTGACCAAGCCATAAAAAAGCCGGAATAAGCCAATACCGGTTGCAGGGACTTGTTTAGATTGAAGTTCTAGAATCTTAGTGATTATAATTTTATACATTTCATTATTAAAAATGCGTAAATTATATTACAGTTGTGAACTCGTAGTAATGAAAGATGCAGGCAAAAATAAGGCCGCTAATCATTCACGGGGAATGGTTAGCGGCCTAGGGTGTAACCGAAACCGGTTGGCTACGCTTATTTTTCGTCGTCTGGATGCTCAGCGAATACCCATTTCAAAAGGGCGTATACAGCAGCTACAACCACAACAGCGCCGACCATGCCAGCTGGTGTTTTTAATGTTTCAGTTAAATCTAAAATAAATCCCATGTATGTGTCTCCTACCTAATAATTTTTATATTTGAGAAATTGCTAATTTCATAGCAAGCGGAAGTTGCATGATACTTTAGGTGAAGTTAAAGTCAAGGCTTATTGTGGATGGGTATTAAAAATTGTAAGGAAAGTAAATATTCCTGACTAATGTTGTTAAAGCTCGATAATCGATGTGGTATAGTTTAGATTCTGTTTTTGAAGCTGATAGATTAGGGGCAATTAAGAATAATGAAAAGATACGTTAAAATATTACCGTTGGCGGCACTTTTTTTTGCGTTTTCGGCCAATGCCGAGGTTGCGTTAAAAGATAACTCTGAGATCATTGGAAAGTGGAAACTATATGCTGAAGCCACTAAATTGGATGGAGAGCAGAAACCGGTTACTATTGAATGGGAGTTTAAAGGGGACGGCGTCCTTCAACAAACGGCAACAGATTCTGTTGGCCGAACCGGAGAGATGAAAATAGCCATTAAATATTCTGTCGACAATGGCGAAATTAAAAAGCAGACAAAGCCTGGACAAGAAAAGTATGAATCATGCAAGGTTGTTGAAAAAGAAGGCTCTAAAATGATTTTAAAGTGTCCATTTCTTTACTATTTTCTAACAAAAATATAATTAAAATAATATAAAAAGGGGTATTAAGTTATGATAAGCGGTATGGTAATGATTTTTGTAGCTCTCTGGTTTTATCAGTCAGCTGTGAAAGCAAAGTTAAGTAACGTATTGATGTGGGTTGCTATTGGCGCCATTGGTTTTTTTGTGTTGCAGGCGCTATTGGTCAACGTCAATATTTATATTCTGGAGTCGTTTAGAGCCAGTGAGGGCGGCTCTGGCTATGAAGCTATTCAGGGTGCCGATAGGAAAAATGAAGGCGATTTTTTGGGCTTTGCCGGCATTTTAAAGTCCCTTTACCTAGAGTTATCACCTTCAATCGTCGGCTTTGTGGCTATCGCCTTCGTTCGTTTAAAATTTGTCACTAAAGAAAGTTTTTCAGTAGCTAATTTATTCAGTGGCCTTAAAGAGATGTTTCAAAATATTAAGCATAGTTTTAAATCGCCAGAATAATAAGGCACAAACCGATAAAAATAAAAGCTCAAGCCATGCTTGAGCTTTTTTATAGCTCTCGTTAGCTGCTTAATGCGACTTGTAACACCTAGTATGAGATAGCAGCTATCTATACGATAGTAGAAACAAGAAAAATGATTGCAACAACAAACAGAGCTGTAAAAATAAACCCTGCAATAACATAAGTTGAAAACGATCCCTGTTCGAAATCTTTTTTTCTATTTTCCTCACTTTGTACACCGATAAAAGCAGCTAGAACGCTCTTAAATACTTGAATAATCGTTGGTTTTGACATGCTCATCTCCTACATAGTTATAAAAATAATAGTGCTAGCCAGCTTTTTAAGCAATGAATATATTCAGGCAACATAGTCACCCTTGGCAATATCAATGAGTAATACAGAACTATTAAAACAGCAGTTATCCCAAAGAGTCCTGTTTCTTGATGGTGCAATGGGTACGATGATCCAAAGCTACAAACTGGAAGAAAAGGATTATCGTGGCGAGCGTTTTGCCCAGTGGGATGTTGATCTTAAGGGAAACAATGACTTATTGTCATTAACCCAACCTGATATTATCAAAGCCATTCATAATGCTTATTATGACGCGGGTTCTGATATTGTCGAAACCAATACTTTCAACTCAACCAGTATTGCCATGGCTGATTACCGGATGGAATCGTTAGCCTATGAAATTAACCTTGAGTCGGCACGTTTAGCCAGACAAGCCGCCGATGAATACACCGGAAAAACACCCGAAAAACCGCGTTTTGTGGCGGGTGTTCTGGGCCCTACCAATCGCACTGCCTCAATGTCGCCCGATGTCAATGATCCGGGATTTCGTAACATATCCTTTGACGAACTGGTCGAAGCATACACCAATGCGACGCGCGGGCTGATTGATGGTGGTGCGGATATCATATTGATTGAAACTATTTTCGACACGCTGAATGCAAAAGCCGCGATTTTTGCAGTTGAGCAGTATTTTGAACAAATCGGCTATAAATTGCCCGTTATGATTTCGGGTACGATTACTGACGCATCCGGTAGAACACTATCCGGGCAAACCGTTGCGGCTTTCTGGCATTCATTAAAACATGCCGACCCTATATCCTTCGGCTTTAACTGTGCATTAGGCGCGAAGGAATTACGCCAATACATAGCTGAATTGTCTATTATTTCAGATACGCATGTATCTGCCCACCCGAATGCGGGGTTGCCCAATGAATTTGGTGAGTATGATGAATCACCCGAAGCAATGGCCGAAGAATTGGCCGACTGGGCGCGTAGTGGCTACTTGAATATTATTGGTGGTTGCTGTGGTACATCGCCGGCGCATATAAAAGCCATAGTTGAAGCAGTACAAACTTACAGTCCCAGAACAATCCCGAAAATTGAAAAACAATGCCGGTTAGCGGGTCTCGAGCCTATGACTATCGGTCAGGATACTCTCTTTGTCAATGTCGGCGAACGTACCAATGTAACAGGTTCGGCAGCTTTTAAGAGGCTGATCATTCAAGGTGATTTTGAAGCCGCTTTGGACGTTGCCAAGCAGCAGGTTGAGAATGGTGCTCAAATTATCGACATCAACATGGATGAGGGTATGTTGGAGTCAAAAGAAGCGATGGTGCGTTTTTTGATGCTCATTGCTTCTGAGCCTGATATAGCCAAAGTGCCGATTATGCTGGATTCCTCTAAATGGGAAATCTTGGAAGCGGGTCTTAAATGTATCCAGGGCAAAGGCGTAGTGAATTCCATTTCTCTTAAAGAGGGGGAAGAGATTTTTATTAAACACGCCAAGCTCGTGCGTCGTTATGGCGCGGCAGTCATAGTTATGGCGTTTGATGAAGAAGGGCAGGCGGATACCAAAGCTAGAAAAGTCGACATCTGTCAGCGGGCTTATAAAATCCTGACCGAACAGGTCGGTTTTCGGCCTGAAGATATTATTTTTGATCCCAATATTTTCGCCATTGCCACAGGTATTGATGAACACAATAATTACGGGCTGGATTTTATTGAGGCTACTCGCGAGATTAAGCGAACCTTACCTTACGCATTAATCTCCGGCGGCGTTTCCAACGTGTCATTTTCGTTTCGCGGCAATAATCCGGTACGGGAAGCGATACATGCGGTATTTTTATACCACGCTATTCAAGCCGGTATGTCCATGGGCATTGTTAATGCGGGCCAGTTGGCGATTTATGAAGATATTCCAAAAGATTTGCGCGATGCTGTTGAAGATGTCGTATTAAACCTTCATGACGGTAGCGGCACGGACAAATTGCTGGAACTTGCCGAGAAATATCGTGGTGACGGTAGCAGCAGCGAAGGAAAAAAAGAGGACGCAGAATGGCGTAACTGGCCGGTCAACAAACGCCTGGAACACGCGTTAGTAAAAGGAATCACCGATTATATTGATGAAGATACCGAACAAGCGAGGCTGGAAGCCGAAAGACCCCTGCACGTCATTGAAGGGGCGTTAATGGATGGCATGAATGTCGTGGGTGACTTGTTCGGCGCGGGTAAAATGTTCCTGCCGCAAGTGGTTAAGTCAGCGCGTGTGATGAAAAAAGCCGTCGCTTATTTGATGCCTTATATGGAGGCCGATAAAGCAGGAGGCGAGAGGCAAACCAACGGTAAAATTCTCATGGCTACGGTAAAAGGGGACGTGCATGACATCGGTAAAAATATTGTTGGCGTAGTGTTGCAATGTAACAACTATGATGTGATTGATTTAGGCGTCATGGTTCCCGCTGAAAAGATTTTGCAAACTGCACGCTTGGAAAATGTTGATATTATCGGTTTAAGCGGCTTGATTACACCCTCGTTAGATGAAATGGTGCATGTGGCTAAAGAAATGCAGCGTCAGGGGTTTACCATCCCGCTGATGATAGGAGGGGCGACCACTTCACGCGCCCATACAGCGGTAAAAATTGAACCGCATTATCAAGGTGCAACGGTTTATGTGACGGATGCCTCGCGCGGTGTCGGCGTTGCCAGTAATCTGTTAAGCGCCGAGTTAAAGGATGACTTTGTGAAAGGTGTGCGCGAAGAATACGAGGAAGTCAGGGAACGGCACAAGGGTCGTGAAGCCAAAACAAAACAACACTCATTAGAGGACGCCAGACGCAACAAGTTTAACTGGGGAAGTTACGAACCAGTCAAGCCGTCATTTTTAGGTCTTAAAGTCATTGAGCGTTTCCCGCTTGATACTCTGGTGTGGTATATCGACTGGACTCCATTTTTTCAAACCTGGGAAATGGCCGGCAGTTATCCAAAAATACTTGATGATAAAGTTGTTGGCGTTGAAGCCAGAAAGCTGTTTGACGATGCACAAGTGATGCTGAAAAAAATTATCAGCGAACAGTGGCTAACCGCAAGAGCTGTTGTCGGTTTTTTTCCTGCAAACAGCGATGGTGATGATGTTATCGTTTACACAGATGATACTCGCGAGCAACGACTGGAAACCTTGTACCATTTGCGTCAGCAAAATGTGAAAGCGCCTGGACGACCCAATTATTGCCTGTCTGATTTCATTGCGCCGATAGCCAGCGCTAAAGCCGATTATATTGGTGCCTTTGCGGTAACAACGGGCATCGGCATAGAAGAAAAATTACAGCAATTTGAGCAGGATCATGACGACTATAGTTCGATTATGCTCAAAGCTCTGGCAGATCGATTGGCCGAAGCGTTTGCAGAATACCTGCATCAAGTGGTCAGAAAAGACTATTGGGGTTATGCCGAAGAGGAAGCCTATGATTCCGGCCAGTTAATAAACGAGGCTTATCAGGGGATTCGTCCTGCGCCTGGTTACCCTGCGTGTCCTGATCATACCGAGAAAGGAAAGTTGTTTGAGTTGCTTGATGTCACCGAAAATACCAGCATAGAACTCACTGAAAGTTACGCCATGTATCCGGCATCTGCGGTTAGCGGCTGGTATTTTTCACACCCTGAAGCGCAGTATTTTAATGTCGGCAAAATAGACAGGGATCAATTACAAGATTACGCCCGGCGTAAAGGCATCGCAGAAGAAGTGGCTGAACGCTGGCTGGCCGCACATTTGCATCATTAATGAACGTGCGAAATAATTTTTACATCTTACTCCCTCTCCGGGAGAGGGGTGGGGTGAGGGAATATAATGCACAAGTTATTTCGTGCAAGTTACCAAGACTCTAGTGATAATTATGCGGACGGGTTTATAAAACTTGATCCGCTTTTGATAACTTTCTGAATCATAAAAATTATGTCAGTACTAAAAAAAATAAGCTATTCAACGGAGCGGCTAATGTATGCCAGTCGTTTGTTATTGGCGCCGATATACGTGGGCCTGAGCCTGGCATTATTTGCGCTTTTCATAAAATTCTTTCAAGAACTCTATCATTTTATCCCTTTTATCCTGGAACTTGATGAATCCCAATTGGTGTTAAAGTTGCTGTCTTTAATTGACCTTACTTTAGTTGGCAGCTTGATTGTTATTGTTATGTTTAGCGGTTATGAAAATTTTGTGTCACGCCTGGATATTGGTGAGGCAACAGAGAAACTGGAGTGGCTGGGAACCCATGACTATGGGGCTCTCAAGATGAAAGTCGCTTCATCGATTGTGGCAATATCATCCATCCATCTGCTAAAAATTTTCATGAATATCGATTCGACTAATAATGACAAAATCATGTGGTATGCCCTTGTTCATCTGACTTTTGTCATATCAGCCCTGTTGATGGCTTATTTTGATAAACTGACCAAGCATTAATGATTAGATTGCTGCTTTTGGGCACATCCGGTTGTCACCTATGTGAGCAAGCGGAGCAGATTCTTAATGATTGCATCCCGAATAACTTCGAATTGACAGTTGAAACCATAGATATTGCCGAGCAGGAACAGTGGCAAGAAACATACGCCATAAGCATCCCCGTTTTATATCATCCGGAAACAAAAAAAGATATGGGATGGCCATTTGACCAATGGCAGGTTAAACAATTTATCAAGGAGTTAACCTATGGCTGAAAATTACCGGATAGAAAAAGATAGTATGGGCGAGTTGGAAGTTCCAAAAGAAGCCTTATACGGCGCACAAACGCAACGCGCTATCAATAATTTCCCCATTAGCGGCTTGACCCTGCCGCCTGCCTTCATCAAAACCATTGCCCTGATTAAAAAAACGGCGGCAAAAGTCAATGTGGAACTGGGCGAACTTGAACCTGCGATAGGTCATGCGATTATCCAGGCCGCGCAGCAAATAATGGACGGACAGTATCAACACCAGTTTCCAGTTGACGTGTTTCAAACGGGTTCCGGCACCAGCACCAATATGAATGTCAATGAAGTCTTGGCTAATCTGGCGGCACAGATAGCCGGCAAGGCTGTCAGTGCCAATGATGACGTTAACAGGGGACAGAGTAGTAATGATGTGATCCCCACCGCAATTCATGTCAGTGCGGTTATTGAATGCCATAAAAAGCTGCTACCCAATTTACTTCATCTGGCAGAAACGATAGAACAAAAAGCCTGCTCCCTGGATAACATCACTAAAACAGGGCGCACTCATCTCATGGATGCCATGCCCGTGCGCATGAGTCAGGAAATGGGCGGCTGGGCCTTGCAGATACGTAATGGCATAGACAGGATTAATGCGACCTTGCCGAGAATTTATAAACTGGCTCAGGGCGGCACAGCTGTTGGCACAGGCATTAATGCTCACCCCAAGTTTGCAGCAGAATTTGCCGAAACCCTAAGTAATGAAACCGGCTTGCCCTTTAAGCCGAATGATTCATTTTTTGAAAGTCTGAGCGCACAGGATGCCATCGTTGAATTATCCGGTCAGTTGAAAGTTATCGCGGTGAGTTTAATGAAAATTGCCAACGACCTGCGCTGGATGAACAGCGGACCGCTTGCGGGTCTGGGTGAAATAGAGCTCACTGCATTACAACCGGGCAGCAGCATTATGCCTGGTAAAGTCAATCCGGTTATCCCGGAAGCCGTGGCAATGGTTGCAGCACAAGTTATTGGCAACGATGCGACAATTACCATTGCCGGGCAATCAGGCGCTTTTCAGCTCAATGTCATGTTGCCGGTGATCGCCTATAATATTTTGCAAAGTATCGATATTCTGGCTAATGTGAGCGGATTACTTGCCGATAAAGCCATTGCCGGTTTTACCGTCAGAACCGGTAATCTGCAACAAGGCCCTGGCAAAAAATCCCATTTTGGTGACGGTGTTAAATCCTCATTATCGGTTACGCAAAAGCCGCTGAAATAGCGAAAGCCGCCTATAAACAAGGCAGGCCTATTATTGAAGTGGCTGCTGAAATGACTGCGTTGAGCCGGGAAGAATTGGAAAAGCTGTTAGAACCCGCTCATTTAACGCAAGGCGGCATTAACGAATAGAGTCCATGTTTGTGATAATGCCTTCATTCAGGCCTCTGAAAAGTCTGCGGAGATAAATAGTGAACCGTTTAGCAAAACCACATCAAGCACGTTATACCGTAGCGGATTACATGAGCTGGCCGGATGACCAGCGCTGGGAATTGATAGCCGGGGAAATTTACGACATGAGCCCCGCGCCGACTGTAAAACACCAAAGCATTGTGGGCGACTTCTATAACCAGCTAAAACAACAGTTAAAAGGTAAGACCTGCGTTCCTTACGTCGCCCCCGTGGACGTGGTGTTATCTGATGGTGATGTGGTTCAACCGGACGTGTTAGTGGTATGCGACTCTGCTAAAATAACCGAAAAAAATATTGAGGGAGCGCCTGATCTGGTTGTTGAGGTATTGTCACCCGGTACGGCGCTTAAGGATATGCGCGAAAAAAAATCATTGTATGAACGATCCGGAGTGCGCGAGTATGTAGTCATTGATCCACTGGAAGAATATGTTCAGCGATTCTGTTTACAAAATGATGGGCATTACGGTTCTGGCGACGTCTTTGGACCCTGTGAAGTGTTACCGTTGCGCAGCTTGCCCGAAATTAAAATACAGTTATGGGAAATATTCGACATGAGTCCGACTGAAACTGAGGCGGGTTTAACTGAATAAATGTAGCTCGGATTGGAGTAGGGCGGAATAGCGTAGCGTATTCCGCCAAATGTTTTGTGACCACCATGCGGCGCAATACGGCTATCGCCTATTACGCCCTACAGATTGCGTCTTACGCGTTACATATTTATCAAATATTTCTGTCTCTTTTATATCTTGGTCGCTCTCACGGAAACCGTCGTTAATAATTGATGCCGATAAAGTCAATGCTACTGAAGCAATAAACCATTTCCCTCGTTCAATAATCTTGTCAATGCTTTCATTTTCTATTGTTTTATTTTTAATTATTAAATAAACAACATAAATCCCGATAAGCGAAAACGCAGCAAATATCAGGCAAAGCCACAGTGATAAATCCCCCCGTATTTTCAATCATAACTATCTCCTTATGATAATCTCGATTGATGCAAATTATTAAACCCTAACGTTACGGTAAGGGGCGCGTCCCTTTGACTGACTTGTTGGGCCAGATATGCGGTAAAAACAAAACTATATTGTTCCACGCTTCGTGCAACCCCAGTGTTTTACATACCCAAGAAGAATTTGCGTAATCTCGGTGGTTGCACTAATCGCTTCAAGATATTCATCGGTTGTTACAAATTGATCTTCGATGGCGACTTTAATCTCGACTGTATGATCCTCTGCTACAGGCCGCATAGCATTAGAGATATGCTTGTTAGATAAGTGAATATAACCTGAAGTGTGTTTGTAAACGCTAGTAACCCAAGGGTATTTTTCGTTCATTTTATCTCTGAGATAAAAGTCTTTCATGAACTTGCCGTCACGATCTTTAATATCTTCAACCTTAGTGCCATCAATAAATTGCATTGCAAATTCATGCGGATTTTCGGTGAGCCACGCTGCAGAAAATCTTAAACAGTTATCAAGTTGAAGCCGGACAAGAGCCATAGCAGCAACGAAGTTTTCATTTTCGATGAGTATACAAAAACCGGATATTAAACTGAGCGAGCGATTCAAAACAGCAACTGCTAGATAGTCAAGAGGGTAATGGTTTACTTCTAGCAGAAACTTAGCGAAATTATGGTGGAGCTGCACTGAACCTTTAAGTTCATCAAGTGCAGCCTTTACAGACGATTCAATCATTTTCGAATTCCATTGAAAAGCCCAACGTTTGAATCCACTGGCCCACTAGGCTTTTCGCGCAGGATTGATGGAATGAATTGTTAGAGGTCGCCACTATTGAGACAATTGTTTTGTAATCAATTCCCTTACATCACGCCAAATTATCGATGATACCTCCGGCTTGAGTAAGTCTGGACATGTGTATTTTTTATCCTCAAGTAAGTCCAGTGCGATGATGCAAGCGTTGTCGAACTTAATGTCTGCCATGGTTCTACTACCATAGACAATAGTCGCATCTAAGACCACATCATGTGTCGCGCCTGCAGGCCAAAAGTTAACGTAAACGCCATCGCAGTGGGCACGAAATACGATGAACTCGCCGCCTGATCGCCTGTCGAGTATTGTGCTTGAACACATTGGATTGCTCGGTAACGTCAAATCAGTCCTAAATCGGACTCCCTGTTGCTTTAACTCGTTGAATATATCCCATGATGCAGCGATGTACTCACGTTCAAGCCGTTCTTTGGCCGAAAGAATTAGTTCACGTGTTGTTTTTTCTGCGCTCTCCTTTCTTTGCGCTTCTTGATCACGCTGTTTGAGCGTAGTTGCCAGCGAATTGGTTGAGTTATCAACGGCCCAGACTGAGAAGCACATTAACAGTAGCAATGGTAGTATGGCGTGACGCATGGCTATTTACCTCTCGGCCCTTCATTTTGTGGGCAGCATATGATTTGTTTGATTAAGGTTCTTTGTTCTGGCTCAAGAACCAGTATTGGATCAATAAGCCACTGTTCAAGGATGTTTAATGATTCGGCACTGGCTGTTGGGTTAAGTGGGTCGCTAATGTTTTTAATGAGCTTATTGATTGTTTGAGTATCGACTATATGGGACATTTTTTGATTACGAATAGTTATGGATAGGTTGCCCAACGTTAAGTAGACACCTTTTTAGGTGTCCATTAAAAATTAATAAACGGTGCATAACACCGACAAAAACTAGCTACGGCTTTAAATATAAGGCTTCAAGTTATTGATAGGGGATTAATTTACGAAATACCCCCTCTTTGCATTACCCCGATTTAAGAAGGGGATTAAAAATCCGCTTTGTCGAAAACAGCTTAGTACAGAATGACTAATAGGCAATGGAACTACAAATAATAATCTCACCACCACACCAATTTGTCAGCCTGGTGGGTGGCAAACAAGCGGCTTCACCGTTTGCCCAAGCGGAACCTGTGTAATCGGAAGGCAAACAAAAAGATGCTCGCCCACCTTTGGCCGTTTAACAGACGAACATAATAACCGCATTAAAATCCTGGTATTTGGTTATAATGCCCGCCAAACTTTTGGAAACTGCTGACACAGGTAAGCAATAATGACAATAACAACTAGAACCATATCAAAATTGCAATACTTTTTTGAAACCCTAGTAGATCGGATAAAAGATAGCGAAAATTATCAAAAGTTGCTGGCCTTACCGCCGCTTAAGCGCTGGGCGACCATAGCTGGCCTATTTTTATTATCACAGCTGGTCGTTTTTGGCGGTTTATATCTGATTTTTGGCCAGATTGTTGTTATCGGTTTTTTTGCCAGTATTCTGGCCGGATTGGCTACAGGGGTAGGTGCTTTACCTGCTCTGTTTTTCAAGAGCATCTCACGTAATTTATTTAATAGCATGTTGGGTGCGGCCGCAGGTGTTATGTTGGCGGCGACTGCATTCTCCTTATTGGTGCCGGGCATGGTTTACGGCAATGCAATTTGGCCAGGTAAAGGCATTTATGTTGTTTCTTTGGGCATGTTGATTGGAGCAGCCTTCCTGCATTACGCAGACCGTCAGCTGCCGCATGTGCATTTTGATTCAATTTCAGATGTTCATCTGACATCTCTAAAAAAAGTTTGGTTGTTCATCATTGCCATCACTATCCACAATTTTCCTGAAGGTATGTCCGTGGGCGTTAGTTTTGGTTCAGGAGACATGAAAAACGGTGTAGTTCTGGCGGTTGCCATTGCTTTGCAAAATCTTCCAGAAGGTTTGGCGGTTGCCCTGCCATTGGTCGGTTTGGGTTACAATAAATGGAAGGCGGTAGGTATTGCTACAGTAACAGGTCTGGTTGAACCTGTTGGCGGTTTGCTGGGCATTACCATGGTTACTATCTTTGAACCCATTTTGCCGATTGCGATGGGCTTTGCCGCCGGAGCTATGCTTTTTGTTATCAGCGAAGAAATTATCCCGGAAACTCATTCGGATGGACGTTCGCGCTATGCAACATTCGCTTTGATGGTCGGTTTCATCATTATGATGATTTTGGATAACTTACTAGGATAATACTAAAGAAGATATCCAGAAAAGTTGATATTCTCGACATAAGTGCATCCGCTGTAGGGCGCGCGCAGCAGGCCCTACGTATGCAGGACAAAACATATTTGGATAGCTATTTCTTCCTTGAATTGCCTTTTCCCAAAGAAAGAAGGCTGGGATGAATAATCCTAAAAACCTTAGTGAGGTGTGTTGTAGTCCGTTCGTGCTGAGTCTGTCGAAGCTCAACGGGCTACAATACACTCACCTATCGGGTTAGCCTTCCCAAACCCCTCCCACCCTTCGAGAAAGGCTCAGGGCGAACGGAATTTGGAAAGGCTCAACTGATTTTAGGATAATGACGCTCGCATTAAAACGCTTGAGATTAAGAATGGACAATCTTCAAAACAACTTGCAACACTTTTTTAATTCACTGAATACGGTAAATTTTTCCGAAGTTTTTCACAGCTCACTAGAGCGCTTTTTGTCGTTACTCGCATCAGGCAATGTTACCGAACTATCAGCCGCTGCAGCGACTAGTTTTGCTCTGATTGCAGCGGCGGAAATTGGTGACAAAAGCCAGCTGGTTTGCATGACTTTAGCATCCAGGCACAGAGCCATGCCGGTTTTGCTGGGCGCTATCGCTGCCTTTGCCTTTTTAAATACCCTGGCCGTTGTTTTTGGCGTTGCCATTGCCAGTTGGTTGCCGGAATATATTGTTGCCGCAACGGTTGCCTTTTTGTTTGCTGCTTTTGGGATTCATTCCCTACGTCTACAAGAGGATGATGGCGATGAGGAAGTTAAGGAAAAAAGCGGTCATGGCATTTTTTTTACCACCTTTTTATTGATTACGGTGGCTGAATTCGGTGACAAAACCCAATTAGCCGTCGTTGCCTTAAGCAGTACCGTAGCACCTGTTGCTGTATGGCTGGGGTCGACAACCGCACTTGCATCAACATCGGCCCTGGGTATTCTGGCAGGTCGCACTATTTTACAAAAGGTACCATTAGTATTGTTGCATAAAATCAGCGGAACCATTTTTCTGGTGCTGTCGGCTTTTGCTATTTACCGGGCTTATACCAGTTATACCGGCTTGCAGCCTCAGTTTTGAATTATGCCGTCTTGTGAATTGACCTGTGTCATGAGTAAAGTATAGAATCAGACACTGATTTGAGTGCTTTTAAATAATGTTTGATAGCGCTTGATATAAACAGGTTTATCCGGTCATTCGATTAACCCAAAACGTTGGATTTCATAGAACCACCTCAATGTGAAGTCTGACTTAAAAACAATAGTGAGGTGAAATTTTTGGAGATATATTATGGATAAACTAACAGCACTCTCTTTAAGTATTGGCGGCCTCGCCGGAGTTGCAACGTTTTTGGCTGTGGGGCCTGCGAGCGGACTCTTTTTTATATGGGCCGCAACCATTGCATGGGCAGCCTACTTTTTCCTGGGTGCCACCAAGGAAGCCTTGATAAACACAATAGTGTGTGGAGTTTTCGGCGTATTCATGGCCTGGTTCACAGCTATTCTACTCACCAATATTCCGCCTACAGCAGCTCTTGGTTTTCCAGCCATGGCAGCTATTACAGTTGCTATTTCAGTCGTAGTTATGTGTCTTGCTGCAAACATTCCACAACTTGCGACAATACCTGCCAGCGTATTGGGTTATTCGTCAACGTTTGCCTATCTTTTGCAAACGCCTGACAAATTGAGTCAAGATGTTCTGCTGAGTATTTCTCTTAGCAACCCTTTGATTGTGATATCAATCTCCATCGTTGTTGGTACCTATTTTGGTCAGTGGTCAGCGCAGCTAAGTGCAAAACTAACCAAGTAAGCCGATTAAGTTGCATGTGGTGGGTAACGCTGTTCTGCCCACCCATACTGCATATCGACAGCTATCAATGCCCGCCGGATTAATTTTCAAGTTTTCCATGCAAGGAATTGTCCCGCAAGTTCAGTTTTACATTGGCAATGACCTTGCCTACAATGCATTCCAAATAATAAATTTAAGGAAGTTTTATGCTAATTCTCGGCGTAGATATAGGTGGCTCAGGCATTAAAGGCGCCATTGTTGATACTGTAAAGGGCGAGCTCGTTACAGAACGTCACCGGATTGAGACGCCACAACCTGCAACGCCGGAAGCTATTGCAGCCGCCCTTGCGCAACTCGTCATTCATTTTAACTGGCACGGGCCGGTGGGCTGTGGTTTCCCGGCCGCAATTCAACACGGTATTGCTCGAACCGCGGCTAATATATCGCCATCATTTATCGGTGTAAATATCGACAAGTTGTTTTCAGAAGCCACTAAATGTCCTTGTTATAGTCTGAATGATGCGGATGCAGCAGGTATGGCAGAAATACATTTTGGCGAGGGTGCAGGACAATCCGGGGTTGTGTTGCTTATAACAATTGGCACCGGACTGGGTACGGTGTTTTTCACTGATGGAAAGTTATTGCCTAATACTGAGTTAGGTCATTTGTATTTGAAAAATGGGAAAAAAGCAGAGCATTATGCATCGGATGCGATTCGAAAGCATGAAGACCTGAGCTGGAAACACTGGGGCAAGCGTTTCAACATATACCTTACCCTGATGGAAGAACTGTTTTGGCCTGATCTGATCATTCTTGGCGGAGGCGCCAGTAAAAAGCTTGACAAGTTTAAAGGAAAAATAACGGTTGAAGCGCCGGTAAAGCCAGCCGCCTTTTTAAACCAGGCGGGCATTGTCGGTGCCGCATTGTATGCAAAATCGAAAAATACCCTTACCGATAATTAACAAGCTTATTTCATAGCTGGCTGTTTTGTAATGGTTTATTTAAGTCCACTGATAAGCTCTCCAAAAGACTTAACCTGCTCCCAGTCGGTAAATTCGACGATTGTTTTAGGGTCGGTAGGCCCATTAGTTATCCACATAATTGCCCGTATAATTTGGCGGTCAATAGTGCTATATCTTGGATAATCGATTTTTCCTGCGAAGACAGCTGCTTCCCTTGGATGCCATTTGATCTGCTTAAGAAATTTCTTTACATAGGGATTTGTATCTGCCTTGTTCTTATCCGGTTTTCGCGCAACCAAATTAACAGAAAAAAAAGCATTAGCCTTGCTCTCCAGGATGGGCTGATTCATTTTTATGAATTGATAAATCTGTGGACTGTGTTTTCCATAACGGATACTTGCCCCAATAACTATCTTATCAAATAGCATCAGATCGACATGGGCTGCATCATTAATAGAAACCAATTCAACCTGGTGTTTTTGTTGTTCAATGATCTGTTGCAGGAGATGGCATATTTTTAGGGTATGACCATCAGTGGTTGAATAGACAATAAGGATCTTAGTCATGGTTGGATTTCAGGATTTTCACATATCAATCTTTAATAACTTAACATTGCACCTTACTCCTAGTGCTCAGTCAATTTAATAATGTCAGGTAAGGTTTCTTCAATTTTACCCGAGCATCCTCGTTAGCAAATCTCCATTCCATGGGTCGTGCGATAGTTGCCACTAACGCGGAGCAGACCTAGTGACGGCTTTAGCCGCCCATCGATTGATCCGTGCTCTTTGATCGGGTGGATAAAGCTCCAATCGGCGGATTACTACTGTTAATACGCTCTTTTGCTATTTCCCTAACGGATTTGACGAGCTTCTTGTGAGACCGGGCTTGCAAAAAACATCCTTTATTAGTGAGTAAATTCCATATATCCAGGTTTTTTTCTGCTACGGAATCAAGCATGTCCGTTATTTTTATCATCGCCGGACATCGTTTGCCTTGATAGTTTCCAACTGCCAGTGGGCCAATTTTAATTAAATTGATGCCCAATGCTGATACAAAACGCATCCACGGCGTTTCAGTGATGAGACATATATAGTGAATATCGTTTTCATAGCTTGCTTTAATGCAGCAAGCCACTAAAGCAAGACTAAGATGGGGAAAGGTTCGTCGCTCGTTTAGTGAAAAATAATTTTGCCTATCAGAACCGATAGTCGCTGAAGTATTCACTTCATTTTTTCTTTTTTTAAACGCTTTCGATACACAAAACCGTGATACTTCTCCCAAGTGTCTTTTATCAATAGGCTGCATTACTGCATCATTATCTATCTCACAAAGTTGTTCAAGGGGAAATAGTTTTTCCGGGTTATTGGCATCGGGAAGGATAAGACGAACTGTCGCGGCATAATCGCCAGACCTGCGGTGACGAATTAAATAATGTATCGAATGCTGGTCAAAGTCGTCGAATTCCAGATCATCCGGGTAGTGTTCAGGATTTAAAAACTCATTTTCAATACAATAAACTTGATAACGCAGTTTATACACTTCATTTTTTAGGTCATCGGAAATCGCCTGCACCATCTCAAAATATTTATCAAAGTGATCAACAATATCAAAATGATCAATAATATCATTATTAGCCAAGTGCTTGTCTCTTATTAAATTAGGGGTGGCAGGTATATAACGGTTTACTACAAAGCTTTCTTGAATGACTTCGAGATGCTGAAGAGAGTGTTATGCCCATTGTCCAATCTGAAATTTTTCATAATACTATTCACTAGAGTTAACCTACATTAATTTGTGATAAAAACCATTATATGTTTCCGTTTCAGGATTATTTGTTGGTATTATAGTTGCTAACGGCAATAAAGCTATGAAGATATAGGCCATAACCTCTTACACCAGTCTAATCAGGGGAGAAAGACTAGAATTCATTAACAAAAACGAAGTTTTGTTTGCTGAGATATGCCCGATGAGATTGAAACTTGCTGCCAGTGATGTACGGGTTTTGTCTGAAAACAGGAGAATGTACTCATCGTGCTATTGTATTATCCGAGCATTGCTATTAAAACATGAACAAGATTTTGACTAAAGCCACCCCACATTATCTAATTCGCTTAACTTCAATGGTAGCGCTTAGGGTGTTTGCATATCATGCCGCTTTTTATATCCCTGCTCTATGGGGTAAAGGGCTTGATGCGCGGTAAAACTATTCGCCGCTTTGCGGATAAATAGTTCAATTATTGAAGGGCCTGAAAGCAAACACAATATGACTCACAAACTGTAATTAAGGAAAAACAATGTCACAACCCAAAGGCTATGTAGACCCGGAAGTTCTCCGTGTCATTGGAAATCAACTCATTCACATCAAGCAACGCTCCTACGCGCTTATGCAAATCCAGCCTGGTCATAAGGTGCTGGATTTAGGCTGTGGACCGGGTACCGATACGATTCCCTTAGCGCCATTGGTTGGTGTAAACGGACAAGTCATTGGCGCGGATTACGATGAGGCCATGATTGCCGAAGCCGAGCAACGTGCCGAGCAGGCAGGTGTAAATGCTTGGGTCAGACATCAGCGCGTTGACGCTATGTCACTGCCTTTTGAAACTGACTATTTTGATTCCTGCCGAAGTGAGCGATTGTTTCAGCATTTACTCAATCCCTCGCAAGCTTTATCTGAAATGACCAGGGTAACAAAATCAGGCGGATGGGTGGTCGTTTTGGATGCCGATTGGGGTAGCTTGTCAACAGATAGCGATGAAACAGATATTGAGCGCCGCCTGGTTCGCTTTCTGGCCGAATCTTCTTTGCAAAATGGTTACTCAGGGCGAAAATTATACCGCTTGTTCAAACAGCAAAATCTGGCTGATATTTCATTTGAGGTGTTTCCTGTCGCTACTCCCAATTATGCTTTGGCACGCTTGGGAACGCAGGTAGAAAGAGTCGAACAGGAAGCCCTTAAGGCGGGTTTCATTACGGCTAAGGAACTCCAGCGCTGGCATACTGGCCTTGAACAAGCAGATTCTGAAGGGACCTATTTTAGCAGTGTAAATCTCATGTTGTTTACCGGTCGCAAGAATTGAGATTGCTGCAATTGATGTGTAGGGTGCGCCTTATTCACTAAGGCATGCCGACACGTCGAGGCGCGCGGCACGCCCGGCTATCGCTTTTGGTCGCGAACCCAGAGGATAAAACTTTTCTGGGTAACTATACATTAATGGGAATCGCCCTTAATGGCTTTAAAACCAATATCGGTGCGATAATAGATATTATCCCAGTGTATGCTGTTGGCAAGCGTATAGGCTTTTGTTTGCGCTTCCTGAATATCATGTCCCAGAGCACAGACACATAAAACGCGTCCGCCGGCTGTGACTATATCGTCGCCAACTTGTTGTGTACCTGCATGAAACACTTTGCTGTCTTCATGTTCTTGTAAAGGTAAACCGGAAATAACGGCACCTTTTTGATAATCATCCGGGTATCCTCCGGCTGCCAAAACAACGCCCAATGCGGCTCGTTCGTCCCATTCACTAGTGGTTTTATCGAGTTCTCCAGCCAATGCGGATTCACAGAGTTCGACCAGATCACTTTTTAAACGCATCATAATCGGCTGGGTTTCAGGATCACCAAAGCGGCAGTTATATTCCAGCACTTTAATCGTGCCATCGGCAGCAATCATTAATCCGGCGTAAAGAAAACCGGTATAAGGCAGTCCATCTGCCGCCATACCTTTTAAGGTTGGCTCGATCACATCGCGCATAACTCGTTCATGAATTTCAGGTGTGACGACGGGGGCTGGAGAGTAAGCTCCCATGCCGCCCGTATTGGGGCCTTTATCGCCATTATTACGGGCTTTATGATCCTGGGAAGTCGCCATAGGCAAGGCGTGTTTGCCATCTGCAATGACAATAAAGCTTGCTTCTTCTCCTTGCAGAAATTCCTCAATTACAACCCGGTTGCCGGCTTCACCAAACACATTACCTGATAACATGTCTTCAACGGCAGCAATGGCCTCTTTTTCGGTTTGTGCGACGATAACGCCTTTGCCCGCCGCTAAACCGTCAGCTTTGACCACGATAGGGGCGCCTTGTTGCCGGATGTAGGCAATGGCCAGATTTTTATCGGTAAAACTTTGATAAGCGGCTGTCGGGATATGGTGACGGATCATAAAATCCTTGCAAAAAGACTTGGAGCCTTCCAGTTGCGCGGCTTTAGCCGATGGCCCGAAGCACTGTAGGCCGGCTTGTTGAAAGCAGTCGACAATGCCCATAACCAAGGGAACCTCTGGGCCTATGATAGTCAAATCGATGCGTTCTTTTTGGGCAAATGCCAGTAATCCGGGAATATCCTCGACAGCGATAGCGACGTTTTCAATGGAAGATTCTAGTGCTGTACCTGGATTGCCGGGAGCAACAAATACTTTTTCGATTTTAGGTGATTGTTTAACTTTCCAGGCGAGTGCGTGTTCACGACCGCCGTTGCCGACGATGAGGATTTTCATAATGTAGTCTCAGTAAGCCGGAGTAAAAAACATGTTTTTTACTCCGTATTTTAAATTAATGCCTGAAATGGCGCATGCCGGTGAATACCATGGCTATATTATGCTCATCTGCTGCGGTAATCACTTCGTTATCACGCATGGAGCCGCCGGGCTGAATGATGGCAGTTATGCCAGCCTCTGCTGCGGAATCGATGCCGTCTCTGAACGGAAAAAAGGCATCTGAAGCCATTGCCGAGCCAGGTACGGTCAAGCCTTCATCAGCGGCTTTGATACCGGCGATTTTGGCAGAATAGACGCGGCTCATTTGCCCCGCACCCACGCCGATGGTTTGACTGTTTTTGCAATAAACGATGGCATTGGATTTGACGAACTTGGCGACCTTCCAGGCGAACAGTAAATCCGCCAACTCCTTCTCTGTCGGCACGCGTTTGCTGACTACCGTGATGTCAGCTCTGTTAATTTCGCCCTGATCCTTGTCCTGAACCAGTAGGCCGCCTGCAACTCGCTTGAAATCGAGGGAAGGCTGTGTAACGTTGTCCCATGCACCACACTCCATGACCCGAACATTTTGTTTTTCGGCCAGAATGGCTTGCGCAGCTTGATTTATTGTTGGAGCAATAATAACTTCGACAAATTGCCGTTTGATGATTTCAGCGGCTGTTTGCTCATCCAGTTCCCGGTTAAAAGCGATAATGCCGCCAAATGCCGATGTCGGATCGGTTGCATAGGCCTTGTCGTAGGCGGCAAGAACGTCATCAGCCTCGGCAACACCGCATGGATTGGCATGTTTAACGATAACGCAGGTTGGCTTATCCTTAAAGGATTTAACGCATTCCAGCGCCGCATCCGCGTCAGCAATATTGTTGTAGGATAATTCCTTGCCCTGCAGTTGATTGGCCGCGGCAATCGTACCCGAAGCCGGGGCTTTTTCCCGGTAAAAAGCCGCGTTTTGATGAGGATTCTCGCCATAACGCATCGTTTGGCTATGATAAAACTGCAAATTCAGCGTTTGTGGAAACTGGATTCCGCTAATTTTGCCTAAATAAGTTGCAATCGCGTTGTCATAACGCGCCGTATGTTCAAAGCTTTTTAGAGCCAGATGAAAGCGAGTCTGTCCGGAAAGGCTGTTATCAGTGCTTTTGAGTTCAGCGATAGTTGAGGCGTAGTCAGCTGGACTGACAATGACGGCAACATCCGCATGATTTTTAGCGGCGGCGCGGATCATGGTTGGTCCGCCTATATCTATATTTTCAATGGCCGTTTCCAGATCACAATCCGGGTTGGCTATCGTTTGCTCAAACGGGTATAAATTAACTACGACCATGTCAATCGGGCTAATGCCGTTAGCGGCCATCACTGCGTCGTCTATACCCCGGCGACCCAAAATGCCACCATGAACCTTGGGATGCAAGGTTTTAACCCGGCCATCCATCATTTCCGGAAAACCCGTGTAATCAGAAACTTCAGTTACGGGAATTTTATGCTCTGCCAGTGTTTTGGCAGTGCCTCCGGTAGACAGAATTTCAATACCCAGTTGACTCAATTCCCGGCAAAAATCGACGATACCGGATTTATCGGAAACGCTGATCAGGGCGCGAGTGATTTTTTTGTTCATGCAGACCTTTGAATTGATGGATTGATTTGTGAGAGGGTCGGACAAGGTTAAACTGAACTCGGCTGGGCTTTAGGATATGCCGTACTGGTCCAGTTTCTTGCGTAAGGTGCTACGGCTTAAGCCTAACGCTTTGGCTGCTTTGGTTTGGTTGTATCCCGAATGTTCCAGTGCTGCTTCCAATAAGGGTTTTTCAACTTCGCTGATAACCATGGAGTGAAGCCCCGCCGCGTCGTGACCCTTTAATTGCGCAAAATAAAGGTCGATGGCTTGTCTGATGTAGGCTGATAATGGTATCGACGAGGGATTTCTGCGTTCCAAATTAATATCTCTTCGATCGACCGAGTCCGCATCCCTGCGGTCTATGCTGATGATTACGGCGCTTTTTTTAGATGTTTCCATATTTTCCCCGCACTCTCAGATTAAAGGATCCAATGCAGCTCTTATTAGCATTATTTGTTGAGATGGATCTGAAGTCTGGTTGATGTTGTTTTTGGCATCCTGACCTATTGATCCAAAATGTTTGAGATACCAACCGATATGTTTTCTTGCTATTCTAACACCGCTGACATTGCCATAGAAGCTATATAGTTGTTCCAGATGACTCAGAAGTGTGCTCTGAATAGCCGAATCTGTTGGTTTTTCAAGGGCTTTTCCTGTTTTAAGAAAATGGCTGATTTGATTAAATAGCCATGGATTTCCCTGAGCAGCCCGGCCAATCATGATGGCATCCGCGCCTGTGGTATCAAGAACATATTTGGCTTTTTCCGCCGAATCAATATCGCCGTTGGCGATAACGGGAATCCTGACCGATTGCTTAACTTTTTTAATAGTTTCATATTCAGCTTCCCCGTTAAATTTACAGGCGCGGGTTCTGCCATGGAGGGTTAAGGCGGCTATGCCAGATTCTTCGGCTATTCGGGCTATTTCAACAGCGTTACGACTGTGTAAATCCCAGCCGGTACGGATTTTTAATGTGACTGGAATATCGACGGCATTAACAACAGCATCCAGTATTTTCTTGACCAGCGTTTCGTCTCTTAATAAAGCTGAGCCTGCCGCTACTGAACAGACCTTTTTTGCCGGGCAGCCCATGTTAATATCAATAATCTGTGCGCCGCATTGTGCATTAAACCTTGCTGCATCGGCCATTTGCCCAGGGTTGGTGCCTAAAATCTGCACGGATCGAAGGCCAGTTTCACCTTTATGATCGGCTTTTAATAAGGTTCGTTTATGTTTACGTAAAGCTGGATTGGATGCCACCATCTCGGATACGGCCAAGCCGGCGCCAAATTGTTTGCACAATTCTCTGAAAGGACGGTCACTGATACCCGCCATTGGCGCCAGAATCAAATTGTTTTGAAGTTTATAAGGGCCAATTTGCATAGGGAAGGCGCAATGTACAAGGTACTTCGGAGGTGGCTGTTTTTTGCCTTTAGCCTTGTACCTAAAAATTATTTATCGGTAGAATCATTCCAGATGGGATTATCCCGGTCTTCCTGATCCAGTTTGGCTAAATCTTCAGGATAGATATGCCAGAACGATTTATCAATCTTGGCGTTGCTGTAACCTTCTTTTTTCTCATGGGTGAATGGACACCACCAGTTTTCAACGATTTTGACCATATAAGCATGCCATTCAAAAAGCGCAACACTGACAGGACAATACCATGTGCAGTTTAATATCCAGTACAGCCTTGATTGAGCCAAACTGATTTTGAATGAGCCATCCATAGTGATCTGGTTTTTCAGATTATAGCGATGGCTGCTTCTATCTGGGAGAAAATCAGCCAGGGTTTTAATATTTTTGCCGCCTATCAGGCGTAAGTGATAGTAAGTGAGATAGGCGCTCAGAAACACAAAGGGTAATGTCAGTATCGGCAGGTAAACAAAAACCAGACCTATCGCTCTTTGCAGAACAGGGACTTGTTGATGATTTTTGCCGATTTCAGCACGGCCGGAACAGGAATCGCATGCTTTCATTTTTTATATATCCTCATTTATTTTATTATGTTTGTTGTGTGTTGGTGTTGCGTTGTATTCATTAAGGAGTTGATAAATACTGAGGCAACCAGCGCAGCAAAATTTTTGCAGGCCGTCAGGGGTGTTCAGGGTAAAACTCCTCAAAACTACTTGTTGTCCGCAAAGAGTACATGATTTTTCATATTTTATAATGGGCATAAAGATGTCTCAACGATTTTATAAGCTTGAAGAGACTGAGCAAAAGAAGGTTTTTAAATACTCAGTCTCTGGCGATGCGGGATCAACAGGGTGATCAGGCCCTTGTCCCCCGCAAGCAAAAAACACCAGATGCCGGTCTATATGCCGTCCTGATGAGCGTAAAATTTCATGCAGATTTTCACGGCTCAGGTGGTAAGAACAGGAGGCTGAAACCAGAGTGCCGTTCCTGGACAAAACTTGTAGGGCGAGGTGATTTAATCGGCGATAAGCTTCGTAACCGTGTTTAAAATCTTTTTTGCGTTTAATTAACGCCGGCGGATCCAGTACGATAATATCATAAAGCTGGTTTTCCAGGCGGGCTTGCTTTAGAAACTCAAAAACATCGCTGCGGGCAAAGTGCATTCTATCTTCAACCCGGTTGAGCCGGGCATTTTCTTCGGCCAGTGCCAATGCACCCTCAGAGGCGTCAACACAAGTGACTTCAGATGCTCCAGCCATGGCGGCGGGAATGCCCCAGGCCCCGGTGTAGGAAAATAAATCCAATACCCGCTGATTTTTTGCAATACTTGTCAATAGAGCGCGGCTGCTTCGATGGTCATAAAACCAGCCGGTTTTTTGGCCGTCCAAAATATCTATTTTAAATTGTGCGCCATTTTCTTCAATGATGAGTGTTTCAGGGAGTTGACCGTAAGCGATCTCAGACTCGAGGCTTAAGCTCTCCAACTGTCGTTGGCTGTTGTCATTCTTCAAAATGATAGCGGCAGGATTTATTAGTTCAACAAGCGCAGCAAGCAATGCTTCTTTGCGTTGTTCAATGCCCGCAGTAGTTATCTGTACGGATAATACCGACCCAAAGCGATCAATTACCAAGCCGGGTAAGCCATCACTCTCACCAAAAACGAGGCGATAGTAGGGCTTGTCAAAAAGTTTTTCACGTAATGCCAGAGCAGTAGTCAAGCGATCTTTAAAAAAATTGACGCCGCATTTCAGATTTGGTTTTCTTGATAGCAGGCGGGCACAAATCAGGGTCTGTGGATTGACATAAGCTGTACCCATGATTTTGCCGTCATCACTTTTAACCTGTACCAGATCGCCAGGTGAAAACTGTTCAAGAGACGAACGTTTGGTATCAACTTCATTGCTAAAAATCCACAGATGCCCCTTGCGCAGGCGTTTATCTTCGTTCTTTTTTAAATAGATTTCAGGTTGCGACATATCAATGTGAGGTTATTTAGAAGTTATGTTTGGTGAATTAAGGTTCAAGGCTAAAGCGATAGTTTTTGAACCTTCTATCTTTCACTTTGCGCCTTTTTCCATTAATAAATGAGTTCATAGGTAGAGCCGCCAACTTTAGTTTTCGGTACTGAGATTTTTAGGCTGAATTCTGTTGTTGCATCAGGCGCCATAAGGGTTTCAATAGAGTCTTCAGGTAAATAGTCTCGGGGTTGAAAAACCCTATAGGCAAAAGCATTTCCATTGTAATCGAGCAAGGTTAGCTTGATGTTCGGGTAAGTTTGTGAAAAATAAGCCTGGTTACTAATGACTACTTTAAAAGCGTAATTTTGGTCGGGCAAAGGTGTAAAGGAGCCATGCAATAGGGTAAATTCATCCAGATTTTTGTAACCGGGTAATTGGCAGTTTATTAGTCGGCATAGCTTTGCCAAAACAGGTCGGACGGCAGAGTTTTGGCTGAAGGCATAACCTTCGAAATATACGATTTGCCCAATTAATAATAGCAAGCCGATAACCAGTCCCGCGCCCCAATAAGCATTACCCGATTTACTCTCTTTGTCCCAAGGTAGGTGTCTTGACGATTGATTATCTGAATGGTCAATTACTTCTGTTTCGCTGATGCGTTCCAATGCATCAAACATTGCCGAACATTTAATACAACGCAACATACCCCGGCCGGCGCGTAATTGCGCCAGAGTCAGTGGTTGTATGGTTTGACATTCTGGGCATTGGGTAAACATGGCTTGCTAACGTTTGACGCCATCCAGTCTGATCCAGTCTTCCTGTTGAACCAACGGGTTAAAGGCAATATTTTTCTGGTAAGTGCTGATAACGGATTCGGCCTGTTCGAACAGTATACCTGATAACACCAGTTGACCACCCGAAACAAGCAACGCACAAATTTGTTCCGACATGTCTATTAAAGGTTTTGCCAGAATATTGGCCAATACAATATCAGCCTGAAAAGGGTCAAATTGTTCAGGCAAATAGTATTTAATTTTCTTCTGAACATTGTTTTTTAAGGCATTGCTTTGAGTGGCTGTTAAGGCTTGCGGATCAATATCAACAGCGTGTGCGATTTTAGCGCCCAGTAATATCGCGGCAACGGCCAGTATGCCGGAGCCACAGCCGTAATCGATGACAGTTTTATCCGTTAAGTCATGACTGGCTAGCCATTCCAGGCATAATGCCGTAGTCGGGTGCGTGCCTGTGCCAAATGCAAGTCCTGGGTCCAGAGTCAGACAAACCGTATCGGGTTCGTATTGTTCCTGGTCTGTTGGGCAAACCCAGAGTCTGCCGGCAAATTTCATCGGCTTATAATATTCCATCCAGGCGCGTTCCCATTCCTGGTCGGCAACCTCTTCATGCAGCCAGTTGTGCAAATCATCCTTTTTAAACTTCCGGAATACCCGGTCTTTTATAAGCTCCGGTTCAGCATCCAATTCGTAGAGTGCGATAACCTGCGTGTTGCTCCATATTTTGGTTTCACCGATAGCCGGCTCGTAAACAGGTTCGTCTTCAGCATCCATATAAGTGACAGAAACGGCGCCGAGATGGCTGAAAAAGTCAGCTAGTTTGGGGGCAGTGTTTTCATTGGTGATAACGGAAATTTGATGCCAGGCCATGTGAGATGATTTGTTTAAAAGGATGGATTGTAGGTTGGAGTAGCGATAGCGTAACTCAACATTTACTGCTTCGATGCGTTGGCTTGCGGTTATTGTCTAATCCAGCCTACGTGTCTGGTTTGTTGGTAATAGTTCAACATGCGAGTAATTGCGAATTTTGCCATCTAAGGTCATTAACGGGCAGTCATGTATACGCGCAGTTGCAACGATAATTTGATCGGCTGGATCACGATGAAAGGGTTGGGGTAACTGGGTAGCTTCTATCGTACTTCCCAATCATTTACTGCAACGGGTTCAAATGGTTCTTCATAACGAATTTTTACCCCACGCAATGGATAGGCATTTTTCGTGTTCAATTCTTGTTGTTCGTACAATAAACCCAGGCGAAAATAATGGATTAAATCATAAAGCTCGTTAAGTTTGTCGTTTGGAATATGATTAATTTCATTAATAATTTGTTCTTGTAACATCGCATATTCTCCAGTCAGTTTAACCCAGTCACGCAGCTTTTTGTTTTATTTGTGCCAACAACATGCCTTCAATGCTTAGGTGATAATCCAGCTCAGGCCATTCTATGCCAGTACCTTGACAAATAAATTGATAATTAGTCAGTTGTTTGAATGTAGCCGCTTGCAGTTCTTTGTACCATGACATCGGCGTTAATATGACACGACTATCTTCAAGTTCAACGTGCAAATAACGGTCATCAAAATGCACTGATTTACCTTTAACTGAAATATTCATCCCATTTCCTCTCAAATTCAACGCTATGATTTGCCAAAATCAGTAGCGCTTTCTTTATATCTTTTGGCTTCATGTAATTGTCAATAACTTTTAATGATGCTAACTCAATTTTAGCAAAATCACCGCCTTTCATTACATGAATGTGTTTAGGCTCATGTTCATTTGCATAAAAGAAAAATTTAAAGCCTTCTTGAATTAGTAAAGTTGGCATATTTGTTATGCGATTAACCCTTAAAAAAGACTGTTAAGCTTAACAGCAAGCCAAGTACGCCCCCGGCTTATTTTTGTTTCAAAAAATAGGTGCCATCGAATTTGTAGTTGATAAACTTATCAGTAACTCTCCCGTCTCTAAACTCCTTATCCTTGATCACCACGGGTATTTTGATTGTTTTTGTTTCTTTATCGTAAAAGATAAGATTTATCGGTTCCTTTGTATCCATAACCGAGCCAAAATTATATTCAAAGCCAAGTGAGTTTGTCAGGCCCGACTTTGTTTTGATTAATTTTATCTTGTCGTTCAGCGAATTGCCTTCAATCCCAAATAAATTTATAGACTCATAACCGAGTGCGGTAGACAAGACTGAAGTAAAATTAGCCAGATAAACTTTTCCGTTCTTGGTGTCAATATCAAAAATATCGGTAACGAATGCTCCAGCGTCCCTGTTGTCACCTGTACTACCAGCGTCAGCTTCTTCCCAAATGTTGCTTTTTGAATAAACTTTGCCGTCATTGCCTTGAAACTGAAAAACATTATCAAAAAAGTGCAATGTTCCTCCTACTTCGGTGTCCCAGGAATATATGCGCAATTTCCTATCTTCGGATTTAGTGAGACCAGACAAGTATTTTTTTAATTCGCTGAATTGATAATTCAGCGTTGAAGCATTTTTTGTATAGTCCAGAAGTTTTTTCTTAAAAAGTTCGTTCTCTTTTGCAAGCAATTCTTCGTTGAATTCACTTCCGTAATTCGACCATTTTTGAATGTTCTTGATATGTCCGACAAGCTCTTGCTCAATCTCTGCATTGGTTTGCCCAAACGCAGAAAAAGCCAACACCAAGAGAATAAACGTAATAACGTAAGATGATTTGATGGTTTTCATAATTTAAACATTTGCCAAACTTCCGTTTTGCATAGCGGCTAACTTCGATGGAATAAAGCGGAATCGAGGTCGTGGCGAACTTCGATTATCCTCGATACCACTGCGTTACATCGAGGCTACTTGCTACGCAACTTCAAAACTTCGTGTTCTTCGTGGTGAACTTAATAAATCCCCAGCTTCTTTTCCAGTCGAGTAGGGTACGCATCGCGTACCATTTTCAATATCACTTCAATTCCAATAAAGATACGCGATGCGTACCCTACCTAGTTGCATGGTTTCATGATATTTCCATTCCTTACCTTGGCTTTTTCTTCGTGTCTTCGTGGTGTTATTGCCTTAAGTTAATGCGTACAATCTGCTTAACTAATCCCCAATTTTTTTTCCAGATAATGGATATTCTGCTCACCCATCGCGAAAGCGCTGTCATTCATAATGTCCTGCTGAAGCGGGATATTGGTTTTAATGCCGTCTATGATGAGTTCACTGAGTGCGGTATTCATGCGGGCAATGGCGCTTTGGCGGTCATCGCCGTGGGCAATTAGTTTGCCTATCATGGAGTCGTAATATTGCGGTACTTTATAGCCATTATATAAATGTGTCTCACAGCGGATACCGGGGCCGCCGGGCATGTGAAACTGGTCAATTATTCCGGGGCAGGGCATGAAAGTTACCGGATCTTCCGCATTCAGGCGGCACTCAATGGCATGGCCGGTTATTCTGACCTGATCCTGAGTGATGGATAGTGGTTCGCCCGCGGCAATCCGAATTTGTTCTTTGACGATGTCAAACCCTGTGATCATTTCCGTAACGGGGTGTTCGACCTGAACGCGGGTGTTCATTTCAATAAAATAGAATTCGCCTTTTTCGTACAAAAATTCAAAAGTACCGGCGCCCAGGTAGCCAATATCAATGCAGGCTTTTGCGCAGCGTTCGCCTATGAATTTGCGCTGTTCCGGGGTGATACCGGGAGCGGGGGCTTCTTCAACCACTTTTTGGTGGCGGCGTTGCATGGAGCAATCGCGCTCACATAAATGAATGGCGTTACCGTGCGCATCCGCCATCACCTGGAACTCAATATGACGCGGATCTTCCAGGAATTTCTCCATGTATACAGTCGGATTGCCGAAAAAAGTGCCTGCCTCGGCTTTGGTCATGGCGATGGCATTGATAAGCGCTGATTCTGTATGCACAGTCCGCATCCCTCTGCCACCGCCACCTCCGGCGGCCTTGATAATGACCGGATAACCGATTTCGTGAGCCGTTTTGAGGTTTTTTTTGTCATCGTCTGACAAGGGATCGTTATTGCCGGGGACGCAGGGGATTCCAGCTGCCAGCATGGCGTTCTTGGCAGAAATTTTGTCACCCATCATGCGTATGGTTTCTGCATTCGGGCCGATAAAAACAAAGCCGCTTTGTTTTACTTTTTCAGAAAAATCGGCATTTTCGGATAGGAAGCCGTAACCAGGATGAATGGCCTCTGCATCAGTCACTTCGGCCGCGCTGATAATGGCCGGAATATTCAGGTAGCTGTCGGCGGATGCCGCGGGACCAATGCATACGGACTCGTCGGCCAGCCGTACATGTTTAAGATCCCGATCTGCTTCAGAATGGACAGCGACCACTTTAACGCCTAATTCTCTACAGGCGCGCAAAATGCGCAAGGCGATTTCGCCACGATTGGCGATGACTATTTTGTCGAACATGAGTGTTCCCTGTTTTCCGTGTTATTCAATGATGAATAAGGGTTGACCATATTCGACCGGTTCGGCGTTATCAACCAGGATTTGACTAATAACACCGCTTTTATCGGCTTCAATCTGATTAAGAATTTTCATCGCCTCGATGATACACAACGTATCTCCGGCCAAAACAGCTTGTCCGATCTCTACGAAAACTTTTGTGCCCGGCGATGCCGAGCGGTAAAACGTACCTACCATAGGCGATTTAACCACATGCCCGGACATTTTTTCTTCTGCGGGTGCTGCCGCAACTGCTGGCGCAGCCGACACCATACTGGCAGGTGCGGGAGCATACGCAACCTGTGCAGGAGCAGCGGAATAACGGCTGATGCGGATGGATTCTTCGCCCTCTTTAATTTCCAGTTCGGCAATGTCAGATTCTTCGATAATTTCGATGAGTTTTTTTATTTTTCTAATATCCATTGATTATGGTCTCTCGGTTAATATCTGATGAGCGGCCTGTAAGGCCAGTTCGTATCCTGTTGCTCCTAATCCACAGATAACGCCATTGGCAATATCTGAAAAATAGGAATGTTTTCTAAAAGGTTCACGTGCGTGGACGTTTGATAAATGAACCTCTATAAATGGGATTCTGGTTGCCAGCAGTGCATCGCGGATGGCGACGCTGGTGTGAGTAAACGCAGCTGGATTGATAATGATGAAATCGACTTGAGTTTCGTAAGCCCGATGTATTAATTCAACAATTTGGTGTTCTGCATTATTTTGATGAAAATCGAGCTGATGGTTTAGCTCTGAGGCTTTTTTTTCGAGTAATTGATGTATGTCGGCGAGAGTCTTGTTTCCGTAATGGCCAGGCTCGCGGATACCCAGTAAGTTTAAATTCGGGCCATTTAAAACGGTAATAGTCGCCATTTATGCGTGTTTCAGTAATGTTAAAAGTACTAGGCCGATAATTTTACCGTGTTTAGACGTTTTGTCCAGATATTATGTTTTTAACAAAAGATAGCTACAGGATGGCAGTTATTTGAAGCCGGTTCTTAACTTATTCGCCATTATTAAAATTTTAATTGTGCAGTCGAAGCGAGTTTGAGATGCTGGAAATTTGCAGTTCTATTTGTGTAGTCTTCGCAGCGAGAAAAAAGGTAGCCATTGCGATTTGGCAAATGATAAACAGAAATCCAGACGTCTTAAAAAAAGAAAGTTTCCGCTTATGTCGGTGAAAAAACCTGCCCACCATTGGCTTTTCGATTGGCATATTTAATCAAGCGTCAATTATTTTTACAACTATTCCTTGTATTTTTTCAAGTTTGGTCTATGTGCTTATAGCTTAATATGAAGTCTCGTTTAATAAAAGTAATACGCAGTTCCGCATTCCACTATGGTTCATCCGGGCTTGGATCTACTTGTTCTAACAACGAGTGATGGTAGTGCTCTTGGTTTCTATGCGCTCAGGTGGATAACACAAAGCTTATTTGCCCTGCCGCGCTGTGATTGTGTCAATATATTTTACACATTTGCTAAATGAAGATTAATGAATAGTATATTATGATCATAACATATTGATTATATAGTAAAATATAAAGGTGGCATGGCAATGGCTGCATATATGGGCAAATGTTGGGAAAAAGAAGAAATCAATTGATTCTGGACCCGATTTCATTCTTGGAAGTGATATCATAAAAATGTGAATCACTATTTTTTTAATTTAGCAAGGATTCAAGTCATGAACATACAGAAAAGCTTTAAAAACATAAATATTAAACGCAGCTGGGTGCTACTCGCGCCACTAATAATAAGTATGGGGCTTATGCCGGCCTCTAGTTGGGGCGGCGTCATCTTTACCACGAGCAGTGTTTCAACAGATATAAATGCCGGTGATTTTGAGCAGGTTGATGCAAATACTGTGAATGCATTGAACGTTAATAATAACGATCCCAATATTGCGCAAAATACACCAATCCTGCAAATCATGACCGATCAGGCTGTTTCTATTCAATCTCCTCAAGGAGGAGGGCAGGCTTTTTTGTATGCCACTGATCCGACTAAATTATTTAGTCAGATCACTATGACGCCTATTAATCCGCCTCTTCAAGGGTTTACTACACTCGAGCTCAACGCCTTCTCAGGGTTGAGTACAAACAGTAGCTTTTACTTAGATGCCTACTTGGACGATTTAGGTCTAATTACAAGTTCTTCATTTGTATTCGATAAAAATGGCGAAAACAGGGTGGCGGCAGTAACTACTGGTAATAGTATTATCACTAAACTTGTTATGCGCTTTACTCCGGCGTCTGCCGATAACCTTAAGCAGTTTCGGCTCAATTATGTGCTTAGCCAGACCCCAGACGCAGACACAGACGTGCCAGAACCAGGAATTTTGTCCCTGTTAGGTTTAGGCCTGTTGGGTTTAGGTGCAAAAGCAAGAAGAAAGAAAGCCTGATCATAGAATCGAGTGTTAATAATAAACGCCAGTCACTGACTGGCGTTTTTGTGTTTGCCTTTTGGCGGTGTAGCTGGTGCTGTCTAATTGGTCACTACCACTTAATGGGTGTGCTGTTATCCATATTGAAAGTAGGGGGCTTCTTTAATCAGCGGATACTGATAAAGCTATTGCCTGACCAATAGGGTGTGATTAAAGTGCGGTTTTTCCATTCAGGTAGGGTACGCTGCGCTACCACACACCGTATTAACCGCCGAAAAGGTACGCACAGCGTACCCTACCCTACCCGATCACCTAACTTGAGTTAAACCACACTTTTAATCACACCCTGACCAATAGGACTCAAAAGTAAAGACCTAATTCCTTATTCTCACTTGCTTGCTCTTGTGTGTAAAAAGTAGTGAAATATTTATAATTAGAGCCCTAAGACTAGATTAATCAATTTGAGACCCAGCATTTTTGGCTTAAAGATCGAAATTCCCTTGTGCTTTGGCCAGGTCCGCCATACTTTGCCATTGGCTTATTTAATTTAAGTGTCAGGTTTTTTACACCCTATTCTTCTAATAAGGTATTCCTTTTTGGAGAAAGCCATGAAAACTACAACCATAACCTGTTTATTAGCTCTTGGTCTTGCAACATCTGCTCCCAGTTATGCAGCTAATCAGTCGATCGATAGTTGTATCGCCCTATACAAAAACCCGGTGAAATCATTAAGCTGGAAAAGGTGAATGTGATCGGCAAACTCTTTTATGAAGTTGAAATAAAGGATTCCAAAGGTATTGAATGGGAATTAATGTGTGGTGCCAAAACGGGCAAAGTTACCGAAACGGAAAGAGAAGCCGGCAGTGTTGATGACGAAACGTTCAAGAAAAACTTGAAAGTCACAGAAAAGGAGGTCATCGCCATCGCGATTAAAGCCCATCCAGGCGCTGTTCAGGAAGTTGAATACGAAATGAAATAAGAGAACAGCGATGCCAGCTATGAACTTGATATAGTCAACGATAAAGGCGTGGAAACTCCCCTCGCTACAAAAAAAGAATTTTTCCTATAGCGTATCATTCGGTGGGCATCAATAATGGTGTATTTTTGCAACCCATCAACCCGATGTTGCAAGTGTCGAGTTTTGAAAACCAATGAGCCTGCGCTACCAAATCAACCTACGAATTTTGATCTCTTCCCTGTGTATTCTGTTATTGGGCGGCTCGATAGCCATTTGGCAGGCACGCAATGCCGTGGACAAGGAAGTAGAGTCATCCATCAACCTGGCTGTGCAGCTGATAAAATTCGGATTTTCACAAGCATCACAAAATCCGCACTCTGAAACCGACTGGTTGCCTCAATTTAACGCACTGAAGGAAACCCGGCATTTAAGTATTCAACTGAAAGCACCCTCGGGAGAAATAATCAACGTTGCCCACAAAAATCAACAAACAAATCATCAAGAAAAGCCGCCACAATGGTTTATCAATCTGGTCGAAGGCCGGCACCCAAAAGCAGAACACCCGATTACAACTTTTGGCGGTAAACAGCTGACGCTGATTATTCAGGCCAATCCATTGGATGAAATAACAGAAGTCTGGCAAGAAAGCATGGGCTTTTTTAGCACTCTTTTTCTATTGACACTGTTTACTTTTTTGGCCGTTAATCTGGCATTTAACAAAGCGCTTAAATCCATTGCTGTTATTGTCAACGCGCTAAAAATCATTGAAACGGGACAATACCAGCAAAAACTACCCAATTTTTCAATTCAGGAATATGACAGCATTGCCAAAGCAATCAATCACATGACCGGCGAGTTGAATGCCAGCCAACTGGAAAATCGTGCATTAACCCAACACTCATTGGAAATACAGGAAGACGAACGGCAACGGCTTTCTCAAGAACTGCATGACGAACTTGGGCAATCATTGACCGCCATCAAAGTGATGGCTGTGACTGCCGCACACAAAAAAGCAGACATCAAACAAGCCACTGATTCTATTATCAGTGTCTGTGACCACTTGATGACTGTAGTGCGCTCCATGATGCAACAGTTACATCCATTGATATTAACCGAATTGGGCCTGAAAGCGACAATGGAAGATTTGCTGAATCACTGGGCTATAAGAAACCCGGCGTTAAAACTCACGATAGATTGTCCTGATGAAGTTGACACGCTGGAACAAAAAATCGCCATTCAGGTATTTAGAATCGTGCAGGAATGTTTAACCAATATTGTGCGTCACGCCCGGGCTAAGCAGGCTCTTATCAGCCTGGAGATTGTGCAGCCATCAACAACAGGCAGAGCGCTTCGTTTACAAGTAACGGACGATGGTCAGGGTTGTGCTGCTGAAATGATTAAAACGGGTTTTGGATTGTTGGGTATGAGAGAAAGAATCAACAGCCTGGGCGGCGAATTGACTATTCAAACCCAACGTCAACAGGGCATGAGCGTCACCGCAAGTATTCCATTAAAATGATAAACCGGATAAAAATTATATTGGTGGATGATCACGCAGTTGTGCGTGCAGGCTTCCGAATGTTATTGTCGAATGACGACACTATTGAGGTGATAGCCGAAGCTGAACGGGGCGAGCAAGCCTGCCAACTGTATCTGGAAAAACAGCCGGATGTAATGGTGCTGGATTTATCGATGCCCGGCATCGGTGGACTGGAAACCATAAGGCGTATTTGCAATCGTGACAGTCATGCCAAAATACTGGTTTTTAGCGTTCATAATGAAAGGGTTTATGTGGATCGTGCCATGAACGCCGGGGCAAAAGGTTATATTACCAAACACGCACATCCTGAAATTCTGATCGCAGCGATACAGAAAATAGCCGAAGGTGAGGTTTATATTGAACAAGGTTTGACCGGGCATGAAAATGCACTTTCAAGTGAGAGCCGGGAAACCGGTGATGCCGATTATAAAACCATTATTGAGTCACTGTCCGCCAGGGAGTTCGACGTATTTCTGCTGCTGGCGAAAGGCTTAACTGCTCATAAAATCGCTGATGAGCTTTGCTTGGGCTATAAAACCGTTGCCAATTACGGCACACAAATCAGAAGCAAGTTAAAGGTGTCATCAGTGGCTGAATTAGCGCATATTGCAATTGTATTGGGTGTGATGAAAAACTAAGGTAACTGGAAATGTCCACGCATTCCATTCCATTACAATCGGTTTACAGTGAACATTTCCCGAAAACGGTGTAACTGAGTTGAAAGGATTATTTTCCGGATAGAAATTTAACCAGTTTAACGGTATGTTCATCCCGTTTTATTATTTCCAGGGGGTGTCCGTGCAGTTTGATACCGGTTCCTGGTTCGGGAATTGTTTCCATAAATTCAATGATAAGCCCATTTAGTGTCTTTGGTCCTTCCGTTGGTAAAGTCCACTGCATAACGCGGTTTAATTCTCTAACCGTAATACCGGCATCAACCAGATAACTTCCGTCGCTTTGTTTTCTGGCAGTTACATCATCCGTGATCAATTCCCCTACTATTTCTTGAAGTAAATCGTCCAGTGTAACCAATCCTTGCACATCACCGTATTCATCGACAACCAGACCTATGCGTATTTTTTCACTCTTAAATCTGAGCATTTGGGTATGCACAGGGGTATTTTCAGGAATAAATGAGGGTTTGGTCAGCAGATTTATGATTGATTGCTTGTCAAAATCATCCTGATTGACCAGTACCAGGACTTTTCTTAAATGTAAAAAACCGACGACCCTGTCGATGCTTTTTTTGTATACCGCCAGTTGGGTATGCGGACTGGTTTTGATTTGTGTGATGATGTCTTCAATGGAAGACTTCCAGGTCAATACCCACAATTTCATTACGGGGAGTCATAATATCTTCAATTGTTGCTGACTCAAGATCGAGTATGCCCAGTAGCATTTTTTGATAGCGTGCCGGCATTAAACTTTCGGCGTCAGTAATAATGCTTTTTAATTCGTCTTTATTTAGCGAGTCGTGACTGCTCTTATTGACATCAACACCGACTAGTCGCAGTAACAGCTTGACAAATATATTGACAAACCAAACGACCGGATAAAAGATTTTCAGTAAAGGTGATATAAATCCAGGCGGCAGGGAAAGCGAGCGGTTCCGGTTTGATTGCTGCAAGCGTCTTGGGCGTTACTTCTGAACAAATAAGCATGACAAGAGTCAAAACGCCAGTGGAGATAGCTATGACGGATTCTTCATCGGTATAGAGTTTGATGGCTATGACGGTTGCTAACGATGCGGCAAAATTATTAATAAAATTATTACCCAGCAACATCAGGCCGAGCAAGTGATCCGGTCTTTGCAATAGTTTTTGTGCCTTTATCGCACCGGGGTGCTTTAGCTTAACCAGATGTCTTAAACGATACCGGTTTAGCGACATTAAAGACTGTTTCTGAGCCAGCGAAAAAAGCGGAAAGAATAAGCATGAGGGCAAGTATGCCAAATAGCATACTTA
This sequence comes from uncultured Gammaproteobacteria bacterium, assembly GCA_963849195.1. GTDB lineage: Bacteria > Pseudomonadota > Gammaproteobacteria > Methylococcales > Methylomonadaceae > Methylobacter_C. Next base: position 273,685 of record CAWKGQ010000004.1, read on the forward strand.
GGGGCAAATCGTTCAAAGAAAGTGTACTCTGGAGTAGTGAAAACTGTTCTAGTCTCTACGATGAGAATTATTTGTCAAGTTTCAATGTGAAATGCAGGGTAATTTTGGTGCGATTAAAAGTACGGGGGATCCATGGCAACATTATTCAGCCAAGTAGGGCGTGCCGTGCGCGCCTTTGATCGATGCTTAGTTTTAACACCATCCCCCCTTCCTCAGACGCGCGGCGCGTGCCCTGCGCGCCTCCTGGGCTTTTAACGCTTTAAACCAGTTTTGCTTTCAGAAAATTAATAATATCCGCAAACGGGATTTCTTCATTTGCCTGGGCTGTTCTGCCTTTGTATTCAACCGTGCCGGTATCCAGGCCACGATCACCGACAATAATGCAATGCGGAATACCGATCAACTCCATATCGGAAAACATAAAGCCCGCGCGTACTTTTCTATCATCAAATAACACATCAATGCCCGCAGCCAGCAAGTCTTGATACAGACTGCTCCGACGCTGCTTTCAGACGCTCAGACTTGTGCATGTTCATGGGACAGAGTGCGACTTGAAAGGGCGCCAGATTTGCAGGCCAGATAATGCCTTTGTCATCGTGGTTTTGTTCAATAGCAGCGGCGACAACACGGGAAATACCAATACCGTAACAGCCCATCAGCATGATTTGATTTTTACCGCCTTCATTAATCACGCCCGCTTTCATTGCTGCACTGTATTTAGTGCCCAACTGGAAGATATGGCCCACTTCAATACCGCGAGCAAGCGTAATTTCGCCTTTGCCATCCGGACTGGGATCGCCTTCAACGACGGTGCGAATGTCAGCAATATTATCAGGAACAGGTAAATCGCGTTCCCAGTTGACGTTTTGATAATGCTTGCCGTCTTCATTGGCACCGCAGACAAAATCAGACATAATCACTACGCTACGATCAGCAATAATCGGAATAGTTAAGCCTAGCGGGCCTATAGAGCCGGGCTTGCAGTTGCAGGCGCGTTTAATGTCATCTTCGCTGGCAAACTCCAGCGGGGAAGCTACACCCTCAATTTTTTCTGCCTTGATTTTATTCAGCTCATGGTCGCCTCTTAATAACAAAGCCACCAAGCCTTCCTCTTCGCCTTTAACAATCAGTGTCTTAAGGCATTGTGTAGCGGAAATAGCTAAAAAGTTGACTGACCTCTTCGATGCTGTGTTGATTGGGGGTATCGATCAGCTGCAGGTCGGCCGTCGCAGGGCCGCGAGAGCCGGAAGGCATAACCGCTTCGGCTTTTTCAATATTGGCCGCGTAATCGCTGCCGGTCGAAAACGCAATTGCATCTTCACCGGAATCAGCCAGCACATGAAATTCATGCGAAACCGCACCGCCGATAGAACCGGAATCAGCGATAACAGCGCGAAACTTCAGCCCCAAGTGATTAAAAATATTGCTGTAAGCCTGATACATGACATCATAAGTTTCTTGTAACGAGTCTTGATCCAGGTGAAAGGAATAGGCATCTTTCATAATAAATTCGCGCGAACGCATGACACCGAAGCGCGGACGGATTTCATCGCGGAACTTGGTTTGTACCTGATAATAAGTAATAGGCAGTTGCTTATAGCTTTTGATTTCATTCCGCGCTAAATCGGTAATGATTTCTTCATGCGTGGGCCCCAGACAAAAATCACGATCATGACGGTCTTTTAACCGTGCCAGCTCTGGCCCGTATTGTTCCCAACGTCCGGTTTCCTGCCAGAGTTCAGCGGGTTGCAACGCGGGCATTAACACTTCCAGAGCGCCTGCTTTTTCCATTTCTTCCCGAGTGATTTTTTCCACCTTGCGTAACACACGCAGTCCCAAAGGCAACCAGCTGTATAGGCCGGCGGCCAATTTGCGGATAAGTCCGGCGCGTATCATCAGTTGATGACTGGCGATTTCAGCATCGGCTGGCGTTTCTTTTACGGTATTAAGAGGGAATTGTGTTGTGCGCATGATGTATAAGAAGATGAAAAATAAAATGCCTATTTTACAGCTTTTTAGCGTGTTCCCAAGTCCTTGCTTGGGATTGCCTCATATCTGGCAATTGGGGATCAGCCCAATGAGGAGCCGTCATTATTATGTTCCGGCTTTCCCTGCTTATCGTTGATGCTACGCTTGGCGCAGACCAGAGATGTGTTAGAGAAAAAACTGAAAAACCATTTGTCCTTTTAATATTTAGCACCAAGAGAAGCCGGTTTCGTGTCCTTCGTTCTCTTCAATGGTAAGAAAAAAATGATAATAAAGATTTTTGAACAACTAGGAACTTTCCTGCTTCTGCTATGCTCCAGATACCCCTTCTTGGCACTATATACATCATATTCTCGCAGTAACTAAGGTTTTGTTTTACCCGCGGCTTAGACTGTATTTACTAAAACCGGTGTATTGCAGCCCTTCATTTGTATATACTATGCGCCTTTAACAAGGCATTCAGACCTCCTTGATACTCGCAGTTTCTGAGGGGTCTTGCAAACCAAGTCAATGCGGGCTCGAAATGACTGAATTGAATTTCATAGTAAAATAATTTTTAAGCCATGCACAACCCGTCCCAACAGGATCACACATGAACAACAGCTTAATTTCAGAGATTACCGGACAGAATGACATTGATCCGGCAGAAACCAAAGAGTGGATTGAAGCGCTGCAATCGGTACTGGAACAGGATGGCAGTGAACGCGCGCACTTTCTGATTGAACAGCTGGTTGCTGCAACGCGGCATTCTGGATTTGATATACCTTTTAGTGCCAACACCGCCTATCTCAATACTATCCCCGTTGCCCGGCAAGCCCAGTTCCCAGGCGATGCCACCATAGAACAGAAAATTCGTTCCTATGTGCGCTGGAATGCCATGATGATGGTATTAAGGGCCAATAAACATACCAATGTCGGCGGACATATTGCCAGTTTTGCCTCAGCGGCAACCCTTTACGATGTCGGTTACAACCATTTTTGGCATGCGCCTTCGGATCAACATGATGGCGATTTGATTTTTACGCAAGGCCACTTGACGCCGGGTGATTATTCACGCGCTTTCTTGATGGGAAGATTTACTCAAAAGCAAATGGATAACTTTCGTCAGGAAGTGGATGGCAACGGTTTATCTTCTTATCCACACCCTTGGTTGATGCAGGATTTCTGGCAGTTCCCTACTGTTTCGATGGGGCTCGGTCCAATCATGGCAATTTATCAGGCTCGATTCATGCATTATTTGCGGGATCGTGGATTAACCGATACATCCGGGCGAAAAGTATGGAGTTTTCTGGGTGATGGTGAAACCGATGAGCCGGAATCATTGGGCGCTATCGGTATGGCTGGACGAGAAAAACTGGATAACCTTATTTTTGTGGTTAACTGCAACTTGCAACGTCTGGATGGCCCTGTGCGCGGTAATGGCAAAATCATTCAGGAGCTGGAAAGTGAGTTTCGCGGCGCCGGCTGGAATGTCATTAAACTGGTTTGGGGTCAGCGCTGGGATGCGTTGTTGGCTCGTGATAAGGACGGTTTGCTGGCAGCACGCATGATGGCCTGCGTCGATGGTGATTACCAAACCTTCAAAGCGAAAGACGGTGCTTATGTGCGTGAGCATTTCTTTAATACGCCGGAATTAAAGGCGATGGTTGCCGACTGGTCTGATCGGGATATCTGGGAACTGAACAGGGGCGGTCATGATCCGGCCAAAACTTATGCAGCGTTTCATGCGGCTGTGAATCATAAGGGACAACCTACCGTTATTTTAGCTAAAACCATTAAAGGCTATGGTATGGGTGCATCCGGTGAAGCACAGAACATCTCTCATCAACAGAAAAAAATGAGCGAAATATCGCTAACCCATTTCCGGGATCGCTATGAGTTGCCGGTCACCGATGAAGAAATGCAAAAGCTGCCTTATCTGACTTTTGAAGAGGGTTCAAAAGAGCTTCAGTATATGCAGCAACGGCGTGCGGAGTTGGGTGGGCATTTGCCGTCCAGAAGAGCTAAATCCTATGCGTTGGATGTGCCGGTATTGAGTGATTTTAAAGCCTTGCTGGAAGCGAGCGCGGAAGGCCGGGAAATTTCCACTACCATGGCGTTTGTGCGTTTGCTTAACATCCTGGTTAAAGACAAGAATATCGGCAAGCGTATCGTTCCGATTGTTCCCGACGAATCAAGAACGTTCGGTATGGAAGGTATGTTCAGGCAACTGGGCATCTGGTCACAAGTCGGGCAGTTATATACGCCGCAAGATGCCGATCAGTTGATGTTCTACAAGGAAGATAAACACGGCCAGGTGTTGCAGGAAGGCATCAACGAAGCGGGGGGATTGTGTGACTGGATCGCTGCCGGTACGTCTTATTCAACCCATAACGTGCCGATGATCCCGTTTTTTATTTATTATTCCATGTTCGGTTTTCAGCGAGTCGGCGATTTAATCTGGGCCGCTGCCGATCAACGCACCCGTGGTTTTTTGATGGGCGGCACTGCAGGAAGAACAACGCTGAATGGCGAAGGACTACAGCACGAGGATGGACACAGCCACTTGATGGCAGCTACGGTACCCAATTGCGTATCCTATGATCCAACCTATGCTTATGAACTGGCGGTGATTATCCAGGACGGTTTACGCCGCATGTATGTCGAGCAGGAAGATATTTTCTATTACATCACGGTGATGAATGAAAATTATAGCCATCCGGCTTTACCCAAAGGATCCGAGCTGGATATTCTCAAAGGTATGTATAGTTTTAGTCACGGTGCTCAATCCAAAGCGCCCAGGGTGCAACTATTAGGCTCCGGCACCATTTTCCGTGAAGTCGAGTTTGCAGCTGAGTTGCTTCGTAACGATTGGGGTGTAGAAGCCGATTTATGGAGTTGCCCAAGCTTTACCGAACTGGCCCGTGATGGTCAATCCTGTGAACGCTGGAACCGGCTGCATCCTACCGAACCTCAACGGCAATCCCATGTTGCCGGCTGCCTTGCTAATGCAGTGGGTCCAGTTATTGCCGCAACTGATTATACCCGCGCTTTTGCAGAACAAATCCGTGCTTATATTGCTGCACCTTACACCGTATTGGGTACTGATGGTTTTGGCCGTTCTGATACTCGTGAAAACTTACGGCGGTTTTTTGAAGTGGACCGTTACCATGTCACCATTGCGGCGCTGAAGAGTTTGGCTGACCTGGGACAATTTGATCCTGCTAAAGTGGATGTGGCCATCGCTAAATATGGTATAGCGGCCGATGTTAAAGCTCCCTGGCTAATTTAACGGAAGAACGCACATGACTGTATTAATTGAGATTAAAGTTCCTGATGTGGGTAATGTTGCTGAAATCGATGTCGTTGAAGTGTTGATTCAGCCCGGTGATGTGGTAGCGCTGGAACAGACCGTAGCCACTCTTGAAACAGACAAAGCCAGCATGGATTTGCCGTCCAGTGCATCAGGAACTGTGCAACAGGTCTATATTAAGCCGGGCGATAAAGTATCAGAAGGCTCCCTGATTGCAACTGTATTGGTTAACAGCGAACAGACCGGTATTGCAGAGCCGGTACAAAAAGCCATTACCCCGGTAGATGCTCCAGCCATTATGCCTGTAGTAGAAAAAGTGCCTGAGCTGGTCAGTCTAGCGGTAAAACCGGTGCCTGAGCCGATTGTGGTTGAGGCGTTGCAAGGGACTGAAAGTACGGCCCGAAAAGCACATGCTTCACCGTCTGTCCGTCTTTTTGCTCGTGAGCTGGGCGTTGACGTAGCCAAAATAAAAACAGGAAGCGGTCGTAAGGGACGTATCTTAAAAGACGATGTAAAAAACTTTGTCAAAAAAGTAATGACAGAAGGCATCGTAGCAACTGGAGCCGGTATTCCGAGCATACCCGCTGTTGATTTCTCTCCCTTTGGTGAAACAGAAATCCTGAAACTCAGCAAGATTAAACGTTTAACAGGGCAAAACCTGACTCGCGTCTGGTTGAATTTGCCGCTGGTGACCTACCATGAAGAGGTCGATATAACGGACATGGAAGCGTTTCGCAATGCACTGAATGCCGAAAAAGCTAACGGCGAGTTAAAAATCACTGGGCTGATGTTTATCATCAAAGCATTGGTTGCGGCGATGCAGCAGTTTCCAAACTTTAATGCGTCCTTATCCGCCGATGGCGAAAGTTTAATCCTGAAAAAGTATTTCAATATCGGTATCGCTGTTGATACACCAAATGGTTTGGTGGTACCCGTATTACGCAATGTCAACAACAAAAGCATCAATGAGCTGGCCGTTGAATTAGCCGGGAAAAGCGAGAAAGCCCGTCTAGGCAAGTTGTTGCCCGCTGATATGCAAGGCGGTTGTTTGACTATTTCCAGCCTTGGCGGTATCGGCGGCACGGCGTTCACTCCCATAGTCAATGCGCCGGAAGTAGCCATCCTAGGCGTTACGCGTGCAAAAATGCAGCCAGTCTGGAATGGCAAGGAATTTATTCCTCGCCTGATGTTGCCGCTCGATTTGACCTATGACCACCGTGTGATTGACGGCGCTGAAGGCGCGCGCTTTATGGCAGCCGTTAAGCAATATTTGGGTGATATTCGCCGTTTGTTACTTTAATACTGGAAATACTAGAGATGAATGAAGAAGTTTTACATGCGGAAGTATTGGTATTGGGCGGCGGCCCTGGCGGTTACAGCGCTGCTTTTCGCGCGGCCGATCTAGGCAAACAGGTCGTGTTGATTGAACGCTATCCCGTATTGGGCGGTGTTTGTCTTAATGTCGGTTGCATTCCCTCCAAAGCCTTACTGCATGCCGCGCAAATTATTCATGAAGTTGATGAATTCGAAGAACACGGTCTCAGTTACGGCAAGCCGGTGCTCGATATTGATAAAATCAGGGCCTGGAAAGAAAGCATTACCAAAACTTTAAATGATGGGCTTGCGGGTCTGGTAAAACAGCGGAAGGTAAACCTGATTCAAGGGACAGGTAAATTTACCTCTCCTGAAACAGTGGCAGTGCAAACCGAAGAAGGTATAAAAACCATCCGCTTCGATCAGGCGATTATTGCGGCAGGCTCCCAACCCACAAAAATTCCGATTTTCCCCCACGATGATCCGCGTTTACTGGATTCAACCGATGCCTTGGAATTAAAAAACATTCCTAAAAAGCTGTTAATTGTGGGTGGCGGCATTATTGGTTTGGAAATGGCAACGGTTTACCATGCTTTCGGCTCGGAAATCAGTGTGGTTGAACTCATGAATCAGATCATTCCCGGCTGTGATAACGATCTGGTGACTCCGTTATTTAGACGCATTAAAAAGCAATATAAAAATATATGGCTGGAAACCCGCGTTACCTCGATTGAGTCGCACAGTGAAGGTCTGAAAGTCTTTTTTGATGGTAAAGGAGCCCCTGATTCAGAAATGTTCGACGCGGTTTTGGTTGCTGTAGGACGCAGACCCAATGGCAAGTTAATTGGTGCCGATCTGGCGGGTATTAAGGTCGATGAACAAGGTTTTATTGCTGTTGACAAACAGCAGCGCACCAACATTGAACATATTTTTGCCATTGGCGATATCGTCGGTAACCCCATGCTTGCCCACAAAGCCGTACACGAAGGCAAAGTGGCTGCCGAGGTCATATCTGGGTTGAAGTCCGCCTTTGATGCCTTGACCATTCCATCTGTTGCTTATACCGACCCTGAAGTCACCTGGATGGGACTGACCGAAATCCAGGCGAAACAACAGGGTATAGAATACGACAAAGCGGTTTTCCCCTGGGCAGCCAGCGGGCGATCATTAGCTTTAGGACGTAAGGAAGGTTTAACCAAAATACTCTGTGAAAAAGAAACAGGCAAACTGCTTGGCGCAGGCATGGTCGGACCTAATGCCGGTGAATTAATATCTGAAGCTGTATTGGCGCTGGAAATGGGCGCTGATGCAGAAGATATAAGCTTAACTATCCATCCACACCCCGTGCTGGCAGAAACCTTTGGCTTCGCTGCTGAAATGATTACCGGCACGATTACCGATCTTTATATCAAAAAATAGCGGTTGTTGGTTGATGCGCAACGATTTTGTTGAGTGGTTTTTCACCACGAAGCCTGTCCTGAGCATAGCCGAAGGGAGCACGAAGCTTTTGCCCTATAAATCAATAGAGTTGTAGGTTGGGTTAGGCAATAGCCGTAACCCAACAGATCAAAGCGGTAAATGTTGGGTTACGCTATCGCTAACCCAACCTACGCACTGGAAATGGGCGCTGATGCAGAAGATATAAGCTTAACTATCCATCCAGACCCCGTGCTGGCAGAAACCTTTGGCTTCGCTGCTGAAATGATTACCGGCACGATTACCGATCTTTATATCAAAAAATAGTGATTATTGGTTGATAGGCAGCAGTTTTGTTGAGTGGTTTTTCACCACGAAGCCTGTCCTGAGCATAGCCGTAGGGAGCACGATGCTTTTGCCCTATAAATCAATAGAGTTGTAGAGCTGTAGGTTGGGTTAGGCGATAGCCGTAACCCAACACATTATGCGCTGACAGTCAAAATGATATTATTGATTTATGTCAACAGTTAAAGAAAGAGTTTCTGAAATAGTTCAAGCACAGCCTGACGATAGCAGCTTTGATGAAATTTTGCGGGAGCTTGCCTTTTCGCGAATGATTGAACGAGGTTTAGCGGATTCTCGTATTGACCAAATGATTTCTAACAAAGAAATGGAACATCGAATCGCACATGGCAGAAATAAACTGGACTGCCGAACAGCTGTGCGATAGATGCGGGATATTTACGACTATATCGCACAAGACAAGCCAGTTGCGGCCGCAAATGTTGTTTCCGGAATTTATGCTTTTACGGGATTTCCCAGAGATAGGATATGTATACCGCAAAGAAATCGACGGTGATATTCGCATTTTGCTGTACGGCCATTATCGAATCGCGTATTTGATTAAAAGCATGGAGAGAATCGATATTTTGGGTGTATTTCACGGAACCCTCGATATTGAAAGGCTCTTAATGTGAAATTTCGCTTAGCTTATGCCGCTCCTATGATGGGTTACGGCGCAAAAAGACGCGGCTAACACAACCTACGGACTAAGTGCAATTTATGCCAACTTATACGAAAGAAGATATTGTTTGTCGAACATGTTTAGTCTTAACAAGACACATTAGAAACCATGTTGAAGAAAATCGAAATGGTAATCACACGAGAATATTTCCCCATTTACTTCATCCAGAAATTGATTTTGTTTATTTGGGTAAATCAACAAAAGTCACACCAGAAACCAATACTCATCCTGAACATGTTGTTCCCTGTGCAGTATTACTGCTAGAGACTCGTCGATTAATTGAAGAAGGTAAAATACGTGATAACGAAATTGCCAAACTTCTTCAAAAACATTGGAAAATTGCCACCATCACAAAAGAAGAAGCAAATATTCTAGACTATGATTTAGGCTATAAATCAACCATGCCTATTGGCTGGAGTTTTGAAAATGGAGATACTATGGCAAGACTTAAAGCGGGTAATATCACACTTGTTTAATCAAACTTATTTTCAGAGCTGTAGGTTGGGTTAGGCGATAGCCGTAACCCAACACATCATAGGCAAATGTTGGGTTAAGCTATTGCTAACCCAACCTATGCACTTAACCTTAACTCGACTTCCTCACTTCATTAACATAAATCGTCGCGCCAATGACAGCAGCCGGTGCGACGATGATATTCAATAGGGGAATAGTCAATCCCATTGCCGCGACTCCACCAAAGCTTAATGCCCCCAAGCGTATACTTTTTGCCAGTTGCTTCTGTTCAGAAAACAACACACCTGCATTTTCCAGTGGATAGGCCATGTATTCCAGTGACATCCCCCAGGCGCCGAACAAAACCCATAGAAAAGGGGCAATAACATTAATGCCGGGAATAATAGACAATATGAGTAACGGCAAGGCTCTGCTCCCCAGATAACCGGCCCGCTTTAATTCTGCAAATATGACTTTAGCCAATGGCGGTTCAGCACTTGCACTCGTTTGTCCGGTTATGATGGCTAACGTTTTCGCAGATAATTTGCCGTAAAAAGGCGCGGCAAGCAGATTAGCCAATACCGTAAAGGTAAAAAAACCGGCAATAAAAAAACTGATAAAAAATAATGGCCATAATATCCAGCGTAACCATTGTAACCAGCCTGGAATAAACTGGTTAATCAAATCGCCTACATAGTAATAACCCAGCATTAAGGCTGCGCTATACAACACGACATTAATTAAAACCGGAATAATTATAAACGTGCGTAATTCTGTTCTTGCCAATAATTTAAGGCCTTTAAACAAATAACTGACGGCTAGAGCCGGGTTGTTACCTTTATTATCAAATAACATCTTTTAAACCTCTGATACCTTGTTCAGCGGGATTCAATACAACGCCACGCTCGGTTACGATCGCTGAAATCAGTTCTGCCGGGGTTACGTCAAATACCGGATTCCAGGCGCTGACTAATGAGTCAGCTTTGATATAACACGCTGGCAATAATTCATTTTGATTGCGTTGCTCGATTTCTATCTGATTGCCATCATCGATACTCCAATCTATGGTCGTTGTGGGGGCGACAACCATTACCTTAACGCCGTGCTGTTTAGCCAACACGGCCAAGGAATAAGTGCCTATTTTATTGGCGGTATCACCATTGGCAGCAATCCGGTCTGCACCAACGATTACCCAATCTATAGCGCCGGACTTCATTAGCCATGCTGCCGCTGAATCGGCAAGTAACGTGACGGGTATGCCGTCTTGTTCCAACTCCCAAACGGTCAGTCTTGCCCCCTGTAACCAGGGGCGGGTTTCTCCGGCATAGACGTTTATTGACTGTCTTTGGGTTGCACTGCGGATAACGCCGAGTGCCGTACCATAACCTCCTGTAGCTAATGCTCCGGTATTGCAGTGCGTCATGACGCCTTTAACACCAGTTAAAAGATCAGCGCCCAGTTCGCCCATTTTTAGGTTGGCGGCAATATCATCAGCATGGATTTTCTCGGCACATTCAATAATTGCCCCCACAGGATTAGCTAGAGGCTGGTTAAGTAAGGCTTTCATTTGCTCCAACGCCCAGAATAAATTAACCGCCGTTGGCCTGGACTTTGCCAGCATGTCTATATCGTCGGCTGCTTTTTGCTGCCAGTGTTCCGGGTCTTCTGCTGTGTGCTGGATAGCGGAAAGAGCTACACCGTAAGCCGCCGCTATGCCAATAGCAGGCGCACCACGTACGCGCATGGTGGTAATCGCTTCTGTCACGCCTGCCGCATCGCGATAATCATCGTAAACAAGTGTTTCAGGCAATTGCCGCTGATCCAGCACTTTTAAAGAAGCGCCTGTCCATTGCAGGGCTTGTACTGCCAATTTATTTTGTTGAGTCATTATTTAATAAAACCTGATGGTAAAAAGTTATAATTCCGCTACTGAACATAGTAAATGAAAAGTGTCTGGTTAAGCTAACCCGGCCGCACACAGGAACAATTTATGATAGTCGACACCCTCATCCATGCCCGCTGGATTATACCCGTTGAGCCGGAATCCGTAACCTATGAGCACCATACCCTGGTTATTGATAACGGCAAAATTATTGACTTGCTGCCTACTGACCTTGCCAAACAAAAATACCAGGGAACGACCACCGAAAATCTGGAAAATCACGCCTTACTGCCCGGTTTAATCAACTGCCATACTCATGCCGCTATGACTTTAATGCGCGGTATTGCCGATGATTTGCCGCTGATGGATTGGTTGCAAAACCATATCTGGCCGCTGGAACAAAAATGGATGAGTGAGGCCTTTGTCAAAGACGGCACTGATTTAGCGATTGCCGAAATGATTCTGGGCGGTACGACCTGCTTCAATGATATGTATTTTTTTCCTGAGATCACCGCAGCGCAGGCCACACATCATGGCATACGCGCCAAGCTCGGATTGATTGTTATTGATTTTCCCTCGGCTTGGGCGCAAAACAGCGATGAATATATTGAAAAAGGCCTGGCTCTACATGAGCAACTGCGTCTTTCAGACCTGTGTACTACTGCTTTTGCCCCCCATGCACCCTACACTGTATCTGATGAACCCTTGCAAAAAATCAGAACGCTGGCTGATGAACTGGAATTGCCGATACATATCCATGTTCACGAAACCTTGCACGAGGTCGAGCAGGCGCAAGCACAAACCGGAGAACGCCCTTTGCAAAGATTGCAGGAATTGGGACTTCTCAATCCCTCATTAATAGCTGTTCACATGACCCAGTTAACCGATGAGGAAATTAGTCTGTTTGCGGAGTCGGGTGCTCATATCGTGCATTGTCCGGAGTCCAATCTAAAACTGGCCAGCGGCTTTTGCCCGGTTGCCCGGTGTCTGGATGCGGGAATCAACGTAGCATTGGGTACGGATGGAGCAGCCAGTAACAATGATCTGGATATGTTTGGAGAAATGCGCACTGCTGCTTTGCTTGGTAAAGCGGTTGCCGGTGATGCCAGCGCCATTCCAGCCAGGACAGCGTTACGCATGGCTACCATTAATGGCGCTAAAGCCTTGGGTCTTGATACCTGCTGCGGCTCACTTAGCGTAGGTAAAAGCGCCGATGTGATTGCAATTGATTTAGCGCATCTGGAAACACAACCGTTATATTGTCCGGTTTCGCAAATCGTTTATGCGGCCAGTCGGCAACAAGTCACGGATGTTTGGGTATCCGGCAAGCGCTTATTAAAACAACGCCAACTTACCACCATTAATATGGAAGAGTTAAAAGCAAAAATTGCCGAATGGCAGCATCGCTTGTCAAATTGATTTTTTAGTTAATTTTGACCACTAACTAATCACGGGATAATTTAAAGCGGGGTTGTTTGTGGTGAATAGTTAAATCTTATTGCTTGTCCCAACTTGAATTGGAAACTGTCTATTCCATGATTGGCTAACCTTTCTTTATCGACCTATCATTCTTTGGCTTGAAAGGGTTTTGTTGAGTTGGCTGTCGCCAACTTAATCTACAAGTGTTATAGTTCGACAAATCAATATATTGAGCGGCTACTTACATTGCCAAATTAGCTCTTATAGAAAATAAAAGTCTTATTCTTACTAAAAACTTAGTAAGAAAAGTTAGGAAATGTAGTCTTTTTTCTTCTTAAAGCAGGAGAGTTATTATGAATGAACTTGAACTTATAATTGCAGCCATAGCCATTGTACTTTTGCTAATAATCATTCTGATCATTTTTATGGTACGGAAAAGAATTTCAAAAAAAGAAAAAACCATAAAAGACCCTAAATTTCCAGAGCCAGCAATGCAAGCGAAGGAAAACAAGCTAGCCAATAAGCTGATATTAGACGCTGAGCCTAAAAAAGAACCTTTACAGGAACCGCAAGCAAAAGGACCCTTATACTCTGAGCCCAATAGCGAGCTTATTGTAGAGTCACAAACCCATGAAACGGTTATCCTGACCCAAAAAGACAGCTATAGGAACCTTCCTCAGGATTCAATGCTGAGACGACATTATCTCGCTAACTTACGCGTTATGATTGAATCTCTTAAACCCCTTCGTCCAACTGACTCTTCTTTAAGCCGTCATTATGACGCGATGATAATTGCCGAAATAGAACAATGCTTAAGCGATCAAGGAGTAATCGAGCGAAATTATGAAGATTACAAAAAAACATTAGCTCAACAAATCCAGGAACCCAAAACGATAGCTGAACCATTGATCAAAATCGGAATGAGTCACGAAGATTCAGTAGTCCAACCCGAAAAGCCGAAGTTACCCGAAGATTCAATGTTAAGGCGACACACTATTGCTCAAATCCATGCCATAGTTGAATCTAACATGCCACTTCGCCCGGCTGATTCCGTTTTGCGCCGCCATTACGACACGATGATTAACACTGAAGTAAACAAACTCCTGGGCTGTAAAGTTGTATGAATTGAATTACCTGCTGTTTGTATGCCGAAGACACACAAATCACACAGGAAAGCAGTCGAATGTAATGGGATTGAAAGATGGACCGAGAGAAACCGGGCTACATGTTAATCCGCTCCCAATCTGTTGACATAATAAGAAAAAGCTCTCTCAGACTAGGAGATGGCTAGAGTTGATAAGCAACTTGTTTTGCCTTGATGGCCGGCGCGTCAGCATAACCTTCATAAATTCAAAAATCGATATCAAACTACCAAAACGTAAACATTCTATGTCTAAAAATGAACTGAAATCAACCGATAATGGCAACATTGTTAATTCAACCTTGAGATAAATAAATGAGTAACGTATTTAGTTTTACCGGCACCGTCGGCAGAGATGCCGAAGTCAGATACGCCCCATCCGGGCTGGCAGTATTGAGTTTTACCGTGGCTAACAATATTGGTTTTGGCGATAAACAACAAACGCTGTGGATACAAGTAACGTTGTTTGGTAAACGTGCGGAAGGACAATTACAAAACTACCTGAAAAAAGGTCAGCAAGTGTTTGTATCGGGTGAATTGACTCAACGCGAATACCAGGCAAAAGACGGCACGACTAAAACCAGTCTGGATCTTAACGCCAATATTATTGATTTAATCGGCAAGAAAACCGAGGCTAGCCAGCCGCAACAAAACTATCAACCTTCCGGAGTACGGGAACAGGCACCTGTTCGGCAAGGCGCCGGCTTCGATAATCTTGATATGCCGTATGATGACGATATTCCGTTTTAAGCGGGAGTTACTAGAATGACAACGAAGCAATCAAAATCCATTTATCAAATAAAAATATCATTAATCGGTGCAAAGCCTCCTATTTGGAGGACTGTTTTAGTGCCTGGCGATTTAGGGTTAGGCGCTTTCCACAACATTATTCAAGTTGCAATGGGGTGGACAGATAGCCATTTACACCAATTTATTGCAAATAATGTATTTTATGGAATTCCCGACGATGATTTTGGGATGGAAATCGAAGATGAGTCTAAATACAAACTATCTCAATTGTTAGCAAGGGAAAAGGATACCATTACTTATGAATATGATTTTGGGGACAGTTGGGAACATAAGATACTCCTTGAAAAAATACTTCCCGACGATGGTAAAACCGTCTTGTCTGTTTGCATTAAAGGTAAACGTGCTTGTCCACCTGAAGATTGTGGCGGTGTCTGGGGTTATGAAGAGCTTCTTGAAACAATTTCAAATGTCAAGCATCCTGGGCATGAAGACATGCTGGAATGGTTAGGCGGGGAATTCGATCCTGAAGAATTTGATCTTGAACAAATAAATAAGGATTTAGCCAAATATTGCCGATAGTTTTTGGCTTTATCATATGGATAATCATAATACAATGCTGGATACAGGCTCTGCTTTGATTAAGGCATTGTCTAAAGCCGGTGCTTATGAGCATGAAATAACTGCTGTCAGCATCGTTGAGACACATATTTCCTGGGTGCTGCTGACCGGTAAATATGCCTACAAAATCAAAAAACCTGTTAATTTCGGTTTTCTGGATTTTTCCACTCTGGAGAAACGACGATTTTTCTGTTATGAAGAATTAAGGCTTAACCGACGTTTAGTCGCAGACCTGTATATTGACGTGGTGCCGATAACAGGAAAACCCGACCATCCTAAAATGGGTGGGGCAGGGGAGGCTATCGAATACGCCGTCAAAATGATTCAGTTTCCCGCTGGATTAACGCTGAGTGAACGTGCCGAGCGCGGGCAGTTGGGTTCGGATGAAATCGATCAAATCATCGGTATTATTGCCGATTTTCATGAAACCGTTGCAAAGGCGGATGAAAATTCCCCTTATGGGGATAGTGAGTGTATCAAGCACTGGTTTCTCGAAAATTTTGACCATATCAGACCTTTGCTGATCGATGACAAGCACAAGCTGCAACTTCAGGAGATTCAGACCTGGGGGAATGATGAATGGAATAACAGGGCTGGATTAATGCAGTTGCGCAAACGGCAAGGCCATGTGCGCGAATGCCATGGTGATCTGCATCTTAGCAACATGACGCTGATAAACGGCAAGGTAACCTTGTTTGATTGTATCGAGTTTAATCCGAAACTGCGCTGGATTGATGTTGTTAGTGAAGTGGCCTTCCTGGTTATTGATCTACTGCACTTTGGTTATGATTGTTACGCTTACCGTTTGCTCAATTATTATCTTCAATGTACTGGCGATTACCAAGGGATGGCTTTGCTGCGTTACTACCTTGTTTATCGTGCGCTGGTGTGCGCCAAAGTTTCGTTGTTGCGCCATGTACAGCAATCGACTGTTTTTGGCCAAGCCTGTTTGAAATACGTTGAGTATGCAAATCTGGCCGAGCGTTTCACACAAGTTGGCCAGGTAGCATTAATAATTACCCATGGCTATTCAGGTTCAGGTAAATCCACTATGGCAGGTCTGCTTGCCGAAAAAATCGGCGCGGTGCAGATTCGCTCGGATATAGAACGCAAACGGTTATTTGGCTACCGGGCACAGGAACATACCGATAGCGGTCTTGACAGTGGACTTTATACTCAGGAGGCTGGACGGAAAACTTATCTGCGCCTTGCAGGCTGTGCAAAAGCGGTGATTGAAGCCGGTTTCCCTGCAATTGTTGATGCAGCCTTTCTTAAAACCGAACAGCGCGACCAATTTCGACAGCTTGCAGATGAATGCGGTGTGCAATTTCTTATCGTTGATTTTCAAGCATCCGATGAAGAGTTATGCAGACGCATAAGGCAGCGCCAAAACGATGTTTCGGAAGCGACCATTGATGTGTTGCGGCATCAGCAGCAATCGGCGCAGCCACTGTCCGCTGGAGAACAGGCTTACGTGATAACAATTAATACCGAGAGCGACAATGTTCTGGATATACTGTTAGATAATGTTGATGGCTATTTGCAATAGTTTAGAAACCGTTAGAAAAACAGTCTCAGGCGGCCAATCGACCAAGCATTAAGCAGGTCATAGCGACATAGATACAACCAGCAGTAATCCCAAAGTATCCACCAACTCATGGCGTTTGCGGCCATTGCCTGCGTCATAGCCCGACGCTTCGCTACCGATGGCCGTGATCTTGAAGCTTTGACTGTCCGCACAGCCCGCCGTGGGGGTGTTTATGGCATACCGCCTTCACTTGATCCAGTCCCTCAATGTCATCGTGTATCCACTGCCATGTCCACCAAGGGATCATCTATTTCGGTGAGTTGCCCAGCGTTTTCTTCGACATCTAATAATCCATTGGCGTGGGTTTTTCATCGGTTGAGTGTCTCTCCTTCGTGGGGGCGGCCGCTCATCTCATTTCGACACTATCCCTGTGTATCTGAAAATCATGGTTGACGGGGAATTATCAGAGATACCCAGCCGAATAAAACCTGATATTTGGTCTATTATTGTGGTTAGTATGGATAGCGTTCATAACGAGCCGCCAGACACAACTGTTTTTGGGACTTCACACTTAACCCGCTTTGTTATTCATTTGAACACGAGGATACTCTATGGCTATTTATAAATATTCCACACAAAACACGAGCTCAATAGCTTTCACAACAACCGATTCTTTTATTTTTGATGATGATACAATCACGGCTGCCAGCTTAACAATTACGGGTACAACAACCGCTGTAATAACAGCCACTGGAGCACTTGGTACTAGGGTTTACACTCTAAGTAATTTCGATATAAAAAAGATTTCTTCGACAAACTTTACATTTGCTGACGGTAGTAAACTGCAAATCGGCGACGGCACTGTGACGGGTACCGTAGTCAGTGATGATTCAGCTAACACCATTACAGGGACTGAATATGACGATTACCTTGATGGTCAAGGTGGTAGCGATACAGTCTCTTACGCCTCCTCCTTATCAGGAGTAACCGTTGATCTGACAACGAGCACAGCTCAGGACACCCTCGGCGCGGGCGTTGATAAAATCCTTAACATCGAAAACATCATCGGCTCTGCTTTCAACGATACTCTGATCGGTACGTCAGGGGATAACACCTTGAATGGTGGTACAGGTATTGATAATCTCAATGGTGGTGCCGGCAATGACACGTATATCGTTACTGCCGGTGATATCATTACTGATTCAGGAGGAACTGACACGGTACAAAGCAGCGCTGACTGGACCTTGGGTACTGGTCTTGAAAATCTGACATTACTATCAGGTGCTATCAATGGTACCGGTAATTCAGCGGCCAATACACTGACCGGCAACACGGGCAATAACGTACTGGATGGCGCGGGTGCAAGTTCTACTAATGATTCATTGATTGGCCTTGCAGGTAATGATACCTACATTGTCCACGATGGCGATGAGGTTATAACAGAAGCATCAACTACTGGCAGCGGCACAGACACTGTCATATCAACGGCGACGTTCACCTTGGCAGCCAACGTTGAAAACCTTCGTCTTCTCGGCTCAAGCGCTCTTAATGGTACAGGCAACACGTCGGATAACATTATTTACGCCAATAAAGGTGCTAACGTGCTGGATGGTATTAGCGGAACAGATACCGTCTCCTACCAGTACGGCGCAACCCGAGGCGTGACTGTCAGCTTGGCAGAAGCGCTTACTGGGGTGGTACCGGTAGCCCAGACTACAGCGGGTTCCGGTTCGGATACTCTGTCTAACTT
This sequence comes from uncultured Gammaproteobacteria bacterium, assembly GCA_963849195.1. Lineage (GTDB taxonomy): Bacteria > Pseudomonadota > Gammaproteobacteria > Methylococcales > Methylomonadaceae > Methylobacter_C. The sequence continues at coordinate 292,258 of CAWKGQ010000004.1, forward strand.
TGACAAACTCATCGGCAGCCGTTACGGCGACACGTTGACAGCGGCAACAGCGGTTAATACGCTGGATGGTGGTGCTGGTAATGACACCTTGACCGGTTCCGGCAGTAATGACACCCTGATCGGCGGTGCAGGCAATGATACTTTTGTGGTGGATGCGGCAATTGCTGCTACATCTAATAATGTCAACGTTTACGGCATTAGCGACTCGGCAGGCACCGATACCATCAAAGCGAGTGTATCGGTCAGCATTAGCACGCTTACATCCATAGAAAACATAACCCTGACAGGCTCCACAGCAGGATTAACCGCCACCGGCAACACTCAGGCGAACATTCTGACCAGCAACGGTGCATCAGGCAATACTCTGATTGGTTTGGCAGGCAACGATACTTATGTGGTCAGCAACGGTAATGAAATAATCACCGAAGCTGCAAGTGCAGGAACTGACACTGTAAAGTCATCAGTGACATTCAACTTGAATTTGACAACCAACGCCAACGTTGAAAACCTGACCCTGACCGGCTCAGGCAATATTAATGCAACCGGCAATGGCTTAGCCAATATCATTATTGGCAATAGTGGCAATAACACCCTGGATGGTAAACTCGGTAATGACAACATGAGTGGCGGTGCCGGTGATGATATTTACTCTGTTGACAGCAAAGACGATATCGTCATTGAAGTAGCGGGTACCACTGGCACTGAAGCAGTAAAAGCCAGCTTTAATGGCATTGACACCGTTAAATCCACTATTACTACTACCTTGGGTGCTAATGTCGAAAACCTGACGCTGATAGGCGCTTCGGTCATCAACGGTACCGGCAACACTCTCAACAATACCATCACGGGTAACGGTGTTGCCAATATCCTGAGTGGCGGTACTGGCGCTGACATTATGAATGGTGCCGCAGGTGATGATACTTACATTGTTGACAACGCCGGCGATACTGTTACAGAGGCGGCGAGTGGAGGTACCGATACCGTGAAATCCAGTGTGAATTACACTATTAGTGATGACGATGTCGAAAACCTGACCTTAACAGGCTCCGCTATTAACGGTACCGGTAACGCAAGCGCCAATTCGTTGACTGGTAACGCCGCTAATAACGCCCTTAATGGTGAAGCTGGTGCGGATACTTTAATCGGAGGAAATGGTAAGGACACCTTAACAGGCGGTGCCGATGCCGATACTTTTGTCTATACTGCTGCTTCCGAATCAACGGTTGCACTTTTTGATGTCATTGCTGGTTTTACAACTGCTAGTGACAAGATTGATGTGAGTGCTATTTTTGATGGAACGGACCCTGCTGCTTTATTAACGGCTGCTTTCACCGCTACGGGCACTGCTCAGGTAAATTATATCGGTGGCACAGTCAGTTTTGATATTGACGGTGACGCTAACACCGATTTTGCTATCGCCTTAACAGGTGCGCCTACGCTAGCTATTGGAGATTTTATTTTCTAAAATCATGAACGCGCTGGACTCATGGGATGAGGTACGAATCCTATGTCCTTTGGGCAGCATGTGATGCTTCGTATTGCAGGGGTTCCTTACCTAATCCCAACAATACCAGGCTGAATGCGACACAAACTTAACCCCCGGTTGCCGGCAACCGGGGGTTTTTTATTGCTCTTGATTTTGTTTATGAGGACAGAGCATAAGTTGTGATGTGGGCTCCTCACTCGCCTTGGTACAGTAAAATATACCGGGAATTTTTACACCCTCGTGTCACTATTTATGGATGCGTGGAATACACCGCTAACGCTGAAAATGGTGGGCAAAACAGCGTTGCCCACGGAACTTAAATTGGAAGCCGAAATTTCATATAATAGTCCTATTTAATAGCATGAGCCCGGTGTTTGATTACCCTCCGGCAACACTAATCCAGAGAACTGAATATGGAACAGAGATCATCAAGTCAGGAACTACACCATGAAATTTTCGGTTCTATCCTGGATAGAACCGGGATGACGCCCTATTTATTGTTATCCGCGGACAATTATCAAACGGCGCTCAAACAGGCAGCCAAAATGATGAGCAATCGCGGGTTCGATATGATAGGTAATAGCGAATTGCAGGAAAGCGAGCGGGAAAGGGCAAAGAATTACGTTAGCCGAACTTATAAATATTTTTTTAACTTGATGTTTCCGTTTGTCAAGACGCAACTAAATGGGCTCCTCGCTTTGGATTCCATCAATTCTGATCTCTATCGGGTCAACCTGCGAGCCATTGGACAGTTAGAATCGATCTTGAATAATGCCGGGTTTCAAGAGCTAGTCAATGAAGATCCGCGGCATCTTTTTCTTTTGGCTTCTTCAGGAAAGTATTCGGCTGTGTTTAATGGCTATCAGGGTAAAAACTTAGAAATCCCGCTTGAATGGCAGCAAACTGCCTGTTCCATGCTAAAGATGGGGTACCTGATCAAGTCCATAGAAGAAGAAAGCCAGGATATTAATGATTACGCCCAATTGGGTTTTTTTCTGGAAACTGAAAATCAAAGCCTGGATGATCTGTTTAATTATGACTGGGAAAATCCGAAACACATCCCTGCAAGCGAGTCGGCGCAAAAGGCTTTCGTTAAAATTTCCACGTTTTTTCATAAACTGAAAGATTCCATAACATTTGATGACCAACAAAACTGGTTTGTTTTCGATAGCGGGGATGGCGTTCGGGTCAACATCATTGAGATCAAAGCCCGGCTAAAGAGCCCTGAAAGTATGGTCACCAAATTAGGGAAGGATTTGGAAGGAGAAGCCTATGATATCAGGGATATTCTTGCCATCACCTTTATACTGAAGGATAAGGATGACACGCTGAAGCTTTTCCACGCATTGCAAAAAAAAGGCGTCATTCTCCAGGAAAATACGGCTTCTTATTCCATAACCCAAACCCTGTTCGACACTCCGGAAAGCATGGTAGAAGCGGTGCGAAGATTGATGATCAGTCTTTCACAAAGTGCGGGCCATGAAGAAACACCCACTGAACAGGAATTGCTGGCCAATGCGAAAACATTCTATGAAGCACTGAGCATGAATGCAGCAATAAACCAGCATTCTTCTTTAGGCCACAGAAAATTCCAATGCAAGATAAGCTTTTCACTGCCGATCCACCGGGAAGCCGAAACGCATAAGATCATGATCCCGGGCACTCCGGTATACGCGAGGAGAAGCCAGGTTGACAAGAAAACACAGCAGCATACTTTGGGTGTGGAGCTGCGCATTTCCGACGAAGAGAGTTGGCGTACCTCTGAACAAAAAGGAGATTCCCATCATAACGCTTACAAATTTCGCCAGTTGATCTCGGTGATGAACAGGGTTTTCAAGACTATTTTTAACGTGCCCAAAGAGAGCGTTGCCCAGCTGAAAAAAGATCAGTCAACTTTGTTTTCCTGATCAAATAGGTTACAACAAAGCCTTAATCTCAGGCACGCACGATCCGCAGTTAGTCCCTGCTTTAAGACAAAATCCTACTTCCTGATGGGTTTTAAGACCCTTTTCCTTGATCGCCGCCCGTATGGTTTTTTCGCCGACGTTAAAGCAAGCGCAGACAATAGTGCCGACATCAGGAACACCCAGGGGCGGCATACCTGTTAATAATGCCATACGTTCCGGCGTCTCTAATTGCGCCTTTACAAATAGGTTGGTTAACCAGCTGCGTTCAGGAAGTTGGTTATCGGCAGCTATAAAAATCACTGTTTCCAGCTGTTTATCGACAATCCGTGCAGCCCTGTAATTGCCTTTGCCAGGGTCTTGATATTCCTGCCACTGGGGATTTTCGGCGGCAGTGCTACACAGATTTTTTCTGACACAGCTACGCCAGTCTTCAGGTAAGGTTTCTCCAGCCAGTTCATAACGGTAAAAATGTTCGCCTTTGATTTTGACCCGATATTCAGAGCCGGTAACAGTCAGTTCTCGCCGAGACAAGATAAAGCCCTGCCAGACCGGTTGATAAACCTTGATTCGAACGGGCGTGTGCTTGCTTTCCGGTTGTTTGGAAACAGGATCAACAACAGGATTGACCAATGCGCCCATACGTCCCTGGCTGGCATATTGCTCGGTCCAGTGCATGGGCACAAACAAGCAGCCCTGCTGCTGACTATCGGTAATTTGTACTCGTGCAATCATTGACCCCCATTGACTTTCGATAACGGCCAGGGCATTGGGCAATAATGCGTAGCTCTGTGCATCGACCGGATGTACTTCGACAAAAGGTTCGGGTTTGTGCTGATTTAACTTGGCGGCGATGGCGGTACGGGTCATGGTATGCCATTGGTCACGCAATCGGCCTGTGTTTAATATCAATGGATAATTGTTATCCGGCAGATTGACGGGTGGCCTGGGTTCTATAGCAACAAACTGCGCCTTACCCGATGCAGTAAAAAATTGTCCATCGTCAAATAACCGCGCCCTGCCTTGTGGATATACCTGATTGACCGGCCATTGAATGGGCTGCAGAAGGTCATAGTCGTGTTGATCGATTTCAGAAAATGCGGATATATCAAAATCGCGTAGTCCTTGCTCGGCGTTATTTTCAAACCCAGAAAGCGCGGCGTGTTCACGAAAAATTTCGCCGGCGTTCTGGTAATGAAAAGCTTGTTCAAAACCCATGCGCCGAGCGACTTGGGTGATAATCCACCAATCCGGTTTGGCGCTGCCTGCCGGACTGAATAAAGCGCGCTGCCGAGAAATACACCGCTCGGAATTGGTTACTGTGCCGTCTTTTTCGCTCCAGCCTAGCGCGGGCAACAAAACGTGTGCCAACGCCGTGGTATCGGTGTTGGCAATGCAGTCGGAAACGACGACAAAATCACAACGCTGCAAAGCTTGTATTGCCTTGTTGGCGTTAGGTAAACTGACAACGGGGTTGGTACCCATGATCCAGACGGCTTTTACTTTTCCGTCGTAAATAGCATCGAACAGTTCGACAGCGGCAAGCCCTGGTTTCCTGGCAATAGCATGAGTGCCCCAAAAGCGCGCGACTCGCTCTATATCGTCATTACTTGAAAAATCCATGTGTGCAGCCAGTTGATGGGATAAGCCGCCGACTTCACGGCCGCCCATGGCATTGGGTTGGCCGGTCAGCGAGAAAGGCCCCATGCCGGGCTTGCCAATTCGTCCAGTCGCCAGATGGCAATTGATAATGGCATTGACTTTGTCTGTGCCCGATGAAGATTGATTGATGCCCTGGCTATAAAGGCTCATGACTTTTTCGTGGCTTGCAAACCATTGATAAAAGGATTGCAAGTCTTCTACATTCAATTTGCACTGCGCGGCAATGTTTTCGATAGTACCGCTGCTGAGAGTGGCTGCATTCAGGGCTTCTGAAAAACCTTCGGTATGTGTGTCGATATACAGCTGATTCAGTGCGTTTTGCTGACTCAGAAAATGTAGCAATCCGTTAAACAAAATAGTGTCACTTCCGATAGCGACGGGCAAATGCAGATCAGCAATGTCACAACTGACTGTTCGACGAGGATCAATAACAACAATTTTTAATGCCGGATTGGCTTCCTTTGCAGCCCGGATACGCTGAAAACTGACCGGGTGACACCAGGCCGTATTGGAGCCGATCAGGATAATCATCTCGGCCTGTTCATAATCATCATAGCAACCCGGCACGGTATCGGAACCGAAAGCCCGCTTATGCCCAGCCACAGAAGAAGACATACACAAACGACTATTGGTATCCATATTGCCGCTACCGATAAAACCTTTCATCAGTTTGTTGGCGACATAATAGTCTTCGGTCAACAATTGTCCTGAGCCATAAATAGCCACTGCATCAGGGCCGTATTTTTCAATAGTATTGACAAAAGAGCCGGCAACCAGATCCAGTGCTTCAGCCCAACCGGCATCTCGACCATAGACTTTGGGTTGTAATAATCTTCCCTTGAGTTCAACCGTTTCGCCGAGTGCCGAGCCTTTTGAGCAAAGACGACCAAAATTAGCAGGATGTGACTTATCGCCACGAATATCGACCTGGTGATTTTTCTCATTGACTTGTGCGCTAATGCCGCAGCCTACACCGCAGTAGGGACAAGTGGTTTGTATGGTTTTATTGTCATTCATTAAGGAATCTCTTTTTAAGGAACGAGGCCAAAGATGCAACGGAAGGGTGTTTTTTGGTGACCTTGTACCTCAAACATAAGCTTTACCAAAAATCAGTACATCTCTTATGCCAGAAATAGGCTCTTCTTTCTCCAGCAATTCCTGATACCAGTTACCATCAACTGTATCGCCATAAAGCACAGCGCCTATAACCTTGTTAGCCTTTATAACCAGTTTTTTGTATATGCCTAAAGCGGGGTCGGTAAAATGAATGTTTTCGCAGCTTTTATCGCCGATGAAATCGCCTACAGAAAACAAATTGATCCCGGTAACTTTGAGCTTGGTGGCTGTCGGCAAGGTGATATATTCGGCCGCGCCATGATCGCTCAGATGATTGGCGCAGACTTTCGCCTGTTCAAACAGCGGAGCGACCAGGCCAAAAGTATCGCCGCGATGCTGAATACATTCACCTACCGCATAAATACTGGGGTCATAGCTTTGCAGCGTATCATTAACCACAATACCTCTTTCACAATAAACTCCTGCGTCCTGAGCCAGCGCCATATTGGGACGCACACCTATCGCCATAATAAACAGATCACATTCCAGTTCGCCGCCGTCTTCAAAACGCACAGCGGTGATATGACCGTTTTCATCACCAATCAACAGCTGTGTTTTGGCGGCCATCTTGAATTTCAAACCTCTTTGCTCCAGTTCTTTCTGTAACATTTCACCGGCTTGCCTGTCCATTTGCCGGTTAAGCAGGACTTCATTATTATGAATAACGGTAACATCCATGCCCCTGAGAACCAGCCCGTTAGCAGCTTCCAAACCCAGAAGACCGCCGCCCAACACCACGGCTTTGTTATGGCTTTTACTGTAGGTCAGCATTCTATTAACGTCGAAAATGTCGCGAAAACTGATGACACCTTCCAGATCATTACCAGGAATAGCGGGGACTACGGGTTTGGATCCTGTTGCAATCAACAGCCGGTCATAAGTGGCACTGGTTCCGTCTTGCGCATAGACTTTCCGGGTTACCCGATCTATACGCACCACCGACTTATCCTGACCGGCGTAAAGACAAATACCATTATCGACATACCACTGGCGGTCATTAATAACAATATCCTCAATAGTTTTCTCGCCGCACAGTACAGAAGACAGCATGATACGATTATAGTTACCGTAAGGTTCTGCACCAAATATGGTAATATCGTATTTTTCGGGTGCTGCCGACAGCAACTCTTCAACTGTTCTCATGCCGGCCATGCCGTTACCTATAACGACCAATCGTTGTTTCATTTCAGTCCCGTAAGATTTTAAAGTTCGTAAGCAAACTGTATTGGCTACCCGGTCGAATTTCTACCGCATCGGTGACTAAATTCCCTGCCTCGACACAGACAAAATGTTGGTAATCATCATTTTCCAGGTCAGCCATTTTTGCTGATGACGTTGTCCACGGATTCCACACCACAGCCGTTTTGTTGCTGGAGGAGGTAATTCGGATCCGGCGATTAAAAGCGGAATCGTCGATGATCAATTCATTTTTTACCCCCTTGTAGATACGGTCAACTTCCTCAAAAACAGTAACCGCGCCGATTTGATGTTTTTGTGTGCCACCATCCAATTTGTCAAGATACTGAGTATCTTCCAGCCCAAAAACCTGCACCTGGCTTATATTTCCGACATTGAAGTAAGCATGGAACGCCTGAGTGATCGAAAAACATTGATTGCCCGTATTGAGGGTTATCAATTCAAGGGTGAGGGTGTTCCCGACTGAAATCTCAAGCTCCAGAGCAAAAGCATGTTGCCAACAGCTTTTGCTTTGGACGGTTTCCGGGAACCGAAACTTTATCTTTGTTTCAAAGTTCGTACTTGCATCTGTTCCTGAAACTGTCCAGAAGCCGTTCCGTACAAAACCATGGTTGGGTCGTTTTACATCCACGGGATCCGATCCAAACCAGGGCCAGCATACGGGGATACCGCCTCTAATAGCTTTGCCCTCATCGTAATACGACTTTTGGCTGAGGAATAGAAGATCTTCGTATTCTTCAGTAGGTTGGAATGAAAGCACCTGAGCCGCATACACGGAAATCAAAGCTGTAGCGCTGCGATTGCTGATCACAATGAATGGGAATCCGCCACGCCCCTTTATGAACTTGAGTTGACCGGTAATTCCATATTCGATGTTTAATTGTTCAATATCCATGCTATTTATCTTGGAAACCGTTGCATGATAACTAAGCAGTAATCATGCCAATCCTAGTTAGTCAGGGATATGGATGTGGCGAAGTGTCAATACAGGCAAAAAATGAAGGGGAAAGAGTTTGTCCGGGTTGATGCTGACAATTGCGGAGCTGTTTAACACCTGGACAATGCACATTTAAGTGCAGATTTGAATTTGCTTGCTCCAAATTGGAGCAAGCAAACTAAGGTGGCTCGTAAAAATAACCCGTCACAGTTGTCTCAGGTTCACAGAATTATAATTAAGTTTAATCAGTGAATCCGTGGCAGTTTATTTTTTAGCGAGTTGCCTAAGGCACCATTCTAAAATTCTGCCGGGAAGCTATAAATATCAAAAGCCAACATTTTCGAAAACCACTACCGCTTTACTATTTACGGAATAGAAATCTTCACTAAATGGTATTTGATCTTGTGGGGGAATGATGTCCCGAGGTGATTGCAACGAGGTATCCGAAGCCAGGCACCATTTTTTACCTTCGACCACGGGCAGTTCCATAGTGGAGATTTCATCGGACATATTCATCACAATATGCAGATCAGCTTCATTGTCTTCAATGCCTGCCAGGGTAAAGGCCAGGATCCTTGATTCCGGGTCATGCCATAATGGCTTATTAATCTCGGCGCCATGCCATGAAACATCCGGCCTGTTTTTTCCCTCGATAACTTTGCCAGTCAAAAAACGTCGACGCATGATAGACGGATGTCTTTTGCGCAACGCTATCATCTGTTGCACAAAACGCAATATATCAGCATTTTGGTTGGTTAGTTTCCAGTCAATCCAGCTTAATTCGTTATCCTGGCAGTAACAATTGTTATTACCACGCTGGGTATGCAGTACTTCATCACCCGCAAGCAGCATGGGAACTCCCTGGCTGAGCAGCAAAATGGAAAACACATTTTTTGCCTGTTTTCTGCGCAAGTCCAAAATGCTTGAGTTTTCGGTATCGCCCTCAATGTCGCAATTGTAACTTAAATTATTGCTGCATCCGTCCCGGTTATCTTCGCCGTTGGCTTCGTTATGTTTTTCGTTGTAACTGAACAAATCATACAGAGTAAAGCCATCATGACAGGTGACAAAGTTGACGCTACTTATAGGCAATCGCCCCTGGTGCTCATACAGGTCGCTACTACCACAGATGCGGGTTGCAAGCTCGGCTATCAGGCCTTTATCGCCACGTACAAACTGGCGGACAATATCCCGGTATCTTCCGTTCCATTCGGCCCAGCGATAACCGGGGAAACTACCCACCTGATAAAGTCCGGCAGCATCCCAGGCTTCGGCAATCAACTTGGTTTTGACCAACTGTTCCGAGAGCTCAATGCCCCAGAGCACAGGGGGATCTTGCAGGACTTCTCCACCTTCTCCGCGAGCCATGGCGCTGGCCAGATCAAAGCGGAAACCATCGACATGCATTTCTCTGACCCAGTATTCAAGGCAGCTGATAATGAAACGAGCCACCAAGGGATGATTGGCGTTTACCGTGTTACCACACCCGGTATAGTCTCGCATAATGCTTTTATCAAATTTGTCCAGATGATAAAAAGACTTACCGCCTATACCCCTGAAATTGATAACAGGGCCATTCGCGCCGGCTTCCGCGGTATGATTGAAAACAACATCCATGATGACGCCCATGCCCGCTTTGTGTAGCGCTTTTACCAGGTCCCGGAACTCCTGTACGTGAGTGCCCTGTTCAGGTGTCACGCAATAACCGGGATGCGGACTGAAAAAACTGTGCGTGCTGTAACCCCAGTAGTTTTTCAGGCCAAGATCATAGGTGTTTCTGGGCACATCCTGCTCATCAAAAGCCATGACCGGCAGCAGCTCGACATGAGTAATGCCCAGTTGTTGAAGATAGGGAATTTTTTCAATCAGGCCTGTAAAAGTACCTGGATTAGCCACTTTTGATGAAGGATGCCGGGTGAAACCACCCACGTGCAGTTCGTAAATAATGGATTTTTCGCTTCTGATAGCCAGTGGCGCGTCACCTTCCCAGTCATATCTATCATCAACGACAACACAGCGCATGGCCGTGCGACAGTTGTCACCGGGCTTGCAGGCCGCTTTACGATTCCAGCGCTTCTGACTGACCGCGCGCGCCCAAGGATCCAGCAGATGCTTGTCCTTTTCGAAACGAAAGCCGGATTCACGGGTATGGCCTGGTCCGTCCATGCGCCAGGTATACCAGGTGCCGGCCGGCAACTTGCTAACATAAACATGCCAGGAGAAAAAGGTCCGGTTGATTTCTTTTTGTAAAGTTATGATTTGAAAAGGCTCATCGCATTCGGCGCTTTCAAACAATAAAAGTTCTACACGTTCGGCATTACGACTGAAAATGGAGAAATTAACCCCCTTAACATTAAATTTGGAGCCCGATGGGTAGGGTTTTCCATGCATTACCTTGTACTCTTTCTGCATATCATCTTCTCTTATTTTGTAAACATGAGGCAATCCACATTATTTTTATTTTAAGGGATTGCTATGTTCTCGATTGAGAACAGGAGTTTTAATGCCCTATGAGAATGTCCCAAGTTTGAAGTTGACATCCGACAAGTTTTCTATGATGGCCATTATATCCTAAGCCTGTGGCAGTAAAGTAAAGGAATCGTGTGCAAAACTTGCAGTAGAAAGCCTGTTTTTGGTTTCTTCGAATTTGTATGAGATGTTCAATTGATTCACATTTACTCCTGATAGCTTATTATCAATCCATGAAACGAGCGATGGAAATAAGCCTAGGAATGAAAATAACACACTTGAGCGTCTACATTTTTGTGGGAGCGGCTTTAGCCGCGAAGAGCGCGGCTAAAGCCGCTCCCATTATAACTCCCTATGCCCAGGTTATTTTAGTTACCGTTTTCCCGCATTATTTGAAACGCGGTTAAGCATAAAAACTCTTCAGAGCCGGATTATCAAAACTAAACGCTACGGGTGGCTCTCAGAGCCATTCAGTTGCACAAACAGGCGACTGAACAGGGCAGTCACGTATCGCGTACATATCGTAACTCGTTGACTTACCTTAATACAACGCTTGACATAAGCGTAGGTGTGATTGCCTTGTGTAGCGCGTAACTGCTTTTGTAGATTTAAGGGTGATCCGATAATTCCGAAATTAATCGGGTAAAAAAACAGTGCCTTGTGCAAACATGACAGCTTCGCCGCCTACTCGCAGAGCTAATTGCTCCAGGCCTTTATGATCCATTTCCAGGTTCAACACGCTGCGCCTCGTATGTGCATCGCCCCTGTCGACGGCAAAGGTATGTGTGCCTTTCCGGGTATGCTCAAATGAACACAGGTACGATGCAAAAGCCGGCATTGCACTGCCTATGGGCGGATCTTCGTGAATACCTATCCGAGGGCCGAGTAATCGGGCATTAAAATCAGAATCCACAAAAGGCGTTTTCGGTGCAAACAATAAAATTTCCTGGGCCGCTGTTTGTGGTGCGATAGATTGGCTCCAGGCAGAATAATTAAATTTGGCTTTTCTAACTGTTTCATAACTCCAGACGGGCACTATCAGATAGGGCACTCCACAAGACACTAAGCGAGGTGAGTATTTCTTGTGATCGAGTTCCGATTGCTGGATCGATAAAAAACTGGACAGTTCTTCATCGGTGGGCGCAAACCGGTCAACGATGGATGAAACTTTACGGCTAAACTGAACAAAAAAGGGTTTTCCCTGGTTTGCAGAAATATTGACATTGATCGGTCCTACGTTTTGTTCAAATACCACAGGCGTAATTGCTTCCGTTAACTTAATGTCGCCACAGCTGCCCAGTACATAAGCGGTTGCTATAATGGGATGTCCTGCAAAATCGATTTCGCCCAGAGGTGAAAAAATGCGCATCTTACGCGTTGAGCTTTCACTCTCAGGATGAAAAACAAATACCGTTTCTGTTAAATTTAACTCCCTGGCAAGTAATCGCATCTGTTCATTGCTCAAACCATCCGCATTGGGAAAAACCGCAATCTGGGCGCCGTTGAAAATCTGCCGGGTAAAAACATCAGCAATATAATAGTTATAATTCATAGGGCTACTCCGTAATGCTGACTTGAACGTTGCCGTTTTCTATGCGAACGGCATAAGCGGGTATTTTAACCGTTTCATCTTCAAGACAGACACCCGTTTGCAGATTGAAATGTTGTTTATATAAAGGCGAAGCGACAACAGGTTGGCCGTTAATATCACCGATTATGCCACGCGATAATACATTGGCGTTACCGAAAGGATCGTAATTATTAATGGCATAAACGGCTTTATCTTTAGGCATATAAAAAATAGCCACCTGTTGACCATCAACCAAGGCGCAAATCGCCGGAATCAGGTTGTAAATCATCAATACTGCAAACATCTTGCCACTGGGCCATTACGCTACCTCCACGAGTTTAAAATGTTTCCGCTCTTCTTCATCAGCGGGACGGATTTGTCCACGTTCTTCGACAAACACCACATTATCATCCGGTTGGTCACTATTAATAAAGTGACGGAAGCGTTTTAATTTTGATTCATCTTCAATTGTGGTTTTCCATTCACAGTGATAGGTATCAATGACATGCTGCATTTGCTGTTCTAACTGCTCACACAGTCCCAGTTTGTCATCAATTACCACCGACTTCAAATAATCCAGTCCCCCTTCCATGTTTTCCATCCACACCGAGGTGCGTTGCAGACGGTCGGCAGTGCGTACATAAAAACTTAAGAAACGGTCGATATATTTGATCAGGGTTTCTTTATCCAGGCTGGTGGCGAATAAATCCGCATGACGTGGCTTCATGCCGCCATTACCGCAGACATACAAATTCCAGCCGGTTTCTGTAGCTATAACACCGACATCTTTCCCCTGTGCTTCGGCGCATTCCCGTGTACAACCGGACACGGCAAATTTGATTTTATGCGGTGAACGCAAGCCTTTATAGCGATTTTCCAGCTCGATTGCCAAGCCGACGCTGTCATCAACGCCATAGCGGCACCAGGTGCTGCCGACACAGGATTTAACCGTGCGTAGTGATTTGCCGTAGGCGTGGCCTGATTCAAAGCCTGCATCGATGAGTTCTTTCCAGATATGGGGTAACTGATCGACCCGAGCGCCAAATAAATCCACCCGCTGACCGCCGGTGATTTTGGTATAAAGCTTATATTTTTTGCCGACCTGTCCCAGGGCAATCAGCATATCCGGGCTGATTTCACCGCCGGTGATACGCGGTACGACCGAATAGGTTCCGTCTTTCTGCATATTGGCTAGAAACGTATCATTGGTGTCCTGAAGGCCTAAATGCTCTGTTTTTAACACATAGTCATTCCAGTAAGAGGCCAGAATAGAGCCGACCGCCGGTTTACAAATCTCGCAGCCTCTCCCTTTGCCATGCTTTTCCAGTAACGTATCAAAGGTTCTGATCTCTTCTACCATAATCAGGTTGTATAAATCCTGCCGGGTATAGGCAAAATGCTCGCAAATGTCGGTATTGACTTCAAAGCCGTGTTTTGCCAGTTCCGAGTTCATGACTGATTTTAGTAAGGCCGCGCAGCCGCCACAGCCGGTTGATGCCTTGGTTTCCGCTTTTAACGCGCCGATAGTGTTGCAGCCCGCTTCAATCGCCTGACAAACAGCGCCTTTAGTCACATCATAACAAGAACAGATTTGGGCAGACATCGGCAAGGCATCCGGACCTAAACCGACCGATTCATCGGAACGGGGAGGTAAAATCAGTGCATCCGGATTTTCCGGTAGTTCAATACCGTTTAGGCAGTATTGCAATAAAGTACCATAACCCGAAGCATCACCGACCAATACAGCGCCGAGTAATTGCTTTTTATCCTGACTGACAACCAGGCGTTTATAGACTTCGCTGGCGCCATTTTGATAGGTATAAACCAGGGCGCCCTGCGTTTTGGCATGAGCATCACCGATACTGGCTACATCAACGCCCATCAGTTTCAATTTTGTACTCATATCCGCGCCGGTAAAGCTGGCTACATTGCCTGCCAGATCGGCTGCAACAGTTCGCGCCATCGCATAACCGGGTGCGACTAAACCGTAAATCATGCCATTCCAGAGCGCACATTCACCAATGGCATAAATATCAGGATCTGAAGTCTTGCATTGATTGTTAATGACTATGCCGCCGCGCGGTCCCACTTCCAGTGCACAATCACGGGCAATATCATCACGGGGGCGTATGCCTGCCGAGAACAACACAATATCGGTTTCCAGTTCTTCGCCATCGGCAAAGCACATTTTATTCACACACTGCTCGCCCTCGGTAATAAGGCTGGTATTTTTGCCTGTATGCACAGTTACGCCCAAATCTTCAATCTTGCGTCTTAGCATGGCGCCGCCTGCATCGTCCAGTTGCACCGCCATCAGGCGCGGTGCAAACTCCACAACGTGCGTCTTTAAACCTAAATCTTTTAATGCTTTGGCTGCCTCCAGCCCTAACAAGCCGCCGCCGACTACAACCCCCACTTTGCCGTTTTTAGCAGCTGCCGCCATGGCTTCAAGGTCTTCAATGGTTCGATAAACCAGGCACTGCGCTCTGTCATGTCCCGGCACAGGCGGTACAAAAGGATAAGAACCCGTCGCCAGCACCAGCTTGTCGTAACGAATGCTTAAGCCTTTTTCAGAAATGACTGTTTTAGAGTGGCGATAAATTTTTGCCGCTTTATCGCCTATATGAATGGTGATGCCATGTTGCTCGAAAAAGCCGGGTTCGACCAGAGACAGGTCTTCGGCTGTTTTGCCGGAAAAAAATGCGGAGAGATGGACACGGTCATAAGCAGCTCTAGGTTCCTCGCAAAAAGTAATGATTTCATAGTCGTCTTTAACAGGGCTTGCGGCCAAGCTCGCCAGAAAATGCTGTCCAACCATGCCATTACCAATGACAACCAGTGTTTGTTTTGTGCTCATGTCCAACCTCAATGACTACGTTAATGCTATTTCAATACTCACTAGCAAACGATATGCCATAAATAAAGGACGGCTATCCTTAATACTTTCTTACATTGACAACAAAAACACAGGGACTTGTACGCATTAAAATGGTGCGTGCTTTACTAATCTGGTGCGCTCTATCCGGCCATAAGAGTGCATCGTTACAATGTGCTCATTCCGGATGAAAAAGTATTGAAACAAAGCATTACATGAGCAGGCAGGTGTCTTTGAGTAGATATATAAGGAACATTATAAATGGATCGTTATGTAGGCCCCATTTTGGGAAGTGCCCTAATCCAGATTTTATTAAGAACCATATCGCCATCAATTTCAACGAATGAGAGGGGTTTAGGCCCATATTTATTAAGCATGGCTGTTCCAATTCCAATACAATATCCCCATTGAATTAGTATGAAAATACTTCCCTCCTACTAACCTTGTGCATTTTTGTGAGTCGCAAATGAACCTATTAGTGTTTTTATCTGTTTTTACCCTGATTTCGATTTTATTAGGTGGTGTATTGTTAGCCAACAAAGCGCGCTTAACCTTTGGTAAAACTGAAGGTAAAGAGCGGACATTGTTTACAGTTTTTTCATTATTTAATTTACCAAAGCGCTCACTTTACTTAAAACACAGCCCCATTCTGCTTGCCCTGTTTTTGCCTTCCTTGTCATTGGCTGCTGATGGTATGGAAGTTGTCAGTCCGGGAAAATCCTTGGATTTGACTCGGCATTGGGCCGGTTATCTGGCTTTGATTGTTTTTGCTGTTGCCTACATTCTTGCCATGACCGAGGAAGTGACTGAGTTAAAAAAGTCGAAACCCATGGTGTTTGCGGCAAGCCTTATCTGGATATTCATTGCTTCTGTGTATGTTAGCGGCGGAATGAGCGAACAAGCAGGAATTGCGTTTCGCTCTTCTCTTGAAGGTTATGCGGAACTGTTTTTGTTCATTATGGTTTCGATGACTTACTTGAATGCCATGGAAGACAGGGGGGTATTTGACAGCTTGCGAGTCTGGCTACTAAGCAAGAATTTCACTTATCGCCAATTATTCTGGATTACCGGCTTTCAGTCTTTCTTTATTTCCTCCGGCTGCAACAATCTCACTACCGCCTTGCTGATGGGTTCGGTTATTTTGGCTATGGGTAAAGGCAGTCCACGCTTTGTCACCTTATCCTGCATCAATGTCGTAGTCGCCTCCAATGCAGGTGGATCATTTAGCCCCTTCGGCGATATCACCACGCTGTTGGTATGGCAAAAAGGCGTAGTACCGTTTAATGATTTCTTTTCCCTGTTGATTCCAGCCATCATCAACTTCGTTATACCCGCAGCCATCATGCATTTTTTTATTCCAAAAGAAAGACCCGCAGCGGTAATGGAAGCGCAGTCCATGCAGCGGGGCGGCTGGGTGATCATCTTTTTGTTCGTATTGACCATTATTACGTCGGCTTGCTTCGAAAACTTTATGAGCCTGCCCCCCGCCGCCGGCATGATGTTGGGGTTGACTTATTTATCGTTTTTCAGTTATTACCTGCAAAAAACCCGCGATTCCCAGCCGGTATTGATACCAGTGGATTTGACCGATGTCAAAATTGACTATTTTGCCCCGATGAAATATATGAACAATCCGCAAGCAGAAAAAAATAAAGAGGTGGCGAAGGAGCTACCTTTTGATATTTTTCAAAAAGTCGCCAATCTGGAGTGGGATACGCTGCTGTTTTTTTACGGCGTAATGGTCGGAGTCGGAGGTTTGAGCTTCATCGGTTATCTGGGTGTGGCATCCAATCATCTTTATGTTGGTGTAGATCCTACCGTGGCGAATATTCTGGTGGGTATAGCTTCGGCATTTGTGGATAACGGCACTATTATGCTGTCCGTGCTCACCATGGCACCGGATATTTCTCAAGGCCAGTGGTTGCTGGTAACGTTAACTGCTGGAGTGGGCGGTAGTCTTTTAGCGGTGGGATCAGCGGCCGGAGTCGGTTTAATGGGACAGGCAAAGGGTATTTATACCTTTACCAGTCATTTAAAATGGACCCCGGCTATCGCTTTGGGCTACGCAGGTAGCATTGCGGTCCATTTTCTGATTAATGGCCGTTATTTTTAGATCACAACAGGAGCACTGGGTTACTTGTCACAGGTTTCGGCCTAGTCGGAGCGCGGTTTGTAATCCGGTAGTGATAGCGTCTAATATTTAATCTATGATGCTCCGTTTTAATCCGTGGCATGAAAGATTTTCAGGATAAAACGTGAGTTCCGAAATTTCAGAAAACGGTTTTGATGTATCTGCATTTTTAAAAAACCTGACCACGCGTCCGGGCATTTATACAATGCTTAATGACAAGAGCGAGATTATTTATATAGGTAAGGCCAAAAACCTTAAAAATCGCGTTTCCAGCTATTTTAAAACGCAAACAGTATCGATAAAGCAGCAGGTTATGATAGCCAAGGTGGCTGCCATTGAAGTGACCGTAACGCATACTGAAGGCGAGGCATTATTGCTGGAATGTCAGCAAATCAAACGTCATAAGCCGCGTTATAATATCTGTTTAAGGGATGATAAGTCCTTTCCTTATATGTTCCTGTCCAGTGAGCAGGACTTTCCACAAATCACCTTTCATCGCGGCGCAAAAAATAAAAAAGGCCGCTATTTTGGTCCTTATCCCAGTTCGGGTGCCGTTAGAGAAAGCCTGAAGTTGTTGCAAAGGCTGTTTCCAATCCGGCAGTGTGACGATGCTGTTTATAACAATCGTACAAGACCTTGTCTGCAATATCAGATAGAGCGCTGTACCGCGCCCTGTGTAGGGCTGATCGATAAACAAAACTATGCACTGGATGTTGATAGTACAGTGATGTTTCTGGAAGGGAGGGGCGGTTTGCTGATCGATCAGTTGATTGTCAAGATGGAGCGGGCTGCGGCTAATCTTGATTTTGAGCAGGCAGCCGGATTCAGAGATCAGATTGCAAAATTGCGTTCAGTCCTGGAAAAGCATTTTGTTTCCGGAGAAAAGGGTGATGTGGATATTATCGCTTGTGCAGGCAAGGCTAACGTAGCGTGTGTCCAAGTGTTTTTTATCCGTAACGGGCAGCATTTGGGTAATAAGGTATTTTTTCCCAAGATGGCCGATGCGCATGATCCTGCGGCTGTCGTGCAGGCGTTTATTCCGCAATATTATCTGGATAAACCAGTGCCTTATGAATTGATAATCAGTCATGAACTGGAAGAAGCAGAGTTATTAACCGAGGTTTTATCCAGTCAGGCAAAGCATTCGGTTACTATTTCCTCAAGCGTCAGGGGAGAACGTTTAAAGTGGTTGCAAATGGCGTGTACTAATGCTGAAAATTCATTGTTAAGCAAATTATCGGATAAACAGGGTATTTATGCCCGGTTTCTCAGTCTGCAGGAAGAATTAGGTTGTAAAGACCTGCCTAAGCGCCTGGAATGCTTTGATATTAGCCATACACAAGGTGATCAGACGGTTGCATCCTGTGTGGTTTTTGATCGTGAAGGGCCGGTAAAATCAGCTTATAGGCGTTTCAATATTATGGGGATAACCGGTGGTGATGATTATGCGGCCATTCATCAGGCGGTTTTCAGACGCTTTAAACGGCTTAAACAGGGCGAGCACGAAGCGCCGGATATATTGTTTATTGACGGTGGCAAAGGTCAGGTACATGAAGCACAAAAGGCATTAGCAGAATTAGACATAAACAATGTTATGATAGTTGGCGTTTCCAAAGGACCTGATAGAAAACCCGGCATGGAAAAGCTTATTCTGGTGGATCAGGCTCAGCCTGTGGAGATAACGCCAGGGGCTAGCGGTTTGCTGTTAATTCAGCACATCCGCGATGAGGCGCATCGGTTCGCAATAACAGGGCACAGGCAACGTCGCGGTAAGGCATCAAAACAATCGGTGTTGGAAGCTATTCCAGGACTCGGCTCCAAGCGACGACAGATTTTATTAAAGCAGTTTGGGGGGCTGCAAGGCATTTCATGCGCGGGCGTGGATGCGCTTTGCAGTGTGGACGGCATAAGTCGGCAGTTGGCACAACGGATTTACGAACTATTTCATCATCAAGATGACGATTCAATTTAACATACCTACCAATCTTACCCTGTTAAGAATCGCGTTAATTCCTTTATTAACCGTGGTTTTTTATTTGCCCTGGCACTATTCCAATCTGGCCTGTACGTTGATTTTTATGATTGCCGGATTTACCGACTGGCTGGACGGTTACCTAGCCAGAAAGATGCAGTTGGAAACACCTTTTGGCGCTTTTTTAGATCCTGTTGCTGATAAGCTGATGGTCGCTATAGTTCTGGTCTTAATCGTTCAGCAGCAAGGGACTCCTTCCTTGGCTATTCCAGCGGCTGTTATTATCGGCAGAGAAATAACCATTGCTTCGCTGCGAGAGTGGATGGCGGAAATAGGCCAGCGAGCAAAGGTCAAGGTCTCCCAATTAGGTAAATGGAAAACTACTGCGCAAATGCTGTCAATTACCTTGTTGTTATACCGCGAGGATTTGTCCGGTATACCCGTAAATCTCATTGGGTATGGTCTTCTGTATATTGCGGCCGTATTAACGCTGTGGTCCATGATTAATTACCTAAGCGCGGCCTTGGCAGTCATTAAGGAAAAATAAGTACACTACACAATCGGGTTTATTGCCTATAGATCTTTTGGATTTTTGGCTTCCAACTTTAAGTGAGACAAACAAAAGGGCTTAGCCCTAAATTGCCCCGCCTTAGGTTGAAAGCCATTTTTTTAAACAAATAAATACAGCACATTGACACGCTGCGACAAAAGAAAAATGGATCAGGAAAAAGAAATTATTCAGACAAAAACTGAAACACAGGACGATATATTACTGGCGGCTTTAAAACTATTTGCCGCAAAAGGGTATTTCAATACATCGTTAACTGATATTGCCGAGGCTGCGGGTATAAAAAATACCAGCGCGATTTATCATCACTTTAAAAATAAACAGATGATTGCATCGCAGTTGTATGCCAATATTTTCGATAGTTTCAATATTTCTGTCGATGATATAAGGCGTAGAAATCAAAATTCATCAGAGCAATTACGTGGCATTGTCGATTTATTTTTCAAACTGACTGATGATGCGCCCGATGTTATGCAGTTTCTGCTGATTTTAAAACTCAATGAGTTTTTACCAGAGGAAAAACCTGTTCTGGAAACAGCGGCCTTCGTAAAAATCATCAAAATCATTCAGTCGGGCATTAAGTCGGGAGAAATACGTAACATTGATCCTCTGCTGGTAAATGCCTATTTTTTCGGCATTATCAATAACACTTTACGATTAGTATTGACCGGTGCGTTGGATAAAAAAGCCGATGCTTATCTGCCGCAAACTTGGCTTGCAGCATGGAATGCTATTGCAAAAAAATAATTGTGGCTTTGAGTTAAAACTTAACTATGGGTGATGTTGTTCAGTTTAAGCGGCCAACGGTAGCGCAACTGCATAAAGGCAATACCTTATGCCGCAGTGGCTTTCACAAATGGGAAGTCCTCAAGGAAAAACAGTTTGATGTCAAACAGGGAAAGTTGATCACTGTTTATCAATGCACGCGTTGTGCAAAAATAAAATCTAAAGCGCTGTAGGGTGATTTTTTCAAGCAACTCTATCGCCTGGTTCCTCGCCCGCAAAAAATGCCGCGATATTTTTCAGTACGCGATTACCCATTGCGATACGCGTTTCTTCCGTGGCACTACCTAAATGTGGTAAGAGCGCAACGTTATCCAGTGCCAAAAAATCGGGATCTATATTCGGTTCACCTTCGAATACGTCCAAACCCGCACCGGCAATCCAGCCTTCATTTAATGCTTTAATCAGGGCCTTGCTGTCAACAACATCGCCACGCGCGGTATTGATTAAATGAGCCGATGGGCGCATCAGTTTCAGGCGCTGTTCGTTGATTAAATGCCGGGTTGCATCGCCTCCGGGGCAGTGCAGTGAGACGAAATTGGCTTCCGATAATAATTCTTCAACGGTTTCGCAACGAGTTGCTTGTAAATCGTCAATGATGTCCTGTGTGGGTTGTGAAGGAGCGAAAAACAGGATTTTCATGCCGAAGCCATGATGGGCTTTTTTGGCCATCGCTTGGGCAATGCGGCCAAAACCAATCAGCCCCAGTGTTTTGCCGGTTACTTTCTGTCCGAGCATGTGAGTAGGGCGCCACCCAGTCCATTGCTGGTTGCGGATAAGGCGGTCTCCCTCAGAAGCCCGGCGAGCCGACATTAACAACAGCAACATGGCAATATCAGCCGTGCAATCCGTTAAAACATGTGGCGTGTTGGTAACAATCACTCCTTGTGATTTGGCAGTGTTAATATTGATATTGTTATAACCGACGCCAAAATTGCCAATAATTTTAGCGCGTTTGCCTTCAACGCTGAGTATGTCGGCGGTAATCAAATCGGTAACAGTGGGTAATAAGGCATCAGCTGTTTGCAGAGCTTGTTTAAGTTCGTTTGCCGTCATGGGGATGTCAGACTCGTTCAGTTGTACGTCGTAAAGTGCTTTTAATTGTGCTTCGACTTCTGACGGCCATTTACGAGTGACTATGACTTTAGGTTTGCTCATTGGATATTCTCCACAATAGTGTTGTTATGGATTTAGCCGTAAGGCATTTGCTGGCTAGCTTAGCGCAACCCAAAAAGGGTAGAGGTACTTCGGGTCACGCTAGGCTACTTAAGGTAGTTTATTTCGCTGTTGAACGATAGTATTCGATTGCCGCTGCAACGCCGCTACCTGGTTTAATATCAAAACCGTTGTCCAGTAATGCCATCTCAACACCTGCGATAGCCCCCAGCATGGACACATCATTCATGTCGCCTACGTGACCGATACGGAAGGCTTTGCCGGCAAGTTCTGAAAGACCGGCACCTAAAGAAATGTTGTATTTGCTAAAAGCAGTGCTGATGACAGTGCGTGCATCCTTGTCTTCAGGGACAATAATCGCAGTCACTGTGTCAGATTCAAAACCAGGTTGAGCGCAAAGTTTTAAACCCCAGGCAGCAACTGCTTTACGCGTGCCTTCCGCCAGACGGTGGTGACGCGCGTAGACATTTTCCATGCCTTCTTCGAGCAACATATCCAGTGCTTTACGCAAACCATATAAGATAGGCAACGCAGGTGTGTAAGGTGTGTAGCCATCTTTGTTGGCGTTCATCTGGTCTCTTAAATCCAGAAAACAACGTGGGTAGGTGGATGTTTCAGTGGCTTTTAACGCTTTTTGGCTGAATGCCAAAAACGCACCGCCTGCCGGTAACATAAAACCTTTTTGAGAGCCGCTGATGGCGCCATCAACACCCCAGTCATCCATGCGGAAGTCAAGGCTGGCAATAGAACTGACACCATCAACGAATAACAGGGCAGGGTGGTTTGCAGCATTCATGGCTTTACGAACACCGCCAATGTCACTGGTAACCCCGGTAGCGGTTTCATTATGAGTCGCTAAAACAGCCTTGATTTCGTGCTGCGTATCTTCTTTTAAACGAGCTTCCAGTTTGTCGAGTGGTATGCCTTTACCCCAGGTCTCCTGATGAATTTCAACATCGAAGCCCAAGCGTTTGCCCATTTCAGCCCATAAATGACTGAACTGACCAAAACGATAGATCAATACTTTATCGCCTGGATTTAAAGTATTGGTTAATGCGATTTCCCAGCCTGCAGTTCCGGTCGCAGGGAACACAAAAGCTTGTCCTGTTTCTGTTCTAAAGATTTTTTTCAGGTCTTGTAACAGAGGCGTAAGTAACTTGGGAAAAACAGGAGAACGATGGTCTTCCATAGGGATATGCATCGCATTCAGTATTTCATTAGGCACGTTGGTAGGGCCTGGAATATATAGGTGGTTACGACCAGCCATGGTATTGCCTCTTTATAGGTAGATGATTGATTAAATCAGGACTTGGGGATTGAAAAGTTAATGCCCAAAAAACTGGCAATAATGACATAGGCACTAATAATCAGCAAGATTTGATTAAGACTTTAAGCTGATAGTGCGCGTTAAAAATTGACTTTGGTGGCGCTAAAAGTAGAATGGGCGATTTATTTGTTTCCTGGTTAGGTCTTAGTGGCGTTAAGTTAAGAAACAAACATTAATACTCTAATACTAATGACATTGGGAATGTACAAATGAGTCACACTTTATATACAGCGTCAGTTCAACGTGTTCAGCGTTGTGAGTTAGCGGTTCCGGGATCAAACCCGGATATGTTTGAAAAGGCGATGAAAAGTGGTGCGGATTTCATTTTTCTGGATCTTGAAGATGCTGTGGCTCCCGATGACAAATTACGCGCCAGAAAAAACATCATTGAAGCCATTAACGACATGGACTGGAAAGGCTACGGCGTTACCATTTCTGTACGTATTAATGGCCTGGATACTCAATATATGGTTCGTGATGTTGTTGATCTGGTTGAGCAGTGTGGTTCGAAACTGGACACTATTTTGATTCCTAAAGTGGGTGTTTATGCTGATGTGTATATGGTCGAAGCCATGCTTAACCAATTGGAAATGCAGCAAGGCCTGAAAAATAAAATAGGGATTGAGGCGTTAATTGAAACCGCACTGGGCATGGCTAATGTCGAAGATATCGCGCGCAATGGTGCATCAGGTCGTCTTGAGGCCTTACATTTTGGTGTGGCTGATTATGCGGCAAGTAATCGCGCAAGAACGACCAACATCGGCGGTTTGAATCCCGATTACCCGGGCGACCAATGGCACTCGGCTATCAGCCGTATGACGGTTGCTTGCCGTGCTTTTGGCTTGCGCCCAATCGATGGGCCTTTTGGTGATTTTAAAGACCCTGAAGGTTACAAGCTGGCAGCAAGACGTGCAGCGGCATTAGGTTGCGAGGGTAAATGGGCGATTCATCCGTCACAAGTTGAATTGGCCAACGAAATTTTTACTCCACCTGCGGCTGAGGTTGAAAAAGCCAAACGCATTTTGGTGGCTTTACAAGAAGCTGCCGCCCTTGGTAAGGGGGCCGCTGCATTGGATGGTCGTTTAATCGATGCCGCTTCAGAAAAAATGGCCAATAACGTGGTAAGGGCGGCTGAGGCGATTGCTGCAAAAACTCAATAAGAAGTAAAGTACAAAGCGAAAAAACATCGCCTTGTGCCTTTGTACGTTCAACTCAATAAAAAATCAACAAGGGAGATGCTGTGGATATTCATGAGTATCAAGCGAAAGACATTTTAAGCGGTTATGGGGTTAAAATCGCTGAAGGCGGATTGGCTTATAGCCCGGAAGATGCAGTGCAACGCGCCAGAGAAATCGGTGGGCATGTATGGGCGGTAAAAGCACAGATTCATTCTGGAGCACGCGGTAAAGCGGGTGGCATTAAAATCTGTAAAACCCACGATGAAGTTGAAGCGGCGGCCGGCTATTTATTGGGTAAAAGACTGGTAACCCATCAAACCGGTCCTGCGGGTAAAGTGTGTTCAAGACTGTATATCGAGGCGGGTACTGACATTGCCAAGGAGTTGTATTTTTGTTTCTTGGTTGATCGTAGTTCGGAGCGGATTGTGATGGTGGGATCTGCACAAGGCGGTATGGATATCGAAGAGCTGGCGGTGAGTAATCCGGAGGCGATCACGAAAATATATATTGAACCCGCAGTCGGTTTGCAAGATTATCAAGCTCGTGAAATGGCTTTTGCATTAGGCTTGGATGCTGAAATATTGAGCCATGCCGTTAAAACCATTAAAGGTTGTTATCACGCCTTGCGGGCTCTCGATGTCAGTATGTTGGAAATCAACCCATTGGTGGTTACGCGTAGCGGTGAATTAGTGGCGCTGGATGCAAAAATGGGCTTTGACGACAATGCTCTATTCCGGCAACAAAAAATTTCTGAATTGCGCGATAAAACCCAGGAAGATCCGCGCGAAATGGCAGCGGCAGACCGTGGTTTAAGCTATGTTGGCCTGGATGGAGACATCGGCTGCATGATCAATGGCGCAGGTTTAGCCATGGCTACTATGGACATGATTAAGCTGGCTGGCGGCGAGCCCGCCAATTTCCTGGATGTAGGAGGCGGTGCCTCGGCTGAGCGCACTGAAAAAGCCTTTCGCTTAGTCTTGGCTGACAAGGGTGTAAAAGCCATGCTGGTCAATATTTTTGCGGGTATCAATCGTTGTGACTGGATTGCTGAAGGCGTGGTACAAGCGGTTAGGAAAATTGACATGAAAGTACCGTTAATCGTGCGATTGTCGGGCACTAACGTAGAAGAAGGCCGGCGTATTATCGCAGAAAGTGGACTGCCAATCATTACCGCGGAAACCTTGGCTGAAGCGGCTGAAAAAGCGGTGCAAGCACGTAATGAAGTGGTTGCAAAAGAAGCGGCTCAGGAGATTTAAATGGCTATTTTTATTAACGAAACAACGCGTATTATTGTTCAAGGCTTTACTGGAAAAATCGGTACCTTTCATGCTCAGGACATGATCAACTACGGCTCAAAAGTGGTAGGCGGCATCACGCCAGGAAAAGGCGGGCAAACCCATCTTGGTTTGCCAGTCTTTAATACGGTCAAAGAAGCCGTACAGCAGGCCGGAGCTGAAGCCAGCATTATTTTTGTGCCACCGGCCTTTGCTGCCGATTCCATCATGGAAGCTGCCGATGCGGGCATTAAATATTGTGTGGCGATTACCGACGGTATACCTACCCAGGACATGATGACCGTGAAAAATTTCCTGCGTCGTTTCCCAAAAGAAAAACGCATGATGCTCACCGGCCCTAACTGTGCGGGTACAATCAGCCCTGGACGCGCTATGCTGGGCATTATGCCGGGGCACATTTACATGCAGGGCAATGTCGGTATTGTGGGTCGTTCAGGTACTTTGGGCTACGAAGCCGCCGATCAAATGAAGCGTTTGGGTATTGGCATTTCTTCATCAGTAGGTATAGGCGGGGATCCCATCAACGGCAGTTCACATAGGGATATTCTGGAGAAATTTGAACAGGATCCGGAAACTAAAGTCGTCGTCATGATAGGTGAAATCGGTGGCCCTCAAGAAGTTGAAGCGGGATTTTTTGCCAAGGAACACATGAGTAAACCGGTCGTTGCTTATATCGCAGGATTAACCGCACCCGAAGGACGCCGCATGGGCCATGCCGGCGCGATTATTTCCTCTGCTGGGGAAAGCGCGGCAGAAAAAGTTGCGATGCTGAAAGAGTTGGGGGTTGTTATCTGTCCAACGCCTGCTGCAATGGGGGCGACTGTGGCAGCAGTGATGGCTAAATTGTAGAATGACAGGTGGTCGCAAACGAGTTAGACGTTTAGACGCGGTATAAAAAGACTTGTGGCTTTGCCTTGTTGCGGTGATCCGTTAGTTTTACCTTGCACGAAGAGGAGCGTTATATGCAAAAATCAGATCGAAACGAGGAAAATAATAAAAGCTGGGACCAGTCTTCTATTGCGATACTGGCTTGTCCTCGATGTGGCAATGGGAAAACCAGAAGATCATCGAAGAAAATAAGCGACCGGTTGTTAAATTTACTGTTCTACAGAGCCTACCGTTGCCAAGCATGTCGTTTCCGATTCTGGGTGATGAATCCTTTGCGTCTGGTTTTTTTCATAGGCATTATGCTTTTATTTATCCCCGTTTTTGGAGCCTTGTGGATGACCTTCAATCAGGGAGCGAAAGCTGTCAGTCCCGTCGAAACCTTTTCTCGCGACCAAATGAAGAGTCTCGCGGAGAAAGGCAATGCCGAGGCCGAACTGCAAATGGGGTTGCGCCACACATCGGCTGCCCGGGGTGTCAAGAACGACAGGATAGCGGTTCAATGGTTTGAAAAAGCGGCCCGTCATGATCAGGTTGAAGCACAATATCGTTATGGCATGGCTCTGCTCGAAGGCCGAGGGGTAGTTCAGGATTACAAAACGGCTTTTTACTGGTTGGAAAAAGCTGCCCGTCAAGGTCACGCACAAGCACAATCCACTCTTGGCGAGATGTATCATTCTGGCATCGCTATTAAAAGTGATATTGAACGCGCCTATTTATGGTTTAATCTGGCTGCCGCCCAGGGAGTAGAAAGTGCTGCTGCCGCCCGTGAGAGCGTGGTGAAGCTACTTACTCCAAATCAAATTGCGACATTGCAGGAAGAAGCCGGTCGTATTAGTCGCGGCAATCCTTCATCGTTTGTTGTGGATGAGGCAATGCCTGTGGCGAAAGAACCTGCTGCTAATAAATAGAGCATCTTCAGTATCTTTGAGGAATAATGCGCAGTATTGCCTAATGTTTAACTTATGATTTTAAAACACTCCACGGTGCCATTCATTTCATTGGCAGTAAGCAGATAATGCTCGCCATCCACTATAAAGTGGGCGATTCCTTCCGGCGACTTGTCTTCGTCGCCGCCAATCTTGCCCAGAGCAATTACTTTAGGGTGAAAGGGATCAGCTAGGGAAATCAACTCGACCGCTCCGGCCCTTTCCATGCCGACGGCAACAAAAGGGATGCCATCCAGATCGAAGGCAACCAGCATTTCCGGTTCAGAGCCTTTTTTGCTGCTGCGCCGCTCGGGGTAAACTTTATTTGCGAAGGCAAACTCATCAAGCTGATTACCGGTATCGCCAAGCATTGTGCCTGTTGCCCCATCGAATATGCTGACCGAACGCCCTCCGCTGATCGGTTGTCCATCTGAAGGTATAGAGCTATCTACATCAGTGTCACCTTCATCGGCAGTGACGAAATAACGGCCATTGGCTACCGTTGTAATTCCATCGGGTTCACGCAATCCTGTCATCGATTGGTCAAATTTCACCCAACCTTCGTAGCGGGCATCGGTTTTATGCTTTGTGGTTCCCAATCCATAGTAGCTGATGACCTGTTCATTAATTAAATCGATGACCGCAACCGCATCGTCTTCCTGCAAGGTTACATAGGCTTTGCTTGCATCGGGTGAAATGGCAATATATTCCGGCTCTAGCAAGGCTGGAGAATGGGTTTTTATGGGGATTAATATTTTTCGCTCGCCATTGGTTTCCGTGCCAAAAATATCATGACCTTCAAAGGTACCCAAGTTGACTTTTTTCTTCTCAATAACCCCATTGCCATCAAAATCCATCTTCTTACTAATGAGGCCATCGCCATTCCAGTCGATTTCTCTTTCCATAAAGCGGCCGCCCTGGGTCACGACAAAACCTTCATGAAATGTCATGTTAGCCAGCTCCAGATTTTTATGACGAATGATATGCCCGGATTGATTCAAGTGAACAATCGAGATACTGCCTTCCGGCGTGAAAAATTGTTTTGTCGACGGCTCGAACAAAAAATCCTCGCCTTCATTGGCTATCATGGCAAGATTGCCGTCAGCTGAAAAAACCACCGCATCAGGCCCAAAGCCTACGACTACCCGGTCAATCAACGAGCCGGTTGATGCCGAACGAATTTCCAGCCTGCCAGGTTTATTACCGGCATCAATGACTGCAGCAAACAGATCGAGCGATGGATGAAAGGCAACCGAGGTTAATTCCTCTCCCTTGCACAATTCCAGTGCAAAACGGGCTTTTCTTTGTAAATGCTGAGGCCGGCTGATATCCAGCACATCGACTTCGCCAGTCTCGAAATTACTCAGTACGGCTCGTAATGTGGATTGCTGCACACTGATAATTTCCGTACCCTTTTCATGGCCGGAATCATAAAGACTGACAGGTTCTATGCCCCACATAGTGGATTTAAGCGGCGCTGTGGCACAACCCGCTAAAAAAATAATGGGTAATAGTGTAACGAGTTGATTAATTTTCATGATAAAAGATAACTGGAAAAATGATGGCGCAGACGCGAAGGCTCTGGGCGTAGTAAGACGCGGTATTATAGTTTGTAAGATTGAATTGACCTCATCCAAAACACCACCAAGGCATTTTAATTCGGTGAATAGTGTTCCAGTTTCAGGCCGCTAATAGGCGTAAAGTGTTTAGCATTACTGGTGCAGAGTAATTCATGATTCTTCAGCGCCGTTGCAGCAATGAGAGCATCCCCCATTTCGATGCTATGACTTAATGTGTATTGCCTGACTATTTGCCGCGCATGATATGAAATAGAGTGATCGATTTCATGAATGGTAAATTGCAGCGCCCTGAGCATTTTTTCAAAAACAGCAAGTTCCCGTTTATTGCGACAGAACGGTACATATTCCATATAGGTAACTGCTGATATTGATCGCTCCTGGGTATTCATAATCAGATCCTTGGCGCTCAATACTCCACGATCAGCATAAATCAAAATATTGGTATCAAAGATCACGCAAGGAACTCCGGCGGCCTTGACGAATAGTGCGTAATTCATCTTCAACGGAATCAATAGTTGAATCACGGTGCATACCAAAAAAACTCGCCATCGCATTTTCCTGTTCCCTGTTATTAACAGAAGGCCTTACAGGTTGAACAATGCCTAATGTTTGACCATGATAAGTGATTTCAACAGCTTCACCACGTTTGAGAGCATCAATAAGCGCTTTGTGTTGCGATTGTAATTGTGAGGCAGATAATTGCACGACTTTAATTTAGCTATTTAAAAATAACTATTTTAGCATGTTGGCGTAATTTAGAAGGGAATTTGATTTAACTTAGCGATACGCAGTTTGCAGTACTCATTCGGAATTAAAATAGTCAAAGATATGCCCATAAAAAAGCCGCACTGGCGTGTCCAGTACGGCTTATAGGACTATCGAAAAAGCAGGTTATTCAGCTAATTTGAAAGGTTAACCTAAGCACGATAATAATAAATCGTCGAAAGGATTGAAGAAGTTATCAGTGAATTACCAGTCAATCTGAACGCGCGTTTCAATAAGGTCCAAATTGGCGTCATTAAAGGCTCGCTCGCGTGAAGTTGTCTTATATGCGCCAGTATCAAGATCCAAAAGGTGAATATAGTTGGCCATAACACGGAGATGCGAATTAGGATACCAGTTGAAGCCAACCTTAAAGGTTGATTGTTTCCCGCTTGAATCACCATCGGAATTAAGATCAGGCATCGTAACGGTTGCAATTTCCCAGCACCCCAACCACCTTTCAAGTCGAAATTGCGATAGGGCTTGTCCGGCCCCAGATATGAGGTTTGCTGTTTGAAGGCTCGGGATTCACCCGTTAATCATGTAAGCCTCATACAGACATAAGCCACCGTTCAAGGTGTTTCCGTGTTAACCTGATTTCGTATTACGGTCAACCCGTTTGCTGTATATTCTCCGCCGGCTGAAAAACGGCCCATAAACTACGGCGGTTCTGCGCCAAACATGCCAATGTTGTCTACATGTGAGCCACTATAATTCAGGGAACCGTTTGAATTTCCAGGGATAAAGACAAATTACCTGTATTTATACGTACTAGTGCGGTCCACGTTAGTGTTTGGATTGGAGGCGAACGAAATGCCGCCATTATTAAATAAACCATCCGCCTGATAATTGGTTGGCGTTAACATACGTTACCTGCAACACCTAAATGAACAATTTGGTTTTGCTTTCCAGAATCGGACTGTAAATCAAGCGCGAGTTAATTCCCCAGCATTGGCATGCCATCTGGTTAGCGGTTGGCGCCGTTCGGATTAACGGAGTCAATACCGCCAAAGCACGGCCGCGCTTTGCAGCGCCGTTTTCGCCTACAGATTCGGGAAGTGAAGTTACCTATCGCCCGTCAACAATTGGCGGCTGCCACTTGTGAGTATTGAGGTTATCGATGAACGTTTGGTAATCATGACATTCAAGATCGTTTGTAACTTTCCTGGCAATTCACGACTGAAGTTTTGTTTTTATTGACCCGCTGTTACTGGTCACAATATCGAAACCGGTGTATTGCAGAAATGCATCCTTCACCGCTGCACTCTTGTGCCATTGCCGGCAAAATCAGCTTCAAGTTTGTGTCAACCAGTCTTTGAAGAAAAGTACCTTCAACAGCGCATACGTCCACGACGACTACTTCTGTGCAATCGGTTTGGCATCAAGAGGTGCTCCAAGTACAGGGGTTGTCCAGCTACTTGAGCCGGTCTTGATAACCATTACCTGCGAATTCGAGGTGGCATCAGTTTGTAGACGGCCGCCTGCTTGAATTTGAAATTTTTATCGGCGGATTCAACTTGCAGGCCTTTACAGTCCATCTTGACTTTCACGTTTTCGAGCTTCGGCTCCATGTGCTCTTGAAGGGCCTTGATTTCGTTGGTTTTCATTTCCAAATCCTGACGAACAGTGGCTATTTCGGCAGCATCCGCTGGTGCTGCTACTGGTTTGTCTTCGACTCTTTCGAAAGCGCCCATAAGCTCTCTATGCGGACCGGGTTCCGCATAAATCTGCTTGGTCTTGGTATCAACGTATAAATCAATAGCAAAAGCATTGAATGATGCGCTTGCACTTAGTGTGGTAGCAATTGCTAAAGTTAGTTTAGAGAATTTCATCTATTGCTCTCGGTTATTATCAAAAAAACTGAGGCAAGGATAAGGGGAAAAGGTGACAGTTATATGACGAATTTGTTACAGTTTTGTTACATAGCAACAAACCAATAATTAAGTTGCAATTTTACAAAAACTTAAAGTTGTAATTAAATTTCCTATTGTTTTTTAGCTATAACTGGAGCTTTGCTCAATTCGCTTTTTAGCAACAACAATTCGGGAGGACAGCGTTGTAGAGTTCACAAACGAGGCGATTACAAGGAATTTTTGTGCGACTAATGACGGGGATTCTGTAGGGATAAGTCTGTATCTCATTCCTTAGCGGGATAAATCAGCATACTAAATTTGTCAGAATCGCCTGAAACACAGCATTGCCATAATGCGTAACACAATAAATAACAAAACCACCGGTATCATATAAGCGATCGCCACGCCAACAGCTCCATATTCAGCGCCCAGTAAAAAACCAAGCGTGACCATGCTTAGTGTTGCCAGCATGGTCAAGGTTAAGACGGCGCGATGAAATCCCATGAATTGCAGATAATAAGGTATGTCGGCGTACAAGGCGCTAATGGATGCGCCTACCGCAATAATGAGAACAGTGTTATAACCCGCGCTGAAATGGGTGCCGAATAAGCTCAGTATTTTTTGACCCGAGAATACCATGATTGCCAGTAACATAAGAATCAGTCCGCCTATGACCCAGATTCTCTGATTCATTAAACGCTGTATAGATTGTTTATCACGGCGGTCAATCATGACAACCATCATCGGTAAATAGTACCGGTTAGTTGAAGTGCCGATCAGTGAAATAAAGCCACCTGTTTGCGCGGCAATAGCATAAGTTCCAACTTCTATACCGGAGGGGAAAAGTAATTCCAGAATGACAACACCGCTACTGGTCATTACTGTAAGCATCAGACTGCTTAAAACCAGAGGCAAGGAACGGCTCAGCCATTTTTTTCCATGTTGCAGCGGGATTGATTTTTTAACCTCTACCGGCATGAGCATTTTTGTTACGAACCAGATGACAATAAATGTCAAGACCCAGGCAAAACCAAAACAAAGCACAGCCGTTAGCGCCGATAATGGCAGTGAGCTGAATGAAAGCCCAATAATCAGCAACACATAAACCAGTGGAAGAAATAACCGGTAAATAGCCATGCTTAATATATGAGCGCCATGCGCAGCCATGACTTCAACCAGAAACAGTGTGGTGGCCATTATGGGTAAGAAACCGGCATAAATAACAATGGCAATATGATAATCCGCATGATGTATCGCCAATATTGCTTCCAGTCCGATACTCAGTAATGCGACCAGTAATAAACTGAAACCGCTGATGGTTCGCAAAGAAAATAACCAGAATCCACGAAATTTTGGCCAGTCTTGCCGGTCTCGAAAGAGTGCGACAGCACGCAAGGCATATTTTTCCAGGCCTAATGTTGCCAATGTTGACAGCATCGTCACAATGGATAGCGCTACACTGTAATCATCAAAATCATCTACAGTGAGAGATCGAGCCAGCAAAATATTGGTTGCATACATCAGTGCGTAATTGGCCAATGCGAGCGCAAACATCAATAGTGAGCGGAAATTATTGGGATGTAGGTCTAAGGGGTGGTTTTGGATCATTATTCAGGATTCTTTTTTGGTTCCATGCCATTGATATAAGGCGATATCCAAGAATGAATATTCTTCGCAGGAAATCGCCTAAGTTTGCCATGAACATTATAGTGGAACGGATGCGGACATTAGTTGCCGCTGATGTAAGACTTAATTGCGTTTTTGTGTTGGATTCCGGCACAAATCTGTCTGAAACAGATTTGCATTAACCCGAAGGGTGACGGGCAGGATAGTCTGTCGTCAATATATACCGGAATGAAGAGACCTTGCCGTCCTTGGCTCGAAGCTCATACCTTTATAAGCTCTAACGCTCCGTTGCAGAAAGTCAGAGCTTGCAGATATAGTTCCCAATCAGAAGATTGGGAACTGGCAAATCATATATTACTCAGGCGCTTCGGCAGGAGCAGGTGTTGTGGTAGTAGTAGAAGTGGACTCCTGAGTTTTAGTTGTTGTTGGTTCTTGAGCCGGAGCTGGTGTTGTAACGCTTGTGGTGGTTGAGGTGGTGGTTTCCTTTTCTTTGTTGCAGCCTGCCAAAAGCGCCAAAGTGACTAGCCCTGTAGCTATAATTGTTTTAGTTTTCATAGTAGTGTCCTCTTAGTTTATAGTTTTGTTTGGAGTTCTTTACCTGAAAAATTTCAAGGTAAAGTAATGCTAACACATGAATGCCTATATTTTGCAATATAAAGAGCCGTTCTTGGGTTGCATTTAGATTCTAAAATCAGAAAATGTAGTGTTGGAACTTCAGAATAAAACTCTCCTTTATTAATTAATATTGTTGCGGACATTACAATGCTCTTTTGCTTAATGCAGGCTGAATGTGAATGGCCTTCCTCCCATTAAGCCCATGACTTGCACTCTAAGAAGCAAGTGAATTGCACGATCCAGTTAAGTGTTATATTATAACATTCGATTCCAGGAAATGATTTTTGCAATGATCACTCACGCCAAACCCAACCAGCACCATCAACAGTCTTCAGAACATAATCATAACGAATGTGTCAGCGAGGCGCTGGGTATAGCAGAGCATTTATGCGTTGAACGCGGCGTGCAATTAACACCGATTCGTCATAAAGTGCTGGAGTTAATTTGGGAAAGTCATAAAGCCGTCAAGGCCTATGAGTTACTGGATCGTCTCAAACTCCTGCAACAGGGGGCAAAACCGGCGACTATTTATCGCGCACTTGACTTTTTGATTGAACAAGGCTTGATTCATCGGGTAGAAAGCCTAAATGCTTTTGTCGGTTGCCGTTGTTCGGGTCATCAGCATGAGCAATTACTGCTGATCTGCAAACACTGCCAGGAAGTCGAGGAACGTCCGGCTCCGGACGTTATGTTAGCTTTGTCACTAGAGTTCAAGCAAGCCGGCTTTATGGTGCATAGTAAAGCTGTAGAAGTTCATGGTATTTGTGCAAAATGCCAGATATTGTTTGGTGATCAAAGCTAATAACATAGCTTGTCAGTGTGAATAGTCGGATACTAAATACCGGATAACGTTTTTTAGATGAAGTTATCGCTGTAGAAGGGACTTTAACCACGACAATCTTTCTATTGGCTACCTGTATTGTAATTGTATTGGAACATACACAACATTGTTCCGGCTTTGGCAGCCAGACTCTCTCAATACATTTATAACCTATTGTGTTCAAAAAATAATGTTTGCAATATGTTATGTTATAACATATCTTAAATACTCTTGTTTATGATTAATGCAGAATGAGTCACTGAAACCCGCAAGCTGTATATTTTTTGTAATTGAATATATTCAACTTAACGTTTTATCAATCAAAAGATTAACGAATTTATGAACAAAAAACTCGCCATTTTTTTCTTATCGGCAGGTGCGATAGGGTCTGATGCTCTCGCTGTTGAAAATGATGTTTACAAACTGGACGATGTGATTATCACCAGTACGGGTCTAAAACACTCTACCTCAAAATCAGCCCGCCCGGTTACGGTATTGTCGGGGGATCAGTTGCGAACCAACGTAGGGCAGACCCTCGGCGGTACCCTGCAGAATGAACCCGGCATGACCAGTCAATCGTTTGGACCGGGCGTTGGCACACCTGTCATCCGGGGACAATCAGGCCCGCGCGTGCGAGTCATGCAGAATAGCCTGGGTAATAATGATGTTTCAACCTTAAGCCCCGATCACGCTAATGGGGTAAATCCGATTATAGCGGAACGGATTGAAGTCTTGCGCGGCCCTTCGACGTTATTATATGGCAACGGCGCTATCGGCGGCGTGGTGAACGTTATCGACAACCGTATTCCTGAGCAAGTCCCGGACAAGCTGCTCGGCGGAGCCGTTGAGCAACGCTATGACTCGGCCTCTACTATGACGTCCAGCGCTCTCAAGCTTGACGGTGGCAAGGACCTTTTTGCCTTTCATCTGGATGGTTTTTATAATGACCAGGGCAATGTGCATATCGGCGGACAGCCGATCGATGAAGCTGCGGCGCGTGCCACCGACCCCACCCTTGAAGGCACGCTTGTACTGGATAATCCGGACGGGGTCATTAATAACTCCAATGCGCGTTCACGCGGTGGCTCAGCTGGCGCCTCTATTATAGGTGATGTTGGTTTGGCCGGTGCGGCGGTTAATAGCCTGGAAAATAATTACGGTATTCCTCCCAATGGCACCGGCAGTGCGCCCGTCAGGGTTCAGATGAACCAAACCAAGTACGATTTCAAGGGACAACTCAATAAACCCTTTTCGCTTGCTGAAGAAATGCGTTTGAAATTCGGTTACACCGACTACAAGCATGTCGAGCTGGACGACGGCGAACCGGCTACAACATTTCTTAATAAATCCTACGAAAGCCGTCTGGAGCTTGAGCATCAACCGATAGGGATAGTGAAAGGCGTGCTGGGTTTTCAATCCGTCAACAGCCAATTTTCGGCCCTTGGTGCAGAAGCGTTAGTCCCGAAATCGGACATTGATTCTTACGGCTTGTTCGCGGTCGAGTCTTTCGCGATTGGCAAGGTCACTTATGAACTCGGTGTTCGCGGCGAATGGCAAGGCATCAGGCCGGAAACAACCTATGACAAAGTCTCTTATGTGCCGCTCAGCGGTTCGATCTCTGGCTTGTGGGACATTAACAAACAACATCAGCTGAGTCTGGCGGTAACTCAATCCCAACGGGCTCCGCAAATACAGGAATTGTTTTCCAACGGTATTCATGAAGCGACACAGAGCTATGAACTGGGCGATCCGAATCTGAACAAGGAAATTTCTTATAATCTGGATCTCGGCTATCGATTTACTGCCGACTGGATGACCGCTGATATTAATCTTTTCCATAATTGGGTGAATGATTACATTTATCAGCAACAGGATTATAGAGTGTTTAACGAGGATTTGGATGACTTTGAAGCCTTTTGCTCAGGCCCTGCGGGTGCTTGTCTTCCCGTCTATCAAAGCGACCAGGCCAACGCTATTTTCCGTGGTTTTGAAGCCAAGACAGTTTTTCCCTTAATGCAAAACAAGTATGGAGCGATCGATCTGACTCTATTCGGCGATTATACCCGCGGCACCTTCAACCAGGGCGGCGATGTCCCCCGTATGCCGCCATTGCGCTATGGATTTGAACTCAGTTACGGGAAAAATGACTGGTCGACCGATATCCGCTTGACGCGAGGAGAACCACAGAATGATGCGGGCGAAAATCAATCCAATACCCCCGGTTATTTGTTGCTGAATCTGGGCGCACAATATAATTTGGCGACCTTCCACGATTCCGAAGTCTTGCTGTTTGCAAGAGGTAAAAACATGACCAATGAAAATATCCGTAACTCCACGTCCTATTTGCGAAATTTTGCGCCAGAACCGGGGCGCAGTGCGGAAATTGGTATTCGAATCAGCTACTAGGGATCCTGTGTGTGATAAAGTATTTGTTCCCATTTACTTTGACGCCATGAACTCGCAGCTATACAGCGAGCGGTCATGAGTTGCATTTTTTTAAAATTAGAAAATCTAGCCGCGCAATATCGTCGATTGCTCGTTGTTTTTATTGTCGTTATCATTATTCAGATTTTCGAAGCAATGCTTCTGCATTATAAATACGATCTCTTTACCGGCGGCTTCTTGCAACCTTTTTCATACAAAACAACTTCCTGAACGCTTAACATTCATCCTCGTTTCATTAGGGTTCGACTTGGCATTTTTTGGGCTATTGGCCACTCTCTGGTTTTTTGTCGCTGACAAGCTCAATAAATTTGGTCTGGCTATTTACTATAGCTTTACGGTTATCGTGGTGTTTTTAACCGGTATTTGGTTATTTTTTAAGTTTAAGGTGTTGTCCTACTTCAGTGATACGGTAAATCTTCAAATTATCAAAAATCTGTGCGGCGGCAGTTTAAAGGAAGCCTTGTTGTATGTCAGTAATGAAATCCTTTTGTTTATTGCCATCCTTGGCATGATTACAGCCGGTTTGATTTTTTTTATAAACTTCTTAAAACAGCGGACAATTATTCAGCGGTTCACGACCAGTACCATAGAACATAGAACATACATGGAGCTATTGATTGCCGCTGTTCTATTAACGCCTGTCATGTCCTATGTAGTGTCCAATAATGATTTTTTAAGGTATGGACTGGAGAAGAAAACCAGCTACCGGCTCGTTAGCATGGGCCTGGACAAGCTATCGGATTTGGATTTTGACGGTTATGGCATTTTTTCGTATCCGAAGGATAAAGCCGTTTTCAATGCCGCTATTTATCCTGGCGCATTGGATATTCCCGGAAACGGTGTCGATGAAGACGGCTTTTTAGGCGATGCCGTTATATCGCCTATTGCTAATGACAACCTTGCCGGAATAAGGCCCCGGCAGGGTAAAAATATAGTTCTTATTGTCCTGGAAAGCGCCCGCGCCGATATACTTAACCAAAAAATGAACGGGCATTATGTAACGCCTGTGATGCGGGAAATTGCAAAAAGCGGCGTTTCTATAAAAAATGCCTATAGCCATACCGGCTATACGACCACCTCCATTAAAGCCATTTTTAATAGAGGCCTGGTAAAAAACAACGATAACATTACTTTAATGCAGTTCCTGCAAGCTGCGGGTTACCAGGTGTCTATCCTATCCGGCCAGGATGAGGCCTTTGGCGATGTGGCGACAGAAACGGGCATGAAAACCGGCGGCGTGTCCTACTTTGATGCCAGAACCGCGCTAGATGACCGGGTATTTCCCAGCACGGAACATGGCAGTTTGCGCCTGAGTGAAGAGCGTGTCATCGAGCAGTTTCAAAAACGCATCAAGCAGGTGGATTTTGCTCAGCCACAGTTTTTCTACTTGAACATACAAGCAGGTCATTTTCCTTATTCACATCCGAAAATGACCAAGCGGATTGCGGATAATTTGATTCCTCGCGCTGATATTAACGAGGAAAACAAAGACTGGGTTGCTGAAACCTATTGGAATGCCATAGCCAATGCCGATTGGGCCGTTGGCAAAGTCATTGAGTCTTTAAAAGAACTGAACCAGCTTGATAACACAACCCTTGTTATTTTGGGGGATCACGGTGAATCCTTGTTTGATGACGGCTTTCTTGGTCATGGACACGCCCTGAATGATACCCAAACAAAAATACCGTTAATCGTCAATGATCCAACTATTATTGTTGATGAACCGATAGGGCAAGTCGATGTCACGGAAATGGCTATTCGATCTGCGTTAGGCCTGACCAATCAATGGACAAACAAAGATAAAACCGTATTTCAACTTGTGGGCAGTTTAGCTCAGCCCACATTGATTGCGCATGTGAAACAGGATGGGGTTCGCACGTTGTTTGATTTTCGTTCGGAAGCGTTTTTTTTTCAGTGATTTGAAGGCATGGAAATCCTACAAAGAGGCGCTAGCCGATCCTGTTTATAAAGATCGGGCGATAAACCTTATTCGTGAGTGGGAGGCTTTACGCTGGCGTGAAGATAACGCGGAAAAGTGATCATTGTCTTGACGCTCATGCCTTCCTCTAGTCCAGGATCCATGCGGTCTACCACAGGAATACCAATGCTCACTTGTTTATGTTGTAACTATTCACCTCCCCCTTTGAAAAAGAGGGATTGAGGGGGATTTATCTAATAAAATCTCCCCTAACCCCTCTTTTTCAAAGAGGGGGACTGAATAGTTACTTTATGTTCAAGCCTAAATGGAGTTAACTCCGTAACTGCCCCATCAAGTCTTCCGCCAAGCCTTTTACAGTACCGCGGGTAATAATGACCAGCCGTCCTATGCCGTCATCAGACGTTCTTACAGGGAGTCGCGTGGCAGGATAAAGCCTTCCGGCTGTTGCTTGCACCAGCAAGGGTTCGTTTTGGCCGGGTGTGTAAACCATGCCTTTTATACGCACCAGTTCATCCGGATAGTGGGCGACCAGGTATTCCAATACTTTTTGTAGACGTTCCCACGGCAGCCGATTCTCAAGTTGCAAGGTGATACTGCTAAAGCCATGGTCAGGTAAATCGGGCAGTTCAGTATCACGCAGCCGCCGGAATTTCATAGGGAAATCGAGTAGTGCGTTGGGGTCAAGCGCCCCTTGCACGGCGGTTAGCCGAATGGCTGCGGGCGCTAAGTGATCCAGTCGCGTACTCATCCGGCCAATTTGTTGAGCGCTTGCCAGGTCGGTTTGCGTCATGATTACCGTATCCGCCCAGGCAATTTGCGCTTGCGCTTCAGGAAAGTAGTCAAAATGCGCTTCATCCATGATCGCTGAAACGGTGCTGATAACGCCTTGCAAGCTATAACGCTTAGCCAGCCAACGTTCTCTTAACAAAATATCCAGCACGGGTTCCGGATTGGCAACGCCGCTGGTTTCGATGATCACACGCTCGAAAGGTTTGTTCCCGGAATCCCAGGCCATGCGTAGATTTTTGAGCAAGGGCGTCAACGAATCTATCACCTGACAACACAAGCAACCGCCCACCAAAGTTGATAACGGTACTTTATGGTCGCGCAGTAATTGTTGGTCAATCGGGGTTGTACCAAACTCGTTAATAATCACCGCGGATTTGGGCGCATGGCTCAATAAGCGATTGAGTAACGTCGTTTTTCCGCTGCCAAGAAACCCGCTGATAATGTATACGGGTATGCGTTCAATGGCTTTAGCTGATGGATTTAAGCGCGTTAACATGACTAAATGACTCTACAACTGTCTAGTGCTTCATGAATGGCTTGTTTAGGCAGGTTACGCCCGATAAAGACAAACACCGATTGGCGGATTTCATCGCTTGCCCAGGGCACGCCAAAGCTGTCCGCCAATAGCATGTGTACACCCTGATAAATAATCTTGCGGTCGCAGCCGGCTATATGAACGATGCCTTTATAACGCAATAAATCGTTACCGTAATCCCTCATCATCACATCCATGAACGCTATAATCCTTGCCGCGTCAAACGCCTTGTCGGTGCGATAGACAAAGGACGTGATACCGGCATCGTGTTCATGGCTGACATCTTCCAGAAAATCGGGCTCGATTTCCAGAATAGCATTGAGATTAAAGCCGCGTATATCGAGAATTTCACTGATGTCGGTTTCGCCAAAATGGGCATGAGCGATAGGCGCGCGGGCATTGATAGCGCGTAAACGCGCTTCCAGTTCAGCCACTTCCGCAGGTGATATTAAATCCGTTTTGGATAATAACAGGCGATCCGCAAAGCCCACTTGCTCTTCCGCTTCATGATTTTCATCGAGTTGTTTGAGCGCATGTTTAGCATCAACGACGGTAATAATCGCATCCAGCAAATAATAATCACCAATATCCTGTTCAATAAAAAACGTTTGCGCGACCGGCGCGGGGTCTGCAAGACCGGTCGTTTCAATAATGACCCGCTCAAAATGCAGCGCCCCATTGTCGCGCTTGTCGGCCAATTCACCCAATATACGCACCAGATCACCGCGCACGGTGCAACAAATACAGCCGTTGTTCATTTCAACGATTTGCTCTTCGCCCTGAATGAGTAGGTCATTGTCAATACCTTCTTCGCCGAATTCATTTTCAATGACGGCAATACGCTGACCGTGTTCCTCGGACAGAATACGATTTAACAACGTGGTTTTTCCGGCGCCTAAAAATCCCGTCAAAATCGTAACGGGGACCGGTGTGGAGCGGTTGGAATCAAACATGGGGTTCTCCTGGATTGAGGCTGGTTTCTTAGCCGAAATCGAGCGTTAATAATAACCGGCGCGGTAATTCCGGATGCACTCGCGGCGAGCGGTGAACCGCGCCGTGTTGTTCATTGCCTTCCCAGGCACTGCCCTTAAACAGGCCGACCGCATAGGAAGGCATACTGTAAATGGCATCCGGGTCTAAAATGAGCCCGGACTGCTCGTCCTTGATCCCGGAAGAGGCGCCACCCAACTTACTGCGATCCACATAAGCACTTTCCAGCCATTCGGTACCGACGCCGCCATAGGTGCAAACCAGGCGGCAGGTCACCGAGTCCACATGAAAGCGCGGGCACATCGGATGATCCAGGGTACGCAGGCGCAAACCGGCGCGTTTCAGATCGAATAAATCACAAAAGACGGCCGTGAGGTGGGCAACATCCTCGCAAAACTTCCGGTAACCAGGTAAATGCTCTGCATGAGGAATCAGGCGATAAAAATCAAATGCTGCCGGCTCAATGTTTTCCACAAAGCTGACTTCATTTCTAAACAGCAAAAGCGACCTGACAAAAATTTCCAGCCCACTATCGGCGTTGCGTTTGACTATACAAATGTTGATGTCCGGTTCATAGATGGCCGACAAATCAGCCAGGTCATCGGACAGAAAGGCGTGCGCATAGCGTGGAATGGAAATATGTTTTGGATTAGCAACCATGGTGGGCCTCATTGACTCAGTAACGTGTTTTCCAGGATGATGATTGACTGCATAAAGCCAATCCCCAAGCCAAAGATGGCGGTTTGCCCAACCATATTGGTTAGTGTGGAGTGCTCATGCAACGCGGGTATCATGTCGGTGGCGGCAATATAGATAAAACCACCGGCAGCGATCGGCAGCAGGAAGATTAACGATGACTCGGCCACCTGACTGAAAAACAGGGCAAAGACAGCGCCGGCCACCACTGTCAGCGAGCAATAAAAATTGAACAGTACGGCCTTGGCCGGAGAGTAGCCGCCATACACCAATGCGCCGACATCGCCTATTTCTTGCGGAATTTCGTGGGCAATAATCGCCATTGTCGTGGTAAAACCCAGCACGGGATCCACCAAATAACTGCCGCCGATTAAAATGCCGTCAACAAAATTATGCACGGCATCGCCCATCAGATTCATCTTGGCTATCGGGCGAATAGCATTTAGTTGATCGGGAACAATGATGTGATGGTCGTGCCGCCAGCGGACCAGCTTTTCCAGTATGAAAAACAGAAACATGCCCAATAAAGCTGTTAAACACACCGTTGAAATCGATCCCTGGCGCTTGACTGCGTCAGGAATCAGGTGAATAAAAGCATCACCCAGCAACACACCCACCGCCAGGGCAACCAGATAAGGAATGATACGCTTGAGACGTTCCGGCTCTATCCACAAGGCAAACATACCGCTCATTGAGGTTAAGCTGACCAAAACGCTGGCGCCGATAGCCCCCGCAACCAATTCGATGGAAAGATTCATCGTTGTTTAGCACTCAGAAATTTTTGAGGAATATAAGACTGATGCGTGCCGTAAATGAACCCGGCAATGGCATTCGGTAACTGATGCACAATTGCAACGGCTAATAACACGCCAAGCACTAACGCTATTAAATTCAGAACGATGCGCTTTAAACGTTTGCCCTCAATTCGAAGCGGTAACAAATCCACGCCCGTTGACAAGAGCGCTTCAAGTTTATGGACAGTGTGATTACGTTTGTTCATCGGCCAACCACGACGGGAAATGATCTTGATAGGTAAGCCAGGTTTCTTTGCCGGCCGCTAATTCGTCATCACTTAACAAGCACCAGTCCAATTCCTGACGGGCTTTGTCAGCGTCGATATGTTGGCCGATAAAAACCAGCTCCTGACGGCAGTCGCCAAAGGGCGTTTGCCAGTTGGCGCGAATATCTGGAATATAGTCTTCAGGCCATTCTGATTCAGGCACCGAAGCCCACCAGCGCCCGGCGCAGCCATGTTGCATCGTGCCTCCTGCTTGTGACCATAAACCGGCCCAATCAGGCCGCGAGGCCAGCCAGAAAAAGCCTTTGGAACGCAACAAATTGCCGTTATCCCAATCACTTCGATGCAGGTAATCATAAAAACGGCCGGGATGAAACGGCCTGCGGGCAGCATAAACAAAACTGGCTATGCCGTATTCTTCGGTTTCAGGGATATGGCTACCGCGTATTTCTTGTAACCAGCCCGCAGCTTGTTCTGCTTGCTCAAAATTGAAGCGGCCGGTATTGAGTAATTTATGCAGTGGCACGCTCCCCATGACCATCGGGATGATTTCGGCTTCCCGGTTCAGGGATTTAAGAATCGCTGTTAAATTGGCCAACTCGTCACTGCATACCAAATCGGCTTTTGAAATCAGGATAACGTTGCTGAATTCAACCTGCTCCACCAGCAAATCGGCAATGTTACGCTCATCATCCTCGCCCAACCCGGCATTAATCTCTTTCAGAGATTGCGCTTCCTGGTAATCACGCATGAAATTGACGGCATCGACCACCGTCACCATCGTATCCAGTCTGCAACTATCGGACAAACTGACGCCGTTTTTATCCCGGAAAGTAAAGGTTTCGGCAATCGGCATGGGTTCTGCAATCCCTGTTGATTCAATCAGCAAGTAATCAAAACGCCCGGCTTTGGCCAGTTGTCCGACTTCAACCAGCAAGTCTTCACGCAAGGTGCAACAAATGCAGCCATTGCTCATTTCCACCAGTTTTTCTTCGGCCCGATTAAAGATGACCTCATTTTTAACAAGGGCTGCATCAATGTTGATTTCGCTCATGTCGTTGACGATGACAGCTATTTTCAAGCCTTCGCGGTTGGCGAGAATATGGTTAAGTAGCTTAGTCTTACCGGCACCTAAAAAGCCGGACAATACTGTTACTGGAAGTAGTTTGGATGGCATGGCAATAAGAAAGACAGTAACAGAAGTGTTATGTTATAACATATCTATTACTAATGACAACATTCTTCTTTTAATGGACAAACCGTCGTGTTATTATTGTTGG
Organism: uncultured Gammaproteobacteria bacterium; assembly: GCA_963849195.1. Lineage (GTDB taxonomy): Bacteria > Pseudomonadota > Gammaproteobacteria > Methylococcales > Methylomonadaceae > Methylobacter_C. The sequence continues at coordinate 336,666 of CAWKGQ010000004.1, forward strand.
TAACGCAGTCGGTCACAATCCCGGTGGGTTTTGCTTTTTACATGCCGGATCCTGTGTTGACGGCATGGACTAAAGAAGACAAGCGTTTGAAAAAGTCTGGGGAGGCCAAAAAAGAGCGTCCTGTCATGCCTGAACGCAGTTGCCTTTATCCCACAAAAACTCAGCTTGCTGTACGGCTGCTGCAAGCATTCAAAGATGCCCACGGCGACATTAAAATCAAAGCTGTTTTAGCCGATGCCTTGTATGGTGAAAAGGTATTTATGGATGAAGCCGCACGGATATTCGATGGCACCCAAGTCATTAGCCAATTGCGTGAGAATCAAAATATTGGTTATAAAGGCAAGAAAAGGAATTTGAAGGATTATTTTAATAGCATCAACAAAGGCGTGGCAGTGACTTTGCGGGTGCGTGGCGATAAAGACGTGAAAGCAACGGTAAGCAGTGCGCGGTTAAAAGTGACTGCGCATGGCAAAAAACGCTTGGTCGTCGCCCTGAAATATGAAGGCGAAAGCGATTACCGCTATTTGGTGGCCACGGACATGACGTGGCGCACAATGGATATTATTCTAGCCTACACCTTGAGATGGCTTGTGGAGGTTTTCTTCGAGGACTGGAAGCTTTATGAAGGCTGGGGGCGTGAGGCCAAACAATTGGACGAAGAGGGATCAAGCCGTGGCCTGATCCTGAGTCTGTTGCTTGACCATTGCCTCCTCCTTCACCCAGAGCAAACGGCCCGCATAGAAAACAAACTGCCCGCGTATACCGTAGGCAGCCTGCAAAGAAAATCGCAAATGGATGTGTTGCTCGAATTTATCAAAACCTTGTTGGAGCATGAGAGCCCAGCGGATAAGCTCAAAGAACTGGCAGGCCTGATTGACGATGTTTTCCGGTTAATGCCTTCTGGCAAGCATATGGTGGGGAGAGATTTAGGCTGCTTGGAACCGGCGGCTTCGCTACGGTACCGAACTGCTGGGTGATTCTCAAAGGATCAGTATGCAAAAAATTTAAAAACTTGAACATCGAGTGTCAGGGTTAAGGCTAGAAACAAATCGAGATATAAAATCAATACGGATTATAAAACGATAAATTTTGCTTATCTTTTGGTTACCGACTTTATACGGGACAACAATACCGGTAAGTTAGGTATATGCTTCGCCGGAAATCGGCTGACTTAGACCTGACTGGTTTTTAAAACTTGTCAGGTCTATTCTATTGAATGTTGAGCGGAAAGCCTAGCTTGTAAACTTGTAAACCTTAAAAATCCTGAATACTGGTATGATTCATATTCAAGTTATTGAATTTAAAATAATTACCCTGAGGTTTGCGTTTTGAGGCATTTTTAACTGAAATATCTCCGTAAACCAGGGCGATAATCTCACTTTTTGCTTCCAGCCAGTCGCGAATATCATTGCCAGGATAAAAGCCACGTTTTTCCGCTTTGTAATAGGCGGCTTCAGCGATCATGGCATCAATATTAATGGGTTGAACTGATGGCGGTGTTGGCAGATTAAAGCCAAAACCGAATTTTATCAGGTTGACCATATCCTGCGGCGAACTGCCTTTGATGCCTATTTCAGCAGGTTCCAGCACTGACAGGGTGCCGAAAAGCCGGTCCCAAAGTGATAAAACAGCGCCATAGTTACTGTCATGCTCACTACGTTGCTTTGAATGGTGTGTTCGGTGCAGATATGGAACGATAATGACCTGTCCCAGTAGTTTTTCACCCATGAAAGAAATATTGGTGTGATGAAACATTATAAAGAGGGTCATTATGGCTTCACTGGTTAATACCATGGCTTCTTCAATGCCCAAAATGACAATTAGAATCGCTTTCAGGAAGTTGGTGATGACAAGCTCCAGAAAATGTATCCGGAATGATGTTGTAATATTCAAATAAGGATCGTTATGATGCACCCTGTGAAACATCCACAGAGAATCGAAGCTGTGACTGGCTTTATGCCAGAGATACAGCAGCAAATCGAGCATTAAAAACGACAAAACGGCTTTCCATGCGGGGCTGGAAAGTGAGTTAAGCAGTCCTTTATCTGAATAGCGCTCAGCCAGTACCAATAAGGATGAAGCCGACACTAACGACAGCGCGATACTGTTAACAATAAACAGGCTAAAGTTCGTTTTATAAGACTGACGGGAGTGTTTTTTTGGCAGTTTTTCTTTTGGCGCGTGGAATTCAAGGGTCGCCAGTACGGTGAAAACCATGAGCAGAGTTAATGCCAGCACTTCGCCTGGCACCATCGTCGGCCATCTGAAATTGAATTCATGTAAAGTAGTTAGGCTTAACATTTTCTTTTCCTCATGATAAAGCTGATTTACAAAAAAATCTTACGCAATGTTGATGACAGGTTGATGACAAAAGATTTGTTTCAAGCGTCATCTTTAATTATTCGTATCAAGCATTAAAAATTAAATGGGTTGTTTTTTAACCATCCGATGATTCAAGCTCACTTGTTCTTTCGTACTTATTTTAAAGGTAAGCAATTCACGCGCCAAAATATCGATAAGTTATTGCTATGTGTTGATAAAAATCTCTGGAGGCATCGACAATCAAGGGCCTTAACTGTTGAATATTTAGTTGAAAACGAAGAGTACTCGCAGAGAGCTCGGGAAAAAGTGTGTTTTTCACTACATGAATGGTTCAATTGGGTGCAATTATATCATTTATTTGCACCAATAATGCATTTAATGTAATTATTGTTTCTCAATAATGCGCATATTGTCATTAAATCGTGATTCCCTGCCAAGAAACTTATACTTGTGAGGGCAGCCTTAGTCATGGATTAGAGACTAAAGAAAATAATTTTTTTGATGTGCATAAAAACCAACCAGTCTGCTTATATCAGTGATTGGCTTGTTCGGATATGATGTTGTTTTATAGGCAGTCGCCGTACTCCATAATTAATAGACGGCAGTCAAAGAAAGTGTTGGGGTATTGAGTGCTGATAATAAAGCGCAGGAGATATTCCAAAAACAGGCATACGGTGACAGTGCGCGCAGCACCACTCCAAATTTTATGACGGGTATTTCCAGAGCATCGCCAGACCGATGTCGTCCACCAGATTATAGGCAGAAACAGCATTCCATGGACCGTTTTCCAACTGGCTATGGTATAGGTTACGTTCATAACCCGATAATCAATATAATAAAGGATGACATTGACTAATAAGAAAAATGGCCAAAATGCACGCCATAATGCCGAATTTCCAAGCCACGCAGAATATAAAAGTTGATACAAGCTATTGCCGGGCTTGCTGCTCCAGTTTTTATTGACCTCAGGCGTATAAAAATAAACCAGAAAAAAAACAGCAGCCAAAAATATAACAGCCTCAATAAGCGAAAATAGGGTGGTATAGGTAAAAATAATTGGTAATGTGCTTATAAACATGTTCAGTGATTTGTTTTTAAAGTACCCGTTTTTTTCTAATTAAGGCGGTGCTGTTTAATGTTAAGACTTATTGCGAGACAAAGTCCGGACTCGTCTCTGTTTCACAAAGACAGTTTTAACTAAGGTGATTCCCGGAAAAGAATATACCGCTATATTTTTTCTTGGCAATCACCTAAGTGCATTATTGGAGCTAAATTACAGTTGTTTTTAGCTGAGGAAGCGCTAATAAAATTTTAACAAAAAGTGAGAACATATCTTTTAATGGCGCACTTAAATACACACAAGATTTTTATATATACTGCGTTGCCCTGTGAGGCAAAGCCTTTGGTGGAACATTTTGGGTTAAAAAAAGATGTCACTGTTCGGCCGTTTGCTGTTTATATAAATCATGACATTTGCTTGACGGTGACTGGACTTGGGAAAAGCGCGATGGCAGCCGGCGTAGCTTATACGCAGGCATTGTTTGCTTCAGTTGAACATCCGGTTATGCTCAATATAGGTATTGCGGGCCATAAGGATCATCTCTTGGGTTGCTTGTTTTTAATTGATAAAATTATCGATGTTGATAGCCAAAAAAGCTATTATCCATCGTTGATTTTTACGCCACCTTGCCCTACTGGTAGCCTCCAAACGTCATCAAAACCAAAGTTCGATTATGATCAGCTACATCTTTGCGACATGGAAGCATCTGCGTTTTATGAAACGGCGGTGCGCTTTTCTTCAAGTGAGTTGATCCTCTGCCTGAAAGTTATTTCAGATAATCAATTATCGCCAGTCGAAAATATTCAACCTAAACAGGTTGCTGAATTATTAGCGGCACACCTTGCTACGGTTGAATCATTGCTGGCAGGCACTGCCGCATGGGCAGACTTGATAACCATACCTGAGCCCGCGTTATTTGAACAGTTGGTACAACGTCATCATTTTACTGTTAATGAAAGGATGAAATTAAAAAACCAGTTAACCCGTTGGAATGTAGTCACTAATCACCAGCTTCTTGAGCTTGATGAAGCCCGCTTGCATAGTGCTAAGGATGTGCTCCGCTGGTTGGAATCGCGGATCAATAGCACTGACTTTTATTTATAAAAACTTCGCCTGGATTTAAAGAAAGAAAAATGCGTTCTTGGTGACAGCTACAATACCGATATAAACAAAACAGGCCATCGCGCCAACAAAAGCCAGCCATCGGACAGTTCCGCGATTACGCATAACAACCACGCCCAAGCCGATATAGCCGAATAATGCCACTATTTTGGCAATAATCCAGCCATATTCCGTGGATAGCCATCCACCTTGAAAAACCAGGGTAATGCCACTAGCCAGTAATAGGGTATCAATGACATGGGGTGCAATTTTGAGGGGTTTTTGTTTAAGTATTGCCGGATGAGTTTCTGACAAAATGACTCTCCCGACAAAACTGAAAAGGGATAGCAAGATAAAGGTAAGGTGAAAAATTTTAATCATGTTATTCTCAATCAATCGAGTCTCTGGCTTGGCATTATAACGCTGTCGCTAACAAATGCAGAGATCTTAAATTGTTTATCCTGTTCAAACTGAGGTAAAGTTAGTAGCAGGGCAGTAATTCAAGTTGTAGTTCTGATCAAAAAGATCAAGAAATGATAGAAGTTAAAATAACGTTGGTCATTCGAGTAACTACTCTAATGAGCAATCCCCACTGTATGGGAGTCTATTTAAGATACAATCTTAAATTTTATAAACTCTTTATGATAGCTATAATGAAGGCGGTGGGCTCTCAAAAATCGCAAAGCTTGCTTTCCAGTCTTAACAGTTTTGTAAAGAATGTTCGATCAAAGTTGACGTTACAGTTGATATATTCGTCATCCCGGTAGGATTAAGCCGCTGTCATTTGATACCTACTAGGAGAATAAACATGCCCCAATTTATCTGATTAAGTCGTGCATCAAGTGGTCTTGATAGGAAATAATATATATAAAATGATGCATAAAAAAAAATAATGTGGTTTAATGTATAAAAATTGTGGCTATTACGCTACCCTATGTTCTGGACTCCCAGTTTCAAGGATGGGAAAGTGGAATTGGGTTTTTTATTTAACGATTTACCGTTTTTTATTGAAAGTTAATTTAAGGAGAATGTTATGTTAAAAAAACACTTACTTGCTCTTGTGGCTTTGACAAGCTTGAGCTTTTTGTCAATGGCTCAAGCTGATGAAGTTGTAGATGATAGGTTCTATGTTGCGCCTTTCGGAACATTTATTCAGCCGGGCGGTGATCGGAGTGCCAACAGTGGTTGGGGTGGTGGCATGGGCTTTGGCAAGATGATTGATGAGCATTTCAACGTCGAGTTGAAAGGTTTTTATCAATACTTGGGCGGTGATAACGGAAACGGAAACTTGGATTTGACCGGTGGCTTGGCGGAAGCACAGTATTTCATCATGCGCGATACTTTTTCGCCCTATACCGTACTCGCTTTGGGTGGCATGAACTCTAGCCATAATGGTGGGAGCGGTGCTGGCTTCATCGGCGAAGCAGGTGCCGGTTTTACCTATGAAGTTAGCGATAACTTCCTGGTTCGTAGTGATGTACGCTATCGTTATAACCAGAATTTCAACGCTAATCTGCAACCTGGCACAAACGAATTTCATGACATGGTTGTTAATGTTGGTTTCGTCATTCCGCTTGGCCCTAAACCTCAGCCAGTAGTAGCTGAAGTTCCTGCTCCTGCTCCAACTCCTGTTGCTGAGCCTGATTGCTCGACTATGGATGGGGATAATGACGGCGTCAACGATTGCGATGATCGTTGTCCAGAAACGTTACCCGGTGTTCCAGTCAGCATAAAAGGTTGCTGGATCGTTGATGTGAAATTTGACTTCGATAAATCCATTATTAAACCAGAATTCTTTGGTAATCTTGATAATGCAGCTAGAAAAATCAAAGAGCATCCTGAGAAGGTAATTGAAGTACAAGGTCACACGGATAATGTCGGCTCATTCAAGTATAACCAAGGTTTGTCCGAACGCCGTGCAAATGCAGTCAAAAAGTACCTGATGGAAGGAAGCGGAAGAACTGATCTTACTTCTCGCGGATTTAGCTTCTCTCACCCTGTAGACACTAATGAGACCGAAGCAGGCCGCGCCAACAACCGTCGCGTACAATTGGAAATTGAAGGTCAACCTCAACAACCTTTAGAGCCTCAACTACCTGGTCGTGAACAAAATATAGATACTAATCTACCTCAATAACGTTAGTAGACATTATCAGGCGGGAAACTCTCTAAATCATTGAGAGTTTCCAAAAATAAAAACCCGCTTTCATAGCGGGTTTTTTTTTGCCAAAATAACACGATGTTGTCTATTTCGATTCGATTAATAATCTTAAAAAAATCAGTTGATCCACGAAAAACACAAAGCCTGTCCTGAGCATAGCCGAAGGGAGCACGAAAATATTCATGGAAGGCATAACTATTCTAAAGCCACAGAACAATAACGCGTTCAGTCTTTATTCAGCATGCGGAAACTACATTTAGTGGCATATTTTCTACTACAAGATTAAAGTCATTTTTAAACTTTTTTCAGGCATTTATAATGAACGCTCACCCTCGATTTGGCTTAATGTCGTTGACACTATTGGCCGCGCTATTGTTCTCAAGTTTTATTGCTGCACGTCAGGTTCAGGCTAATTCCAGTGCCAATGTCAATATCAGTGTTTTTCACGATGCCCTGGCACCCTATGGCAATTGGGTAAACCACCGAACTTATGGACAAGTTTGGTATCCGCGTAATGTTGCACGAGACTGGAGACCCTACACTGATGGATACTGGGCGCATACCCATGATTACGGTTGGCTGTGGGTTTCCTATGAACCCTGGGGTTGGGCGCCTTTTCATTATGGACGCTGGGCATGGGATAACTGGTACGGTTGGGTTTGGGTGCCGGGACGAATCTGGGCGCCTGCCTGGGTATTCTGGCGTTCGGGCGGTGGCTATGCTGCTTGGGCGCCGATGCCTCCGAATGCGGTGTGGCAACCCGGAATCGGACTAAACATAAGTTATTTTAATTATGACCGTGATTTGAGCTGGGATTCCTGGGTGGCGGTGCGCGAATATGATCTTCCTAATCGACACATTAACAGACATATATTTCCACAGCGTCAGAATCGGGAAGTTATTAATGTAACGAACTACACCAATAATGTAACCCTGATTAACAACACTATTGTTAATCAGGGTGTGCCGGTTAAGCAAATCGAACAAGTTACTCGCAAGCCGGTAGTTTCTGTAGTGCCTAAAGTGCATGATAGGATGGACATAAACACAGTCGGACATAATAATGGACAGCCAAACATTATACGGTTGCCAATGGCAGCGCCTACTCCTGAGGAAATTCAGCATAATGAGGAGCTGGCAAGACGGCTGGATGGGAAAAAACCGGATGGAACCAGAACAGAGTTACTTGTAGTTAATTCAAGACAACCCGGCAATCAGAAACCCAGATTGCCGGGACGCTTGGCCGGTGCGCCTGCTCCTATCCAATCTCCTTACTCCACGTCAGAACAGTCGAATCCAGCGCTGACAGAACCCGTCGAGCAAGCACAGCCGTTATCTGGAGCGTCATTATTAGGACTCAATCCCGATTCTGATACGCTACATAACGAACCCCAGGCTGGCGGCAATCCAGATGTGCTAGTGTCCACTCAACTGTCTGATCAGAAATCTTCCGCTACTATACAGCCGATAGTGCCGGTTTCACCCCAAGTTGATGGTGTTTCTGCTCCAGTTCCTGTAATAGACCAACAACCGGTTTCGACTGACGCAGCACCAATGCCGCTTCTCCAAAATGAGCGGCAGCCATTGGAACCAGCTAAACAGCCTAACCAAAGTCCCCTAGTGTATCAACAACAAATAGAAAGACGGCAGGCAGAAAGTTTACAACGCCAAAAGCAAATAGACCAATTGCAACAAGAATTGGCGGTTCGGCAAGATAAACAGAAGAAACAACAAATAGAAATGCAGCATCAGACTGAATCCGTGCGACATAGAGCTGCGCGCCAGCAGGAAATACAAAACCAACAGCAATTGGAAAAGCAGCGACAACAAGCTGAACGTGCAAGAGAGGAAGCACAGCAAATGCAGCAACAGGAAGCAGCACGTCAGCGGGAAACACAAAGCCAACAGCAACTGGAAGTGCAGCGTCAACAGCCTGAACGTGCAAGAGAAGAAGCACAGCAAATGCAGCAACAGGAAGAGATACGCCAGCGGGAAACACAAAACCAACAGCAACTGGAAAAGCAGCGTCAACAAGCAGAACGTGCAAGAGAGGAAGCACAGCAAATGCAGCAACAGGAAGAGACACGCTGGCGGGAAATACAAAACCAACAGCAACAGCAACAGGAAAAGCAGCGTCAACAAGCAGAACGTGCAAGAGAGGAAGCACAGCAAATGCAGCAACAGGAAGAGACACGCCAGCGGGAAATACAAAACCAACAGCAACAGCAACAGGAAAAGCAGCGTCAACAAGCAGAACGTGCAAGAGAGGAAGTACAGCAAATGCAGCAACAGGAAGCAGCACGTCAGCGGGAAACACAAAGCCAACAGCAACTGGAAGTGCAGCGTCAACAAGCAGAACGTGCAAGAGAGGAGGCACAGCAAATGCAGCAACAGCAAGCAGCACGTCAGCGGGAAACACAAAGCCAACAGCAACTGGAAGTGCAGCGTCAACAGCCTGAACGTGCAAGAGAGGAAGTACAGCAAATGCAGCAACAGGAAGCAGCACGCCAGCGGGAAACACAAAACCAACAGCAACTGGAAAAGCAGCGTCAACAAGCAGAACGTGCAAGAGAGGAAGCACAGCAAATGCAGCAACAGGAAGCAGCACGTCAGCGGGAACTACAAAACCAACAGCAACTGGAAAAGCAGCGTCAACAGACTGAGCGTGCAAGAGAAGAAGCACAGCAAATGCAGAGGCAACTCCCAAGTAAAAGAATGGATAGACAGTGAGTTTAATGGCTGTCAGAGAGTGATGGTATTAATAACCATATTTATCTTTGACCTTTTGGCGTAAAAGTGACATTGAATTTTATCTAATGTTGATCACTATTACGAATCGAACCTCCAGTCTTGAAAACCATGTCCTGATTAGCAAGATGCTTCACTCCTCGCGGAAACCGTCATGCCGTCCTTGGTTTCTGGGTTCAGGCAAGCACGGCCGGAACGATGTTGCCTTTATGTTTTGCGCCTTGGCTGAAGATTTTTGTTAATCAGGAACAGGAACCATATTGCCCTCGTTCATTGTCAGATTTAAAACCAGTTTTATTCATGCGAAACAAAACTGATAGCTGAGTTCAATCGTCTCGGATACTCGGCATAAAGCGATTCAGCGGGCATTTGGCCAATGTCGGGGCCCGGGTACTATTTTGATGCGCTTGCTTTTAAGAGTGTATTGCCCCTGCATACGGTTACAATCATTTTTTAACTGAATTTACAATATACATATTTTTGTTGCTTATTAAACCCTCTCTCCAGCGGGAGAGGGAACTAAAGTGCCGGCAATGATGTACGATGATTATAAATCTTGTGATCATGCCAAATTTCGTTGTGACCCATCATATTCGAATTATTTATTAGCCAAATCAGTCACTGAGGCACTGATTAGATATAATGCTATAGTACACAAACATACTGGAGGGGACGGAAGGGCAATGGCTAAAAAAAATAACGAAAAACATAAAATAGTGATTGTTGGCGGCGGGGCGGCAGGGCTTGAGCTGGCTACCAGTTTGGGCAGCAAATTAGGCAAAAAAGGCCTGGCCGAAGTCACGTTGATTGATGCGGCATCGACACACATCTGGAAGCCGTTGTTGCACGAAGTGGCCGCTGGGACTCTGGATGAATCCGAGCAGGTTGAGTATCTGCCACAAGGACATCGCAATCATTTCTATTTCAGGTTAGGCAAAATGGAGGGTTTGGATAGAAAGAAAAAGGAAATTTATGTCAGTCCGACGTTGAGTGACAGCGGCGAAGAGCTGATTCCGGGGCGCTCCTTTAGTTATGACACCTTGGTTATGTCTATTGGCAGCGTCAGTAATACATTTAATATTAAAGGGGTTGCAGAACATTGCCTGTTTCTTGATACCACCTCACAAGCTTTTAAATTTCAAAAGCAATTGTTTGAATCCTATTTGAAAAGTTATATTGGTAAAGATAGCGCTAGTGTCAAACCTTTATCTATAGCTATTGTCGGAGCAGGGGCAACAGGCGTTGAGTTAGCCGCGCAATTGCACGAGGTAACCAATGTACTGGCGATATACGGCTTGAACGAGAAGAGTACCGTAAAGCTGACGATTATTGAGGCGGCAACACAATTGTTACCGGCTTTGCCCATTAAGTTAGCGACCGCCACACAACAGCAACTCGTTAGTCTCGGTGTTGACCTTAAAATGGGCCGGCGCGTCACCGAAATAACCAAAGAAGGCATCACGACCCACGATGGTGAATTCATTGAAGCCGATTTAAAAGTTTGGGCGGCAGGCATTAAAGCGCCGGACTGGATGAAGAATCTGGATGGACTGGAAACCAACCAAATTAATCAATTGGTGGTAGACAGCACCTTAAAAACCAATGACGATGACATTTTTGCAATGGGCGACTGTGCGGCGTGTGTTTGGCAAGGCCATAATGGCAATGTGCCGCCCCGGGCGCAAGCGGCGCATCAACAGGCATCAACTTTATGCAAATCGATTGTAAATCGCTTGAAAGGGCGCTCTCTGGTCAATTTCGTTTATTATGATTACGGGTCACTGGTTTCATTGGGCAAGTACACTACGGTCGGCAATTTGATGGGTAATTTGATGGGTACGGTAAGTATCGGTGGATTTATTGCCAAAGTGGTTTATCTGTCCCTTTATAAAATGCACCAAGTAGCCATTCATGGCTATTTTAGAACGGCAATGTTGACCCTTTCCAATGCTTTTAGACGCAGTGTTTATACCAAAATAAAAATGCACTAGAATTTTTTAAACCTCAAAAAGATTAAGAATATGTTTGAAATAGAATACGAATTTGGCGAAGAAGATTTAATTCATTTTAATGAAATACAGTTCATGAGAAATGAAGAGATACAACACAACATTAAGAAAAATCGCTGGATAGTGCCGGGTGTCATGGGGATTATCGGCGCTTTTTATTATTTTTATTATGGTGATATGAAATCATCGGGCTACATCCTTGCTATGGCAGTTTTGTGGGCGCTGTTGTCACCTAAAATTATGATGCTGGATTTACGTCGGCAAATCCTTAAAAACTACACCAATAAAGAAAAAAGCAATTTGTTCGGTACTTATACCTTGAGCATAGACCCGGCCAATCCCAATTATCTGCTGGAGAAATCACCCAGCGGCAAAAATAAAATGGCGTGGGCGGATTTGGTCAGAGTGGAATATGGTAAACGCTATGTTTATATCTATATTGATTTGAGTACCGCGCTGGTTATTCCGGTAGATAAGGTCAAAAAAGGCAATCTTGAGCAGTTTGCTGAACAGGCGGAAAAGATGATTGAGAGGTTTGCTTAAACAGGTTCAAGGTGCAAGGTAAAAGCTGAGACATACGAAACATGACCGAAGTTGAAAACTCCGATCGGCTTCGGTGTTAAATCAAAGTAGTGTAAGCGTGAACTGAAAAAACATATTTAGGAGAATATCATGTATCGTTTAGGCTGGCCTTTTGCATCATTTTTCGCAGAAAATGGGCATGCCACTTTTAATTAAAGTTGAAATTATCCACGATAACGAAGCGAATGTTTATGTCGCAACCAGCTCCTGATTTAAAAGGGCTGGTTGTCGAAGCGGAAACTTTAGACGAATTGGAAAAAGAAGTCTGGGATTTAGTGCCGGAATTACTCACGCTGGATAAGCCAAAGTTGCGCGTAAAAGCCGTAACACATTTGTCGTTTAAAGCCGCCGTCTCATCATGAATAGCAAAGTGATAGATAAGATATTTTGGCTGAAAAGCAAAATTTTTATGAAATCCAAAGATACGCAAACTACTGAATATAATTACCCCGCCGGCCCAGATGATTTGCAGCGTTTAACATGTAAATTTCGGTCTAGCCTTGAGGAATGGCGCGATGAAAATAATGAGCCGAAATTGGTCGAAATTGATGGGGAAAATATACCTTTTTTGCGTGCTTCCCTAACCGAGTTACTGGATTATGCAACGGAATACACCAAAAAATGGAAATCAAGACCAGAAAAACAGAAAGAAGATTTTAAACATATTTGGTTTATAGATTGTCGCGGGCTGTATATTTCTAATTGGTTGCCTGATTTTAATTATGCTGAGCGTGACAATACTCAAGACTGGGCTCCTGTTCTATTCGATTATTCTGTAATTGATGGCTGTTGTTTGCTATTTAATAGTAAGGTATTCCTTGGTTATGCGCATTTTTTCAAAACAGAATTTCGTGGTGACGTTCATCTTGAACAGGCTCAATTTAATGGAGAAGCCAACTTTGATCATGCAGTTTTTTCTAGGGATGCTCTTTTTTCAGAATGTGTATTTAAATCTATTAAAAGCTCATCATTTCAACAAACTACATTTTCAAAACGTGTAGATTTCTCGAGCACATTTTTTAACCGAGTGCCGCTGTTTCACGAAACCAAACTTCCCCAAGCATCGTCATTTCATGGGGCAAAATTCAATAAATCGGCAAGTGGCCTATCTCAACAAGATATTCATAATGAAGTCATAGCATCACGCACTTTGAGGCAAATTGCCGCAAGTTATAAAAGCCAACAAGATGAAGCTATGTTTTTTGCTTTGGAACAACGCTATTATCGTAAAGATTGTCTCGCGCTACGTTTGGTTTGGCATAAAGAATCAATGAAAACCTGCCTACAGGGTCAGCAAGGACTTAAAGATTTATCATTGTTAGATACATGGAAACATTGGAACTATTGGTCTATATGCTGGAACCGTATCGAATGGATTATATCAGGCATGTACGACTGGGTATCTGAATATGGAAGTAATCCAAAACGAGCAGTTTGTAAATTAATTGAGATTAATACAGTCGCATTTCTTTTTTACTATGTGTTTTTTTCTTTTGGCGATTCGAATTTTTGTCTTTCAGAAAGTGCTTCTCTCCTCGCCCAGAAATACCCTGCAATCTTTTTTACTCTGCAAAATTTACTTAATCCTTCGGCAATTGTGTCATATAAAACAATGGTGGTTGCAAATAATCCATTCATAGCACTTCTAGCAATAATCCAGTTTTTCAGCACATACATAATATTAATATTGGCAGCTCTAGCGATTAGAACTAAATTTCAAAAAGGAGGTGGCGGTGATAAATAAATTATATTTTTTGTTGTTCTGAGTTTCGCTCCGCTGGAGCGGTACAGCATTCATTCCCACTATGGAGCGCTCATCGTTATACACAAGTCTATAAAGTGCACGTCATTCCAGCAGATTGCCGGAATCCAGGCTCCATGGATGGACTAGGCTTACCATCCATGGCGCTGGATACCCGCTTCCCGGCAGGTATGACGAGTTACCTGTATATTTGTGTATAACGATGAGTATGGAGCGTGGGAACGATAAAAAGACCAGCAAGTCGGGTATATTCTTCGTAGGAAATCGCATAATGAATAGTTTATGAAAAAAATAATACATATATTGGCTTTTTGTTTTTTTATTTCAGGATGTGGAACTGACAGTAGTGTTTCTAAAAATTCTGAATCCAATGAAATAAGTACTACAGTCCTAGATATTAAAAATGGGATTGCTTATTTGCCTGATGAAAATGAACCTTTCACAGGTAAATTTGAAATGTATTATTCAAACGATGTCGGAGACGATGCGACGATGCACTTAAAATATTTTATAGAAACAGAGGGAAAGGACATGCAAATCGAAGGAAGAAAAGGGATTAATAAAATTACCAAATGGTGGTTTAAAACTACCATGCACCAGAAATTTGTTGAAATAAACTACAAAGATGGCAAGAAAAATGGATTAGATACCGCTTGGTGGGAAAATGGGGAAATAAAATATACAGTAAATTACATAGATGGAAAATTAGACAAAAATTTTCACGCAAATATAGTGGACCCCGAAATCCGGACAATAGTTTAAGCTATGCTCTGTCATGAAAAAAGAGGCAGACAATGAACGAAAACAAACGGAAGATTTTTACAGGTGCGCAAAAAGCCAAAGTCGCATTGGAGGCGGCTAAAGGAATCAGAACCATCAATGAGATCGCACAGGAGTTCGGGGTCCATCCGACCCAAGTGGCGCAATGGAAAAAGGAATTGCTAACCAATGCAGGCAGTCTATTTGAAAGCAAGCGTGGTCCAAAACCGGTCAATGCGCAGAGTGACCCAGACCGGTTGTACGCCAAGATTGGGCAACTCAACATGGAACTGGACTGGCTTAAAAAAAAGTCTGGGATCAGCCTGTAGAAGAGCGACAGAAATGGATGGATCTGGATGGGGGGCTTGCGGTATCAACGCAATGCAGGCTTCTCGCGGTGACACGCTCAGTCGTGTATGACCAGAAAAAGCGCCTACAGAAAGAGGTGGATGAGTTTGAGACTATTTTGTTGCAAGAACTGGATGAAGAGTACACGCGGCACCCGTTTTATGGCACGCGGCGCATGACGGAATACTTATGCGGCTGTGGCTACGCAGTCAATCGCAAGCGAGTGCAGCGCTTGATGCAAAAGCTGGGTTTAGCAGGCATGGCACCCGGCCCCGATACCAGCAAGCGACATCCGCAGCACAAGCTTTATCCGTACTTGTTGCGGGGCGTAGATATTATCAGCCCCAATCAGGTTTGGAGTACCGACATCACCTATATTCGTCTGGTGCATGGCTTTGTCTACCTGGTCGCGATCATCGACTGGTATAGCCGGAAGGTACTGTCATGGCGGTTATCGAACACCATGGATGCAGGGTTCTGTGTGGACTGTCTGGAAGAAGCTATCAAGAACTACGGCGCACCAGAAATCTTCAATACTGACCAGGGTTCGCAATTTACCAGCGATAGTTTTACCGGTGTGCTGATCAATCATGGCATCACCATCAGTATGGATGGACGAGGTCGGGCATTGGACAATATTTTTGTCGAACGGCTGTGGCGAACGGTGAAATATGAAGAGGTGTATTTGAAGGGATACGAAAACATGCCCGACTTGCTACTGGGGCTGACGCACTACTTCCTGTTTTACAACGCGGAAAGGTTGCATCAATCATTGGGTTATACCACGCCGGATGAGGTGTATCAGACGGCCGCTGGCGGCGGTGCGAAGATTGTCGATAAATTTGGCGGTGCTCGGGAGACATCATCCCCCGCTTCGCTACGCTCATCGGGGGATAATGTCTCCCGAGCGGAAGAATTGGGACAGCGCCATTCAGCTGTATTATAAACAGGGCTCTATCTTAAACTCGGTGAATATTTGTCTGGACAGAAGGGTCCACTTTAAAATAAGAGCGAGCAGAAAACAAGTGATTCAATGCAAGAAATAATAAGTCGTTGTCGAACTCAGATGGGCGAATATGGAGCGGCAATGGTTAAAGCATGTGTAGATCAAGACATTGAAGCAGAAGATGCACTACGCAAGTATTAGAAATACTAAGCGTGACGGGGTTTATAACCCGTCACTCACGTTCTGATAATCGTCTCGGTGTTCAAACGTTCCGGTCGAGGTTGCAAAACCCCGGCCAGCTTCGAGTTAAAACGCAATAAGGGTAACCATGATTACGTCAATATATGCATCGCTGGCAGTCTTATTAATAGTGAGACTTTCTCTTTCTGTCATAAAACTTCGTAGAAAAAACCGGATAAGTGTTGGTGACGGAGGAAATGAACAATTGCAATTAGCCATTCGCACGCATGCAAACGCACTGGAATATATTCCTATCACACTATTACTTTTATTAATGCTCGAATTAAACGGAGCGCCCAATATACTTATCCATATACTTGGAGCCACACTGCTAATTGGGCGATTAATTCATGCTGTTGGTCTTCCCGCAAAGGATCTCCGGAAAAGAATATTAGGAATGCAGATAACAATTTATCTATTAATCGGGTTGGCAATACTGAACATTCTATTCTGGGCATTTGCCGGCCCACTTAAACGTTAAAAATAAAGCTTTGGGAAGTGGTGCGCGGGTGTTGTTTGCCAACTCTTCTTTCACCCTATAAACTGCATAATGGCAATAACTAATAATAATGAGGCTACTCAGATGATGACAATACCTGTGTACTTGGAGCGGCAAATCCTAAACGCTGCACATCAAAATCAAATCACTCCCGAAAAATTAGTGGAACAGGCGATTATTGAATACTTGGAAGACCTTGAAGACATTGCTGCCATTGAGTTGGCCAAGCAGGAAATTGAGCGCGGCGAATCAAGATTATTGACGCTTGCAGAATTCAAAAAGGAATTAAATGACTTGGTCGATTAAGGTTAATGACAAAATCAAAAAGAAATTGGCAAAACTGGATACGCAAAGCAGGGATAGAATTTTAGATTTTTTAGAAAACACATTGCCTAATCTAAATAACCCAAGACAGTTAGGACAAGCCTTGCAAGGAAATTTTCAAGGTTACTGGCGGTATCGCGTCGGTGATTATCGAATTCTTTGCGAGATTATTGATAATCAAATGATCATTTATGTCATTGAAGTTGGACATAGGCGGGAAGTGTACCGTTAAATTATTATCGTTCCTGCAGCGTGACGGGTTGCAAACCCTGACCGGCTTCAGTAGTACCTTGAACTTTTCATCTTGAACCTTAATGCTAAACTTTAAAAATATAGCCCTGCGCCGTGGCGCGCGGGTGCTGTTTGCCAATTCTTCTTTCACCATACACAAAGGCCAAAAAGTTGGTTTTACCGGTGCCAATGGCGCAGGTAAATCCAGTTTGTTTGCGCTGGTCAAAAATGAACTGCATTTGGATGAAGGCGATTTTTCCATGCCGCCGAATCTGGAAATCGCCCATGTTGCCCAGGAAACGCCGGCCGTTTCCAGTTCCGCTATTGATTATGTCATTGATGGCGACCAGGAATTAAGACGTTTACAAAACCAGTTAAACGCTCGCCGAACAAACCGACAACGGCTTAAAACAGGCCGAATTGCACGCCGCTTTAGATACCATTGGCGGTTATACGGCTCAAGCCAGAGCATCCCGGTTATTGAATGGTTTGGGCTTTACCGCGGATCAGGAACAGAACGCCGTCAATTCGTTTTCCGGCGGTTGGCGTATGCGCCTTAATCTGGCTCAAGCGTTGATGTGCCGTTCCGATGTGTTGTTGCTGGATGAACCGACCAACCATCTGGATCTGGATGCCGTTATCTGGCTGCAAGACTGGTTATGTAAATATCCCGGTACCTTGTTGTTGATTTCTCATGATCGGGATTTCTCGATACCATCACCGATCACATCGTGCATATCGAGCAGAATAAAGCTGAAATATATACCGGTAACTATTCCGCATTTGAAAAAATGCGTGCCGAGAAACTGGCGCAACAACAGTCGGCTTACCAGAAGCAACAACGCGAAATCGCCCATATTCAAAGCTTTGTAGACCGGTTTAAAGCTCAAGCCACAAAAGCGCGGCAAGCACAAAGCCGTATCAAGGCTCTGGAACGCATGGAATTGATTGCGATGGCGCATGTGGATTCGCCATTTGATTTCAGTTTTGCCAAACCGGGAAAAATGCCTAACCCTCTATTGACTTTGGATAAAGTTGATATAGGTTATGGGACAACCTGTGTGATTAAACAGGCGGGATTATCGATTTCGCCGGGTGATCGTATCGGGCTATTGGGGCCAAACGGCGCGGGCAAATCCAGTTTAATTAAGGTCTTGGCGGGTGAAATGTTGCCTTTATCGGGCAAAAGACAGGAAGCCGAAGCCTTGAATATCGGTTATTTTGCCCAGCATCAATTGGAACAATTACAACTTGATGAAAGTCCCTTATGGCATTTGCAAAAGATAGACAAACAGGCCACTGAAAAGGATTTACGCAATTTCCTGGGTGGTTTTGATTTTCAGGGTGACAAGGTTTTACAAGCGGTAAAACCTTTTTCCGGTGGTGAGAAGGCGCGTCTGGTTTTAGCTTTGCTGGTTTATCAAAACCCCAATCTGTTGCTGCTGGATGAGCCGACGAATCATTTGGATTTGGAAATGCGCCATGCCTTGAGTGTGGCGTTACAGGACTATCAGGGCGCTATCGTGGTGGTTTCACATGACCGGCATTTATTGCGCTCGGTGACAGATCAGTTATTATTAGTCGCCGGCGGCAAGGTCCAGCCTTTTGATGGTGATCTGGACGATTACCGGCTATGGTTGACCGAACAGAAAAAAAGCGATGAAAAAACGGTGGACGAGGCTGCTCCAACGGTGTCGCGCAAAGACCAAAGAAAACTGGATGCAGAACGCAGGCAAAAACATAAGCCTTTGTTTGATGCCCTGAAAAAAGCGGAAATCGCTGTTGAAAAATATCATAATGAACAACGCGAATTGGAACATCAATTGGCGGATCCTGCCATTTATGACGAATCGGAAAAGGCGCGTTTAAAACAGACACTGGAACGAAAGGTGCAAGTTGACAAAGCACTTGATGATGCAGAAACGGCGTGGATGGAAGCAGAAGAAAAGATTGAAAATGCTAGCTGATGGCATAAGTAATCGATGAAAAGTCTTTTAACATTTTTATTCACTGCGAAGATCACGAAAAAAATCATCTAACTTCGTGCTCTTTGTGTCCTTCGTAGTGAATATTAGAGGTAAAGTTAATGTTTGAGATCATAAAGCTATTATTTGATATTTGCCTGTTCAAAAAAGGGCCTCAAGATTTGCCTCATTCTGTATGGATGTTGCGGATATTGTTAGTTGTTTATGTCAGTATTCGGGTATTAATGCTAAGCATCCACTTCGATTGGCTTAATGTACTATTGCAGGTTATCGTTGAAATTTTTCTGGTGGCCGGATTTGTCTGGATCATATTATATCTGGCTCGAAAGCTGGGGCGATTCTATCAGGTCATATCCGCCGTATTAGGCACTGATGCAATGATCAGTTTTTTTGCACTGCCCGGAATGGCCGCAATGGAGACAAGGCAAGGCGGGTTATTGGTGTTTCTGGTAATGCTTGGGTTAATCGGCTGGCATTGGGCGGTTACCGGGCATATTATTCGCAATGCGCTGGAGCAAAGCCTGAGTTTTAGTTTAGGTTTGGCGTTTTTATATCTACTGGGAACTTATCAGGTGATGGCTTTATTGTTTCCTGAAGTTGCCGGCGTTAAATAGGAGGAGTCATGGAAAACTATAAACATATATTATTGGCGGTGGACTTTTACGAACACTGTGAAGCCGTTGCAAACAGAGCGAAGGATTTGGCTAATAAATTTCAGGCAAAACTGAGTATTATTCACGTGGTGGATAGTTTGCCGATTACAGATGCGGGATATGGGGCAGATATTCCTTTCAATATGGATTTAACAACGGAATTGATGGCCGGCGCAAAAAAGAGGCTGGCTAAACTGGCTGAAAAACTGGGTGTTACTCAAGACAGGCTATGGCTGGAAATGGGCAGCCCCAAGACTGAAATAATCAGGATTGCAGAAGAAAATACAGTGGATTTAATTGTAGTCGGCTCGCATGGCCGGCATGGATTGGCGTTGCTACTTGGGTCGACTGCTAATGGGGTGCTGCATCATGCTGCTTGTGATGTGTTGGCGGTGCGTTTGCACGATGATTGATTGGATGGCCGCAGGAGTGCGATATACGCATTCTTACAATTCTAATAACCCGCGTTGCGAACCATATATCGATTGGGCGCAGCTAATAAAAATAAAAGTTTTTTTAAATTATTAAGGTAATTAAATGATTGGACATATTGAAAGTTATGATCCCGATAACCAAACCGGGGTGGTAAAAAGCGAGGAGAAATCTTATACGTTTCATTTAAATGATTGGGTAGCGCAAGTGCCGCCGGATCAGGGTGACGACGTCAAGTTTGATGCAGAAGAATCGACAGCACGTAATATTAATCTGGTGGGCGCTTATTTGGCTCCGCCCGAAGCAGTTAAAAATAAGTATGTCGCGTCGTTTTTGGCATTGTTTTTAGGCTTTACAGGGCTGCATCGATTTTATTTGGGATTTTATGGGATCGGTCTTGCCCAGTTGGCTCTGACCGCTGCAACTGCTGGATATGGTGCCCTTTGGGGGTTTGTAGAAGCTATTCTGCTTTTTACCGGCCGTATCAATAAAGACGCTAAAGGCCGTCCTTTAAAATAGTTTCTTTCAATCTCCACGAAAAACCGGAAGGCATAAAAAAGGCTCTTGTGATATCTCACAAGAGCCTTTTTTGAAGCTGAACGTTATCCCTTACTTGGGGTAAACATTAACGGCAGTTAAGCCTTTTGGACCAGATTCGATGTCAAAAGTCACGGTTTGGCCTTCAGTCAAAGTTTTAAAGCCCTCGCCTTGAATAACGGAATGGTGAACGAAAACATCTTCGCCGCCATCGGAAGGTGCTATAAAACCAAAACCTTTAGTGTTGTTAAACCACTTTACAGTGCCTGTTGCCATTTTGAAAAACTCCTAAAATAAAAACTTACGGTTAACACAGAACTACAACATTGATAACCGGGACTTCCACTCGTTCAACATCTTTACTCTGCTGATGTAAATTGTACTGCTATTTTTGTCAGGATGCCATTTATTGAAACGTTTTGTACAAGCCATCAAGCACCAACGAATTAGGACTAACCATGCCGACAACCTTGTTGTTTTCAAGAACGGGTGCCCTGACCAGGTTGTAGTTGGCAAAAAGCCGCGAGCAATAACGGATATCCATATCAGGATGTACCGAAATGACTGGTTTACTCATGATTTCATAGACGTTTACCCGATCCGGAGCCCGGTCCTTGGCCAGAACATGGCGCGCGATATCTCCGGAAGTCAGCATGCCGTATTCATCATCTTCATTGCGTTTATTCACAATAAGAACAGCCGTTTTAAGCGTTTTCATCTTTTTTAAGGCATCGGCTACCGTTGCTACGCCGTCAATTGTACCGAAATCGGTTTTCATGACATCTTTGACACGGATTAAGGTACTGTTTTCTATCATATCTTGTCCTCTAGTTCATGGGTTAATTCTTCAACCTGGCGCATGACACCGATAGCATCTTCAACATCAACCTGAAAAGCAATGCCGGTACCGGGTTTATTGTCGAATTGTGCAACCTTGGCGATTTTTTCCAGGATGTGCCGGCTTAGGTGTTCTTCAACCAAAAACATCAACACATCCCTTGGCGATTCCAAGGTCAAGCCAAAAAAGGTTTTTGACTGCTTCAACCCTTCGCCGCGGGCATGGTTGATAACCGTAGCACCTTTGGCACCGTTTTGGCGTGCGGCGTCAAGCACACTATCGGTTTTATCATCTTCAACAAAAGCAATAATTAATTTGAAATGCATGGTTTTCCTCAGGGTTTGGATAAGCGGCTGCGACTGCTTCGCCATTGTGCAATTTGCGCATAACTTAGTACAGCAATAATGGGGAATAAACTGGCAAAGGCTATCAAACCAAAACCATCCAGTAACGGGTTGCGGCCGGGTATGGCTTGAGCCAGACCTAATCCCAGCGCAGTGACCAGCGGTACGGTAACCATTGATGTAGTTACGCCGCCTGAGTCATAAGCCAGCCCAATAATCATCCTGGGCGCAAACAGAGTTTGTATCAGCACGACAACATAACCTGCAACAATAAAATAATAAAGCTCTGTCCCCGTGACAATTCGGAAAGTCCCCAGGGCTAAGCCAAAACCAACACCGATGGCAACAGCAATGCGTAATCCCCAGGCACGAATAGTGCCGCCTGAAATGTGTTCGGCCTTAATGGCAACAGCGAGTAACGCGGGTTCGGCTAATGCTGTTGCAAAGCCGATGCTGGCAGCAAAGACGTAAGCCCAGAAATAAGTTCGCCAGGAAATGGCCTGATCAAGGGGATTAAGACCTAAAAAGTCAGGAGTGGTCAACTGGGATGCCATCAAGCTCCCCAGCGGAAATAAAGCCATATCCAGACCTTTCAGAAAAAAAACAATGCCGAGTAAAACATAAATAAAGCCTACCAGCGTTTTTTTGAGATGAGGTAGGGGTCTGCGAATAACCAATAGCTGAAAACCGATGATAACAGCGGCAATAGGCAAAATATCCCGGCAGGTTTCCAGTAGTTTTAGGGCAAAATGAACCAGCCATTCATTCATATAATCATCCCGTAAGCCATGACAAAAATCATCGGTGTCAATGATGCAAAAACCACGAGTCCGAAGCCATCTGTCATCGGGTTACGACCCTTGATTGCAGTTGCTAGTCCCACTCCAAGAGCTGTTACCAACGGCACGGTAATGGTTGAGGTAGCGATGCCCCCGGAATCATAGGCGATGCCAATAATCTCGGCGGGTGCAAGGGGCGTCATGATGGCTATGCAGCCATAAGCGCAGAAAACCGGGTAATACACCGGCCAGCCGCGGATAATTCTTAATACGCCGATTAAAATAGCAAAACCAACGGACAGGGCGACGGTAATACGTAATCCTAATGCATAACTATCCCGGGCCGAATTGGTTTGTTCAATAATATTGCCTGTACTGGCTATGTTTGCAGCTTTTTGGGCCACAGCTATCAGGGCTGGTTCGGCAACCGCGGCTCCAAAACCCAGACAAAATGCAAAAGCCAATAACCAGAATAAACTGCCTTTGCGGGCAAAAGCATAAGCCATTGACTCGCCCAACGGGAACAGACTTTGTTCCAGTCCCTGAATGAACAAGGTGAGGCCGAGAATAACAAAGAGTATGCCGACAATTAAACCGGCAACATCTGGCACAGGCTGCCGAATAATCAGAACCTGAAAAATCAAAACAACGGCAAGAATCGGAGCCAGATCCAGAAAACTGCTGAACAGTTGTTTAATAAACCGGTTCTTTAACATCAGATATTCCAATTTCTTGAAGATGGCTTGATTGTATATTAAAGGTAAGACGTAAAGCTATCAGGTAAATGATAGGCTTCAAAAATTCGGCAGGATTTGCACAAGTTTGCTGAAAACATTAATCAAGAGTGCTTATGATTTAAAGGCGTAATTTCGGTGGTGTTGTTTTTGTCGTTGAATTTGTCCGAAGCAGGGCTTGACATATCGCCCTGTTCGCATGTTTTTGTGTAGTGAGTAGCGAACCAACCCGAGATTACCGCGAGGAGATGCGGATCGTGCCTTGCCGCTTCCCACGAACTGAACAATCCGTAAAATCGAATCTCGCCTCTTTACGCGAAATTTACCTTGGGGAGAATATAATCGCTACCTGTAGCATCTGCATCGTACAAACCGGCGACATGATCACCGTTATACACGTTATAAGTTCGCAAGATAATTTCCGCTAATCCTTCTACCAGCTCATAATCACCAAGGTGTTCCAAACTAACCCATCTCGCCTCGGAGACATCGCTATGCGCGATCGGCTCCATGTTTTCTTCGTCCACTAACAGGGCTAAATAATCAATAATCACATAATGAAAACCTTCAACGCGCCTTTCGACTACCGCGACAATATTTCTAATCTCGGTGTCCAGCCCCGTTTCCTCTTTAATTTCTCGTTGACAAGCTTCAACCAACGATTCACCTGCCTCCAACTTACCGCCAGGAATAGACCAAAAGCCCATAGCCGGCGGTTGATTGCGCTGAATCAATAATATTTGTTTTTGTTTGTTAAACACGATACCGCTAACGCCCAGAGTGGGCACGGGTAATGAATGTGTATTCTGCATAAATTACCAGCAATCTTTGAATTTTTGATATTCGTAGCGCGTGCAATAGCGCAAATTTTACCGCCTGTGATGACACATCATCGCGTCGGCAAGCCACGCAATTGTTTGTCCGGTCAAAAGTAAAGTTGGCTTCATGATAAATAAAAGCGTATTGCTGGCTGAGCCTATCTTGGGATGGCCATCGTTCAATTTATTCAGCAGGTGTTGAATGGTGCTGAATATGTTCCGGTATTACATTGTTGCCGTGCTCGCTCATCTGGGCGTCAAACCATTCATGAAGAGCCTGAACATACTGAGGATATTCAGTTGAATAATGAATCTGCGCACCGTCTGGCAGAGCTTTATATTCAAATTTAATATCGTCGGTTTCTGCCCTTTTTAGTTGGGCGAGACCCGGCATATCAGCTCCGTGTATGCGCTCAGTTACCGAAAAATCACCTTTTTTGAATTCATTGGCAATTTTTAATAGATGTGCCTGGATCAATTTTATTTGCCGGGTATTTTCCGCTGATTTGGCGACAACATGCTGAACGCCACCATGAACCGTTTTAGTAAACGTTTGTTGGGTTTGGTCCAATGCATATGGCACCACTTGCTGTAAGCGTTGATGCACTTCATCAACCTGTCTGGGACTGGCTTCTTCAAGAGCTAGTGCTGCCGTGGAAAAAAGCAAAAGTCCTGCTCCTACTAAAGTGTAGTGTCTCATAATCGTATTCCTCGTTTAGTTAAGGCCACCAATGAAAACATCTTCCTTCAGAAGGACAAGTTTTTATTAATCAGGTTCATTAAATTGACACTATTTTGTATCAATGGGGTGGACTTTGATAAACAGCACTTTTAATCACACCTCCATATCTGACTGTTTATCTTCGTGATATGCTTTTATCGAACAACTGAACGAAAAAGCAGTTTTTCACATTTGATCATGATGCATGGATGATAGCCAGTAAAAATGATTTCTGTATTTGGGGGGCTTCTAAAAATATGACTAATGAAAAAACCACCACGTTACGAACCGCTATTAATCAGGCATATTTAGCCGATGAAACCGAAATTGTTGATGAATTATTGGCCGGCCTGAGCGCTTATAATCCGGTTATAGTCAGTGACTGCGCCAAAACACTGGTTAATGCGGTCAGAGCAAAAAAAGACCAACAATCCCCAGTCGAAGCTTTTCTGCGCGAATATCAGCTCGATTCGCAGGAAGGCATCGTGTTAATGGGTATTGCCGAAGCCTTGCTGCGAATTCCTGATAGCTATACTCAGGACTTGTTTTTACAGGAAAAATTGACCCATGCTGACTGGCAAGATCATTTGCAGCACAGCGATTCTTTTCTGGTCAATTTATCCAGCCAGGCCTTGTTTTTTACCAGTAAATTCGAGGATCATGTCTTGTTGTCGGAAAAACACTGGTTTCCAGTCTTTGAGAAGCTGTTATCTCGCATCGGCGCGCCATTAATACGCACTGCCTTAAAGCAGATTATGCAGTATCTGGCCGGGCAATTTGTTTTTGCGGATACGATACAACAAGCGGTTCAACGGTGTGAACAAGAAACGGCTTACCGCTATTCTTTTGATATGCTGGGCGAAGGGGCTTTAACAACCTATGATGCAGAACGTTATTACCGATCCTATCTTTCGGCGATTGTAATACTGGCTGAACATGCCTCATCCCCCGATATTTATGCCAATCCCGGTATTTCGATTAAATTATCGGCATTGTGTCCGCGTTATGAGCCTTTGCAGCATAGCCGGGCAGTTAAGGAGTTAACGGATAAACTGTTTATTCTGGCACAGAAGGCCCGCGCAGCTAATATACCCATTACTGTCGATGCGGAAGAATCAGAACGACTGGAAATGTCCCTGGATATTTTTTCCGCCGTTTTTACGCATCCTGATTTAAGCGCTTGGTCTGGATTGGGTTTGGCGGTACAGGCTTACCAAAAAAGGGCACTACCGGTTATTCGCTGGCTGGCCGGTCTGGCAGAAAACCAAAACGGAAAAATCCCCTTACGCTTGGTTAAAGGAGCCTACTGGGACAGCGAAATAAAACGTGCGCAGGAAAATGGTCTGAGTAATTATCCGGTTTTTACGCATAAATCGGCAACCGATCTATCCTATCTGGCTTGTTCACAATTTATCCTGTCCCGGCCTGATGTCTTTTATCCACAGTTTGCCACCCATAACGCCCATACCATGGCCGCTGTATATCACAGCGGCAAACTGCACCCTGGTTATGAATTCCAGCGGCTACACGGCATGGGGGAAGCGCTTTATCATGAAATTATTGAAACTCAAAACTGGCGTAAACCTTGCCGGATATATGCGCCAGTCGGGCATTTCCATGAATTGTTGCCTTATCTGGTCAGGCGTTTACTGGAAAATGGCGCCAATACTTCCTTTATCAACCAAATTGTCCGTTCTGATATTAGCGTTGAGCAATTGATTAGTGAACCTGTCGCGCTGGTAAAAACTTCGACGAATAAACCGCAAATTGTATTACCTTGCTCACTATACGGCGAACACCGGCTTAATTCTCAGGGCTCAAATCTGGCCGACCCTAAGCTATTACAGCAATTACAGCAAAACCTTAACACTTTAGCGTATAAACACTGGCAGGCATCACCCATAATAAACGGTAGTCATTATTCCGGTGAACAACATCTTGTTTACAACCCATCTGATACCAGATTAACGGTCGGCAGCGTGACTTATGCTGACAAAAAGGCTATCGAACAGGCGTTAAACGGTGCTGCACAAGCTTTTACCGAATGGCGGCTTAAACCCACGGAAACCCGTGCAGAGTACTTGCAGAAGGCAGCCGATCTTTTCGAACAACATCGTCTGGAATTGGTTTCCTTATGTCTCCGCGAAGGGGGACGCACCATCAAAGATGCCTTGACGGAAGTCAGGGAAGCTGTGGATTTTTGCCGCTATTATGCTCAATCCGCGCTCGAATTGTTCAGTGTACCCATTAAACTGCCCGGACCTACCGGCGAGGAAAATTTACTTTATCACTATGGTCGGGGAGTGTTTGTTTGTATCAGTCCGTGGAATTTCCCGATTGCGATTTTTATCGGCCAGATAACGGCCGCCCTCGCCGCAGGCAATACCGTTATCGCAAAACCCGCCAGTCAGACGGCGTTAACTGCGATGCGCTGTGTAGAAATACTGCATCAGGCCGGCATACCTGAATCGGTCTTACAATTTTTACCGGCAAGCGGCGGCTTAACCGGGCAACACTTATTGCCGGACTCAAGAGTTGCAGGTATTGCTTTCACCGGCTCTACAGAAACCGCACAATTTATCAACCGGCAGCTGGCACAACACCATCAGGCAATCGTACCGTTGATTGCTGAAACCGGCGGGCAGAATGTCATGATTGCAGATAGCTCCGCTCTTCTGGAGCAGCTGGTTCAGGATGCTGTTCATTCGGCTTTTAACAGTGCCGGTCAGCGTTGTTCAGCATTGCGCGTATTATTTGTGCAACAGGAAATCGCCGATAAAACCATAGTCATGCTGATAGGCGCCATACAAGAATTATCCATGGGTGACCCCGGTGTTTATAAAACCGACCTTGGCCCCGTCATTGACCAGGCCGCATTGATCCGGCTAAACGTTCATCTGGAAAAAATGCAGCAACAGGCGAAACTGCTCTACCGACATCCCTTGGATGATAGCTTGCGACATGGCAGTTTTTTTCCGCCGACTCTGATAGAAATAAGCTCATTATCACAACTCACGCAGGAAGTATTTGGCCCAGTATTGCATGTAATCCGTTATGGCGCGTCTGAACTGAATCAGGTTATTGAGGCAGTCAATGCAAGCGGCTACGGCTTAACTTTGGGTATACACAGTCGTATTGATGCAAACATAACATCTATCCGGCAAAGAGTAAAAGTCGGCAATATTTATATTAACCGGAATATGATTGGCGCTGTGGTCGGTGTACAACCTTTCGGTGGCATGGGACTTTCCGGCACCGGCCCCAAAGCCGGCGGTCCCGATTATTTGCGTCGCTTTGCAATTGAACAAACCGTCACCACGAATACCGTGGCTATTGGCGGCAATGCCAGTTTACTGGTTAGGGATTTACGTTAAAAAATAAACTGCCACAGATTCACTGATTAAACTTATTATAATTCTGTGAATATGTGGCAACTTTGACAGGAGGTATTTATTGCGAATTACCTAAAGTCATTGCTTTTCTTTGTGAACTTCGTGTTCCCTTCGGCTATATGCTCAGGACAGGCTTAGTGGTAATTTTAATGAAAGGTTAATTGGAAATCGTGTCTATGAAAAAAAACCTGTTACGCTTGTATCCCCAATCCGGCGAAAAAAGTGCCGTTAATGGTCTGTATCTTGCGCATCAAGTACATAAACTGGGCGCCACGGAATCACCCTTTGTCTACGCCAATTTTTTGTCCAGTCTGGATGGACGCATTGCTTTGGAAGATGTTTCTCAAAGCACAACATATATCCCCAGGCATTTAACAACAGCTTCTGACTTCCGGTTATTTATGGAATTGCACGCGCAGGCAGACTGTCTTATTACTCATGGTGGTTATATGCGGGCGCTTAATAAAGGTCGCTTGGGCAATATATTACAAGTCAGGGATAAGGATCTTGTTGAATGGCGTCGTAACAATGATTTAAAAGCTCAGCCCTCAGTGATCATTGCCAGCGCCAGCCTGAATTTTCCAATGCACAATAGCCTTCGTGAACATGCACAAAAGGTCTATATAGCCACAGGCAAAAATGCCGATCCGGATCGTATACGCTATTGGCAAGATTTGGGGCATCCCATTCTTATAACAGGTGAAGATCGAATGGTTCAAGGCGCATCTTTGATTCATGAATTAAGCAGGCTAGATTACAAAAGTATTTATCTGATTGCCGGCCCACAAATGCTGGACACTGTAATAAGGGATAAACAGTTATCGAGGCTATACCTGACCATTACCCATCAGTTAATAGGCGGCAAAGACTTTCGTACTTTACTCACTGGCTCCATGCTTGGACCGGAAGGTAACCTGGTCCTAAAATCGATGTATTACGATCCCTACTCGCCACCCGGATCTGGCCAGTTTTTCATGCAATTCGACCTGAAGCAATCAAGCAATTCAGAAAGCAGGGTTGGAGCTTGATTGTAATCATCAAATGACGAAGCATATATTTTGTTATCACCCTCACTAAATTGAAGGGAATAAGTATGAATCAGAATACCCCCCAAATTATTGTTTATTATGATGGCGCCTGTCCGAAATGCGTCAAAGACAGGCTAAATTATGAGAAATTCGCGGGTAAAGCTGGCGAAAATGTTTGCTGGATGGATATCACCGGCCAGGAAGAGCAGTTGCGTGAAATCGGTATCGACCCTCGCAAGGCATTAACCGAGCTGCATGTCAAAGACGAGAATCAGCAGATTCTTTCAGAGATGGATGCTTATATCCTGCTGATGAGTAAAGTGCCTTTGCTGAAACCTCTAGCCTGGCTAATCGGAATGCCGCTGATTCGTCCCTTGCTCGCCAGAATCTATCACTGGCAGGTTAACCGGCGGCTGAGACTTAGCGGACGGTTATGATTAACCTGCCGAGAGGCGTAAACATTTACAATTTGTGCCCTTCAAGTTTACATCCTTCGATTGTCAGCTTTATTATCAATTTCTGACACTCATTCCTTGCTGTCCATGCTGGAATATCCAGCGAGGTAAAATCACTCAAGGAAATTGCCGAACCCGAGAAAATCGAAGATAGCTATGTCAGTCGAATGATCAAGCCGATCTGCCTCGCACCGGCGATTGTCGCAGCCATTCTCGATGACGAATTTCCTGAACATATCACATTGTTTGAGTTGGCGGTTGAGCCGTCGTTGTTGCGGGATAGGCCCATTTAGTATTGGAAGAGGCTGTTACTTTCAATTTCAGAGTTTTTGGCTTACTCTGGCACGTACCCACCATACTGATTAACGCCCTTAAGTGCGAACAAATCCGACGCGCCGCAGGTTGTCGCAAGACATGTCAAAGCATTAGTTGTTTTCATTCATCGATACTGAGACAGGCGATGGCACAGTGAGCTTAGCGAGCGAGTCGCGATCCGAAGCGCAAGAAGAAGCCGACCGTATTTATGACTATCAGAAGTCGCCTATGGACATTCTGCATGCTCCGGAAACTGCAAAAGTGATTGGCATGTACCTGGAAAAGTGTGCGTTGAAACGATGGCTGTAGAGAAGAGGCCTAATCTTCCATGATGTCGGTTGATCTGGTGAAGCCTTGCAATATAATGTTTAGCAATTGATATATAAAACATTTTCATGAGAAATCAAGATAACACCCAGTTACAGTTCGAACTGGAACAGCATCTACAGTTTAAGTCTTTGTTGGCTGAGCTTTCGGCCAACTTTGTGCGTGTCCCGACCGACATGATCGATCAGGAAATACAGGAAAGTTTACGGCGGATTGCCGAAAACCTGGATTTGGATCTCATCGCGTTAGGCTTATTAACAGCTGATGGTCAAGACTTTTTCTCGAGGTATCAATACGCAAAATCCGGCATGAAGCCTTGGCTCGCTTCTTCATTAATGGCCGAAAGTCCCTTATTGACGCGGACTCTCCTGGCGGGTCAACCCTTCATCATGCAGGATGTCGATGCGTTGCCAGACGGGTGCGCAATCGATCGGGAGAGCTTTCTGCACTACGGGATAAGAGCTGATTTAGTGTTTCCATTTATCGTAGGCGAGCAGTTGTGCGGTGGCATCGGTTTCGCATCGTCTCGCCCGCGACAATGGACAGACAATGTGGTGCGGGGTCTCGGCCTTATCGCTGATGTGTATGCCAATGTCCTGGATCGCAAGCGTAACTTGCAAGCGCTTCAATGGCAAGAAGAACAAATGCGTCTGGCGGCCGAGTCGGCTGACATAGGTCTTTGGGTTTGGAATATTCAGCAGGATACGATCTGGGCTACAGACCGGGCGCGTGATATTTACGGCGTGCCGTATGACGATAAATTGAACCTCCAACGGTTTTTAGCCTGTCTGCATTCCGAGGATCGTGAGCGAGTTAATAATGTGATACAAGAGGCCTTTCAATTTGGTAGTGACTTCCGGGAGGAATACCGGGTGGTGCATCCCGATGGCAGCGAATATTGGATCTGCGCTACCGGTAAATTCCAATTCGGCGATTCCGGTGTTCTTGAGCGAATGATGGGGGCTAGCCTGAATATAACCGGTATTCGCCGAACCCAACACGAGCTTGAGCGCGCCAACAATGAACTCAAAACAGCCCTGGAAGAAAACCGCAGACTGAAAGACCGGTTTCAGCAAGAGAATATTTATTTGCGTCATGAAATATCCGAGCGCAAAGGCTCCCAAATCGTTAACGGCAGTGCGGCAATGCGGCTTATCTTGACGCAAATCCGGCAGGTGGCTCCGACACCGGCTTCGGTACTTATCATGGGTGAAACGGGAACCGGCAAAGAACTGGTAGCGACCTCTATCCACGAGGCCAGCCCACGTAAAGACAGGGCGATGATCCGGGTTAACTGCGCAGCCATTCCTGCAGCGCTGATAGAAAGCGAACTGTTCGGACGAGAAAAAGGGGCTTACACCGGTGCGCTTTCCAAGCAAATCGGCCGCTTCGAATTGGCCGACGGTTCAACCTTGTTTCTCGATGAAGTGACGGAGTTACCGATGGATGCCCAGTCCAAGTTGCTGCGGGTATTACAGGAAAAACAAATTGAACGCTTGGGTAACCCCAAAACGATTAACGTGGACGTCCGGGTCATTGCCGCTACCAACCGCAACCTGTCTCAGGAAGTGGCGGAAGGGCGTTTCCGTGAAGATCTCTATTATCGATTGAATGTTTTCCCCATTTTGGTACCGCCGCTACGCGACCGGCGGGAAGACATTCCCAAACTGGTCGACACTTTCATACAGGAATTTGCCAAGGCCATGGATAAAGCCATTAATGGCGTGGCTAAAACCAGTTTGCAGATGCTCTGTAATTATGATTGGCCGGGCAATATTCGTGAATTGCGCAATGTGATCGAACGGGCCGTGATTCTCGCCAACGGCCCGATTCTCAAAGTCGCTCTGCCTACCGACATTTTGGCTACTGCGATGCCACCAAAATTCTCTCAGGCTTCCTTGGCAGAAGCCGAACGCAACCATATTGTGCAGGTGTTGGAAGCCTGCGGCTGGCGAGTGCGCGGCTTGGGAGGCGCGGCTGAGATTCTTGGGCTCAATCCCAGCACGCTTGAAAGCCGCATGAAAAAACTCGGTATCCGGCGGCCATAACGTTTTATTTCGTGGAAACTACGATATTTCGTGTATTAAACTCTGGTTTTCATCGCATAGCTTTCCTTTATTTTGCCAGTAACGACTTGTTATCTCAACGTTTTCATCGTCTTATCTTCAGTTGTTTAAAAGTGGCGCACTTTTTGCTGTTATTTAGCCATGATCGAACTACACCTCGTGCTTAAGGCACCGCCCAACAAAACTCAAACCCTGATAGATTATTCAATGAATTTACACAGTTCTAACCCAGTCATTAAAGGAGGTGATCAATGAAAAAAAATCAATGGTGGCAGGCGAAGGCGACGCGCACAGTAATTTATGTGTCTGTCCTTTCGGCAGCAACGATAGGCTGCTCGGAGAATGAGGTCACACGACCGGTGCCTCCGGCAGCTCAGATAACAGCCCCGCAAGCGGCAAATGCTGAAGCTATTCTCAAGCGCATGGCCGAATTCCTTGCCAAGACCCAGCAGTTCAGCGTGAATCTGAATGACAATTTTGACGTGGTGCAGGAATCAGGGCAAAAGCTCGAGTTCGGTGAGACCCGCAAGATAACCATAAGCCGGCCTAACGGTTTGCGAGTTGAACTGGAAGAAAGCAGTGGTGAGAAGCATACCGTTCTGTATGACGGCAAGGCCATCACGGTGTTCAGTCCATCACAAAACGTTTATGCGCAGACCGCCAAGCCAGGCGGGATCGACGCGGCGATCAGGTATTTCCTCAAGGACCTGCACATGCGGTTGCCGCTCGCCGCACTTTTGCTCAGCCGGTTTCCGGCGGAAGTCGAAAGCCGGACCCAGTCGCTTGATTACGTGGAGAAGACGTTAATCGACGGGGCGCCGGCACATCATCTGGCGGGACGCACCGAAACGGTGGATTACCAGGTGTGGATTGCCGAGGGCGTGCAACCGTTACCACTCCGCATAGTGCTAACTTACAAGAATGCAGAGGGGCAACCGGAATTCAGAGCACAGTTTTCCGATTGGAACCTGTCGCCTAAAGTCCAGGATTCCCAATTCGTGTTTACTCCACCCGAAGGGGCCCGGAAGATTGCCTTCCAGGCCCAGTTATCTGATTTTGCAACTGCCGGAACAGAAAGCCCGGAGCAAACAGGAGGACAGAAATGAAAACCAGATCTCATATTATAGTTACGGCTATTTCGGCCACCTTCATTTTGCTGATGGGCCTCGGTGATGAGGCAGTTGCCCGTGGAGGTGGTGGCGGTGGAGGGTCTCGTGGCGGCGGTGGCGGCGGTTTTTCCCGCAGTGGCGCCGCCTCGAGTGGCAGCTTATCGTCCGGCGCGGGACGATCCGGCTCGATGAGTGGCGGAAGTTCGGCGGCTTCCGCTTCCAGGGCGTCTGGAAGGTCTCAGGCCGCGCAGACCGCCTCCACAAATAGGTCTGCAGCTGCTCAAACGGCGTCTACGAACAAGGCGGCGGCCCAGCAAAGCCGTCAGTCGGCTTCGTCAGCCAATCAGGCCCAGCGGCAGTCAACCTCCTCTCAGAACCAGGCGCAACGGCAGCAATACTCGAATGAAAATGTCGAAACCCGCCAGCAGGGCGCTACAAGCCGGCAGCAAACGGCGCAGTCCAATAGGGAGGAGTATTATGACGATAATAACTGGGACGATGGCGAAGTCGCAGCCGTGGCGGTGGGTGCGGTTGCGGTAGGGGCTGTTGTGGGTCATGCTGCCGGACAATCATCGCAAAGTACCGCGACAGTGGTCAACAGCGCACCTCCACCCTCGGGTTCCGCAGGACTGCCGTGCAATCCGAACACCACTGTGGTCAACGGCGTGACCTACTATCAATGCGGTTCCAGCTGGTACACCCAGGCTTACGGCAATACTGGCGTCATTTATATGCCCGTGCCGGCGCCCTAATAAGCAATGGTGCCGGGTTGGAAAGGGACTCGTGTCGGCTTTGTTGGTGCGCTACGTCCTGTTGGTTTATGCTTGTTCAATCTAAACAATTAATTAGATTAATTTATGAAGACTATACGACAATTCAGGTTTTTTTATAAGGCAATCGATGTCGTATATATCACGTTAGACAGGACTGGCATATGAAGAAAATTATCGAAATACTAATTCGAGATTTCAAATGAAAACAAGAAATAAGATTTTAATCATGTTATTGGGTATTTGCTTAACCGTACTTTCATCAACCAGTTGTTCACCGTATACAGTAGCTGTTGGTGTAGCAGCAAAAGTTAACCCAGATGGTGCGGCAGCGGCAGTCGTTACACCGGTTAAAGGGGCGGTAGTCGATGGAGCAAAAAAGGCTGGTAAAGCAGTAGTTGATACAACAAAAGCAGTCGCTGAACCGCTTAAGTAAAGGGATCTGGGGGCAGACCACATTTTTTAACAAATTCGTCTAACTTCAACGCTCAAGCGGGCTGTGCAAAAGAGCGCGGCTTGACTTTTACATTAGAGGTTATCATGAGCATGCTATGTACTATTTTCACTGTCACTCCTATTCAGATAGCCGCAATTCTGGAGGACCCCAATTTGGTGGCGGATTTACTTGACGCACCAGAAGTAGACCTTCCCGTGCAAAAGCCCAAAGGTTTTTTTGCACGGCTCTTTACCAGTAGCAGGAAATCAGCTTCGCCTGAAGTAAGACCGCTTCGGCCCCGTAAGCTTGAGGTAATTCGCGATTCCGAGCGCTACGAACTGAATAAAACCTGGCATATTTTGCACTACCTCTTAACTGGCCTTACAGAAGGAGGTGACTTGCCGGCTTCTTTCATCATGAGCGGAGGGTGTGAAATTGGACGTGATAACGGCTATGGTTCTCCACGGCTTTTAAGCTCTGACCAAACTCAAGAAATTGCCACCTACTTGAAATCCCTTGCTTTCGATGAATTTTCTGGCCGCTACCAGCGAGACCGCCGTATCATTGAAGCTGATGTTTACTGTGGTGCAGCAGATTCTGAAGACGAGCGAATGAAGGAATTAGAGTGGCTTTGGCAAAGACTGGCTGAGTTGAGCGATTTTTTTGTCGAAACAGGCCATGCTGGTGGCGGGTTTCTCGTGGAAATAGGGTGAGTAAGCTCTTCATCACTTTTTTTGTCTTCCTGTTTTCGGCTCAAACAGCGGCTGAAGACCAGGCCATCGCAACGCTTTTTGCCCGGCGAGGGCTCGAGGGGACTATCGTGATTTCGGCGTTACACAGCGGGCATATATTCATTCACAATGACACCCGGGCAAACCATAGATTCACAACCGCTTCGACATTCAAGATAATGAATGCGCTGATCGCGCTCGAAGAAAAAGCCATTTCAGGAAAAGACGATGTGTTCAAGTGGGATTATCACATTTATGCTATTCCAGATTGGAACCGTGACCAGACGCTGGAAAGCGCCTTCAAGGTTTCTTGCGTCTGGTGTTTTCAGGAACTTGCTCGCCGGGTCGGCGCGGAGAAGTATCGAAGTTACCTGCGGGAGTCGGCATATGGCGAGTTACATGAGCCATTTCAGGAAACAACATTCTGGCTTGATGGTTCACTGGTAATCAGCGCCATTGAACAAGTGGATTTCCTCAAAAAGGTTTATCAGCGCACGCTTCCCTTCAGAACATCGTCTTACGATACACTGAGACAAATCATGCGTGTGGAGCAATCACCCGCTTTCACGATGTTCGCCAAGACGGGTCTGGCGGGAAAATCAAAGCCGCAAATCGGCTGGTATGTAGGCTACGTAGAAACAGCAAAAGACGTGTGGTTCTTTGCTATGAACATAGGAATCCGTGACAAAAAAGACTTGCCCCTGCGCCAGAAGCTGACGCGAGAAGCATTGCAAACAAAGGGCGTCATCGAATGACCTGATTAGCAAGATGAAGAATGTTGCTATTAGAATCGCCAAAATTAACGGCCAATACAGCCCAGACAATGATACCTTAACG
Organism: uncultured Gammaproteobacteria bacterium; assembly: GCA_963849195.1. Taxonomy (GTDB): domain Bacteria; phylum Pseudomonadota; class Gammaproteobacteria; order Methylococcales; family Methylomonadaceae; genus Methylobacter_C. Next base: position 373,065 of record CAWKGQ010000004.1, read on the forward strand.
CTAATATACTAATCCCATTGCCAGCAACTCACCCTGGACCTGAATTAAATGACAAACAAGCCCCATCATCGACTATTTTTCATACCCAAGCCGCGCCTTGTTGCCGCCCTCCTTGCACTATGGCTGCTTCAGCTTTGGACGATTCCCGCTGACGCAGGTGTGGAGAGCCCGCTCAAGCCGATCGACACCTCCAGTCCCAGAGCCACGCTCCAAAGCTTCCTCGAATTCATGAACAGCGGCTATGCAAAGGGAGCCGGGATCGTAGAATCGTATCTGGCTTCCCCGAAGCTTTACCTGTCGCCGGAGGATGTGAGTACCATCAAAGGCTCCTTCCGCTACCAGGAATCGGCCCAACGGGCACTGGATTTAAGCGAACTGCCGCCAGCAATGGTTGGCGAATCGTCTCGTCGGCTCGCTATACAACTGAAGGAGGTACTCGACCGCATCGATCTCCCAGCCATCGAGTCGATCCCGGATGCCCAGGCGATGATCAAGTCCGAGTTCAGGCGCTGGACCCTTCCGAATTCCGAAATCCGGATTCAGCGGGTCGAAAAGGGGCCGCGGACTGGCGAATACCTGTTTACTCCGGAAACAATCGATCGTATACCGGAGTTTTACGCCAAGATCAAAGACCTTCCCTATAAATCCGGTGCTTCCGTAGGCTGGTACGACTTCTCCACGTATAGTCCAGCCGGGGTAGCTCTTGCCCTGCATCAAATCGTGCCGCCCCGATGGTTGATCAATGCACCCCGGCACCGGGCTCGAACCACGTTTCTCGACCAGCCGGCGTGGCGCTGGTTCGGCATCGTGGCCGTTCTTGGCGCCGGCCTTGCCTTCGTTCTACTGAGTTTTCGTCTCAGTCGTTACTGGTCAAGCCGGGCTATATCCTCAGGACATTGGGCGAGTTTACTGCGACCCATCAGCCTAATGATCGTGACGCCGGCGGCTGCCTTGATTCTTTCTCAAATACTGCGGATTTCGGGCAGCGTCTACGAGGTAGTCACATTATCGCTATGGGGCCTGTTTTATCTCGCCTTCACCTGGGCGGTCTGGGTGGCCGGCGGCGCGCTCGCCGTGAGCCTGAGCGCACTGGAAAAGCTACAGGCCGGCAGCATCGACAGCCAGCTTATCCGCCTGGTGATTCGGCTCATAACCGTCATCGCCGCAATTGCCATCCTCGTCGCCGGAGCCGACCGGATAGGCCTGCCCGCCTACTCGGTAGTCGCTGGTCTCGGGGTCGGCGGCCTTGCGGTCGCCCTGGCGGCTCAGCAAACCCTCGCCAATCTGCTTGGTTCCCTCATCATCATGTTCGAGAAGCCCTTCGCCATAGGCCACTGGATCAAATTGAAGGATATCGAGGGAACCGTCGAAAAAGTCGGCTTTCGCAGCACGCGGATCCGGACGTTCTACAATTCCCTGGTGACCATCCCGAGCAGTCAACTCATAAACAGTACCGTCGACAATATGGAATTGCGCGAATACCGGCAGGTCAAGACCCTCCTCACCCTCACCTACGACACGCCCATTGAAAAAATCAAAGGGTTTGTCGAAGGTGTTAAAGAACTACTCAACACCTATCCAGACACCCGTAAAGACAATATTCAAGTGTTTCTCTACGAATTCGGAACACATAGCCTGGATATCCTGCTCAACTATTTTCTCCAAGTTCCTGACAGGGAAGCCGAACTTACCAGTCGGCAGGAAATTATGCTGGATATCTTATGTTTGGCCGAAGCTAGCGGTATTCGCTTTGCGTTTCCTACACAAACCTTGCACATCGAGAGTTTGCCAGTAGAAAAGCCGGCTATTCCAGCCCCGGCAACCATTTTTCTGAAAGACACTTGAATCATTCCAAAATTCGGGCTACCAACGTAAAGACGGGGCATAGATAGCGCGTGCTATGCGCGCCTTAGTCCTAGCTCCCCAGGCGTGCATAGCACTCGCTATCTATGTCCCGCTTAAAGCCGGATGCCAAAATTCGGAATGAAGTGTCGAAATTGTTTATAACATTAAACACATGGCAGACTTAATGGGAGAAAAGCCTAACTTGACTGCATCTGTAAAAATACCTGAAATTTTTTAAATTTGGAAAAAAGATGAAACAAAAACAAACAACAACTCTTACTTTTATTCTATCCACCAGCATCGCACTCATGCTCTCGGGATGCACGACACCGGTCAGCGTGAAGCATGTAGACATTCCAACCGCTTATCGTATTCAGACCGCAAGCGCGATTTCGTCGACTCAGCCATCAAACGCATCAAGCATCGTTCTCAGACAGCACGGGTTACAGGATCGGTTTGAAACCGAGCCGGCGGTGGTGTTGGCTGAACTCCATAAAGGTCTTGAACCCATAGGCGATGATGATCAGTTGTTTGCGTTGGCGGAACTCTCTCTGCTTCACGCTCAGGAGACCCATGACCGCGCCTATTACATGGCATCAGCCGTGTATGCCTGGTCACTTCTGTATCCAGGAGATGGCAAGGGTATGCAGATACCGCCGACCGATCCAAGATTCCGGCTTGCCTATGATATTTACAACCAGGCCGTTGCCCAAGGTCTGGCAGCACCCGGTGACGCGGAAGAAAACGAAGTGCGTCTAAAGGCAGGAAATTATAAACTCCCGTTCGGAACACTCCAGGTAAGCCTGGATGAATCCGGAATGTCGTGGGGTGGCTACCCGCTTGACCGGTTTATTTCGACGACCGCCCTGGAAGTGGATGGTCTCAGAAATCGCTACCATAAATCCGGAATCGGTGTGCCCCTGGCAGCGAGTCTTGCAAAAACATCATCGTCAGAAAAAAAGATTGCTGGTTCAAATCGCCTCCCGCCGCGCACAAAAGTTCCCGTCACCGCGCTGTTGCGTTTTGACAACGCGCGTGCCGGCCTGAGCAAGGGTAAGATAAATGGGCGAATTGAAGTTTACGCAGTGGATCAGACCGAAATAGTAACGATTGATGGACAAAAGCAACCTATGGAGTCAGACTCAACAGCCGCTTTTGCTTATCAACTGAATGACAGCCCGATCTACGCAATGGAAATCGCCGGCTTTTTCAAGGCGTCGGTCTTCACCAGTGGCCTGATTCCGAAAGACCGGGCGCAGGACGGTGTTTTCACACTGCAACCTTACAAGGCAGGGAAGATTCCTGTCGTGCTGGTGCATGGAACCGCATCGAGCCCCGCACGCTGGGCTGAATTAATTAACGAACTGAATGGCGATCCCAAAATCCGTGAACGCTTTCAAATCTGGTTATTTATTTACGACACCGGCAGACCCGTTGGCTATTCGGCGGGCCGGCTACGCAAGGCACTGACGAACACGGTGCATGAGCTCGACCCCGAAGGCAAAGACCCCGCGTTACAGAACATGATAGTGATGGGCCACAGCCAAGGTGGCTTGTTGACCAAGCTCACTGCCGTTGACAGTGGGACGAAATTCTGGGATCTCATCAGTGACAAACCCTTCGAGGAGATGAAGCTTGACCCGGAAGCCCGTGAATTCATACAGCAATCCGCGTTCTATACGCCGTTGCCTTTCGTCAGGCGCGTGGTGTTTATTTCGACACCGCAACACGGCGCCATGCTGGCCGCGTCTCAATGGGTGACCGGGCTTGCTTCCAAGCTCGTTAACCTGCCGATAACGGTGGTTAATACCACCGCGCTAATGGCCCAAATCGCTACTTCATCAGGCGATGAGAAAGTTGCCGCCATGCTAAGCAGACCCATGACATCGATTGACAACATGAACCCGAACAATCCCGCGCTGCAAGTTCTGGCAGCCATACCCGTTGCACCCGGTATTCGGGGACACTCGATTATTGCAGTCGAAGGCGATGGACCTATAGAAGAAGGCGATGATGGCGTAGTCGCCTATAAAAGTGCACACATTGATGAGACAGTTTCCGAGGTTGTAGTCCGTTGGAGTCATTCATCCCAAGGTAGGCCCGAGGTTATTGCAGAAATCAAACGCATCCTGTTTGAACATCTGGCGGCATCAGGGGAGCCTCGATCATGAGGAGCCGGATCTGCGCGATCAGCACTTTTGTCTTGACTGGACTCACCATGAAATTGCCATCGGCTTGGGTGCGCTCGTCCCTCGCAGGGCGGGTTATTCAACCCGCCCTGAATGTTTTGTGCGGATGGATCGCGCTTCTTAAACGTCAGTGCCGAGGTTGCAAACCCCGGCCCGCTCGGCATGCCATACATGGCGCTGGATACCCGCTTCCCGGCGGGTATGACGGGTTACCTGGACATTTGTGCATAACGATGAGCGTCAGTACTAGCCATGAATGAAATAACGTCTGTCCCTATCAGGCATCGGATCAGCCGGTTCCGGTTTCTTCTATTGTCACTCATGATGATTATTGGTTTGCGGCCGCTCCTGGATGAATGGGTTGGAACGCGCATCTGGGCCGATGTATTCACGGATATTTTCTTTGCCCTTGCCCTGATGTCGGGCCTCCATGCCGTAAGCGGGCAACCCAGGCAGCACCGGTTTGTCTTGGCCTTAGCCATTGCCATCGTAGTTCTGGATTCGCTTGATTACATAGTACGAATTGAAGTTCTCGATAAGCTTCAAATGGGTTTGTATGCGGTTTTTCTTATGAAAATGTTAGTCATGATCTGGATACATATCGAAAAGGAAAAAAACAATGAAATAACGTTCGATTTGATCATGGGAGCCGCGTGCGTTTATATCCTGCTCGGAATGTTATGGGCTTTTGCCTATTACTTAGTGGAAAGCTTCCATCCTGACTCTTTCAGGGCAGTTGAAAAACCGGTTGACGATCTTTGGAATTTCTATTACTACAGTTTCGTGACCCTGACGTCGGTAGGTTATGGCGATATTGTTGCCATAACCAAGTCTGCCCGCGGACTGTCTATTATCGAAGCCATTATGGGGCAGCTTTATTTGGCGATTATGATCAGCTGGCTGGTGGGTCAACATGCTTCACAGTCCGGGATTGGAAAAGGTAAGTAAGCGGCGCAGCTATTCAGTTAAGGTGCGCAGGCACGAGAATCATTCATGCCAAGGTCAGCCCGAGGTTATTGAAGAAATCAAACGTATTCTGTTTCAACACTTGGCGGCATCGGAAGCAAAAAAACCTTGAGGAGTCTGGCGTCAGGTATCCGCTTAAGCAACAATTGATAGGCGTGGAGAAGACGTTGATTTCAACACACATTCATTTCTGTTCTGTTCTGGTATAGTCTCACAAACCTATCGAATCGCGGCACATGTACTCAACACCATTTAATAGAGACCCATTATGATAAAGCAAAAATACATTGACCTTTTTCACGTCAAACCCGGAAAAAAAATTCATCTTAAGGACCATGATACCGGTTGGGCCCAGACCGAGGAAATGAAGGAGTTGGGCAAGGACAAATTAAAGGAACGTGCCAATGCCATTCTGGAACAGAACCTGGAAGACCTGACTCAGGTGCAGCAATTGCTGTACGCAGATGATCGGCACTCCCTCTTAATCATTTTCCAGGCAATGGACGCTGCCGGCAAAGACGGCACTATCAAGCACGTGATGTCTGGTATCAATCCACAGGGCTGTCAGGTTTTCAGCTTCAAGAAACCTTCAAGCGAGGATTTGGATCACAATTTTCTCTGGCGCTATATGAAAAGCCTGCCGGAAAGAGGCCGAATTGGTATCTTCAACCGCTCTTATTACGAGGACGTACTCGTGGTCAAAGTTCATCCCGAGCTACTCCAGAACCTGCCTGAGGGAAAAAGAGGCAAGTCGTTCTGGGAGGATCGCTACGAAGACATCAACGCCTTCGAACGTCACTTGAAACGAAACGGGACAGTAATCCTGAAATTTTTCCTGAATGTCTCGAAAAAAACGCAAAAAGAACGCTTTATGGAGCGACTGGAGCGCCCCGAGAAGAATTGGAAATTTTCGGCCTCCGATCTTGCTGAACGAGGGTACTGGGATGATTACACAGAAGCTTATGAAGACGCTATCAACGCCACCAGCACCAAGTGGGCGCCCTGGTACATCATTCCCGCTGACAACAAATGGATAACACGAGCAGTGGTGGCTGACATTATCACCTCGACGCTACGTGATCTCGATTTAAAATTTCCTGAGCTAAATGACGAACAGCTCAAATTATTGGAACAGTCCCGGAAAAAATTAGAAGAGGAATAGAAACCATGGCCGATTTTAAGTTCCCGCCGTTCCGAACCAAGACGTTGAGTATGAACGCTTATCTAACCGGCACAGAGGCAATCCAATCCAGCACCACTGCGCTACGTTTCGACTTAATCGCCGGTCTTACGGCAGCGGCGGTGGTTCTGCCCAAGGCCATGGCTTATGCGACTGTAGCCGGTTTACCCGTTGAAGTCGGCCTTTATACCGCCTTTATCCCGATGATTGTTTACGCCCTGCTTGGCTCATCGAAAGTCCTCAGCGTTAGTTCCACCACAACTATGGGTATCCTGGCCGGTACTCAGCTCGGCCTGGCGGTTCCGGATAGTGATCCGGCGCAACTGATCACAGCCATAGCCACCCTGACCGCCCTGGTGGGCATATTGCTAATTCTGGCGTCGTTACTGCGTCTGGGGTTCGTCGCCAACTTTATTTCATCGCCTGTACTGACCGGCTTCAAGACGGGGATCGCCCTTGTGATCGTGCTGGACCAGGTGCCGAAACTGCTGGGTTTCCACATTACGAAACAAGGCTTTTTCCGCGATTTGTTCAGTGTCATTCATCATCTACCACAAACCTCGTTGATCACACTGGCGGTGGCTGCTGCGACATTGTTCATATTGATCGGCATGGAACGTCTGTGGTCGCATTCTCCGGCGCCTCTGGTTGCCGTTGGCGGCAGCATCGCCGCTTCGTGGTTCTTCGGCCTGCATGCACAGGGGGTCTCGACGGTTGGCCTGATTCCGAAGGGATTCCCGTCGCTGACGTTGCCGGATGTTGCGCTGATAGAACAGTTGTTGCCGGGTGCGTTTGGGATCGCATTGATGAGTTTCACCGAGTCGATCGCCGCTGGGCGTGCTTTTGCACGCAGTACAGAGCCTCCGATCAATGCAAACCGTGAGCTCATCGCCACAGGAGCAGCCAATCTGGGTGGCGCGTTGTTCGGCGCGATGCCGGCGGGAGGCGGCACTTCACAGACCGCAGTCGTGCGTGCCGCCGGTGGTCAATCGCAAAAGGCTTCGCTGGTGACGGCGGGCACTGCGGCGGCGATAATGCTGCTGTTCGCGCCGTTGCTGGGGTTGCTGCCCTACGCCACGCTCGCGGCGGTGGTCATCGTCTATTCGGTCGGACTGATCCAGCCTGCTGAGTTCCTCGCCATCAGCAAAGTGCGCAAGATGGAGTTTTACTGGGCTGTCGTGGCCTGTCTCGGTGTACTGATATTTGGCACGCTACAGGGCATCGTAGTGGCGATTATCGTCTCGGTTATCGGATTAATGAGCCAGGTCAAAAACCCGCGGGTGTATATCATAGGCCGTAAGCCCGGTAAAGACGTGCTGCGACCGCTGTCATCCGAACATCCCGACGACGAAACCATCGATGGCCTGCTAATCCTGCGTCCGGAAGGGCGCCTGTTCTTTGTCAACGTGCAGAATGTAGCTGAACAGATTCGCGCACTGGTTGACCAGCACAAGCCACGGGTGCTTGTGCTTGACATGAGTCGGGTGCTGGATATCGAATACTCGGCGCTACAGTTCCTGATAGAGCGAGAAAAACGTGCGACCGAGGCTGGCGCCACGTTGTGGCTGGTGGGGCTAAACCCCCGTGTGCTTGAGGTCGTGCGCAATGCAGGCCTGGCCGACCGCCTCGGTCGCGAGCGTATGTTGTTCAACGCACATGCCGCAATCGAACGCTATCAGGCGCTGAAGGCGAATCAAACGCATCCTGTTTGAACACCCGGCGGCATCGGAAATAAATAAGCCTTAAGGTATCTGGTGTTAGGTATCCGGTTAAGCAACAATTAACAGGCTCGGAGAGGTCGTTGATTTCGGGGGTGCGATTAAAAGTGTGATTCAGAGTATCCGTGGGAGCGGCTTTAGCCGCGATTATCGCGGCTAAAGCCGCTCCCACAGTAAAAACAATTGCGCCCCAATACCATGAAAACCTTACTTTTAATCGCACCCGAGGTGCGTTGATTTCAACAATCATCCATTTCTGATGTGATATAATGCAAGCTCACAAACCTTTACAATTTTTAGGAAAAATTCTATGAGATATAAACAGTTAGCGGTCATCCTTGCGGTATCAAGCCTTGGTTTCTCGGCTATTAATGGCGTTGCTCAAGCTGAACAAGTCGGCACCTTATCAACAGCTCCCGCACTAGAGACTGCGACTGCGGCAGCGCCTAATGGCAACGAACTCGACATGTTTCGTTTCGCTCTGGAAATGGATAAAGAGGACTTCACCAAGAAGGCATTGGCATTGGAACCGGCGCAAGAGAAGAAATTTTTGGATGTATATTATGTTTTTAACGCCAAGTTGAAGGCGTTAAATGACAAACGTTTAAAGGTCATTGCGGACTATTTGAGTAATGTTGATAAAATGACAGACGCCAAGGCTGGCGAACTCGCAAAACGTACAATGGAATTTCGCAAACAGCGTATCGCACTTGATGAAAAATACTTCACTGCAGTAGCAAAAGCGACCTCGAAAACAATTGCGGCGCGTGCTATGCAAGTTGAAAACTTTTTACAAGGCGCCGGCGATGTCGCTATTGGCTCTAAACTTCCTTTGATGCCGAAATAGTCATTCCGGCAGGATGGGGAGAGTGTAGCGAACTCCATCCTGCCACCAAGCACAAAAGCCCCGTGAGCCTTAATCTTCTCTCGGGGCTTTTTTATATACTGGCGTATTGGTCGCTGAGATGTAATCAAAATCCGCTCTAGTTTCAGGTTTAACTGTTATATAGACACTTTTCCGTTCGTATCTTCACAAGAGTTTTACCGATCCTGCGCCTGTTGCTAGGGAAAATACACCGCCTCTTTCGGCTTTGGCAAGTTAGCCGTTTTTTCTTCCTCAACTATCCAGCCGCCGCCCATGGCGCGGTATAAACCGATCATCGCGGTAAAGTTGGCGCTTTGCGCCTGGATGAGATCAATTTGCGCGTCGAACAACTGCCGGATCGAATCGAGTACTGTTAGGTAATCGGTATAGCCTTCATCGTAACGAATGCGCGACAGGTTGAAATAATTTTGCACGGCGGCGACTCGCTTGCTTTGTCTTTCCTTTTGTAATTTGGTCTTGTTACTGCTCACCAGCGCATTCTCGAATTCACGAAAGCCGGAGAGGATAGACTGCTGGTAATTCGCCACTGCCGCCTTCTGAACCGCTTCGGCGGATTGGACTTGTCCGGCGATCTTGCCCGCGGTAAAAATCGGCGTCAGCAGGGCCGAGCCCACGCTCCAGAAATTGGCGCCCGGCGCAAAAAGTGACGCCACTTGCGTGCTCATCTGTCCCACATCGCCGGTCAGCGAGAGGGTCGGGAAATATTGAGCGCGAGCCACGCCGATTCTGGCATTGGCGGCAATCAATTGCTGCTCTGCCTGCTGAATATCGGGACGTTGGGCGAGCAGGTCGGAAGGCAATCCGGCCGGCACAGCGGGAAGTTTGAGCTCATCAAGTGTAAGACCTCGCGGGATAGGGCCCGGATTGCGCCCCAGCAAAACGCTCAAGGCGTTTTCCGTTATTGCAATTTCTTTCTCGTATAAAGGTATAAAAGCGCTACGCCGTTCGTATTCGGAATTGACCTGCTCCAGTTCCAGTTCGGAGGTGTAGCCTTCGTCAAACCGAATTTTGGCGATGCGCCGTTCCTCTTCGAGACTTTTAACGATGGCTATGGTGATTTCCAGGTTTTTATCCAGCTCGCGTAGCGTGATATAGGTTTGCGCGACCTGGCTCACCAGGGTCAGGATCACCGCCCTTTTGATAGCCTCCTGACTGAGCAGGTCAGCGCGAGCCGCTTCGTTGGCGCGGCGCAGCTTGCCCCAGATATCCAGTTCCCAGTTCATGTACGCGCCCAGCTGGGCATAGTCAACTTCGTCCCTGTTGGTTCCGTCATTCAAAACATCCCCTCCGAGGCTGCTGGGCTGGGCGTGGGCGTAATTGGCCGCTCCGGAAAGCTGGGGAAACAGGTTGGCGCGCGTGGAGCCATATTGCCCCATAAACTGCTCGACATTGGCAATAGCGATCTTCAGCTCCAGGTTGCCTTGCACTGCCTGATTGACCAGCTTATTCAGGGCCGGATCACCCAATTGTTCCCACCACTTGAGATTGGTGGCATTGTCGCGGACATGGCTCTCTGCGAAGCGCCACTGTTTGGGAGTATCGACCTGGGGGCGGACATAATCCGGGCCGATCTTGAAGCAGCCGGTGAGCAGCGCGGTAAACGATAAAACTACAAGCCTATTCATGATTCTGCTCCTGTTTATCTTTGACAGGTACCGCAGTTTCGCCCCGGTGCGTCCATTTTTCGACCAGATAGAAAGAAACCGGAATCAGGAAAATGGCGATGGCCGTAGCCGCCGTCATCCCGCCGATGACTACGAAACCCATCACCTGGCGGGACAATGCGCCGGCGCCACTGGCTTTTGCAAGAGGAACGCAACCGAGAATAAATGCGAAGCTGGTCATCAGGATCGGCCGCAAGCGCAAACGCGCGCCTTCCAGGGTGGCATCGACGAGGGGCTTGCCCTCCTCGACGCCCATCTTGGCGAATTCAACGATCAGGATGGCATTTTTGGCCGCCAAACCAATGAGCATGACCAGGCCAATCTGGGCATAGACATTGTTCTCGTAGTGCCCAACCATAAGTCCCGCAAAGGCGCCAAAGACGGCAATAGGCGTACCCAGCAGCACGCTGAACGGCAGGGTCCAGCTTTCGTATTGCGCGGCCAGAATCAGGAACACGCACAACAGCGAGAAAGCGAAGATCACCGTAGGCGACACCCCTTCCTGCGCAATTTTCTCCTGGTAGCTCATGCCGATGTAGTCATAACCCATGTCCTTCGGCATGGTTTCAGCAAAAACTTCCTCCATGGCTTTCATGGCTTGCGCCGAGCTGTAGCCGGGCTTGGCCGAAGCATTGATCTGCGCGCTGCGGTAGAGATTGTAACGCATGGTAAACTCCGGCCCGCTAGCACTGTGAATACTGGTTAGCGCCGCCAGAGGA
>CAWKGQ010000005.1:0-352189 GCA_963849195.1 uncultured Gammaproteobacteria bacterium
AGGCTGCGATGAGCGTGGCGATGAAAATCATCGCCACCGCGCCAGGCCAGAATTGCAGGTCCATCGGCGCGGGGCCGATGAAATAGCTTATGAGCACCAGCACGGGCGCGACAAAGAGCGCGATTTGAGACGCGCTCCCCAGCGCGATGCCCACACTCAGGTCGAGCCGGTTCTTGCGCGCGGCGGAAAACGCCGCGCTCATCTTCTGCCGCGCCACCCACCAGCGCCACGACAATGAAACCGACGAACGCGGGGGTCATTCCGAAAACCTCGGCCGCCTTTTGTACCGACTCGACAAAGATCTCGCTCACCAGCGCTACCAATAGCGTAACACCGGCCAGCGTGGACAGTGCCAACCCAAGGGGCCACGGCGCTTCGTCGTCCTCGGCGTGGTCCGCGCCGGCAAAAAACTCACGGTGCGTCTTGAGCGAGAACAACAGGCTCAGTCCGTAAGTAACGATAAGCAGCACCGCCAGCCCCAGGCTCATCGTCTGGTTAAACGCATCCGACGACGCGTCGACTTTGGTGACCAACGAAGGAATCAACAACGCGACGGTGGCCAGAAAGAGCATGCCTGATTGCAGTCTTGTGCCGGCATGGTTGTATTCCTGTGCGTGATACTTCAGCCCGCCGAGCAGAAACGACGCGCCCAGCATGAACAGCGTGTTGGTGACCAGCGCACCGGCAATGGACGCCTTCACCAGCATGTATTCCCCTGCGCGCAAAGCCGTAAGTGCAATGACCAGTTCGGTCAGATTCCCCAGCGTGGCGTTGAGCAGGCCGCCAGCCGCATCACCCGTCTTGGCCGCCACGGATTCCGTGGCGTGACTCAGGAGCGCGGCCAAGGGAACGATGGCCAGCACGGACAGCACAAAGAGCAGCGTGTGCGCTTCGGGACTGAGCTTTTCGGCTGCGAACAGCACGGGCACGAACGCCAGCAGCCAGAGCAAGCGATTGTGACGGATTTCTATGAGCAGGATCTTCATGTCGCCTCCACGTTATTCAATATCATCATGTTTTAGCTCCTAACGGGTTAGTATTCAGTAGATCATTATGCGCCAGCGACAGCATCCCCCCGGAGATGTTTTTGGCTTTGAAACCATGCTGCAACAGGATGCGCGTCGCATAGTAGGCACGCTGACCGGAACGGCATATCACATGAATCTCGCGGTCACGGGGCAGTTCGCCGAGACGGGAGCGGAGTTGTCCCAGCGGGATGTTGAGCGCTTCCGGCACGCTTTCCACGGCCAATTCCACCGGTTCGCGCACATCCAGCAGGAATTGCTCTTTGGCTTCTGCCCAGTGACTGAGCGGCATATCGCCCTTGAGTACATCGGCGGCCACCATGCCGGCAAAGTTGACCGGGTCTTTGGCGCTGCCAAACGCGGGGGCATAGCACAGTTCGGCTTCTTCCAGATCGTAGATCGTGGCGCCCATTTGCAGCAGCGCGGCGAAGGCGCTGATGCGTTTGTCGACACCCTCTTCGCCCAGCGCTTGTGCGCCCAGCAGACGGCCATCGGATTGGCGGAAAATGATTTTCATCGCGATCGGTTTGGCGCCAGGGTAGTAACCTGCGTGCGAGTTGGGATAGAGGTAAATTTTTTCGTAATCGTGGTCACCCAGACGTTTCAGGGTTTTTTCGCTGACACCCGTCCAGGCTATGGCCGCGCCAAAGAGTCCAACAATGGCGGTACCTTGCGTGCCCCGGAACCGTGAGTCGCGCCCGGCGATCACATCGGCAGCGATCCTGCCCTGCCGGTTGGCCGGCCCGGCGAGGGCGATCAGGCTCCATTCGCCAGTGACGAAATCCTTCACTTCGACGGCGTCACCGACAGCGAAGATGTCGGGATCGCTGGTGCGCATCTGTTCGTCTACGCGAATGCCGCCGCGTTCACCGAGTGCCAGTCCGGCTATTTTCGCCAGGGTGGTGTCGGGACGCACGCCGAGCGAGAGGATGACGACATCAGCCGGATAGGTGGCTCCGGATTGGGTTGTTACCTCGATGACGCCGTGGTCGGCCTGCTTGAAGCCGGCCACGCCGTCGGCGAGCGCCAGATGCACACCATGTTTCTTCAAGTGGGCTTCAACAACCTGTGCATGTTCTTTATCAATGGGCGGCAGCACCTGGTCGAGCATTTCCACCAGGGTCACGTCAAATCCGCGATGAATCAGGTTTTCCACCATTTCCAGGCCGATGAAGCCACCGCCGATCACGACGGCTCGCGGCTTGGGTCTGAGGGTCTGGAATCCGGAATAGCGGTAGATGCCGGCCAGAAACGGGTTGCCTTTTTCAATCCATTCGCAGATTTCCCGCGCATCCGGTACGGTTCTGACGTGAAAAATGCCTGGCAGGTCTATGCCCGGCAAGGGCGGACGAACCGATACGGCGCCGGGTGATAGCACCAGTTTGTCGTAGCTATGGATGCTGGCCTCGCCGGTAGCGACATCACGCAGTTTGACGGTGTTTTCCTCCGGCGTTATCTCAACCACCTCGCAACGGGTGCGCACGTCGATGGCAAACTGGGTCCTAAAGGTCTCCTCATTGGCGACCAACAGGCTCGCTTCTTTTTCGATGACGCCGCCCACATGGTAAGGCAGTCCACAGTTCGCGTACGAAACATACGGCCCGCGCTCTACCATCAGGATTTCAGCCTGTTCATCCAACCGGCGCAAGCGCGCCGCACACGAAGCCCCGCCGGCCACTCCACCCACGATGATAACTTTCATTGTATTTTCTCCTCTGGTAACTTATTTTTTATTGCGCCGGACACGCATTCGGGTTTTACTCTCTGGTGTAAAACGAAACGCCATATGTCGTTTCATCGTCGCCGCTTAAAGGGCGCATACACCTAGTCATTGGTGCAATCCCTGACCTGCTCGGCAAAACCGAGTCCATAGGTTTGGCTGATGAAACGGAATTCGCAGACCGGTGGTTCACTGGATAGCTCCATCAAGGCAGCCAGCTGGCTGAAATGCCGGGATGCAATCATGCCGCGTAGCGCCGCTTCCGACTCCCAAATTTCTTCGTAACAAATGCAGTGTGTCTTAGCTACGGTCTTGTACACCTCGACAGCCATACAACCAGGCGCTACGCGCGCGCTTTTGGCAAGTGTCTGCAATGCGGCGATCAGGGTTCGGGTTTTGTTGGGCGGCGCCTTAAGCACGAGGTGTAGTTCGATCATGGCTAAATAAAAGCAGAAATTGTGCCATTTTCAATCTTCTGAAGATCAGACCATAAAAGTATCTATATAACAAGTTGTTATAGTCAAACCAGAGAAAATCCATGCGCTGAAAAATCAGTGTTAAATACACGAAATATCGTGGTTTCCACGAAATAAACCGTTATAAAGAAGCTGAACGCCGGATGCCGGGGTTATTCAAGGGACTTTCATGTGTACTAGGATTGCGTCTGCCAAATAACTTTGAAAATTTACCAATAAATAGCGTCCTAATTTGCCAGCAGAAATAATAAATTAACGACTTAAATATCCTTAGCCTACTTTTAAACGGAAAAGCAGATGCTGACAATGGTAAATTTGAGGCTATTTCTGCACTAACGTCCCCGCAGGAGTAATCAATAAAAAGCCCAACTGAGAACAGTTGGGTTCAGGTTATTGGTGGCGCGGTTGGGAAATAAACATGAGTCCGGTGGTTTAAATAACGTCTGCATTACAGTAGATACCGGACTTTCAGTAATCCGATTTTTAGACTATGTGGCCGTCAACTTTGGGTCCAGGCCGTGTAAAAACGTGAAAAGAACAAAATAGTCGGCGTTTAAACAGAATTCTGCTGCAATACACGCATCAGGTGGACGATTCGGGATCGTCAGAATTTTTTCCGGTTACCGATTGATAACACCCCAAAGTCCACTGTCAGCCAGGGTAATAGGGCTAAAAATCAACAAATGGCCATCAGGCCACCATTGCTTCCATCAGGGTTGTAGTTCCCAGTATATTCATCACCCTTTTGAGATTGTAAGCCAGCACATGCAGGCTCATTTCCGTGCTGACATTTTTTAGTTTTTTGGTGAGAAAATGGGTTGCTCCCATCCATGCCTTGAGGGTGCCAAATGGATGCTCCACCGTCTGACGTCGAATACGCATGCTGTCAGGTGCTTGGTCCAGACGTGTTTGCATGGCATCAATAATATCTTCATGCTCCCAACGGCTCACGCGTCTTTCGGTGCTCGGCGTACACTTTGCCTTGATGTCACACTGTTGGCAATGTGAACTCCAATATCGATGCAGATTTAATCCGTTTTCAAGCCTCGAGAATCGCCAAATCAAGCGTTGTCCGGCAGGACACTCATATTCGTTGGATTTAGCATGGTAAATAAAAGCGGCCTTATCAAATCTTCCAGCCGCCTTGGCGCCCGAGGTTTTGCATTTAGGAACAAAAGCGGTAATACCGGCTTCATGGCAGGCGAGAATTTCCTCACTCTTAAAATACCCTCGATCAGCAATAACATTGAGGTCTTGGACGCCCATTGCTGTACGCGCTTGTTTAGCCATTGCTGATAACTGGTCTCGGTCAGTACCCGTATTGGTTACTTCATGGGCGACAATCAGGTGATGCTTCGTGTCAACTGCCGTCTGAACCTTTTAGCCAACAATACCAACACCTCTTGTTTTCATGGAGCGGGCATCGGGATCGGTCAGGGAAATTTGTTTGTCGGGTGTATCATTGAGCTTAACTTCGATTTCCTTGAGTGCTTTCATCTGCTCTTTTAGCGCAACAATCTTGTCTTGCAGTCGCTCAGATTTGGCCTTAGCTACCGTGGACTCTTGCCGGTCGGCCGTGTCGAGTTCGGTCAAATACCGGTTGATGCTCGACTCGATTTCTTCCATGCGCCGTTGCAACTTCGCGCTGGTGAAATTCCGATCTCGATTATTGACTGCTTTGAATTTACTGCCATCGATAGCGACTATTGATTCTGAGAATAAACCCAGTTGCTGGCATAACACGATAAACTGACGGCAGACGCTTTTATTGCCTTGCCGTTTTCTTTGCGGAAGCGGGCAATGGTTTTAAAATCGGGGGTCAGACGTTCAGTAAGCCACATGAGCTCAACATTGCGTTGCGCCTCTTTCTCAAGTCGCCGACTGGATTGGATGCGGTTTAGGTAACCATAGATATAAATTTTCAGAAGAATCGAGGGATGATAGGCTGGCCTACCAGTGGCTGCGGGCTCTACACCGTCAAAACCAAGCTTGCCTAAGTCGATTTCATCGACAAAAACATCAATAATTCTAACCGGGTTAGTATCAGCTACATAGTCGTCCACAGTTTCCGGGAATAAGATACTTTGGGTACGGTTTTCGCCTTGAATAAATCGCTTCATCAGCTCGCTCCAATCAATAATATAGTTATATTATAACATATCAAGAGCTGCGTTTTGACACGGTCTGGGCCATGAAGAGCCGATCGCGACCGGGGGCAACTATCGGGCGGGTAATATTACGCTGTGAAGGACGAGATTGTGCCAAAACCGGAACGTCACCATGTTAATCAACATTTTTTCACCCCAACTATTTATTTCTACGCTAGTTGATGGTTAATACTCGCATATTTGCTGCATACGCTGCTAGATTTAATGGATGACAATTTTGCCTGCTACGCGAGAAGCTACCTTCGCTCAGACATTTGTTCGATGATATGAAGGCACTTACGACGCACTACTGCTTTGATAACTGGGAGCACCTGTTCGATTTATGCTGGAATGCTGGTCTTATACGCCGAAAAGTCGAATTGTTCGCTCACCAAAGCCTGGAATCGGGTAGGTGGTATTCATAATGAGAATTGCTGGTGCATTGACTGCCTTTACAATTAGTTCTACTATGGCTTTATGCCACTCTTGGCGTTGTTGCTGATTTGGAAGACAGCAAGACCCATGGCTTCCTATGATTCGACAATAACACTCAAATTATCAATGGCACAAGGTCAAAACACAGCACGCTCGAATATAAGAGGCAATCGCATCGTATTTTTAGACTCATTGAGGGCAATAGCCGTTCTGTCTGTTCTGTGGGGCCACATTTTTCTTGTCGGGATAAACGACTTTAAGACCGTTAGCGTATGGCTTCCAAATGTAAATGGTTTTGCATTTGGCCCCGACACTCCAGTCAACAATGTTCACGGCCAAATCGGGTACTGGCTCACAGTCAACACGGCCCTTAGCCCGAATGGCGGATTTAGCTCTGGAGGATTTGGTGTAGCGCTTTTTTTCCTTATTAGCGGTTTTGTGATTCTTAGAACCGTCGAGCGAACCACCCCAATCCAATTTATCATTCAACGCTTCTTCCGGATATTTCCGACGTGTTTGTTTTCTGTGGCGATAGTTGGGGTGCTCATGAATTTATATTCAGCATACTACGGCGTCGCCCAGCTAAACACTTTTAAAAATATACTTTCCTCAGGTTTAATCCTGAATAGTTTAAACGGTGAATTTTCCACTATCCCTGTCTTGTGGACTCTGGAAGTTGAGGTTATCTTTTACATAGTAATGGCGATAGCTGCGGCTTGCACTCGACGAATTGGATTCAATATCCTTTCCTTAATTTCAATTATTTCTTTTCTTACCGCTGCGTTGTATGCTTCGGCAGCAGCTAAAGAATTAAGCCCTCAATACGCAGAGTATTTAAAGCACCTTACTAAAATATTTATACACATCAGCTACATGGTCATAGGTGCAGTAATTTACAAAGCGTACTCAACAGATAGATACAAAGTAGGTTTACTATACTTTGTCTTTTCTGTGGCAATAGCTGTCGCAGCATTTTACCTGTTCGCGTTTTCTAGTCATAATGAAGGTATCGGCACGAACATTGAATCGTCAGGGATCGCACTTGTTGTGTTTGTCATCGCAATGATCAGCGGCATGACCAGCAGGATCTACCTACCTTTATGGTGGATAGCAACCATAAGCTACCCGCTGTATTTGGTACACATCCCGCTTGGATGGGCGGCCTTGTATTGGATTGCCTCACAGGGATTTGACATTAACACTGCCGCGGTCTCAAGCTCCGTTATTGTGATTCTTCTATCTTGGGCCATCCATCACGCCATGGAGCTGCCTTCGCAACAAATAGGGAAGCGAGTTAGCTTGGCGTTCATGCCGAAGGTGCCCGCTCTTTCGGAGCCCATCTAAGTTGCTCTCGCTCAAGGGATAGAAACCTTGCACTGCAGTTAGACATTCAACAGCAAAATGTCACTTCTACCTAACTCCGCAGTCTTAAGCGGCGCAATACTTGGCCCCCTACCTTGTTCAACTTCAGCAACTCCGCCGGAACTCTGGCCCATCCTTGCATTAAAGCCATAGGTAGCAAGGGCCGAAAGCAAAGTCAAACTCAGCCGTTAACGAAGTGTTCCAAACAAACCTGCCTCCTCCTTAAATTTAGCACACCATGACTGTAAATCCGGTTGCAGTAAAGTTATTTTTAATTTGGCGTCAAAGATATTCAACTAGTCAAATTCTACTCTTTTTAATATCTTCTTCGTCTCGGTTGCTGCCCTTTGCGAATGGCAGTTATTGGGAAGCCAATGCTGAATATCGGATGGCTCTTGTGGGTCGAAACCAGCCTTTAATGCCACACAATTTGCCCGGATGTATCCGAGCGCTCTATAAAATATCACTCTTTATGTCAACGCAAAGAGTGATTCTGGCAGGACAATCGTGCTATGTTGTTCCCGTTAATAACTGCTGAAGATACTGATCATTAGCCATCGCCTTGCTCCTGTCGTTGAATACTCCGCTTGCTTGTTCCGTTACGGCGGATTAAATTCAATGTCATTCTTCCGCTGCAAGACAATCGGATTCGAGTAGTCCCCAGAAGCGAGAGGGCATGTGTTTTCACGAAGCTTTAGCGTAGTGAAAATGCAGGCTTTACGAAATCGCGTCGAGTCATTGGAGAGCATGTGAGTGGGTAGCGAACGAGTGACCAGGACGGCTGGGGCAGCCGCAGGCATTAGCGGTCGCGTGATTTTTGCCGCTTGTTGGGCAGGAATGCCCAAAAAAGCTTTCGCAAAAATTGCGACTCTCCCGCTCATAAGCGCTAGATTTTCTGGGGCGTGAATGCGTCAGATAGGCTAAATTATAAAAAACTCGCGGATAAAGCTGGCGAAAATGTTTGCTGGATGGATAACCGGCCAGGAAGAGCAGCTGAGTATAATCGGTATGCCCCCCACAAAGCATTAACCAAACTGCATGTCAAAGATGAGAATCAGCAGATTCTTTCCGGAATGAATACACATATCTTGCTGATGAGTAAAGTGCCTTTGCTGAGACCTCTAACCTGGTTAATCGAGATGCCGCTGATTCGTCCGTTGCTCGCTGGAATCTATCATTGGCAGGTTAACCGGCGGCTTAGACTGAACAGACGGTTAAAGCGATAATCTTCTCAGCCGCAGCGCATTCGTGATGACTGAAACCGAACTAAAACTCATCGCCGCCGCTGCAATCATCGGTGACAGCAAAATGCCGAAGAAGGGATACAGTACGCCGGCGGCAACGGGAATGCCGAGGGCGTTGTAAATGAAAGCAAAGAACAGGTTCTGGCGAATATTACTCATGGTAGCCTGACTTAGGAGCCGTGACCGGGCGATTCCACGCAGATCGCCTTTGACCAGCGTAATCCCCGCACTTTCCATGGCGACATCGGTGCCCGTACCCATGGCAATGCCTACGTGTGCCTGTGCCAATGCCGGTGCATCGTTGATACCATCCCCCGCCATTGCCACGATATGGCCTTCGGACTGTAATTGTTTAACGATTTCGGTTTTCTGTTCGGGTAATACTTCCGCTTTAACCCGGTCTATGCCGAGTTTTTTTGCTACAGCATTGGCCGTGGTTTTATTATCACCGGTCAGCATGACGACTTTTATACCTGCATCGTGCAGGGCTTTCAGCGCTTCAGGTGTTGACGATTTGATGGGATCGGCGACACTGATAAATCCGCCGAGCTTACCGTTCACGGCAACAAACATGACGGTCTGTCCTGCCAGACGAAGCTCGTCAGCCTGTTTTTGTAGAGGCGTTGTATCAATATTATGCGCTTCCATCAATTTGGCATTACCCAGCGCAACCTGGCGCTCTAAAATCCTGCCCCTGACACCTTGGCCGGTTACCGATTCAAATTGTTCACCGGCAGTCAGCTGAATGCCTCTTTCTTCAGCACCTTTAACAATGGCTGCGGCAAGCGGGTGTTCGCTGGCTCGTTCCAGGCCTGCGCCAAGAGTGAGCACGTCTTCCTCGGTAAAATTTTTGCTGGCTATCACTGACATAAGACGGGGTTTGCCCTCGGTCAGCGTGCCGGTTTTGTCGATCACTAATATATCTATTTTTTCCATGATCTCCAGCGCTTCGGCATTTTTAATTAATACTCCGAGCTGAGCGCCCTTGCCGGTACCGACCATAATCGACATCGGCGTGGCAAGACCGAGCGCGCACGGACAAGCAATGATGAGCACGGCAACCGCATTAACAATGGCATGAGCCAAGCGCGGTTCCGGTCCCCACTGCCACCAGACGATCAATGTAATGATGGCAATTATCATCACGGCCGGTACAAACCAGGCCGCAACCACATCCGCCAGTTTCTGGATCGGCGCCCGGCTGCGCTGTGCTTCGCTGACCATTCTCACGATTTGGGCCAGCAGCGTTTCGCCACCAACCTTCTCGGCGAGCATCAGCAGACTACCGGTACTGTTGACGGTGGCGCCTATCAGACGATCGCCTGCGATTTTTTCTACCGGAATAGCTTCGCCGGTGATCATGGATTCATCGACGCTGCTATAACCTTGCTGCACGACTCCGTCAACAGGGACTTTTTCGCCAGGCCGGACGCGTAACACATCGCCTGCTTGTACCTGTTCAAGGGGAATATCCTCTTCCTTGCCATCGGCATGGACCCGGCGCGCTGTTTTCGGCGCCAGCTCCAGCAGCATTTTGATAGCCTGGCTGGTGCTGCTTCTAGCCCGTAATTCCAGAACTTGACCCAGCAACACCAGGGCAGTAATAACTGCGGCGGCCTCGAAATAGACGGCCACCATGCCGTTTGAGTTGCGCAGGGTTGGGGGGAAAATCCCCGGCGCAACCGTTGCCACCACGCTGTAACCCCAAGCGACGCCGATTCCCAATGCGATCAGGGTAAACATGTTTAAATTGGCAGTGATGACGGAACGCCAGCCGCGCTGAAAAAAAGGCCAGCCGCCCCACAAAACGACCGGTGTGGCTAAAGTGAATTCAATCCATTGCAACTGGTGGGCGAAGAAAGAGCCGGTAATCAAGTCCGGTATCAGGTCATGGGCCATCGCCAAAATGAACACGGGAATCGACAGCGCGGTACTGACCCAAAATCTTCGGGTCATATCGGTGAGCTCCCGGTTTTCCACATCCTCCGCTGCAACGTCTCGGGGTTCCAGAGACATGCCGCATTTGGGGCAGGAGCCCGGTTCACTGCGGATGATTTCAGGATGCATCGGACATACATATTCAGTACGAATTTCGACAGCCTTGCTTTCCACCTGCTCAAGGGACATTCCGCATTTGGGACAGTTTCCAGGATTTTCCTGGCGAACTTCCGGGTGCATGGGGCAGGTATAAGTTTTTTTGCGAGTGTTTTTGGTCATTGTCTTACCCTATAGTTTTTGTAAATTATCGGTAAGGACTAAGCATAACATCAGTTTAATGTACTTCGCTGATGATACTTGCTCTGTTCCTGAAACTGTTGTCAAGTAGCCGGGCAACAGTTTTTCGCAGCCGACGTTTCGGTTCTCAATGAAGTGAGGGACACAAGGGTAAATCCAGAAGTCGTTGCCGAATTTAACCTTTGGAATGTCGGGCATAAAAACCATACCTGATCTACCCGGCTCGACTTCTGTTTTGTAGCCAAGGCCTGGAATACCAAAGCCTCCGATTCTTCGAGTTAGTGTATATAGGTATTTATACGAATTGTAATTAGTGAGTAAACAAGAAACAATATCAAATAAAGTAACCAGAAGATCAACTCCAACTTAGGGGCCCCCCTAACCAAAAGAGAGAGTAACCGCCTAACATTCGCATCGAATCGGACTGGCAACAAGGCTGTGTTTTATTGTCGGCCGGTTATACGCTCCGTTTGAACCATTCCAGCGCCGTTTATCGAATAATTCGCTAACGGCAACAAGAAGGATAAAGCAGCATACTTACTCCATTCAGAGATGATAAACCATGCTTAACGTAACCATTGACAAAGAAATGATAAGTATCGGCGAGCGGTTTGCCGTCACCTTTCAACGCACGCTGCGTATCCCCGATGATGGGCGCGCCTATCCGCTGCCTCCCGGCCTCGGCAGGTTCCCTGTTCTGAAAGTGGAGGATTACCTAGACATTGTGCCACCACTTTGGCGCGAACGCGGTGGAGCATTTATTCCGATGTACCAGAGAGAGGCGTTATGGCTTGGATTCCACGCGGCACCCTGGAAACCGAATGCTGTGAAAATCGCAGTCGGAAGGGTTAACGCGATCTCCGGTGACCTTGACGACAAAGCGCTTCATGCTGATCATCAGGATTATGTCGTCTGCCCTGAGCAACCTTGGCTCGACGGTGTCCATACCGGGCAGGGATTGATCAGGCAGTTCGTAGCAATGCCGTTGGGACTTGGTTACACGGTCGAAGCCTCAATGACCGGCGCGGAGACTTTTGGCGGTATTCAGATCACAGTCTACGAGCCTAAGCCCGGAAGATTCCCGGAGAGGCCGCCGATCAAGCCCGATACTGGTCCCATTCGTACCGGCATGCTGAAACCGGGCGGGATCGCGTCGATGGGGCTTGGCGCCGGCGGCGCAATGAAGCAGAAGATTTATCACGATCCCTATGGCATCGAGGCCTGGGATCAGGACAACTACGGGCGGATTTTCATCCACATCATCAACAGCACGGAGTTTTTTGCGATCACCGGGCTTAATCTGCCGCCGACGCCCATTGATGCAAAGACCTATACCGAATACGGACTGCCGTGGTTCGATCTTTATGACGAAACCAAAGGTGATGTGCAGCCCTCTGGACGGCTCGCCAAGGTCAAGACGATTTCAGACAGAGACATCGAGCGGGGAGAAACAGTCCAAGCCGACGCTTCGTTCGAAGTGTCCGAATCACAAATCAAGAAATTGGGCTCCAACGATTCCAGGGCGAAGGACGGTCAGCCTTCCTCGCCCGATACCCAGGAACATTCACCCGAGCGTGAATGAGGCTGTCATCACCCACTGCCGATATTTCGGCTTTTTTTGATGTAAGGAGATAACCATGTACGAAAATGTAAAAATATGTCACGACAGGCTGCTGCCACGCGAACAAGCATTAATGTTGCCGCAACAGACTATTAGTATGGGTACAGGACCATCGCGAGCGGTCTTCGTGTTTAGGAAGATGTGGGTCAACGGATCGAAACTCCGTGTGCGATTCATGGGCGGAAACCCTGCCCAGCAAGCGCTCGTCAAGGAGCAAGCGCAGTGGTGGACTCAGCACGCGAATTTGACGTTCGATTTCAATAACGCGCCGGACGCCGAGATTCGCATCGCCTTCAATTCCTCGGATGGAGCATGGTCGTATATCGGCACCGACTGCCAAGGTATTCCGCGCAATGAGCCGACAATGAATCTTGGCTTTCTCGACGGTGGCACGGCTGCCCACGAGTTTGGCCACACGATCGGCCTCGCGCATGAACACCAGAATCCGAGAGGCGGGATCGAGTGGAATGAAGAGGTGGTTATCCGCGACTTAAGCGGGCCGCCCAATAATTGGACAGTGGAGGAGATTAGACACAACGTCCTCGATAAGTACGCGGTAGATCAGATCAGGGGGACAAATTTCGATCCCGACTCAATCATGCTCTATTTCTTCCCCGGTAGTTGGGTCAAAAGCGGCATAGGCACCAAAGCCAATGATGTCTTATCGGCGTTAGAAAAGACTTTTATCGCCAGCAAAGATGCCTATCCGCGCATACCTGTTCTGGCGGTCGAACTGGTCATCAATGCAGCACCCACGTCGGCATCGATAGGCAAGCCTGGCGAGGAAGACTTGTTCACGTTCACCGTGAAGACAAGCGGCCGTCATGTTATTGAGACGGGAGGGCAGACCGATGTGGTGATGAAGCTGTTCGGCCCCAATAGCCAAACTAAACTCATCGCCGAGGATGATGATGCCGGCGTCGGGCTGAATTCCAGAATAGTCAGAAACCTGATCGCTGGTCAATATTTCGTCCAAATCCGGCATTACAATAAGACTCGCGGTACTGGCTCTTACACCATCAAGGTAAATCGATAGGGCTATTAGATGCGCCACGCAGGCAGGCCATTGTGATGGCCTGCCTGCGCTGCTTCTATTCGTCGGTTACCTGCTTTCCTTGCCCATCTTCATGCGAGACGGGGTTTGTAGCCCAATCCAGAACGTATGGCTATCATTGAACTATAAGAGGAACCCTGCGGACCGGGTACATACTTCGTCCGGTTATGAAGACTTCAAAATCACACTAATTTCTTTAAAACTGTCCTGAGAATGCCTCCATCCCGGTAATATTGAATTTCAATCGGGGTATCGATACGGCTTATCGCCTTAAAGGTTGTGATGGTTCCATCAGGCGCCGTTGCTGAAACGATAATTTCCTGTTGGGGTACGGTGGTGTCGGAAATATCTATGTTGAATGTTTCTGTTCCGGTTAATTTCAAGGTTTTGACTGATTCACCGTTCATAAGTTGCAGGGGTAATATGCCCATACCGATGAGATTACTGCGGTGAATTCTTTCGTAACTCTCGGCGATTATCGCTTTTACACCTTGCATAAAGGGTCCTTTCGCTGCCCAGTCTCGGGATGAGCCGGAGCCGTATTCTTTTCCTGCCAGGATGCACAGTGGTATGCCGGCATCCCGATATTTCATCGCTGCGTCAAAAATAGTCATTTGTTCCCCGGTTGGATGATAGATCGTAACATTGCCTTCACTACCTGGAACCAGCTGGTTATGGATGCGGATGTTGGCAAAGGTTCCTCTGCACATCACCTGATCGTTACCTCGACGTGAACCATAACTGTTCCAGTCTTTTCGCTCTATGCCTTTATCAATCAGGTATAACGCGGCCGGAGAGCCTGGTGCGATTTGACCGGCCGGTGAAATGTGATCCGTGGTAACAGAATCCCCGAACAGGGCCAGCACCTGCATGCCGGTAAGAGGAACTATCGCTTGCTGACCGGTGGTCAAGCCTTCAAAGAAAGGCGGTTTCCTGATATATGTGGAATTTTCGTTCCACGCATACAGTTCGGAGCCGGTAACTTCAACCATCTGCCATGCTTTAGTGCCGGTAAAAACATCCGCATATCGCTCCTGAAACATCCCGGGAGTTACAAATTGGTTTATCGCTGCAGTTATTTCGTCGTTGGTAGGCCAGATGTCTTTCAGATACACCGGATTTCCATCCTTACCCAAGCCTATAGGTTCAGTGGTAATGTCCAGTGCTGTCGAACCTGCAAGCGCGTAAACAACAACCAGCGGTGGCGATGCAAGATAATTGGTCTTGGTGAGTGGATGCACGCGTCCTTCAAAATTTCTGTTTCCCGACAGCACCGCCGAAACGACCAGATCATTTTCCACTATCGCTTTTTCAACGGCTTCATCAAGTGGACCGGAATTGCCAATGCAGGTGGTACAGCCATAGCCTACGAGATAGAAGCCAAGTTGTTCCAGAAAGCTAAGTAGCCCAGACTTTTTTAAATACTCCGTGACCACCAGTGAGCCGGGGGCCAGCGAGGTTTTTACATAGTTTTTGACTTTCAAACCCCGCTCTACGGCTTTTTTGGCAACGAGACCGGCACCGAGCATCACTGTAGGATTACTGGTATTTGTGCAGGATGTAATCGCTGCAATGACGACGGCGCCATGCGTGATTGTCTCACTCGCCCCCTTACTCGACACGACGCCGCTGCGTTCCAGGTCATGATCGGAAAGCCCCATACCCTTGTTTCCCAAGGGGTGCTGTGAGTGTTTGCCTGTAGGTTGGCCCTACCTGGCTGAGTGGAATTCTGTCTTGCGGACGCTTGGGTCCTGCCAGCGCAGGCTCAGTTGTGCCTAGATCAACTTCCATGACTTGGGTAAATTCAGGGTCCGGCGAATTGTCGGTGCGAAATAAGCCCTGTTCCTTGGCGTAACGTTCGGTGAGTTCGATTTGCTCTGCGCTGCGTCCGGTCAGACGCATATACTTGAGAGTCTCGTCGTCAACAGGAAAGTAACTCACTGTCGAACCTTGCTCGGGAGCCATATTACTGATAGTAGCCCGATCGGGAATACTCAAATTTGCCAGTCCGGGACCATAAAATTCAACGAATTTCCCCACCACGCCAAAGTTTCTGCATAGTTCTGTAATGCGTAGCACGAGATCAGTCGCGGTGACCCCCGGCGGCAGCATACCGGTCAATTTAATACCAACGACATCCGGAATCAGCATATAAATCGGCTGATCCAGCATTACGGCTTCGGCCTCAATGCCACCGACACCCCACGCAAGAACGCCCAGACCATTAACCATCGGCGTATGTGAATCAGTGCCGACACAGCTGTCGGGATAGCAGACGTTGTTAGCCTTATTGTGGAAAACAACTTGCGAAAGATATTCAAGATTGACTTGATGGACGATACCGGTAGAAGGAGGAACTACGCGGAGATTTTGAAAAGCGGCTTGCCCCCATTTCAGAAACTCATATCTTTCGGCATTTCTTTGAAACTCGATGGTTTCATTTAACAACAGGGCATTGGCTTTGCCGAAATAATCCACCTGTACCGAGTGATCAATGACCAGGTCACAGGGAATAAAAGGATTGATTTTTTTCGGATCGCCACCGAGTTGTTTCATGGCATCACGCATTGCCGCCAAGTCGACAATTGCAGGCACTCCGGTAAAATCCTGTAGCACCACTCGGGCCGGTTTGTAGGGGATTTCTTGCCTGATGCCGTGTGGTTGCCAGTTGGCGAGGCTTAAAACATGATCCTGTGTAATCGCAAGGCCGTCGCAATTACGCAATAAAGACTCCAGCAGGATTTTTATCGTATACGGCAGTTTGGAAATGTTTGCCCTACCAACATTCTCAAGTTGAGATAGACGGTAGTAAGAAACCGAGCCCGTGCGCTCAAGATTCAATAATTGATGCGCAACAAATGGATCATAGTTATTCATAACAGAAACCTCTCTTTTGAGCTCAAACCCTCTTAATGGACATAACCTGAATAAAACAAAGAGCGGAATATAAAGACATAGGTTGAAAGGATGGCGTTTTTTGATTGTTTTGGCTTTTCAGTCGACATTAGACCCTTTTTATGAGAAATTTATCCATGCACCAACGCCTACAAAATTTCTTGCCCATTAAGATCGGTAAGGTGTAATGTTTGCAAAAATGTAATTAAAAATTCCAATCTGTTTTTGGTTTTATCGTTTGACTGGAAAATCTGCCCCGCTTATTAATTTGCTTGATTAGTACTTTTCCAAAGGATAAATCGTTATGAGCAACAAGTTCGATACTATTGGACAATACCTCCTCAAGCGCTTACATGATGCAGGTGTTAAGCATATCTTTGGCGTTCCGGGAGATTATATACTCGGCTTTTATGATCTGATGATCAAAAGCCCCATTCAGCATATCGGTACTACGCGGGAAGATTCCGCCGCCTTTGCAGCTGACGGTTATGCACGCTGTCTGGGAATGGGGGCATTGGCAGTGACCTACGGCGTAGGGGCTCTAAGTACGGTAAATGCGATTGCCGGCGCCTATGCGGAGTCCTCGCCTGTGATAGTCATCAGCGGCGCCCCTGGCGTGCTTGAACAAAGAGATGATCCATTACTTCATCACCGTTTCGGTCCTTTTACATTCCAGCGCGAAATTTTTGAACGCATTACCTGCGCAACCGTGGTGCTCAATGATCCTGTGATAGCTTTTCGCCAGATAGACCATGCAATTGCTGCCGCTCGCCGGTTTTGTAAACCGGTCTACATAGAAATTCCTCGCGACCTGGTCATGGTTGAAGGGTATCCGATGCCGGCCGAGGCCATGGAGCAGTTTGCCAGCGATGAGATTGCTTTATCGGAAGCGATAGCCGAGACTACGGAGCTTATGGCTAAGTCGGTTTCGCCTATGATTATTGCGGGTGTTGAGTTACACCGGCGCGGACTTCAGGGGGCTTTGGTCGAACTTGTTGAACGCGGGCGCTTACCGGTTGTAGCCACATTATCAGGTAAGTCAGTCATTGCGGAGCGGCATCCAGCCTATCTCGGCATTTATGAAGGAGCAATGAGTTCGGAGAATGCACGCTACATGGTGGAGCAATCCGATTTATTCCTCATGCTGGGCGTTACTCTGAATGACGTAGATACCGGCATCTATACCGCAAAACTTGATCCCCATCATATGATCCGCGCATCTCTGGATGAGGTTGTGATAAGCGCCCACCGCTATCCTCGCGTCGCTTTAGCCGATTTTTTAACAGCCCTGGTGGGCTCAGTCAAAACCGGTCGCGAAGGCTTCTTATCGGCGCCTGTAGCATTGGAATCAAGTAAGTTTCCCGAATCGAACCGGCCTATGACTACTGCCCGCTTGATCGAACGGCTCAATAAAGCGCTTAGCCCGGATATGATCGTCGTTTGTGATGTCGGAGATTGCCTGTTTGCTGCTATCGATTTACGAGTACATGACCAAAGTGAATTCTTGGCATCCAGTTTCTATACCAGTATGGGGTTTGCCTTGCCTGCAGCTCTCGGTGCACAAATTGCCCGGCCTAACCATCGCGTCCTTATTCTGGTCGGGGATGGCGCTTTTCAAATGACCGGCACTGAGCTTTCAACACACGCTTACCTTGGCTTGAATCCGATTGTGGTGGTTTTTAACAATGGCGGTTACAGTACCGAACGGTGCATCCTTGAAGGCCCTTTCAATAATATCAGTAGTTGGCGTTTCGACCGGTTGGGTGAAGTCTTTGGTCCCTTAAACGGGTACGATGCCGCTACGGAAGAAGCGTTTGAAACGGCGCTCATTAATTCCCTGAACACCCAAACCATGCCTAGCATTATTAATGTCCATCTCTCGTCTGATGATGCTTCTTCGGCCATGAAACGTCTTGCTGAGCACTTGAAATCCAGGGTTAAAGGCGGAAGTTGAGCGACACGCAAACTCATGTCAGTCAAGTGATAATTCGTCGTATTCCAGAAACAGGTAGGCTGAATGGTTAATTTTTAAAGATACGTACTTCGGAATGCTGTCGTTTATGAGAAAGTAAAACATAGAACATTTTGGACTATTTATTGTCATAGAGGATTCATAGGAGAAATAGCTATGACATCAAATATTAATATTCTGAAATGGCTTTTCGCACTGGTTCTGATTTTTGGTGGATTTACCGTTTACAAGGTTTTTGGGGTCTTGGCGGCTGATCTTGAAGGTAAGGAGTATGTGTGGCTGGTAAAAATTATCTCCGAGTTTGGTTTATTCACATCGGTTGTGATTTCGGTTGGCTTTTTTCATCATTGGATAATTGCTACTGAAGAACGCAAAGAAACCGAGAAGATGTTTCAGAACGTACTGACAAAGTATATTGACGGAACGGTTATAAATGCCAAAACACGAGGTTTTTTAGGGATAACCAACAAGGAACTGGATTTTTCTGAAATTATGCACGGTTTATATTCCGGCGATTATGTTTACTGGTTAATTACCTTTGATCCCCGCTATAAACATCATTGCAGGGAATTTGAACATGCAATTAAAAAAGGCGTCCATTTCAGGATGCTTATTCTGAAGGATTGCCCGATTTCAGACCTCTGTGCGAGTGAAATAATAGGCTATAGCGTGGAGGAGTTTAGAGGATATGACCGGCTGTTTTTGGCCTCTCTTGAGGATATAGCAGGCCGTATCAACGAACGGGATGAAGGTTCATTGGGCGTTTTCGTCTATGACGCATTGCCAAACATACCGCTACTCATTATTCTTCGTAATAAAGCAAAATTCGTTGAAATTTATAACAGCTTTTACCTGTCCGAGCCGGTTGGAAGAATGCCCTATTTACACTGGCAGTCTGAACTCAAATGCGATACCAGTTACTCTTTTGAGTCAGAAAAATGGAACATGCCAGACCTTTTCCTTGACTATTTTCAGAGACGTTGGCTTGCAGAAAGAAAAAAACTGGATCAGGCTGACAAAGAGAATTTAGCCTATAACGATTTTCTGTATGCGCCGGCATCGGCGCGGAAAAAATGCACCAGACTCATTTGTGAATTAGATAAATCAAACGGCTCGCCCAAGTACCGTTCAATCTAGTCGACAAAAAATAAAAGCATTTATCGGATTAATCAATTTTTCGCCAGGAATATTTCTTAACCAAGCGGAAAGGAAAGTAATCAATAAAGTTATATAGCTACATGATATAGAAATTATTTTATGATTTAGTCTGTTTTTAGATGATTTGTTGAATTGAACAAGATAATGTTTGCAAGCCTGATCGATGATATTTTTAGGCTATTACATTCAGCGTACTTTCCTTTTTTTAAAAATTGACGGGAGAACGATTATGACCGACAAAGACCAACAAGATGTTAAAGATGCAGTCCGAGCAGCGATTAAATCGGGAACTGATATTCATCAACAAATTAAAGACATTACCCTAACAGCACTGACGAAACGGCAGTTGGATATGGAAAATATCAAAAGTGTTACTGAAGCAGTCGGTAATGGCATTAATGAGGGCATGACTATTCAGGGTGAGCATGCCAAAGATGTTTTTATGCAGGCGGCCACGGCATTGGATGATGCTTTGGCGATGGCGGCAGAAGCCTCAAAATTGGCTATTGAAGAGGCGGCTTCTCGAGTTGCTGATTATTCTGAACATGATTTTAATCATGCAATCAAAGATTTACAAGATATGGAGGGGTCCTTTCTAGGTACTTTGGAGAAAATAGCCAAAGGCAGCAATCAGGTTGTTTCCGACATTGTTAGTGACTTTATCGCCCATACCGGGCAAAGCGGAACGGCAGTTGGCAAACAAGCTTTAATTGCTCTGGAAGCGCTGAAAGACTTGCCGCAGATAAGTAAACACATGATTGTATCCAATACGGTAGCTGCTGCATCCACTTTAGCGCAAATAGGCAGTGGTATTTTATTGGGTATCGCAGAAAGTCTTCAGTCATCAAGTTCCAAAAAATAAAGGTCAGCAGCACACTATGTTGTGGGAGGTGTTAAACGCGGCCAGGGATCTGGGTAGGGTTCATGATATTGCCTCCGTATTAATCCGCTATGGTTTTGGCAGCTTTGTTCGTGGCTTGGGGATGGGCAAAGCATTGGAACGCGCAGGCAGAGCGCTGCATTGGCAACAAACAGAAGAATATATCAAACTCGACACGCCGCAACGCATACGTCGAGCGCTAGAGGACTTGGGGCCTACATTCATCAAATTGGGACAAATCCTTGCCACGCGTGTTGATTTATTCCCGCCTCAATATATTGCCGAGTTTGAAAAACTTCAGGATCAGGCTCCTCCCGTACCCTTTGAAGAGTTGCTACCCCAGCTTGAAGAAGATCTTGGCGGCAGTATTGATGATTTTTTTTCGGAAGTCGAAAGGAAACCCCTTGCAGCCGCTTCAATTGCCCAGGTTCATAAAGCCGTACTTAAGGACGGAACGCCGGTTATTTTAAAAATTCGCAGACCCGGTTTGCGCAAAATTATTGAAGCCGATTTACGCCTTTTACAACGTATTGTTGATATTGCTGAATCTGAATCACCCGAGATTCGTCGCTTTCATCCGAAGGAAATCCTCCGTCAGTTTAACCAATCATTACGCCGGGAACTCGATCTCGCTGCCGAGTGTAGAAACGCCGAACGGGTAGCCGCAAATTTAGCCGATGATCTCAATATCAGGATTCCTATTGTGTATTGGCAATGGACAGGTGAAAGGCTCAATGTGCAGGAGTATATTCAAGGGATTCAGGGTCGTGATCTTGCGGCTGTGGAAAAAGCGGGACTGGATAGAAAAATGCTGGCTGATCGCGGCACCAGGGCAGTCATTCAGATGATTATGGAAGATGGCTTTTTTCATGCCGACCCACATCCTGGAAATGTGTTTTATCTGCCGGATAATAAACTGGCATTTATCGATTTCGGTATGGTTGGCCGATTGACTGAAGAGCGTCGGGAGCAGGTTGTCAGTTTGCTGTATGGCATGATCAATCACCTTCCGACTAAAGTAGCCGAGATACTTGAAGACTGGTCAGACAATATATATACCGACGAACAAGTGCTTACTATTGAGATAGAAGCCTTTGTCGATCAATATAGCTCGCTATCGCTAAAAGATTTAAGTCTTACCGTCATGATGAGTGATCTGATGGCGTTATTAAGAGATCATAAGCTGATGCTGCCTGCCGATCTCGCCTTGTTAATCAAGGCTTATATTACCCTGGATGGTCTCGGCAGACACCTTAATCCGGATTTTAATACCCTGGTTTTTGCCGCCCCTTATATTCAGAAAATCATGATGGAGCGTTACAAACCGGAGGCTATTGCCAAACGGGGATGGCGTAACCTGATTAGCGTCGCCGATCTTTTGTCAAGTTTTCCAAAAGACCTGCGTAAACTGTTGCGCGCATCCAGAAAAGGCGCCATCCAGGTTGACATTACCGTCAGGCGTCTCGATCACTATGTTAATAGTATGGATAATGCCATTAGCCGGTTAACCATGGGTATAGTGACAGCCGCGCTTATTATTGGTTCGTCCATCATCATGACGGTATCAGGCGGACCGGAATTATTCGGCTTACCTGCATTCGGGTTCCTGGGCTACATGTTTGCCACGATAGGTGGCGTCTGGTTATTGCTGTCCATTTGGAAAAGTGGGCAATAACCGTGACAAACATATATTCCCTCCTTGGAGGAATGGGTAGGATACAGGGGGCTATTGCAGCAATGACCTGGAAAAAGGCACTCGGCTTCTTGGTTTTAGCTTTT
Source organism: uncultured Gammaproteobacteria bacterium (assembly GCA_963849195.1). GTDB lineage: Bacteria > Pseudomonadota > Gammaproteobacteria > Methylococcales > Methylomonadaceae > Methylobacter_C. Next base: position 22,004 of record CAWKGQ010000005.1, read on the forward strand.
GGGTCTCATATGCGGGAACAGCAATACATCACGAATTGAAGGCGCATCGGTAAACAACATCACCAAACGGTCGATACCGATGCCTTCGCCCGCTGTGGGCGGCATACCGTGTTCCAGAGCGACAATATAATCCGCATCAAAGTGCATGGCTTCATCATCACCGGCTTCTTTTTCTTCCACCTGTTTTTGAAAGCGTGCGGCTTGATCTTCGGCATCATTCAATTCGGTAAAGCCGTTGGCAATTTCGCGGCCGCCGACAAAGAATTCAAAACGATCCGTCACATGCGGGTTCTCATCATTACGCCGTGCCAGTGGTGACACTTCAACAGGATAAGCGGTAATGAAGGTAGGATTCATCAAGCGGCTTTCCACCGTTTTTTCAAAAATCTCGATTTGTACTTTACCTAGCCCGTAACCTTCTTTGACAGGAATACGCAGACTTTCAGCGACCTTAACGGCCGCCTCGCGGCTTTCAAGATCACTGGCGGAAAGCGTAGGATTAAAGTGCAGGATTGACTCAACCACCGTCATCCGCTCAAACGGCTTGCCGAAATCGTATTGCTCGCCCTGATAAGTCACCATCGTTTGACCCACAACTTCTTCAGCAACACCGCGCAGCATTGCTTCGGTTAAATCCATTAAATCGTGATATTCCGCGTAAGCCTGATAAAACTCCAACATGGTAAATTCAGGATTATGGCGCGTCGATAAACCTTCATTTCGAAAGTTGCGGTTAATTTCAAAGACCCGTTCAAAACCACCCACAACCAGCCGTTTTAAATACAACTCAGGAGCAATGCGCAAGAACATATCCATATCCAGCGCATTATGATAGGTGCTAAAAGGACGCGCCGTTGCTCCTCCTGGAATGACCTGCATCATGGGCGTTTCAACTTCCAGAAATTGGCGATCAATCAGGAACTGGCGGATATAGGCAACGATCTTTGAACGTATTAAGAAGGTATTGCGCGATTGCTCGCTCATGATCAAATCCAGATAGCGCTGTCGGTATTTGATTTCCTGATCGGCAATACCATGAAACTTTTCAGGCAAGGGGCGCAAGGCTTTGGTCAGCAAACGAATATCGTCTACCTTAACACTCAGTTCACCGGTCTGGGTGATAAACAACACGCCTTCAGCGCCAATAATGTCACCAATATCCCACTTTTTGAACTGCTCGTTATAAAACCCTTCAGGCAAGGCGTCGCGAGTCACATAAAGCTGGATTTTGCCGGACATGTCCTGAATATGCGCAAAACTGGCCTTGCCCATCACGCGGCGGGTCATCATTCTGCCCGCCAGTTTTACCCGTACCGGTTCGGCTTCCAATTCTTCCTTGGACTTTTCGCCATATTCGGCCAAGAGTTCACCGGCAACCACATTGCGGCGAAAATCGGTAGGGAAGGCAATGCCGCCATTTTCGCGCAACTCGTTTAATTTGCTGCGGCGTTGCTTGATTTGTTCTTGTTCGTCTTGTTGTATTTCTGACATAAATTTGAAAGTGGTAATTAGTATGTTTGTGCATCCATTCCCTATTCATTAGGTTTTGATATGCAACTCAGCGGAAGCTGAAATCCCTTGTCAGGCTATTTAATGTTTAGAATACTGTCGTTCAGCTATACACTCCCGGCATGGCTAAGTGAGGTTTCTTCAGTGGCTGTATGCGCAATTACAAAGTTAGCAATCAATTTTGATATTGTATGATTAACCTGAAATGCAGTTGCATCTACCAGCACGATATTCTCCGGCAATACAATCTCGGAAAACAGGGTGTTATCTTCATGTGTTCGGACTAAAATAGCGCGTATAGCATTCTTGGATTGAGAGGCTTTAGCCAATTTGTTTGCTGCGTCAAAAAGATGTTCGTCTTGCCTCTGAACCCTGATAGGAACAGGTGAATTTCCAATCGAAACCTTTAAAAATGCGTCAATTCCGGCATTGCGCTGAACCGGCACTATATCCAAGCCCCCCAAAAGTGCCAATGCTTCACTGTCGACATTGACATAAGCGGCACGCCCTTTTTTCATCAATGCCGATTCAGTTTTTTCGAGTGAGACTAATCTACGCTGCGCTAAATTTACAGCTTCCTCAGAACAATCCATACCAATTGAACGCCTGCCAAGGATTTTTGCCGCCACTAGAGTTGTTCCGCTTCCACAAAACGGATCAAGCACCAAATCCCCGGGTTCAGTAGAAATTTCTACAACCCTCTCAAGAAGTAACACGGGTTTCTGAGTGGGATACCCCGTTCTTTCTTTGGCCTTTGGATTGAGAAAAGGAACTTCCCAAACGTCGCTAAGAGGAACTCCTTTCTTTATACCACCATAGACATTTTCACCATCCTCATTAGTGGCATAAGAAGAAATTCCGAATTCATCCCTGGCGCGAAGCTGCAAAATTTGATCAACATTTGTTGTTTCAGAATAGGGACAATAAATGCGGTTGAACTTGAATTGCCCTGTCTTGGAGTAGAAGAAAATAGTTTGGTGCGCTGGCATCAATCCCTTTGCAGAATTCGACCAACGGCGGTAAGTCCAAATGATTTCTGATCTGAATTGATCCTCACCAAATACGTCATTTAATAAGCCGCGCAACAAAAAATTACTGCTTTTGTCACAATGGACAAATATTGAGCCAGTATCTTTTAAAAGCCGATGAATCTGCCTTAGTCTATCTTCCATGAATTCGGCGTATTCACTGAGTCCATTCCAAACATCACTAAAACTGTATTTCTGAGTTCTGTCTCGATTAATTGCCGAATGATGCCGATTGGTAAAAAATGGCGGGTCAAGATACACCATATCAATCGTAGAACTCTGCATTTTTTTCATTGCATCAAGGCAATCGTTAAGTATCACTTCACTGGACATCTGGCTCATGATGCTGACTCAGTTCGTTCAACAGCAATTTCTTCGAGAATATCCATGAGATTAATAGCTGTCTTTTGACTTACATAGTTCCATGCTGCTTCCCCGCAATAATATTCTCCACCAACGCCCTGATAAAGTGTTTTTAGCGTTTCTTGAATACGAATAGCCTGAGTACGGTTAGGATAGTAAAACATGACACGGATGGGTGTGTAACCTGCATCAGAAATCACTTTAATGCGTGTATGCTCTTTGGATATGTGATCCCCGTCAGTCGTTGCATCTTTCCATTTAATTTCAAGGGCATCTTTTCCAACCAAGCAATCAATTTCAAATGTTTTTGGGCGCAGACCATGCGTATTGGGGATTCGCAATGAATCTGAATGAGGAAATGCATCTTTAAAGCAGAGTTTTGTAGCCTGCTCAAGAAATGAGCCCGCATATTTGTATAGAAATCGGCCTTTGTTCTGATAGACATCAATCAGGTGTCCTTCCGCTTCTTGGACACCAAGAACACGGTAAACCAAATAATGTGAAACATCATCGAGTTGCATTTCGACAACTCGATCATCAATCACTTTTTTCAAGCGTTCCGCATATTGATCAGCGAGCAATTTTATTTTTTCTTTCGTTGTCATAATGCCTTAACAAAACCTGTGATGTTAATTCCCTGTTTGTACTCAGTCTATGCAGCCTACAACCCACTCTTTAAACTAGCCTCAATAAACTGATCCAGATCACCATCCAGAACTGCCTGAGTATTGCCCGTTTCCACTCCAGTGCGCAAATCCTTAATACGCGATTGATCCAGAACATAAGAACGAATCTGGCTGCCCCAGCCTATATCGGACTTGGTATCTTCCAGGGCCTGAGCTGTTTCACTGCGCTTGCGCATTTCCAGTTCATACAATTTAGCTTTCAATTGCTTCATCGCAGTATCGCGGTTTTTATGCTGTGATCGATCGCTTTGGCATTGCACGACAATGCCGGTCGGGTTATGCGTCATACGCACGGCGGATTCGGTTTTGTTGATGTGCTGACCGCCCGCGCCGCTGGCTCGATAAACATCCACCCGCACATCGGCGGGGTTAATATCTATATCAATATCGTCATCAATTTCCGGTGAAACAAACACCGAGGCAAAGGAGGTATGACGGCGATTGCCGGAATCGAACGGCGATTTTCTGACCAGGCGATGGACACCGGTTTCGGTGCGTAACCAGCCAAAGGCGTATTCACCTTCAAACTTGATCGTGGCACTTTTGATGCCTGCCACATCGCCCTGCGATTCTTCAATGAGTTCGGTTTTAAAGCCTTTGCGCTCGCCCCAGCGTAAAAACATCCGTTCAATGATGGATGCCCAATCTTGCGCTTCGGTGCCCCCTGAACCGGACTGTATATCCAAAAAGGCGTTATTGGCATCCATTTCACCTGAAAACATGCGGCGGAATTCAAGGTTTGCGACTCTTTTTTCAAAATGGGCCAAATCATCAACAACGGTATCAACGGTTTCTTCGTCATCTTCGTCAATTGCCATGAGCAGCAATTCTTCGGCATCTGTTAATCCACGTTCCAGCTCATTAATAGTATTAACAATGACTTCCAGTTGTCCGCGTTCTTTACCTAAGGCTTGCGCCTGTTCGGGATTATCCCAGATCTTGGGATTTTCCAGTTCTCGTAAAACTTCAACCAAGCGTTCACTCTTGACATCAAAGTCAAAGATACCTCCTAAGGGCATCACCACGGCTTTTCAAGTCAGCTATTTTATTTTTAATCGGATTTATTTCTTGCATGGGGGATATTTTTAACCAATGACAGTCGATACCAAACGTTATACAGGGCGCTGGTCGATGAAAACTTTAAAAAGAGGTTAATTATAAACTATAAGCCGGTTGCGTTCATGCAGAACTTGGCTCGATAAATCGTCTCTCTACGGCCTTACTTTAAGATAAAATACGAAACTGAACACGATCCATGGGCGAATTCATTTGTTTCTACAATGCTAACATCAGTAGCTTGTTTGTCGAATTTTAGAAACAGGTTCATTAAAACAGGAGCAGCGATGAAGATAGTGGCTTTGTACAGCATCAAAGGCGGCGTTGGTAAGACCTCAAGCGCAGTCAATTTGGCGTTTATTTCTGCTTGCGAAGGTTACCGCACGTTGGTCTGGGATTTGGATCCACAAGGGGCCAGCAGCTATTATTTTCGCATCAAGCCCAAGGTAAAAGGCGGCAGTAAGGATTTAATCGCCGGAAAACGCGAACTGGACGGACTAATTAAAGGCACTGATTTTGAAAACCTGGATTTGTTACCGGCAGATTTTTCATTCAGAAATCTGGATCTGGTTCTGGATGCCAAGAAAAAACCGACCCAGCAACTTAAAAAACTGCTTAAGCCATTAGCGGAAGAGTACGATTTTATTTTTCTGGATTGTCCGCCGAATATCTCGTTACTCTCTGAAGCTGTTTTTGAAACGTCTGATATTTTATTGTCTCCCATTATTCCTACAACGCTGTCATTAAGAACGCTGGAGCAACTGGAAAAATTCATCGAAGATAATAATCTGCAAAGTCTGGAGCTTATTCCGTTTTTTTCGATGGTTGACCGGCGTAAAAAAATGCACCTGGATATCATGGGAAATTTGGTCAAGAGTCATCCCGGGATTTTACATGCCGCTATTCCTTATGCCAGTGATATAGAACGTATGGGGCTGGAACGTATGCCATTGGGCGGCTTTATCCATAAAAGCCGATCCATGGATGCCTACAATGAGTTGTGGCAGGAACTTATGATGCGCATTGATGCATGATCTGTCTTTACTTAAGCTTGCATAATCGCTGATATGTTCCAAATATAACGAAACAGCTGAATACTTATGATCTCAATAATTCAACGTGTAAGCACCGCAAAAGTCACCGTCAACAACCAAGACATAGGCAAGATTGATACAGGTATCATGGCACTGGTTGCTGTAGAAAAAGAAGATACCCAAAAAGATGCCGAACGTTTGCTGGAACGCATCCTCAATTATCGAATTTTTGCCGACGACAATGACCGCATGAATCTAAGTTTGAGAGATATTAACGGCGGTTTGTTACTGGTTCCGCAATTCACTTTAGCAGCGGATACTCATAAAGGTAATCGCCCCAGTTTTATTTCAGCTGCGCCACCGGAAAAAGGTCGGCAACTGTTTGGCTATCTGCAGCACCTCGCAACATCAACCTATTCCAATGTCCAATTCGGCCAGTTTGGCGCGGATATGCAGGTATCACTTATCAATAACGGCCCGGTAACTTTCACTCTGAGAACGTCAGCTACTTAGGGCAGTGTTTTTCTGACCCATAGCATCCACTTAATGCAATAACACCACGAAGACACGAAGTTTTTACCTTGATTTTGTCTTGGTGGGACCATTTTGCCAGCTTGTAACATAACTTTCATTTGCTTCTGTTAACATCCTAAAAATGCATACCTTTTTGGGCAAATCATTTTTCTGTGTGGCGAATGTTGATCTCTGATCCGCACTATTTTTCTGGACGATTGACCCAAGATCATGCGTCATGTAAAAACAATTCAATGCCTTTGGCGAGCCGTGAGCACCCAATAATCAGTTAAGTCGTCGACAAAGCGCCTCATCTTGTAAAACAATGTTAAAAGTTTGAATATGAATAATACCTATCGAACCATCTGGATTTCCGATTTGCATCTGGGATCTACCCAATGCCAAGCCGATGTTTTACTTGATTTTCTAAAGCACAACGAGAGTGAAAAGCTTTACCTGGTAGGCGATATTATTGATTTTTGGGCGCTTTCCAAGAAAATGTATTGGCCCAGGGATCATAACACGGTGATTCAAAAAGTTCTGCGCAAGGCCAGACATGGCACCCAGGTTATCTATATACCCGGCAACCATGACGAAAACGTCAGGGAGTACGACAATTATGTCTTTGGTGACATCATCGTCAAAAATTCAGATGTGCATACCTCATTCGCCGGGAAGCAATTTCTGGTTGTCCATGGCGACGAATACGACACCATTGCCAAATGTCACAAGTGGATTGCCCGGCTAGGCAGCGAGGGCTATGACTTTCTACTTTGGGTCAATCGATTTCTACGAATATTCAGGCGTTGGTTTGGTATGCAATCAAACTTCTCCCTTGCTGCCTTTGTTAAGTTCAAAGTCAAGAATGTGGTTCAGTTTATATCCGATTATGAACAGAGTATCGTCAGCACGCTTAAAGACCAGGGCTTGGATGGTGTTATTTGCGGACATATTCATCACGCTGAAATCAAGGAGATAGACGGATTTTTGTATATCAACACGGGGGATTTCGTGGAAAGTTGCACCGCCATAGTAGAACGCGCCAATGGCGCTTTGGAACTCGTGAAGTGGCGCAAGATTGAATCGGCCATTGCCCCTCACGAGGCCCTGGAAGTTAAAGAATATTAATTCAGGAACGATAACTAAATAACCTGGACGTAATAAATTTATCGTGGGGGGCGGCTAAAGCCGTCTCCACAAAAATGTAAATGCTCAAGTATGTTATTTTCATTCCTCAAGGTGAGCAAGCTTAAGGATAAGCTGTTAAATAATGATTGAGGCTGGATTTTCGGTGAATACCATTGGGCGATTGGTATCGGTTACACTGGGCCCGCTTACCAAAACACATGATCAGTATTAATAGAAATGGATGTTATCTGTTAATTCCGGTTTTTGAACTACCAAAATTTTCTTTTCCCGAGGATGCTATGCCTAAACCCATTACTCCCTTGCTCGCCGCCGATGTCATTATCGAGCTGACAGATTTCCCTGACCGTCCCATCGTATTGATTGAGCGCGCCAATCCTTACGAGCGTGTAGTGCCTTACGACGTTTTTTGATTTCTAATTAATTGAAATTGAAGGTGTTTTAAATATGGATGATAAAGATGGGCTACGACAACTCACTCATCGGCCAGCGCGGGCGGGTAAAAATCTCCAGACCCTGCTTTTGTCCGGCCATTAAGTGCCGACAGCCTGCGTAAGCAATCATAGCGCCGTTATCGGTACAAAATTCCAGTCTCGGGAAATAGATTTGTGCCTGTTCTTTGGCGGCCAGTTCAGTTAAGGATGCGCGGATTTGTTTGTTGGCGCTGACTCCGCCAGCAACCACCAATCTTTTCAAGCCGGTTTGTTGTAAAGCGCGTTTGCATTTAATGCTAAGCGTCTCTGCAACCGCTTCTTGAAAAGCGGCGGCAACATTCGATTTATCTTGCCAGTTTTTTTCAGAGGCGTTAATGGTATTTAATGTGAAGGTTTTTAAACCGCTAAAGCTAAAATCCAGTCCGGGTCGGTCGGTCATAGGACGCGGAAACTTAATCTGTGGCTTGCCGTGTTCGGCAAGTGCCGATAGTTTAGGTCCGCCCGGATAACCAAGGCCCAGCATTTTTGCCGTTTTATCAAAAGCCTCACCCGCTGCATCATCGAGTGACTCACCTAATAGCTTATAACGGCCGATCCCTTCGACTTGCACTAGCAGAGTGTGTCCGCCGGAAATCAATAAAGCAACAAAAGGAAATTTCGGCGGGTTTTCTTCCAGCATAGGTGCAAGCAAATGTCCTTCCATGTGATGTATTGCAACGGCAGGAATCTGCCATGCCCATGCCAGGCTTCTGGCTGTTGCTGCGCCGACTAATAAAGCGCCCATGAGCCCCGGGCCTGCCGTATAGGCGATACCGTTAATATCAGTGCTTTTTAGCTGACTTTCTTGTAGCGATTGCTTGATGAGTGGTATTAATTTGCGGATGTGGTCGCGCGATGCCAGCTCGGGAACCACGCCGCCATATTCGCTGTGCATTTCGACTTGGCTATATAATAAATGATTTATCAGGCCTCGCTTGGCATGATAAATGGCGACGCCGGTCTCATCGCAGGAGGTTTCTATGCCTAAAACGTACATTGATTTTTTGAAAATTATAAAAGTGAATGTATAATTAAGGGTTCTGTTTGTTCAGTGGGTAGTAAATATCCTCACACAAAATATTAACATAATTGGAATCATAATAATGCCGTCAGTGAAAATTAAAGAAAACGAACCTTTTGACATTGCAATCCGTCGTTTTAAGCGTGCTTGTGAAAAAGCCGGTGTATTGGCAGAAGTGCGTCGCCGTGAATTTTATGAAAAACCAACAGCTGAGCGTAAGCGTAAAGGCGCGGCTGCGGTTAAGAGGCACTTGAAGAAATTGGCTCGCGAGCGTTATGCATTGAAAAATTTACGTCGCGGACGTCCTGTACTGTAACACAGGTTAATGTGATGGATTTGTTAACAGATCGTATCAAGGAAGATATGAAAGCCTCCATGAAGGGGGGCGATAAAACAAGGCTAGGGGTGATTCGTTTAATTTTAGCTGCCATTAAGCAGGTTGAAGTTGATGAGCGAATCCAACTCGATAATGATCGGGTTATCCTGGTGCTTGATAAGATGCTCAAACAGCGTCGTGAATCCATCAAACAGTTCGGCGATGCCGGCCGACATGATTTGGTAGCAATTGAAGAGGCTGAAGTTCTGGTGATTCAGGATTTTCTGCCTCAAGCGCTTGCCGAAGAAGAAATTGATGCTATGGTAAACGATGCGGTAATTGAGTCGGGTGCAGAATCTCTTAAAGACATGGGTAAAGTGATGAGCTTGCTGAAAGCAAAAATGCAAGGCCGCGCGGATATGTCGATTGTCAGTGTCAAAATTAAGGCCGCACTAGCTGGATAACCTGTTTTTGTCCGGGTAACTTATGTCCGGTAGAATTCCTCGCGAGTTTATTGATGAGCTTTTGGTGCGGGTTGATATAGTCGATTTAATCGATTCGCACGTTCCTCTAAAAAAAACGGGAAACAACTATGTTGCCCGCTGCCCTTTTCATGCTGAAAAAACTCCCAGCTTTTCTGTAAACCGTATCAAGCAGTTTTTTCATTGCTTTGGTTGCGGCGCAAGCGGGAATGCCATCAGTTTTCTGATGGATTTTAGTCATCTCGATTTTGTTGAAGCAGTTGAAGATCTGGCGGCTTTTGCTGGTATTGATGTGCCTCGGGAGCCGGTTGCCTATCAGGTGGGATCAAGGAAAGATGATTTAAATAGCCTTTATGGGGTGATGGGGCAGGTGGCAGCTTTTTATGTAGAACAGTTGCGAACTAGTCCTAAAGCAGTTGATTACTTGAAAGCCAGGGAAGTAAGGGCTGAGGTTGCTCGCGACTTTATGCTGGGCTATGCGCCCGATAAATGGGGTGCTTTAGCTGAACGATTTAGCCAGAAACTACTGATAGAGGCCGGATTGCTTGTTAGTAAAGATGATGGACAGGCCTATGACCGTTTTCGCGGCAGGATCATGTTCCCCATTCGCGACAAGCGAGCCCGAATTATAGGTTTCGGTGGGCGGGTACTTGATGATTCGTTGCCAAAATACTTGAATTCTCCAGAAACGTCCCTATTCCATAAAAGCAAGGAAGTTTATGGTTTGTATGAGCTTCTGAAAAAGAAGCCAAAGCCGCAGAGGATTTTGATTGTTGAGGGTTATATGGATGTTATCGCCTTGGCTCAGTTTGGTATTGATTATGCGGTTGCTGCGCTAGGGACGGCGGCATCACAAGCGCATCTTGATTTGCTGTTCCGGTTTTCATCGGAGTTGGTGTTTTGTTTTGATGGTGACAGGGCAGGTCGTGAGGCGGCCTGGAGAGTGATGGAATCAGCTTTCTCCACTCTCAAGGATGGGCGGTCTTGTCGTATTATGATGTTGCCGCAAAGCCATGATCCTGATTCGCTGGTGCGCGAGGAGGGGTTGGATAAGTTTACCGAGCGTGTGCAGACTGCTCAGGCGTTGTCAGATTACTTTTTTGAGCATGTTTCTGGGGGGGTGAATCTGTCCGAAATGGAGGGGCGGACGCAATTGATCGGTAAGGCCAGGCCATATTTGGAAAAATTGCCGGAAGGCATATTCAGGGAAATGATGTTTGCGCGTCTTAAAAAATTATCCGGCTTAGAGACGCTGAACGCTTTTGGTAATGTCGACGCAGTTGCATCGAATCCAAAAAGGAAGTATCAGCGGGAGTCTAATCGGTTGTCATCGGCACGAGTTGCGATTGCTCTGTTGCTGCAAAATCCTGGATTGGTTGATATAGTTAAGCAAAAGGATATTGATTGGGGTGGGCTGGAGTTTCGGGGCATCGAGTTATTTAAAAATATTCTGCAAGTGATTTTAGATAAAAAATCTGTCAACACCCCTGTTTTGATAGAGTATTATCGCGATACCGCTGAAGAAAAATCTATCAAGGCGTTGGCATTGTTGGACTTGTATGTTTCCGATGACAAGATAGAAGAGGTATTTTGTGATGCTCTGAATGGTTTACTCAAACAAGGGAGGGAGGCTGGTATCGATAGGTTGCGGTCCAAGGAGCAAAGTCAGGGATTGGATGAGCAAGAGAAAAAGACGTTAGTTAAAATGTTGGCAAATAAATAGCTTGATGTTATATATAAAATTATAGTACAATTCTCTGTTAAGTACGACCGTACTCAGCAGAGTATTCAGTGAGTAAATGATGAATCAAGAACAGCAACAGTCCCAGCTAAAACAACTGATAGCCAAAGGCAAGATGCAGGGATACCTGACGTATGCCGAGGTAAATGATCACTTGCCCAGTGATATTGTTGATCCTGAACAAATTGAAGACATCATTGGCATGATCAATGAGATGGGCATTCAGGTCTATGAAACTGCACCTGATGAAGATTCGCTTATTACCGATTCAGCAGCAGTCACTACAGATGACGAAGATGCTGAAGAAGTTGCCGCTCTTGCGTCTGTTGACAGTGAGTTTGGCAGAACTACAGATCCTGTACGCATGTACATGCGTGAAATGGGCTCGGTAGAGTTGTTAACACGCGCCGACGAATTAAAAATTGCCAAGCGTATTGAAGAAGGTCAGCAGCAATTGGTTAAAGCCATTGCTCGATCCTGTGTTGTCGTTGAAGATTTTTTACAGTCATTCGATGCTATTTCCGGAGAAGAGGGCGACATTCGCCTGACTGATTTAATTTCGGGTTTTGTTGATTTAAGTGATGCTGATGATTTGGTTGCCGCTCTGCCCGCCAATGATGTCATTGAAGAGGGTGCAGGCGCTGAAGACGAGTTAAAAGGATTGAATTATGAAGAGGTTCAGGAAAAAGTCGAGGTGCTTAGAAAACAATTAAAAATAGCCTCGGCCGCCATTAAAAAGTATGGCTATACCAGCGATAAAACGGAAAATGCCTTTGAAGTATTGGCTGATTTGTTCATGGAATTTAAATGGACACCGCAATATTTAAAAAAATTAACGGTCATTATTCCTAATGGTATCGCTATTGTTCGCGAGCAGGAAAAGCTCATTATGGATCTTTTTGTAAAAGAAGCAAACATGTCTCGTAAGGACTTTATTGCCTCATTTACTGAAAACGAATCCAGTTCAGAGTGGTTGGATCGCTATTTAGACGGCGGCCATAGTTACTCGGAAGCTTTGAAAAGCCATGAAAAAGAGCTAAGAAAAGCGCAAAAAATATTAGCGGATATAGAGGTGGAGTATGGCTTGACCATTAGTGGGTTAAAAGATATTAACCGGCGTATGTCTATCGGTGAAGCCAAAGCAAGGCGTGCGAAAAAAGAAATGATCGAGGCTAATTTAAGGCTGGTTATTTCGATTGCTAAAAAATATACTAATCGTGGTTTGCAGTTCCTGGATTTGATTCAGGAAGGTAATATCGGCTTAATGAAAGCGGTAGATAAATTTGAATACCGTCGCGGCTATAAGTTTTCTACTTATGCAACGTGGTGGATCAGGCAGGCTATTACCCGATCTATTGCGGATCAAGCCAGAACCATCCGTATTCCGGTACACATGATCGAAACGATCAATAAATTGAACCGGATTTCAAGGCAGATTTTGCAAGAAATGGGGCGGGAAGCAACACCTGAAGAATTGGCCGAGCGTATGGAAATGCCCGAAGACAAAGTGCGTAAGGTATTAAAAATCGCCAAAGAACCCATTTCAATGGAAACGCCTATTGGTGACGATGAAGATTCTCATTTGGGAGATTTTATAGAAGATGCTAAAGTGTTGTCCCCGGTTGAAGCGGCAACTATTGCGGGTTTGCGTGAATCAACACAAAACGTGTTGGCAGGATTAACGGCAAGAGAAGCAAAAGTTCTGCGTATGCGCTTTGGTATCAACATGAATACTGATCATACGTTGGAAGAAGTGGGCAAACAGTTTGATGTAACCCGGGAGCGAATTCGTCAAATTGAAGCAAAAGCCTTAAGAAAATTAAGACATCCCTCCCGGTCAGAGCAATTAAGGTGCTTTTTGGATGGTGAGTAGATAACGAATAAGGGCCCTTAGCTCAGTTGGTTAGAGCGTCCGACTCATAATCGGCAGGTCGTAGGTTCAAGTCCTACAGGGCCCACCATTAATAAGAAAAGGCTGCTTATGCAGCCTTTTGACTATTTGGGTTTTATTATTTAATGAAGGTGGTAGCGTGAGCAATAATTTTAGTTTTACATCAGAATCCGTTTCAGAAGGACATCCCGATAAAGTCGCGGATCAAATTTCCGATGCAGTCCTTGATGCTTTATTAGCACAAGATCCCCGGTCACGAGTTGCTTGTGAAACACTGGTAAAAACCGGCATGGTTGTTCTTGCAGGTGAAGTTACCACCAATGCCTGGGTTGATCTCGAAGCGCTGGTCAGAAAAGTGGTTTGCGAAATCGGTTACGATCATGGCGACATAGGCTTTGACGGCCAAAGCTGCGCCGTATTAAATGCCATCGGCAAACAATCTGCTGACATTGCAATGGGAGTTGATGAAGGAGAAAATCATGAGCAAGGCGCAGGTGATCAGGGCTTAATGTTTGGTTACGCCAGTAATGAAACCGATGTATTAATGCCTGCTCCGATTACCTATTCACATTTGTTGGTCAAGCGCCAAGCGGAAGTGCGAAAAAATAAAACTTTGCCATGGTTACGTCCTGATGCCAAGAGTCAGATTACTTTCAGGTACGAAAATAACAAGCCGGTAGCCATTGATGCAGTGGTTTTATCTACCCAGCATTCACCTGAAATCAGTAACAAAGCCTTGCATGAAGCAGTGATGGACGAAATTATTCTGCCAGTCCTGCCTAAAGAATGGTTACATAAAGATACCAAATATTTTATTAATCCGACTGGACAGTTCATCATTGGAGGCCCCGTAGGCGATTGTGGTTTAACGGGCCGTAAAATTATCGTTGATACTTACGGCGGAATGGCAAGACACGGCGGCGGTGCGTTTTCGGGTAAGGATCCTTCAAAGGTTGACCGTTCTGCGGCTTATATGGCGCGTTATGTGGCAAAGAATATCGTTGCCGCCGGTTTGGCGGAACGCTGTGAAATTCAGGTCTCTTATGCGATTGGTGTTGCCGAGCCCACTTCAATTACTGTTGAAACCTTTGGTACCAGTAAACTTAGCGAAGACAGACTGGTACAGATTATCCGGGATAACTTTGACCTGAGACCTAAAGGTTTGATTACAATGTTGGATTTATTAAAGCCCATCTATCAAACCACAGCGGCTTATGGACATTTTGGTCGTACAGAAGACTCATTTAGTTGGGAAAAAACCGATAAAGTTGACGCATTAAAAGATGCGGCTGGTCTCTAATAGCAAATAAAAACAGGATACATAATGAGTCAACAAGATTATAAAATTGCCGACATCGCTTTGGCAGCATGGGGTCGTAAAGAAATCAATATTGCCGAAACGGAAATGCCGGGCTTAATGGCGTTGCGTCAAGAATATGGTCAGGAACAGCCGTTAAAAGGTGCGCGGATCGCCGGCTGTTTGCATATGACTATACAAACAGCGGTATTGATTGAAACCCTGACTGCATTAGGTGCGGAAGTACGCTGGTCATCCTGCAATATTTTTTCTACACAGGATCATGCAGCGTCTGCAATGGCGGCGGCAGGTATTCCTGTATTCGCTTGGAAAGGCGAAACCGAAGAAGAGGCTGAATGGTGTATCGCCCAAACTATTGAAGGACCTAATGGTTGGAGACCCAATATGATTCTGGATGATGGCGGTGATTTAACCACCATGATGCATAACAAGTATCCTGAATTAATGGCTGATGTTAAAGGTTTGTCCGAAGAAACCACCACAGGTGTGTTGCGCCTCTATGAAATGGTGGCAACAGGCACGTTAAAAGTACCAGCTTTTAATGTTAACGACTCAGTGACCAAATCAAAATTCGACAACCTGTATGGTTGCCGCGAATCTTTGGTCGATGGCATCAAACGCGCAACCGATGTCATGATAGCCGGCAAAATTGCAGTGGTCTGCGGTTACGGTGATGTAGGTAAGGGTTGTGCGCAATCGTTGCGAGGTCTGGGAGCAACGGTGTGGATTACTGAAATTGATCCGATTTGCGCTTTGCAAGCTGCTATGGAAGGTTATCGCGTAGTCACCATGGAAGAGGCTGCGCCTATCGCTAATATTTTTGTGACCGCAACAGGTAACTTTAGCATTATTACCCATGAACACATGCTAGCCATGAGAGATCAGGCTATTGTGTGTAATATTGGCCATTTTGATGCAGAAATAGAAATTTCATCATTGCGTCAATATGAATGGGAAAATATTAAACCACAGGTTGATCACGTTATTTTCCCTGACGGTAAACGCCTGATTATTCTGGCAGAAGGCCGCTTGGTTAATCTGGGTTGCGCTACAGGACATCCCAGTTTTGTGATGTCTAACTCGTTCTGTAACCAGGTTTTGGCGCAAATAGAACTGTGGAAAAACGCCACGAAATACGAAAATAAGGTCTATATCCTGCCTAAAAAACTGGATGAAAAAGTTGCTAGATCGCACCTTAAACAATTAGGCGTCAATCTGACAGTCTTAACTGACGCGCAAGCCAAGTATATTAATGTTCCGGTTGAAGGACCTTATAAAGCGGATCATTATCGTTATTGATATATCATCGTTCCCACGTTCCAACTTGGGAATGCAGTTTGTAGAGACGCAACTATTGCGTCTCAATTACAGCAGCAAGGTGCGCAGAGCGTCCACAGCGGTATTTCCACGGAACTGTGGGAACGATACATTTCTGATTCCCGTCAGTGAGACCAACATGCAATCACAAAAAAAACATCCACAACTGTTCAGTTTCGAGTTTTATCCTCCCAAAACAGAGGAAGGTGCGGCAAGCTTGCAAGATGTTCAAAGCAAGTTGGCAAAACTCAACCCCGACTTTTTTTCCGTCACCTTTGGCGCGGGTGGATCGACCCGCGACAAAACCTTCGACACGGTTATCGATATTCAGGTAAAAGGTATTGCCGCTGCTCCGCACTTATCTTGTGTTGCCTCAACCAAAGACAATATCCGCGCTATTCTGAAAGACTATCAGGACCATGGCATTGCTAAAATTGTCGCGTTAAGAGGCGATTTGCCTTCCGGCATGATGTCGGCGGGAGAATTTCGCTATGCCAATGAGCTGGTGGAGTTTATTCGCCAGGAAACGGGCGATCATTTTCAGATTCATGTTGCCGCCTATCCTGAAGTACATCCGCAGTCAGCAAGCGGCAATGACGATTTTAAAAATTTCAAGCGTAAAGTAGAAGCCGGTGCTGATGCGGCGATTACCCAATATTTTTATAATGCCGAAGCTTATTTTTATTTTCTTGATAGTTGCGAGAAAAATGGCATAGATATTCCTATTGTTCCCGGCATTATGCCCATTACGCAATATGCACAACTGTTCCGCTTTTCTGAAATGTGCGGTGCGGATATTCCCCGCTGGATGAGAAAACGCCTGGAAAGTTTTGGTGATGATCGCGCATCAATACAAGCGTTCGGATTGGATTTGGTGACAAACCTGTGTCAGCGTTTGTTGGACAGCGGAGCGCCCGGACTTCATTTTTACACCATGAATCAAGCGGCGCCGACTTTGGCGATTTTGGAAAACTTGCAAGTTAAAGCACAAGACTAAAGGCGTAAATCAGGATTGGTGAATTTCATGTGCCAATCCTGTTAACAATAGGCTGCTATATACCGTGCAGATTAGTGCATTGTCCCATGACTAACCAATCCCTTTCCAATCGCGACCTCGCTGTTTTGTGGCATCCCTGTACACAAATGAAAGATCACGAGCACTTTCCTATCATACCCATAAAAAAAGGGCAGGGCGTTTGGCTGGAGGATTTTAACGGCAATCGCTATCTGGATGCGATCAGTTCGTGGTGGGTTAATTTGTTTGGTCATGCCAATCCAACTATCAATACCGCTCTAAAAGAACAGCTTGATACTCTGGAGCATGTCATCTTTGCCGGTTTCACCCATGAGTCTGCCGTCAAATTGGCGGAAAAGCTGATTGAAATCACTCCCGAAGGGCTAAATCGTTGTTTCTATGCCGACAATGGTTCAGCGGCGGTGGAAGTTGCGCTCAAGATGAGCTTTCACTATTGGCGCAATCACGGGCAAACGCAGAAAACTAAATTTATAACACTGGAAAACAGTTATCACGGCGAAACACTAGGCGCTTTAGCTGTCGGCAATGTGCCGTTGTATAAGGAAACTTACGCACCGTTATTAATGGATGTAATTACTGTGCCGGGCCCGGACTGTTACAACCGCGAACCAGGCGAGTCGTGGGCAGATTATTCTACGCGCCGCTTCGCGCTCATGGAACAGACGCTACAAGAACATGCAGAGACTGTCTGCGCTGTTATTATCGAGCCTTTAGTGCAGTGCGCGGGCAATATGCGTATGTATGATTCGGTTTATTTGAAATTGCTGCGTGCTGCTTGCGATAAATACCATGTACATTTAATCGCCGATGAAATCGCCGTCGGTTTTGGGCGCACAGGGACGTTATTTGCCTGTGAGCAAGCCGCCATTACTCCGGATTTTATGTGTTTGTCCAAAGGCTTGACGGGTGGTTATTTGCCGCTGTCGGCGGTATTAACCACTAGTCAGGTCTATCACGCGTTTTATGATGATTATCAAAAGTTGACTGCATTCCTGCATTCGCATAGTTATACAGGCAATGCGCTGGCCTGCAGAGCAGGACTTGCAACCCTGGAAATTTTTCAGCAGCACAATGTTATCGAGAACAATAAACAGCTAGCCGGGATCATGGCGAAAGCGGCGGCGCGTTTTAATGAGCATCGACATGTCTCCGAAGTCCGGCAGAGCGGCATGATACTGGCTATTGAAATGGTCAAAAACAAACACACGCGAGAGCCGTACCCTTGGCAAGAACGCCGGGGGCTTAAAGTCTATCAATATGCGCTGTCTCAAGGTGTATTATTACGCCCGCTAGGCAATGTCATTTATTTTATGCCTCCTTACATTATCACCGAGGAGGAACTTTTATTAATCGCTGAAGTGGCTTGGGATGGCATAAAGCGGGCAGTTAAGGATTGATATGCGAGTTTCCAGATTATATACACCAATGCATTTGGCTTCAGGCAAACAAATTGAGCTGGATGATGAGAATGCACATTATGTCAGAACGGTGTTGCGTTTAAAAAAAGACGCTGAAATCATTTTATTCAATGGGGCAGGTGGGGAATATTTATGTACCGTTGCCGAAGTCAGTCGAAAAACCGTGCTGATTGTCATTAACAAATGGCTGGATCGTAACGTGGAATCGCCGTTGTTGGTTACTCTGGGCCTGGGTATATCGCGTGGTGACAGAATGGATTTGTCGGTACAAAAAGCGGTGGAACTGGGCGTTAATCACATCACACCCTTATTAACCGAACGTTGTGTGGTGCAATTTAAAGGTGAGAAAAAACCGCAACGCTTAGTGCATTGGCAAAAAATAGTCCAACATGCCGCCGAACAAAGCGGCAGAACAACCTTGCCCGAATTGACCGAAATAGAACACTTGCAAATGTGGGTCGATAAACAGCAAGGTTTGAAAGTGTTTCTTGATCCTTACGCAGAAACAACATTGGCCGATATAACCCCGATAGACATGCGCGTGACTTTACTCACCGGTCCCGAAGGCGGTTTCTCTGACCAGGAGCGCGATGTTGCCAAATCCGCCGGCTTTATTCCAGTCCGCTTGGGCAGCCGCATATTAAGAACAGAAACCGCATCCCTTGCCGCCCTGGCCGCCGTGCAGATGTTGTGGGGTGATTTTGGAACGCCGGCTTTGCCTAATCCACGCTCCTCGATGGCTGTAGTGTGATGCGCTATCTCTTTTATACCCTCGTGCCGCTTTTGGTGTTGCTAGCCGCTATATCGTTGGCTTGCATCGTGGGTTATTTCATTATGCAAGGCATAGGCGATTTTGTACCTTTCCGAAAAATAATCAGCAAATCAACACAGTTATTTCTGGTTCTGAGCATTTTCCCTGCTATGGCTTATCTGAAAATCAACAAGGAAGAGTTGGGTTTTGCCGCAAGATCGATATTTTTAAAACAATTGTTACAAGGATTCGGGCTGGGCTTTATGACCTTGATGCCCATTTTTATTGTTCAATATGTGCTTAAAATTAATGTGATTGATGATACGCACACTTGGACAGTCGGGTGGGTAGCTAGAAATATGTCCATTAGCTTATTGCTTGCACTGATAATTTCACTGATTGAAGAGCCATTGTTTCGAGGGATTCTGTTAGCTGGTTTAAACAAGAAGCTGCCAGTTGTGGCGGCCATTTTTATTAGCTCAACCTATTATGCCGCACTGCATTTTTTAAGCAGTAAAACTGATATTCTCGTCCAGGATATTAACCTGTTCAGTGGTTTTAAATTGCTGGGTGAAGCGGTTGGTAACTTACTGAATCCAAACATTCTATCGGCATTTTCTGCCTTGTTGATGGTGGGTATTTTTTTAGGAGTACTCAGAACACAGGTGAAGGCCAGTCTGGGTCTATGTATCGGTTGCCATACCTGCTGGGTGTGGCAAATAAAAATGAGCAAACAATTATTTAACACGGATTTTAGCTCGGACTATCTTTATATGGTCAGCAGCTATGATGGTGTTATCGGGCCGTTAGTGACCGGCTGGCTTATGTTGGCAATTACTGGTTTTTTTGTTTATCAGCGGCTTAATAAGTCTTAGGTTGTTTTTTTACGCGCTATATACCTGATTATTTATGAATAATTATATTTCAAAAAATAGCCCGCGTACCAGTCGCTTTTTTAATCTTTTATCGGCATTGTTGGCCTTTATACTATGGGGAGCTGGGCTTACTATGTCAATGGAAGTGCTGACGCTGCCAAGGGCCTAATTTCTGGACTCACACAAGGAACAGCCAGTTTTATTATTACTTTGGTGATGGTGCATTTGGTCACGTGGTTTTTTAATCATTTCCCGGGCAACTTTTTACAATTACCTTTAGCTACGGTTTTTACAGTGAGTATCACCGGCGGTTGTTTAGTGGGTATACACTTGCTCGTGGATACACCAAAAATTTTTTACACTATCGCTCCTGCATTATCAGTTGCATTTGCATTTTGTTGGTACACGGCTTATAAATTACGAAAATCCAGCACCAAGAGGTCGTCACAATGAATGTAAATGGCAGAAGATATTTAAAATTTCGGGAACTTGTTTTTGTTCAAACAATAGCACAACGTTTGAGCCAACGGCGAATAAGTCCTAATCAAATCTCAATTGCCAGCATTCTTTTTGCCACGTTGGCCAGTATTTGTTTTTTGCTATTACCAGACACGGGTTCGACAGGAAAATGGTTGCTCCCGATACTCGCGGCGGTGTTTATTCAATGTCGTTTGTTATGTAATTTATTTGATGGCATGGTCGCTATTGAAGGGGGTAAAAAAACGCATTCCGGGGAGCTATTTAATGATATGCCTGATCGCATTTCCGATGCACTATTGTTAGCTGGCGCAGGTTACGCTATCAGTATTATCAGTTGGGGCGATACGCTGGGATGGTGCGCCGCCTTATTGGCAGTAATGACAGCCTATGTTCGGACTTTAGCGGCCAGTTTAGGTGCGCCGGTTAATTTTCAAGGTCCCATGGCTAAACAACATCGGATGGCATTACTGACTGCCGCTTGCATAATAACCGCACTTGAAAACAGCTTTGCGCAAGAAAGTTACGCTTTGCTTGCGGCCTTGATAATAATGATTTTAGGATGTTTTATCACGCTTTACCGCCGTACCCTGTCAGCTTATCGATTTTTAGAAAGCCATGACCTTTCTTAATATTCCCCAAAATTCATTTTATGCCATGCTGGCGGTCTTGGGGTTATTGATTATAGCGTCCTGTACTCGCCTGTTGTTGTCGGTCAAAAACCCGAATAAAGACTATACCGAACTGCGGCAGCGCATTCAGTCATGGTGGTGGATTATCGCGTTGTTATTTTTGGTATTGGCGACTAGCCGTACAACTGCCATCGTCTTTTTTGGTTTTTTAAGTTTTTTAGCGCTAAAAGAGTTCTTGTCTATCGTTCCAACCCGGCTAACCGATAGGCGGGTAATTTTTTGGGCTTATCTTTCGATCCCTGTGCAATATTATTGGGTGAGCATGGGCTGGTATGGGATGTTTATTATTTTTATTCCCGTATATGTGTTCCTGTTTCTACCGATGCGTATGGTCTTGATTGGTAATACCAGTGGCTTTATTCGTTCGGTCGGCGTTTTGCACTGGGCGGTGATGTTAATGGTCTTCTCTATCAGCCACATCGCCTATTTACTGACGTTACCGGTTAAAAATGTTGAAGCGGGCAATGTTGGATTAGTGCTGTTTTTGCTGTTTATGACTCAATTTAATGATGTTTGCCAATATATTTGGGGCAAAATGTTAGGCAAGCATAAGATTATTCCTAAAGTCAGCCCCAATAAAACCTGGGAAGGTTTCTTAGGTGGTTTGCTGACGATATCAATATGCGCCGGTTTCGTTGCCCCCTTATTGACTCCGTTGTCTTTTCAGTACGGTTTAGGTGCGGGCGTGATTATTGGTTTGGCAGGATTTTTCGGTGATGTTGTGCTTTCATCTGTGAAACGGGATTTACGAATAAAAGACAGCGGCAGCTTAATTCCAGGACATGGTGGAATTTTGGATAGATTAGATAGCGTTATTTATACAGCACCGCTGTTTTTCCATTTTCTCTATTATGTTGCTTATCAATCATGAACAGGATTATCAAAATTCTGTTTTTTGCCCTTATCGTAAAGCCTCTTGTGCTGATTGTGTTGGGGATAAATCTTAGAGGACGGGAAAAACTCCCTTTAAAAGGCCCCGCGGTTATTGCCGCTAATCACAACAGTCATTTAGATGCGCTGGTTTTAATGAGCTCATATCCGCTAGCCAGCATTCACAAAGTAAGGCCCGTCGCTGCCGCTGATTATTTTCTGAGTAATCGTCTGTTAGCTTGGGTATCTTTACATTGTTTAGATATTGTGCCGTTTAACCGGAGTGGTCATGTGGATAAAGACCAGTTATTTTTAGGTTGTCATCAGGCCCTGGATAACGGCGACATCTTGATTCTGTTTCCTGAAGGCAGTCGGGGGTCTCCTGAAAAAATCAGTAAAATTAAAAAAGGGTTATTTTATTTAGTCAGGGAACGCAGCGATATCAAGATAACTCCGGTAGTAATTTACGGCTTGGGTCGCGCCTTACCCAGAGGTGAGGCATTATTTGTACCGTTTAATTGTGATGTTATTGTTGGCGAGCCATTGCCCGATGCAGAAAATTCAACTGTTTTTATAGAAAATATCACCCAAAGCTTTGCTGAGCTTTTTACCCACTGCTTAACACGTCATTGTGATGAATAACTATATTGTGGAAGCGACTAATCTCTGAAATTATCGTATTGCAACGGCATTTCCAGCTTTTCGTCTTTTAGCATTTGAATAACCTCTTGCAGGTCATCGCGTTTTTTGCCCGTTACTCTAACTTTATCGCCTTGAATCGACGCTTGCACTTTTAGTTTTTTGTCTTTAATTAATTTGACGATTTTTTTTGCCAATAGTGTATCCAGACCTTGTTTCAGGGTGATTTCCTGGCGCATCATTTTACCGCTGCCTTTAGCATCACCTACGTCCATGCAGGCAACATCCACGCCACGCCGGCTGAGTTTTGAACAAACAACACTGAACATTTGTTGCAGCTGAAAAGTTGATTCAGAAATCATAATCAGTTTGTCGTCAGTCAGTTCAAAGGTCGAGTTTGAGCCTTTAAAATCAAAACGGGTGGAAACTTCTTTATTAGCCTGGTCGATAGCGTTTTTAACTTCGTGTGTATCAAATTCAGAAATAATGTCAAAGGAAGGCATGGGCTTAAGTTCATGGTTGGTTAAAGGTTACACATTCTACAACGGTTTGTGGGCGTTGATAACGTCAGCGACGGCTTTAATACGCAGGCGACGAATCGCTGTACCGATTTTCTCACCTTGAAGTCCGCTGTTCAGAATAGCCGACGTATCCACGGATGTAGCCGCTTTAGCCGCCAGCTTTATCATTTCGGCTTGAGGGTAGGATGCGTACTCAAATCCTGTTCGACCTTTGGCATCCGCTTCGCAAGCCAATAAAAATTCATGAAGCGTATTGTTAGCTTTAAATGCGCCCAACACGCCTAACGCATCGGTTAATGTTGAAGCGCGTAATTCAAACGCTTTATGGCAATGCGTGTGATATTGCATAACATGCATTGCCAGTGCTTTAAATGCGTTAGGTACACGCAAACGGGCGCATAACTTTTCGAGAACATATAGACCATTTTTTTCGTGACCATAATGATGAGGCCAGAGTTCTTTTGGCGTGATGCCTTTGCCCAGATCGTGGACCAATGCCGCAAACCTGACTTCAGGACTGGACGATAAAAGAACCGCCTGTTCCAGACAGAGCATACTGTGCAAGCCGGTATCAATTTCCGGGTGGTGTTTTTCCGGTTGCGGAACGCCAAACAGGCAGTTTATTTCAGGGAAAATTTTTTCCAGTGCGGTGCAATCTTTTAAGGTATAAAAAAATGCCGAGGGCGTTTGCTCCTTGAGTACTTTAAATAATTCCGCCCATACTCGCTCAGGCACAAGGTAATCGACTTCTCCGGCTACGACCATAGATTGCATTAGCTCTCTGGTTTCTTCGGCGAGCGTAAAGCCAAGATGTCCATATCGTGCCGCAAAACGTGCTACACGCAGGATGCGCACAGGATCTTCTGCGAAAGCGGGTGAAATATGACGGAAAATCCGCTTTTCCAGATCCTGTTGTCCACCGTAGGGGTCAATAAGCTGTCCCTGCGCGGTCATTGCTATGGCATTGATAGTCAGGTCGCGGCGTATTAAATCCTGTTCCAGACTGACTTCGGGGGAGGCATGAACTGCAAAACCTTTATAGCCGGGTGCGGTTTTTCTTTCCGTTCTCGCCAGCGCGTACTCATCATGGCTTTGCGGGTGCAGAAATACCGGAAAATCTTTTCCAACTGGCCGAAATCCCTGTTTCATCATTGATTCAGGCGTTTCTCCAATCACTACCCAGTCCCTTTCTATGACTGAAAGCCCAAGTAATTTATCGCGTACTGCACCGCCAACAAGGTATATTTCCATTAACTTGATAAGTTGTTTGAATGTTGAGCCTAGAATAGCACAAGCTCACTTAGAATTAAGCTCCGAGCTTATGGATAATGGCCGAAAGCAAGAGCGTAAAGGAGCAGAATAACCCGGTCGGTAATGGTTTTTGGAATTGGCCATTGTCGTCTTGAAGACTCAGAATGATCTCAGTATTTGTTGATAAAGTTCGTGTTATTGTACTTTTGGCGATGCCGTTTTAATCGCGTACAATAAATATTTTGAATAGTGGGGAAGGTGTATAACTATGGCAGACAAAAAAGATACTAACGATGATCAGTGGCTGGATAAATTAACGCCGGAACAATTTAGTATTTGTCGGTTAAAAGGCACCGAACCGCCTTTTACAGGAAAATACACAGGCTGCAAAAAGGTGGGCATTTATCATTGTATTTGCTGTGGTAGTCCTTTGTTTGATTCTAAAACCAAGTACGATTCAGGGTCGGGATGGCCAAGTTTCTGGTCTGATTTGCCTGAAGGTAGTGTGATTGAACATGTTGATAGCAGTCATGGTATGCGTAGAGTTGAAGTGACCTGCAAAGTCTGTAATGCACATCTAGGCCATGTGTTTGAAGATGGTCCGGAGCCCACAGGATTACGATATTGCATTAACTCCGTCGCCCTGGATTTAAAAGAAAAATCATGAGCGCTCAGCAACAGGTGCAAAACCTGCTGGATTTTATTGATGCCAGTCCCAGCCCATGGCATGCGGTTAAAAGTGTCGAAGTCCTGCTTGCGGCTTTTCAGTTTGTAAAACTAGATGAAACAACAAAGTGGGACTTGCAGCCGGGTGGACGTTATTACGTTATTCGTGATGATTCCTCTATTATTATTTTCGTACAGGGGCAAAAGCCGTTGGTTGAAACGGGGTTTAAAATTATCGGTGCACATACCGATTCCCCCGGTTTAAGAATAAAGCCGGATGCAGCCAGCGGTATGGATGGCTTGTTAAGGCTGAGTGTTGAAGTTTATGGTGGGCCGATTATTGCCACATTTACCGATCGGGATTTGAGTCTTGCCGGGCGGATCAGTTATAAAGACGATCAAAACAATATGTTTAGCTTGTTAGTAAAGTTTGACAGGCCATTGTTGCGATTGCCCAATTTGGCAATTCACATGAACAGAGCGGTTAATGAAGAGGGCTTAAAGTTACATAAACAGAATGAATTACCGCTAATTTTATCGGTATTGGCTGATGAATGTTTGCCACAAGCTTATTTTTCGCAACTGCTGCAAGAGCAATCAGGTTGTGATGCAGCGCGTATCTTATCTTGGGACTTGGCTGCGTACGACACACAGAAAGGTGTGTTCTGGGGAGGAAGCAGTGAATTTTATGCGGATAGTCAGTTGGATAATTTAGCCTCTTGTCATGCCGCATTGCAGGCCTTGCTGGATGATGCGGTGCTAGAAAACGATAATACTTTAGTTTGTGCATTCTTCGATCATGAAGAAATTGGCAGTGAAAGCAATAAAGGCGCTGATGGCAGCTTTCTTACCGATATTCTTAAACGTATAGCTTTATCAACTGAATCACATAGAGAAGATTTTGCCAGAGCATTGGCGCAAAGTTTTATGATCAGTGCCGATATGGCACATGCCTATCAACCTAATTTTCCTTCAGCCTACGATCCAGATCATAAAGTCACTGTCAATAAAGGGCCGGTGATCAAGGTTAACGCTAATCATCGATACAGTACGGAAAGTGTTTCACAGGCAATGTTTGTTGACTGGTGTGAGCAAGCGGGTGTTCCTTATCAGAAGTACTCGCATCGCAGCGATCTGGCTTGCGGCAGTACTATTGGGCCGATAACGTCAGCCAGGTTGGGCATTCGTTCGGTCGATGTTGGTAATCCACTTTGGGCCATGCACAGTATCAGGGAAAGTGCAGGGGTATTGGATCACGGTTACATGATAAGGGTGATGAAAAGATTTTTTGGCAAATTGCCAGCTTGGCCGTTATAGGCTAAGCTTGGTTTCATCAATAATAAAAACACAACGGGTACAGCATTGCAATTTTCATATTCTTTTTACAACCCAAGCAAAATGAATAAATGAAGAACATTTGCGTGCTATGGATTTTAGGCTGTTTGTTATTTTCGCAGTTGCTTTGGGCAGATGTTTCCTCTCTCGAATATGAAATAAAGGCAGGTTATTTATATAACTTCACTAAGTTTATTACTTGGCCTGTTGTAGATAATGCCGAGACTTTTAATATTTGTATTTTGGGGGAGGATCATTTTGGTCAATCAATTAATAAAATTGAAAAACGCTCTGCATTTGGGCGACCTATTAAATTATTCAGATTTGATAGTCAAGGAAGTATGGGTAATAAAACACATTGCCATATTCTCTATTTAAGTTCCTCTATTAAAAATACTAAAGATACGTTGGCTGACCAGGATGTTGATAACACATTAGTAGTAGGTGAAGACGCTGAGTTTATAACGCAAGGTGGAATGATTGGTTTTGTTAACAAGCAGGATAAAATAAAATTTCAAATCAATCTGAAAACGATAAAACAGAGCGGTCTGAAAGTCAGCGCAAAATTACTGGAAGTCGCTGATGTCGTTGAGGGAGATGACTAATGATTAAATTTGTTAGTAATCTGTCAATAAAGCGCAAGTTATTGCTGACTTTAATTTTCCCTAGCGTAATATCGTTATTATTTGCCGGTTTGTTTTTGATAGTGCTTGAAATAACAGAGTTTCAGAAAAATACCCGCGATGATTTGTCAACACTGGCCGCAATTATAGGTAATCGTAGTACTGCGGCATTGATGTTTCATGACATGGAATTAGCCAATGAAAACCTTGCTGTGCTTAATACGCTCCCGGCAGTACAAGCTGCCTGTCTTTATGATGTACGTGGCTCTGTTTTTGCGCAACTATTGAAAAATAGCCATAAAGAAATAACATGCCCTTTAACTATTAGCGATGAAAAGACCCGATTTGAAACGGTTCATTTACGCGTAGTTCAGCCGATTATTGTTGATGGAGAAGTGCTGGGTACTGTTTATATTCATGCTGATTTTACTCAGTCGTATTGGCGAAAAATAGAGTTTACCGGGCTGCTGTTTTTAGTATTGGTAGGTGTAACGACACTGACCTTCTTTTTAACAGCCCCCCTGTTAAGGCTTATTTCATCACCTATTAAAAAACTGGTGAGTACCGTCAAAGCTATCAGTGATACGAAGGATTATTCGTTGCGGGCTATTAAAGGCAACAATGATGAGTTGGGTGTCCTGGTTGATGCCTTCAATGATTTGATTGGTACAGTTGAAGATCAAAACCAATCCTTGACCCGGGCAAAAAATCGTTATCTGGCGCTTTATGATGATAATCCGACCATGGTATTTAATCTCTCCGAATGCGGCCTTATTTTATCAGCTAACCGCACCGGCGCTAAACAGTTGGGCTTGACTGTTGAAGAATTACAGGATTGCTCGGTCTTTAATTTTATTCATCCAATTGATTTACCTGTAATGCAGGTCTTGGTTGAGCATTGCTTGTTGAATCCCTTGCTTGTCCATAAACAGGAACTTAGGCAGGTTTGTCATAATGGACGGATTATTTGGGTTAGAGTAAGCGCTAGATCATTTGAAAATGAGCACCAGCAAAGTAGTATATTACTGGTTTGTGAAGATGTAACGGAAGCTCACGATTTGAGTGAGCAAATTGCTTATCAAGCCAGTCATGATGCCTTGACGGGGCTTGCAAACCGTAGTGAATTCGATAGGCATGTTAATGAATTGGTGACATTGGTCCATGCGGATAACTCTGAGCATGCCTTGTGCTATCTGGATCTGGATCAATTTAAAGTGGTTAACGATACCTGTGGCCATCTTGCTGGAGATGAATTGCTCAGACAGTTGGGCGATTTGTTAAGAAAAAATTTACGGCGGCATGATTTTGTGGCTCGTTTGGGTGGAGACGAGTTTGGTGTATTGATGTATAACTGTTCGCTTAATGACGCGTTTCAGGCCTGCGAAAAAATACGTGACATGATCAGGGATTTTCATTTTGGCTGGGAAGATAGAAGGTTTACCGTCGGCGTAAGTATTGGGGTTTCATCTATCAATACGACCAGTGGCAATGCCGTAGATCTCCTTAAAGAAGCCGATGCCGCCTGTTATGCGGCAAAAGATAAAGGTCGAAATCGAGTGCATCTTTTCCGGCCTGATGATGAAGAATTAGCTCTAAGGCACGGAGAAATGCAGTGGGTATCAAAAATACAGCGAGGTCTGGAGCAAAATCGTTTTTGTCTTTACGGGCAGCCGATAGTTCCATTCTCCGATAATGATGAGGGTCTGCATTTTGAAACCTTGGTTCGTTACCGGGATGATAAAGGCTATATTATCCCTCCTGGCGCATTTTTACCTGCTGCGGAACGTTATAATATGGCATCCGCGTTGGATCGATCAGTAATCAGTCATCTATTTGAGTGGATTGCCAATAGATCGGGTTTTCTGGATAATCTGTCTATTTGCTCCATAAACTTGTCCGGTGTGTCACTGTCGGAAGAGTCCATGCTGGCGTTTATTTCAGATCAATTCAGTTTGTGGGCCATTCCAACGCATAAAATCTGTTTTGAGATAACGGAAACGGCGGCCATTGCCAATTTATCATGCGCAACCAAATTTATTAATCATTTAAGGGAGCGTGGTTGTTCATTTTCACTGGATGATTTTGGTAGCGGTTTGTCTTCCTTTGCGTATTTAAAAAACCTGCCAGTGGATTTTCTTAAAATTGATGGTTTATTTGTTAAAGATATTGAAGATGATAAAGTTGATTTTGCAATGGTGAGAGCCATTAACGAAGTTGGGCATATTATGGGTAAAAAGACGATTGCCGAATTTGTTGAGAATGAAGAAATCTTCAACCTGCTCAATGAACTGGGTGTGGATTATGCGCAGGGGTATGGTATCGGTAAGCCAGTACCTCTGGATGAGCTTACACTAATAAAACCCTTTGCGTTGGCATCAATATGAACGTAAAACTTGCCATAACGGTTAGCTGGTTAGTGTCTATTAGCTACTTCAGTTCAGGTGTTAAAAGCGCTGAAGACTTAATGGATCTGTCTCTGGATGAATTGGGTGCTATTCCTGTTACTACTATTGCAACTGGAACCTCAAAACCGATTTTTCAATCTGCCGCAGTGACCAGTGTCATTACCGCTGAACAAATTAAATCCATGGGCGCTACTGAACTGCATGAGGTTCTGGAAACAGTGCCGGGGGTTCATGCCAGTCCCCAGGAAAATACCTATGATTATAAATACAGCATGCGCGGTATCCGTAATACGCAAAACTCCCAGGTTTTGATGCTGTTAAACGGCACTCGTATTACCACGCCTTTCAATGGCACATTAATGACAGGTACGGAGCTGCCTATCGAGGCTATAGAGCGAGTGGAGGTTATACGGGGCCCCGGCTCTGCATTATATGGCGCGGATGCTTTTGCGGGCGTTATCAATATCATTACAAAAAACGCCAAGGATATTAATGGTAAGGTTCTGGGGGCTCGTGTAGGTGATCATAGCACTCAGAGTGGCTGGGGACAGTATGGCGCTCAGTGGGCAGGCTGGGACGTTGCGACCAGCCTGCAATATCAGCATACCGATGGTGATGGTGGCCGTATTGTTAATGCCGATGCTCAAACTGCTCTTGATAATGCACTTGGAACGCAGGCCTCCCATGCTCCAGGCCCACTAGAAACACGCTATGAAACTCTCAATGGCCATCTTAATCTACAGCGTAAGCATTGGGATATTGGTTTTTGGGCATTTAATTCAATTAACGCAGGTACCCGTGCGGGCGGCGCCGGAGCATTGGATCCAAACGGTAATGGTGATGGTGAACAATATTTAGGCGATGTGCGCTTTTCCACGGAAGACTGGCTTGAAAACTGGGAACTGATGGCCCATGCTAGTTATCATCAAGCTGATGTTCAGGGGCAATTACAAGCTTTTCCTAATAACGCTCTGTTACCGATAGGTTCTGATGGGAATTTTAATTTCAAGCCCCCCTCAGTTAATAATCCAGTGAAACCGGTTTTGTTTCCTGATGGGGTCAATGCTAATTTAGGGCGGACAGAGAAGATTCCCTCAATTGAATTGAGCTCAGTCTACAAGGGACTGGACAATCATATACTGCGCTTTAGCGCTGGTTTTCGCTATGAACAATTTAGCGCAAGTGAAAGTAGAAATTTCGGGCCCGGGGTAATCGATAGTAGCCAGAGTGTTGTTGATGGCACATTAACGAATGTGACGGGCACATCTTTTATCTATTTACCGGATACGCATCGAACCATCTGGTCCTTGGTCGCGCAGGATGAATGGCAACTCGCTGACGACTGGCAGTTGACCGCAGGTGTGCGTTATGATGATTATTCCGATTTTGGAGGGACCGTCAATCCGCGTGTTGCACTGGTTTGGGATATCAATGAACATATAACCAGCAAGCTATTATATGGAAAGGCGTTCAGAGCGCCCAATTTTGCAGAACAGTTTACCCAGAATAATCCGGCAGTGCTGGGCAATAAAAATTTAGATCCCGAAATCATCAATACTTATGAATGGGCTTTGGATTACCGGCCATTTTCATCGCTGAGAACCGCTGTCAATGTATATTATTATCAAATTCATAATCTTATATCGGCGCCGCCTGTATCGGCAGGTTCTGACACAAGCAGGTATGGGAATAACAACAATCAAGACGGTTATGGCAGCGAGCTGGAATGGAGCTGGCAAGTCTCTGAACAATGGAATGTGATGGGTAATTACGCATGGCAACATTCAACGAATGAACAAACCAATCAACCGGTGGCTGGTGTGCCCGAACATCATATTTTTGTTGCTTTACAGTGGCAATTTATACCTGATTGGCAATTCCAACCCCAGCTTAACTGGATAGCGGATAGAGACAGTGTATTAGGCAATAACCAGAAGTTGAGCGATTATGAAACCATCGACTTTACGCTACGGGGTAAAAAGCTGTTCGGACATCTCAATCTGGTTGCCTCCTTACGCAATGCGTTCGATACAAATTATTATGAACCGGCGGCGCCCCTGCCTCAAAATATGCCTATGCCGGGAAGAAGCTTTTATCTTGAAGCATCGGTCAACTTTTGATGCCTTTCCATGTTGTTGCCTTAGGAACGGTAGCTAAATAACCTAGACATAGGGAGTTATTTTGGGAGCAGCTAAAGCCGCTCCCAAAAAATGCAAATGCTCAAAGGAACCTCTATTAATTGAAATTCAATTCACCCAATAGCAATCCTGCTGATTTTTTCGATTTTATTTTCAGCCGTCAGCTCATCCGCTGCGAGACAGGAGTCGAGTAGTCCCCAGAAGCGATAGGGCATGTGTTTTCACGAAGCTTTAGCGTAGTGAAAATGCAGGCTTTACGAAATCGCGTCGAGTCATTGGAGAGCCTGTGAGCTATCCCCTTGTTGGGCAGGGATGCCCAAAAAAGCTTTCGCAAAAATAGCGACTCCCCGCTTTTAAGGTTTTATCCCGCGCGGATGCACATCAATCAACGGGATGAGCCCCAATTGGCGGCTCATGTCGTGAATCTGCGGTACATCAAAAGCGGAGTCCATGACATTATAAAGATTGGTCACCCACTACTCATATTGGCCAAGGGAAAAGCAACCTGGCTATCATGAGTAGACGCTGAAGTTAATACCGCACAAATCGGAATGCCGCCATCCGCTACATCCAGGTGTAACTTGTAGCCGATCCAGCTGACTTTATAACTCTTGCTGCTTTTCTTGGTGCCGACGTCGCGTCGCAAGCTGTCGGCAAGTCGTTAAGCATGTTCGCCAGCCCATGCCACTGGCTTGCTGCTCAATACGAGTCAACGGTTTATGCCTTCTTCGCCTTGTTTAGGGCACCCACGTTTTGCAGCTATTTTCTGGATAGCTTCTTTTTGAGCGGTTTTTCTCCGTGCCTCTATCGCAGTTGAATCGCGGGAGTTATGCCCCACGATTTCGCCCGTATAACTTTCTTTGATAAACGCGGCATGAACCCGCTCAGAATGCCCGCGAGAATGTCCATTCATCGGGAACATCGTTTTTTATGTTCCCAACCGCAAATCCGTCTTAAGGCGCTATCGGTCTCCAATCGGTCCAGCAAAGCGCGTGTCGTCGGCAGGTTATAAATCATTTTCGCCACAAACGCCCTGGCTATTGCCATGCGGTCTTGAGGAGGGCGACCTGGAAAGCCACGGCTGGAATAGATGAATTCTTCGATGCGCACCACTTCTAATGTGGTCACCAATTCCTGTTGTTTCTTTGTTAGTGCCCCCAGCTCTTCCGACAGCCAGGGAAATAAAGAACTTTGTATATTAAGCCATGTTCGTGATAATGTGTCCCGTAGCTTGCTTATGTCATTGATAAATTTGGATTTTTGATGCTTCTGTTTTATCATGTTGGGCAGGTTATTTTCTTTTTTGCCTGTTCTAGCTACTAATTCCGCTCGTTTTAATCGATTTTGCAAGTCCCTCAAAAGCTACCGGCATTTTCTCTCTAAGTTTCAAAAACCGCTGATATCGAGTCATAGAAATTTCACCATTTTCCGCAGCCGCACGCACGGCGCAACCTTTGTCATGTAAATGCCGGCAGTTATTAAACTGGCAGTTATCTATCAGTGGTTGAAACTCCCTGTAACCATAAGCCAGTTGTTGCTCGGAAAGTCCTGCCAGTCCGAAAATGGCGAGGCCGGGGCTATCGATTAAATCCCCACCATCATTCAAATGATACAGCGTTGCCGCTGTTGTGGTATGTCGCCCGTGTTTGGTGGTCGCGGAGATGGTATTGGTTTTTAGATCCTTATCAGGAATGATGGCATTGGTTAGCGAGGACTTGCCGACGCCCGATTGCCCGGCGAGCATGCTGACTTGATCTTTTAATGCGCGTTTTAATTCATCCAGTCCCGATGCCGCCCTGGCGCTGACCCGGTATAGCGGGTAACCCAAATTTATATAATCCAGCAGTTCTTTTTCGATACTGTCCGATTGAGCCAGGTCGGTTTTATTAAGCACTAATGCGGCGTTTATAGTGTGGCTTTCACAGACGGCCAAGTATTGGTCTATCAATAAAAAGTCGCAATAAGGTTCAATGGCAAAAACGACGAAAACAGTATCAATATTGGCGGCGACCGGCCGGATTTTGCCATTTCTGGAAGGACGCGCCAATAACGAACGTCTGGGTAGTATTTCTTCAATGCGGCCTTGGTCGGGCGAGGATAGGGACCATAACACCTTATCGCCGACTGCGACGGTTTCCAGCCGTCGCAGCGTTTGGCACAGAATAATTTTATTGTCATGTTCAACAGTAATACCCTGTCCTAAATGGGCAATAACCAGTCCTTCCAGCAACTCGGCCATTAGGCTTTGGCTTCTAAATGAGCAATACGAATAGCCGCGGGCGGATGGCTGTAATGAAAGGCAGAATACAGTGGATCAGGGGTTAAGGTGTTGGCATTTTCTTCATAAAGCTTAACCAGTCCGCTAATCATTTTGCTGGCTTTAGCATTGTTGGCGGCAAAGTCATCGGCTTCAAATTCAAATTTACGTTGAAAATAAGCACTGACAGGCTGCATGAAAAAGGTAAAAGTTGATGAAACCAGGATGAATAATAATAACGCGGCGGCATTTGAAGGCTGTTCTACGCCCAAGCCGTTATAAAACCAGGGTTCATTTATCAGCCAGCCTAAAATCGCAAAACTGATCAAGGTCATAATGGAGGTGGCAATCAGCATTTTGATGACATGTTTGCATTTAAAATGCCCCAGTTCATGCGCCAGCACGGCTTCAAGTTCTTCATCGTCGAGCGAGTTAACCAGATTGTCGAAAAAGACGATGCGTTTGTTATTGCCCAGGCCGGTAAAATAGGCATTACCATGGCCGGAGCGCTTGGATCCGTCCATGATAAAAATACCCTGGCTGTTAAAGCCGCAACGCGCAAGCAGTCCCTGGATGCGGTCTTTTAACGAACCTTCTTCCATAGGCGTAAATTTATTAAACAAAGGCGCAATCATAGTTGGAAAAAGCCAGCTCATCAGCAACGAGAAACCCATGATGATGCCCCAGGCCCATAACCACCATAACGAGCCAACATTGTCCATAACCCACAGGATTAATGCCAATATGGGCAGGCCGATGGCCGCGCCCAAACCCAGGTGAAGAAGCTGGTCCTTGATAAACTGGTTGACGGAGCTTTTATTGAAGCCAAATTTTTCTTCGATCACAAAGGTTTGATAAACGCTTGTCGGAATTTCTATCAGTGTCATTATCAGAAAAATAGTGGCCGTTGCCGCTATGCCGGCCATTAAGGGCGATGAAACAATGGACGTCCAATATTCAAAAGCCATATTGATACCGCCGCCCAGCGTCAGTAACAACAAAGTTACAATTCCAAGTACGCCGTCTATATTGCCCAGTTTGATCTTTGCAAGCGTGTAATCAGCGGCTTTTTGGTGCGCTTCCAAGGGAACCTTGGTTTTGAAAGCGTCAGGCACGGCAAAGCGATGAGCTGCGACATAATCGGCCTGGCGTTTAGCCAGCCAAAATTGTATAGAAGAAGAAATAATAAGTGCGATTAAGAAGATAATAGTGAAGGTATTCATGGGTCAGGAACATTAAGTTTAAGAGTTAGACGAACAGATTAGCCAATGCTACACTAACCGCCACCTTCAACACAATGGAATCAATAAATGGCGCAGGATTCACAGCATCTTATCTGGATAGACCTTGAAATGACGGGATTAAATCCTGACAGTGATTTAATAATTGAAATTGCTACGGTTGTTACCGATAAAGATTTAAATATTCTTGCACAAGGTCCAGTTCTGGCAGTACATCAGTCTGATGCGGCGCTGGCGGCAATGGACGAATGGAATCAGAAACATCATGGCGGGTCCGGATTGATCGATCGCGTTAAGGCTTCTACCATCGATGAAGCTGATGCAGAGCGGCTAACGATTGAATTCCTAAAACAATGGGTACCCGAAAATACTTCGCCCATTTGCGGCAATAGTATTGGTCAGGACAGACGTTTTTTATATCGCTATATGCCCAAACTGGAAGCGTATTTTCATTATCGAAATATCGATGTTTCAACGCTTAAAGAGCTGGCGGCAAGATGGGCGCCCGAAGTCAAAAATGGCTTTAATAAAGAATCCACGCATCAAGCCCTGGACGATATTATTGAATCGATAGAAGAGTTGCGTTATTACCGGGAACACTTCATCAGGTTCTAGTCATGAATCAATTGATAGCGGTTGCATTAGGCGGAGCTTGTGGCGCGGTAGTTCGATTTTTAATGTCCTCCGGGCTTTATCATTGGCTGGGCCGGGGCTTTCCTTATGGTACATTGGTTGTCAATGTTGTTGGTTCTTTTTTAATCGGTTTACTCACCGAAGCACTGATTCTGCAACGTGTCACCATTGTATTCGATTATAGAGCGGCCATCTTGGTTGGCTTTATCGGCGCGTTTACCACCTTTTCCACTTTTTCGCTGGAAACGTTATACCTGATAGAGCAGGGCAGTTTAACCAAAGCGGGTTTAAATATAGTGGTCAGTGTGCTTGGCTGTCTATTTGCCGTGTGGATCGGCTTGCTTTGCGGCAGATCCTTATTTCTCTATTCGGGCGGTATGATACATTGGAGTGGAGGTGTCATTCCTTACGCGCTGATGATAGTCAATGCCATAGGCGCTTTTTTAATCGGCACGCTAGCGACTATTTTGTTGCAGAAAGTTGCCCTCCCCATCGAATATCGTGCCGCTATTATGGTGATCATGGTGGGCACTTATTTAACCATGTCCGGTTTATATTTAATCCTGTTTTTGATAGAGCACGGCTATTCGGTCGAGTCCCACACCAATTTAATGCTGGGTATTTTTGCCGGTAACGGTTTGAGTTGTATGTTAGTCATTTGGCTGGGTTTATTAGCGGGTAAGCAGATATGAGTGCAAAAGAAGTTACTATAGCCAGAATCTATACGCTGGAAGGACATGATCAGTTAAATCAGGCTTTGGATATTCTGCGCGACGAAGAAAAAATCTTTGGCGTCACTATTATTCGTGGCATTGCCGGATTTGGTGAAAACCGCGAGGTACATACATCGTCCCTGCTGACGTTATCACTGGAATTGCCGTTAATTATAGAATTTTACGATGAAGCGGAAAATGTCGAAAAAGCCATCCAGGTACTTCAATCCAGACTTGATTTTAAACACATCGTTAGCTGGTCGGCGATGGCTTATTTTGATTCAACAGCTTGATTTTTTAAAGACGCGATTTATTGCGTTTCTACATTCAACATTCCTGTGCGGAATACATTACATTAAGGTAAAACGCCGTCATGCTAGACCCCCGTTTATTTAGAACCGATCTTGATTTTGTTAAGGAACAATTGAACAGACGTTCATTTAATTTTAATCCTGAGACTTATGTCGAGCTGGAAGCCAGACGCAAAAACGTACAAGTTAAAACCCAGGAACTGCAAAATGAACGTAACAGCCGTTCAAAAGCTATTGGACAGGCAAAAGCCAAAGGGGAAGATGTAGATCCATTGTTAAATCAGGTTCAGCATTTGGGCGAAAAACTTAAAGCGGCGGAAACTGAATTGGCCGGTATTCAGGCGGAAATGGAAACGCTTATGGCGGGTATTCCTAATATTCTCGATGAATCCGTGCCTGACGGTAAAAGTGAAGAGTTTAACCTTGAAATTAGCCGTTGGGGGGATGTGTCTCACTTCGACTTTGAACCTAAAGATCATGTTGATTTGGGCACAAAACTGAAAGGAATTGATTTTGAGCTGGGCGCAAAAATTGCCAGTAGCCGCTTTGTAGTCTTGAATGGCCCGCTGGCAAGATTACAAAGGGCGATTATCCAGCTCATGCTGGATACGCATACCGCCGAACATGGCTACAGTGAAACTTATGTGCCTTTTTTGGCCAATGCGGACAGCTTGCGAGGTACCGGACAGTTGCCAAAATTTGAGACTGATCTGTTTAAAGCGAACGATGATCCGGCTTTATACCTGATTCCAACAGCGGAAGTTCCGGTAACCAATATCGTCAGGGATGTGATTGTTGATGCCAAGGACTTGCCGCTTAAATTTGTTTGTCATAGCCCGTGTTTTCGTAGTGAAGCGGGCGCTTATGGACGTGATGTGCGCGGCATGATCCGCCAACATCAATTTGAGAAGGTCGAGCTGGTGCAAATTGTAAAGCCGGAAGATTCACCCAAAGCGCATGAAGATCTGACTAGCCATGCAGAAAACATCCTGAAAAAATTAAACCTGCCTTACCGCAAGATGCTGTTATGTGCTGGCGATACTGGTTTTTCATCAGCAAAAACCTACGATCTTGAAGTGTGGCTGCCGGGGCAAGGCACTTATCGGGAAATTTCGTCTTGCAGTAATTTCAAGGATTTTCAGGCCCGGCGTTTACAGGCGCGTTGGCGTAATCCGGAAACTGGAAAACCTGAATTGGTGCATACCTTAAATGGTTCCGGTTTGGCTGCGGGTAGAACCCTGATTGCGGTCATGGAAAATTATCAGGATGCGCAAGGACGTATTCGTATACCTGAAGCATTGCTGCCTTATATGGGCGGATTGGACGTTATCGAGTAATTGGAATAATTATGTTGATG
Source organism: uncultured Gammaproteobacteria bacterium (assembly GCA_963849195.1). GTDB lineage: Bacteria > Pseudomonadota > Gammaproteobacteria > Methylococcales > Methylomonadaceae > Methylobacter_C. Next base: position 60,107 of record CAWKGQ010000005.1, read on the forward strand.
GAGTGATCAATCGATCTCCTTGCTAAAAATACCCGAGTCCACGAGCAAGTAACTCTTTCTACAGTCAGCCTATGTAATGTCTGCGCAGAAGATCTGAATGACGTTCCCTGTAGACACTACGAAAGACGAACCAATATTGATATTATTTTTGAGAAGGTTGTTGAACACGTTGATGCAGAGGTAAAGCAATGCCCACTATGCAACGCAATGGTTAAAGCTGAATTTCCTGCAGATATGCACGGCCTTTTGCAATAGGGCGATGGGCTCAAGGCTTTTGTCATCAACTTACTGGTTTACCAGATGCTTGCACTCAATCGGGTACAGAAACTGGTTAAATCTATCATTGGCGATGTTATCTCTGAAGCCACTCGCCTTAAGTTTGTATTCCGGCTCTATCAAGCTTTGGAAGTCTGGGAGCTTCAAGCCACAGAGCAACTCCTTAAAGCCCCGACTATTAACGTGGACGAAACCTCGCTTCGGGTTGATAAGAAAAACCACGGGATACACGTTTACTCATCAGGGCCGATTACACGCAAGTTCTTGCATCGAAAGCGGGGTAAGGCAGCGATAGAAGCGATTAACATTATTCCACGCTATGCGGGGAAGATTATTCATGACAGTTGGGCATCCTGTTTGTCCTATCATCACCACGATCACAGACTTTGCGGTTCGCATTTGTTGCGTGAGCTGACCTTCATTATTGACGCTAATGGCTATGCCTGGACGCGGAATATGAAACGCCTGTTACAGGAAACCTGTATAAAAGTGTCCAAAAGCACGGAAAAGAAATTGGACGATAAAGACTTGGCCAATCTGCAGAAGCGTTACCGGAGTATTATGACGCGCGGAGCAAAAGAATTGCCGGTTATACCGCCAAAACCGAGCGGCAAGCTTGCCAAGTCGGATGCTCATAACCTTCTGGAGATGTCCAAATAAGTTGTTGTCGCCTAGTGTTTATATATTGAGCGCTGTAGATGTGAATTTATTCGCAATATGCGATACCTGCAAAGGATAAAGTTTATTTGGATAGCTCTATAATTGGCAGTGATGGGGTTCAATAAATGTAGGCTTGCGAGCCTCGAAATCGCGCCTTTATTATCCTATTTGCATGCTTTCCGAATAGAAAGAAAACCCAAGCTTTTCCTGCTTTGAATGATACATTGCGCTATCGGCAAGATGAATCAGTTTTTCGCCATTATTAGCATTCTGAGGATAAACAGCAATACCGATACTGGCGCCCAGCGTAAATTCTATAGCCTCAACAATATATGGTTCCCGTAATTTAGTTAGAATTTTTTCAGCAACCGGTACCGCTCCATCAGTATCGGTTTCCGGTAGTAATAAAATGAACTCATCTCCACCAAGGCGGGCAGCTATATCGGAATCACGCAGAGTGGAGAGAAGTCTTCTGGCTGTTTCCTTGAGTACCTCGTCACCAACCGCGTGTCCCATACTGTCGTTGACAAATTTGAAGCGATCCAGATCCAGGTAAAAAAGCGAAACTGACTGTCTATTGCGGTGTGCCATATTGATGGCATTTTGAAGCCGATCGACAAATAACCGGCGATTAGCCAGACCGGTTAACTCATCGTAATAAGACAGCCAGATTAAGCGATCATCAGTTTGTTTGCGTAAAGTGATGTCATGCACAAAGCCATCAACGCCTATACATTTGCCGTATTCATCATAAACAGGGGTGTCTGTCACTTCCAGCCAATGGATATTTTTCTCGGCATCGTATATTTCTAACTGGTAAGGTGGATTGGTCATGCCTTGGAAACACTGTTTGGTGTATTCATCAATTTTAAGGTTTATAGGATTATCAGTAAGATACTCATGATAATCGGTCATAAATTCATCCGCAGTGTATCCAAGTATATTGGTAACTGAAGGGCTAATGTAAGTGAATAAACCTTCATGGTCGTACTGATAAAAAAAGTATTCATTACGCAGATTCTCAACCAGACTACGGAATTTATGTTCACTGGAATTAAGCTCAGCGGTGCGCTTTAAGACCAAATGCTCAAGGTCGCTTTGCAACGCTTGCAGGATTTTGTTTGTGCTCTGAACTTCGGTTTTTGATCGCTTGATTTTCCTATTTTGTCTACGAACACGGGTAATCCAGAGTAGTAACAGTACCAATACAATTATGAAGGTAGCTACAATTTTCCAAATCAGTCCATAGTCTGTTGAGGGTTTAATAGTAGGAACCCATTTAGCGTAGATATTCTGCATTTCTTCTTCACTTAAGGTGTCCAGCGCCTTTTGTAAAATGACCGCCAGAGTCGGCCAGTCTTTACGAACAGCAATGCTTTCATTAGCGCTATTACGATCATAAAAAGCTGCAAATTTCAAATCGGTTAGAAGATATTTCGTTTGTAGATAACTGGCTGTGGCCATAAAAGTAATAGCTGCATCAGCCTTTTCCGTGCTGACCGCATTCAGGCCATCCAGCATAGAGTCCACAAAATAGGGGATGACAGAAGGAAATTCTTCGATAACCCGGTCGACATATTGGTAACCCTTAACCATTGTGACTGTTTTCCCCACAAGATCGGCGCGATTTTTGATCGTAACGTTATTCCTTTTGGTCACGATAACCAGGGACTTTGTCAGATAGGGTTTCGTGAAGACAAACCAATCTGTGCGATCCGGCCGATTAACCATTGTAGCAACCACATCAACCTTATGTGTGGCAGCTGCTTCGTACAATTTGTTCCAGGTAGTATTGGGATAAGTTTCAAACTTAATGCCTAGCCGCTTACTCAGTGTATTCATGACTTCGATGGCAATACCTTCAAGTTTTTTCGAATCATTGATGAAACTATAAGGTGGCAATGAACCGTCGAAAGCAATCCGGATCCGTTTATGATTTGCTAACCAGGCCCGTTCTTTAGGGGTCAATAGCAATACATCATCAAGTTTGCTCTCGATTTTATCAGGTTTGTTTTCGATCGAACCTACGCCGTCAGAGTCATCTGTTACAGCAAAACTTTTAATGCCTAGCTGCTTGCTCAGGGTATTCATGACTTCGATGGCAATATCTTCAAGTTTGCCCGAGTTATTGATGAAACTATAAGGTGGCAATAAACCGTCAAAAGTAATTCGGAGTCGTTTATAATCCGCTAACCAGGCCCGTTCTTTAAGTGTGAATTGAACTGCTTTATCAGGGTTGTTTTCGATTGGACCTTCGCCATCAAAGTCACCGGCCAAAACAACACTAAATAAAGAAATGGATAAAAACAATGAAATTAAATAACGCATTGCTTGGGATGGGTTAGTTTTCAATATAGGGTATAAGACGGGAATTACGTATTTTATGGTTTTCTTTGTTTCGATTTAATACGGTCATGGAATCCCCCTTTGTATAGCCAACTTCAGTTTAGTCTATTTCTGAACTGCTTGAGTTACGGCGTAAAAGTAATGTTATACAACTATAGACAAACATGATCCTACTTTGTTCTGAAACCTGAATGTAATCAATTCTGCTTACAAAGGACGCCATTTCGACAGTAAAACGGGCAAATAGTTACGGCGTACTACCCAGGAATCACATTATGAATCCAGATACATGAACGTAATCTGAATTTGTCACTTCTATTTTCATCTGACGTATGCTCCGTGTGATACCTTGCCAGTAATTCCCAATTTAAAGCCTTAAGTTTTAACTGGTAATTCCATCCTGCCATTCAGCATGAACTGCATCAGATGCTGCCAGTTATCAAAAGGGATAAACCTTTCCAGTCAGATTTGTCTGACATTCAGACTTAGAGAGAACACTGATGCCGAGCGATTCATTTTTGTCCCTTTACCGTCGGCTCTTGCGAATGTTTAAGAGTCATTCGGCGCTCCATGTTCAGCTTGTGGATGCATACTCGCTTGCGGAAGCAATAATGTTCGGCTCCGCTCAGTTGGATTTTATTAAGAACGACTACCTTCACTTTTGCTATGCAAAATCAGCCAGGTCATTTGAAGCTGAAGCAGTCTTGATTGGTAGCAATTTTCGAGATGATAGTTTTATTTTGTTGCGGACAGTATATGAGAACTACTTCATTTTTGGTGCGTCCTACGAAATCCAGGGTCCATGGGCTCTTTTGTTAAAGCCAAGATTGGCCTCCCATTGGAGATTTTGAACATCCATCCACAGAGAGCGAGGTAGGCATCATTATCATAAGGTTGTGAACATAGAAACGGGCGAAGAATTACTTTTCGGCAAGATTATGACTGAGCTCGCAAAAAAAGGAAGCCCGAGAATAACCCTTGAATTCCACAAACTATTTTTCGAATATCTCTGCGAATATACACATAACCACTTTGTAACGTTTGGCGGGTATATCGAGCCAACCAATCCAACAAAGATTACGGCTCGCAGGTGTTATCAAAGTAATTTGGAAGTTCTCATGTACGCTTTAGTTGTTAAGCACTATGTTACTTGATGAATCATTTCCGGTATTCGAAGAGTGCGACCCATCCGACCTGCGGCGTATTAAACGTCAAATATTAGCCTCAAGAAAGTTACTCCTGGAGGTTGAACAGGTAATGTCTGCTGAAAAGAATTTTGAAAAATTGTTGGTTGCGATTAAAGATATTACACACAATTTGGGAACACGAATTAATCTTTAAAATATTGGTCAACCTAACCGCTAGCAAACTAAGCATCGTAGGATGGCTGAGCCGGGTCGGGCAACGACTTCATCGTTGCCCGACAATCATGCAGAAATGTCGGACGCAAAGAGCCGCGCCCGACTACATGGCTATTTCCAGCACCTTGGCGCCGCGTATCTTTCCAGCCTTCAATTCAAGCAATGCTTCGTTTGCCTGCTCCAATGCAAACACCTGAATCTCGGGCTTGAGATTCATTTCAGCAGCCAGACTCAAAAACTCCTTTACATCAAGACGGGTAATATTGGCAACGCTCTTAATTTCTTTCTCCAGCCAGAGATGAGCCGGATAATCAAGTTTCAGCAGGCTGTTCTTGTCGCCTTCTTTGCGGATCGCATTAATCAATAGCCTGCCGCCGGATTCGAGATTCGCCAAAGCCTCAACGATGGGCTTCCATGCCGGTGTTGTATCAATGATACTGTTCAATTTATGCGGCGCAGGTTCAGTGGTATCTCCTGCCCAAACAGCGCCCAGCTCCATGGCAAATGCCCTTTCTTCTGCGCTTCGGGCAAAAACATAAACTTCAGTGTTGGGATATCTGTGCTCCACCATCTTTAAAACCAGATGACCTGATGCGCCAAAGCCTGTCAAACCCAGACGTTGCCCATCTTTTAGACCCGTTAATCGTAGCGACCGATAGCCGATCGCCCCGGCGCAAAACAAAGGAGCAGCTTGTGCGTCTGAAAAGACCTCCGGAATTGCATAAGCGAAACTTTCTGCAACAGTCATATACTGCGCATATCCGCCATTGGCATCACGACCTGTCGCCTCGAAAGACGGACACAGGTTTTCATTACCTGCCAGACAGAATTTGCAGACTCCGCAAGCAGAGTAAATCCAGGCGACGCCAACCCGGTCGCCTGTTTTAATGTCGCTTACTTTACTGCCGACGGCTTCAACCCGGCCTACCACTTGATGCCCCGGAATTATTGGTAATTGCGAGGGTGGAGTGCGTCCCTCAATTTCATCCAGTTCGGTATGGCAAACCCCGCATGTTGAAACTTTCAGTAGAATCTCTCCATCGCCGGGAACAGGAACGGGCAACTCCATAAGCTCCAACGGCGTCTGATTTTCTTTAAGGTTGCAGAGCTTTTTCAAAACCATGGCTTTCATTGATCTCATCCTTAGTCCTCAATTGATTTACTCAATGTTATATTGGAATTTTCGTTTTACAATGTGTTTTTTAGTGAAAACTGACCATGCCGCCACAACTTCCAGAAAGGGGGCTTTAGGATAATCTGGTGCGCCAGGCTTAGAACGTGAAATATTCTCGGGGAATAATACATGAAAGATTTGCAACGTATGTTGAATGATATTGAAATGGAAGTTCACTTGACCCGTCATCTCATCGGCAAAAATTCATTCGATGACCGGGTTATGGTCGCAATGAAACAAGTGCCGCGACATGAGTTTTTACCGGCGGACTTAAGGTACTGTGCTTACGATAATGGTCCGGCGCCCATCGGTTCAGGGCAAACTATCTCGCAGCCCTATATTGTTGCCTTGATGAGTGACTTATTAAATACCAAACCCTCTGATATTATTCTGGAAATCGGTACCGGCTCAGGTTATCAGGCGGCTATCCTCTCCCAGTTGGTACAACAGGTTTATTCCGTTGAAATAATTGAAGATCTGGCCACAAACGCACGCAAACGCCTCAATAAACTGGGCTACAACAATGTAGAAGTTCGCAACGACGACGGCTATTTCGGCTGGCCGGAACATGCTCCGTATGATGGCGTTATCGTTACCGCCGCTGCTCCTCATATTCCCCCGTTCTTGATTGATCAATTGCGGTCAGGTGCGCGCCTGGTTATACCTGTCGGTTTACCTTATAACTATCAGGAACTGATGGTAGTAGAAAAAAGGGCAAATGGCGAAATCGAAACGCAAAATGTTCTTGGCGTCGGCTTTGTACCGCTTACCGGTGAACACGACATAGAAACTTCCCGCAAAGGTCATCTTAATCCCCGGATTTAATCTACCGACCCGTTACATAAACCATGATTAATAACAACCATGACATCAAAGACCTCTCGCTGGCGGACCAGGGACGTGAGCGAGTCGAGTGGGCGCTTACCGAAATGCCGGTGCTGCGGGCAATCCAGGATCGTTTTGCCAAAGAGCGACCATTAGCGGGTGCGCGAATCAGCGGCTGTCTGCATATCACCACAGAAACCGCCAATCTGGCGCGCACCCTGAAGGCGGGCGGCGCGGAGCTTGTGTTATGCGCCAGCAATCCTCTCAGCACCCAAGATGATGTTGCTGCCGCTTTGGTGCAGCATTATCATGTTCCCACTTATGCCATACGCGGAGAAGATGGCGGCACCTATTACCGGCATATCGCAAAAGCCCTGGAGCACCGGCCGCAACTGACCATGGACGATGGTGCCGATCTGGTCAGTGAGCTGCATAAAAATCGCGGCGATTTATTGGTTGAAGTTATCGGCGGCACTGAAGAGACCACTACCGGCGTGATACGGCTGCGTGCCATGGCGGCGGATAACGCTCTCAAATTTCCGGTTATAGCCGTCAACGATGCCTTGACCAAACATCTTTTTGATAATCGTTACGGCACCGGACAAAGCACACTGGATGGGGTTATTCGCGCCACCAATATTTTGCTGGCCGGTAAAACCTTCACGGTTGCCGGTTACGGTTGGTGCGGACGCGGGATTGCCATGCGCGCTAAAGGTCACGGTGCTCATGTCATTGTCACTGAAGTCGATCCGCTGAAAGCGCTGGAAGCCGCGATGGATGGCTTTCGAGTTATGCCCATGCTGGAGGCTTCCGCCTGTTCGCATTTTATTATTACTGCAACCGGAGACAAAAACGTGCTTGATCAGCCGCACTTTGCGGTAATGAAGGATGGCTGCGTAATTGCCAATTCCGGTCATTTTAATGTTGAAATCAATATTCCGGCGCTGGAAAAGCTGACCGTAAAAATTCACCGCCCGCGTACCCATGTAGAATCCTATCAGCTTAAAGATGGACGCACGATTCGGCTGCTGGCTGAAGGGCGACTGATCAATCTGGCCGCTGCGGAAGGTCATCCGGCAACGGTCATGGATATGAGTTTTGCCAATCAGGCCTTGAGCATTGCCTATTTGTGGCAGGAGGGTGCTGAACTTGAAAACATCGTACACCCGGTGCCGACAGATATTGATCAACAGGTGGCCACAATGAAACTGGCGGCCATGGGTATCAGTATTGATAGATTAAGCCCGGAACAGCAAGCATATTTGTCGTCATGGAAAGAAGGCACATAAGTAATTATTCATGCGCTCAAAGCTAAGCAGGCAGGAAAAAAGATGGCCTAAAAAGCAAGTTTCCAAGTGCGTAAATTCTTGAGCCAAATTATAAGTCAAGGCACTTTGGGGGTTGCATTGAACGTTACGAAAGGGTTTTACTCGCCGCTGATGTGGTAAAATTTTCAATATGCCGCGATTTCCGGCTGATGTATTAAGACATAAATCTATTGATTTTGATTGAGGAGACAGGCTTGGAAGCAGATTGGCCAAAAGGCTATAAAGTAGGGCGACGTAAACTGGTTACCGTCCTGGATAAAATGATTGTCCAGGACTTACTGAAGACACTGTTGTCTGTTTTGACGGTGATTGTGGTTATTATCGTCAGTCGAAAATTTATCAGGATTCTTGACCAAGCTATTGCAGGGCAAGTGTCAAATGAAACTTTGCTAACTATCCTGGGGCTAAAAACGATTGTAGCCAGTGTGGAGTTTTTGCCTGTAGCACTTTTTATGGCCGTCTTAATGGTTCTGGGCAGAATGTACAGGGATCAGGAGATGGCGGCTATTTCTTCGGCGGGCGGCGGTAGTGGGACCATTTATCGAGCCGTACTCCTGTTGATTTTTCCGTTAAGTATGTTGACCGTTGGCTTGTCTTTGTATGTCGCACCTTGGGCGGAGGCTAGAATTGATAAGTTAATGCAGCAAGATGAGGAATCTTCCGATTTGAGAGGTATTGCAGCGGGAAAGTTTAGTGAATACAGTCAGGGTGATCTGGTTTTTTATGTGGAAAAAATCAGTGCGGATAAAAAGATGCATAAAGTTTTTGTGCAAAACAGGCAACATGGAAACGTGGGTATCATTAATGCTGAAGCTGCGCGACTGAAAGACTTGTCTGACGGGCGCTACATTATTTTCGAGAATGGCGAGCGCGTACAGGGGCAGCCTGGAGCCTTAAATTATGTGATTGAACAGTTCGTTGAGTACGCAGTGAGAATAGAAACAAAAGTGGCCACTGCTACGTTTAACAGACAAGCGCTTGCTGTTGATTTGCTATGGAGTTCTGACGAAAAATCCTATATTGCTGAATTACAGCGTCGTTTTTCTATTCCTTTGGGAGTGTTGTTGCTAAGTTTTATTGCGGTTCCTCTGGCTCAGATTGCCCCCCGCGGTGGTGTATACGGAAATATGCTGGTGGGCTTCTTAATCTATTTCAGTTATGGAAATCTTATCCGTGTCAGTCAGAGCTGGGTGATGAGCGGGACTATCCCTGCATGGTTGGGAGGTTCAGGCGTTAACATACTCTTATTGTTGATTGGCAGTTTTTTAGTTGCAAGATTGTATGGATGGCAGTGGCTTATTATGAAAGTTAGAAGGAAGGTGTCATAAGTGCGTGTATTAACAGGCTATATCGTCAGAGAAGTTCTAAAAGGCTCTTTTGTTGCGCTGTTATTATTATTAACCCTGTTTAATTTGTTTACCTTTAGTGATGAGTTAAAGGATTTGGGTGGAGGTTATGGCTTAAAACAAATCCTTTATTATCTTGCCCTGACTTCGCCAAAAGTTTTTTATGAGCTGGTTCCTGCATCGGCATTATTAGGCAGTTTGTTTATATTGGGGGCCATGGGTAACAATCGCGAGCTTATTGCCATGCGAGCGGCAGGATTATCTGTTTTTGGAATTATTAGGGCGGTAATGCTGGCAGGTGCTATTTTAGTTATTATTTCAATACTTGTCGGTGAGTTTGTCGCTCCGGTAACCGAACGAATGGCGCAAATGGTTAGGGTTTCCGCCCGCAATGAGCAGGTACTTATGAACGCCAAATATGGACTTTGGCTGCGTGAAGGCAAGAAATTTATCAATGTTCGGCAAATAGAGGATGACGGTAGTTTGGCGGATATCAGTATTTATGAGTTGGACGATCAACAACATTTGCACCAGGCTATGCACGCGGATCAGGCCGTTTTTCTGGGTAACCGGGAATGGGATATGAAAAACATCAAGAAATCAGAAGTCTCAACACAACAAATGCTTGCAAGTACGCAAGACAACGAGCGCTGGAAATCGTCAATAGCTCCGAATTTATTGAAAATTGTTGTTGTTAATCCGAATAATTTATCGTTATATGACTTGGCTAGCTATGTTGATTTTTTAAAGAAAAATCATCAAAAATCCCATGTTTTTGAGCTGGCTTTTTGGGGACGCATAGTCAACCCTTTGGTTACTTTTGTTATGTTGTTGTTATCCGCGCCCTTTGTTATCGGCCTTAAACGAGGTGTTAGCGTGGGTGGAAGGATGATGATAGGGATTGTCATTGGGATGGGTTTTAATATTATCGACAAAATTGTAGGGCACATCGGCTTGATTTATGACCTAAATCCTCTATTAATGGCTTTTATTCCCAGTTTGATCGTTTTAGCGTTGGCACTATTTGCCGTGAGGCGGGTGCAAGAATAATTCATTCCTGGATTTCTGGCGGCAAAAATAGAACGCCGTCCTGTTTACTCGGTGTTTCCGATGGGCGCGGCAAACGCATCAGCAACCAATTCCTGGACATTATCGCCAGTCAGTGATTCTAAAAAAGCGGTTAAATCGGCTATTTCCACTGTGGTTAAATTCAATGGTTTGATTAAAGGGTCAAGATTTTCATTGGCTATACCACCCTGATTATAAAACCCTACTACCTGTTGTAGTGTTGCAAAAGCACCGTTGTGCATGTAAGGAGCAGTTAAACTGACATTGCGTAACGATGGAGTTTTATATTTCCATCGGTCTTCCGGTTTTTGTGTGACTTCGTAACGGCCCAGATCATTGGGTTTTGTTTCCGCTACTGAATTAATTAACGTTGCGGCGACATCAACATAAACTCCCGGTGCTACCTGAACACGTTGGGTTTTGTTTGTTTTAGCCATCGCTTCAGCATAGCCAATACCGGTGTTATGGTTGTTATTATCGGTAAATAAGGCGTGGTTCCTGCTAATGGAGTGGCAACTGGAGCAGTTTGCTTTACCGTCAAACAACTGAAAACCACGTTGGGCTTTTGAGTTCAGCGCTTGTTTGTCTTTTCCGTAATACCAGCGATCAAAAGCTGAATTGGCGGAGTTTAGTGTACGCTCATAACTGGCAATCGCCATGCCGATGGTTTCCATACCGGGTTCTTTACCGAATGCTTTTTTAAACAGGCCGTTGTAATCAGCGCTGTTGTTGATCTTTTCTATTACGTAGCCTATGGAGGGATTAGCCATTTCATTGTGAGCCAGTAACGGCGCCCAAATTTGCTGCTCCAGAGTCGTTTCACGGCTGTCATGAAACAGCGCCTGAGCATAAGCGATATTGTATAAAGTGGGCGAATTGCGTCTTACCGTGCGCCCTTCAATACCGACAGCTGTAGCCATTTCATTGCTGGTAAAGCCCTGTTCGGGAACATGGCACATGGCGCAAGAGAAGGTGTTATTAAGTGACAAGCGACGGTCATAAAATAGTTTGCGCCCCAGACCGACTTTCTCTTTAGTCAATGGATTATTTGCCGGTACGGGAACTGCGGGTAGGCCTAATGGCGGCTTTTTAACGGTTTTGAGTAAATTTGCGGCATGTCCTACACGATCGGTTAATGCGATTGAGTGCGTTTGATAATCGCTGTGTTCGTAATTTGACTTATTGTCGCCCGGAGCATACAAGTCAGGACGGGCAACATTTTTTTGCTTGTTAAAATGAGCCTCTGCCTTTTTAGGCTCAGTTTGTAATAAGGTTTTAATATCGTTGATCAGAGTGTCGGGGTGTAAAAATGCAACGCTGTAAATATTTCGTAGCTGTTTGTTTTTGTCGACCAGGTAAACGCGCAGGATATGCGAAAAAGTACCGGTAAACTTACCCCGGGCATCATAGACTTTTTGAATATTTTGCTTGTAGTGCGCCAGTATCGGTTGTAAATCCTGTTCGGATTGAGTGGTTAAAAAACGCCATTCAACGCCTTTGTCTTGTAGCTCCTGTCCATAATGTTGCATCATTTCAGGGGTATCGTGTTCAGGGTTAAAACTTAGCGTGACCAGTCTCAATTTTTCTGCCAGTTCCGGCTCTTTCTTCAGACGGTTTTTAATCTTATGCAAAACTGCGGTCGCTAATGGGCAGCCATTGACATCGCTACAGGTTGAATAAATAAAGCTAAGCAGGACGACTTTATCACCCATTAAGCTGTGTAATGTTAAGACATTGCCTTGCGTATCAAGCACTTTACCATCAGCGGCTGAACCCAATACGGGAAGAGTGTACGATCCGGGTTCCGGTGCAGGAAATTCCAGATTTCCATAGCCAGGTGCAAGTATTTGCTGTTGTGTTGGTGGCTTGAAATCCGCTTGAGCGTAGTCAATTGAAAAGATACTCGGTATCACAAGAAGTATTTTTAGCAAGTTAAGTTTGTTCATAATCAAGTGTATAGAAAAGTCATGGGCGTCTTGTGACGGTGCTTCTTCCAGGATAACGGGCGCAATGTTGAAAAGGGAAATTGTTGAAGCTGGAGCCTATAAGGCTCCAGCTTGCTTCAATAAATTGAAGATGTTATCAGCCATAAGTTGGTAACCCGCATCATTAGGGTGAATCATATCGGACTTTAAGCTGTTGTCGCCGAGAATATCAGGCAAAGTGTTGAGATCTACCGGAATTTGCCGGGTTTCTGCAACGGTCTGATAAAAGTCGGCACTATTCAATTTCAACAGATTAAATGTTGGCACGCCAAGCATCACAACTTCTATATGACGGCTATTGGCTTCCGCAATCATTCGGTTGAGGTTGTCAGCGGTTTGTTGGTTGGGGATATTTCTTAACATATCATTGCCGCCATGTATCAGGATCAGTAATTCAGGCTGATACTCATCGAGTAATGCGGGTAGTCGCTTAAGGCCATCGCCGCTAATTTCTCCGGGAACACCCTCATTGATAACTTCCCGTGCAGCCAATCCGGCGAGAATATCGGGATAATCATGCCCAGCAGATGCACCTGTCCCGTAAGTCAGGCTATCGCCAAAAGCAAGAATAACCGCGTCGTCGGGTAATTTTGTTAAGGTTTTTGAAGGTTCGTTACAGGAAGTCAGCAACAGGAAAATGGCAAGTAATAAAGGCTTTTTCATAAGACAGGATGCAGATGGTTTAGAGCGCTGTTACTGTAGATCGATATTATAATTCGTTAAATCGCAAACGACCAACCGCTTCACCTAATGCAAAGTAGAATCAACGCTAACACCGCAAACTCAATGGATTGAATTTCGGTGCCTCGCTTTAAGACGCACTGAAAAAAACCGTCAACTTCTCCTAATAGTCGTATCGATGAATTATTGATGCGGGCTTCGGTTCAGTCAGAAAAACTGAGTTGGCTAGGTGTTGGAATAGCGGTCGGACTGGACACTTACGCTTTATTGGAGACCGAATATGCAGATACCTAGTGTTTTTATCTGTAACTAAACCACTAGACGGTATATAATCCAAAATTTTGATTCAATCATTTACTAAATTCACACCGGAAAAAAAACATGCTGGGTAAGCTGGTTAAATTTGTTGTAGGGAGCCGTAACGACAGGCTGGTAAAGAAGAAAAAGAAGCTGGTCAAGAAGATCAACGCTTTGGCTTCGGAATATGAAAAATTATCTGATGAGGCATTAAAAGCAAAAACTCAGGAATTTCGTGAGCGTCTGGCGCAAGGTGAAAAACTGGATAGCCTAATTCCAGAAGCGTTTGCAGCGGTCAGGGAAGCTTCTTCGCGAGTCTTTGGCATGCGTCATTTTGATGTTCAGCTGATAGGCGGCATGATTCTTCATGACGGGAAAATTTCGGAAATGAAGACCGGTGAGGGTAAAACCTTGATGGCAACATTGGCTGCCTATTTAAATGCCTTACCAGGACGCGGCGTACATGTTGTTACGGTCAATGACTACCTGGCCAAGCGCGATTCTGAGTGGATGGGCAGGCTTTACGCTTTTCTGGGAATGACGACGGGAGTCATCATCAGCCAAATGGAGCATGGGCCAAGGCGTGAAGCCTATGCTGCAGACATTACTTACGGTACAAATAACGAATTCGGTTTTGATTATTTGCGTGACAATATGGCTTTTAGCCTGGAGCAAAAAGTCCAGCGCGATTTAAGTTTTGCTATCGTTGATGAGGTGGATTCGATTCTTATCGATGAAGCGAGAACACCGCTAATCATTTCCGGCCCGACCGAAGAAAGCACTGAAATCTATATTAAAGCCAATGAAATCATACCGTTTCTGACTAGGCAGGAGGAGGGCGATGAGCAGCCTGGCGATTATACTGTTGATGAAAAGATACGCCAGGTCTATTTGACCGAAGCGGGTCATGAGCGCGTTGAGCGCTTAATGCTTGAACATGGTTTAATGGTTGAGGGAACCAGTCTTTATGATGCGGCTAATATTCGCCTCATGCACTATCTGAGTGCGTCATTACGTGGACATGTATTATTCAAGAAAGACGTTGATTACATCGTTGCGAACAATGAAGTTATTATCGTTGATGAGTTCACCGGTCGAATAATGCCTGGACGGCGCTGGTCTGAAGGATTGCATCAGGCTATTGAAGCGAAAGAACATGTCGCCATTAACAGTGAAAACCAGACACTGGCTTCAATCACTTTCCAGAACTATTTTCGTCTCTACGACAAACTTTCAGGTATGACCGGTACAGCCGATACTGAAGCGTTTGAGCTGAATAAGATTTATGGTCTTGAAGTCGTCGTTATTCCAACGCATCGCCCCATGATTCGCAAGGATTTGGGTGACGTGGTTTATCTGACCACCGACGAGAAATATATCGCTGTCGCGAATGATATTAAAGACTGTGTCAGTCGTGGACAGCCTGTTTTAGTGGGAACTACATCCATTGAAAACTCCGAACGGCTTTCCGCATTGCTAAAAAAACAAGGTATCGAACACGAAGTGCTTAATGCCAAACAACACGAACGCGAAGCTCTCATTATTGAACAGGCAGGTATGCCGGGCGCGGTCACTATCGCTACAAATATGGCGGGGCGGGGTACTGATATTGTGCTGGGCGGCAACCTGGATGCGGAATTGAATGTTTTAGGCGAAGATGCCAGTGATGCTGAAAAGGAAAAAGTACGCGGAGCTTGGCTGGATAGGCACAATCAAGTACTTGCCAATGGTGGTTTGCATGTTATTGGTTCAGAGCGTCATGAATCGCGCCGTATAGATAATCAATTAAGAGGCCGTTCCGGCCGGCAGGGCGACCCCGGTTCGACGCGTTTTTACTTGTCCCTGCAGGATGATTTGATGCGTATTTTTGCATCTGATCGTGTGGCTGGTTTGATGAAGAAATTAGGCATGGGTGATGGTGAGGCTATAGAGCATCCCTGGGTAACTCGATCTATTGAAAATGCGCAGCGCAAGGTTGAAGGACGCAATTTTGACATACGTAAAGAAATCCTGGCTTATGACGATGTCGCTAATGATCAGCGTAAAGTAATCTACGCTCAGCGTAATGAGCTAATGGCGGCCAAGGAAATTTCCGGCATTATCACGGCCATACGTGAAGACGTAGTTAATAATGTCATTACCCTGTATATACCGGCAAAAACCATGGTTGAGCAATGGGATATAAAAGGTCTGGAAGAACATCTGCATCAGGAATTTAATGTTCAAATTCCCGTTCAGCTTATGCTCGACGAAGACCACAAGCTGCAAGAAGCCTCCTTGCGTACTCGCATAATTGATATTCTGGAACAGAACCACAAAGAAAAAGAACATCAGATCAGTCAAGAAGTGTTACAGCATTTTGAAAAATCAGTGATGCTGCAAGTGTTGGATACCAGCTGGAAAGAACATTTGGCGGCGATGGATTATTTACGCCAGGGTATCCATTTTAGAGGTTATGCGCAAAAAGATCCCAAGCAGGAATACAAGCGCGAAGCCTTTGAAATGTTTACTAATCTGCTAGAGCATATTAAATATGAAGTGATAGGGATTCTGTTTAAAGTTCAGGTTCGCCAGGAAGAAGATGTTCAGGCTATTGATGAACAAATGCAGGCGCCAAGAGAAATGCACTTTGAACATGCCGCAGCACCGGCTCTGGATGATCTGGATGAGTCGAAGGTTGTTGCCGAAGAGGAAAAAGTACCGGAGCAACCCTTTGTCCGGGCAGGCAATAAAGTGGGCCGTAATGATCCTTGTCCTTGTGGTTCAGGAAAGAAGTACAAGCAATGTCATGGTAAGTTAAGCTAGAAGCCTTTTATCCACATAATTCAAAGTGGCTGGAAACAACCGGATAATGTGTTTTGAGTAACATATTAGCCGGTTTTATCCGGCCATTTTTATTTTCTGGATATGTGTATTAAATCGTAGGGCGCAGCATGAAATATAGGTAAAACTCTGCTCTTTAATGGACAGCTTTAAAAAATAGGACTAATTGATCTGACATTGACTAGCAATTTTCGACCCATTCCTGACAGTCAAATTTGTATTTTGAATCAAGACAACGTTTTTATATCTTTGACTGCAACCAGTAAAGCAAGATAACTTCGATCAATGCGAGAGCCTCACCAATATCCATAGGATTGGATGGTGGATCTTTGGGTTCCTTTCCGTGTCGGGAGGCATCACCAACGGCACTGGGGCTCCATGCTGTATGCTTGAAGAGCTTTATAGATGTTTTCGTTGCCCAACCACAGGATATTATTTTTTCGAGACCACCTACATCCTCCTCTATTACTTCGTAAAGACAATACAGACTACCCCAATTATGTTCGTTACCAAATAATCTTAGAGCCTTGGCTACATTCTGATCCGACAATCCCAACATTACCCAACCAGGCATTTTATCCATAGGGGGAGTTACCTCAATTGTTCCATCTGCTCTTGATTTTTCAACACCTAGATTTCCTTGAGTTACTGTACAGCTTTGACCAGACAAAGTAATGTATACATCTGGCCCACCATCAGGCAGAACTCCAGTTATATTGTGGATATGCAATGCAATTCTGCCACCCCCAGAAAAGCGAACAGCCCCAGTTAGCACTTGTAAAATATCTGCAGCAAGAGAAGTGACTTCTTTTGAATTAGTGAGATTTTCAAATCTGCTGGACTCCAAGAAGTACAGTCTATCTTTCTCATATATCCGGAGTTCATCGTCTACAAGTGAATTGCTTAACTCATCTAGAGCGTGCGCGCCACCATTTAGCTGAATTTTCCACTTCATAAATTGATACCTTATAGTCAAGTAATTATTTAGGTCTACAAAGTTTATAGGATGGTTACAATCAAACACCAACAAAACCTTATTTTCTTAGCTGGATAACATTAAGAATATGATGCTAACACCAATGTCCGACGGTCGCGGTAGTCAGCTCCCGATTCATTCTGTCCAGTCAAATTTATTTCTTTAAAAAAACAAATTAACGTTAGTTTGCAATGAGGGTTAGATTTCTGAGTTCTTTGTGATCGTGATTGGTGATTCCTGGATTATTATAGAACCATCATCATGGGTACCCCACATCCAAGCGCGGTTAGCGGAATTGAGCATATCGTGTTCACTCATACCTTTGAAGTACTGTAGGTTGGAAGCTGGGGGTAGAGGAGATTTGATCGACGGAACTATATGGTAAACAACCCATAAACGTCCGCTTCGTTCTAGCGGAATCGAACCTACTACTTGGGTTCCCATAGCTTGACGACCAGGCCAATCCTCAGGGTCGAAAGGCCATTCCGATAAGATGATTGCGAATTCGACGGAGTAGCCAGGCGTTGCGCAAGGAATCCAATGAACTGAAGGGTCGAGTTGGCTATCTGGGATATTAGCCGCATGATAAGGAATATGTATTCGACATGCGAGGGTGAGGCCTTCGGCATGCGGCAACGGCTGCTTATATTCGTTTACGAGGCGATTAGGTGGAAGAGCTTCTTCATCGAAAAGCTCGCGAGAAGTATAGGCAAAATGCCAAGACCCGGATTGATGAAGACTAAGCTTGATTGCTTTAGCTGCACGATTAGACACGTAAACATCGCGTTTATGTTTCCCAGTGTTGGTCCAGCACTTTCACGACTCGGCTCGATACCCCAGCTGGCCAACAACTCCAAAGCGGAGTGCATGTTCTGACATATTAGGTTCCCTTAAATTAAGTTATTATCTAGCTTGTCGGGTGCGCACCGCGCACCTTTCACGAGGCTTCAACGGTGGCATGGGGCTGAGTTCATAGTCAGTAGCTGACGCATCAAAGCGAAAGCGAGGGTGTGAAGCTCTGATTAGTCTCGATTCCACTGCGTTACATCGAGGCTACTTGCTTTAAATCGTCAGTAATGCAGTATTACTTATCCTACAGAAAAACTCTCCCCACACCCGCAGGTTCCTTTAACATTGGGATTGTTGAACTTGAAAGCCTCATTAATACCTTCCCGTCTATAATCCAACCCGTAAGGCCTATAAGTTGTAGGGTGGATTCGCGCTAGCAATCCGCCGTAAACGGAGCTTGCAACACTCTCACTATCGAGTGAACTTTGCAAGCGACTTTTTACGCTTAATTATTATAGGGTAACAGGTGTTTATTAGCGGCATTGGCGGTTTGCTGTCGCGAAACCGCCCTACGGTTCAAATCGCCAAGAAGCACCCACACTGAATTTGTAGTATTGCTTACCCTACAGAAAAACTCTCCCCGCATCCGCAGGTTCCTTTAACATTCGGATTATTGAACTGAAAAGCCTCATTAATGCCTTCTTTGCGGTAATCCAGTTCTATGCCGACAACAAATTCCAGATCGCTTTTTGGTACGATGACTTTAACGCCGAAACCCTCAAACACTGCGTCATTTTCATTCAGCGTATCGGCGTAATCCAGCGCGTAAGCATAACCCGAGCAGCCGGACTTTTTTACACCCAATTTTAAACCGATGCCTTTACCACGTTTTTCCAGCTGCTTTTTAATTTGACGAGCTGCACTTTCAGTTAATGAAACAGACATAACACCCTCTTTATGCTTGGCAAACCAAGGCTTTTAATTGATTAATAAATTCGAAAATTTCCGCTTTAGTATTAGCTAGACCCAAACTGACGCGAATTGCACTTTTTGCCAGCCCAGCTTCAACGCCCATGGCAATGAGTACTGAACTGGGCATGCTGCCGCCACTGGCGCAGGCCGATCCACTGGAAACGGCAATACCTTTTTGATCCAGTTTCATCAGCAGCATTTCACCATCGATTTCAGGGATGCCAAACTGGACAGTATTTGACAATCGGTTTGCCTGCCTGGCAAAAATGGTTAAGCCGGAAATTGTTGTTAAACCTTCCTCTAGGAGTTCTCTTAAAGCAAGCAGTTGTTCGCTGCGTTTGGCAAGTTCGGCTTTCGCAAGTTCCGCCGCTTTTCCAAATCCGACGATGGCGGCGACATTTTCAGTCCCAGCTCTTAGCGCCTGTTCCTGTCCTCCGCCAAGAAAGACGGGCTTTATCTCTATACCTTTCTCAAATACCAGTGCGCCGCAGCCTTTAGGGCCATAGATTTTGTGGCTGGATAGCGACATTAAATGAACACCAAGCTGCTTAAATGATACAGGGATTTTAGTTAATGCCTGCACGGCATCAGTATGAACTGTAATGCCGTTTGCTCTTAACTGCTTGGTATGGTGAGCTAAATCCTGGATTACTCCTGTTTCATTGTTAGCCAGCATGATCGAAACCAGATCCGGCTTTTCTTTAAGAACCTTATCAATAGCTGCTTGCGTGATAAGCCCGTTGGCATCAACAGGGATGATGTTCAACTGGGTCCCAAGGCTTTTAAAACGCAGGGCGGGTTCAGTAATAGAGGGATGTTCTATAGCGGAAATGGCGAGTCTGCCCTGAGGAGGTAATGTTGCTAGTGCCTGGTTATTTGACTCAGTTCCTCCACTGGTAAAAATGACTTGCGAGGCTTGCGCGTCGACCAAAGCCGCAATTTGCTCGCGGGAGGCATCGATAGCACTGCGAACGATTCTGCCGTGACGATATAAACTGGAAGGGTTGCCGTAGAATGATTTCAGGAAAGGCAACATTGCGTCCAACACTCTATCATCGATAGGTGTTGTTGCATTGTGATCAAAGTAAATCATTCAGATTAGATATTAATTCCGCGTGGCGATGTATTTCAATAACTTGCTGAGCATCCTGTTCCTGTCTTTTGGCAATTTCCTGAACAAGATGTTTTTCCAGCAGTTGACCCAGGGTGATACCCTTTAAATAATCCCTGATTTGTTCGCTCAAGCCCATCCATAAGTCGTGAGTCAAGCACGCCTGCTCTTTTTGGCAATTGGCTTCACCGCCACATTTGGTTGCATCTATCGGCTCATCGACAGCAGCAATAATATCAGCAATATTGATGTCACTTGCCTTGCCGGCCAGCGTATAGCCACCGCCAGGCCCACGAAAGCCTTTTACCATATTGGCACGACGCAAGCGTGCAAATAACTGTTCCAGATAAGACAGGGAAATGGTTTGACGAGCCGCAATATCGGTTAAAGTGACTGGTTTTATTTGGCTGTGAAAAGCCAAGTCGAGCATTGCCGTTACTGCATAACGGCCTTTAGTAGTTAAGCGCATGAAAGAATCCCTTAGAAAAATAAGTAAATTGCTATAACTATACTTAACCTACCAAAATAGTCAACTATTATGCTCTTCGATAACTCGGGCTAAGTTAATCACTACTGATAGCTTTCGTCTTTTACTGATTGCCTTTCTCATAGCTATCTGCAATTTCACAGCCGTCCAAAGTTGATATGGGTGTTTCTGAACAGTTGATGCCCGCATCATTGAGCGCTTTTTGCATGATTTCAATTTGTTTATCCAGTAAATGAATATGATCCAGCATACGATTGATGGCATTTGCGACAGGATCAGGCATGTCGGCTGTTGTACCATAGGCGTCAAAACCCATTTTGCTGGCAATTTGATTACGTTCGGTTTTCGCCGTTTTGGAGGCAGTGCCGATAATATGCCCTGGAATACCGACTACCGTTGCGCCTGCGGGTACGGACTTTAATACTACTGAGTTCGATCCAACCCTGGCACCCGCGCCAATTTCGATGGGGCCTAAAACTTTCGCCCCAGCCCCTATTACTACACCGTTATGTAAAGTTGGATGGCGTTTGCCTTTGTCCCAGGTTGTTCCGCCCAATGTTACGCCATGATACAAGGTGCAGTCATCGCCGATAATAGCTGTTTCACCGATCACCACGCCCATGCCATGATCGATAAAAAAACGTCTGCCTATTTGTGCGCCCGGATGAATTTCAATGCCGGTCAGCCAGCGGCAGATATGGGCAATAAACCTGGCTAACCACAAGTATCCTGCATTCCAGCAGTAGTGACTGACGCGATGAATTAATACTGCATGAACACCCGGGTAAGTCGTCATCACTTCAAACGCTGATTGGGCAGCAGGATCACGTTCGAAGACACAGGCAATATCTTCTTTCAGGCGGCTAAACATCATTCACTCCTTTGGTTATCTTGAGACATTCTTAAGATACCCCTGAGTATGTCCAGCTCTTTGGTATCCAGTTGTACGCGATTATAAATCCGCCGCAAACGGCGCATTATGGATTTTGATTTGTCAGGATGCATAAAGCCAATGTCAGTTAATGCTTGATACAAATGAGTGTAAAAAGATTCCATCTGCATTGCTGTAGCTTTCGGACATTCGCCTTTGTCGCCAGCCACTACTTCTGATTCCCGCACACCGGTTGCAATAAATAACTCATAACAAACAACTTGCACGGCGGCGGCAATATTTAAAGAACTGTACTCACTGTTACAGGGAATTCTAAGCAGATAGTGACATAAATCAAGCTCATGATTTTTTAAACCTGAATTTTCCCGGCCAAAAATAATAGCTGCTTTATTGTCTGGTTCATTAATCACGACTTTTTCGGCACATTCCCTGGGGGTCATTTCCGGCCAACTAATTGTTCTGCACCGGGCGCTGGCGCCTATGACCAATTGGCAATCTGCAATAGCTTCCTGCAAACTTTGGCAAACGCTGGCCTTCGCCAAAACATCATCTGCACCTGAAGCTCTGGACGTTGCATCGGCGCTAGGGAAGATTTTAGGCGAAACAAGGCATAGATTAGCCATGTTCATGTTTTTCATGGCGCGGGCAACTGCACCGATATTTCCCGGATGCGTTGTTTCGACCAAAACAATTTTTATGTGTGACAGCAAGGGTGTCGTCCAAAGTTAAAAATAAGCCAAGTTTACCAAAAGATTTGTTATCATTGGGGTTTTATCTGCTCATTGTAAACTCGCCTATGCAACCCATGTTAAATATTGCCGTCCGTGCCGCTAGAAGCGCGGGCGACTTGATCCTCCGCTCAGCTGATAACGTTGGCCGTCTGCACATCGACCAAAAAGGTAAAAATGATTATGCCAGCGAAGTCGACCGTATGGCCGAGCGGGAAATTATTAACATCATTAAGGCAGCTTATCCTGAACACGCCATTCTGGCGGAAGAAAGTGGTGAACACCAAGGCAATGATTTTGTCTGGGTGATAGACCCGCTGGATGGCACGACTAATTTTCTGCATGGGTTCCCTCAATACGCTGTTTCCATTGCTTTAAAACATAAAGGCAAGCTGGAAGTAGGGGTGGTTTATGACCCTCTACGCGATGAGTTATTCACCGCCAAACGCGGCGGCGGGGCCATGTTAAATAATCGTCGCCTCAGGGTTACCAACCAAACCAGTCTAAAAGGCGCATTAATTGGCACTGGTTTTCCGTTCAAAACCGACAAACACCTCGATGCTTATCTGGGGATGTTCCGGGCATTAACTACAGATTGTGCCGGTATTCGCCGTGCCGGTGCGGCGGCGCTTGATTTGGCTTACGTTGCCGCGGGGCGATTGGATGGTTTTTGGGAGATAGGTGTCATGGAATGGGACGTGGCGGCGGGAATCTTGTTAATAAAAGAGGCTGGTGGAGTTATCACGGATTTTTCTTTTAATGACAATTATCTGGAATCAGGTAATGTGATTGCCGGCAGTCCAAAAATGCACCAGCTCATGTATCAGCTTATTGAGCCGCATGTGACCGATAATTTGAAATAGGCTATCTGAAGCGCATCAACTTAAAACAACTGTAACGCCAGCATAATAGCATCTTCGCGGCCATTTTCGGCGGGGTAATAGCCTTTTCTAATGCCTATTTCGTTAAAACCTATATCTTCATAAAGCGCGATAGCAGCCGTGTTCGTGGGTCTGACTTCTAAAAAAACCGTTTCTGCCCGTCCTCTGGCGACTTCGATCAGGTGTTCCACCATTTTACGACCGATACCCTGCTTCTGTTCGGCAGGGTCTACGGAAATATTGAGGATATGCGCTTCACCAACCGCTATTGAAAGCAGACTATAGCCCAAGACTTTATCTTGTAATACACATACCCAGCAACTGTAACCCGCTTTAAAGCAGTCTGTAAATATGTCTTCTTCCCAGGGAAATTGATAGTTTTTTCTTTCTATTTCCAGCACACTGGGCAGATCAGCATGAGTCATTATTCGCAGGCGCATCAAATCTTTTCTTTCCACGGAATCGGGAAATACTTTGGCATAGAATTCCCTATCGGCATCATAAACAACTAAGTTTTTTATTTTGTCCAGCAATCCACGCATATTTAACCTTTTTCAATATTTTTAACTGTTTTCATCGCATATGTTAAATCCAGCCAGGCTTTACGCTTTTCTGACAAAGATCGTAGCAAATACGCAGGATGATAGACTACAACAACCGGCGTATTATTAAAAGTGTGTACTTTGCCCCTTAGACTGGCCAAGGGTGCATCAGTTTTTAACAAGGTTTGCGCCGCAATACGGCCTATAGCCAGAATGATTTTGGGTCGAATCAGTTTCTGTTGCCGTTGGAGGTAATTGTTGCAGCTTTCAACCTCTTCGGCATGGGGATCACGGTTATTGGGCGGCCTGCACTTCAATATATTGGTGATAAAGACTTCTTCCCTGCTCAGGCCAATAGCCCTTAGCATTTCCGTCAATAATAATCCGGCTTTACCAACAAAGGGTTGGCCTTGCTCGTCTTCATGTTGCCCGGGTGCCTCTCCCACCAGCATCCAATCTGCCTGCTTATTCCCTGAGCCAAATACCGTTTGGGTGCGTGTTGCACACAAACTGCATTTTGTGCAGTTAGCGACTTCGGCTTGTATTATATTCCAGCTATCGGTTGCTGATGCTGTTGTTTTCGGTTCAGTATTGTCGTTGATAACTTCAGACGATAGTGGTTGCTCACTATGCACTGAAGCTCTGGGTAGCCAGACATCAATGCCCATGGCTTCCAGATATTGCAAGCGAAGTACGTTATCCAACATTATTCTCCAGGCCTACAAAGGGCAAGACTGTAGGGACGAATTCGTTCGCCCCTACAGTATTTTAAAAACCTGCCGTGTTCACAACTTGAGCCTAACTCAAACATCCCCTTTCTGCGGATGCCTGCGTTGATCTGGGCTATGTAGCTTGTTTAGCGCATTGATATAGGCTTTCGCTGATGCAATAACTATATCGGTATCAGCCCCCAAGCCATTAACTATCCGGCCGGCTTTTTCAAGACGCACAGTGACTTCGCCTTGGGCATCAGTGCCATTGGTGATGTTGTTAACCGAATAAAGCTCTAAAGTAGCCTTGGAATTAACCAGTTTTTCAATGGCTTTCAAGCTGGCATCCACAGCGCCGCCGCCATTAGCACTCCCTGTGGCTTCCTTATTGTCAACGCGCAAGGTAATTTTTGCGTTAGGGACTTCACCTGTTTCTGAACATACATGCAAGGAGATGAGTTTGACATACTCATCTTCCGCCTCAAAACCGGCTTCTGAAATCAATGCCTGCAAGTCTTCATCAAAGATTTCGTGTTTTTTGTCCGCCAATTGCTTAAAGCGCGAAAAGGCATCATTTAACTCTTCTTCGGAGGTGAACTCAAATCCCAATTCAGTGATTCGGCTCTTAAAGGCATTTCTGCCTGAATGTTTGCCCAGCACCATGCGGTTAGCTGTCCAGCCTACGTCTTCAGCGCGCATGATTTCGTAAGTCTCGCGGCTTTTTAAGACGCCGTCCTGATGAATGCCTGCCTCATGGGCAAAGGCGTTCGCGCCGACGATAGCCTTGTTGGGTTGCACGGGAAAGCCGGTGATGGAAGAAACCAATTTTGAGCAGGTCAAAATTTCGCGGGTATCTATGCGCGTTTGGCAGCTAAACACATCATGACGAGTACGAACGGCCATCACTACTTCTTCCAGTGACGCATTACCCGCGCGTTCACCCAAGCCATTAATGGTGCATTCAACCTGACGCGCGCCGTTCATGACCGCCGACAAGGAATTGGCTACCGCCAAGCCCAAATCATTATGGCAATGCACGGAAAAGATCGCTTTATCTGAATTCGGTATGCGCTTAATCAAACTGGCAATGGTTGCGCCAAATTGCTGCGGAACGCTATAACCTACGGTATCGGGTATATTCAGTGTAGTGGCGCCGGCGTTGATAACGGCTTCAAGTATCCGGCATAAAAAGTCTTCTTCCGAACGTCCGGCATCTTCAGGTGAAAATTCGACATCATCGGTATATTGCCGTGCGCGTTTTACAGCTTTAACCGCATGGTCAATGACTTGCTCCGGGGACATTTGCAATTTCATTTGCATGTGTATCGGCGACGTGGCAATAAAAGTATGAATCCTCGAGCGATTAGCGCCTTTAAGCGCTGTACCTGCACGGTCTATATCTTTATCTAAAGCCCTAGCCAAGCCACAGACGGTGCTGTCCTTAATGACATTAGCGACTGCCTGAACCGATTCAAAATCGCCGGGGCTGGCGGCAGGAAAACCCGCTTCGATGACATCAACTTTTAACCGTTCCAGAGCTTTTGCAATTCTGATTTTTTCATCGCGCGTCATGGATGCGCCAGGGCTTTGTTCGCCATCGCGCAAGGTCGTATCAAATATAATTAACTTGTCTTTCATAAAAACTCCATTCTAGGCAATTGCTCCTGCATTGCTCTATCTCCTGCATCCATGCAGTCGATGAAAACATATCAACGGTTGAGTTGATATAAATTATAAGGTGGGATTTAACTAATGAATGAAAAAGATTGTATGCCCATCAGGGCAGGAATCTTAAAGAGAGGCATAGCCACGCACACAAAACTACTTTGTCGGTTATTGCGCCAACAAAAGTAATTTGAAAATGTGGGGTGTGTTGAAAAATCATACCAATGACTATACGCCAATGATAATTTGCCCTCAAGCAGATTTTACGATTTACGTCCATGCAGTCTGCGTTTACGCATCACCAGGGTAACAACCGGTCCCGAAATTGCATAACCCAAAAACAATAAGAACAGCATCGTTTGCGGCTGGGCCATCACAAAAGCGATAGCCAACATAACGGCAATAGCTACAAAAAAAGGCACTTTACCCTTTAAATCGATTTCTTTAAAACTGGAATACCTGAAATTACTCACCATCAGCAAGCCAGTGCTGATGGTTAAAGCTATCGCAATATATTTAAATACTTCAACAGGGTAATTATATTCCAGACAGATCCAGATAAACCCGGCAAGAATAGCCGCAGCTGCCGGACTGGGCAAGCCCTGAAAATAACGTTTATCCGCGGAAGTCAATTGTGTATTAAAGCGGGCAAGTCTTAAAGCGCCGCCCGCCATATGGACAAAGGCGGCAAACAGGCCCAACTTACCCAGGCTGGAAAATGCCCACAAATACATTACCAGGGCAGGGGCTGCGCCAAACGAAACCATATCCGACAAACTATCGTATTGAGCGCCGAATTCGCTTTGCGTATTCGTTAACCGGGCCACACGGCCATCAAGTCCATCAAGAATCATTGCCACAAAAATTGCTACCGCAGCAGTCTCGAAACGCCCACCCATTGCCGAAGTAATGGCATAGAAACCTGCAAACAAGGCTCCCGTAGTAAACAAATTAGGTAGTAAATAAATGCCGCGACGGCGTATGGAGCGTTTTTCTGGAGTCATGCGTCAATTAATCCTTAGTAGTTATGGACAGTAAAACCTAGATTTAAATTATACAATGAGGCTGTAGGCCGTACCTATTGTTTCATTTATGAGATGACTTTTGAGCAATCGCGAACTATAAAGATACGGCCAAGAATCTATTAACAAAATGAAAAATTCTTACTACCCATTAAATTATTCATATCATCAAAATAGTCAGTCATACCAGCGTGGACTGCCAATATCCACTTCATTAAAGAATGTGATTAGGGCTTGGTATCGTGGGCTTCTGGATTCGCTATCGCACTCTAACGGGTCCGGCACAAATCTGTCTGGAACAGATTTGCATTAACCCGAAGGGCGACAGGCCGGATAGCCTGTCGTGAATCCCCGTCGGTGTTACCTATTGAGTATCCATAATAAAACTGATAAGGTCGATTACTAGGGCTGATTACAAACCAGCTCCCCGAAGTCCATTAAGAGCCTTGATGCTTTTGTGAAATGGTGTCGTTCAAGTTATTGGGTACATTTGCATAAGAGGATTGTCCGGGGCATTCGGGAAACCGTGATGACGATAGGAATTCGAGACATGTTCACCAAGCGCGCCAACGAATAATCCGACATCGCAACATCTTGGTGATAGGTTCTGCTTGCGAGTTTGCATTTACTCCTGCGCACCAAAAATCGCTATTGGTGTGGGATTATTAGAGATATCTAAAGTAAATATCTTATAATGATAGTTCTATTAAAAAATGGCTCAGTTCCTGCGCAGGTATTTTCGGAAACCAAGCGTCTTGGATGCTCTTTCTCTTCCCAGTTTAACCAGAATTGAACTTATACAACATGGAATCGAGTATGCTAGAAAACACATCTTTTTTACCGACTTATAGTGCGTCACCTGAAAAAAATAGTGAATACATACGACAAATGCTACCGTTAATGATGCAGCACAATGTTCCGGTTGATCCCATGAACTATGCTGTTTGGTATCATTATGTCTCGGGTACAAGTAGCGATTTAAACAAGGCTATCGATATCTTAATCCGTGACCAAAAACCTTTTGATTCCAACACCACTTTGAATCTTTATAAAACGCATATTTGCAATGCCACGGTTGAATCTTTTGAGAAGATCAATAGCAATTTGCATCGACTTATTACCCAAACGGCTTTCTCGGTAAGTACTACCAGTGAAAAAGCATCTGCAGCCAGTGATAGTTTTAATGTTAAATTAAATGAATTGAAAACTGCGGAAAATGAACCAAATCTAAAATCTATTCTGGTTGAAATTATTTTAGAAACAACACAAATCGCTGAAGCCAGTAAAGCTTTGAAAAGTCAATTGGATGATACTACCAAAGAAATGGAGCAGCTGCGTAATGAACTGACCCACGTTCGTGAAGTCGCTAACACTGACGGGCTAACAGGACTGCTAAACCGTTTGGCCTTTGATAAGGTATTAGACAAACTTGTTGAAAACACCACTAGTAAAAATGCCTGCCTGGCGTTGTTGGACATTGATCATTTTAAACGAGTCAATGATAGTTTTGGTCATTTGATTGGTGATAAGGTTATCAAGTTTCTCGCCTCAATACTGAAAAAACATGCGGCAGAGCATCATCATGTAGCGCGTTATGGCGGAGAAGAAATGGCCGTTATCATGCCGGATACAACGTTGGCCGAGGCCTTTTATTTAATCGAACAAATCAGGAAAGTATTAGATAAAAGCCAATTAAAACATAAAGGCGAAGAAACCATTGGCAAGGTCACTGTTTCGGCCGGGATCTCATCACTCAAGGCAGTGGATACAACATATACTTTTATTGAGCGAGCCGACAATGCCCTTTATCGAGCAAAAGAAACAGGCCGTAACAAAGTTGTAACTGAAAGCGCACTTTAACCTCTAAGTTGCTGGAAATAACTATTTATCCGCACGGACTTTCCCAGGCTATGAGGTTTTGGTGAGTTTTACGCTCCTTGAATTATTAGCACAATGTCCTGATTGCTGCGGCTCTGTCTTGATTGGCCCTGTTTCATTTCCGAGCCAGTAATTATTAATATTTTTCAAATGCCATTTCTCGGCATCTTCATGCCCAGCAATTTTGTCTCTTGTTTTTGGATCGACCAAGTCCAATAATTGGGGCATGATATTATAAATTAGACTTGATTTAATGATTGTGATGAAAGCGCCGTTAATGCCTCGCCTTTAAAAGAAATACCTACCCAACCGTATTTCATGAAATTTCTGATGTTTTGATGGCCTGTTCCCTGAGGGTCATTTATAACATCCAGCCGATAATAATCGCCAAAAAGGTCTAAAGTTTGTTGCTGATCAAGCCCGTGGATTTGAGCAAAGGCGAAAATTTTGCAGGAACCTTCGTTGGTTCCGGCTTTGTTGATCAATGTGTATTCATCAAGTCCGTTGCTGAATTCCGTGGCTTGGTAATGATAGTTTTCGGCAACGGCAGCGATAGTTTCATCAAAACTGACAGCGACATTGTTGTTTATTTTTTCAAGAAACGAAGCAAGTGACATAGTTAAAAGGTTTAAGAAAAAGATGAAAGGATCAATGGCCGATGGCTTTTGAAGCGGTTTAGAAAGGCATAAAACGTGTAATCCTAGCCTTTTTTCATAATCCGGGCTTTTTCACGTTGCCAATCGCGGTCTTTAGATGTGGCGCGTTTGTCGTGCAATTGTTTGCCCTTTGCCAGACCTATTTCCAGTTTAGCCCGTCCGTTTTTCCAATACATGGACAGTGGAATCAGTGTGTAGCCTTTGCGTTCCACTGAGCCAATGAGTTTATTGAGTTCGTGGCGGTTCAGTAATAGTTTTTTAGAGCGGATAGCATCCGGTTTAATATGCGTGGATGCCGACAGCAATGCGGAAATATGGGCACCCGACAACCATGCTTCACCGCGCTTTAACACAACATAACTTTCCTTGAGCTGCACACGACCTTCTCGGAGGCTTTTAACTTCCCAGCCTTCCAAAACAATCCCTGCTTCAAATCGCTCTTCAATAAAATACTCATGCCTGGCTTGGCGATTAACGGCAATCGTTGCGTTTTGCTGGGTTTTATTTTTTTGGGACTTTTTATCGGCCATAGGGGACGGTTTTTTGATTTTTAAACTGACGTAAAGGGATAATTTTGTTATTTTACTCGATTAAACTAATAAGGTAAGTTTTTAATAGGCGCTCAAAAATGACGGACACAAAAAATTCAGTTCATGGTGCATGGTCATCACGTTTCGCATTTATTCTGGCAGCAACCGGTTCTGCGGTGGGTTTGGGAAATATCTGGAAGTTTCCCTACATCACCGGAGAACATGGCGGCGGGGCCTTTGTTATGATTTATCTCGTGTGCGTATTGCTCATTGGTATCCCAATTATGATTGCCGAAACCCTGCTCGGCAGGCGCAGTCAACGCAATCCGATTGAAACGATGGAACTGTTGACTGAAGAAGCGGGCGCTGATCATAACTGGCATTATTTGGGCTGGATGGGCGTGATCGCCGGCGTGTTGATCCTGTCGTATTACAGTGTGATTGCCGGCTGGGCATCGGCTTATGTATTCAAGGCTTTTGCGGGCAGTTTTTTTGATGCCGATGGCGCAGCGATAAAAGCCCTATTTACTGATTTTGTTGCCAGCCCGGTGCAATTGATTTTCTGGCATTCGTTATTCATGGTGGCAACCATGCTGATCGTGGCGCGTGGTGTCCATAACGGTTTGGAAAAAGCGGTAAGTCTTTTAATGCCGGGCTTGTTTGTGTTGATGATTTTGTTAGTCGGTTATGCGATGACTACAGGGAGCTATAACCAAGGTCTGCATTTTTTATTTATGCCTGATTTCAGCAAACTGACCAGCGACTCGGTATTAACCGCAATGGGACATGCTTTTTTTACCCTGAGTTTAGGCATGGGAGCAATTATGGTTTACGGCTCTTATTTACCTAAAGGCATATCAATTGCCAAAACGGCGTTTTTAATCGCGGGTGCTGATACGGTCGTGGCTTTATTGGCTGGTATTGCAATTTTTCCTATTGTTTTTGCTAATAATTTACATCCTGATTCGGGTCCCGGACTCATTTTTCAAACCTTGCCGATTGCTTTTGGCAATATGACTGGCGGCTGGTTAATGGGCATTTTGTTTTTTGTGATGCTGGTGATTGCAGCCTTGACCTCCTCAATTTCCTTAATAGAGCCAGTCGTTGCATGGCTGGTTGAAAGCAAAGGCTTTACCCGGGAAAAAGCCTGTGTTTGGTCGGGTTTAGCGACCTGGTTACTAGGCTTGGGTACGGTTTTTTCCTTTAATGTCTGGTCTAACGTTAAGCTTTTCGACAGAAGTATTTTTCAATTGCTGGATTACTTAACCGCCAATCTAATGCTACCCATCGGCGGTTTTTGTATTGCGGTATTTGCAGGCTGGATTATGAAGCGGCAACACAGCGAACAAGAGCTGAACATGCCTAATGTTGCAAGCTATCAAGTGTGGAAGGTTTTAATCAGTTATGTGGCGCCATTATCAGTGTTCTTCGTATTCCTGCATGTCATCGGAGTGCTTTAAATGACTATTGTTCAAAAAAGCGCACTGGTTAAATTTTCTGCACAGCAGATGTTTGACCTGGTTAATAACATCGAATCCTATCCGCAATTTTTGCCATGGTGCAGTGGCAGTCGCATTATCACGCGTGAAGATGATGTTGTCGAAGCTGAATTGATGATTTCAAAAGGTGGCTTCAAAAAATCGTTTTCAACAAGAAACAGGATTGATAAGGGTGGCCGAATATCGGTGTCCTTGCTTAATGGCCCTTTTACTTATCTGGAAGGCGTATGGGATTTTATGCCCTTGCGTGAGGATGCCAGTAAGATTTCCCTGGATCTGGAATTCGAAATGTCAGGGAAGCTGGCCAGTCTGGCGTTTGGAGCTGTCTTTAACCAGATATGCAATACCATGGTGAGTTCTTTTACCAGTCGAGCTAAACAAGTCTATGGTTGAGGGGGCGATTGATATTGAGGTGGCTTATGCGACGTCTGAGCAACAAGTGATTGTCGCACTGAAAATGCCGGAAGGCGCTACAGTCGAACAGGCGATAAGCGCCTCGGGCTTGTTGA
Organism: uncultured Gammaproteobacteria bacterium; assembly: GCA_963849195.1. Classification (GTDB taxonomy): domain Bacteria; phylum Pseudomonadota; class Gammaproteobacteria; order Methylococcales; family Methylomonadaceae; genus Methylobacter_C. The sequence goes on from CAWKGQ010000005.1 coordinate 92,124, forward strand.
ATCGTTTCCCTGAAATAGATGGCGCTGATATTAAAGCCGGTATTTTTGGCAGCGTGTGCAAGCTCGATCAGTCTGTAAGACAGGCCGATAGGGTAGAGATTTATCGGCCTTTGATTCATGATCCTAAAGAAGCAAGGCGGCAGAGGGCGGCAAAGGGATAGGTGACAGTTCTATGGCACTAACACTTACTACATTCTAGGTGCTCGTGGATAGTCGGCAGCCTAGTCATCACCACCGCTCTGTCTTATTTATCGCCAGATCTCATGGGGTTAGCGAGACCGTGAATGATATAAGTGTACAATTCTTCTGCCTGTGGATCTGATAATTTACTTTGTGTAAAAACCGGCATGGGACCTTTTGAACCATTCGGAAGAATTGGATTTCGCACAAACTCAATGAAGGTTTGGTAGCTTTTCAATTGAGGTGCTGACCTTAACGGCAGGTTAGGGAAAAGAATGTTGCCCCCGTTGGGGTGACATCCTGAACAGTGGTTCACAAAGATTTTTCGTCCTGGCAGAAAATCTTCGCTTACCGCCGGAATTCTTCCCTCATAAACCAGTTGACCACCAAAATATCCCAGACCCATTACATTAAAAAGACATAGTGAGAACAACACTATCATAATCGAAGAGCGTACATTAGCAGACCGAAAAACGATCAAGGTGATTGATAGCAGAATGAAGAGGCTAATTGCCAAGCCAATTTTCATCTGTATCGGAAATATCCATGCTCCAGAATAATAGTGTTGCCAATCCATGATCCCGGCTAACACAGTAGGAGCGAGTAATATAAATGCAATGATTGCCGCGTAATAGGCGGACAATAACAGACTTTGCCGACGCCATAACAAAGCAGCGAGTCCAAGGCAAAAAGCGACAATTACCGCGCCGATGGGACCGTGGGTAAATGGAGGATGGATCGGATGAATATAACCAATTTTTTCGAGCAAATTATATAGTGTTTCAATCATATTTCAGGCATGTGCCTCAGACGTTAATTTAAACAATAATTATTATTGTAGGGCCAGCGAGGCCATTTGAACAGAAAGTTATCATTTTGATTTAGCTTGCCGTTCAAACTTGATATGAGAGCTAAAAAATGGATGTTAGTAATTTTTCAGTAATCAGTCTGCTATGAAAGTGGAGGATTAAGCATAGAAAATGTTTAACAATTCCTTTGTTCACAAAATTAATAGAATTAATTGAATTAACGTTAGGTAATGATCGAGCTCTTTTCAAGAGCAATCATAGAAGCGAGAAAACCCAAGGTCAGAGGTGGGGATAGGGAAATCGGAACAGTTTTAAAGTTAATCGAGTTTGAGCTTACGATTGAATTTGTCGCCATTGAACTTCTTAATTTTTAGAGGTTCCGTTCCTTCAAGACGAGAGAGTATTGTTAAGACGCAATCGATTGCGTCTTAACAATAAATCCGAGGGGTAAGGATGATATGGGATTTGTGTCATTCCGGTTAAAGTTGCGGATCACTACCCGATGTTTTTTTTGCATCGGCTTTATCTGTTTTAGGCGCGGCATCAAGTTCATCATAACCTACAAGACCCGTGATTTTTTCCCATAATGTCTTTTCAAGATCACGCTTGGGTACGTCTACGGTTGTTTCACCCGATGTTTTTATCACAGGTGTAGCGCTAGGTCTGAAATCCCCCTGGATGCCGGCTATCTGATCATTTTCAAAGAATAATGAAATTTGTTTCTGCACTCTGTCCTCACCGCTAGGTTGATTTGAATACAGGTAATCCCAGCGATTCTTATGGAAAACATTATCCAGCATGGGTGAGCCCATGATGTAAAGCACCTGACGCTTGTTCATGCCGGGCCGGAGTTGGTCAACCATGGACTGATCAATGATGTTGCCTTGCTGAATATCTATAGTATAGACACCGGGTATGTAGTTCAGAATGGTGGAGCAGGAGACGAGTGTCAGGCTTGTCAATAAACTTAAAGAAAAAAGCGACTTTCTCATTTGTGGCTGCGGAAGTGTTAAAATGTGAAATCATACAGGATGTTAAATAATTATCCTATAAAACTGTCTGCTCTTAATATCTAAAAAGGCTACAATGAACGCTATATTGTATTTTACTGCCTACACAGTGGTTTAAACGGAGATTAATGTTGGAAACACATGATTTAAGGAATGCAGGTCTGAAGGTTACCTTGCCTCGGGTCAAGATTCTGCAAATTTTAGAAAAACAGGTTAATGAGCATCATTTAACGGCTGAAAAGGTTTATAAAATTCTGCTGAGTGAGGATGAAGAAATTGGATTAGCTACGGTTTATCGTGTTTTAACCCAGTTTGAAGCAGCAGGACTGGTGACCAGACATCACTTTGAGGGTGGTAATTCGGTTTTTGAATTGGCTAAGGGTGATCACCATGACCATATACTCTGTATGAAGTGTGGTAAAGTGGATGAGTTTACTGATGAATTCATCGAAGCCCGGCAAAAAGAAATTGCCCAAAAACTGGGTTATGAATTAACCGATCATGGCCTTTATTTATATGGTTTTTGCCCTCAGTGCAGGAAATCCTGATTTTTTTGTAACTATTCAGCGTTTTTTCGCAAGATGATTGATGATACTGTCAATTCTCCCTGTGCTTGGAATAACAAAGAACGCTGAATAGTTACCATATTTTTTTTCTAACCCGTAGATTCCATGTTTAAACCTCTTGTTTTTTATATCGGCTTACGCTATACGCGAGCTAAACGTCGTACCCAGTTTATATCGTTTGTCACTTTAGCGTCTGTTTTGGGTATAGCATTAAGTGTTACAGCACTCATTACCGTGTTGTCGGTAATGAACGGTTTTGTCGGCAAGATTAGCGAGCGTATGCTTAGTATGACTTCCCATGCCACTATTACAGGGCGATATGGTCAGTTAGAAAACTGGCGTGAACTTGATCAGAGGTTAAAAGATTATCCGCATGTAGAGGGTGCTGCTCCCTTTATCAATGGGCAGGTGATGATTAATGCCGGCCGGCGCGTCAGCGGGACCATGCTCAACGGGATTATGCCGGACTACGAATCCAGAGTTTCGGAAGTCGCCGATAAAATGGAATCAGGCAAGCTTTCTGATCTGGTTGCAGGTCAATATGGCATTGTTTTAGGCGCTGATCTGGCCAATTACTTGGGTGTGATGATGGGCGATAAAATAACTGTCATCAGTCCGCAAATTAATTCCACACCGGCGGGCATTGTGCCTAGAATGCGCCGATTTACCGTGGTGGGTATTTTTAAGGTGGGTATGTATGAGTATGATCGTAACATGGCGTTAATTCATATTGATGATGCGGCTAAATTATTTCGTTTAGATAACACCGTGTCTGCCTTGCGCATCAAGATGGACGATTTATTAAATGCCCCGCAAATAACTGCATCGCTTGCCGCTGCGTTTGCTGATAATTATCAAGTCAGTGACTGGACGATGGCGAATGATAATTTTTTCCAAGCCATTAAAATGGAAAAAAAAGTAATGTCCATTATTCTCCTGTTAATGGTCGCGGTCTCTGCATTTAATATTGTTTCTACACTCATTATGGTGGTGACGGACAAACGTGGCGACATTGCCATTTTAAAAACCCAAGGCCTGACCTCTGCGTCTGTGATGGGGATTTTTATGGTGCTAGGCACCGTCATTGGGCTATTCGGCACGTTGTTAGGTGTGATCTGCGGCGTGTTACTCGCGCTTAATGTTCCCGAACTGGTCAAATGGATTGAAGAGCTATTTCATGTGAAATTTCTAAACGCGCAAATTTATTACATCAGCGAACTACCCTCTGAACTGATTTGGACAGACGTGTATGCCACCGCAGGCATGGCGTTTTTACTGTCCTTGCTCGCCACGATTTATCCCGCTTGGCAAGCCGCTAAAATCAATCCTGCAGAGGTACTGCGCTATGAATAAGCCGATCATTTTGCAATGCAAGCAATTAAAAAAACGTTATCTAGGTGAACTGGATGTTGAAGTGCTAAAAGGTGTTAATTTAGCCATTGCCGTCGGTGAGCGCGTAGCGATTATGGGCGTGTCTGGTTCTGGTAAAAGTACGCTCATGCACTTGCTAGGTGGTTTAGATCAACCCAGTAGCGGTGAAGTCATATTGGACGGTGTTAATCTGAATACAGTGAGTACCACAAGACTGGCGCGGCTACGCAATAAATCCTTAGGTTTTATCTATCAATCCCATCATTTGTTAGGGGAGTTTACCGTATTGGAAAATGTCGCCATGCCGTTGTTGATTGCAGGCCTTTCTGTCAAAGAAGCCAAGATAAGAGCCATTGCCTTATTACAGCGTGTTGGTTTGGGGCCTCGTATCGAACATAAGCCGGGTGAATTATCCGGTGGCGAAAGGCAGCGTGCTGCCGTGGCGAGAGCCTTAATCAACAAGCCATGTTTGATATTAGCTGATGAACCTACCGGAAATCTCGACAGTAAAACCGCAGATCAGGTTTATCAGTTAATGCTGGAATTAAACCAGGAGCTGAATGTCAGTTTTCTGGTGGTGACTCATGATCATGATCTGGCAGCGCGCATGGGCAAGGTTTTGCACATGGAGGATGGGTTGATTGTAGGTTAAAGGGCTGGGTTTTAATCAGCAAGGGTGATATGGAAACAAGCATTTTATAGAGCAGACTCACTGTTTCGATGAACTGAAGCGCTATTATTTACACGGGTGCTGGTGTTAATAAATTGCTTTGAATGGATTCTTTTTAGAAGACGGATTTTTTCGTGTTAGTTGTCTTGTGACCCATTTTTTAGCGGCATGGTAACGCCAAAAATAGTTAATCCCAAAATAACCTGCCGTAGAGCAAACTACACCTAAAATTAAACAACCCGTCAGAAACGGAAATAAAATATCGCCGGATAATATCGCATCCAGTGAAAAGGAAGCCGCCGGGAGATTTAGAACCGTAAGCCCAACCAGATAAGCAAAGTAAAACAGTGGCGGCATGGTGACAGGATTGGTTATCCAAACTAGCCCTACGGAAATAGGTAAATTTGCCCTCAAATAAAAGGCACCTATTGCCGCAATCGCCATTTGCCCAGGGGTGGGAATCCATGCGCAAAAAAGACCCACGGCAAAAGCCATGGACACAGAGCGTCGATTCAAATGCCAGAGATTAGGGTCATGCAATTTATCACCAAGAAACTGAAGATTTTTATGCTGCTTAATCACATTATGGTCAGGTATAAACCGATGTAACAGTTTTTGTATAAATTCTTTGGCCATCGTCATTTAATCAAAAATTTAATTAGAAACTAAGTTTATCAGGTTTTTGTCAACCTCAAAAACACCAAGGAGCTAAATGATTGTATCTGCGCTGTCATTTTTAGCTGGACTCTTATCAGTTCAACAATTTTCAGTATTGCCGGGTAGTCAATGGCTAATAGCCGTCACCGTAGTGGCGGTCATTATGGCATGGTTGCGTCAGTGGCGCTGGCTGTTTTATATCATGGGCGTGTTATGGGCAATAGTGTTTGCAATGACCAGATTAGCCGACCGGTTGCCTGAGTCTTTAGAAGGCATTGATACTCCCGTCAAAGGTATTATTGCCGATTTGCCGGAGCAGGATGAAAGACGAATGCGCTTTGATTTTATTGTCACCGAGTCAGCACAAAAGCTGCCCTCCAAATTAAGATTAAGCTGGTATTATCCCGATCAACCCATTAAGGCAGGCCAACACTGGGCTTTTGCAGTCAAGTTAAAGCGGCCTCATGGTAGTTTGAATCCTGGCGGATTTGATTATGAACGCTGGTTATTTACTGAAGGCGTTGGTGCCACCGGTTATGTGCGGCCAAGCCCAAAACCTGTTTTACTGGGACGCGATTTGGCATGGACCAGTATTGCCGTTTGGCGGCAAAACATTACCGAGCATTTGTCTCAAACATTGACTGACAGACCTAGTCTTGCGCTGATTAAGGCGCTGACTATTGGCGATGGCAACAGTATCACACAAAATCAATGGGACGTTTTTCGTAAAACCGGTACCACGCATCTGGTTGTCATTTCCGGCTCGCATGTGGGCTTGGTTGCCGGCCTGGTTTATTTTCTGGCGGTTAAGCTGTGGGCCTGGACGGGATTACTTGCGTGGTCGCCGCAAAGAGTTGCCGCAACCGCAGCGATGCTTGTAGCGGTCTTTTATGCAGGACTAGCGGGATTTTCAGTGCCGACACAGCGCTCGGTGATAATGCTTTCCATCGTTATGCTCGCTATTATCTTTCAGCGTAATGTCCGTCCCTTTAATACGCTGGCCGTTGCCCTGTTTGCGGTATTAGCGTTTGATCCCCTGGCAGTTTTATCAGCGGGTTTCTGGCTGTCATTTCTCGCGGTGAGTGTGATTGTTTATGCCGTTGCCGGGCGATTAGGAAAATCCGGTTATTTTGTTGAGGTCATAAAAATCAATTGGGCGACCTCGGTGGGATTAGCGCCATTGTTACTGTTATTTTTTCAACAGGTTTCTTTAATTTCGCCTTTGGCTAATTTTATTGCCGTGCCAGTCATCAGCTTGCTGGTAGTGCCATTGTCATTGCTGGCGGTTTTAGTGATGTACGGTTCGCCTGTATTAGCGGGTAAGCTGTTTATTATGGTTGACACTACGTTGCAAGGTTTATGGTGGTTATTAGTGCGCTTTGCTGAACTGCCATTAGCAACAATAAATCATGCACAACCCTCAATTTTGGCATTAGCGTTCGTCGTACCCGGTATTTTATTGTTGCTTGCACCAAGCGGTATCCCTGCGCGATGGTTGAGTCTGGTGATGTTCTTACCATTGGTTTTTACCGCACCTAAAAAGCCGGAAACAGGCGACATCAATATGACCTTGCTAGATGTCGGGCAAGGCTTGTCGGCGGTCGTGCAAACTGCAAATCATTGGCTGGTTTATGATGCCGGAGCCAAATTTTCAGCTGAAAGCGATATGGGGCAGAGTGCGCTATTGCCTTTCCTGCGACTGCAAGGTGCAGAAAGAATTGACAAGCTAATCATTAGTCACGGCGATAACGATCATATCGGCGGTGCAGCATCGTTAATGCGTGGTATACCGGCAGAACAGCTGCTAACCAGTGTTCCGCAACAGTTAAGCGATTATTCACCAATTATGTGCGCGGCTGGACAATCCTGGACATGGGACAACGTTAGGTTCACTCTATTGTCACCGCCACATGCGTTTGCCTCAGAAAACGATAATTCCTGCGTATTAAAAATTCAATCCGCAACGGGGGACGTGCTGTTGACGGGTGATATAGAAGCTTTGGCAGAATCCTGGTTGACTGAGAACTATGGCAATAACTTAAAAGCCAAGGTATTAATCGCGCCCCATCATGGTAGTAAAACATCATCTACCCTTAAGTTTCTGCAAGCTATTCAGCCTGAATACGTGTTGATCCCTGCGGGCTATCGCAATCAATTCGGCCATCCTCATCAGGATGTTTTGGTACGTTACAAGCAAATGAAAGCGAAATGGCTAACTAGCGCTGACAGCGGCGCAATTACTATTAACACGAGAGATGGTTCATGGGTTGTGCAGTCAATGCGTGACAAAGAAAGTAAATATTGGAATTTAAATTAAGTAAATTAAATGGCCTGAATAATAAGATTCATCGTCGGAGTGGTTAAAGTCGCCCCGACAAAAATGTGAATGCTCAAGCGTGTTGTTTTCATTCTTAAGCGCTCATGATGAGCTCTGTGAACCCTTCGATAAGCTCGGGAGAGTCTTCAATGGCGAAACAAGAATTGTTGTTTCATACTGTAATCGTCAGGTAAACTGCTTTGTTATGTTAACCAAGTGAATAAAAGAGGTTACGATGGAAATTGAGCGAAAGCAACGATGTCACTATTCAGATGTTCTTGAACATCTGAAGACTTATTTTCCTTCTCCCGTATCCGATCCCATCATGGATGGTTATTTCGTCCATTCCATTTCGCGTTTTTTGGATCTGGTAGACAGCCTGAAATCCGCCAAGCCGTTGCTGGGTGTTGGCATCAAGGATAATCATTACGAAGCAAGCCAGCAGGCGGTATTTCCGGAGAATATAAGCTCTGTTGAGGAAATAACTACATTGCTGGCCGATTATTGTCAAGGACAGATTGTCTGGTCTCACCCCAACGCGCAAGTGAATGTCATCCCGCCGCCAACCATCTCAAGCATCACCGCGTTTATTGCGGGCGCTATGTACAACCCTAATATTATCTCGGACGAATATTCCGCGCGTTTCGCCGAAGCTGAGATCCAGTCTATAGCGATGCTTTCCGATTTGATTGGCTATGACGCCGAACAGTCGGGGGGCTTGTTTACCTTTGGCGGTACCGGAACCATTCTTTATGGATGTAAGTTGGGGATTGAAAAGGCGCTGGCAGGCCGTTCTATGCAGGAAGGCGTTCGCGAGGATGTCAAAATATTCTCATCCGATGTATCTCATTATTCGCGTCTGAATGTTGCCGGGTGGCTGGGTTTGGGAATGAAAAACCTGATTGCCATTCCTTCTACTTCTAATAATGAGATGTCATTATCGTTATTGGAGGATGCGCTACGAGCAACGCTGAACAAAGGTGACAAAGTGGCCGCAATCATCGCCACTCTGGGTACGACAGATGCGTTTGGGATTGATGACCTGGCGGCTATCGTACGATTACGCGACAATCTGGTAAGTGAATACGGGCTGAACTATGTGCCCCATGTCCACGCGGATGCTGTGATCGGCTGGGCATGGGCGGTATTCCGGGATTACGATTTTGAAGATAACCCGTTGGGTTTTCATGCTCGCACCTTGCGTTCATTAACTGATTCCCTGGAGCGCATCGATAGTTTGCAAGTGGCCGATAGCATCGGCATTGATTTACATAAGACCGGTTATGCACCTTATATTTCCAGTGCATTTTTGACCAAGGACCGCAGTGCTTTGGCGTTGCTCAGTCGCGTGCCGGAACAGATGCCCTATCTTTACCAGGTCGGCCATTATCATCCCGGCATCTATACGCTCGAATGTTCCCGTCCCGGCACAGGGGCTTTGGCGGCCTTGGCGAGTATGCGTCTTTTGGGCAAACAAGGCTACCGTGTATTGATTGGCCATACTGTAGAGATGGCGGAAATGCTGCGCGAGCGCCTGGAGCGGCATGCCTGTATTCGGGTGCTCAACGACTACAACTACGGTCCGGTTACATTGTTTCGCGTTTATCCCCCCGGTGTGGATGCTGAAAAAGCCTTGCAGTGCGAGCTGAACGACCCCGAGTACCGTAGTCAGTTATTGGAGCATAATTTGTATAACCGGTGGATATTTGATTTGATTTACGAGCGCGTAATGCAAGGTGAAGGTGTGTTGCTCTCATGGACAATTGCTTACCGGTACGCAAATTATTCAGACGCGCCAGCAGTCGCTGCAATGAAGTCGTTCATAATGAGTCCATGGACTGATCTGAAAGCGATTGATTTGGTAGTCAGTCAGATAATGGAAGTCCGCGAACAAATGCCCCGTAATTGATATGGACTGTCAGATCAATGCCAGTTCTCACTTATATAGCTTGTATTAAATACCTTCAACTTGATTATACTTTTGATAAACTCGTTGGTTTGTTAATTTTTAACGGTGAGAAAATGGCACAATTTACAGTAACGGGTGATATTGACCCCTTTTTGCACATTAGTCTCTTGCGTGGTGAAAAGATTTATTGCGAATCTAGCGCTATGGTGATGATGGAAAGTGCTTTAGAGTTAAAAGGAAAAATGACTGGTGGTTTGGGCAGTGCTTTGATGCGTCGCTTCGCTAATGGGGAATCGTTTTTTCAACAACACATCGAAGCGACGGATGGCGATGGTGATTGTTTGCTGTCACCGACACTACCCGGTGCAATACAGGTTCTGGATGTTGGCATAACCAGCTACAGAATAACTGATGGCGCGTTTGTCGCAGCTGAAAGCGGCGTTAGTCTGAATGTACGCACACAAAGTTTAGGCACGGCCGTGTTTGGTCAAACGGGTGGTTTTTTTATCTGTGAAGCAACGGGGTTTGGCAAGTTGGCGGTGTCGGGTTTTGGTTCCAGTTTTGTGCTGGATGTTGAGCCCGGCAAGGATATTATTATTGATAATGCCCATGTGGTCGCATGGGATAGCGCATTACACCACGAAATTTCCGTGACAACACAACACTCCAGTGGTTTTTTAGGTCAGCTGGTGAACAGTGTCACCAGCGGTGAAGGCATGGTGCTAAAGTTTTCGGGTAAAGGCAAAGTCATTATATGCTCGCGTAATCGCGAAAACTTTATTTCATGGTTACTCAAAGGAATGCCAGGTAATGGCTAATTGTGCAGGATGCGGATTGTTCCAGGCCAAATCCTGCGCTTGGGTCGACCACCAAGAGGTAATTTGAATCAACTGTTGTGATGTAACCTATTAGTCCTCTGTGCTGTCAGTCTTTAGCTCCGCAGTGTCCCTGTGGACATGTTTTGTCGCGCGGTTTGAATGGCGCTTCTGACCGTATCAGGGGCGGTGCCACCTATATGTTTACGTGCCGCAATTGAACCTTCCAGGGTTAAAAATTCGAAAACATCGGCGGTAATCAGTATTGAAAACCGCTGTAACTCTGATAACGAGATTTCCGATAAGTCGCGGTTACTTTCTATGCCCAAACGTACCGCCAATCCGACAACCTCATGGGCATCACGAAAAGCCATGCCTTTGCGCACCAGATAGTCGGCAAGGTCTGTAGCTGTGGCAAAGCCGCGTTTAGCCGAGTTGTACATGTTTGCTTTTTTGGCGCTGATGTGAGGAACCATGTCGGCATAAGCCCTCAGGCAGTTAATTAAGGTATCAGCGGTATCAAACAACGGCTCTTTATCTTCCTGATTGTCTTTGTTATAAGCTAAAGGCTGGCTTTTCATCAGCATCAACAGCGACATTAAATGACCCGTTACCCTGCCCGATTTACCACGTACCAGTTCAGGTACATCGGGATTTTTCTTTTGCGGCATAATCGAAGAACCCGTGCAGAACGCATCGGGCATTTCGATAAAATCAAACTGGGCGCTGGACCACAAGATTAATTCTTCAGAAAAACGCGATAAGTGCATCATGATTAAGCTGCCCACCGCTGCAAATTCAATGGCAAAATCACGATCACTTACCGAATCGAGCGAATTGGCTGAGGGTCGGCTGAAACCAAGTAAATCAGCTGTCATGGTGCGGTCTATCGGGTAACTGGTCCCGGCTAATGCGGCCGCGCCTAACGGCATAATATTGACCCGTTTACAGCAATCTTGCAGTCTTTCCCGGTCGCGGGCCAGCATTTCAAACCAGGCCATCAGGTGATGACCAAACGTAATCGGCTGGGCGACTTGCAAATGCGTAAAGCCCGGCATTATGGTGTCGGTATGTTGCTCTGCCAGATTCAGAATGGCAGTTTGCAGGCGCGTAAGCTGATCGGTAATGTGCTGGATTTCACTGCGCAAATAAAGGCGAATATCTGTTGCTACCTGATCATTACGGGAGCGGCCGGTATGCAGTTTTTTTCCCGCTATACCAATTAAATCAGTCAGTCTGGCTTCAACGTTCATATGCACATCCTCCTGCTTTATTGACCAGACAAAATCACCATTAACTATTTCTTCTCCTATCTGTTTCAAGCCGCTAACAATAGCATCACGTTCCTTTTCAGTCAGGATGCCGCAGTGCGTAAGCATGGTGGCATGGGCGATTGATCCCTGAATATCCTGGTGGGCCATGCGCTGGTCAAAATCGACAGAAGCGGTAAATACTTCAACAAAAGCATCAGTTGCCTGGGCAAAACGGGCACTGGAAAGTTTTTCAGAATTAACGGTGGTCATGATGATTTTTATGCGGATTAACTGAGGATGCGAAATTATACAGATAAACCTCAGGTTATGAATCTAAAAGCGGACAAGTAAGGTGCATGGCAAGCCAACTATTCAATCACGGAACACAAGACAAAAGTGGGTCTTGACAGACAATTTCTGCCTATGCTCGATATGCCCTGTATAGTAAAGCCCAAGCGTTTATCAAAGGTTAAACAAAACGAACTCCATATTTATGCAGGACGTATCGGGTTTCAAAAATTGTTAATGACCAAAGCTGCATAATTTTGTATAGTGACACAGATTGATTTTTTATAACGGGATGAGCTCTTAAGGGGTTCATCCCGTTTTGCACATTTGAGGTGACGTGTTTGGCTAAATCTGCATTATTGGTGTTAGAAGATGGAACGGTATTTCACGGCGTATCTATAGGTGCGGACGGCTGTTCAGTTGGTGAAGTCGTTTTTAATACCGCGATGACAGGGTATCAGGAAATTCTCAGCGATCCTTCTTATGCCCGGCAAATTGTGACATTAACCTATCCGCATGTTGGTAATGTTGGTACTAATAGCGAAGACGATGAGTCTGCAGGTGTTTTTGCCAGCGGTTTGGTCATCAGGGATTTGCCATTATTGGCGAGTAACTGGCGTTGTGAAAAAACGCTTCAACAGTATTTGCTGGATAATAATGTTGTTGCTATTGCTGATATAGACACGCGAAAATTGACACGACTGTTGCGCGACAAGGGTGCGCAACGTGGCTGTATTATGGCTGGCGAATATGTTTGTGCAGAGACGGCAAAAGCAGCGATTGAAGGTTTCCCGGGATTAAAAGGCATGGATTTGGCTAGGGAAGTCACTACTTCCAAATCTTATGAGTGGACTGAAAATATCTGGCATTTGCAACATGGATATACGCAAGCCGGGAACCTGACTAAACATGTCGTTGCCTACGACTTTGGCATTAAACGTAACATTCTCAGGTTACTCGCTAATCGCGGCTGTCGTATTACTGTTGTTCCAGCAACATTAGCAGCAGCAAGTGTACTGGCGATGAATCCCGATGGCGTTTTTTTGTCCAATGGTCCCGGTGACCCTGAGCCCTGTATTTATGCAATAGAAGCTATCAAAACGATACTGGAAACGAAAATTCCTGTATTCGGAATTTGTTTGGGGCATCAATTGCTGGCTTTGGCAAGTGGCGCTGAAACTGAAAAAATGAAATTCGGGCATCATGGCGCCAATCATCCCGTGCAGGAAATAGCCACGGGGCGCGTGATGATTAGCAGCCAAAATCATGGTTTTGCGGTAAATGAAGCCAGTTTGCCCGATAATTTAATAGCGACTTATCGTTCTTTGTTCGATGGCAGTTTACAGGGCATTAAAAGGACGGATTGTCCTGCCATGAGTTTTCAAGGTCATCCTGAAGCCAGTCCTGGGCCGCATGATGTGGAATCCTTGTTTGATGAGTTTATCGATATGATGAATCATGCTAAGTCGGGTTAACGCCTGCTTAATACTGGTGAAAAAATAAATGGCTCGAAAGAAAACAAATAATGATCTACCTACTTTTGATGAGCTTCTTGTTCCAACAATTAAAGCACTTCAAGAGTTAGGTGGTTCAGGTTCGATTGAAGAAATTAATAGTAAGGTTTATGTGATTGCTGAAATTTCCGATGAGATATTACAGGTTCCTCATGGAGAAGAAGGTACGGTTAGTGAAGTTGACTATCGGCTTGCTTGGAGTAGAACTTATCTCAAAAAATTTGGGCTTCTTGAAAATTCCTCTCGTGGTATCTGGGCTTTATCAAAGTCTGATATAACCATAAACGAACTTGACCCTATCGAAATTGTTAAGGCCGTTAGAGAACAAAGCAAATTAACACCATCAAAAACCAAAACAACACCGACTGCGCAACAAATTGAAAATGAAATTACAGAAGAAGTTGATAATTTAGAGGGCTGGAAAGAGCAATTACTTGATGTTCTTTACAATATAACACCAGCGGCTTTTGAACGACTATCACAACGACTTTTAAGAGAAAGTGGCTTTTTTCAAGTTGAAGTCACTGGAAAAGTTGGAGACGGTGGAATTGATGGTAAAGGAATTGTTAGAGTCAGCGGTCTTTTAAGTTTCCATGTTATTTTTCAATGCAAACGTTATAAAGGCTCTGTGACGCCGAGTCAAATAAGAGACTTTAGAGGCGCAATGCAAGGTCGAGCAGATAAAGGGCTTGTAATAACAACAGGGACATTCACAAGAGAAGCCGTTAAAGAAGCAACCAGAGATGGCGCCCCACCCATTGATTTAATAGACGGTGAAATGCTTTGTGATAAATTGAAAGAATTAAAACTTGGCGTGGATACAAAATTGACGGAGATAGTTGATATAAAAAATGATTGGTTTAATTGCTTGTAATTAAGTATTACAAACCTCATGCCATATTTTAAAGTAGTAAATCCTATTTTTTAATAATATTCTGGCTAAAGCCTACAACACATACTTAAAACTGAATGGTAGATCATGCCAAAAAGAACCGACATAAAATCGATTTTATTACTGGGTGCTGGGCCAATTGTAATTGGGCAAGCCTGTGAGTTTGATTATTCAGGTACCCAAGCCTGTAAAGCCCTGCGCGAAGAAGGTTACCGCGTTATTCTGGTGAATTCCAATCCCGCCACGATTATGACTGATCCCGATATGGCAGATGCGATTTATATTGAGCCTATCGATTGGCAAACCGTCGAAAAAATCATAGCAAAAGAACGCCCCGATGCCATTTTGCCAACCATGGGTGGGCAAACAGCATTGAATTGTGCACTCGATCTTGATGCGCATGGTGTGCTGGAGAAATATAACGTTGAGATGATCGGCGCGACCAAAGAGGCGATTAATAAAGCCGAAGACCGTGAGTTGTTTAACCAGGCGATGCGGAAAATCGGTTTTGAAGTGGCAAAATCAAAAACTGCGCATACCATGGAAGAGGCGTTGGCCGCACAGAAGGAAGTGGGTTATCCGACTGTTATTCGTCCGTCTTTTACCATGGGCGGTAGCGGCGGTGGTATTGCTTATAATAAAGAGGAGTTTATTGAAATTTGTGAACGTGGTCTGTATTTATCGCCTACTAATGAATTATTGATTGAAGAATCGGTTTTGGGGTGGAAAGAATACGAAATGGAAGTGGTGCGTGATTCCAAGGATAACTGCATTATCGTTTGTTCCATTGAGAATTTTGACCCCATGGGCGTGCATACGGGCGATTCGATCACCGTAGCTCCTGCGCAAACGTTGACAGATAAAGAATATCAAATCCTGCGTAATGTTTCCTTGGCGGTATTGCGTGAAATTGGCGTGGATACGGGCGGTTCTAATGTCCAGGTGGCAATTAATCCTGTTGATGGGCGATTGATCGTCATTGAAATGAATCCACGGGTGTCACGCTCGTCTGCCTTGGCATCTAAAGCTACAGGTTTTCCAATTGCCAAAGTGGCTGCTAAATTAGCAGTCGGTTATACATTGGATGAGTTGCAAAATGAGATCACGGGTGGCGCGACTCCGGCATCATTTGAGCCAACCATCGATTATGTTGTGACTAAAGTCCCGCGATTTACTTTCGAAAAATTCCCGCAGGCAGATGATCGTTTGACTACGCAAATGAAATCAGTGGGCGAGGTGATGGCGATTGGTCGTACTTTTCAGGAGTCGCTGCAAAAAGCCTTGCGTGGTCTGGAAATCGGCATTAGCGGTCTCGATGAAATAATCGACTTCAACGCTGATGATGCCAAAGAAAAAATGCAGAGGGAAATGCGTCATCCGGGGCCGGATCGTTTGTTGTATGTTGCTGATGCTTTTCGTAGCGGCATGACATTGGCCGAGATTCATGATACCTGTAAAATTGACCCGTGGTTTTTATCGCAGATCGAAGATCTCATTAACACTGAACAATCATTGGCAACTAAAACCTTGTCAACCTTGAAAGAGGGTGAGCTTTATAAACTAAAGCGCAAAGGTTTTTCAGATTTACGCATCGCAAAACTGCTGGATGCCTCTGAAACCGAGGTGCGTAATGTGCGCCATAAGCAGAACATTCGTCCGGTCTATAAACGCATCGATTCTTGTGCAGCCGAATTTTCATCGGATACTGCTTATTTGTATTCCACCTACGAGGAAGAATGCGAAGCGCGTGTTACCGATAAAGAAAAAATTATTATTCTCGGCGGCGGGCCTAACCGGATCGGGCAGGGTATTGAGTTCGATTACTGCTGTGTCCATGCGGCGTTGGCGTTACGTGAAGATGGCTATGAAACCATCATGATTAATTGCAATCCTGAAACGGTTTCAACTGACTTTGATACTTCGGATCGTTTGTATTTTGAGTCATTAACGCTGGAAGATGTGCTGGAAATTGTCCATCTCGAAAAACCAAAAGGAGTGATTGTTCAATACGGTGGTCAGACTCCATTAAAACTTGCCAGGGCTCTGGAAGCTGCCGGTGTCCCGATTATCGGTACATCCCCTGATTCGATTGATTTGGCGGAGGATAGGGAGCGTTTTCAAAAATTGCTGGAAAGATTGGGGCTAAAACAGCCGCCCAATGCGACTGCCCGTTCTGTTGAGCAAGCCATTAATGCGGCTAAAGAACTGGGGTATCCGCTGGTAGTAAGGCCATCTTATGTTTTGGGTGGACGGGCAATGGAAATCGTTTTTAATGAAGAAGGCCTGCAACGCTATATGAAAGAGGCTGTCAGTGTTTCTAATGATTCGCCGGTATTGCTGGATCGTTTCCTTGATGATGCGGTCGAAATGGATGTTGACGCAATTTATGACGGTGAGCGGGTGTTAATTGGCGGTTTAATGGAGCACATCGAACAAGCAGGCGTACACTCAGGTGACTCTGCCTGTTCATTGCCGCCATATGACTTGGCGCCAGAGATTCAGGATAAATTGCGTGAACAAGTGGTCAAAATGGCCGAGGCTCTGGGCGTAAGAGGCTTGATGAATACGCAGTTTGCGATTCAGGGTGAGGATATTTATGTACTTGAGGTCAATCCAAGAGCATCGCGTACTGCGCCTTTTGTTTCTAAAGCTACTGGTTACGCTTTGGCTAAAATTGCCGCCCGCGTTATGGTTGGGCAAACGCTTGCACAACAAGGCGTTACCGAAGAGCGTATTCCAGGCTACTATTCAGTAAAGGAAGCTGTGTTTCCGTTTGTTAAGTTTCCGGGTGTTGATCCCTTATTAGGTCCTGAAATGAAATCAACAGGTGAGGTGATGGGTGTAGGAAAAACCTTTGGTGAAGCCTTTGCTAAATCGCAACGAGCGGCGGGCGTTAATTTGAATGATAGTGGTAAGGTGCTAATCAGTATCCGTGATGCTGATAAAGCCAAGGCGCCTGATATTGCCAGAATGCTGGTAGACAAAAAATATGAAATTGTCGCAACGGGCGGCACGGCAAGATTTCTTAAGGAAGCGGGTATTCCTTGTGAAGTGGTTTATAAGGTCAACGAAGGGCGGCCCAATACCGTCGATATGATTAAAAATGACCAGATTCAGCTGATTATCAATACCACAGAAGGAAAAAAAGCGATTTCAGATTCCTTTACTATGCGTAGAGAGGCGCTGCAACACCGGGTAACCTATTACACAACGATGGCGGGTGCTAGGGCAGCCTGTTACGCACTGGGTGAACTGGATGCGGGTGATGTGAATTCTTTGCAAGATTTGCATAAAAGTTTGATTTGAAGGCACATGGCGCAAAACACACTTTTTTATTTTTCATCGTGTGCCTTTAGACTAAATAAATAATTAATGGAGTTTTAAAAAAATGAATAAAGTGCCTCTCACCGTCAAAGGTGCAGAAAAATTACGTGCAGAATTGGAAGAATTAAAATCAGTCGTGCGTCCGCGTATTATTGCGTCCATTGCCACTGCACGCGCACACGGTGATTTAAAAGAAAATGCCGAATATCATGCTGCAAAGGAGCAACAAAGTTTTGCAGAAGGGCGTATTGCTGAAATTGAGAGTAAGCTCTCTAATGCCCAAATTATTGATATTACCAAGGTGGATGCAAATGGCAAAGTAGTGTTCGGGGCAACAGTAGAAATAGAGGATATCGAGTCTGAGAAAAGAGTAACGTATCAAATTGTTGGTGAAGATGAAGCCAGCATCAAGGAGGGTCGCATTTCGATTGGTTCACCCATTGCACGAGCGTTAATTGGCAAAGAGGTAGAAGATATTGTTACGGTTAAAGCGCCAGGCGGTAATGTTGATTATGAAATCATTTCAATTAAATATATTTAATTGAGGCAAATGTTCCAGGCGAAAGAAGCATTGCATCTTTCGCCTTAAGCATGGTTACTTGTCCGTATTCAACCGGTAAATAATGGCGATTTGACCAATGGTCTGAATTAGCTCTGCTCCCGTATCAGTGCAGATTTTTTCACTGATACGCTTGCGTTCGTCGCGTTCTGCGCGTATTTTCACTTTAATCAATTCATGGCTGTCAAGTGCCTGTTCAATCTCCGCCAGCACTGCGACTGTAAGTTCTGATTGCCCAATCATAACCACGGGTTTTAACGTATGAGCCTCAGCTCGAAGTTTTTTCTTATCTGCAGAGTTCACTCATTTTTCCTAAATCAAAAAGTCAATTTTACACTAAATATAAAGCGCTATGGGTCGAAGTAAAAGTAGCAGCCGTTGGATGCAGGAACATTTTGAGGATGAATATGTCAAAATGGCGCAAGTGCAAGGTTATCGTTCGCGAGCAGTATTTAAGTTGAAGGAAATTCAAGATAAAGATCAACTTATTAAGCCAGGGATGAATATTATTGATTTGGGCGCGGCTCCAGGAGGATGGTCTCAGTATGCTCGGCAATTGATGGGTAAAAAAAATAAACTTATCGCGCTGGATGTTTTGCCGATGGATACACTAGATGGCGTTGATTTTATACAGGGTGATTTTCGCGAAGAAGCCGTATTGGATCAACTTCATGCTGTTCTGGAGGGCGCCCCCGTTAATCTGGTAATGTCGGATATGGCGCCTAACATGAGTGGTAATAAAGGCGTAGATCAGCCGCGTGCTATTTATTTGGGTGAGTTGGCTTTAGACGCAGCAAAAGCTATTTTAATAAAAGATGGAAGCTTTTTGGTTAAAGTATTTCACGGAGAGGGTTTTGAAGCGTTTCATTATGAAGTGCAGCGCTATTTTGCAAAGGTAGTTATCAGAAAACCAAAAGCATCGAGGCCAAGAAGTAATGAGGTTTATATTTTGGCCAAAGGGTTTAAATAAGCTTTAGTAGTCCTTATATCGATATGATTAGGAGATTACCAGATATCTGGTGAGTTTCAGATAAATAACCAAAGTCAGGAAAGTCAACTCCTGATATAATTACCCTGTTTTTTTAAACCGAGAGCCATTCGGGCCTAGGGCGTGTAAATTGAACGATATGATAAAAAATATAATCCTGTGGGTAGTCATTGCTGTTGTTTTGATGTCCCTCTTTAATAATTTTGGCTCACAAGGAGAGCGGGCTGATTCATCGTTATCGTATTCGCAATTCATCGAGTCGGTGAAAGCGGGTCAGGTACAGCAGGTAATTATTGATGAGCATGTTATTAAGGGCAAGATGCAGGGTGGTCAGCTTTTTAGGGTATACGCGCCGAACGATCCACATCTGGTCGACGATTTATTGACAAATGGCGTTGACATTAAAGCGGTTCCACCTGAGCAGCCTTCGATGCTTATGCAGTTGTTGGTTTCCTTTGGGCCTATGTTATTGCTAATTGCTGTTTGGGTTTTCTTCATGCGGCAAATGCAGGGTGGTGGCGCGGGCGGTCGAGGCGCGATGAGCTTTGGTAAAAGTAAAGCGCGGATGCTCGAAGAAGATCAGATCAAAATAACTTTTGGTGATGTCGCCGGTTGCGATGAAGCCAAGGAAGAAGTCGCAGAGATGGTCGATTTTTTGAAAGACCCTGCGAAATACCAAAAATTAGGTGGCAAAATTCCGAGAGGTGCCTTAATGATTGGCCCGCCGGGAACAGGTAAGACTTTGCTGGCGAGAGCAATTGCCGGCGAAGCCAGAGTGCCGTTTTTTACTATTTCCGGTTCCGATTTCGTGGAAATGTTCGTGGGTGTCGGGGCTTCTCGTGTACGGGATATGTTTGAGCAGGCCAAAAAACATGCACCTTGCATAATTTTTATTGATGAGATTGATGCGGTGGGTCGTCAGCGTGGGGCTGGATTAGGCGGCGGCAATGACGAACGCGAACAGACCTTGAATCAGTTATTGGTTGAAATGGACGGTTTTGAGGGTAATGAAGGGATTATTGTCATAGCTGCAACTAATCGACCAGATGTGTTGGACAAGGCTTTACTACGCCCTGGACGATTTGATCGTCAAGTCACGGTAGGTCTGCCTGATGTCAGGGGGCGTGAGCAGATTCTTGATGTCCACATGAAAAAAGTGCCGGTTGCCGATGATGTAGAGGTTAAATATATAGCTCAAGGGACACCTGGGTTTTCCGGTGCTGATTTGGCTAATTTGATCAATGAAGCAGCTTTATTTGCGGCCCGAATGAATAAACGCGTAGTCAATATGTCGGACTTGGAAAAAGCCAAGGACAAATTGATCATGGGGGCTGAAAGGCACACCATGGTGATGGATGAGAAAGAAAAGAAAATGACGGCTTACCACGAAGCGGGTCATGCTATTGTCGGTAAGTTAGTGCCCGAGCATGATCCAGTTTATAAAGTCAGCATTATGCCTCGGGGTCGTGCGCTGGGTGTTACGATGTTTCTACCTGAAAGAGATCAGTATAGCGCCAGTAAACAAAAGCTGGATAGTATGATTTCCAGCTTATACGGAGGGCGTATCGCCGAGGAAGTGGTTTTTGGTTGGGAACAAGTTAGTACAGGCGCTTCCAATGATATCGAGAGGGCCACTGAGCTGGCAAGAAATATGGTGACTAAATGGGGATTATCTCAACGTTTAGGTCCATTGTCATACAGTGAAGAGGAAGGCGAAGTGTTTCTGGGGCGCTCTGTAACACAGCATAAAACGGTAGCTGAAGAGACTTCTCATACTATTGATGAAGAAATTCGCTCGTTTATTGACCGAAATTACGAACGTGCTGAACGGATACTAAAAGAGAATATTGATATTCTGCATGCCATGGCGGCAGCGTTAATGAAGTATGAGACTATTGACAAATATCAAATTGACGATCTTATGGCGCGTAAACCTGTACGCGACCCTCAAGGCTGGGATGATAAGCCACCGCGTGGCGATGTCAAAGCTGATGAAATTAAGGGCAAGGACGATAAAAAAACGGAGAAATCAATTGGCCAGGCTGCTGAGCAAGGCTAAATTTCTTTTGGGTTGATACTAAAGGAGAAGCAGAATGCTTCTCCTTTTTTTATGCACTTGAACAAGGTGCAAGGCACTGGTTCAAGATATAAGTTTTTTGCCAGCCGGACTGTATATTTGTAAAGTATCACAGTAATATTTGCAGGGCAGAGGTTTCTAGATTATCCAGATAGCGAATTTTAGAATTATGACAAGAAAATATTTTGGAACGGATGGTATTAGAGGAAAAGTAGGTGAGCCTCCTATAACCGCCGATTTTTTATTGAAGCTGGGTTGGGCGGCTGGCCAAGTGTTTGCTAATGAAGGGCATGACTTTGTACTAGTAGGTAAGGATACCCGTATTTCGGGCTATATGTTTGAATCTGCACTGGAAGCAGGGTTGACTGCCGCAGGCTTAGATACCCGTTTGTTAGGGCCCATGCCGACACCTGGCGTAGCATATTTAACCCGTACGTTAAGGGCGCAGGCGGGTATTGTCATCAGTGCCTCACATAACCCTTATTATGATAATGGGGTTAAGTTTTTTTCAGTGCAGGGTACCAAGCTGCCTGATGATATTGAGCAAAAAATTGAATACTATATTGATTCGCCAATGACGACGGTAGAGTCTTCAAAATTGGGCAAAGCAAAACGGTTAGCTGATGCGGCCGGCCGCTATATTGAATTTTGCAAGGCCAGTATCCCGACACGGTTTGATTTTAGCGGCATGAAGATCGTTATCGATTGCGCTCATGGGGCTACTTATCATATTGCTCCGCATGTGTTTAGCGAGGTAGGTGCGGACATCATTGTAATTGGAGCTGAACCTGATGGGCTTAATATTAATGATGAGTGTGGCGCAACCAAGCCGGATAAGCTGGTTGCAACAGTATTGGCTCATCAGGCGGATATTGGCATTGCTTTGGATGGCGATGGTGATCGCCTGGTGATGGTTGATCATAAAGGAGAAATCGTTGATGGTGATGAACTCATCTATATTATCGCAAAATCCAGATTAGAAGCAGGGCAGATGTCAGGGCCAGTTGTGGGTACGTTAATGACTAATCTGGGTATGGAGCACGGACTTAAACAGTTGGGAATCAATCTGCTAAGAGCGAGTGTAGGTGATCGATATGTGCTGGAAATGATGAGTCAACATCAAGGGATTTTGGGCGGGGAAAATTCCGGTCATATCATTTGCCTGGATAAAACCACAACAGGCGATGGCATTATTGCCGCCTTGCAGGTCATGGCTGAAATGCATGACAGTGGTAAGAATTTACATGAATTAAAATCCGGAATGCAAAAATACCCACAAATTCTGATTAATATCAAAACAACTAATAAAGTCGATCCGGATAGCAACCAAGCAATACAAAATGCAGTGCGTGCAGTTGAAGAAAAACTGGGTGATAAAGGCCGGGTATTGCTAAGAGCTTCCGGCACAGAGCCGTTAATTCGGGTTATGGTAGAAGGTGAGCATGCGGATTTGGTCAAAAATTACGCTCAGCAGTTGGCTGATGATGTTAAGAAAGCAATAGGTGCTTGAATTGAGAGCTATTAGCCTATATCATAGGCGGTTTGATTCTATGTGGGAGTAATGATGATGCGTCGGTCTCTAGTTGTCGGAAATTGGAAAATGAATGGAACTTGTGCGAGTGCTGAGTTGCTTGCAAAGGGCATTATTGCCGGATTAGGGTCAAACAATGCTGATATTGCTGTCTGTGTGCCCTATGTTTACCTGCCTTGCGTTGGTGAATTGGTTAAAGATAGCCCGTTAGCATTAGGTTCGCAAAATATTGCAGATAAGCCATCAGGCGCTTTTACCGGCGAAATTTCAGCGGCCATGCTCAAAGAGTTTAATTGCAAATATGCTCTCGTAGGACACTCAGAAAGACGTAGTTATTACGGCGATACCAACGAATCAGTGGCTGCACGTTTTTGTCAGGCACAAGAGCAAAATATTATTCCCATATTGTGCGTAGGCGAAACACTGGAACAACGTGAACAGGATCAAACTTTTGCGGTGATTAACGAGCAGCTGGATGCAGTTATTAATTTGGCGGGCATAGCCGCTTTTAAGGCAGCAGTCATTGCTTATGAGCCAGTTTGGGCAATAGGCACAGGAAAGACTGCAACCGATGAGCAAGCTCAGGAAGTTCATCGCTATATTCGTCAGTACATAGCTGCAAAAGATCAAGCTATTGCCGATAAAATACAAATTTTATACGGTGGCAGTGCCAAGCCGGATAATGCAAAAGGCTTGTTTGCAATGCCGGACATAGATGGCGGCTTAATAGGTGGGGCTTCGTTGGATGCGGAATCCTTTTTAAAGATTTATCATTCGATTTAGAGCAGTTTAGACTTTCATGTATCAGGTAATTATCGTTATTCATGTGTTGTTGGGTTTAGGCATTATTGGCTTAATATTAATGCAACAAGGTAAAGGAGCCGATGCAGGTGCTGCTTTTGGCACTGGATCTGCGGGTTCTGTTTTTGGTGCTCAGGGCGCGGCGTCATTTTTGTCTCGAGCTACAGCAATTCTGGCAACTTTGTTTTTCATAACTAGCTTAGGACTTGCTGTGATAAATGGACACAAAGGTGTAGCTTTTGATCTAATGAGCACACCGGAGACTCAGCAAGATATATCAAGTCTTCCTGCAGTGGGTGGTGCGAAAAACGTTGATACAACTCCCGCAATGCCTGAGATTAAGTCTGGAGAAATGCCAGCAGTGCCTGAAGTTAAGTCAACTGAGCAGCCTGCTGGATCAGTTGGTGGTGCAGAAATAGAGAATACTGTGGTGCCCAAGGCAGAAGTAATCAAGGCTGTTAAAGAGCAAAATAATTCTGAGCCTAAAGCCACTAAAGAAGCCGTAAAAAAATAATTAAAATTATTTTAAATGTTTATGCCGATGTGGTGAAATTGGTAGACACGCCATCTTGAGGGGGTGGTGACGCAAGTCGTGCCGGTTCAAATCCGGCCATCGGTACCATACAAGGGTTCAACAAGAACCAAAGAAGTACAGAAACCCGCAAGTCACAAGGCTTCGCGGGTTTTTTATTGTCCAACGAGATGCAACGAAATACGGTGTAATTCAGTTAAAAGTGTGTCCTTATTCGTGTCCTTTGATATAGTGCTTAAAAAAAGGACATGAATAAGGACACGAATTGGCTAAGAATATCAATAAAGACGCGGTCTACAGGGCGGCGAAGTCTAAAGAAAAAGATTACATGCTTAACGATGGTGGCGGCCTATTTTTGGTTGTTGGTAAAACCGGTACCAGGTTATGGCGGTTTGTTTATACGTTTGAAACAACACGAAAGAAAATCGCCCTAGGCGCTTATCCTGGTGTGACTTTAGAAACTGCCAGACGCGCTGCAGAAAAAGCCCGAGAAAACATTGCTAATGGTATTGATCCCGGTGAGATCAGGAGCGAAGATAAAAAAGCCAAACAGATTTTAAAGTTAAATGCTGGTCGTGTTGCCGATGGCTTGCCGATAGTAAACAGTTTTGCAGATATTTCCCGGCAATGGCTGGATTCAATCGCGCATTTAACGACCGCAACAACACAAATCAAGAAAACATCCAGGATTGAACGCCTGGCGTTTCCGGTTCTTGGCGATATTGCCATCAATCAAATTAAATCATCAGATGTGTTGGCAACCATGAAGCCCTTAATCGACAAAAGGCAACTTGAAACAGCACACCGCTTGCACAGTGAGATAAGTTCTATATTTGCTTATGCCATCGTCCATAACTTTACTGACTACGACCCCGCTCAGCCTGTAGCAAAACAGATACCCGCGCAAAAAGTAAAACATCGAGCGGCAATCATAGAACCCAATTTGGTGGCACAGTTGCTCAGGGATATTGGCAACTATCAAGGAACATTTGTAGTGAAATCCGCTTTTAAATTATCGCCGCTACTCTTTCAACGGCCTGGCGAAATTCGGCAAATGCTATGGGCAGATGTTGACTTGTTTGCGCGTGAATGGCGGCCTTATGTATCCAAAACAGACTTTCATCACATCGTACCCTTATCAACGCAAGCAATCACCATATTAGAGGCAATAAAACCTCTTACGGGTGGCGGTGGTTACGTTTTTCCTTCCAGTCGTGGCGATGGCCGCCCTATGTCAGATAACACGATCAGAACGGCGCTTAAATCGCTTGGCTATGAATCCGATGTTATGACTGCTCATGGATTCCGAACGACAGCATCAACCCTTCTCAATGAACATGGATGGAGTCCAGACGCAATTGAGCGGCAATTAGCCCATTCGCCAAGGGATCAGGTAAGGGCGGCCTATAATAGGGCGCAATATCTGGAAGAGCGCCGGAGAATGATGCAATCTTGGGCTGATTATCTGGACGGGTTAAAGAATGGTGCTCAGGTGATCCCGTTTAAGAAACAGGGATAATAATCACACGCCTGATATAATCCAATTTAACCGGATAGCTCGACGGAGCAACAAGCGGGAGTCATTACCCTGCTTCCGGTTAATCCTCATGTAATGAATTGCACTTTAATGGAGTGTTTCTAATGAAATTTACCTGTTGTGGCGCATTGGTTGACGAATCATTTAGGTTTGAACCGAAAGCGCGAAAGAATGCGTTCAGTGACCTGTCTCAAAAACATAACCCCGTCGAAGTTGAGTCATTTTTAAGCGATTGCGAACAAATAATAATTCGTTGGTTATCACTTCAAGAGCCAAAAACGCCTAACTCAGAACTAAAAGACCGATTGATTAATTTATCTGAAAAGTCAAAATCGCTATATTTGGCATTAGCCTCAATGCCTATTGATTGCGCCGATACTATGAACTCAGAAAGCTTGATGTTTGGGCGAGAATTAATGAGTTTTACGGATGAATTAGAAGAAAATCTAATAATGTTACAAGAGTTAAGTACACGGTGCCTGATAAAATTGCAGATTAGTCCGGGTCAGGATCGAGGCCATATCAAGCAACTGGTACTGTGGATTATCGAGGCTTACCAGCGCATTTTTAATCGCCTTCCTATCAAATCAAAAAATGACACAAATGCATTTTTTAAGTTCTTGCAAGTCACTGTTGCTAATGCAATAAGTGAACAAATCGGGTTCGATTTATACAGTTCTGTTCTAAATAAAGTCCGGGTATGATAGAAAAAACTTGAACAAACCCGCCTTTTTTTAGCCTGCCGGCGAAGCTAGCATTATGCCTTGTTTAATCAACGAGGCACTAAAAATGTCAAGCACGCGCAATAAAAAAACTTACGTCTCCATGCCATTGCAATCTGAAGGATTGGCCAGATTGCCTGCTGTGTTGTCATTTTTGGGCATTTCCAAAAGCAGTTTTATGAACGGTGTCAAAACTGGAAAATATCCGCGCCCTATTAAGATCGGCCCGCGCACAAGCGCTTGGCGAGTCGAAGACATTCGCAGCCTGATAAATCAAATTGGCGGTAAACAATGAAATATCTATTGTTTTTCGTGCTGCTTATGGGTAGTATGATGCTGTCTTCACAACAAGTGAAGGCCGGGATTGGTCTCCCGGAATACGAGCGGCACAGCCGCAATCTTTGCGGTTTTTTTGTGCGAAAAATATCAGCTCATCATTCTTATGTCGGGCTGAGTGGGCACCTGCAAAGGTGGCCGGTGCTCGTACCGGTAGACCAACCTACTCAGTCCGGCGCCATGATTGGTCTTATGTCGTCGGGTTTAAAACCCTTTTACGAGACACAATCATGAACACACAATCAAAATCCGCTCAAACTTCAGAGCACACTACACCATCCCTTGGAAACATTATTGGTTTTACGGTCCCCAGGATCACCACACACTATTCAGACACGGTCACCTACTCCGTTGATTGTGATGAAGAAAGTCTTAACGAACTGAGGTCATCCACTGCCATTTCAGAAATGACGTTCCAAAACGGAATTTGTGCTATCAGTGACTTGTTGCTGACAATAGCTATGAACTGTCCCGATGAGTTAAACAGTTGTAGCCAAGTGCATGCGCTGGAACTTATCTTTGAATTAAGCGGAGCGTTACGGGCCATTTCGAACATGATGTTCGTACTTGAGAAAGCCAGCGCCGAATGCGGCAAAAACAATCAGGCATAAAAAAACCGGCCAAATCAAACAAAAAATTAGCCGGTTCTTCGCAATCCATGCCAACCATGAAACCAAGGCCATTATAGCCTATGTTGACTTGGATTGCATACCCGGCAAGGGTAAATTAAATGCAACATGTAATAGACCAATTTAAAAGTGCCATGCTGGATAATTTCATTCAGCCGCCCGATAGTATTATCGGCGATGGCGTACTCCACAGATTTAAAATAGATGGAAAATTGAATGGTGCATACACATTGCACCTGGACGGCCGCCCGGCTGGTTATTTTGAGGATTTTAAACAGGGTATTAAGGTTCGCTGGAAACTGGCAGGTGATTATAAGCCGTTTACCTTTTCCGAACGCGAAGCCTTTGCTATCGAACGCCAACGGCAGGCGCTACAGCGAGAAGCCGATGAAAAAGCCCGGCATATTGCAGCAGTCGAGAAAGCCGCCTATATCTGGAGTCGTTCAACACCTGTTATTAACCATCAATATCTTGCTAAAAAAGGCGTTCGGACTCATGGTGTGCGTTGCTATCGTGGTTCATTAGTCATTCCACTTTATGACGAAAACGGCGCGTTAGTCAGCTTGCAGTTTATTGGAGATGACGGCACGAAACGAATGATGAAGGGCGGCAAGGCGCAAGGCTCTTATTGCTTTATCGGTGACATCGAGGGCTTGCAGCCTGGCGGCGCAATCTTAATTTCGGAGGGATGGGCGACAGGTGCCAGCTTGTACGAAGCGACCGGATTCTTTACGATTATCGCGTTTAGTTCAGGTAATTTGTGCGCCGTTGCAATACAGGCCCGAAAACATCATCCCGATAATGAAATAATCATTTGTTCGGATAACGACTGCAACGGAGTTGGACAACGAGCCGCTGCAGAAGCTGCGCTGATGATCGGCGGCAGTTTTGTGATGCCGCCCGCCTTGTTGTCCTGCAAGGATTTTAGGGGCGGCTATGAATGATTTTAATGACGTCTATGTCCAACATGGCGCGGCCGCTGTGCGGTCTATTGTTCAGTACAGAATAGCGCCAATGGATGACGACCTATTGAACCCGCCGCCGATAATGGATATTGCAGGGTTTCATGGGATCTTAAAGGAGGTTGTTGATATCGCAACAAAGACAAGCGAGGCGTCTAAAGTTGCAGTGGCCGCCAATTTTATAGGAACCTTCAGCGCCATGATTGGACGCGGGGCTTTTCAGCATATAGGCGACGGGGTTTGCCACGCGCGGCCGTTTTTTCTACTCGTTGGCAGAACCGGCAAGGCCAGGAAGGGAACGTCCGAGTTCACCGTCCGCCGTATTTTCAACTCCGTGGAGCAAATCCTGCATGAAAATTACCCGAGTCTCAAGCGGCACGAGGGTGGTCTAAGCACAGGCGAAGGGTTGGGATGGGCGATCCGTGATCGTGTTGAGAATGATCACGGAGGCGATAACGGCGGCAATAACGGCGGCGGCACCGATGACAAGCGGCTTTATTGCGTAGAGGCCGAATTTGCCGGAGCAATGGCCGCCGCCAGTCGAGAAAAAAACACCTTGAGTGCTACGATTAGGACTGCTTGGGATGGAAAAACAATATCGCCACTGGTCAAAAACGCGGCTTGGGCGGCAAGCGATCCGCACATTATCATAAGCGGTCATATAACCAGCGCAGAGTTATTGGCTAGGATGACCGATGTTGACGCCTTGAGTGGTTTTTTAAACAGGTTTGTCACTCTCCATATTGTTCGGCCAAAGCTTGTTGCACTGCCAAGACGAACGCCAGATGACCTAGTTGATAGTGTGGCGGCTCGGGTTGTTGAGGCGGTCAGGTTTGCATCAGGTTCAGACATCACCTTAGCTAATTCGTTAGAGGTCACATTGTCTCAAGAGGCCATTAAGTTTTGGTGCGAGCACTACCCGAAACTGACGGCTGAACAGGATGGTATCTCGGGTGCATTACTGGTACGTTCAGAAATTTATGCGCGGATGTTGGCGATGATCTTTGCTCTACTGGATAAAAGCAGTGTGATAGAACTACAGCACATCAAAGCCGCCTTTGCTTGGGTTGACTATTGGAAACATTCTGTTCTGTATATTTTCCAGACGCTTGCCGCCAAGGCTGAGGCGGAACGATTGACTGAAGATGCCGCGGAAGTTCTGGAATTTATACGCCAACATCCAGGATGTAATAAGGCATCGGTTACTTATTCGTTCAAAAACAAATTGAATGGGGCTCAGGTAACAAACTCATTGAATCATTTGCTGGGTGCGGCTCCTCCTTTGATAAGGCAACAACAATTGCAAAGGTCGGACGGAAGACCAGGCAGAGGGAGCAGTTTGTTCTGGGTGATATAAATCAACCGTTTTTAGCTTCGTGAGGAAGTTAGGGAAGTTAGGAAGTTAGAGGTTTATCAAGGGTTATAGAGGGGAAGTTAGGAGGAAGTTAGGAAGGAAGTTAGCTTTTACTATTTAGGTCAATATTTCTGGAAAAGCTAACTTCCTGCAAAGTTCCTAGCCAACTTCCCCTCTGTAGGCCGCGCCATTGCTCTATTTCCCTAATTTCCCTAATTTCCCACCGATATTATTTAGAAATTTAATTAATTTAGGATCAACATTAAAATGAATTTTGAACAATCAGCATTACCAAAATCCATTGACGGGGGGTATCAAAACTTTAAAGGAACCCACTCGCTTTGCGTAGCCCTAGGTAAATTTTTATGCGTAACAATTTTGAAATACAAAAAGCCAATGATTATCATTCGTATTTAATAACAAATATCATTTAACAATTGTTCTCATTAACTAAAAAAAGGAAAAAATCATGTTTACCCAAAAAACCACTAACGATAATTCAGAGCAACGTCTAAGAGCCGCTTTCATGGCCGCAAACGAAGCCGCCTTTGCGGCGCTAGGAAAAAACGACACCCATAATGAGTATTTTGACTTGGCGGTGTTGCTGGCTGCTTCGGCAATCACCGGCAATGGTCATTTGAGCCAATCAGAATCAGTTCACAACGCGGAAATATTTGTCGAGCTGCTCAAGGTGTCTATTTTTCAAAATCAACCGACAGAGTCCGCTAAATCGGCTCAAACCGCCCGTTTAATGTGAGAGATTGATATGTTTTTCAATAAAAAACCAGATTTTGACGATTTTTTAAAATCGTTACCAGAAGCCGACAAGAAACCACTACTGGACAGATTCTTGATTATCGAATTAGCCAACGCCTGGTTAAAAGAGAGCGGCTTGCAGTATGAGGCCAAAGACGTGCTTAGTTTAGTACAAGTAATAGTTGGAAAATAAATGCAAAAGCAAGTTATAATTTTTTCATTGGAGTTGATCGGCAAGCTTTCTTGTCGATTAACTATGATAGCCCACGATGTACGCCTTCGCGACTCACTAAACTATCGACACCTAACCGCGGCTTTTGCCGTTGATTAATTTTGTGTCGGTTTTTAGCCGACAAGCGAGAAAAAAAATGTCATACAACTCTGAATACACCGGCAATGGTTCCGGTAGAAAACCCTATGCTCAAAACTCAAACAGGATTGATGAAGAATCCGTTGACGCGATTCGGCGAGTGATTCCTGAGCACTCCAGTAAAATCCTTGACGGCCCGGCCGAAAATTGCCATGTCGCTGATTTGCATCGATGGGCAAAAACTTGCAAAGCGGCCGCAAGCGGTATTCTGGATAAGGCAGCCGCCGAAAAACGCCAATTGACAGACCTTGAAAGCGAGGCTTTCGATTCTGTTATCCGAATCGTTGATTTTTTTACAAATGAGCATAATCTAAACAAATCAGCGCCTCAACTGCATGATGGCAACACACCACAAGCCTCAAAAACACCCGGTATTTATGCCCGTGGTGAGCGTTGTGGCTCGGGTTTTCCTGCGCAAAATGGAGTAGATTTGGGATCAATCCTGTCGGCAATGGTCATGGGTAGCGGTTCGTTGGAAATCCGCAACGCTTTATCCGAGGGTACCGATTCCTCCGGCGGCTACTCGGTGCCGGTCGAGTTAATGCGTGATTTTGTCGATTTGCTGAGAGATAAATCTGTTTTGAATACGGCCGGTGCAAAAACTGTTTTGTTGGAGTCCCAAAAAACAAATCTGGCAACGTTGATTAATGATCCAACGGCAGGGTGGAGGGCCGAAAATGCACCCGTCAGTGAAAGTGATTTGACGTTGGGAAATGTCCAGTTTGTGCCTAAATCGCTGGCGGTTTTGGTAAAAGTAAGCCGCGAATTGGCGCAAGATTCTGTGAACATTCAAGAGATTCTCATAAACGCCCTTGCGCTGGGATTGGCAGCCCAATTGGATTTTGCGGGTTTGTTTGGCACCGGCGCCAATAATCAGCCGACAGGCCTGAAATCGGTATTGACCACGGCAAGCCGGGTGTCGAACTTGGGCACCAATGGTCAAAAATTGAGCGCTTCGGGTGTTAAATGGACCCCTATTCTGGCAGCCCAACAAAAAATAGCCGCTAGTAATGATCAAGCGACCGCAGCGATTATGCATTCGAGGACGTTGTTTGATCTGCAAGGTTTGACTGATACCACTGGCCAGCCGCTAAGGCCGCCGGCCGTTGTTGAAAGTTTGCCGCTGCTGGACAGTAATTCGGTACCAGTAAACTTGACGCAAGGTTCAGCCACAACCGCCTCGGAAATTTTTACAGGAAACTTCAGCAATCTGTATTTGGGTCTGCGGCAAGAACTGAGAATTGAAATTTTAAAAGAAGCCTTTTCGGGTAACTTACAAATAGGCTTTCTGTGTCATCTTAGAGCCGACTGGCAATGTGTAAAGCCGTCCAGTTTTTGGCTGACTCAAGGCATTTTAGCCGAGTAATAGATCGGGAGCGACTATGAAAACAATCGCAGTTACCGCGGAAATGGTGAATATTGGCGGCGTTAATTATGAGGAAAACGTCTTGATCAATCTTCATAATGGCCTGGCTGACAAGTTAATTGCCGATGGGCTAGCCAGTGATTCACCTTATGTAATTAGTGCCGCTATCGCAGCCAGAAAGGCCTATATCACGAGTCATTGGGAAGGCGATGCAATAAAAGCCGAAAGAGAGGCGAACGTAATCAGGAATCCGGTTATAGATGTGCAAATTTATGCGCATAATTTAAATCCAGGTACCGTTGCTTTTCCTATACAGGCGCTTTAAAGAATCTTCGTTTGCACGTAGATAAAGCCAAGTTGGTCTAGTGGCTATATAACGCCAACAGCGGCGGATTTGTTTAACGGGCCACATATGGTGCCCACTGCTGATAAATGCCGCCGCATATTCACCCGCTCTCAATTGAGGGCGGGCGGGTATTATTCCCAACCTACAAGGATTTTTACAAAATGATAAACAATTTCCCTATTCCCGTAATACGGGCAATCCCACCCAAGCGCCTGGGCTGGTCCTATGACCGCTGGTTTCAAGAACAGCTGGATAAACACCGGGCATTAAAGGCCCGCCCTTTCGATCCCGCCCGGCACCGCCCTACAGAATCCAGCGCTTTTGACAGGTGCCAGATCAAAACCCACAAAGCGCGTTAAAGCAAGAAGGCTAACTATGAAAAAGATTAAATTATTCGGCGATCTGCAAAAATTTAAGGCTAATTTGGATCTCTGGGTTGATACACCCGGTGAGGCCATGCGGGCCATCGAAGCCAACCGGCCGGGATTTTTACGGGCTTGTGATGCAGGCGATTACGCGGTTATTCTGGTTGACGAAAATAATCCCGATCTTACCCGGCAAATTACAGATGTTAATGCTGCACACCCTTGGGCTAACGAGATTCTTGTAGTGGTGCCACGTGCCGCCGGTGACTATGGTGTCGGTGAGCTCATTGTGACGGCCATCGCCGGTGCCGCCTATGCAGCGACCGCCGCCGGGGTAGCTATTGCGGTCGTCGTTGATATCGTTGTGCTTGTTTCTGTGTCATTGGCTGTTTCCGCGATAGCTAATTTAACGACCAATAAAAAAGGCAAAATCGCTGCAAAAGACACCGAAAGCTATGAAAGCAAGCCCTCATTTGTCTCTAACGGCCCTGTCAACGTGACCAGAGCCGGGCATCCATTCCCCATCATTGCAGGCCGGTTTTTATGCGGTTCAGTTGTGCTGTCCAGTCAAATACACGTTAAAGATATACCGGTATAAGGGTAAAAATAAAAATCGTGTCCTTAAGTGTGTCCTTTTTGCAATATTTAAAATTCTGCTTTTTATTATCAATCGATTACGATCAGTTAAAGTCCGGCCATCGTACCAAATAAGGAATCAGGGACGTTCAAAGAAGTACAAAAACCCGCAAGTTAAAAGGCTTAGCGGGTTTTTTATTGTCCGTAGCAATCCAACGAAATCTTGCCGCGTACACACTAAATCGTGTATGTTTGGAAATTATCCAAAGAACGTACACACTGGAATACACAAAATGGCTGAAAAAATCAATAAAGACGCGGTTTACAGGGCTGCCAAGCCTAAAGAAAAGGATTATTTTATAAATGACGGCGGCGGGCTGTATCTGTGGGTGAAAGCGAACGGTTCTAAGCTTTGGCAATTTGTTTACACCGTGGAAAGCAACCGCAAGCGGGTGCGACCTCAATTCTGGCGTATTTAAAAATCAAGCACTTAGTAAGTCGATCACCATCAGGAAATGACATACTCTAGTCAGAATGTATAACAACAGTCGGAAATACAATCTAAATGCTTCCATTTGGAGTTGTATTTTGCTATTTTCCTCGTCTGCTTCAAATTGAGGTCACACCCGCTGAAACATGCTCTTTTCTAAGGTCACGGCGGTTTCATTTAAGTTGCGCTGCATCTCTATTTTGTCTGCCATTTGCCAGTTTAACGTCAAAAACGGCTCGGCAAG
Source organism: uncultured Gammaproteobacteria bacterium (assembly GCA_963849195.1). Taxonomy (GTDB): domain Bacteria; phylum Pseudomonadota; class Gammaproteobacteria; order Methylococcales; family Methylomonadaceae; genus Methylobacter_C. The sequence continues at coordinate 126,240 of CAWKGQ010000005.1, forward strand.
CAAGCGCAAGAAAACGATGCCCTCATCCAGCTTGCGCCTAAAAAGTGTCTCTGATTGTTCAAGCAACCAACGGAAACAATCCTTTTTTATTTCCTCCACGATAAACACGGAATTGAGGGCGATCTTTGGTAAGCGTTCAACCCGGACACATACCCAAGGGCTGGCCAATACATTTTTTTCTGATCGAACCCAAGCCGGCAAAAATTATTGCTACGACGGGAAGGTTAGGTATCATCGATAGCCGCTATTAATCATTATCGTCTTGTCGACCTTTAATGTCCTCGACCGGACGCGCAAACGGCAGTAGCTCGTCGATGCGACTGTTAGGCCAGGTAGGCAATTTTTCCAAGGTAGCTCTAAGCCATCCGGCAGGATCGAGTCCATTCAGTTTTGCGGTGCCCAGCAACGTTTGGATAGCCGCTGCGCGTTGACCCGCCCGCTCGGAACCAGTGAATAACCAGTTCTTTTTGCCCAGCGCAATGAGACGGATGACATTTTCCACGGGGTTATTATCGATGGGCAAATGACCGGTTTCCGCATAGCGGATCAGCGACGGCCAACGTTTCAAGGTATAGTCCAGGGCTTTGGCGGAGCCACCGCCGTTAGCAGTTTTGATACGGGTTTGGATGAGCCATTCATGCAAGGCATTGAGTGTGGGTTGGCTTTGCTCTGTGCGTAGCTGGAGGCGAGCTTCGATACTCAGCTCCATGCCTTGCTGCTCGATATAGTATAGCTGGCCGATACGCGTCAATGCTTCCAGCGCCATGGGACTCTCATTGGCCTGGTGCAGATCGAAGAACTTCCTGCGCGCGTGCGCCCAGCAGCCTAATTCAATGCAGGGCGGTGCTGCTTGCCGTGCCGCAATAAATAAAGCCTTGTAACCCCCATAATCATCGACCATTAAGTGCCCTTGCCAACTACCCAGGAATTGACGCGCATGCTCGCCGCTACGCCCGCCCCGGTAATCGAAGACGATGATTCGCGGACCGGCCTCCAAGTCATTGCTGCGGTAGGCCCACAGATAGGCGCGCTTGGTTTTCCCGCTGCCGGGATCGAGTTGGGGCACGGGCGTCTCATCGAGATGGAGCGTGCCGCGTTTCAGCAGCAGTTCGATCAGCCGATCCACCAAGGGCTGCAACGCCACCCCGGTACGCCCTACCCATTCCGCCAGGGTCGAACGGGCCAGAATGACGCGGTCACGGGCGGCGATTTGTTCCAGGCGGTAGAGCGGGAGATGATCCAGATATTTACTGATCAGTATCCACGTCAGCAAGCCCACTGCGGCCATGCCGCCGTCGATGATAGCGGGAGGAACCGGCGCGGCGGTGATGGTTTCGCAGTGACGGCAAGCATATTGCGGACGGATGTGACGATGGACAAAGAACTTGGCGGGCTCGACATCGAGTTGTTCAGTGATGTCTTCGCCGATTTTCACCAAGTCCTTGCCGCACTGACCACAGTGGCAGGACTCCGGCTCGTGGCGGTGTTCAATACGCGGCAAATGAGGGGGTAAGGGCTGACGACCCGCACGGGGACGTTTGGGTTTGGTAACGGTGGCACCGGCTTGGTCGTCGGCCTGCTCGACTTCTGCTTCAAGGGCCGCGATGTCTTCGTTGCAGGATTCCTCGAACAAATCCCGCTGTAAACCGGACAGGGCTTCGCCCTTGACGCCATAGCGAAGCCGCCGCAGATGCGCCAATTCCAGGATGAGAGCCTGGATTTTGAGGTCTTTGGCTTGAATATCCGTTTCGTACTTCTCCGCCTCCTTTTTTGCCTGATCCAGCAGCGCTTGAACCCATGCCGCTACCTGTGTTTTGGCGGCAGAATCAAGGTTCAATTCATCCAGTTGGGCCAGTATTTTCATGGCATTATTTTACCACAAAAAGCCTCTCTAACTAGCATAAATACTGGGTTTCAAGAGATTTTTAAGCCTTTAAAAATGCCTTTAATCAGGCCTGTAAATGAGCAGGCGGCAGCGCCGATAAACGTCGCCAATCCACCCCGGCAATCAGCCACTCCCACTCCGCTTGCGTGATGGAAAAACTGCACTCCCCCGGCTTAGGCCAAATAAAATGCCCCTGATGCAAGCGGCGTTGACACAACCACACGCCGTTGCCATCCCACAGCAGAACTTTGATGCGATTACCGGACGCATTGCGAAATACAAAGGCCGACCCGGCGCAGGGTTGCTGCCCCAAGGTGTGCTGAACCAGTGCTGACAAACCATCGATCCCCCTGCGTAAGTCAACCGGCGCTACGCTTAACCAGATTTGCCCAGGTGTACTGATCAAGCCAGGCATCGCAGCAACTCCGCCAACCAACGAGGCGGCACTGCCGTGGACAGTTCAAGCTGTGCACCGTGTGGCAAGCGAAGCAATAGTGCACTGGCTTCGGCAGTGGCTACCGGTACCGATGGCGACACTTGGACGGCAATCAATTCAAGCGAGGTGTCCCTATCCATGGATGGATCACCCTGATCACGCCGCGTCCATAGTGAAAAGGTTTTGCGATTGAGCCCGTGCTGGTGACTATAATCCGCCTGACTCAAGCCACTCTCGCGCCAAGCTTCCACATGCCGCTGCCATGGTGCATTTATTTTCATTATCATTCCTCACTAAAAATTGTGAGGATGCCAATTTCCGGCCAAGCGGGCTAGATGGACGGGACGGAGCGATACGATCTTTGCATCACTTAGTCCCTTTGCCCGTAATTCGGATAACACGCGCTCAATGATGCGGAAGGCTTGCCAAGCGTTCGGCACTTTCTCCATAAGCTGGCTAACCATCAGGGTAATGCTAACTTCGTTGGTAATTTGCTCGGATTCTTTTTGCCCCTTTAGAAAATCAAGTTGCCCTGATCTTTCCTTTTCCCAATCCACAGTGAGGTGCTGATAATGCATCACTTTTTTATCGGCAAGAACGATATTCTCCAGCTTCTCAAAGCTATAATCATCCCACTGAATATTACCCAAAATATCCGTGTAATAGTCAAATGGGGCGGGTTTTCCGTTGCGGATAACATTAAGCGAAGGCAAGAAAATCTTTGCGCCTTGATATTTTTCCTTTCGCTTCAAAGTCACCTTTTCTTTGCTTGTTGTTTGTCCGCCTCCCGTCACTATCTGGTCGGAAACATCGCCCATGCCTTCATCTTCTAGCCCTTTCTTGATGCCCTCCGCCGCACTGTTCACATCTGCATTATCACAATAAACATAACACTGGTTAACCCATATTTAACACATAAAATTAATATCCATTTAAAAACAATATCTTGTTCTATAAAAAATCTTCGTGTGGCACTACACCTTGAAAAATAGAGTCTAGTCTCAGTGTTTTAGACAATAGTTTTGCTGATACCTCCGGGTGCCGGGTTCACTTTTAGGACACGATAAATAGCCATTTGCTCCGGTTCCGCACGGGTGGCTTTGCGAACATGCAACGCTTTACCATCGGCACGACGGAAACTGGCGGTCACCCGGCATTGTGTGCTCATGATTTCACGTAATGTGCGCCAACTGCTATTGGCATTGTCGCTCTCTTTCAGACAGCGACGAATAAGTTGGACCAACTGATAGGCCAAGACGGTGATGAACAAGTGACTGTTAGCCCGCTCTTCTTTACTATGAAAGATGGGCCGAAAACCCAGATCACTTTTGAAGCAGCGAAACACAACTTCGAGGTCAGTGAGCATCATATAGGTGCGCCATAGCTTTTCTTCCGGCCATTGGGTTTGGATGCTGCGCAGGCAATAGACACCGGGGAGATCAGCGTAAGAACCCGGGACCAGGTGTTTTTGCCAAGTGATGCTCAGGGCTTTTTCGCCGCTGTCATCGGTTTGCAAGTCGATTTGATAATGCTGACCGATGCCGTGATGCTTTTCTTTCAGACGGCCTATTCGTTCCCACAATTTGTCTGGGTGTTTTTCGGTGCGGGGGCGTTGCAGCCCTGCATTCAACGCGTTGAGTTCGGTTTCAAATCGACTGGCGAAGCGTTCCGCCATGGCCTGTTCCTTTTGTTCACGGCCGGATGAATGGCAATAGAGCCGAACTTCTTGCCCGTCTTCGGCGACCACTTTTTGGCAGCGGACCGTTTCGTGGGCAGCGGTTTCCAGCGAGACAGCGTCATCCGCATTAAATTGACGTAAGCGCTCACGGCTGACGACCAGATAACCATAACCTTTTGTGCGCAGCCATTGAATATTGGCCTCTGTGGCGATACCGGCATCCATCACTCCCAAGGCACCCTGTGGTGCATTCAGGTCTTGTAGCATGGTCTCCAGACTACTTAGCTATCGCTGACATTACCGGCAAAGGTCTGCGAACGGCGCACAAAACCGCTGCCGTCCAGGACTAGCCCCAGCGTCACCCGCGGACAAACCGTGCGTTTTTCTTTTGAGCGGCCATGCCGGGCTTTCGTATTGTGTGGCACTTCGCCTTCGAAATAGATATTGGTGAGATCGTACAGGGTGAGGGTGGTCGAAAAACCAAACAAATCCGTAATCCGCGTGAATAAGGTCTGCTCGATCTGGGCGCCGTGTTTCCACAAGGCATCGGCCGCCCGGTACATCGTCATCAAGGGCAGGCTTTCATAATCAACCTCCAGTAACTCACCCAGGGCGCTTTGCTTCGTTAGCCAGTTGTAGGTGGCCAACTCCGAACCCGCACCGGCCATACGACCGATAATGGAACCCACTATCGCGGCTATGTGCGCGCCATTGATGCCCAGATGGGCCAGCAGTTCGAGGAAATTCAGTTGCTGCATGGCCCAAAGTCCTAACTGTTCCACGTCTACGGTTCTGGGCCGGGTCAATTCCAGGGAGTCCACATCGACGGCTTGCAGATCGGCTGGCGCAGCCGCTACGGATTCTACAGGCGCGGCCGACTCAGCAGGGCTTGAATGACCTTCATCCGCAAGCGCTGTTTTGCTGACGACCGCCCGTTGCTCTATAAGCTGAGCGGCAATGCGTTGCGCTGCCTTTTCAACGGTTGCCGGCTATTCGATAGGCAATAACTCAGTCTGGTGGCTCAGCAATTGCTCAATTCTTACGCAAAGCGAAGCCCACAAATCTTGATCAACAGCGAAGTGTCTTCCCCGATTCAATAGGGTCATCTGCCGCGGTTTTCCATCCACGCGTTGGCTAGCCACCAAGCGATAGGTGTAATAACGTTCGCCCGTGGACGAATTATTGGTATGAGTTCGACGGATATACATGGCGCAAAAAATAGCGCAGCCTGGAAAAATCCGCAATAGGGCGCAAGAACTATTATGGCCCTACAAAATGTAATAACTCCAAAACTCAGTTGCCAAGACCGAAAAATCTATAACTTACACAAGACTTTCAGCTTGTTTTTGGCTAAATTTATGGGGTGATGTTAAATATGGGTTAAGAGCTGGGATTGAGGTTTCAAGGGCCTGGGGCTGGCGTAATACGCGCCCGATAAATTGGGTCAGGGCGGTTTCACTTTTTGAATTAGATAGAATCCCAACACATAAGCAAAAGAGCAATCCCACCCTTCTTTAAGCGCGTCCTTAATGATGATATAGCGCACGGGGCAGAGCTTATCAAAATGGTCATCATCCCGCAGTTCGTTGTTATCTGCCAACTTGATGCGGATTTCGCTTTCTAGCACATTCAAGTTTTTTATGAGGTAGGATTTTATATCCTCAACATGATCATAGGCTTCGCCTTTCTTTTTGGGTTCAGCTTTAATCACCATAATGGGGCGGATATATCTGCCTTCGTCAGCTTGATATTTTGCCGCCAATATATTCAGTTCAAGTGTTTTTGCGTGAGCCTGATTAAGCGTGTGCTGCCAGTTTGCCTCTCCATAAGAAGTTACATTGATAGGCAGTTTTATCATTTGCTCTTTTTTTAATTCCTGCTCACCCACATTCACCAGCACATTGCTGTGGTCTTTTGGTGTCGCGGAAAATTCAACAATAAACGAGGCGTTGAAAGAGTTGATGGTATCTTGAGCAAGCTTAGTTGCGCCTCTGTGTCCTTCGTCAAATATGGCAATCGGGCGCAGCAAGCGCATGACATTACCTAACGAGTGTTTTATAGAGATTCCGGTAATAACGTTTGGCAAATCATTAAATATATCTGCCGTGTCGAGATTAGGGACAGCGGAAAGTAGAGCATTATTTTCGTTATAGTCATCTAGCGGCGGAAAGAAACAGGCGAATTCAACTCATAAATGCAACACCCAGCGAATTCACGTTATTAAGTGAAGCCATTTCGCAAAATACTTCCCATGGTGTTTTGTAGTTTAATTTTTTCCTAGGCCGATGGTTAAGCCCGGTTAATGCTTTGTTAACATCGGCTTGGTTTACTTGGTCCAAGGGTTGGTTTTTAGGGAAATATTGTCTCAGTAAGCCGTTATGATTTTCATTTAAGCCACGCTCCCATGAATGATAAGGCTTAGCGAAAAAGGTATCACAAGCCAATGCTTTGGCAATGTCTACATGCCGGCAAAACTCACGGCCATTATCAAAAGTGATGGTGTGAACCCCGTTGGCAAAAGGCTTTAGGGCTTGAATAATAGCGTCTTTAGTCAGCTCGGCTTCCTTTCGGATAATAGGGATGAGAGGGTGTAAATAATTTCGTGTAACTGCTTATTTTCAGCATAGTAAAATTCCCTTAGGGCCTGTCCAAAAATAAGTGGAACAAGTTGTAGGAATAAGCGATGATGTCTGCATGGGCACAGAAGAGATCATTGAAACCCTCCGTAAGAAATTTGAACGCGTTTCCGAGGTTCTGGATGAGCGGGGTCGTCGGGTGTGGGCTGCTGCGGAAGCGGAAGCCTTGGGCTATGGCGGGCAAAGTATCGTGGCTAAAGCCACTGGCCTCGCGCGAATTACGCTCTATCGTGAAGGATTAAGACAAGTCTCGGATCGAGGGCCTTATCCTCAGGAGCGAATTCGGAACTCGGGAGGCGGTCGCAAGAAGCTGACCGAGCAGGAACCGACGATGTTGTCGGCATTGGAAGCTTTAGTGGAACCCACTACCAGAGGCGATCCGGAAAATCCGCTACGATGGACCTGCTTGAGTACCCGTCAGTTGTCCGCAGCCCTTCAAAAGCAAGGGTATCGGATCGGCCGTCAGACCGTGGCCACACTATTGGAAGAGTTGGGCTACAGCCTGCAAGGGAATCAGAAAACGAAGGAAGGTTCCAGTCACCCGGATAGGGATGCCCAGTTCAGATATATTCACGACCGGGTTGAGGAGTTTCAAGGCCGAGGACAGCCGGTCGTCTCGGTTGACACGAAGAAAAAGGAACTGGTCGGGGATTTTAAGAATGGGGGCAGAGAATGGCGTCCGGCGGGCAACCCCGAAACTGTTCGGGTTTATGACTTCGTGGATAAGGCGCTGGGGAAAGCTAATCCCTATGGCGTATATGATCCGGTAGCCAACGTTGGTTGGGTAAGCGTGGGTGTTGATCATGACACGGCTGAGTTCGCGGTGGAAACGCTACGGCGGTGGTGGGAAAAAATGGGTCGTTTACGCTATCCGACTACCACGGAATTGTTGGTAAATGCTGATGGTGGCGGCAGTAACGGAACCCGAGTCCGATTGTGGACGGTGGCATTGCAACGACTGGCTGACGAAACCGGGTTGCGAATCACGGTCTGCCATTTCCCGCCGGGGACGAGCAAATGGAATAAGATTGAGCATCGAATGTTTAGCTACATCAGTATGAATTGGCGGGGAAAACCTTTGATTAGCCATGAAGTTATCGTCAATTTAATTGCCAGCACGACCACCCAGACGGGATTAAAAATCGAGGCCGAAATTGACACCAACCTCTATCCGAAAGGACTTAGAGTGACCGATGAAGAACTCGAAAAAATCAACATCCAAAAAGCCAACTTCCATGGCGAATGGAATTACACCATTCTCCCGTCAACCTGAAAGTTGTTACAGTTATATTTGGACAGACTCTTAGGAGGAATGAAAATGAGCAATATCATCAACGACCCGGTTTTAGTTACAGCGATTCAGGATTTGGCCCGAGGCATTAAGTCGGAGGCGGAGCTTTCTTCGTTAACCAGAGAGCTACTTAAAATCACCGTAGAAGCCTCGCTTAATGCCGAAATGGAGGCTCACCTGGGCTACCCCAAGCATTCGCCTACGGGGCATAATTCCGGTAACAGTCGGAATGGCTATGGCAGCAAATCACTTAAAGGCGATCACGGCGTACTTGAGATTGAAGCTCCCCGAGACCGCAACGGCACCTTTGATCCTCAATTTGTGCGTAAAAATCAAACTCGATTGACGCACTTCGATGACAAGATTCTGACCTTATATGCTAAGGGTATGACGACACGGGCTATTGTTGATACTTTCGAAGAAATGTACGGTGCGACCATTTCTGCCACCCAGGTTTCAAATATCACCGAAGCCGTTATGGAAAAGATCATTGAATGGCAAGCCAGGCCACTCGATGAGGTCTATCCCATTATCTATCTGGATTGTATCGTGGTAAAAATCAGGCAGGATAAGCGCGTCATTAACAAGGCCATTTATGTTGCGCTAGGCGTAAATATGGCAGGACAGAAGGAATTGTTAGGGCTTTGGTTATCCGAAAATGAAGGCGCAAAATTTTGGCTTTCTGTGCTGACTGAGCTTAAGAAGCGAGGTGTCAAGGATGTTTTTGTTGCCTGTGTGGAGGGTTTGACCGGATTTCCGGATGCTATCGCCGCAGTCTTCCCTAAAACGCAAGTTCAGCTCTGTATTGTCCACAGGGTCAGGAACTCATTACGCTTTGTTTCCTGGAAAGATCGAAAACTGATTGCGGCAGATTCTCAAGAAAATCTACCAATCGATCACGGTTGATGAAGCAGAATTGGAGCTCGAAGCCTTTGCAAGGACGTGGAATAGCCAATATCCATCAATCAGCCAATGCTGGCGCCATCACTGGCCTACCCTGATTGCTTTCTTTGATTATCCGAATGAAATCAGGAAGATAATTTATACCACTAATGCCATTGAATCCGTGAATAGCGTGATTAGAAAGGCAACCAACGCCAGGAAAATATTTCCCAATGATCAGTCTGCAATGAAAGTGGTTTATCTGGCTATAGAGAATGCCGCAAAAAAATGGTCTATGCCATTACGAGATTGGAAACCAGCTATTAATCAGTTTATGATTATGTATCAGGAGAGGATGCCTAATTTTAGTGAGAGGCAGTTTACACAGATTTTTTTACACCCTCTAGGGATGACGAGATTCAATTTGGATACCCGTTCTGTTAAGGTCACCATAACGCCCTGATGGCCTTTACCTATGACGGTATCGGCCTCCCAATCACCTAAGCGGGTCTTTTCATTCACTAGACTGGGGCGCTCATCAATGTCCACACGGCAAGGAATGGTACCTCGATAGTCATTTTTACTATACCGCTTACGGTAAGGTTTGGCTTGATGCCGTAAGTGCTTATATAACCGACCTCCCGCCGCCTTGTCTGCCAAGAGAAAGCGATAGATGGTTTCATGGCTAACACTCGATTTTTCAAGCCTTTTTAAACGTCCCGAGATCTGCTCTGGGCGCCATTTCTTCTCGATAAGTGGCGTGATAACCTGTTTCATCTCCTCATCCAGTTTGATCGCTTTAGGTTTGTCAAGATAGTGCCGTTGGGCTTTAATTTGTGCTTGTTGATAACGATACCCGCAGTTACCCTTATTTCGGCGCAGCTCTCTACTAATAGTGGATTTACTTCTATCCATGCCTTTGGCTATCTCACCCAGGGAAATTTTTTTCTTATGCATTATGTAGATATGGTATCTTTCTTCTTGGGTTAGATGGTTGAATGTTCTCATTGGACACCTCTTTAGTTTTTTGTTTTGGTAGACGGAAACTATACCATCTAACTTTTTTAAGGGGTGTTGCATTTATTATATGAATCCAAGACATTCAAACCTGCCACTATCCTTAAATATTTTGAGGGTGTTTTTGTTTTCGCGGTTGCTTGCTTGCAGCATTAGCAACATGATGCAAAGGTTATCTTCTACATCTTGCGCGGTAAATTTATCGTTCTTTTCCAAAATTAGTGTTCTGCCCCCGCTCGCCCTGTCTAACATTTGGCGGTAAGGGTGTTCTTTGTTCCGAAGCTGTTTACTGGTTTGGGTGTAGATTGTATCGCTCGGGACAATCCACAACACAAAGCCATTATTGCGCTTGAAATAATCCTGCTTCTCGGCTTTTTGCGTTTTCAAGTCGGCAAGATAGCTTTTGAGATAATCCAGTACCTTGATTTGATAGTCTTTAATCTCCATTCCCTTTACCTTTACCCCCCCCCACGACCTTGTGAATGGCATAGGGTAGCTGGCAAAAGGTAATGTTTTGGGCGGAAAGTTCTTTTTGCCCCATATATTTTGCAGTGGCAAAAACCAGCTTTTCCTTTTTGCTATTGCGAGCGGCGATAGCTTTTAGCTTGGTATCATTCAGCGCGGAATCATTACTCCGCAAAAAGGCAATATCTGGCTTATAAATCAGATAGACCTCGTATAAATCGGTTTCTCCCACGAAATAATCGAGTTTTTCTTTTGCTTCACCATCAAGGCTTTTACCTGGGGTGCGACCTCAATTCTGGCGTATTTAAAAATCAAGCACTTAGAGTCTGTCCAAATATAACTGTAACAACTTTCAGGTTGACGGGAGAATGGTGTAATTCCATTCGCCATGGAAGTTGGCTTTTTGGATGTTGATTTTTTCGAGTTCCTCATCGGTCACTCTAAGTCCTTTCGGATAGAGGTTGGTGTCAATTTCGGCCTCGATTTTTAATCCCGTCTGGGTGGTCGTGCTGGCAATTAAATTGACGATAACTTCATGGCTAATCAAAGGTTTTCCCCGCCAATTCATACTGATGTAGCTAAACATTCGATGCTCAATCTTATTCCATTTGCTCGTCCCCGGCGGGAAATGGCAGACCGTGATTCGCAACCCGGTTTCGTCAGCCAGTCGTTGCAATGCCACCTTCCACAATCGGACTCGGGTTCCGTTACTGCCGCCACCATCGGCATTTACCAACAATTCCGTGGCAGTCGGATAGCGTAAACGACCCATTTTTTCCCACCACCGCCGTAGCGTTTCCACCGCGAACTCAGCCGTGTCATGATCAACACCCACGCTTACCCAACCAACGTTGGCTACCGGATCATATACGCCATAGGGATTAGCTTTCCCCAGCGCCTTATCCACGAAGTCATAAACCCGAACAGTTTCGGGGTTGCCCGCCGGACGCCATTCTCTGCCCCCATTCTTAAAATCCCCGACCAGTTCCTTTTTCTTCGTGTCAACCGAGACGACCGGCTGTCCTCGGCCTTGAAACTCCTCAACCCGGTCGTGAATATATCTGAACTGGGCATCCCTATCCGGGTGACTGGAACCTTCCTTCGTTTTCTGATTCCCTTGCAGGCTGTAGCCCAACTCTTCCAATAGTGTGGCCACGGTCTGACGGCCGATCCGATACCCTTGCTTTTGAAGGGCTGCGGACAACTGACGGGTACTCAAGCAGGTCCATCGTAGCGGATTTTCCGGATCGCCTCTGGTAGTGGGCTCCACTAAAGCTTCCAATGCCGACAACATCGTCGGTTCCTGCTCGGTCAGCTTCTTGCGACCGCCTCCCGAGTTCCGAATTCGCTCCTGAGGATAAGGCCCTCGATCCGAGACTTGTCTTAATCCTTCACGATAGAGCGTAATTCGCGCGAGGCCAGTGGCTTTAGCCACGATACTTTGCCCGCCATAGCCCAAGGCTTCCGCTTCCGCAGCAGCCCACACCCGACGACCCCGCTCATCCAGAACCTCGGAAACGCGTTCAAATTTCTTACGGAGGGTTTCAATGATCTCTTCTGTGCCCATGCAGACATCATCGCTTATTCCTACAACTTGTTCCACTTATTTTTGGACAGGCCCTTAGTAAGTCGAGCACCATCAGGAAATGACATACTCTAGTCAGAATGTAAGTCGGAAATACGATCTAAATGCTTCAATTTGGAGTTGTATTTTGCTATTTTCCTCGTCTGCTTCAAATTGAGGTCAAACCCTTTACCTGTGGCTGTGTAAAACACATATTGGGCAAGTGAACAATAATCTGGGATGGATTTACCCGTGATGATTTTTTCGATACATATTGATATTATTGGAAATAGTATTTTTCAGGATGCTAGGGAGGTGAATACTAAATGTAACTACTCTCCCCCCAATTATTTTCACAAACAAAGCAGAAAAAGCTTGACAGGTTTTTTCTACCCAAAGAAATCGTTTTCATGCGACATTTAAAATTCAGTTAATAACCCCTCTACAACGGTGTAATTGACGCCGGATTCTTTTTTACCCTATTGACTCAAAATACGCCATTTCGTTCGTACGGCGGGCTTCCATGAGGTCGAAAAAACCGATGCTATAATTTCAATATTCGAAATATATCATAACCCTATGCATAGCTTAGATAAAACCTCGGTAAGAACAGAAGTCAGTCAGTTGAAAACTGACTTTGAAAAGCTCTGTGCCGAAGGAAAAATAACCGCTGAAAGCAAAACGCTTATGCTGAGCATGTTCATGATTATCGAACTGATACTGTCTATTTTCCTGGAAGGAACCACCCAAAAAGACAACAAAAATTCCAGCATCCCCTCGTCTCAAACCAGCAAGGATGAATCATCGTTAGATCAACCGGGCAGTAAGGGTAAGGGCAAAAATGAAAACGCCGCCCTCGCTCAAAACACCCGCGTTAAAGAGACCATCAGTATTTCTGCTGTTAGCCTATGCGATGTCTGTGCGGAAGATTTGAGTCATGTTCCTAGTCTGCAATTTGAAAGACGCACTAAGATTGATATCGTTTTTGAGAACGTTATTGAGCATGTCGATGTCGAGATTAAGCAATGTCCAACCTGTGCCACTCCAGTCAAAGGTCAATTTCCCTCCGATATGCACGGCCCCGTGCAATATGGCGATGGTTTGAAAGCCTTCGTGATTAACCTAGCCGTGTGCCAACTGCTGGCGCTCAACCGCATACAAAAACTGGTCTATGCCCTCATTGGCGAAGTCATTGCCGAAAGCACGCTGCTGAAGCTCATATTACGTCTGCATCAGGCGCTAGAAGCCTAGGAACTGACTTTTATTATCGAGGCCAATGGCTATGCCTGGGCACGGAACATGAAGCGCTTATTGCATGAAGCCTGTGTCAAGGTCTCTAAAAGTACCGCAAAGACATTGAGCGATACCGCATTGCGCAATCTGCAAAAACGTTACCGAAACATGCTAACGCGCGGTGCAAAAGAATTGCCGGTAATACTCCCTAAACCGAGTGGAAAGCCCGGCAAACTGGCTAAATCAGATGCACATAATCTTCTGCAGCGATTACAGCTGCACCAGGCATCCGTGTTGCGTTTTACCAAAGAACCGCATGTTTCGTTTACCAATAACAGAGCCGAACGCGATCTCAGAATGTCAAAGGTCAAGCAATGGGTATCTGGCTGTTTCAGGTCAGCGGATTATGCCAAGGCATATTGCCGGATTTCAAGCTATCTGCAAACGATCGCAAACAAGGGATATAATCCTCTCATTGCAGTTCAATTAGCTTTGGCGGGTAAATTTGATGCTTAGAGGAGCGATTAGTTACCCTGCGCTTATTTAAACAGGGCTGGCAGCTATTATACATTGGGTACACGCGCATTCTTTTTCGGCTTGCCGATTATATTATGGTTTTTCGGCCCCTATTTTCTGGTTCTTGCAACACTTGGATTAATAGGCGGGGAGTCGCTATTTTTGCGAAAGCTTTTTTGGGCATCCCTGCCCAACAAGCGGCAACAATCACGCGACCACTAATGCCTGCGGCTGCCTCAGCCGCCCTGTTCACTCGTTCGCTACCCAACAAGGGGATAGCGCACATGTTCTCCAATGACTCGACGCGATTTCGTAAAGCCTGCATTTTCACTACGCTAAAGCTTCGTGAAAACACATGCCCTATCGCTTCTGGGGACTACTCGACTCCGTGCGACAAGCGAAGCTTGTCATTTTCTTGCAAGGTGAAAGTCCTTGCCTGGAATTCAAAGGAATGAATTCATAAGGCCTAACCAGCCACCAGTATCGAGTGTTGCGTCTCCGGCGGAACGTTGTTAACGGTTACGACTGTGGCAAACGTGAACAAAGGTCAGGCGAAGCGTATACAGAGAACTATGTAGGTCACAAGGGATATGCACATCCCTGAAGCTGTTTTAGCATCGTTAGTAGTCTCAAAGCAAATGGCGACGTTATGGGGTTGACGGAAGCCAATACAAAAGAATCGGTTTGGTGAGATTCTGGAGGATTTGCTGGTGTTATAAGGCGTGCCCACCCGGAAACAAAAGCCCCGCTGGGAGCGTTCCGTGATCTGGGCGATCCTGCGTAATCCGGCCTACCAAGGCCGCGCCTGTTTTGGCAAAACCGCTATAACGGCACGTCAACGTATTACCCGACCACTGCGGCTGCGCGGCGGCATATCATCTCGTAATAGTGCTAACATAGAACTTCCACATAGCGAATGGATAGAAATTCCGGTACCCGCTTTGGTCAGTGAAGAAACCTTCGCCTTGTCACAGGAAAAACTGACCTATAACAAACAGCATGGGCCACGACGTACCATTGAACCCAGTATTCTCCAGGGTCTGGTGCATTGTCGCCAGTGTAGCTATGCCCTCTATCGAAATTCGTCACGGACATCGGCACGTAAAATCTACTACTACCGTTGTACAGGTTCTGACGCTTATCGCCATGGAGGAAAAGCCCTCTGTGATGAAAAACCCATTCGCCAGGATTTACTAGATCAACTGGTTTGGAACGAAATTCTGCACCTACTGGAGAGCCCGACACTGATTCAAAACGAGTTGAATCGCCGACTAGAAGCCGCCCGAGATTCCAGCCCAACCAAACGCCGACTGGAAACGCTGAACCGCGATTTAATTCGCGTACGCAAAAGTATGGAGAGATTACTTACAGCCTACCAGGAAGAGTTGCGCTCAAATGCCGATACCCTCGACATTGGTCAGCGCCAAAAGATCATGAGGCTGCTGGCCAAAGAGGTCATTGTGGGAAAAGATTTGATTACCATCAAGCATTCGATTACGGTACAGGCTACGCCGGCAGTCGGCAATCCGAAAACATCTAAATCGCCTACCCAGCAAGATACGGCACAAAGCGATAAAAGTTCTCTTTTGTGTAAGGGGAGTCAGTTCACCAATTTTGGCTAATAGCTATCTTCACACTGTCTTGGATGAGTGGTTTGAAGAAACAGTGCGGACATACGGCACAGGGCATGCCTATTTATGTCGCTATGCGGATGATTTTGTCTGCGCTTTTCAACATGACAAAGATGCACAACGCTTTTACAAGGCGTTGATTCAGAGGTTAGCTCGTTTTGGTCTCGAAGTGGCAGGGGATAAGACTCAGGTTATAGAGTTCAGTCACTGCAAAGCTCTGGCTAAGACGACGTTTGATTTTCTGGGATTTGAGTTCCGGTGGATTGTGGGGCGAAGTAGAAAACCGATCTTAATGCGCCGGACATCCAGGAACAAGCTCAGAGCATCACTTGCAAATCTCAAAGCATGGTTTCAGAAACACAGTGGTTTAGCGAAGAAAATACTCTTTGCAATACTGAATAGAAAATTACTCGGTTACTATAACTACTACGGTGTGACAGGAAACTCTCAAAGTCTGAACAGCTTTGTTTATCAGGTAATAGGTCTACTTTTCAAATGGCTTAACCGGCGCAGTCAGCGCAAAAGCTACAAATGGGGAGGATTTATGGAACGGGTAAAGTGCTTTGGAATAGTCAAACCGCGCATACTTCATGCTCTCTAAGAATCGTCATATAAGTGCCGGGTGCAACGCGAGCAGTTTTGAAGAGCCTGGTGCGGTAATTCCGCACGCCGGGATCTGTGAGGGGGGCAGTCGGGTAACCGGCTGTTCTACCTCGATTGTCTCGCAGCGTCGGAGAAAAGCAAACGGCTGTATGCCCAGCCTTGAAGCCCTTAAACTTTCGCACGGAGACATCAGTTATATTGCCGATTGGCCGTTCACGAGATACGATCAGGACTCAGGACTCAGGACTCAGGACTCAGGACTCAGGACTCAGGACTCAGGACTCAGGATTGGAGTCAAAGAAAACTGTCCGGCAATAGGAATAGAAGGCAGGTGGCGATCAAAAGTCAGCACTGGCTAGTCATGAGGGTATTGATGAACTATCCCGGGCTATTCTTCAAGAACATGCGGCAGGCGATCTCATGAATGAGTAAGTAAAATAGACAAACTTAAGCCTGGAAGCGATTAAAGCGAGACTAAAACAGGCGGGGAATTTCCAGCATCTTCACGGGAAGCTGGCGGCTTACCTGGACGAACAAAAAGTCCTCCACCCGCTGACAAGACGGGGGCGGAAAGACGCCAAGCTGGCCTTGGAAGACCGTTTGTTGCTGACACTTTATTATCTTCGCCACTACCCGACCCTGATAAATCTCGCGGCGGTCTTCGGCATCAGCGAGTCTTATTGTCATAAGATTTATGCCCGTACCGCAAGGCTATTGGCCAAAGTCGAAAAACGCCCCAACCGTAAGGCACTGTTGGAAGATCCGGCAGCCACCTTGGCCATTGATGTTTCGGAGCAGCCCATCGAGCGCCCTGTCAAAAACCAGAAAGCGTATTATTCAGGAAAAAAAACGCCATACAGTCAAGGCCCAACTCGTGATTTGCCTGTTAACGCTGGCTATCCTCGCCGTGGTGGTGGCTAAAGGCCAACAGCATGATTTTTCGGTCTTTAAAGACAGCCGCCTATTGTTGCGTCCCGATGCCTTGCTGCTGGCTGATTCGGGGTACCAAGGGCTGCATAAACACCATCAGAACGCGACCCTGCCGGTTAAAAAGAAAAAAGGCCAAGCCCTTTCGGCTGAAGACAAAACCGATAATAAGGCACTATCAAAACAGCGTGTTTTCATTGAGCATGTCAATCGCCGATGCAAAATCTTCAGGATTGTTAAGGATGTTTATCGGGGCAAGCACAAGCATTATTCCCTGACATGGAATTTAGTGGCGGCTCTTGTTAACTTGCGTTATGGCGGTATTTAGGAAAGATGTCTATTATAAAAGCAGTTGCTTAATCATGACTTCTAATCAATCCTGTAGCCAGGAATTACATCTTCCAAGACACCAGGATTACTGTTGCGGCTATTGATTGTATCATTATAATGTAGCCATTAATGAATATAGAATGAAAAAATTATCGGAAAAAGTAGAATTTAAAAAAGTTAACCCATTTTATCAACCAAAACCTGCCCGGGTAATTGTCGTTAGCCGGTCAGGATGGTTGACGCAGGACAAGCTTCATGATGAATATTTTCAGAGGTACCTATATTCAGTTTGTATCCAAACCCTTTGACGGTCACAATCCATTGTGGATTGTTAGGGTCTTTTTCTATTTTTTTTCTTAATAAGTGCATGTATTGATAAAGATCCGATTTTGTCGCCCGTTTATTTTCAGGCCATAGATGATTTATGATTTCATCAGTCATAAATATACGATCAACATCCGTTAACAGTAGCTCAACCAGCTCAAATTCCTTAGGCGTCAGATCGACTTTATGGCCATTTAATAACACATATTTGTTGCGTTGATCAATTTGGAAATTTTTAAATCCCGAGATTCCGGCTTGTTGCTGATAAGCCCGATTTCTGGTTTCTTGATATCCATCATCACCATTACTATTTAATTCGATACGTCTTCTTTCTGTAAGAGAACGCCTTTCCACGTATCTTCTTTTCTCGGACGAGCGACTTTTCAATAAAAAAGTTTTTTTAAGATAGCCATCAATTTCGCCAATATCGAACGGATTATTTATGATTACATCGATCCACCCTGTCAACCCGGCTGAAATAATGTCGGTTGAGTTGTTATTTAAACCGCAGATTTTTATTTGTCTACTTGCGCTCGCTCGTCTCAATAAAACTGTTTCAAGGCTTGTATTTGCGGTACTTACCAAATCGAGTGGAACGACGATTAAAACCGGTTTCAGTTTTGCTACTTCATTGATCCCGTCCCTATTGAAGTCAACCTTTGTCATCGCAATATTGTTTGCATAACAGTATCCTTTAAGCATGGATAAAAAATACTTGTCATTATCAAAAACTAAAATATTATTTATGGTTTTCATATTATTGAATCGTGCAGTGTTTTGAAAGAACTTATTTTTATTTGAAATGAATCCTTGCCCTGTTAATGCCTCTATAGTCTAAAAAGATATTTTGCAAATTAATTTTAGTAAAAATAATGAGAAATACAACCCGATAAATCCTGGCCACCTATCACTTTAATCGCATACTATAGATCAATAACGATTTATTTAAGAAGAAAGCCAGAAGATTGATCGAATTGATATATTTAGTTAACCCTTTCATTTTTCGTGTGCGTCGATTGCACTTATGAGTTGAATGTCCATTACCAAGAAGTTATCTGTAATTTTGGCTGTTGTCGGTGTAATATTAATCATTGGCCATGAACTGGAGCTTTATTTTCCTGATTTGGAATTATGGATTGGGAATCTGGGGGCTTATGCGCCGCTGGGCTTTATCGCGTTATTTGTCGTTCTGACACCTGTTTTTATATCAGTCGATACACTCTGTTTTGCAGCAGGTTTATTATTTTCAATCGGGGCAGCGGAGTTTTATATGACCATTGCAACTTATCTGGCATCGGCGCTTATTTTTTTTCTGGGGCGATACTTATTTAAGGATAGAGTGGTCACTTTTATTGCCAAACATAAACAGTTTGCGGTGCTGGATAACGCGATTAACAATCAGCCATTCAAACTGATGTTTTTATTACGGTTAACGCCTTTGCCATTTGCAATGCTCAGCTATGCGTTATCTGTCACGCAGGTCAGATTCTGGCCTTATCTGGGCGCAACCAGCGGTATTTTAGTATACAACGCAAGCTTGGTGTACATGGGTTATACCACTAAACATTTAGCGGGTTTAGTCAGCGGATCAGCGAAGCAGATTGGTGTTTCATATCCTCTTTTGGCGTTAGGTGTAGTGATTTCATTGTTGGTATTGTTCTATGTGACAAAAATAGCCGGTGAAGCTATCAATCGGCTAAGTTCGGAAAAATCCGGCCCATCGTGTTAATGGAATTTAACAACGGCATCCCGCCTCTGCTAGTGCAATTTATCATGACCTTGGCATTTTCTTTTGTTGTTGGTCTTGAGTTTCGCAGCTACCATCATACCAGTGACTATAAACTGCATTTTGGCAGTACCCGTACCTTTGTTCTAATCGGTGTATTGGGTTTTATCTTGTATACAATGGATACCAGCCGACTATTGTTTGCAGCGGGATTGTTGTTACTGGGAGGACTTCTATTAGTTTTTTACTGGAGACTCTCATCGGAAGGACTGTTCTCCCTGTTTAGCACGATATTTGCACTGTTAATCTATTTGATAGGCCCCATCGCAAGCGCATTTCCCAATTGGTTTCTGGTGCTTTTTATTGTCGTACTGATCTTGATACTGGGTGAAAAACCACTGATTCATCGTATTTCCGATCAGCTTGCTAATGAAGAAATAGTCACGCTGGCCAAGTTTCTAATTATTTCCGGCGTTATTTTGCCCCTGCTACCCGATCAGCCCATTGCTCCGATGTTGCCAGTCACTTACTACAGAGTATGGCTTGCGGTCATCATCGTATCGGGTTTTTCTTATCTGAGTTACCTCATCAACAGTTATTTCTTTAAAAGCCGCAGCCTGTTGATTACCGGATTACTGGGCGGACTTTATTCCAGTACGGCCGCGACGATTGTTATCGGGCGCCGTGCTCATGGCCTGGATAGCGTATCGGGGCGCAAGGTATCGTCAGCGCTGATTATGGCGACAACCATGATGTACATCAGGTTGCTGGCGATTATTTGTGTGTTTGACCTTGGCGTGGCCGTACAGTTATTGGTGCCATTCATAATTATCATTTTTATATCCTTATTAGCGATAACTGGTTTGCTAACAGTTAGAAACCATGCGCCTGAAGTACATGATGCCGGTGATGTAAAGCACCCGCTGGAATTATCAACAGCCATTTTGTTTGCCTTATTATTTATGTTGTTTACGTTCCTGACCCAATATGTAACCAGCAATTTTGGTAGTCACGGCCTTAAATCTCTAGCCATTATTGTGGGTTTCACTGATATTGACCCGTTTATCCTGTCATTGCTCAGCGGCAAATTTACCGTATCCGATTCGGTAATTGTCTCCGCGGTCATATTGGCCAGTGGCAGTAATAATTTGCTAAAGGCGGCTTATGCCATTGCTTTGGCACGAAACAGTTCAGTCTTGTTTGCCGCGGCGTGGCTAACATTTTTGTTTGTGGCCTCAATTTTGTATGCCTATAAATATGCCTGGTGATAATCTATTGGGCCATAAGAGCTTGTAACTAAAACTCAATTTTGTAAGGAAGGTGATTTATGGGACATCAACGCAACAATAAACTGATAACAAAAGTGCTCATTGTCGGGCTGGTAATCGCTATTTTGAGCTATTTATTTCATCCTGACGTTGGGCAATTTAGCATTATGATGAACGGCGAGCCTGTTGCAGACCCGTTAGTTCGTTTTGCTGCTATTCCGACTTTCTTAGTGGTTATACTAATCACTGGCGTGCTTATGTTTTTGCTGTTTTTAGGGGTAGGTGTTTTTATATTTATGGCCGCTATATTCATGGCATTTGTTGGAATTGCCGTTGCAGAGCCCTTCTTCTGGCCGATACTGCTTATTATTTTCCTGATAATCACGCTGATGTCATTTAGCCATAACCATAAAGGCTAAGTTCTCAAGGCGCAATCAGGTCATTTTACAAGATTGTAAATGTTGGACAAAAATACTGCCAACGTGATTAAAACTGGAAGAATGTGTATTACCTTATCTATTAGCGATCGGATTGATTTCTTTAAATCGCTCGGCAATTAAACTGATTAACTGTTCCGCCAGCTGGGTCTTATCCATCATCGCCAGGATTTTTTCACCGCTTTCCCAGAAAACGTGCAAGGCGTTTTGTTCACTATCAAAGCCGCCCTGCTCAAACCCTACCCAGTTTGCCGCAATCATATCCAGTTTTTTTCGCGTCAGTTTGTCTCGTGCATAAGCTTCAAGATCATGCGTTTCAGCCGCGAAACCAACGGTGAACGGGCGCTTATCGAGTTTTGCCACTTCTGCCAATATATCCTTGGTTTTTTGCAGGATTATTGTTGTCTGTTCTTCTCGCTTTTTTATTTTTTCCGGCTGCGTGATGGCAGGACTGTAATCAGCAACCGCCGCAGCACCAATATAAATAGTATGGTCCGAGGCTCTGGATATAACTGCCTCATACATCTGAGCCGCTGTTTCCACTTTCACTAAGTCAATATTTGTAGGTGCTGTCAGACTCACTGGGCCGCTGACCAGCGTTACCTCCGCGCCTGCTTTTAAGGCTGCATTTGCCAGCGCGTAACCCATTTTCCCGGAGCTGCGATTAGTGATGTAACGGACAGGGTCTAAAGGTTCACGGGTTGGGCCGGCACTGATTAACACTTTCATGCCTTGCAAGCACTGGGCTGTTCGTAAGTTTTGAAGTTCCAGCGTCTGAGCCAGCTCCATGCAAATATCCACCGGCTCTGACATTCTGCCAAAGCCCGTTTCACCGCACGCCTGATCGCCTTGTTCCGGGCCGATAAGCTTAACGCCTTGACACCGCAGTTTTTCAATATTTTCCTGTGTTACCGCCTTATTCCACATCGCTTGATTCATTGCCGGTGCGACATAAGCCGGACAAGTTGCTGCCAGATAAAGCGTTGATAGCAAATCATCTGCCAAGCCATGACTGATTTTTGCAATAAGATTGGCGGTTGCCGGCGCGATAATCAACAGATCAGCCCAGCGCGCCAAACTGATGTGACCCATCGCATTTTCCACATTCGCATCCAGCAATTCGCTATGCACCGGATTGCCGGAAAGTGCCTGAAAGGTTAACGGACTGATAAATTGCATGGCGGCCCCGGTCATCACCACCCGCACTTCGGAACCCTGTTTTCTGAGCAGCCTGACTAATTCAGCGGACTTGTACGCGGCAATGCCGCCGCTGACACCTAATAAAATGTGCTTGTTAATAGTAGTGGTACCTGGAAACGTATAAAAAAGCCTATTATGGCAAGTAGTATTAAATTCTTCCATGGTTAAATTTCAACTCACATAAGGAGGAAACAAATTGAGCAGAGTATCTTTCAACGGGTCTCTAATTAATTGCAATTTAAACTACCATGTTGTCAAGGCGCTGAAGTTTTTTTCAGTTTTTCCCCACATCCGGGCATTTTGATGTCAGTTGCAAAAGGAATTGACAGTTTGGACTTATAAACTATTGCCAGTATGCCATGGTGGCAACCGTCAGCCAATTCATCGAAAAGAAGCTAAACTCAAAGTGAATCAGGGCAAGAGCAAAGTTGCTCGATCCGGACAAGGTCAAACTTTTGGGTTTTACCGTAGTCGGGCAATCGCGGTAGCGCATAAAGCCTTGGAAAGAGCTATGAGTGAAGTTAACGAACTTTATACTGCGAGGCAGCCCAAAACGCTGGACACTACTTTGAAGGTTTTAAGTTAAATCGTGGAAGATTATTGCAATTGGAACTTTTCAACTCAATAAGGGGGGAGTCAATTATGTGCAAAATTGTCAATCAGCGTCGAAAAGTAGACAGATAATAGTGTCGAATCTTGTCCAGTTGGTGTGTAGGGTTTTTCGTTTTTAGCTCCTTTGCCATATTTATTCGTATTGACATGTTTACAGCGAGTCACTAGACTGACTTTTTAAAAATTACCTCTGTTGCACCTGTGATACAGGTTACGCTAAAAAATCCAAAACAAGATCTATGATAATCATGCCAGAAATGATTGGCTATTTAGCCGCTACATTAACGACAGCTTCATTTTTACCTCAAGCTATCCTAACGATAAAAACCAAAGACACAGAATCACTTTCCTTGAGCATGTACAGCCTATTTACCTTGGGCGTGTTTTGTTGGCTTATCTACGGCGTTTATATCTCGGATAAAGCTATCATTTTTGCCAATGCAATTACTCTGGTATTAGCGGCATCGATACTTTCTTTTAAGATTTATAATGTGTTGTTCAAGAAAGGTTAGTGGATAGCCTATGGCAAGTCCGGCCACATAGCTACAAAACGTAAAGCACGCAGCATTTACCTGTGTACTTTTTGGAATAACAACACACAAACGGAGATATGAAGAATGGCCAATAAAGTTACCTTAACCCAGTTTATTATTGAGCAGCAGCGCGGCTTGCCCGATGCCTCGGGAACGTTCAGCATGTTACTTAATAATATTGTGACCGCATGTAAAGAAATATCGCACCTGGTTAACCGGGGTAATCTCGTGGGTGTATTGGGTAGTGCTGAGTCCGAGAATGTGCAAGGTGAAGTACAAAAAAAACTGGACATCATTACCAATGATATCATGGTCAATGCGCTGAACTGGACCGGCCATCTGGCGGGTATGGCATCGGAAGAAGTAGACGACATTATTCCTATTCCAGGGCAGTATCCCAAGGGTAAATACCTGGCATTATTCGATCCATTGGACGGTTCTTCAAATATTGATGTTAACTTGGCTGTGGGGACTATTTTTTCTATTCTACGTTGCCGTGAAGGTGTCGATCCTGCGGCTGAAGATTTCTTGCGTAAGGGTTCCGAGCAGGTTTGCGCGGGTTTTGTGCTTTATGGTCCGTCAACCATGATGGTCTTGACAACAGGGCATGGTGTTAATGGTTTCACTCTCGATCAGGATATAGGTGAATTTATTCTAACCCATCCAAATATGAGAGTTCCAGAAGAGACTGGCGAATTTGCGATTAATATGTCTAACCAGCGTTTTTGGGAGCCGCCTGTGCAGCGATATATTGATGAATGTTTGCAAGGGAAAGAAGGTCCGCGCGGAAAAAACTTTAATATGCGCTGGATCGCTTCGTTGGTTGCCGAGGTTTATCGAATCCTGACGCGTGGTGGCGTATTTTTATATCCTTATGATTTACGCGATCCAACCAAACCCGGTAAATTGCGTATTTTGTATGAAGCAAACCCGATGGCTTTTATTATTGAGCAAGCGGGTGGAGCTTGTTCTTCAGGACGTGAGCGTATTCTCGATATTAAACCAACAGGCATTCATCAACGCGTGCCTCTGGTTTTGGGGTCAAAAAACGAAGTCGATCGCATTACAGGTTATCACCAGGAAGGGTGATGTTGATTCTCGGCATTATGGAGGGATTCGGTATTTATTCATAAATAAATATCAGGGATAATGATTAATTGCATTTTACTATTGATGATTGCCGATACGGCTTGCAGGGTGTTTGTCAGGGTAATTTATTCGCTTCTGATGCTTTATTGTAATCAACGCCAACACTGACAATAAAGCTGGTGGCTTCTTCAATATCCATATCGGATTTTACTAATTTTGATTTATCGACAATCACAGTAAAGCCGGAGGTAGGGTTGGGTGATGTGGGAATAAATAATACATATTTATTTTCATGTTTGTTGGTCACATAAGCAGGCACCCAAATGCCTTCTTTTGGATACTCAACATAAACCACTTCTTTGGCCATTGTTTGCTCATGTGATGAAAACATGTTAATAACTTTTTTAAGCACACGGTAAATGGTGTTCAGAAATGGAATCCTATCAATAATAAAGTCAAAGATACTAATAACCCATGAACGACCTTTTTTGACAATAGTGTTTCCTATCGATACCAAAATAATAAAACTGACTGCGAATACCAGTGCGGTATAAAGATAGTTATCGGAAAAATCGTAAACGACTTGAAATAACTCGGAAACCAGTCCTTTTACAAAAAGAATAATTTGCAACACAATAACAATTGGTATGACCGCAAAGACGCCGATCAGGAAATGATTCATTAGCTTTTTTGTGTACTCGTTCATTTTTCTCTCCGTTGGTTTATATCGACTTAATTATCAGCTAGATAGTTGATGTATATTTAACATTTCCTCAATTAGTAAAACATCACTATACAGACTGGAAGAAAAGATCTTCCTCATTATAAGCGAATTTAAAATAGATGCTTTTTTTAATGGGCCAGAAATAGTGCGATTGCACGGGACCTGGAAGCTGCTAATTTTTAAAATCAGGCTGGAATATCATGCAAAAAAATGTGTTGATTACCGGAGCAGCTAAACGCATAGGCGCCGCTTGTGCCCGGTTGCTCCATAGCGAAGGCTGCAATGTGTTTTTGCATTATAGATCGTCAAAAGAAGCTGCTTTGCAGCTTTGTTTTGAATTAAATCAGATTCGTCCTGATTCCGCATACATGATGCAGGCCGATTTACTGAATATGGAGGAATTGGAATCG
Organism: uncultured Gammaproteobacteria bacterium; assembly: GCA_963849195.1. Classification (GTDB taxonomy): domain Bacteria; phylum Pseudomonadota; class Gammaproteobacteria; order Methylococcales; family Methylomonadaceae; genus Methylobacter_C. The sequence goes on from CAWKGQ010000005.1 coordinate 151,657, forward strand.
CTTGCAAGTGAGGCCTGTAGGGTGTGGGGCGGTATAGATGTGCTGGTAAATAATGCTTCATCCTTTTATCCAACGGCAGTAGCTGATGTAACTGAGCAGCAGTGGGATGAATTAATGGGTAGTAATTTAAAAGCCCCCTTTTTTCTGGCAAAATCCTTATTAGAAACATTAGGCAATAATAGGGGCTGTATTGTTAATATCGTCGATATTCATGCCGAACGTGGACTGATCGGTTATCCGGTGTACAGTATTGCTAAAGCCGGATTAGTTGCCATGACCAAAATTCTGGCTAAGGAGTTTGGGTCGGCTGTCCGCGTAAACGGAGTTGCGCCGGGAGCTATACTCTGGCCGGATAATGATTTGTCTGAACAGGAAAGGCAAGAAATTTTGCAACGAGTTGCTTTGAGGCGTAATGGCAAGCCTGCTGATATTGCCAAGGCGGTATGGTTTTTAATTAAGGATGCCGATTATATGACTGGACAAATACTGACAGTTGATGGCGGTCGTACCTTATTTTGTTGAGGTAGACGCGAGGCATCGCGTCTTTAATCAGTTAGCGAGTCCAGGCGGGGTTAACACGCTTTTGTTTGAGATTGGTTTTGTCGAATTTTCCCCATAGTTCAGCATAACTTAGATGGCTAACCGGGTGTTTTAATGTTGGGGCAATTTCCGTTAAAGGTTCAAGGACGAAGGCGTAACGTTCGATTTCATCGCGTGGTATCTGTAGCCGTCCATCATTGACTATCAGATCATCATATAGAATAAGATCCAGATCGAGGGTGCGGGCAGAAAACTTTTGACTGTCTCGGGTGCGGCCATTGTCCAATTCGATTTGCCTTAACTGTTTCGCAACTTCTTTTACGCCTAATTCAGAGTTAAAACCAACTACAAGATTGTAAAAGGTATCACCTGCAAAACCGACTGGCTCTGATTCATAAATGCTTGATATGGTCAGCATGCCAAAGTGATGTTCAAGTGCCTGTAGGCTGGCAAGTATATTTTTATCCCTGTCGATGTTGCTGCCTATGCTAATGTAGCCTCTGGGCATGGCTTATCTCTCGCCTCGTTCAATGATAATGCCGACATCACTGGCGCCACGAATAGCTCCTTTTTTATTCAGGGTTATTTTTACCCAAGGCACATTAAATTCATTTCGGATAATACCGGCTATTTCAGATATCAATTTTTCAACGAGTAAAAACTGGCTGGCTTCGACAAAAGAGATAATACGTTTGGAAACTGTTTTGTAATCAAGCGTGTATTGTATATCATCGGTCTCGGCGGCTTTTCCTATATCAAAAGCCATCTCAATATCAAGCACAACGGTTTGCTTGGTTTCCCTTTCCCAGTCATAAATACCTATGATTGTTTCAATTTCAAGTCCGCCTAAAAAGATGATATCCATAGTTGTTTCCGGTTATGATGAGCAGTTTTTAAAAAGCGGTAAGTATCAGGGAAATGTGCCCGGCTTACAAGTTCTTAAATGAGGAAAGAGTTACATGATTGAATGGTTGTTTGTTCCGGCTGCCTATTTGATAGGTTCGATTTCCAGTGCAATTATTATTTGCCGTTTGATGGGGTTGCCAGATCCTCGCGAACAAGGTTCAGGTAATCCGGGTGCGACTAATGTCATGCGTATTGGAGGAAAAAAAGCCGCGTCTATTACTTTACTGGGTGATCTACTTAAGGGCTTTATTCCTGTTTACATCGCTAACTTATTGGGCGTGTCTGTTGAGCTATTGGCAATCATTGGTCTGGCGGCGTTTATGGGGCATCTGTATCCGGTGTTTTTTAAGTTTAAAGGCGGCAAGGGTGTTGCGACATCAATTGGTGTTTTGCTTGGGTTTTCCTGGTTACTCGGTGTTGCTTTTATAGGCACTTGGTTACTGATATACAAGATAGGTAAAATTTCCTCTTTATCTGCGTTGTGCGCTTCTGTGTTATCGCCGGTTTATGCCTGGTTTATTGTTGGGGATGTGTCCATAGTCGGAGCTTCAACGGTCATGATGATGTTTTTGCTCTGGCGGCATAAAAGTAATATTCAGCGGTTACTGAATGGAGAAGAATAGACAAAGGGACAAAGTAAAAAACCGCTCACTTTTAACCTTGTATCTCTACCCCATGTTTAACATTTGCCTACCATTTATTCTAAGTTGATTTTTGTAAGCTATTGTCTTATATATAGCATAACTTCATAAAACCCCGAAAATCGCTAATGTAGTGCCATAATAGATGGGCAGGTACTTGCCATCGCCCGTCGTTGCGGTAACGTAGTGTGCATGTATATCCGACGCACTCAAACCCGCGACGCTACCGGCGAACCCTATGTCACCTATCGCCTGGTGCGTTCCGAGCGTATCGCCGGCAAGGTCAAGCAGGTCACGCTGCTCAACCTGGGACGGCACTTTGCCGTGGACCAGTCATTCTGGCCTGCCTTGTGTGTGCGTATCGACGAACTGCTGGCTGGTCAGGCCAGCTTGGTGGACATCAACCTGCCGAAAGCGGCCGCTGTGGAAGCCGAGCGGGTTACCGCGCAATTGCAGACGCACAAGACACCGGCTGTTTCGCCGGCAGCGGCGGTCCAGCGCAGCCTGAGACCAAGCCCGATGCTCAGCCAGAATCTGAAGCCGTCCCGGCCAGCGACGTGCAAGCGGTGGATGTCAATTCCCTTGAACTGCTGCGTCCCCGCTCGGTAGGCGTTGAACAGATCGGTTTGTGGGCCATGCGCCAGGTGGAGTTTAGCGAGCTGCTGTGTGAGCTGGGTCTGTCCTGTCCGATACGGGCGGCGATCCTGGGCGTTATTATCGGGCGCATGGCGGCGCCGGGTTCGGAATTGGCCGCACACCGTTGGTTGGGCCAGCAGAGCGTGCTGGATGTCGATTTTGAGCGTATGCCCCTGATGACGCTGTATCGCGCTTCGGATGCGTTAATGAAGTACCGAGACAGCATCGAGCGTACCTTACGGTTGGGCGATTCCCGGTGGCTTTGTCGATCTTGGCGAAATTGTCGAACATGCCGCCGTGCGGGAGGCTCAGGAAGAAGTCGGACTGGAGGTGCATCTGATAGCCTTGCTTGGGATCTTATTCCGATCCAGTCCGCGATTCCCGTGGGCATACGGTGACGGTGGCTTATGTAGGCGAGGCGGCGGGAACGCCGATTAGCGGCCGATGACGCGAAAAATTGCCGCCTGTTCAGCGTAAATGACCTGCCCGAGCCTTTGGCATTCGATCACGCCCAAGTGCTCGCCGACTATAAAAAATATCGGGAATCCGGGCAAGTGGCACAGCTACGTGAAAACCCTGTCCGGGGCTCAGGCAAACCAGAAAGGCTTGTTATACACTGATGAAAAATGGCGGGGATTATTCGGCTACGTCTCAGTTTCTTTCCTCTAATCAGCAATTCAGCCCCATCAGGCGGATCCTCAATTATTACATCAAATTCGTCAGAAATACCAAACCTCCATTTAGCACCAATAATATGGATTTTTGGCGTTTTGATCATACAGAACCCAATTAGCAAACCCATTGCCCAAGTCCCACTCGTCAGTAACCCCCCATTATCCCATCGCAGTTTTTGTCCTCCTCTCAAACTTTGCGTTTTGGTGATAGCGTACTTCTTTCAGTCTATCTTCAAGCGTGTTAACTTCAGAATTTGTCAATACACTGAGCTATACTTTTGGTTTCTTAATATCTATCAGGGCATTGGAAGATCCTAATTAATAAAATCCGGGCATAAAAACAGAGCTTGTGTCTGTTTTTAGGGGGTTGCAGAATTTAGGTATTAATAACAATGTCCGTAATGACAGGAGTAAGAGGTTATGGGGTTTTCAATTGGGTAGAAATAGAGTCCTTTTAGAACTATTCTGGATTGGAAGATTCTGATAGCCGGGAATCAAAGGTGTGGCTGGTATAATCAAAAATATTTTTTGCCTCTTACTATTAAAGAGCTTTTACGCAGGGGGTAAACCGTGGAGCGATTCAAAAAAATCAACAAAGGGATAGCGCAGCTGACACTTGTGATTGCGGTAATTGGCGTATTGTCTGTTTTTATTTTGTTTAAATGGATGCAAAAGCCGGTGGAAGGGGCTAATACCACTGCCGCTCCTATAGCAATCCGAGCTCTCACCGTTCACCCGGGTATGACTCCAGCAGTGCAAGCTCCTCATCCCGCAGCCAAACTCACCGATTTGGAGACCTTGGTAGCCCCGATAGCTCTATATCCGGATCTCGTGCTCACGCAACTTCTTCCTGCCTCCACTTACCCGCTGGAGGTGGTACAGGCGGCTCATTGGCTTGAATCAAAACCGGATCCGGCGCAGGTTAGTGACGATGAATGGGCGCCGGACATCACCGTATTACTGCAATTTCCCCAGGTTATCTTTATGATGAACGATAGGCTCGATTGGACCGCTGAACTGGGTGACAGATTTCTTGCGGAACCTGATGCCGTGCTTGCTGCCATCCAATCCATGCGAGCCAGAGCCATGGTGGCGGGGCGGCTGGAAGATTCACCGGAGCAAAAAGTGACCAAAGCTACTGTTACCAAGGTATTCATGGGCAATCAACAGGATCATGGAGCATGGGTCGAAGTCCCCGCTGCGTCGAAGGCTGCTCGGACGAGGCAGATTGAGGTTATTCGCATTGAACCGGCGAATCCGCAAGTAATCCATGTTCCGCAATACAATCCGCAGGTATTGTATACAGCGCTGCCCGCACCAGACTATTACCCGGATGCAAGCCCAACTCCGGTTTATGGCACAACAACATCCCAAGCTTCACCATGGTTAACCTATGGCGTGGGAGTCGCCACTGGTGCTCTGCTCGGTTGGACGATATCAGAATGGAACGATGACGATTGGGATGATCATTACCACGGTTATTACCGGCAGCCGTACATTTCCTACTATTCCAGCAATTACAATGGCTATAGCGGAGGAGCCAACAACATCAATATTTATCGCGATATAAATATTTTCGGCAACGAGATCAGTGCCAATCGCAAGAACACATTAAACAGCCCAGTTCCTACACCTTGGGTTCACGACCCACTGCATCGTCACGGTTACCGGTATTCCTCGCAGGCGCAACAACGTTTAGGCGTTCCGAAGCAACAACCGGCGCTGGCTGGGCAGCGGCGAGCAGCCGGCCAAGCTGCCAACCCTGATTATGCTGGTTATGAGCGGAATGAACTGGGTCGAGTACGGCAAACTCAAGCGGAAAAAGCGCTCGGGCAGGATATTGCACCCACTCGCAAACAACAGAACAAGGCAGCGCAACAAAAGACCGCCACTTCGTTAAATCAAGCGGACAAAAAACCGGGCGTTTCGCAACAACCCGTGCAGCAAAGAACACAAGATCACGCTTTCTCTGAAGTCCCGCAGAACAAAAAGACCACCACGGAAAGTCAGCGGGCCAAAACGCATCATTCCACCCAACAAGCTGAAAGCCTCTCAACCGAAAAACCGGGGAAGGCAATACCTCATTCTGCTCCAGCTTTTGATCGAACAGTGGAAGTGACGAATTTTACTGATCGCGATTCCGAAACATATAGTGTTTTCAGCGATGTTCGCGCAGGCAACCAAGCGCAAACATTCAGCAAGAGAGGCCAGGCTAGCCGGACAAATGGGCGCATCGAAGCTAATCATGACGGTAGAAGGCGGAAATAATGATCAATATACAAAATGCAGACTTATCCGAGAGTACAATTGCAAGGTGTAACCCGACATTTGCCATAATTGTTAGTCACTACTGGATTTTGCATCCGGTTACCAAGTTTTTCAAAAATATCGAAATAAAGAGAACCTGCACATGGAACGCTTGAAAATTTTCAGTAACCGGTCTTGGAGCCAATTTTCAACAATAGTCGGTTTTGCTTTTGTTTTAAGTTTGAGCGCGAACAAGGTGTTTGCGCTTACCGATCAACAGCGTTTCCCATCGCCGGAGCAGGCTGTTCAAAGTCTGTTGAAGTCGATTCGAACCGACAATTCCGAAGCCTTGTTGGCTTTATTCGGAGTAGATTACAAAGAGCAGTTGTTCAGCGGCGATGCCGTCGCGGATAAAAATAACCGCCAACAGTTCGCAGCAGCTGCTGCGCTCAAACAACGGATTGAAAAACAGGGTGAAAACCGTGCGATTTTTATTGTTGGCAACGAAGATTTTATATTTCCAATTCCCCTCGTCAAAGAGAACAACAACTGGCGTTTCGATACAAAATCCGGCATCGACGAAATTCTAAACCGCCGTATCGGCCGCAACGAACTCAATGCCATCAACGTATTAAAGACATATATCGAAGCCCAATTTGAATACGCCAGCATGGATCGCGACAACGACGATGTCCTGGAGTACGCCCAAAAAATCCGCAGCTCTCCAGATCAACATGACGGTCTATTTTGGGAAGCCGATGCGTCCGGAGAGAGTAGCCCGCTCGGTCCGCTCTTTGCCGCTGCGCGAGCTGAAGCTTATTTTGCTTCCAATACTGACGTCCCGCAGCCCTATCATGGCTATTACTACAAATTATTAACTAAACAAGGTTGTGGCGCAGTCGGCGGACAATATGATTATGTGATTAACGGTAACATGATCGCAGGCTTTGGAATGATAGCCTTTCCGGCAAAGTATGGGTCTTCCGGGATTATGAGCTTCATAATCAATCATCAGGATAAAATTTACGAAAAGGATCTGGGCCCCAAAACGGCCATTTTGGTCAAAAATATCAAGGAGTTTACCCCTGTGGGTTGGGAAGTTATTGACCATTAGCAGCGGCTGCAGGACAGTTTGCCGATGCGGCAAATTTATTGCAGGCGAATTTGCATTTACCCGAAGGCTGCCGGGCACGGTATCCCTGCGTCACCTTACTCTAAGCCCTCCACAATAAAAGTAAAAAATCTAGGACATTTTGTCCGGATGCTTAAACAATTATATTTGGCATGATAAATGGGTTATGTCGTTGTATGGAAGCAAGCAATATATTTAAGCCTTGACCGTCGTGGCAGGCTTGCTCGTTTATCTCTATCAGGAAAAACGACTCCACCCTCATTAGGGCAGATGTTCTTTTTCACTTGCTTTGAGTAATTCTTAGCCCGAACTCAAGTTAAGAATAAGTGATTTACCGGTCGTGATGGTATTTACGCATTACGATTTGTTTGTTTTCTTAAAATGCTATGGTAATTTTCTTGTAACATTGAGCAGTGATAATCAGAGAGCAGTAAAAATTAATATTTTGAGGCTCTTTATGACAAAAAAACATCTGATTCTATTTTTATTATTACCTTTTTTTGCAGCTCCGGCTGCGCAAGCGCAAATTGACTTGATCGCAATTGGCGAAGTCAATTCCAATTATCAGGATCTGTCAACAAGAACAGCCGACCCACTTGAAAATGGCGTTGCAGGGAATCTTTTGGGTGGTGTAGGTTCCGGTTTGGCTTATGCCGGCGGCAATAGGTTTATTGCGATTCCTGACCGCGGACCAAACGCCAATCCCTACAATCCTCTGGTTGATGACACAACATCGTTTATCAGCCGTATTCAGACATTTAATCTGGCGCTCGGAGCCAATCCTGACTACAATTCCTTAGACCCCAATTCGTTACCCTACGTTTTATCGCCCTTTCTTATTGATACTACGCTCCTGTCAAGTTCAAGTCCTCTCACTTATGCAGCTACGGGCACTCCTACGCTAAATAGACGTGGCTTCAATTATTTCACAGGCCGCTCAGATAACTTTGATGCTTCCAGTGACTCAACGAACAACCGTAATGGCCGCCTCGATCCTGAAGGTATAAGCGTATCTAACAACGGCAAATTCGTATTTATTTCTGATGAATACGGTCCTTATGTTTATCAATTTGACCGCAATAGCGGCCGTCGTATAAAAACATTCACACTGCCTAGCTACTTTGCTGTCACTAACCTGAGTTCACAAGGAGATCTCGAAATATCAGGATTAGGCAACACCGTCGGCCGAGTCGCAAACAAAGGCATGGAAGGTTTGGCAATAACGCCGGATGGCAAGACATTAGTTGGAGTGATGCAGGCTGAGTTACTTCAGGATACTAAAAAGTATATTCGCATTATCACTATTGATATCGCTTCTGCAACTACACACGAGTATGCTTATAAATTGACAACTGGTTCAGGCGTAAGTGAAATTGTAGCAATCAATGATCATGAGTTTTTGGTCGATGAACGCGATGGCAAAGGTTTGGGTGATAATTCTACAGCTGTTGTCAAACAACTTTTCATGATTGATCTTGCAGACGCAACTGATGTGAGTGGCATCACGAGGATAGGCACAACCACCCCATTAGTTAGAAAAACCTTGTTCCTTGATGTTGTGACCGCACTTACTGAAATCGGAACTAACGCAAATGATATACCTGCTAAAATTGAATCAGTCGCATTCGGTCCAGACATCGCTATCGGCGGTGTGACTAAGCACACACTGTTTTTGGCAAACGATAACGATTTCCTTTCTACTGTGACAGATACCAAGCACCCAACTGGCATAGCCAACCCGAACAAGTTTTTTGTATTTTCTGTAGATAGTTCTGATTTGCCAAACTACGTACCGCAAACGATTACACCTTTTGCGCATGATCACAGCCGTGATCATGACGACAACCATGATCATTATTAAAAATAACATTTGAGATATTCAGATACGCGTTAAAAACACATTGGTTACCTGCTTGGTAATCTCATCATCCGAAGCACAAAGCATAGAACTTTGTGTCCTATATGGCCCTGAGTATCAACAGTTTCATAGCTTGCTATGTGCCTGTTGATACGCCTTGAATACGAATAAAAATCCTGCGTTAAAACGTCCACGTTATTTCACTCCCATTCCTAAAAGTTGTATTTATAGTATTTCTGAATACTTGCTTTTAGTGCATAAACCACTTTGTTTCATCAATATGTCATATTTCTTAAGTACGCTAGATTTATTAAAATCTAGCGTTTTATGAATCAATATCCATACATTATGATAGACACTAAAAAAGTCACTCCAGATCCCTACGATGATGCCCTGAAACAAATTCTTGCAGAGGTCGCCGAACTGCGGCAACAAATTGAAATCAATGCTAAACAGCGCCTGCAAAGATACCAGAGTAACTATCATTCCGGCTTTTTTTCTAAAAGCGCTTTTAATCTTGCGCATTATCTTGCCATGCGCCAATTTGATCTGCGCCATTTACAGGATCGCTTGGCTCAGGCCGGTTTATCTTCGCTAGGTAGAGCTGAGGCATCGGTCTTATCGACTCTGGATTCGTTGATAGATGTACTGAAACGGGCAACAGACAAAGACTATTTACCGGGTGAAAAAAACCCCATCGAATACGGCTTTAATCGGGGTCAGCAGCTGCTGGAACAGCATACTATTGAATTATTTGGGCCCTTTCATGAGCACGATGAACACGGTAGTGCGCATGTTATGGTGACCTTGGGCACAGAAGCCTCTAGGGATTATACGCTGGTAAGTTCATTACTTGAAAAGGGCATGACCTGTGCCCGTATCAATTGCGCACATGATGATGCTGTTATCTGGCAGGGAATGATAAGAAATATCCGTCGTGCAGAAACAGAAATGGGTCGTCCTTGCCGCATTCTTATGGATCTTGCAGGGCACAAAATTCGTACCGGTCCCATTGCTTTGGGGCCTTCGATTCATCACATCCGTGTCCAAAAAGATCGTACAGGTAAGGTTGTGGCTCCTGGCTATTTGATTTTAACAAGCGACTCTGAAAGCCCGTCTGTTGATGGTTCATTATTCAGGGTATCCATTCCCAAGCCGCTTCATCAGAAATTTGCGCCAGGAATGTCCCTGGGTTTTAGCGACAACCAGAACAGGCAGCGTTACTTGAAAGTAGAAAAAGCGCTTTCTAACACGGATTGGCTGGTGAGTTGTGAACAAACGGCTTATCTTGTCCCAGGCTGTGCTTTAACGCTTACAATGGATCAACAGACCGATAACCGGAACGCCGTTAATGAGTTTACTTTGGGTAGATTTGCAGGCGAGCCTCTGGATATTCGTGTATTTAAAAACCAGTTGCTGTTGTTAACCCCCGGCAATATCGACGGTAAACCCGCTGAATATGATGAGCAGAGCCTGATTCATCCTGCTCAAATTGGTTGTACGCTTTCATCGCTAATAGAAAAACTTGAACCAGGGCAGCCGGTCTGGATTGATGATGGAAAAGTGGGGGCGATCGTCGAAGCAGTAACCGAAGAAGGTGCGTTGTTGCGTATAACAATGGCAAAAGCCAGTGGCGTCCGTATACAAAGTGACAAGGGGATTAATTTTCCGGAAGCCGAGTTTAATTTGCCCTCACTTACGCAGAAAGATTTGACCGATCTTGATTTTGTTTGTGTGCATGCGGATTTGGTCGGTTTTTCATTTGTAGAAACGCTGGCAGATATGGAGTGTTTGATGTCGGAATTGGCAAAACGGAATGCATCAGAGCTACCTATTATCGCTAAAATCGAAACCAATCGCGCGGTGAAAAATCTTCCTGATATTATATTGGGGACTATCGGCAGGCATAATCTTGGTATCATGATTGCCAGAGGTGATTTAGCCGTAGAATTAGGCAGCGCCAGACTCGCTGAAATTCAGGAAGAACTCCTGTGGCTATGTGAAGCTGCCCATGTTCCCGTCATCTGGGCAACTCAGGTACTTGAGTCCATTGCCAAAAAAGGAACCCGGTCAAGGCCTGAATTTACCGATGCGGCCATGGCGGTCAGAGCGGAATGCGTCATGTTGAATAAAGGTCCCTATATACTTGATGCTATAGAAGCGCTGGTGAATGTTATGATTCGCATGCACGAACATCAAAGGAAAAAATTTTCTAGATTACGAGCGTTGCATTGGTAAACAGATAGATTTGATTTGCGATAAGACAGTTATCAATTAAGTTTAACAATGGTGTATGAGCAGTTGATCTTTTACCATTCTTTGATTAACACCAAAACTGTACAAGCCGTTTAATCCTGACTCAACTACTGCACAAGTTGATTTATCGATTTGGATGAGAGAAACCATGAGTGAATTTTTTAGGTATGGGAAATTATCGACTGTATCAATCATTACACAAAAAAATAAACTGAAAAACTATGGTGACTGCAAAAAAAAGATCATTGCAGACTTAAAAAGGCATATTGAGATCATTGAAGATCCCTGCAAACTAGTACTGGATGGCGAGTATAAAGATCCTCCCTATATTTTGGGGCTTTCATCTGTCGCAGATGATCTAAGCGTTATTGAGTTAACTCTGAGATGTAAAAGAAAATTGTTTGATTTTGGTATTAAAGGCGAGAAATATTTCAAATTTGTAGTACCTACTGAAAGTAGAGATGAAGCCACCGTTAAAGCCATTAGAATTAGCTTGCTAAAGGAACTAATTAAAAAAGTTCAAGAAGATGAGTATAAAACACACATCAAAATGTTTTTACGAAATCATTAACCCGTAATGCCAAACCAGTGCCGTAGCCGCCATGCCCAATAGATTGCTATTATCGAATAAGCATACCCAAAGTATAAAAAACAGCTTAAGAAAAGTCCGAATAAAGGCCCCTATATACTCGAGGTTATAGAAGCACTGGTGAACGTTATGATTCGCATGCACAAACATCAAAGGAAAAAGCTCTCCCGATTGAGGGCCTTGCACTGGTAATCCAATGGGTTCGCCGTGTCTCTTCGGCTGCGCTCAGGACAGGTTCTATGGGGAACTGAGTTTTTAGATTTAACACCGAAATTCCGTTCAAATAACCGTAAATAACTTACTAACATGACCATCCAGACAAAACAAACATTATCCCTTGAGCCTAAAGCTCAGCATTTTGATCTTACAGCTTCCGAACGGTATCTCAATCGTGAGTTAACCTGGCTGGAATTTAATAAACGGGTTTTATGGGAAGCTGAAGATGAGCGCACGCCATTATTGGAGCGGGTTAAGTTTATTGCCATTGTCAGTTCCAATCTGGATGAATTTTTTATGAAGCGGATAGGAGGTCTCAAACAACAGGTCGGTGCTGGGATCAGCGAATTAAGTGTGGATGGACGCAGTCCGCAGCAACAAATTACCGAATGTTATGCTGTTGTGCGTGAGCTTGAAGCCAAAAAACAAATGCTGTTGACGCAAATTATTGATCTGCTCCAGAAACAGGGTATTCGTATTTTACCTTATATTGAGCTTTCTAAAGATCAGCAACAAGCCATGCGTGAGCATTATATTCAAAACATTTTTCCTCTGGTAACACCACAGGCGATTGATCCCGCGCATCCTTTCCCATTTATCTCCAACCTGTCCCTGAATTTACTGACCGGTGTTTGTTGTACTGAAACTGATGATATGACTCTGGTGCGTATTAAAGTACCGGTCAGTTCCAAAGTGCCACGCTTTATCCAGGTGGGTGGTGAGCAACTTTATGTGGCTCTGGGTGATTTGATTGCGAATAATCTTGATTTGCTCTTTCCCGGCATGAAGATAGCATTCTGCGATCTGTTTCGGGTGACGCGTAATGCTATAACTGAACAGGATGAAGAGCAGGCCGATGACCTTCTGCAAATGATCGAATCAGAATTGCGTGAGCGTAAATTTGCTCCGGTCATTCGTCTGGAAGTTGCAGCAACGATGGGAAAATTGCAAAGCGGTATGTTGGCGGCTGAACTGGGACTTAATGAAGAGCAGGATGTTTTTGTCGTTGATCAACGCATGGCAATGACTGATATGTTTCAGATTGCCGGTATTGCCCGGCCAGATTTGCTCGATCCGCCGCACCATCCCTCTGATCATCCAAAACTGGCTGGCGTCCCGAATATTTTCCACGCGATTCGCGAACAAGGCTCCATTTTATTGCAACACCCCTACGAATCATTTGTTACCACCGTCGAGCGCTTTGTTAAAGAAGCCAGCCGCGACCCGAATGTGCAGGCGATTAAAATGACGCTTTATCGTACGTCAGCGGGCACCAAGATAGTTCAGTACCTGATTGATGCAGCGTTAAATGGTAAACAGGTTGCGGTCGTCGTTGAGTTGAAAGCTCGTTTTGATGAATCGGCCAATATTAAATGGGCGCATCGTATGGAGAGCGCCGGCATTCATGTGACTTACGGTGTGGTTGGATTAAAAACTCATAGCAAAGTGGTTTATGTTGTTCGTCAGGATTATAACGGTCTGCGCCGTTATGCCCATATCGGTACGGGTAATTACCATGCCGGGACAGCACGGCTTTATACCGATCTGGGTATTCTGACCTGTGATAAAAAAATAGGTGAAGAATTAACCGAATTATTCAATTACCTGACTACAGGCCTGGTGCCCAAACGTAACTATCAAAATTTGCTGATTGCACCCAATAAGTTAAAGTCAAAACTCCTGGAGAAAATCGAGCGGGAAATCAGTAAACATACTGCAAATTCGCCCGGTTTAATCCAGTTTAAAATGAATGCCCTGGAAGATATAGACATTACTAAAGCACTTTATCGAGCGGCTCAGGCCGGCGTAAAGATTGATCTGATTATTCGTGATACCTGCCGGTTAAGGCCGGGTATTGCCGGATTATCTGATAATGTTAGAGTGATCAGTATCGTTGGGCGTTTTTTAGAACATTCCCGCATATTCTATTTTCAAAATGGAGGGGAAGAAGAATACTTTATTGGCTCGGCAGATTGTATGAAACGGAATCTGGAGAGCCGTGTTGAAGTAGTCACGCCTGTACAAAAAACCGAACTGCAGGCGGTCTTGCGGCAAATATTAAATGTGCAGCTTACCAATCAGCGTAGTGTTTGGGAGATGCAAGCTGACGGTCAATATATTCAGTTGCGGCCCAAAGATAAGCAGTTGGGAGCTCAGGAAGCGTTGATTAAGTTAGCAAATAATCGTTTTGATGAAGCAAAAGCCAGCAAAAGTCATAAAAAAGCTAAAAAGAAACTTGGCGCTAACAGAAATACTGACTGAAGCAATTCCTCGTATTTTCAACGCAACCCCTTCAGGAAATAAATTAAATTATTAATTCAGGATTAGATAATGCCCACTAACAAATTTGTTATTAGCAAGCCCAAACAATCAATCACTAAAATTCCTGAACAGGGAATGAAAAAACATGATTTCATTGATGATTTCAAGGAATATTATGTCCATTTGCTGGGCAGGGATGAAAATTGCCGATCACCTTATTATGCCGGCGAAGCCTTATCATTAGCGATTCGTGACCGCTTGATGGAGCGCTGGAAGACCACCCATCAAACCTATAAAAGCAATGACTGCAGACGGGGCTATTATCTGTCCATGGAATTTCTGATGGGACGCGCTTTAAGCAATGCCATGCTTAATCTGGGTGTAACCGATACAGTTACTCAGGCTATGTATGATCTTGGCATTGAAATTGAAGAGCTGATCAGTAGTGAGCAGGATGCAGGACTGGGCAATGGTGGTTTGGGTCGCCTCGCAGCTTGTTTTATAGACAGTTGTGCTACCTTGCAACTACCGGTTATCGGTTATGGTTTACGTTACGAATACGGCATGTTTACCCAAACTATTGTTAATGGTGAACAGGTTGAAAAACCCGATCATTGGCTACGTCATGGTAACGTCTGGGAAATTGAGCGGCTGGAATATTCGCATTGCATTAAATTTGGCGGGCATACCGAAATTCAAACCGATGAAAATGGCGAGCAACGGCATTGCTGGATAGCCACCTGTAATGTGCTGGCAGTGCCCTTTGATACGCCGATACCCGGCTATCAGAATGGCACCGTCAATTCATTGCGGTTGTGGAAGGCGGTGGCTACCGAAGAGTTCAACCTGGATGAGTTTAATGCCGGCGATTATGCGGAAGCGGTCGCGGCAAAAATTACCGCAGAAAATATCACCATGGTGTTGTATCCCAATGATGCCAATGAAAACGGTAAAGAGCTGCGATTACGGCAACAATATTTTCTCGCTTCCGCCAGTTTGCAGGATGTCATTGCTCACTGGACAGCCGTACACGGAAATAATTTCACTCGTTTTGCTGAAAAAAGCTGTTTCCAGTTAAACGACACCCATCCGAGTATTGCCATTGCCGAACTGATGCGCCTGTTGATGGATATTCATGGCTTAACGTGGGATGAAGCATGGGCTATCACAAAAAGCACAATGGCTTATACTAACCACACCTTGTTGCCCGAAGCGCTGGAAAAATGGCCGGTTGAATTGATGCAACGGTTATTGCCGCGAGTGATGGACATCATTTTTGAAATTAATGCCCATTTTTTGGCTGAAGTTTCCATGCACTGGCCCGGCGATAGCGATCGTTTACGCAGAATGTCCATCATAGCGGAAGGTGACGGGCAACAAGTAAGAATGGCCCATCTTGCTATAGTGGGCAGTTTTTCCGTGAACGGGGTCGCACAGTTGCATTCCCGGTTATTGCAACAAGGCTTATTTAGTGACTTTTACGCCTTATGGCCGCATAAGTTTAATAATAAAACCAATGGAGTAACGCCACGGCGCTGGCTAGCCGCCTGTAACCCCGAGTTGGCAAGTCTGATAACAGAAACGATAGGCGACCGTTGGGTTACTGATCTATCGCAGTTAAAAAAGCTGGAACCCTACGCTGAAGATGCTCAGTTTCGGCAACGCTGGCGCGCTATTAAACAGGCAGCAAAACAGCGTTTGATTGACTATAAAAAACACAAACACGACACGGAACTTCATTTGAACGTTGATGCACTATTCGATGTGCAGGTTAAACGTATTCATGAATACAAGCGTCAACTGTTAAATGTATTGCATGTTATTCATCTTTATAACTGCATTAAAAAAGGTGACACTGACAGGGTGGCGAGATGTGTATTAATCGGCGGCAAAGCGGCCCCCGGTTATCGTATGGCAAAAAAAACCATCAAACTGATCAATAATGCCGCTCAGGTTATTAATTCAGACCCTGACACGGATAATAAATTAACCTTGCTGTTTTTGCCGGATTATCGTGTTTCAGCGATGGAAAAAATATGTCCTGGCGCTGATTTATCCGAACAAATATCGACCGCAGGCAAAGAAGCTTCGGGTACCGGCAACATGAAGCTGATGATGAATGGCGCGATCACTATCGGTACACTGGATGGCGCCAACATTGAAATTCGTGAAGAAGTGGGTGATGAAAACTTTTTTCTGTTTGGGTTGACGGAAGAAGAAATTGAAGCAAGGCGAGGTCACTATGATCCGATTGCTATTATCGACCAGGATGAAGACCTGCAACAGGTCATGCATCTTCTGGAGTCCGGCCATTTTAATCAATTTGAACCGGGCATATTTGATGATCTGATCAACTCCATAAAAAGTCCCCATGACCCCTGGATGACGATTGCTGATTTTCGAAGTTTTGTAGATGCCCAAAAGCGTGTTGAAGATGCCTATCAAGATAAAGATCATTGGACCAAAATGAGCATTCTAAATTGTGCGAACAGCGGCAAATTTTCTACTGATAGGACGATTAGCGAATACAACCGGGAAATCTGGAAATTAAAACCGCAACCGGTAAAGCATAAGTAAGGTCCCCTTTTTGCCACAGCCGCCACTGGTCCTGAGCGAAGCTGAAGGATCAGTGGCGTTTTTTTTGCGAGTTGCCTGAAGGAAATCAAAATCTCATAAAAACCGAATATTTCCCTGTCATTATCAGGAAAGTTACCCAATACCTTTTACCCGGATTCATGAATAATTGGTCATTTTAATAATGGCATTAATGACATGAAGCATTTACCCTTAATATTGTTGAGTTTCCTATTATTCCCCGTTACCTCCCTTGCTCACGGACCAACCCCGCAAAAAGGCCTGGAAAGTATCACTATTAATGCCCCTGTTGATGCCGTCTGGGATGTCATCAAGCAATTTGATGCCATTGCAAGCTGGCATCCTGATGTCAAAGCAAGTTCAGGCGATGGAAAAAATGCCTCTGACGGCATTAGGACCATTACCCTGCAAAATGACGGGCAACTGGTAGAAAGCCTGGATTATTACAGTGATAAAGATCATGAATACAATTACCGGCTTAAAACCGAAAATGTCACGGCATTTCCGGTCAGTTCGTACACCACCAACCTTCAGGTAAAAGCGGGGGACGATGCTAAAACCAGCGTGGTGACATTCAAAAGCCGGTTCTATCGTGGCGACACCGGCAATGCGCCTCCTGAAAACCTGAATGATGCTGCGGCAGTAAAAGCTATGGATGCGTTTTTTAAGAACGGATTGGCAGGGTTAAAACAAAAGCTGGAAAAATAAAGCCGGTTCTGAACTATTAGGGCAACCACAAGGGATTGCCCCTACACCCTGATTAATTTTCGTGTGTTTCAATAAGACCTTGCCGGCTTGCCAGCAAGGTCAGTTCGGCCAGGGTTTCCGCCCCCATTTTTTCCTTGATTGCGGTACCGTGATTACACGCCGTTTTGTAACTCAAACACAGTTTTTCCGCCGCTTTTCGAACGGTATAGCCATTCGCCAATAAACAGAATACATCGAACTCTCTCGGGGAAAGCAGTTTGATTTTGTCCGCTTCATCCTGCTCGCTTGCCATGGAAACAGCCAGTTGCTGGGCAATATCAGGATCAACATAAGTACCGCCCTGGGCTATTTTATAAACCGCGGTGACCAGCGTTTCAGGCACACTGTTTTTGGTAATATAACCCTTGGCTCCGGCTTTAAGCGCACGCGTCACATAGACCAGTTCATTGTGAATGCTAAATACCAGAATTTTACAGTGCGGATCACGATTGATCAGTCTTCTGATACTCTCAAAACCGCCTATGCCCGGCATGGATAAATCCAGCACCACAATATCCGGTTGATGCTGGATGTACATTTGGCAGGCTGTTTCGCCCCGATCCGCCTCATAAATCTGGCCAATTTTATCGGATAAGGAAAGATAGGTTTTGTAACCTGTCCTAACCACAGCATGATCATCCACCAATAAAACACTTATCTTACCCGCCACCACTTTACCCCCAAACTCGTCAAAACAGTCATCATGCCTGTTTATAAAGGGTAAATCGATAGGAGCTTTTCCTGTTCTATCCCGCCAGACGGCACGGGAAATTTTCTTGGTTTATTTTCGGGTTTTTTCCCGCTTTTTTCCGGGCTTATTCCGTAACGTTGCAAGTAAACGACTCCAGTACTATAACCGCCTGAACAGCCCTGCTTCTCAATGAGGCATTGCACACGTTTTGATCAAGAAAGCTGGTTACATACATACACCTGATTGATGCGCATGGGCTGGTCTTTTACTAAGAACAATTATCATAACCCTGGAGGAACTATGCGGATTTCCAAATTCACCCGCACCGCTGTCGCATCAGCTGTCTGTAGCGGCGCCTTATTGACGGTTTCCATGCCGGCACAGGCTAATAAAGACCTGGAGAGACTGTCGAAAGAGGACACAAACTGGGTCATGCAGACCAAAGACTACAGTGCCAGTCACTTTAGCAACATGACCCAGATTAATTCCCACAACGTTCAGCATCTGCAACCGGTCTGGTCGTTTTCTACAGGCGTGTTGAACGGACATGAAGGCGGGCCGCTGGTCATTGACGGCATTATGTATGTGCATACGCCGTTCCCAAACAATATTTTTGCAATTGACCTGGATGATCCTGGCAAGATTCTATGGGAATACAAGCCTAAACAAAACCCCGCTGCTCGCGCTGTAGCCTGTTGTGACGTGGTAAACAGAGGCCTGGCATACGCGCCTGCCGGCGAGGGGTATCCGGCGACTATTTTCCAGAATCAACTGGACGGCCATATCGTTGCCATCAATGCCAAGACCGGCGAGTTGTTGTGGAAAATGGAGAATTCCGATATTGCCATGGGTTCAACGCTTACCATCGCACCGTTCGTGGCCAAGGATAAAGTCATTGTAGGTAGTTCAGGCGCTGAATTGGGCGTAAGAGGTTACGCCACCGCCTATAACATCAAAGACGGCAAACAGGCTTGGCGCGTATATGCCACAGGCCCTGATGAGGATATTAAACTGGCAAAAGATTTCAACAGCCACAATCCGCATTATGGCCAGTTTGGCCTGGGCCTGAAAACCTGGGAAGGCGATGCCTGGAAAATTGGCGGCGGAACCAACTGGGGCTGGTATGCCTTCGATCCTGATCTGGACATGATCTATTACGGTTCAGGCAACCCCGCGCCGTGGAATGAAACCATGCGTCCGGGCGATAACAAATGGACGATGACCATCTGGGGCCGTGACATTAACACCGGCGAAGCAAAATTCGGTTATCAAAAAACGCCTCATGACGAATGGGATTATGCCGGCGTCAACTACATGGGCTTATCCGAACAGTTGGTTGACGGCAAAATGACCAAACTGCTGACCCATCCCGACCGCAACGGTCTGGTTTATACCCTGAACCGCGAAAACGGCGATTTGGTCAATGCCTTTAAAATTGACGATACCGTCAACTGGGTTAAAAAAGTCGATTTAAAAACCGGCTTGCCGATTCGTGATCCTGAATTTTCCACCCACATGGATCATGAAGCCAAAGGGATTTGTCCGTCCGCCATGGGTTATCACAACCAGGGCATAGAATCTTACGATCCCAACAAAAAACTGTTCTTCATGGGCACCAACCATATTTGCATGGACTGGGAACCGTTCATGCTGCCTTACCGGGCCGGCCAGTTCTTTGTCGGCGCGACGCTGAACATGTATCCGGGGCCTAAAGGAACGCTGGGGCAAGTAAAAGCGATGAATTCCGTTACCGGTAAATTTGAATGGGAAATTCAGGAAAAATTTGCAGTCTGGGGCGGTACCACAGCAACAGCCGGCGACCTGGTTTTCTACGGCACTCTGGACGGTCACATCAAAGCGCTGGATTCACGTAACGGTAAGGAATTGTGGAAATTTAAACTGCCTTCCGGCGTTATCGGCCATCCGATTACCTTTGGACATAAAGGCAAGCAATATGTGGCGATTTATTACGGTGTCGGCGGCTGGCCCGGTGTTGGTCTGGTGTTTGACTTGCAGGATCCTACCGCGGGTTTAGGGGCAGTCGGTGCGTTTAAAGAACTGGCTCACTACACGCAACAAGGCGGTGGTGTGATGGTCTTCGCATTAGGCTATTAAACTTTCTTACCTCTATCTATCGGGGCAACCACAAGGGATTGCCCCTACAGTAGCATCACGTTTTTAAAGCAGTATTGATGAGAATAAATATGCAGGCAAACAAATTATTCATAACCGTTTTATGTTTGGGGGCAAGTTTAGCAGCGACCCAAGCTAATGCTGAAGGCAGCAAACCGTTAAAGGTCTGCGCCGCGGAAGACGAAATGCCTTATTCCAATAAACAAGGTGAAGGCTTTGAAAATAAATTGGCGGAATTTGTTGGAAAAGCCCTTGACAGAAAAGTTGAATATGTCACCTGGACCGACCCGCGTTACTACCTTCGGGACACGCTGGATAAAGATTTATGTGACGTAGTCATAGGCGTTGATAAAGGTGATCCCAGAGTCTTAACCACTCAGCCTTATTACCGTTCCGGCTATGTCTTTATCTCGCGTAAATCCGACAACCTGGATTTGCATAACTGGGATAGTGAAGCCTTACGAAAAGTACAACGCATTGCTTTTGTACCCGGTACACCTCCGGAAGTGATGATGCGGACTATCGGGCGTTATAACGACATGTTCAATTATTCTCAGGAACTGGTGGGGTTCAAATCCAGACGCAATCAGTACATAAAATACGAGTCATCGAAACTGGTCTCTGAAGTTTCATCAGGTCATGCCGAGATTGCTGCCCTTTGGGGTCCATCTGCCGCACGTTATGTTAAAGAATCGACAACACCCTTGGTGATGACACTGATTCCTGATGATAACGTTCGCGCCGATGGACAAAAAGTCGGCTCTCAGTACAGCACATCGATGGGGGTCCGAAAAAACGAACCCGAATTATTGGCTCAGTTGAACAAGGTCATTGAAGACAACCGGGATGAAATAACAAAATTGTTGGAAGAAGAAGGCATTCCTTTAGTTCCTGAACCCGATGCGTCTTAAAAAATCATAAAGATATAGGCTTTAAAATGAAGAGAAAAAAAATATTAGCCGTCTCTGCTGTCAGCTTGGCGTTGATCAGTACGACGGCTCTAGCGGAAATAACCTTTCGTAATGCCATTACCGGTGAACCGCTGGATATGAGCGTTGCCAAAACGGGCGGTAACGAAGCCGTTTTCAAAGAATTTAAGGAGACGGGTAAAAATCCTTACAACGGCGATAAGGAAGCCATACAAAAAGGCCATGATCTTTTTATGACCGCCTGCTCAGGCTGTCATGGCCACGAAGCCGAAGGTAAATTAGGGCCGGGGCTGGCGGATGATTACTGGACCTATCCTGCTAATGCAACCGATCAGGGCTTGTTTGAAGTGCTGTTTGGCGGCGCCAACGGCATGATGGGGCCTCAGTATGTCAACTTATCAACCGATGAAATGCTCTTGATTATGTCGTGGATACGGGACATCTACAAAGGTGATCCGAAAAAAGCCAAATGGTTAAAAAAATAGCGAGGATAACAAATGAAAAAGATAATTTTACTTAATGCAGCGGTGCGGTGTTGGCGATGATGTCTTATTCGGCAAACGCTTACGATGGTCAAAATTGCAGCGAACCGGGTGTTTGCTGGGAACCCAAACCGGGTTATCCGGCAAAGGTAGCGGGCAGCAAGTATGACCCGAAACATGATGTCAATGAGCTTAATAAACAAGCGCAATCTATTGTGGAGATGGAGGCGCGCAATAAGCAACGCCAGGAACATTTAGCAAAGACCGGCAAGTTTGTTTATGACGTAGACGATATCGAATAGCGTTTTTCCTTTTGGGCATAAATACATTTCCCCCCATTCATCCCATGCGAATGTGCCAGTATTTATGCCCTTTTTTTGTTAACAGGTAGGGCGTGCTGCACGCGCCTTAACTCACAAGGTATGCGCAGCACGCCCTACATCAGATGCCAATAAACCCGGCAACGGCAACACCGGACTATCCGGATGCAGACGTTTTTATATAACCCATGAGCACAGACACCCAACTTACCGACTGGCGCGACCAAGCGTTACAGTTTGAACAACAAATCAATCAAACAGTTATCGGTCTTCAGCCTGCTGTCAGGAATATCATCCTGGCCGTTTTTGCCAGAGGCCATGTATTGCTGGAGGGCAATGTCGGCGTCGGTAAAACGACCTTATTAAGAGCGGTTGCCCAAGGCTTGGGCGGCGATTATCAACGGATTGAAGGCACTATTGACCTGATGCCCGCGGACTTGATCTATTACACCTATTTAAACAACGAAGGCCGTCCGTGTGTCGATCCGGGACCTTTGCTGAAACACGGCGACACACTCGCCACTTTCTTCTTCAATGAAATCAACCGCGCCCGTCCGCAAGTCCATGCCTTGTTGTTAAGAGCCATGGCGGAACGCAGTATCAACGCTTTTAACCGTGACTATGCACTGCCGCACATACAGGTTTTTGCCGACCGGAATCGCGTCGAGAAGGAAGAAACCTTTGAGTTGCCCGCCGCCGCCAAAGACCGTTTTATGATGGAGATCAACATCAATATGCCCACAGCAGATACTGTGTTGGATGAGCTGATGTTTAATCCGCGCTTTCATGATACCGATCAACTTATCAGCGGTGTAACCAATAGCGGCATTTACTACCGGCTCAATGACTTAGCGCACACGGTGCAACAACGCATACAAACCAGTCCTAAACTCCATGCTTACGCGCTGTGCTTTATGGAAAGCCACGCATCAGCCACAACAATACGGTGTCCAATTAACCGATGTTGAAATGCCGCAATTATTAATGGCCGGCGCCAGTCCGCGCGGCATGAGTTATTTAATCCGCGCCGCCAAAACCCGCGCTTGGCTGGAACGCCGGGATCATGTGTTGCCGGAAGATCTGCAAGCGATTTTTTCAGTCTGTATGACGCATCGGCTGTTTTTCAATCCGATGTATGCTTATAGAAAAGAACAACTGTTACCCGAATTGATCAAGGGTATTTTGAACCAGGTGGCCGCGCCTTAATTGTAGGGGCAATCCCTTGTGGTTGCCCTGAACTGGCACAAGACCCTTACATGGGCGCCCTTTAACCTGTAAAACAAGAAAAATATCGTAAAAACCAACCCATGACCGAAACGCTATTTTATCGCTTACCCTGGCAATCAAGTTCCGTTTATCCGGGAGCGCATCCCGGACAAATGATCGGGGCCGGACAGTTGTTCAAACGCCATGAGCCGCTTATTGCCAGCCCGGACCCCAGACGCATAGACTTGCGCGCCAGTGTACTCGACCCCTTTTTCGGCTATCGGGTGCGTGTCTATCAACAGCAAAGCACAGTCAACGTCTATGTGCTTGCCGATATGTCGGCATCGATGGGCTATGCCGATAAACAACAAACCCTGATTCAGTTTTTGCATACCGCCGCCAATTCGGCTTTCGGTTACGGCGATAAATTCGGCTTTATCGGCTGCACCGAGCGTATCGAACATCGCTGGTTAATTCCCGCCTGCCAACACGTGGGAAGAGTGTCGGCGCTGATAAGTCAACTGGAAGTCTTTACCTTTACCGGCACGGCAAGCGGACTTCAAAACGCCGCAGCCTTTCTGCCCGCCGAGCGTTCGCTGGTGTTTTTGTTATCCGACTGTCATTTCCCGCTACCTCAGTTGCGGGACATATTAGGGTCATTACAGGGTCATGATGTCATTCCGTTAGTGTTATGGACTCAGGACGAATACGCCAGCTTGCCCAACTGGGGTCTCGTTGCTTTTCAGGACATGGAAAACAATACGACACGCACGCTGTTCATGCGTCCGGCATTACGGCAAAAAATAATAGCCGCCTATCAGCAACGCCAACATGACTTGAAAAAAACCTTTAGGGCCTTTGGCAGTGAACCCTTGTTTATTACCGAACGCTACAGCACCCAAACCATTAATCGTCATTTACAGCAGAGGGTCGCATGAGAATCCTGTTAATCCTGGTGTTGTCGCTGCTGGGCTGTTCCGGCTCGATTGATGAGCCGGTCAGTTACTTTAATGTCGAAACACCCCGCCCGTTCGGATACTTTAACGGCGATGAAATTCCCCAGCGCATTGTGCTCGAAACCCGTTCGGGCATCAGCTTGCAAGCCGGCAGCTTACCCTCCAAAGGACAAATCAACCGTTGGCTGAACCTGAATCAGGTCACGGTTAAACAAATCAGGACAGCGTTATGAAATCGACTTGCGCTACCAGGTTTTTTACGCGCCTTTGGAGGTTAAATCATTAACCCTGCCCGGATTTACCATGCAGTTCAGCCAGGGCGAAAAAAGCATCAGCCAAAACGTCCCCGCCTGGATCTTTTACCCTGTCTCCGCTCAGAGAGCTGGTGGTGCGCCAGACCGAACAGGGTGAATACATGCGCCCCGATAGTCCGCCTTCGTTATTAGCGAATACACAGGCATGGTATGGCTTGGCCGCCAGCTTGATCGTTGCTGCGCTGATAGCAGCCTATTTAGGTTATTTATACGGCTGTTTTCCCGGTATGTTACGGCGTACCTTGTTTAAGCAGGCGTTACGTAAACTGGCGGGCTTGTCTAAAACCGACATGGCGCAAGCCTTGACCATTGTCCATCACACTTTGAACAGCCTCAATGGACAGCCCCTGTTTTACACTCAGTTGAGTGAGTTTTACCGGCATAACCCGCAGTATCTTCAGGTAAGCTCCCAATTGACCTGGTTCTTTAACTATCTCCAACCGTTATTTTTTTTCACCCGGCATGATTGTTGTAGCGCAGGATTTGCAACAGCTAAAAGACCTCTGTGAGCGCTGCCGAAAAATTGAACGGGGTAGCCAATGAACCTGGCAGTTGATACCCCTTGGGTTTTGACAGGCCTGTTACTCGCCCTGTTGCCGCTGTTCAATACCGGTATGCGTTACCAGCCCCGCTCCGTGGCTGGTATTGATACCGGCCGATGCGCTGTCGGTTTTTGTTGTCTGTTGTTTGCGGCTGTGCGCAATGGCGGCAATCGCCGGTTTAGTACTGGGTATGGCGGGCCTGCATCGCACGGAACAAAGCCGGGAGCGGATCGGCCACGGCGCGCATATCGTGTTATTGCTGGATCGCAGCAGCAGCATGGATAACAGCTTTGCCGGACGCGCGCCGAACGGCTCCGAAGAATCCAAGGCCACGGCGGCGCGGCGGTTATTGACCGATTTTGTCAAACAACGGCAAACCGATTTAATCGGGGTCGCGGAATACAGCACTTCACCCTTGTTTGTGATGCCGCTGACCGAAAACAAAAACGCAGTGCAAGCGGCGATTGCGGCGACGGCGACACCGGCGCTCGGCTTTACCCATGTCAGCAAAGGCTTGGGGATGGCCATATCATTTTTCCAACAACAACCCGTAACCGGCTCGCGTATTGTGTTGCTGGTTTCAGACGGCGCGGCGGCGATTGATCACGACAGCGAACAGAAATTGCGGCTTTGGTTTAAACAACAGCAAGTTCGCCTGTACTGGATATTTCTGCGCACTGCGGGCAGCCCCGGCATTTTCGATAAGCCTGAAGACAGCCGGGACGACAACGCCCAAGCCATGCCCGAACTGTATCTGCATCAATTTTTTTTGGGGCTGGGCAGTCCCTATCAGGCTTATGAAGCGGAAAGTCCGGACGCTTTAAAACAGGCGATTGCCGACATCAACCAACTGGAAAACCTGCCCATGCACTATTTCGAACGCATCCCCAAACAGGACTTGTCGGCGGCTTGTTACAGCTACGCGACCCTATTGCTGCTGGTTCTGCTGGGCGTTAAATTTTGTGAGGTCAAACGATGATGATAAGAACTATCAGGCATATGACGCTCTGGGCTGCGTTGGCGCTCAGTTTAGTGGCTGTTCTATACAGCGCCGGCTTGTTGTACGGCATTCATCAAAACAATGATTTAATCCGGCAATTAATTTCGGGAAAGGATGTGGCCGTTAATAAAGTGATCAGCAGCGAACCGGAACTGAGACTGGCGCGGGCTTTTTATTTAAAGCAAAAACACCGCTACGACGAAGCCTTATCGACCCTCAGCCTGATTATGGATAAAGGCGACCGAAACTTCCAGGCCAAAGTCCGTTATAACCTCGGCAATCTGTATCTGGAACAAGCCATACAGCAGGCAAAAGCCATGAATATCAATGAGGCCCTGCCCTTGGCAGGACTGGCGAAACAGGCCTACCGGCAGTCTTTGGCATTGGACAGCAGCTACTGGGATGCCAAATACAACCTTGAAGTCGCCATGCGCTTATTGCCGGAAATGGACAGGGTCGATATGCCGGACGACGAACCCAAGAACCAGAAATCGCAATTGTGGACGACAGTGCCGGGGTTTCCAAGGGGCTTGCCGTAGGGGCAATCCCTTGTGGTTGCCCTGATATGCACAGGCATCAAAGGCAACCCCGTCACATACGTTTACCGGCTGGTTATGTTCGTCGCAAAGTATAGGGTCTTACGGGTTATCAAACGTTTCGGACGGGGTGAATACCCCCGTCCGGCATTAATACATGCTCCTATCAGGGCAACCACAAGGGATTGCCCCTACGAGAACGAGAAAATAATGAATTACGCATTAAAAGATTATCGAACCTGGTGTTTACTGTTGGCCCTTATAGCCATGCTGGTACTGTTCATGCACCCCAGTAATCAACAAAAAACGCCAACCTACAACTACACCTTTATTATCGATATTACCCGCAGCATGAATGCAACCGACTATCAACAAGATAATCAGGCCGTCAGCCGCCTGCATTTTGTTAAGCAAACCTTGCGCGAACTGTTGCAAAAACTACCTTGCGAATCCAAAGTCGGGCTGGGCCTGTTCACCGAAAGGCGTTCAACCTTGTTATTCGAGCCGTTGGAAGTTTGCTCCGCTTACACGGAAATAGATACCGCTATCAGCAAAATCGACTGGCGCATGGCCTGGGCAGCGGACAGCAATATTGCCAAAGGTTTGCTGAGTACGCTTGAGATGCTGCAAAAAAGTGACAGTTCGGTGATTTTTATTACCGACGGACAGGAAGCGCCGCCCGTTAATCCCAATTACCAAGCTGACTTTTCAACTGTAAAAGGCCAGGCAAAAGGCATGATTATCGGCGTAGGCAGCTTGCAAGCTGTGCCTATCCCAAAATTTGACAGTCAAGGCAAACAAACCGGATTTTATAGTCAAGACGATGTACCGCACCGTTCTTCGTTCGGACAGTCGAATCTGGATCCATCACAAATTAAAGGCTATAACGCGCGAAATGCTCCGTTTGGCAGTGAAGCTGCTATAGGCAATGAGCATTTAACAGCCCTGCACGAAACTTATTTAGAAAAGCTGGGTGCCGAATCCGGTTTGGCTTACAGCCGCTTAACCGACTTGCAAGATCTTGGTCTGGCATTAAAAAATCCAAAACTGGCGACTGAAAAAGTTGTGCAGACCGATATTCGCTGGCAACCGGCATTGTTGGCATTGCTGCTGTTAAGCCTGGTCTATCTGCCTGGGATATATAAATCACGTCAATTTTCCCGGCACTAAATAAATCGACATTCGTTATTTTTCATCTTGAGAACAGTACATGAATAAGCAAAACCTGCTATCGAATCATAACCTTTTTACGCTGCGTCTCCTCTTGTCGCTACTCGGTACCTACATTGGCTATACCTATAGGCATACGAGCCACGATTATTGGTTTGCCATGATGTTCTTGTTTACTGTTCTCGCTATCGCTCCAGGCTATTATCAATTCAAACAACACGGCGACAATCGCAAGGCGTTTATCAGTCAGCTACTGCATTGGGCGGGAGGCTTGGGTGCGGTAATTATCATTTATGCCTACCACAATTCAGGAAGAATCTTCCATGAAGAAGCCGGTTTGATAGTGCTGTTAATACTGGCATTAACGACTTATCTGGATGGCATACAAAGAGGCTGGCGCTGTATTTTCGCAGGATTATTTCTAGGCCTTATCACTATTTGTATCGCTTATTTCGATAGCTATATCTGGCAGTTAATTACGCTAGCCGCCGTTGCTATTATTTACAGTTATTACCGGCAATCTGTTTAATAAACCCGGCAGGATTGGTTGGAAAAGAAAGGTTTTCTTTTATTTTGTTTTCAGCAGGATTGTTTTCATGAAATTTCAAGTTTTATTGTTAAGTCTATTGTTGTCTGCTAACGGCTTTGCGGCAGAAAAAACCGTTATCCGCATCGGCGTTCAGTCGGGCGGCACGGTGGAGTGGGAATTGCCCGCATTGCAGGACGCGTTAAAAGCCAAGCAAGCTGATATTCAGCTGGACATTCAACAGGTTGCCAATGCCGAGGCCGGTAAGGCCGCATTGCAATCCGGGACGGTGGATATTATCGTTTCCGACTGGATATGGGTGTCCGGCATGCGTGAAAAAGGGGCTGATTTTACCTTTTATCCTTACTCGGATATTTCGGGTACATTGGTAGTGCCAAGTGATAGCGGAATTCATTCCTTACAGGATCTTAAAGGTAAACGTTTAGGCATCGCCGGTGGCGAGCTGGATAAAAACTGGTTGTTGCTGCAAACCCTGGCTAAACAGCAGCAAGATATAGATCTTGATGCGTCAGTGGAAAAAATATTTGGAGCACCGCCGCTGCTTAATGAGCACCTTAAGCAAGGCCGGATTGATGCGGCGCTTAATTATTGGCACTTTGCTGCTCGGCTTGAGGCCGAAGGTTATCGAACGCTAATTGATGGTCGTAGTATTTTACAAGGCTTGGGAATTCAGGAATCTGTCGCCAATCTTGGTTTTGTATTCAGACAAAGTTGGGCGGACCAACATAAACAGGCGTTCAAGCAATTTTTAGAAGCCAGTATACAAGCCAGAAAAACGCTGTGCAGTTCTGATACAGCATGGCAAAAAATCATCCCTTTGACCAAGGTAGATGATGAAACCACCCAAAATCATCTGCGCCAAAACTATTGTTCCGGTAACATAGATCACTGGGGAGAGGCCGAACAAAAAGCCGCGGGGAAAGTGTATATACTGTTGCATAAGCAGAGTAAACAAGCCCTGACAGGTAAGTCTGAACAGGTGCAACCGGGCACGTTCTGGTAAGTCGTGTGTGAGGAGGATGCAAAATCCAATAGTTGCCTGAACATGGTTTGATTTAGACGGGTGGCGTATAACCTCGATATCCTCAGATAGCCGCAGAGGAAAATCAGCGGTTTGGAAGGAACAATCCCTTCACCCCACCGGTGAGTAGTAGATGAATTCTTGTTATCTGTGTCTCAGAGGTATTAAGCTGTCTTTTCCAGGACAAGCAAATGTTTTATTGAATGTCATCATTTTTAGGAGAACACTATGAAAACAACAACCCTAACCAGTGTATTAGCTCTTGGTCTTGCAGCATCTGCTTCAAATTATGCGGCAGCGGATCAGACTATTGATAGCTGTATCGCTGCCATACAAAAACAAAAACCCGGCGAATTCATTAAACTGGAAAAACTTAATGTTTCCGGAAAACCTTTTTATGAAGTCGAAATCAAGGATTCCAAAGGTGCTGAATGGGAGTTTATGTGTGATGCCAAAAGCGGCAAAATTACCGAAACCGAAAGCGAAGTCAGCACTGTCGACGATGAAGCTTTCAAGAAAAACCTGAAAGTGACAGAAAAAGAAGCCATCGCCATCGCGCTTAAAGCCCACCCTGGAACTGCCCAGGAAGTTGAATTCGAGATAGAAGAGAATGGCGACGCCAGTTACGAATTTGATATAGTCAACGATAAAGGCGTAGAAACCAAAGTTGAAGTAAATGCTGCTACCGGCAAGATTATTGAAGTTTCAACAGAAGAATGGGAAATTGGCGAAGAGGCCGATGAAAAAAGATAACATTTAGGATTCCCTTTCCAGGCAGTTGCTGGAACGGGAATCCCCCGTATAACCGTCATTCCGCAAGAACAATAACCGCTTCGTAATTATTGCCTCAAGTCCTTAACAACACGCACGACTTCATTATCATCGGCAATCGTTTCTATACTGAAACCCAGCTTGGTAACCAGCGATAACATTGGCTTGTTAACGACCAATACTTCGCCTTCAAAAAATGACATGCCTTTGGATTTGGCAGTCTGCATCAAGGTCTTCATGAGCCTGGTGCCTATGCCCAAACAATGGCAATCATCAGCAACCACCAGAGCAAATTCTACCGAATTGCCGTCCGGGTTCATCATGTAGCGTCCAACACCCAGCTCATTAGGCATGTTTGCGTCTTCAGTTACGGCAACAAAGGCCATTTCACGGTCATAATCGATTTGTGTGAAGCGCACGACCATTTCCGGCGTTAATTCCTGCAAGGCTTGCATGTATCGGAAATATTTAGTGCGCTCAGATAAGCGATGGACAAAATCTTTTTCCATGACCGCATCTTCAGGGCGAATCGGCCTGATTGTGATATTAACGCCGTTGGTCAATTGATATTGCTCAATTAACTCATGGGGATAGGGATGAATCGCCATGTGCGAATAGCGGGTGAGTTGATGGGATAACTCCGCTTTAATACGGGCATCAACGGCCATTACACCGTGTTCATCGACGATCAGCGGATTAATATCCAGTTCCAGAATTTCCGGCAATTCACTGACCATGGTGGATACATTCAGTAGCACATCAATCAGGGCTTTTTTATTTGCGGGAGGTAATTGACGGAATGCCTCCAGATATTTAGCGGCCTTGGTTTTGGCGATCATTTGCTCAACCATATAGGCGTTAAGCGGTGGGAGGGCTACGGCATTATCCTTCAAGATTTCGACCATAGTGCCACCCAGTCCAAAGCTGATAGCAGGACCAAACACGGGATCCCTGACTACGCCTATCATCAGCTCACGACCGCTGGGAGTACGGAACATGGGTTCAACAGTCATACCTACTTCAGTTATTTCAGGATGTAATTCTTTAATAGCGGCTTCCATTTCCGCATAATTACGGGAAATACCCTGAACACTGTTAATGTTAAGCCTAACGCCGCCTATATCGGATTTATGACTGAATTCAGCCATATTGACCTTCAAAACCACCGGAAACCGCAATGTTTCAGCGGCAATCATGGCATCTTTTGCACTCGACACCTTGATAGTTTGCGTGACAGGAATATGGAAGGCGGCCAGTATGGCTTTGGATTCCTGAGCCGTCAAAACCTGACGGCCTTCAGAAAGTACACGCTCAATAATTAAGCGGGAACCTTCCACATCGGGTTTTGCAAGTTCATCGGTAGGAGACGGGATTTGTTTCAGCAGAATCTGATTCTGGGCATAGTTAGCCAAAAATGAAAAGGCATCGACGGCAGTTTCAGGGGTAGTAAAGTGGGCTACTTTACTGTTAGCGAATAGATTTCGACCTTCCTGAACCCTTGCACCTCCTGTCCATGAGGCCAGCACCGGCTTTTTGCTGGTTTTGGCGCCCTCAATAATGCATTCGGCAACTTGTGTAGGGTTGGTCATCGCCTGTGGCGTCAAAATGACCAGTACACCGTCGATGTTTTTATCTTTAAGGCAAACCTCCAAAGCTTTCTGGTAACGTTCTGAGGTAGCATCACCCAGAATATCAACAGGATTGTCATGAGACCAGTGTACAGGTAGGACCTCATTTAATGCGTCTATGCTGGCCGGGCTCAGTTCAGCCATTTGTATCCCGACATCTTCGGCGCGGTCGGTACTCATGACTCCGGGGCCGCCGGCATTGGTAATGATAGCCAGGCGGTCTTTTTTGACCACATAATTGTTTGCCAAAACGCGAGCTGCGGAAAACAATTCGGTGATGCTATAGGCTCTAACTACGCCGGCTCGCGCAATGGCGGCATCGAAGACATTGTCACCGCCAACCATAGCGCCTGTATGCGACATGGCAGCTTTGCTACCCGCTTCATGACGACCCGATTTAATCAGGATCACCGGTTTTAAACGGGCAGCGGCTTTAAGACCACTTAAGAAGCGACGTGCATCACGTATCCCTTCTACATACATCAGGATACCGGTGGTCTTACTGTCAGTTGCCAGGTAATCCAGTACTTCACCAAAATCAATATCGGCCGCACCGCCCATCGATACAACCGTTGAGAAACCGATGTCCTGTACTTTAGCCCAATCTAAAATTGCTGTACACACGGCGCCTGATTGAGATAAAAGCGCCAGATTACCGTCTTTAACAGTGCCGTCACCGAACGTCGCATTAAGCTGTCCGCTGGGACGGACAACGCCCAGGCAATTCGGGCCAATAATACGGACATTGTACCGGTGCGCAATATCCAGTACTTCTTGTTGCAGCCGTTTTCCTTCTGCCCCGAGTTCGCCAAAGCCGGCGGTAATAATAATGACAGAAATAACACCCTTTTCACCACATTGCCGGACAATACCGGGAACACTGGGTGCGGGCGTGGCGATGACGACCAAATCCAGCTCTTCCGGAATAGAATTCAAGTCAGGATAGGCCTTTAAACCTAATAATTGCTCACGTTTGTTGTTCACCGGATAAAGGCCGCCTTTAAAGCCGGCCTCCTGCATATTAAGCAGTAGCCGGTAACCGACGCTGCTTTCGCGCTCTGATGCACCAACAATGGCAACTGATTTAGGGGTGAAAAAACGGTTTAAATAATGAGGACCCATTGATGCTCCGTAGTAAGAAAAAATAGTTAAAGTGTTTTGTAAGATAAAGTGCGTCAGAATAACGGGCTTTGATACGTGCGATTTCTCTTGCGTAGCGTTCTTTAAAACAGGCTTTGCCGTAGCCGGGTGCTTCACCCAAATAAATCGTATGTTGCTGGACAAACTTGGCGGTCGCCGCGAGGAGGGTAAGCGCTAAATCCCCTAACGGACAGATGGTGTTTTCCATCTTTATCAAACTACCTTCCAGATCAAAGGTGATTGAAACGGTGATTGTGCCATTATCATGGTGTCTGATCGTTGCCATCTGTCGCTATTTTGGAGGTCATCAGTTTAACTGATGCGAGTATATCAGACATTATATTTAAGCCTCACCTTCTTAGAAAGATAAGAAACCATCACTTTAAGTAACGCGGTAAGGTGTAATTCGTATGGTTGGAGATTTTGTTCGGCGGAACGCGCTATTTTCCGAGATATTTCCGAATAGCATGCCTATTTTGGGAACTATCTTGCGAAGGGACGCACAGACATAATGTCTGCGAATTCATCGATAAAGCTCTCCTGAGCGTAGACGAAGAGTTTTTAACTTTTTGGGAAATTAATTTTTTAGAATCTATATCGCGCAGTTCTATGGTTTGCGTCGTATCACCGCGAATAACAACCAAAAATGAATCAGGTCTGGACAGCTGCACAAATTGCGCGTTATTCTCTTCGCTTCAAATATTCCTTGAATTGGTGCGCCATGCAACTTACTCCTGCATTATTACCTCATCTAATCGATGCTATAGCCGATGTGATCAAAAAAAACGCTGAAGAAGTGACTGCTTTGGATCAAGCTATCGGCGACGGCGATCATGTCACCAATTTACAACGCGGCATTCAAGCGCTCATGGCGCAACGTGATGAGTTAAGCCGATTGGATTGGGTGGCTGCCTGGCAGAAAATCGGCATGACTTTAATGTCATCGATAGGTGGCGCGTCAGGTTCGCTGTACGGCACATTATTCATTGCCCTGAGCAAAGCAGCACGTGAGCAATCTTTGGACTTGCAAAGCTTTGCCGATGTTTTTACCAAAGGCGTGGATGCGGTTAAACAACGTGGCAAGGCGGAGGCAGGAGAAAAAACCATGCTCGATGTTTATATTCCCGTGGCGGATTACTTGCAAACGGCAGCGGCAAATTCCGTTGCGTTACCTGAAGTTTTGACTAATATCTCGCAGGTTGCCATCGCGGGTATGGAGTCTACCCGCGATATGGTGGCTACCAAGGGTCGCGCTTCTTTTCTGGAGGAGCGCTCCCGTGGTCATATCGATGCGGGCGCCAAAACCGGTCAATTAATGATTTGCGCTATCGTTGACGTGCTAACTAAACAGTTAACAACCCCAGCGTAGCGCCGCGGTATGAACCGGGGCATCCCACAGGTCCAGCAATTCTTCGTCAAGCAGGCTCAGTGTTATTGAACAACCCGCCATATCGATTGATGTGGTGTAGTTGCCCACTAATGAGCGGGCTATAGTAATACCGCGTTTTTCCCAGTATTGGGCCGCCAGGCCATAAATCAAATGCAACTCCATCAATGGTGTTGCACCAAACCCGTTCACATGCAGCAACACGGGCTGGTTTTTTTTCGGTTTTAATTCATCGTCAATAATGCCGGCCAAATGCTCCACAATCTCCGTGGCGCTGGTTAACTTCACGGTTTCACGCCCACGCTCGCCATGAATGCCCACTCCCATCTCCATCTCGGTATCACTGATGTCGAAAGTGGGCTTTCCCAAAGCCGGTACAGTGCAACTGCTCAGCGCGACTCCCATTGAAGCAGTGGCGTGATTGACTTTATCACCCAATTCTTTACAGGTTGCTAAATTTGCACCTTTCTCTGCCGCCGCGCCGACAATTTTTTCTACAATTAATGTGCCCGCTACTCCGCGCCGCCCCGTGCTGTGTGTTTTGGGTAAGGAGACATCGTCGCTCACCAGAACTGTTGCATTAGGACAATCCAGCATCTCGGCGGCGATTTCGAAATTCATCACGTCACCCGCATAATTTTTGACGATAAATAGCACCCCGCCGCCATTTTCCAGTGCCTGCGCGGCGGCTAGCATTTGATCGGGGGTAGGGGAGGTAAATACTTGACCTGGACAAGCGGCATCCAGCATACCCGAGCCGACAAAACCGGTATGCAGGGGTTCATGCCCTGAACCGCCGCCGGAAATTAGCGCGACCTTGCCTGGCTTGGCTGGGGTTTATGCGTTTGACAAAGTGCGGTTGGGTGTTGAGTTGAATAATATCGGCATGGGCTTTGGCAAAGCCGAGCAGGCTTTCGTCAAGCAGCGTATCGATGGAATTGATGAATTTTTTCATGACGGGCGACTCCTGATGATTTTATGGTTTTTATTGTGGGAGCGGCTTTAGCCGCGATTGTCGCGGCTAAAGCCGCTCCCACCGCATATCGGATTCGGATTCCACTAATTTTCTTAACTTCGCAACGCTTGCGTCACAGCGCGAATATCAGGCATGACCCAGGTCGGCTGATAATCCGCTTCTTTCAAATCATCTTCAGTAGACACTCCCGTCAACACCATGATGCTCCGAATGCCTGTGCGAACAGCGCCGAGGATGTCAGTCTCCAGGCGGTCGCCGATGGCCACCGTCTCATCCGGGTCAACGCCCAGCAAGGTGAGGGCCTGTTGATAGATGATCGGTTCCGGTTTGCCGATAATAGTCGGTGTTACGCCAGTGGCCACCTCCAAAGCTGCCAGAATTGCGCCATTGCCATGGGTGAGGCCGTACTCTGTCGGTAGTGTTGTGTCGGCATTCGTGCCTATGAATGTTGCGCCTGCGCGAATATTCAGTGTGGCTGTTGCCAGCTTAGCCCAGGTCAGAGTTTCATCCTTGCCACAGACCACAATATCTGCGCCTTTTTTAACCGGGTCATTGTCGTTATTTACTTCATAAAGGCCAGTCAGCGTAAAACCACGTTCAATAAGCGGTTGCGTCGCACCGTCTTCGCCGACAACAAATACGCGGGTTTCAGCCGGGTTTACATGCTCACTCAGGTATAGCGCAGTGGCAATACCTGAAGTCAGAATTTGGTTTTGAGCCACTGCCACGCCCATTCGTGCCAGCTTGGTTACATATTGCTCCGGCGTTAAACTGGCGTTGTTGGTCGCCAGAATGAAGCGAATTTGCAGTTCGCGCAGGGTTTGAAAAAAGTCTGTCAATCCGGGTATCGGCTGTGTGCCATGCCATAAAACACCATCCATGTCGATGATGAGTGCGCGAATATTTGTAAAGGGTTCCATGATCATCGGGTCTCGCAGGAGAGGATTTATGATTTGTTCTGAATGCATTTGACCGGTAATGCAGCCACAACGCTACATGACAAAGTACAAACTTGGGTAATTATCAATTTTGTAAAACCTTTTTACAATAAAAATCCCCTCATTCCGGAACTTCAGTGTGAGGGTTTTGTTACGATAGATTCATTGTGAATTGTTTGGCGGCTCCTTTAAATAATACACACCCATTTCAATTATTGTTCCCAAGAATAAAATTGGTAAACCAACCAGATAGCAATGGGAATTTTTCTTATGGCAATAAATTCAGATCGAAATCCCTGTTCGAGCATTTTCTGCTGGATGATAACGGTTGTTGAAGGCCAGTTGAGAACAGTGTGCCAAGGCATAAGCGTTCTGAATGGGAAACCTGGTATTGTTTGGTTCGATAACTATGATGCTTGTTCAAACTTCCCAATAGCCAAATGAAACAAAGGCGATTACGTTTAAAACTACATACTTGATCTTACAGATTCAAAAAACAGTTTTAATTCAATCCGGCATTGACTGACTATTTTCGACCCCACGGAGACATTGGAGTCAAATTTCCGAATGGCAACATGTCCACTTAAAGCGGCCATTCGATTCAAACGAACCAATTAGTACTGCTGACCAATAGCAGATGGACAGCTTAATTTTGTTCTAATGGTAACAAACCGCATAGTGGTTCGTGTAACCGCTTCGCAAGTGGCTGCAGCATCGTTGGCATCGTTTTTGTTAGTTTTAACAAACTGTGGTGCCATCAATTTGACTGTACGCCCTAGCTTTTACAACTCTCTTGCCCAGTAATGGGCTCTTCTGCAAGCTTCCGTACCAATTGAGCAGGGCGGTATTATTGAAGTAATCCAACGATGAGCTCTGCGCAATTGTTTGCGTAACACGACCTTGTCTTGACCATCAACGCCGAGTATTTGAAATACCTGTTTTGCAAAATCTAAGCCTAATCGTTTAATATTCATGTCGGACTCCTCCGCTGGTTTGTCTGATAAGTTAATCATATCAGTTCGGCACACTGATGCCGATAGGTACCGGCATAACTGTTCACATTGGAGCCAATAGAGCATGACCAGGCTAATCTGTCCTCTTTAAGTTGAAAGTACAAAATACATTACCCAATCTACTTGATCTAAACCAGATACCGACTCCAGCTTCCGTAGTGATTTTCGATCTTGCCGCGGGGTATGCTCAAAAGGATCAGCAGCACACCTGCGATCACTCCCGCCCAATCAGCGCCAAGGCTTCCGCCATCGAGCATCCAGGGTGCTGCCATCAGAGGAATGGCAAGCAGCATATTGATAAAACGCGCCGGGCGAGCAGATTCTGCCAATGCTGTAATAGAAATCGTAATGACCAGAGCGCCGATCAAATGATCGCTGTTCGCTTGCGCACCTTGGGTAGCGAAAATCAGCCGGGTGCACATTAACCATACTCCGATGGCCGTACAAAAAACCAGCGACCAGGGCAAATTGACGCCACCGCCGAGCATGTCTTTGAGGATGGCCCATGGCGACCCGGAAAAATCTTCGTCCTCCATTCTACGGCCTCCTTCCATGGTGTCGCCACGCAAGAAGGCAAGGATGACTGACTTACCCTTGCGTCGGCGTTCTGCCAGAAACTGGCCGGTGGCAATCAGTTCATCGACAGAATAAGGAATCTGCATAAGCATCGCCACTGCCGCAATAAGGCAGAGTGTGCACCAGGTTCCGATAAGAATGGGCTGGATGATGATGAAGAAGATGCTAACGGCGCCCAAAGGTACGATCATCACGCCAAACAGGATCACCAGCCATGGCATCGTGCGCCAGCGATCACGGCCTCCAATGATACCGGTGAGTATCTCCAGCGCATAGGTTACGGCGCCGAGACCGGCGTCGGGAACGGGCCATGCCTTTGATATATCAGAGGTGATGATTGTTTCGGTACCATCGCCGAAAAAGGGATCCCAGACGTTCTCGATATGGCCCAATTGAAAGGCGGCAAGATAGCGGGAGATATAAAGTCCTATGAAAGCCAGGAAAATGATCGGTATACGCTGCATCCACGATGACGGGCTGTAGTCCCATCCTGGAGGAATATCGGGGCCGGTCATGCTCGCCATAAAGCCGACTCCGGGAATAGGGCGTGTCAAGATTGCGAAACCGATCACCAGTAAACCTACCAGGGTATTGTTGAGATAGGCCGAAGCGCTTGGCGTCCAGAAGACCAGCGGCGCGAACAACAGCCACAGCCCGACTACTGCGCTGGCGATGCGCGCCCACGCCATCGTCCGCGAGAGCGATAGAGCTGCCAGCAAAAACACCAGTGCGCCGCTGATCATGTCGTTGATGATCAGCGCCTGGTCTTGATAACCCAGAATGGGCGGGCTGGTCATCAGCCAGGTACCCATGCCCATATTGAGAAAATGTGCCCAAAGGTTTTGCCGGTGCTCTTCGTGCATCGACCGGTTATAAGCTTCCAGGAACTGATCGGCGGGTTCAGATTGTGCGGCCAATGTCTCTATCCATTCGGCCGGCGTGAGTTTATTACGCTTGTACCAGCTCAAGGGGTCGGTCTTGAGCTCTTTTACAATCGCCGGCAAAGCCTCGCGCAACGAATGTTTGGGCTCCCAATCCAGTAGCTTTCGGGCTCTGGAGATGTCCATTTCATAGTGATCATCAGCCAGGTCAACCATAAACGGTTTGATAAAAGGTTTTTCGCCTTTATCAATAGAATCAGGAATGACAATCTCCATCTGGTTCTGCAAATGAGCACCTGTCTTGGCCAGAATTTTCGGTAAGGTTTCTGTCGCCCATGTTTCACCGTGGATCAAAAACCCAAGTTCGTTTTGCAGAGCTTCGTAGCCCATCGTCGATGGCTCACCCAGAAGCAGGGCAGTCTCGACGGGTAACTTCTTTCGCCGCTCGACAATGCGGACGATAGCATCAAGTAGGTCGTCGATATGAAGAAACGACTGGCCGTGCGAGATAACACCGGCGAACACGCGGCTGGAAAACTGGCGTTCGTAAATTCGCTGTATCTGATGCGCCAGTGTGGGTGGCTGAGCATGATCCGTGTATACGCCCGCGATGCGCGGCAGCACATAGGGAATGGCGCCATGCTCGCTTTTAACGACTTCTTCCGTCTCAAGTTTTGACTGCGGATAGGCCCACTTGGGTTTTAGCGGCCAATCCTCGGTGATGGGCACGCCGGGCTCGGTAGGGGCGTGAACAAGCATCGTGCTGGCATAGACGAACTGTTCGACCTCGAAGTCTTGCAGGGCCTGGAGCAAGCGGCGGGTCCCTTTGACATTGACTTCCTCATACAGGGGATTGGGTTCGCCAGTGAAATCATAGTAGCCGGACAAGTGTATAACCGAGGCGAAATGATTACCAAAGCGCTTTCGCAATTCGTCCATGGCTTTCTTGACCGCGCTGTCCGAGGTTAGATCGCAGGGCACGCAATCCGGATATTTTGAACATTCGGATAGACGATCTAAGCCGATGACACAATAATCCTGAGCCAGCGCTTTGCTGAGCGAAAGCCCGAGGAAGCCGCCGATGCCGGTAATCAATACGATGTCTTTCGCGGCGCCGGCAGTTTTTTCTTCTAACAGTCCTTCTTTTCGTTGCAGAACAATATTGTCATTTTTACGCATGGTCGTATTCTCCTCGACTGTTTAAATGGTCATTGGATAATTATCAGGTAACCTGCCTATCTAGTGATTCGTTACTATCCTCTCTGAGCATACCATCGCAGGGGATTTTATTTCTACTCTCTCACCCTTTTCCATTAAACAAATGAGTCTAAAAATGGGGGAAAATTCAGTTCACTCAAGCGATTTTTCATCCCGTTAATTGATGGATTCAAATGGTGTAGAGCGTTCTTTTTTGAAATTGTTCAGATGAGCAAATACCAAATAAATGAACATGGAAACAACATTATGAAAAAGCAGTGTTAGCACAAATTGAATCGAGGAATGCACTGTCCGCTATAAATGAGCGGTAGTTTTTGTTGAATTCAGATCCGAATTTTTCGAGTTTCAACCAGACTTTGAAGTTTAAATATTGAGTTTGCTACGAATGGCGGCAGTGGTTGCGCATGTCTGCCGATCATTGGCGGTCTCGGAACGACAGCTTTTCCAGATTAACCTGTCGTTCATTGGAAATGGGCGACTGACTCTTGATGGCCGTTTGTTACCATTCAATTTCAGAATTAGTGTTGATTATTTTGTATATTGCCAGATCGAATCTAAACCTTTAACGATTACGGACTTGGGATATATCTAAGCACTGGGTATTCTGTCCATCTTCCGCTAGTGAAAATGGCTTGTAAGGTTTTCGCTAAACGACTGTTTTTAATCCGCCACTTTTGCAGTTCGTGGATTAAGTCCCGCCAATACTTGTCGGGCCCGGTTATCCGCGCCGGAAGGAAGTTTTTCCGGTTTATCGTTGATCCATGCAGCAATATCTTTCCATGCTGTGGGGGCTTGTAAATCGCGTAATAGCATGTGATAACCCTTTGGATAAAAAGCCACGGTTTTTCCCTTCGCATCCGTGGCGAGAAATTTCTGTAAAAATGCGTAAGTCGGCTCCTTGGGAATAATTTCGTCTTTCTCACCATAAAGCATCAAGGTATTTCCGTGTAGCAGGGTTGCGCTATTAAATGCTTCATCCATCAAATCGGTCAAACCATATACAGTTTCTACTCGAGTTGCCTTGATAATCCAAGGATCCCGGCCCAAAGCACGGAGCATTTCAATATTGTCCGAGGGCATTACACCCACGCCTTCACCGGTCAAAGTCAGCCAGGGCAGGCTATGCGCCAGTGTCCAAAGCAAACCGGTTTGATACCAGGGCATAGTTGGCCGCGCCCAAAGTGCCGGCGCGACGAGAATAATTCCATCTATGGCCGGCATATTGGTCTGGCTCATGGCAGTTATAATGATCGCGCCGCCCATGCTTTCGCCGAGCAGATAAACCGGACGGTTTGGGTAACGTTGCTTTACCAGTCGCACCAACGTATGTAAATCGTCAGTATAGGCCGCACCGCCTGCCCATAACCCGCGTTTTGGAGCTGCGCCAAAGCCACGCTGATCGTAAGCGAAACAGGCGATGCCTTGTTTGCTGAGATATTCGGCCGGCTGTTGAAAAAAGCGGCTGTAATCGTTAAAGCCGTGCAGCGCTATAAGAACTGCATGCGGATCGGTTTTGGGCAGCCAATGGCGATACGGCAAGTTTGCGCCGTCTTCGGTCAGGAAAATATTCTCGCTCAGCCGCGCTGCATTGCTTTTCGCTCCAGGCGGATAAGTCATCGGCATACAGCTGGTTAGTGAGGTAAGAAGTAAAAAAGAAATTGTTGTGTAAAACGTTTTCATGCGATTAACCTGTTTTATAACCATTGGTATTCTTCGCAACCCAGCGTTCATTTTCGGTCACTAAAAGCTCTTTTTTCCAAAACGGTGCTTTCGATTTCAAAGCTTCCATAATGTATCGGCTCGCATCAAACGCATCGCCACGGTGGGATGACCACACGGCGACCAG
This sequence comes from uncultured Gammaproteobacteria bacterium, assembly GCA_963849195.1. Lineage (GTDB taxonomy): Bacteria > Pseudomonadota > Gammaproteobacteria > Methylococcales > Methylomonadaceae > Methylobacter_C. Next base: position 193,177 of record CAWKGQ010000005.1, read on the forward strand.
CACGATTGACTCATTTGGCAAAATATCGCCCACTCGATGAATGACCAAACTATCAATAATTTGCCATTGCCGCTGCGCTTCGCTAACAATTTTCTCCAGTTGGTTTTCAGTCATACCGGGATAATATTCCAGCGTCATGCCTTTAACAGCGACACCGTCATTAAAATCGCGCATTGTGCCAATAAAAATGCTGGTTGCGCCAACCGCCCCGATATTGTCGGTTCTTGTATTTTGATAGGCTTGAATTTCTTGATAAGGATCAAATGCCTCGACACTAATTTTTATGGACATCTTCAGCCTCCGGTAACGGGTGGGAAAAAAGCCACTTCATCGCCGTCGCTAACGATGCTGTCGAATTCAACGTATTCCATATTCACGGCTGCCAGGGTATTGCCGGGTAATGATTTAGCCGGATTAGCATGACTCCAGACTTCATTGACGGTCAATAAACCGGTAATGGTCAGCTCGTCTTGCGAGCGGCCCACACTTTCTTTTAAGCTGGCAAAATAACGCACTTTAATTGACATAATGATTCACGGGGCAAGAAAAAAAACAGATAATAAAACACTATAAACACTTTTTTCACTAGTTATTCTACAGACAATGACCTACACACCGCATTTTAATGAGGCCGGCGAAGCCCACATGGTCGATGTCGGCGCAAAAGCGATCACTCAACGCACAGCTGTCACAGAAGGCTACATTGAAATGCATCCGGAAACGCTCCAGATGATTCTTGCGGGTGAGCACAAAAAAGGCGATGTACTGGCTATAGCGAGAATTGCCGGTATTATGGCCAGCAAAAAAACCGCAGATTTAATTCCGCTTTGTCATCCCCTGCCTATCACTCATGTAGAAATAACCTTAAGCGCTGAAACTGAAAAAAACCGTATACGTTGCCGAACCACGGTAAAAACAAATGGTCAGACAGGCGTGGAAATTGAAGCGTTGTGCGCCACTCAAATTGCCTTGCTCACCATCTATGATATGTGTAAAGCTGTAGATCGGGGTATGGTCATCCAATCTGTGCAATTGTTGGAGAAAGACGGCGGTAAATCAGGGCACTGGCAGCGCAATGAGTGACTAACTGAATACCCGGATTTGATACACTACTTACAGAATACAAAACAACCACAGAGACAAATATGCCGATTACATTGAAAGAGCTTGCCGATTTTTGTGATGCCCAGATTGTAGGGGGCGATTTATCAACACTCATTTATTCCGCAGCCGATATTACCTCGGCACAGGCAGGGCAGGTTACCCAATTGACGAACAGCCGATATGCCCGGCATGTCAAAAACTCAACAGCTTCTGCCTGCTTTATTGCCGAAGGTTTTACTGTAGATAATATACCTGAATGTATGGCGTTACTGGTTTGTGCCGATCCGGAAATGAGCTTCATCAAGGCTGTAGAATTACTGCATCCTGCCAGAGTTTATAATCCACAGATTGCGCCTCAGGCGGTGCTTGAAAATAATGTGACATTGGGTAATGAGGTGTATATCGGACCTTATGCAGTGATTGGTGAAAACGTTAGCATAGGCGATGGCAGCGCAATACTGGCAGGCGTTTATATCGGTAAAAATGTAAAAGTCGGGAAAAATTGCCGGGTTTACCCTTACGCCGTTATCTACGATGATGTGGTGGTGGGGGACAATGTCATTATCCACTCAGGGTCTATTATCGGTGCTGATGGCTTTGGCTATAAATTCAGGAACAACGTGCATGTCAAGGTGCCTCAAGTAGGTAATGTAGTTATTGATGACAATGTTGAAATTGGGGCTAATACCTGTATTGACAGAGGCGCGTTGGGAAGTACCCTGATAGGAGCGGGCAGTAAAATAGATAATCTGGTACAGATTGGTCACAATAACAAGGTCGGCAAAAACGTGATTATGTGCGGTCTGACAGGCGTATCCGGTTCCTGTAATATTGAAGACTATGCCATTTTGGCGGGAAGTTCTGGTGTTGCTGATCATGTGACTATCGGCAGTGGTGCTGTGGTGATGGCGCGTTCCGGTGTAGCAGGCGATGTTGCACCAGGCGCCCAGGTTTTCGGCAGTCCGGCAAAAGACAAGAAAACAGCCTACAAGGAGCAGATTGCACTCGGCAAATTGCCTGAGCTCCTGAAAAAAGTAAAACTGCTCGAAGAAAAAATCCAGGCGTTTGAAGAAAAGCTTGAGTAGCGGTTGATTTGACTCAAAAAGCAACCTTCGTTAAAACACAAATGACGAATAACCTAGTAATATAGTAAACTATAGCAACATATAAAGACGGTCCAGCACAATGACAGCAATAGACAATGTACACCTGCATGAAATAAATAAATTTGGCTCGATGGCTGAACGTTGGTGGGATACCCAGGGCGAATTTAAAACCTTGCATGATATTAACCCACTACGAATCCAGTTTATTCAGAGTTATGCGGATATTGCCGGCAAACGCATTGTTGATGTGGGCTGCGGTGGTGGTATTTTAACCGAAGGTTTGGCCAAACAAGGCGCTGATGTTCTGGGTATTGATCTCAGTGAAGAATTGATTGATATTGCCGATTTGCATGGACTGGAGTCGGGTGTGAACGCGCATTATCAAAAAATCAGTGCCGAAGCGCTAGCTGAGCAACAGCCTGAAAGTTTTGATCACGTTACCTGTATGGAAATGCTGGAACATGTGCCTGATCCCGGTTCAATCATTTCTGCTTGCGCTACCTTGGTTAAACCCGGCGGTATGGTATTTTTTTCCACTCTCAACCGTAAACCCAAGGCCTACTTGTTAGCCATTGTTGCAGCTGAGCATGTTCTGCAAATGCTGCCTAAAGGCACACATGATTATAAAACCTTTATCAAACCTTCTGAACTCAGCCAGTCAGCACGCGCTGCGGGTCTTGAGCTTCATGGCATGGTAGGGATTGAATACAACCCGTTTAACAAACGTTTCAACCTTGGCAAGGACGTTGATGTCAATTACATCGCGGCTTTTAAACGTACCGAGTAAAAACGCTGATGCCGGTTGATTTCAAATTATCCTGCGTGCTGTTCGACCTTGACGGTACCTTGGTGGATACTGCGCCGGATTTGATTTTATGTTTGAATAAAGCATTAAGCAGTCATGGTCTTGCGACTGTCAGGGGCGACGCAATTAAACCGTTTATTTCATTCGGTGCAGTTGCCATGATTAATGAAAGCCTGGATCAATCTGTATCGGAAGTGCTTCGGGCAGACATACTGGAAACCATGCTCGATCTTTATCAAAACAATATTGCCGAACACACGGCTTTTTTTAAAGGCATGTCAGACACGCTTGATGCCATTGAAGCGCAAGGACTGAAATGGGGCGTAGTCACCAATAAACGGGAGCGCTTTACCAATCCGCTGATGGATGCCTTAAAGCTCACGGATCGAGCCGCTTGCATCATCAGTGGAGATACGACAGCTAACCCCAAACCCCATGTCGAACCTATGCTGGCTGCCTGTAAACAGGCGGCGGTAAAACCGTGGGAATGCGTCTATATCGGCGATGCAAGTCATGATATTACTGCCGGAAAAAACGCTCAAATGAAAACACTGGCTGCACTTTACGGCTATCTTAAACCCGGTGATAGGCCGGAAACATGGGGCGCTGATGCCTTGATAGAATCTCCCAAACAACTAGCAACCTGGATAGCCTCGACACTATGTCATTAAAACATCACGTTATTTTAATTACCGGCGCGGGTGGCGGCTTGGGCAGCACAGCAGCTTTGGCACTGGCCAAAAACGGTGCTCATGTTATTTTGCTGGATAAAAGTATCCCTAAATTAGAAGCGGTTTACGATGCCATTTTGGCGGCAAATGCACCCGAACCGATTATTTATCCATTTGACCTGGCCGGGGCCAATGAAAGCGAATATCAGGAATTGGCTAATAAAATTGATGAAGAATACGGCTCTTTGCAAGGTCTGTTGCATTCAGCAGTAGAATTCAGTTCGTTTACGCCTATTTGCCAATTCAGTACGAAGGATTGGGGACATACTTTAAACGTCAACCTGAATGCACCTTTTCTACTCACTCGAGTGTTATTGCCGGTACTGCAAAAGAGTCAACACGCATCCATTGTATTTACGTCTGATGCTTCCGCCAGAAAGGCTCACGCCTACTCAGGCGCTTATGGCGTGTCCAAAATAGCCATAGAAGGATTTGCTAAAATACTGGCTGAAGAACTGGAATCAGCCAACAAAATTCGGGTAAATACATTGATACCGGGAGCTGTTGATTCACCCTTAAGAAAACGAGCCTATCCGGCGGAAGATAAAGCTAAATTGCCTACCATGGAATCATTAGCACCTGTTTACCTGTATTTATTCGGCTCTCAAAGTATTGGCGTAACTGGCCAGGCGATTGATGCCCGAACCTTTCACCTATAACTTCTTATTATGGCAGAACGAGAAAGCTTTGTTTTAACCAGAGATGTCAATATTGTCACCATCCCTGACGGCACGCCTGGTACCTTAAGCAAAGGTGAGGAAGTGACCATACACCAGTCTCTTGGTAATAACTACACGGTTGTCACTGAGCACGGTTACATGGTGCGTATAGATGGTGCCGATGCTGACGCACTAGGCAAAGAGCAGCATGAATTGCATACTCTGGTATCAGAAACCAGTCCTGAAGCGGTTGAAAAAAATTGCTGGGAAGTTATGAAAACAGTCTATGACCCGGAAATTCCGGTGAACATTGTTGACCTTGGCCTGGTTTATTACTGCAACGTAAAGCCGGTAGGTGAGGGCAAAAATGAAGTCCACATCATGATGACCTTGACCGCGCCTGGCTGCGGCATGGGGCCGGTTATTCAGGGTGACGTGGAAAAATGTGTTCGTGCGCTGCCCGGCGTCGCCAGTGTTGATGTTGAAGTCGTTCTTGATCCACCCTGGTCAAGGGAAATGATGTCGGAAGTGGCGCAATTGCAGTTGGGCTTGTTTTAAAGGCTTAAACTTGGCGGATTCTATAAAAAGAGGCGTTGTGAAGACACTTTATTATAGCCACCCGGATTTTCTACTGCATGATACAGGCACAGGCCACCCCGAATGTGCTGATCGACTCAGAAGTATAGCTATAGCTCTTGACGCGCCGCAGTTTGCAGATTTGATCAGAGTATCACCGCCACTCGGCACAGAACAGCAAATCAGGCTGATCCATCCGCTGTCTCATATTGAGGCTATTCGGGCAGCAATACCGAAACAAGGTGAGCACTATCTGGATCATGATACGGTATTGTCGCCAGGATCAGAAAAAGCAGCCTTTCGTGCGGTAGGAGCGGTTTGTGACGCGGTTGATAAGATCCTGACTGGTCAGGCTGACAATGCCTTTTGCGCAATACGTCCACCCGGACATCACGCCGAACCGGATTTGGCCATGGGTTTCTGTCTGTTTAATAATGTAGCGATTGCAGCCGAATATGCACGCCGCCATTACCATCTGGAACGTATCGCCATTGTTGATTTTGATGTCCATCATGGCAATGGCACGCAAACGGCTTTTTATAATCAACCCAATGTTCTCTATGCTTCCAGCCATCAAATGCCAAATTATCCTGGTACAGGCTATCCAACAGAGACAGGTGTTGGCAACATTATCAATGTTCCGCTGGCAGCGGGTGATACAGGCATAGAATTCAGGCAAAAATACAGCGCCATTATTTTACCGGCGCTGCGAAAATTCAAACCTGATTTACTGCTTATTTCGGCGGGTTTTGATGCTCATAAGGACGATCCTTTAGCATCAATTATGCTTATTGAGGATGATTTTCAATGGATTACTCAAGATTTGATGGACATTGCTGAACGTTATTGTGGCGGCAAAATTATTTCCGCATTGGAAGGAGGTTATAACCTCAATGCTTTAGCGGCCAGCGTTGCGGTTCATGTTAAAACTTTGATGGGCCTTTAGCGCTCATATCAGCAAATATAGCACTACTTTTGTCGCCAATTCGTGGCCAGGCAGACAGTACCGCTTTAACCACAGTTGCTAATGGAATGGCGAAAAACACTCCCCAAAAGCCCCACAAGCCACCGAAAAATAAAATAGCGACGATAATTGCGACAGCATGTAAATTCACTGCTTCAGAAAATAACACCGGCACCAGCACAACGCCATCTAAAGCCTGAATAATTGAGTAAGCAATCACTAAGTACATAAAATCATCGCCGCTCAATCCCCACTGAAAATAAGCAACGCCAAGCACCGGAAAAGTGACCAAAGTTGCACCTATGTAGGGAATAATCACCTGCACGCCCATCAATACTGCCAATAACATGGCATAATTTAAGTCCATCGTTGCGAAGGTTGCATAACTGACAAACCAGAGAATAAATATTTCGGCAAACTTGCCTCGAACATAATTGCCTATCTGGATATCAACCTCTTCCCATACATGCACGGTTAAATTTCTGTCCCTGGGCATAAACTGCAAAAACCAGGAAATTAACAGGTCTTTATCCTTTAAAAAGAAAAAAACCATCATGGGCACCAGAAATAGATAAATCAGTGCACTCACTATGCCCACTACTGACGCTGCCGAAAGCGACAAAACATTTTGACCATAAGTTAGCAATTCCTTCTGAACTGCATACATCATCTGTTGAATTTTACTTTCTGAGATGAATCTTGGATACATTTTGGGTAAGCGCATAACTCCTTTTTGAGCACTGTTTATGATATCTGGAATATTTTGAATAAGTTCGACAGCCTGTTGTGAAACAAGCGGCATCAAATAAAAAAGTAAAAATCCTAAGCTGGCCATAAAACCAGAAAACACCAGTAATACAGCCGTTAAACGCGGCATTCCTAAGTTTACAGATTTGCTCACCAGACCTTCCAGTAAATAGGCCAGGACGATTGATGCAAAAACAGGCATTAATAAACTGGACAATGAGTAAATCAGTATAAAACTGACAATTAAAATAATAGCCAGGGATACCGCTTGGGAGTTGGGCAAAAAACGCTTAAGGGAGTCAGAAAAAAAACGCGGATTTACAAATGGGGTTTGAATTGTCATTAATAATGGAATGTCGTGTGTTTATCATTGACATTCTACATCCAATAAAGCTTTTCTAGCCATGATGTTTTTCAATTGCCGTATTCATCGCGTAAAATAAAACTCAACACTAAAAATTAGAGACAAGCTATGCAAATTGATGTATTTAACGGCGATGCGGATGGTATTTGCGCGCTCGTGCAGTTGCGTTTGGCGGAGCCTGCCCAATCCAGGCTGGTTACCGGTGTAAAAAGGGACATTCAGTTATTGGAGCGTCTATCCGTTCAAAAGAATGATTCTGTAACGGTACTGGATATTTCCTTAAAAAAAAATCGCACTGCTTTGGATAGAATTCTCCAGCAAGGTGCAACGGTGTTTTATGTAGATCATCATGAATCGGGTGATATTCCGCAACATTCTAATCTTAAAGCGATTATCAATACCGCTGCAAACACTTGCACAAGTCTGTTGATTGATCAACATCTTGGAGGAAAATACCGTGCATGGGCGGTTACTGCGGCTTTTGGAGACAATCTGATTGACAGCGCGGAACAGGCGGCCCAGCCCCTGTCATTATCTGCAACCCAGCTTAAAAAGCTCAAAGATTTAGGCGTCTGCATTAATTATAACGGCTATGGTAACAGCATCAATGATTTGCATTTTGCACCGGATGCGCTTTACCGTGAATTTGTACCCTACAAGTCACCTTTTGACTTTATGGCTGAAAATTCCATCATTCATGAACAATTATTAACGGGATATGCAGATGACATGGACCAAGCGCGGCATATCAAACCTGAATATCTAACTGATGCCATTGGCGTCTATATTTTGCCGGATGAGGCTTGGGCAAGACGAATTAGCGGCGTATTCGGCAACGAACTCGCCAATCAAAACCCGGAACGCGCTCACGCAGTCCTAAGTTACAATGCACAAGGTGGCTATCAAATCAGTGTCCGTGCTCCATTAACCAGTAATACAGGGGCTGATGAATTATGTTCGTCATTTACAACAGGAGGAGGGCGCAAAAGCGCTGCCGGCATCAATCATTTGCCACTCAATGAGTTGCCTGCATTTATTGCAGCATTCACAGAAAAATACCTTTAAAACCAGCAAAATTTTTTAAATAATTACACTATTCAAAATGACAAAAAAAAGCACAAATACAGTCTGGCACCATGCAACCATATCCCGCGCTGACAGGGAAGCACTGCATAAACACAAAAGTGTTATCCTCTGGTTTACCGGATTATCCGGGTCCGGCAAATCCACTTTGGCTCATGCAGTAGAAGATTATCTACATAAAACCGGCATTTCCACTTTTGTACTTGATGGCGATAACGTCCGTCACGGGTTGTGCAGTGATTTGGGATTCAGTGATAGTGAGCGTGTTGAAAACATCAGGCGAATTGGTGAGTTAGCTAAGTTAATGACAGAAGCCGGTGTTATTACTTTAACCGCCTTTATTTCGCCTTTTAAATCCGATCGTGATACTGCCAGAAAACTGGTGCCGCATGGTGATTTTCTGGAAATATTTTGCCAATGTCCGATCGAAACGTGCGAACAAAGAGATGTAAAAGGCCTGTATAAAAAAGCCCGAGCGGGGGAAATCCCTTTTTTCACGGGCATTGGCTCTCCATACGAAGCGCCGGAACAGCCTGAGCTAGTTGTTAATACCCACGAACAAACCCTGGATGAAAGCGTCCAAAATGTTATAAACCTGCTCATACAACGCGGGGTTATTAAGGGCATTGTCTGCTAAAGCAAAAATACAAGGTGTTTATTGAGAAGTGTTAAAATGAACAAATTGATTTCACGTATTTTGATACAACTATACCAGTTAAGGAAAAGAACATTATGATTCCCGTTATTTTATCGGGTGGCTCGGGTACAAGACTTTGGCCACTTTCTCGCGGACAATATCCAAAACAATTTTTGCCGCTGGTTTCCAATCACACAATGATTCAGGAAACAGTACTCAGGTTGGATGGGCTTGAAGGATTAAAAGCACCGATTGCGGTATGCAATGAAGATCATCGTTTTATGATGGCGGAACAGTTATGGGAAATAGGTGTGAAACCCGCCGCTATTATTCTCGAACCAATGGGCAAAAATACCGCGCCCGCAGTGACTATGGCGGCATTAACAGCAGCATCCGAGGATGATATATTGCTGGTGTTGCCGGCCGATCATGTCATATCAAATCTGGCTGCTTTCCATAAAGCGACAGTTCAGGCAAAAGCGTTGGCAGAGCAGGGTTTTTTGGTTACCTTTGGTGTAGTGCCGACCGAACCGGAAACCGGATATGGCTATATCAAACGTGATACTTCGCAGTATGGATCAGCTTTTAAAGTCGCCGCATTTGTTGAAAAGCCCGATGCAGAGACGGCGAAACAATATTTCGAAAGTGGTGATTTTTATTGGAATAGCGGCATGTTTGCGTTCAAGGCCGGAAGCTTCCTGAGCGAATTGGAAAAATTTAATCCGGATATGCTGGCAATTTGCCGGAAAGCGCTTAAAGCCGCAAAAGTTGATCTGGATTTTGTCCGACTGGATAAAGAAATATTTTCTACATGTCCTGCTGATTCAATCGATTATGCCGTAATGGAAAAAACAGACAAGGCAGTTGTTATTCCGCTGGATGCGGGCTGGAATGATGTAGGATCGTGGTCCGCATTGTGGGATGTTACCGATAAAGACTCGTTCGGCAATGCCATAAGCGGTGATGTATTGACAGTTGATACCCGGAATTCATATATACACGCTCAAAATAAACTGGTTGCGGTTATAGGTGTTCATGACCTGGTCGTTGTGGAAACTGATGATGCGGTGATGATTGCTCCCAAGGACAGAGTTCAGGAAGTCAAACAAATTGTTACCCAGTTAAAGGAGCGCGGACGTAGCGAAGCGGATATTCACCGGAAAGCATACCGGCCCTGGGGGCATTATGATTTGGTTGATACCGGTGAACGTCACCAGACTAAACGAATTGTGGTTAAGCCGGGAGGTAAATTATCCGTACAAAAGCATCATCATCGCGCCGAACATTGGGTTGTAGTTAAAGGCACAGCATTGGTTACCAAGGGTGATGAAAAGCTGTTAATTACCGAAAATGAATCCACTTATATCCCTTTGGGTATTGTGCATTGTCTTGAAAACCCTGGTGTTATTCCTCTGGAAATCGTTGAGGTTCAATCGGGAAGTTATCTGGGAGAAGATGATATCGTGCGTTTTGGTGATCAATACGGGCGTACTTAAAGTTGTTAAGGCACACAAAAGCCTGAAGGCGCAAAATGCATACCGGTAGACGGGTTTTCGCCTTGCTCCTTATTGTTTAATTAAAAAGGAAATAGTTAATGAGTAAAATAATTACCAAAGCAGTTTTCCCCGTTGCCGGATTAGGAACGCGTTTTTTACCGGCAACCAAGGCTAGCCCCAAAGAGATGCTGCCCATTGTCGATAAGCCGTTGATCCAGTACGCGGTGGAAGAAGCGGTTGCAGCGGGTATTGATACCATGGTTTTTATTACCGGGCGTAGTAAAAACGCGATACCCGATCATTTTGACAAGGCTTACGAGCTGGAAAAGGAGCTGGAGGCAAAAGGCAAAACAGAAATGCTGAAATTGATTCAGGATATTTTGCCGTCTCATGTGTCCTGTATTTTTATCCGGCAAGCTGAGGCGCTAGGTCTTGGTCATGCTGTTTATTGCGCCAGACCGGTTATTGGCGATGAACCTTTCGCAGTGATACTGGCGGATGACATGATCGAAGATGCTGGTCGAGGTTGTATGGCACAGATGGTTAAATTGTATGAGCAAAAGCACACTTCAATACTGGGCGTTGAACGGATTAATCCATCAGAAACGGCTAGTTACGGAATTGTGAAAACGGGTGAGTTTTCAGAAAAATCAGCGCCAGTCGAATTGATCGTTGAAAAACCCAAGCCGGAAGTTGCGCCCTCAAATTTAGCGGTAGTAGGTCGGTATATTCTGACGCCAGCTATTTTTGACAAAATTAAAAAGACAGGGAGAGGCGCGGGTGGTGAAATTCAATTAACCGATGCAATTGCTGATTTATTAACTGAAGAACAGGTGTTGGCTTACGAATTTGAAGGTAAACGTTATGATTGCGGCTCTAAACTGGGGTTTTTAATAGCGACCGTAGAGCAGGCTCTATTGCATCGAGAGCTAAAAGATGACTTTTTAGTTTATCTGAAAGAGTTAACCAAAAAGTATAAAATTTAAAAACTGACGTTACGACGCATTATTAAAGTCACCACGGGGGACACGAAGAGTACCCTTCGTGGTGAGTAAAAGTTAAAAGCTAACCCCTAAATGTAATCGGAGTCCCGTTAATCGACTTCAACTTCTTTTATCACTGGCAGTTTTGCGCGTTTCTGTAACCAAATTACCCCGGATAAATCAATAATTCCCGCCCAAAGGCGATCCAAAGTGCCGTATTTTGACTGGCCATTAGTCCTTGATCTATGGTTAACCGGCTCAGAAATCACATGACCTCCTGCTCTTAAAATCAGTGCGGGTAAAAAGCGATGCATATGATCGAAATAAGGCAATTCCAGAAAACGATCTCTTGAAAATAGCTTTAAGCCGCAACCGGTATCCGGCGTATTATCTCCCAGCAAGCTAGATCGTACTCCATTAGCCACTTTGGACGAAAAAAGCCGCCAGGCAGAGTCATAACGTTTATTTCGCCACCCGGCCACCATCCATAAATTGCTGGTCGTTTCTCTTTCTCGCATCAATACTTCATATAAACGAGGAATATCCGCGGGGTCATTTTGACCATCACCATCCAGAGTAGCAATCCAGGGATAGTTTGCAGCTTTAACACCGGTATGAATAGCGGTGCTTTGCCCGCAACTTTGCTGATGCCTAATGACCCTCAGCGCCCTAAAATCTTGAAGCGCCTGTTTTAAAACGGTTGCTGTCTGGTCATGGCTCCCGTCATCAACATAAATAATTTCATAGGCTTCAGCAGTACTCATGGCATTAACAATCTCTTCTATCAAAGAGACAATATTGTCGGCTTCATTATGAACAGGAACAACAACAGAAATTTTCACAGACCATCCTAAAAAGTTTTTACTTACAGCGTATGAACAGGGCAAAAAATGAGCTTATCATTTTTTGCGAACCAATAATCAATCGCTCTTGATCCCATATGATATAAAAAATGCCCCAAAATTCCTAAAAATATTGCCCAAATTAATTATAAATCGTTGATTTCTAAGCGTGCCATCAACTAAGGAGGCGTTGCCCAACTTTATTAAAACCACTTGTTTTATAAAGCGTTTATTATAGTTATGATGCTGTCCATGCTTGCAATCCATGGCATTATACTTTAACTTAGTGTCACATCCGTAAAGGCTAGGGGTGCTTTCTTGTTTCCATACATCGTGTGGGAACGGGAGGCTGAGAGAAACCCTTTGAACCTGACCCCGGTTAATACCGGCGTAGGAAAGCCCCGACTTCCCTGCGTCTTGTTTTATTGTTATTTGGAGATAAGCATGAGCGCTGTTCTGAAAGACGTTACTGAAACCACCAGTAATGTAAAAATCGATTCCTACCCCGCATCGGAAAAAATATATGTGCAAGGCAGCCGGCCCGACATACAAGTCCCCATGCGCAAGATCACCTTATCCGATACGCCTGTACACTTTGGCGCTGTAGAAAAAAACGGCCCGCTTTATGTGTACGATACCTCTGGCGTTTATACAGATCCCAATGTTGAAGTCGATTTAAAAAAAGGCTTAGGTTCAGTTCGTTTAGCCTGGATTCTGGAAAGAAACGATACTGAAGAATTGGCTGGTCCCAGTTCGGACTTCGGCCGTCAGCGGCTGGAGGACCCCGCCACAGCCAATCTGCGTTTCGAACATATTCGTAAACCACGTCGCGCCAAAGCAGGCGCTAATGTGTCGCAAATGCACTATGCCCGGCAAGGCATTATTACCCCGGAAATGGAATTTATCGCCATTCGTGAAAACCAGAAAATGGAAGAAATGCGCGAGTTGTGGAAAGACCAACACCCCGGTGATTCTTTTGGCGCTTCAATACCGGATGTCATTACCCCTGAATTTGTCCGTGATGAAGTGGCCAGAGGCCGGGCTATTATTCCAGCCAACATCAATCATCCGGAATTGGAGCCTATGATTATTGGCCGTAATTTTCTGGTGAAAATTAATGGTAATTTAGGCAACTCCGCCGTTACTTCATCGATTGATGAAGAAGTGGAAAAAATGCTTTGGGGCATACGCTGGGGCGGCGACACCATCATGGATTTGTCTACGGGCAAAAACATTCATGAAACCCGTGAATGGATTTTACGTAATTCACCCGTGCCCATCGGTACCGTGCCTATTTATCAGGCGTTGGAAAAGGTTAATGGCAAAGCCGAAGACCTGACCTGGGAAATTTTCCGCGACACCTTGATCGAACAGGCCGAGCAGGGCGTTGATTATTTTACCATCCATGCCGGTGTACGTTTGCATCATGTGCCTTTAACAGCAAAACGCATGACCGGCATAGTTTCCCGTGGCGGTTCCATCATGGCGAAATGGTGTCTGGCGCATCACACGGAAAGCTTCCTATACACGCATTTTGAAGAAATCTGTGAAATCATGAAAGCCTATGATGTGTCTTTTTCATTGGGTGACGGTTTGCGTCCCGGTTCAATCTATGATGCCAATGATGCAGCGCAATTCGGCGAACTGGAAACTTTGGGTGAACTGACAAAAATCGCCTGGAAACACGACGTTCAAACCATGATTGAAGGCCCGGGTCATGTGCCTTTACACATGATTAAAGTCAACATGGAAAAGCAACTGGAAGAATGCGGTGAAGCACCTTTCTATACCTTGGGCCCGCTGACTACCGATATTGCACCCGGTTATGACCATATCACGTCGGCGATAGGCGCGGCGAATATTGGTTGGTACGGTTGCGCCATGCTCTGTTACGTGACTCAAAAAGAGCATTTAGGTTTGCCGAATAAACAGGATGTGCGCGAAGGCATCGTCACCTATAAAATCGCCGCCCATGCCGCTGATTTGGCAAAAGGTCATCCCGGCGCGCAAGCCCGTGACAACGCCATGTCCAAAGCTCGTTTTGAATTTCGCTGGGAAGATCAGTTCAACATCGGACTTGACCCCGAAAAAGCGCGCGAATTTCATGATGAAACCTTGCCTAAAGAGTCGGCGAAAGTCGCGCATTTCTGTTCCATGTGCGGCCCGCATTTCTGCTCAATGAAAATCAGTCAGGATGTGCGCGATTACGCAGCGGCAAAAGGTATTAAGGATGAAAAAGAGGCGTTAATGAAAGGTATGGATGAAAAATCCAGGCAGTTTCTTGAAGAAGGCGCTGATATTTATCATAAGGTTTAGCGAGTAGATGCAGGTTTAGAGCCTAGCCCTAAGTCTTACGCATGTGAAAAGCCGCCGCCCGGGAAGCCCGGGGCGGCTTGTTGAATTATTGTTTAACCGTCAAATGTTGGGTTGCGGAAAGATGCAGCCCAACCTTGCGGGCTATAATAATTTAACCAAAGCCGCAACAGCGCTAACAGCTATGACCATCAATGTGCCTAGTTTAATAGTCATGCGCTGTTCAAGTTGAATAAATTTTCCATCGAAACGCTCGCAGAGCCTTTCTTCAAGATGTTTAATATCTTCTTTAAGAAGTTTAATATCTTCCTTGGTCGCAACTTCCTTAAGATTAGCCTCAAATATATCGGCCAATGCTTCCGCCTCCGCTTCAGCATGTTCAGGAAGCACTCCGGCAGATTTTAATTTATTGGCAAACTTCAACGTATCAAATGTAATTGTTGCCATAACACACTCCATCAAATTCAATATGTCTGGCAGTTTAACACAGACACAAAAAAACCACTCCCAGGTTTCCCCCTCATCGTTATACACAAATACGCAGGTAATTCGTCATACTCGCCGGGAAGCGGGTATCCAGTGCCATGGATGGCAAGCTTAAATACGTCCATGTAGTCTGGATTCCGGCAATCCCTGCCGGAATGACGGGCTTCGAGACACTTGTGTGTAACGATGAGAGGTTTCCCCAGGGGCGGGTTCATTGATCAGGTCAAATCAATCGAGTCCGAATTGATTTGTTTCTCCCATTTATTGGTTATACCGGAAAAAACGCCTTGAGAATCAAGGTTAAGATGCCGCCTAGCACCAAACCTACCATCCATTTAACAACCAGCAATTCGCGTTCCAGACGATTAATATCTGATTTTGTCGCCAATTGCGAATCCATTGTTTCAGAAAAAGCAGTCACCAATACTTCTGCTTCCGCCTTGGCCTGCGCTTCAGGAACGCCGCCAGCTTTGAGTCTTTCAACAAATTTTAAGGTATCAAACGTAATCGTCGGCATAATAATGGCCGGTAAATGTTAACCGGGTTACAGTAGCAAAGATGATGGTTAGTTATCCATTACATAACTGCACAAAAAAACCGCCCCGTAGTTTCCCCGTGGGCGGTTTGGTTTAATCATTGTTTGACCGTGTTGGTTGGGTTGCGAAATGATGCAGTCCAACCGCGGCTACGAATCCGCCTTGTGCGTTACAACAACCTGACCAGCGCGGCTACTATAGCCACTGATGCTGCCATCATGCCACCCAGCTTGATGGTCATACGGTACTCCATCCCCTGCATTTCTGCTTTTAAGGTTAGTTCCAGTTCTTTTAAATCGTGTCTGGTAGCAGTTTCAGTTTCTGCTTGGGCATCGCGAAAGGCATCAGCGACCGCTTCAGCCTGCTTTTCCTCGAAACCAGCCTCTTTCAATTTACGAACAAATTTGTGCGTATCAAAGGTAATTGCGGGCATGACTGTGTGCTCATCATAAAAATTTCATTATACACAAAAAACCGCCCGCGGATTCCCTCGAGGGCGGTTTGTTTAGTCATTGTTTAACCTTGAAACCTTGGGTTGCGAAAAGTTGCAATTCAACCTATGCGGCCGGTCGAGATTTATGAGGTGGACAACGCGGTTTTGCCTACCAAAAAAATACCCAAAGGGCACACACAAAAAAACCACCCAACCCCGTGAAGGATTGGATGGTTTGTGTTTGGGGTGCGATTAAATAGGTTATGCGTTGTGCGCATGGGCAGAAAAACGTTGCCCACCATAACGGCTTCGCGGTCAGTTTCGGATTAGCAATAACCCGCATGCTATCACAAGTTTGAGGCACTAGTATCAGGTGCCCAAGATACCGCACCATTGTCAAACGTACCATTAAGCATATAAGTTTCAGCATCTAGGAAATGCTGCGATCATCGGCTGTGGCAGTAGAGTATATGCCACCAGTCAAGAGTAACGCTAGTCAGATCGCCGTTAGGACTAGTTGCAGCTGTCATAAGCAGCAAGAGTCAGCTCTATTTGACTGCATGCCGGTACACCTGGGCATACATCGCAGCTACCGGTACAGCCAGTGGAGTAGTACAGTGCCATTCTCTGAACGCAGGTTTCAACAGCCGCTTTAACAGCCTGCCGTGCAAGCACCACTTCGGAAAACTTCGCTTTTTGGTATAGGTTTGAGTAGGCCGGAATCGCCACCGCCGCCAAGATACCAATGATCGCAACAACAATCATTAATTCGATTAAGGTAAAACCTTGTTGTGTTTTTTGCATTTGATTTTTCATAGTATGTTTCCTGTTCGTGGTGTTTAAAAATTACAAAATTAAGATAATCAACTTGGATTTTTGATTGCAAGTCATCGAAATAGTATTTTGAAGTTATTTATCTGACTATGATCAGGATAAAGCATACTGTGTGCCACTTTGGGTTTTGATGTATAAAAATTGTGGTATGAGGTGAAGAGAATGGGCTTGCTCAACGGTTTTCTTTGTTTTTTATGAATAGCACCAGAATTGGAAAATTTTGAGCTTTTGCATTGTTCATGCGTATCAATTCAGGAAAAGCTTTGTTGTTTAGTCGAGAGTAGCATCTGTTTATGTTATTTTGTGACAAATTTTGTCAGTTAACCCGGGTGCGCATTAGCGCAAGAAAGTGGCCAAATTTTCCCTTGCATTTTTTGATGGTTATCAACAAAAACAAGACCTGATCCCACTTTTTAACCCTGGCCGCTAACCATCCCCCTTAAAGGCTTGGTACTGTTTATCCGGTTCGACAAAAAACATAAAACACCATACGTGGATGCGCATTGCTTATCCACTCATGATTACCGTCAGTTTATAAACAAGTAGCCCGGATTTAGCGATGCTCCATCCGGGTTGCTTGCTAAAAAACTGTCATTCATAAAAAATCAAGCCAATGCTATACTGACTCTCTTATCTTAAGGCATAAAACCACGAAGTTCAGGAAGAGAAACCAAGGTAAAAACTGTGTTCTTCGTGGTTTATTAATCAATCTGCTTACATTTTATATCGTATATACGGACTTTCTGCTTGAGTTGATGCTTATGGTGGGCAAAAAAGCCTGCGCACCTTAGCTCATTTGTTATTGGAAAGATTTCGGGATAGTGCTATTTATCGGGTAATTTTATGGAAGACAAAAAAAACATTGTAATTAAGGTCAAATATCCTACTTCTGGTAAAAAGGAAGAACATGACGTTTCTGCGCCAAAAGTAATAACAGAATGGAATATAAAGAGAATATTGCTGGCTTTGACTGGCGTTATATTGGCAATAGCAGGATTGTTCTATTTTATTAAGCCGGATACTCAAAAGACAGATTTGCAATCTAAAGCGGATTCGCGTCCCAAGGCAGCTTTGCCTGAAAAAATTGTTAATACGCCGACTAAACCAAAAGCAGAGATAAATAAAAGTATAATCAGAGCGCTTCTGACTTTTAAAATTAATAATAATGAGCCGATAGGTGAAATAACCTTGCCGTTGAAGCTCAGTAAAAAAGATTCAACATCGGTTTACTATTTTGTTGAATTAACGGCAATGAAAGGGCGAAAGGTTTACCACGAGTGGTTGCTGGATGGTGAGCTTATTACCAGAAAAAAAGTCAATATATCGGATGATACCTGGCGCACATCGAGCCGCCAGTTATTTGCTTATAGTGATAGGACTAATTGGACAGCAAGGCTGGTTGACGAAACAGGCCGGTTATTAAATGAAATACACTTTAATGTTATTTACGAATAAGTGTGGCTCTACCTATATATATCCAATATTTTCAATAAATATAAAAGTCAAATCCGATTGCCCTGATCCATGTAGCCCCAAACCGTCCCGAATGACAAATAGCCGGGATCATGACGGCGTTCCACGTTGAAATTAGATAAAGAGGAAAACATGAATAAACTCCATTATAAAAGATTTTCAATAGCTGCGATTTCGATGTGTCTTACGGCGTTGCTTCCTGCCTTGGCGCAAGGCGATGTCATGGTTTATCCTGCAAAAGGCCAGAGTAACGAGCAACTTGCGAGAGACCGTTACGAATGCCATATTTGGGCTGTTCAGCAGTCTGGTTTCGATCCGAGTAACGCGCGGGCCGCTAATCAGGCGAGTCCACAACCACAACAAAGGGGCGAAGTTCTGCGTGGCGGCGCCCGCGGTGCGGCGGCGGGGGCAGCGATTGGCGCTATTGCCGGCGATGCGGGTAAGGGCGCTGCTATCGGTGCGACGGCTGGAGGGCTAAGGAGAGGTTTTCAACAGCTGGACAACAACCGGAACGCCCAGAATCAACCGGCTGCTCCGGTCCCAGGTCAGGATGCCTACAATCGGGCTATTAGCGCTTGTTTGAGCGGGCGCGGTTATTCTGTAAATTGAGCAGTCGCATAGATTGAGTTACCGTCTTTCGGGTAATCCAATATTCATGTGGTGGGATTTGTTGGGTTAACGATATAGCCGTTAAGTTAATCTACATAGCTTAATCAAAACAAGGCAACTCTTATGTCTATGTGCAGCAAGGGTGTTAATGATTATGTCATGCCTGTATATAAAATCAGACTCAAATTAAATAATTAATCGAAGAATTTTACGCACACTTCATCATGACAGACAACTTACCGTGTGAAATTAATGTGGGCCGTAAAGAGCATACGCTGGAGGCAGCCATTGCTGGCGATTGGGTGCTGGACGCAAAGACTCCGGATCTCGAAGCCGTATTGTCGCAAATGGGCGAGGGCACCGACATCAAGCGGCTTGTTTTCTCGACTGAAGCTCTGGGGCGGTGGGATAGCCTACTGATGACAGAGCTGATTCGCTTGATTGATTACGGCGCAAAACAGGGGATTCAAGTTGACACCACAACTTTGCCGGAAGGCATTCAAGGCTTGTTGAGTCTGGTCTATGCAGTTCCCGAACGGGCCGGGGCGCGGCGGCAGGAAACTAAAATTCCGTGGCTGGAAGTCATTGGCAAAGGTGGCTTGCGCATATTTAGAGATAGCCAGGCTCTGATTTCTTTTGTCGGCGAGACGGCGCTCAGTGTCTTAGCTTTGATGCGCGGCAAGGCACGCTTTCGCTCAGTCGATCTGTGGATGAATATTCAGGATTGCGGACCCTCGGCGTTGCCTATCATTACGCTGATTAGTCTGCTGGTAGGCTTGATTCTGGCTTTCGTGGGAGCGGTGCAGTTGGCATTGTTTGGCGCGCAAATTTATATTGCCGACCTGGTGGGACTGGGCATGACACGGGAAATGGGCGGATTGATGGCCGCCATCATCATGTCCGGGCGTACCGGTGCGGCATACGCCGCGCAGTTGGGCACGATGCAAGTCAACAGCGAAATCGACGCGCTTAAAACCATGGGCTTTGAGCCGATGGAGTTTCTGGTTTTGCCGCGTATCCTGGCGCTCATTTCAATCATGCCGCTGCTTTGTCTTTATGCAATCTTGATGGGCATAGTTGGCGGCGCACTGGTGACAGTGAACTTTTTCGACGTGTCGCTGGTGCAATACCTGGATCGCACCGCAGCTGCCATTCATTTAACGGATTTAACGATTGGTATCGTCAAATGCGCGGTGTTCGGCGTGCTAATTGCGCTTTCCGGTTGTATGCGCGGTATGCAATGCGGGCGTAGCGCTTCGGCAGTCGGCGATGCGGCCACTTCCGCCGTGGTGACAGGCATTGTTTTCATTGTAATCGCCGATTCCTTGATGACGGTGATGGCTAACCGTCTGGGTATTTAGACCATGGCAGCCCCGTTCCTTACCATCAAAAATATGACCATGGCATACGGTGACTTCATTATTCAGCGCGATCTTGATTTCACTATCAATCGCGGGGATATTTTTATCATCATGGGGGGTAGCGGGTGCGGCAAGAGTACTTTGTTGATGCACCTGATCGGTTTGCAATCTCCTGCCAAAGGCGACGTGTTGTATGGCGAAGAAAGCCTTTGGCAAGCAGATCATAAAACTCGGCAGCGTATTTTACGCCGTACAGGCGTGCTATTTCAAAGTGGCGCACTGTTGAGTTCAATGACCTTGGCAGAGAATATAGCGCTACCTATCACTGAGCACACCCGTCTGGGTTCTCAGCGGATTCGGGAAATTGTCTCTTACAAGCTTGCCCTGGTTGGGCTGGCAGGTTTTGAAGATTATTATCCTTCCGAGATCAGCGGCGGTATGCAAAAACGCGCAGGGTTGGCGCGTGCAATGGCGCTGGATCCCGAAATTTTGTTTTTCGACGAGCCCTCGGCAGGGCTGGATCCTGTCAGTGCCAAGCTCCTCGACGATTTAATTCGTAGTCTGCGCGACAATCTGGGGGCAACCATAGTCATGGTGACTCACGAGTTAGCCAGCATCTTCGCCATTGGCACCAATTCGGTTTTTCTTGACCCTGAAACCAAAACGATGATCGCCAGTGGGCCCCCAAAACAACTGCTGGCTGAATCACGTGACCCGAAAGTCATCCGTTTCCTCACCCGGGGCGAAACGGAAAACCGGGAAGAAAATAAAACAAAAGACCAGGAAACGTGTGACTTATGAATAAATCTGTTAATCCCTATACCATCGGCGCTTTTCTGGTGGGTTCCCTTGCGCTGCTGATAGCGGCTATCCTGATTTTTGGCGGCGGGCAGTTGTTTAAGAACAAAACCGAGTTCGTTGTTTATTTTGATGGAGCCTTAAACGGCTTGAACGTTGGCGCGCCAGTTACGTTGCAGGGCGTTAAGATTGGCACCGTTAAAGAAATTTCCCTGGAGGTTGATCCAAAAGCCAAGCGTATTTCCAAGCCGGTAGTGATCCAGATTGATCCTGGGGTAATAATGGATCCCAGTGGAGAGCCTTTTAAAACTGCCACAACTTTGAAACAACGTCAGAAAAATGCCCAGCGAATAATTGATGCGGGTCTCAAAGCCCAGCTTCAAACGCAAAGTTTGCTGACTGGGCTATTGTATGTGGAATTCAATTTTTTTCGTGACCAACCAGTTGTATTGACAGGGCTTAATTACAAAGATTTGCCGGAGCTGCCCTCTACCCCTGCTACGGTGGAACAAATCAAAGACATTGCCGAGGAGATGTTCACTAAATTGCGCAAGTTACCTATAGAAGATATGGTTAAAGACCTCGCGGTAACTTTAAAAGAGTTTCGCGATATAGCGACTTCGGATGAGCTCAAGAAAAATCGTATAGCCCTGGGCAAAACACTGGACGAAACTGAAAAACTCGTAGCTAACCTGAATCGTGACCTGGGGCCATTGGTGAAGAATTTGAACGGTACTGTGGCTGATACGCGAAGTATGGTGCAGAATTTTTCCCGCGATATGCGACCGGTTTTGAACACAACCGAGAAGGCTCTTAATCACGCCACGACAGCACTTGAAACCGCCACTGGCGTATTGCAGGAATCCAAGCATACGCTGGGTTCCGTGGATGCGCTCACCGCGCCGGATGCGCCTTTATGGCAATCGTTAGATGCGTTGCGTGATGCCGCCCAATCCACAAAAGATTTGGCCGATTACCTTGAGCGCCACCCCAATTCGGTTATTTTCGGAAAGGAGTAAAGTCACTATGAAATTTGGAGTCTATTTTATGATGAAAAGCAGGCTGGTTTTTTCGTTTGGTATTGTTATTCTGCCGCTTTTATTAAGCGGGTGTATGCGTGATAGTAAGCCGGTGCAGTTTTATATGCTTAATGCCGATTCCGGTGTTGTTGGTACCGCCCGGACTCCTGTCCCCACTCAGGGCGCGGTAATAGGCTTGGGGCCAATACGTATCCCGGAATATCTGAACCGGCCACAGATGATTGTAGCCATCGCTGATAATCAGTATCGGCTTTCCGAAGATCACCGTTGGGCGGAACGTCTGGATCAAAATATCTCCCTCGCTTTATATAAAGCCTTGCCCCGTCAGCTCGGTACGGATCGGATAGTGCGCTATCCCTGGCCGCAGCGGCAGGCTATCGATTATCAAGTCGGTATCGATATACTGGAGTTTAATGTGGATGCGAGCGGTCAGAGCCGATTGATAGCTCAGTGGTTCGTCAAGCGTAAAGATAAACAAACCATCGATAAACGCTCCGCATACCAGTTCCCGGCGTCGACTACTGACCACGCCGTTATGGTTAAAGCCCAAAGCCAATGTCTCACAAAGCTGGGATTGGAAATCTCCGAAACCTTACGGCAACTTATGGCATCCGGAGACGGTGAATAAAGCAAGCTGTATACTCTGCATGGTTACGTTTGCGTAATTTTTATTATCACGAAGAGCTCGTAGAACACGAAGAGAAAATATAACACTTCGTGTTGAAAAAAACTGCTTAACAAAATCTGTAACAGTGGCAGTGTTGATTATAGACTGCCTTATCGATGCAAAATCAGTTCCAGCACCAATTTACTGCCAAAATAAGCTAATAATAGCGATACAAAGCCCATTAGGGTCCATTTTATTGCAGTTTGCCCCCGCCATCCGTAACGACTACGACCTATCAAAAGACAGGTAAAGATTACCCATGCCAGTATTGATAAAACAGTTTTGTGTACCAGGTGTTGTGCAAATAAATTTTCTATAAATAAAAAGCCACTGACTAATGAAATGGTCAGGAACACAACCCCTGCACCAAGCATTTGAAATAACAAGGATTCCATGGTTTGTAGCGGCGGCAATGATTGGATGAAGCGTTTGGGCGGATGACTTTTTAATTGTTGGTCTTGAATGGCGAGAAAGATGGCTTGCAGAGCGGCAATGTTTAACAAGCTAAAGGCAATAATGGATGTGAGGATATGTGTGCTCATTGCCCAGTTATACTGGGATAGCTGTTGTGTTTTATCGGCAAAGTTAAGTTCCAGTATTAGCATAATGGCAGCAATAGGAAATAGTGCGATACCTAGTTTCTCGACTGGTTTATTGAGCGCTGCTATTAATAAAAGCAGGGCAACAATCAGGGCAACAAGTGAGCTGGTGCTAAAAAAACTAAAGTTAAAGCCGCTATTTTGTTGGAAAACAATGGCTGTGTATAAAAGGTGTGAACTAACTGCCGTCCATGCCAGATAAAGGGCGGTATGCTGCATACGGCTCTGGTCAATATGCCGGATAATAAGCAGGCTGCTTGCCAGGTAGGTGCAGATTGACAGGGTGGCGAGTGCAGTGGTGTTCATTGGATTGTATGTATTCAAAGCAGGCAAAAGTGTCAGGTCACTATGCAATCCCAACCTGCAAAGTTTAAATTGCTCGGTAATTGCAACGAGTGCAAAGGTCTTAACGGGTATGGTAATATATCGAATTAAATAGTCCTAGCGCATTTGTACTGGCGGGTAGTTTCCTTAGATTAAACAATAAAGACATAGATATGTTTGATAATTTAACCGATCGATTAAGTATTACTCTTAAAAAACTTAAGGGTCAGGGCCGCCTGACTGAAGATAATATCAAGGAAGCTCTTCGTGAAGTGCGTATGGCTTTGCTTGAAGCTGATGTGTCTCTACCGGTTGTTACGGACTTTATTGAGCGCGTCAAAGAGGGTGCTTTAGGGCAGGAAGTGCAGACTAGTCTGTCGCCGGGTCAGGCAATGATCAAACTGGTTCAGGCTGAGCTTGTCAAGGTGATGGGCGCGGCGAATGAAGGGCTTAATCTCAATGCAGTTCCGCCCGCTATTATTTTGATGGCTGGCTTTCAGGGCGCTGGTAAAACCACTACCGTTGCTAAATTGGGTCGATGGCTGCAAGAAAATCAAAAGAAAAAAGTCGGTGTGGTTAGTGCTGACGTTTATCGCCCTGCGGCTATTAAACAGTTGCAGATGTTGGCGAATGAACTTAACCTGGACTTTTTTGATAGCGATTTGACGCAACAACCGGTTGATATTGCCAAAAATGCGATTGAGGCGGCCAAGAAAAAATTTCTTGATGTCATTATTATCGATACTGCCGGTCGCCTGCATATTGATGATGAAATGATGGACGAAATTAAAGCATTACATGCTGCAATCAATCCAGTCGAAACATTATTTGTTGTTGATAGTATGACGGGGCAAGATGCCGCAATTACTGCGAAAGCCTTTAATGATGCATTGCCATTGACCGGTGTTATTTTGACTAAAGCCGATGGTGATGCGCGAGGTGGTGCTGCGCTGTCTATACGCCATATTACCGGCAAGCCTATTAAATTTATTGGTGTAGGCGAAAAAACCAATGCTCTGGAACCTTTTTATCCTGATCGTATTGCCTCCCGTATTTTAGGTATGGGAGATATGCTGAGTCTGATCGAAGAGATTGAGCAGAAGGTTGATAAGGAAAAGGCCGAGAAACTGGTCAAAAAAATCCAGAAAGGTAAGGGCTTTGATCTGGAAGATTTTCGTGAGCAATTGCAACAAATGCAAAGTATGGGGGGAGTCAGTTCCATGCTGGATAAACTGCCCGGCATGAGTAATGTCCCTCAGGAGATGAAAGATAAGGTTAATGATAAGGAGTTGGCCCGTCAGATTGCAGTAATTGGTTCCATGACTATGCAGGAAAGGCGTTATCCTGATTTGATAAAAGGTAATCGGAAAAAGCGTATTGCAGCCGGTTGTGGTCAGGAATTGCAAGATGTTAACCGTATTCTAAAGCAATTTTTGATGATGCAGAAAATGATGAAGAAGTTTAAATCAGGCAACATGGCCAATATGATACGAGGCATAAAAAGCAATGTACGCGGCATGAGAAGGTAGGTTTTGTTGTTTTAACAAATGCTTACGTAAGAAAAGTGAAAGATTATTTGATTTTTTCCATTTTGTTCTTCACTTAAATGTAAAATCGCGTAGAATGAGCGGATTAAATTTTGACTAAATGTTTTGAGGAACTTAGATGGTAACCATTCGTCTTTCAAGAGGCGGCGCGAAGAATCGCCCTTTTTATCACGTTGTTGTAACCGATAGTAGAAGCGGTCGTGACGGTCGTTATATTGAACGAGTTGGCTTTTTTAATCCGTTAGCACGCGGTAATGAAGAAAAGTTACGTTTGGATAATGAGCGGGTTGAATATTGGAAATCCAATGGCGCCCAACCTTCTGAGCGTGTTGCAAGATTAATTAAAGACGCACTTAAAGCAGCTGCATAAACTGTTGTCCAGGCAACAGCAAATAAACGTTGGGAGAGTTTCCGGCGTTTTTGGCGTAAAGGGATGGGTTAAGGTATTTTCCTTTACCGACATTAGAGAGAATATTTTGAATTATTCTCCCTGGTTGCTAAAGAAAGGCAGTGAAACCAGATCTGTCGTTATTATTGACGGCAAGCTGCAGGGTAAAGCGGTAGTCGCACAACTTGACGGCGTTAATGATAGAGATCAGGCCGCAAGTCTTATGGGTTGGGATGTTTTTATAACACCTGAGCAATTACCGAAAGTGGCCAAAGGCGAATATTACTGGTCTGACTTGATTGGTTTGAATGTTGAAACCAATCAGGGCGTTCAGTTAGGCATAGTTGACAGTCTGCTGGAAACCGGCGCGAATGATGTTGTTATTGTTAAAGGAGAGCGGGAACGGGTCATTCCGTTTTTACAGGGACAGACAATAATTAATATTGAGCTTGATGTCGGTAGGATGGTTGTCGATTGGGATCCTGACTTTTAATTTCCATCATGCGTTTTGACGTTGTAACATTATTTCCAGAAATGATAACAGCGGCTGCAAGTTACGGTGTAACGGGCAGGGCAATAGAGCGCGAAATAGTAAGTTTGTCAGTTTGGAATCCCCGGGACTATACGCACGACAAACACAGAACAGTTGATGATCGTCCCTACGGCGGCGGTCCGGGGATGGTAATGAAATGCCAGCCCTTGCACGATGCAGTCAAGAGCGCCAAACAGGCGGGTAGTGGCACCGCAAAAGTAGTTTATTTGAGTCCACAAGGAAAGCCGATCACACAAGCTTTATTATCGGAAACTTGTGATATCTCGCAATTGATTTTGGTTGCAGGGCGCTATGAAGGTGTAGATGAACGCTTTGTGGTGATGGATTGTGATGATGAATGGTCTGTCGGTGACTATGTTATTAGTGGTGGTGAGCTGGCTGCATTAGTAGTAATTGATGCGGTGACTCGTTTGTTGCCAGGTGTGCTTGGCGATGAGGAGTCTGCCCGGCAGGATTCTTATATGAATGGCTTGTTGGATTGTCCGCATTTTACCAGGCCTGAACAACTTGAAGGATGTTCAGTTCCAGACGCTTTATTAAGCGGTAATCATGCGGATATTAACCGCTGGCGCATGAAACAGGCGTTGGGTAGAACTTGGCAAAGACGGCCGGATTTGTTAAAAAATAAAAATTTAAGTGCAGAGCAGGAATATCTGCTGAAACAATTTAAAAGTGAAGTTGAATAGGGTGTGGTAATGAGCAATATTATTGATGTATTGGAAAAAGAACAGCTAAAACAGATTCCTGAATTTAATCCAGGTGATACAGTTGTTGTGCAGGTTAAAGTAAAAGAAGGTGAGCGTGAGAGAATTCAGGCTTTTGAAGGCATTGTGATTGCAAAACGTAATCGCGGATTAAATTCTGCTTTCACGGTAAGAAAAATTTCTCACGGCACGGGTGTTGAGCGTGTTTTTCAAACACACAGCCCTATTATCAGCGAGATCACCGTTAAGCGTCGCGGCGATGTCCGTCGTGCTAAATTGTACTACTTGCGTGATTTGACAGGTAAAGCGGCTCGTATTAAAGAAAAACTTTAACCGGTTTTTGTTTTTTTACGTAGTTAAAAAAGGCAGCTATAAGCTGCCTTTTTTAATGGTTTCTTACATTTAACGTAAAGTACAATCGATAGTTATCGGATTTGAAGAAGGCTAGCCGAAATAGGTTCATGCTTTTTTCAACCCGGCCAAAGACGAAAAATCATATGAGAAGCATAAACAGCTAAGCCAAGAACAAAGATATCAGATTGAGATATTACACAAGCAGGAAAAAACCATACAGAGATAGCGGAGTTACCAAATATATCAGAATCAATAGTGTGCGGAGAGTTGAAGCTTGAAGCGCAACCAAGGCAAAAGGGTTGCCTTCCAAACAGGCGCGGATAAAAGCAAAAATATATCAGCGTTTCTATTCTCGATTTTTTCATGCCATAGGTTGGGTAGTTGTTAATGCATTGTTTCCGGGGCCTGAAGAATCGAAAAAAGCGTGGCTTGACGACCATTGTCGCCGACTTAAACAGAATACAGCGCAACTGAGTCGTTTTATGCAAGAGATGTTAACAGTAACAGCAAGACAGCGAGGAGTTAACGGATCTCCATAAAAAACTGGATACTACAGTCATCTTTTATAAAAATTATCGACGCTAGATGGACTGTTAAACTGCTCAACGTTGGGTGCGGTTTTAGGGTGATAGTACTGATCTGGGGTTCAAATTGAGGTTCCAGCACATGGATTTGCTAAAGCGAAGTTTTTTCGTTGCTTGACAAAACTAATTACCAATATCCGTGTCGATATCTGCAATGTTATTGCAATTAATGTTTTACGTAAAACCAACTGATTTTATTACCGTATAATAACGCGGGTGGGATACAGGATCTTGTAAAGTGCAAAATGGTTACAAATATGAATATAAAAGGCATGCTTGGAAGCTTGTTATTCTGTGGCTTGGGTTTTTTTTCCAGCGCGGTTATTAGTAATACCCTCGACCGGCAAAGACAAGATTTTTTACTGGCGGAAAAACTGGTAGAACAGGGCGATGAGAGTGCCTTTTTAAGCTTGAGTTCCACGTTGACAGATTACCCGCTTTATCCCTATCTGCAGTACCAGTGGTTGAAAAATAATTTACCACAAACTGATAAAATTCTAGCCTTTTTATCAGCCTATAAAGATACTCGCTACGCCGATTTGCTGCGCTCAAAATGGCTGGATTATCTCGCTAATAATGAAAGTTGGGTCGAATTCCTCCGCTATTATCAAGTCAGTGATGATACCGCACTTGAATGTCAGTTTTATTGGGCAAACTATAAAGTAGGAAATCAACAGCTGGCTTTGAACGAAGCAAAACGTTTATGGGCCATAGGGAATACTCAGCCTAAGGAATGTGATTCCCTGCTATCGGCGTTGACGCAGTCACATGTTCTTACTCCGGATTTGATTTGGCAACGCTTTGAATCGGCGTTAAAGAAAGACAATAAACCATTAGCAAACTATGTACAGCATTTGCTGGATAAACCAGAGCAGGGCGTTGCTGAAGTTTGGTTGCAGGTTCATAAAAGACCTCCACTAATTCAGGACAGAATGTTTTTGAACGGCAATGAGCGACAAGGCCGTATTTTTGCTCATGGCGTGGATAGAATGGCCAAGTCGGATCTGGACTTGGCGATTAATATCTGGGATGGTAGAAAACGCAATTTAGATATAGATAACCAGATTGCTCAACAACTTGAACGTAGACTTGCGCTTGCGTTGGCGCGTGCCCGGGATAAGCGGGCATATGATCGTCTGAATCGGTTGGTTGCCGTTGATGCAGAAACCAGGGAATGGAAAGTCAGGGCAGCCTTGCTCGAACAAAACTGGCAACATGTAGCCCACGCACTGATGGGCTTAACAACTGAAGAGCAACAAGAGCCACGATGGCAATACTGGCAAGCTCGATCCTTGGTTGAAACTGGAAATGTGCTGCAGGGGCAGTCTATTTACAACCGGCTCTCGGAAGATAGAAGTTTTTACGGTTTTATGGCTGCGGATGCCGTTAATAAACCGTATTTTATTGCTGATAAATCCGTTTATCTGGCTGGCAATGCGCTCGATACACTGGCCCAAAAAACTGATTTTAAAGTTATTCAAGAGCTTACAATCTTAAATCGCGAAGCGGAGGCAAAGCGACAGTGGTGGTTTGCCGTAAAAAAATTACCCAAAGAACAACTCATGATTGCCGCAAAACTAGCCCAACAGTGGCAATGGGATCAGGTTGCCATCATTACTTTGGTTAAAGCGGATTATTGGGATGATTTAGCATTGAGATTTCCTGTAAATTATTTGAGTCAGGTTCAAAACAATGCATACAGGCAAGATCTGGATCCGGCCATTATTTTAGGCTTGATTCGTCAGGAAAGCATGCTGGATAAGAATGCCCGGTCTGCAGTGGGCGCGCGTGGATTAATGCAAATCATGCCGGAAACGGGGCGGCAGATAGCCCGCACTCTTAATGATTCTTGGCAGGCAGAAAATAGCTTGTTTAATCCGGATGTTAATATCAGGTACGGCGCTTTTTACTATAAACAATTGTTGAATCGGTTTGGTGGGCATTTTGCACTGGCAACGGCGGCTTACAATGCCGGGCCAAACCGGGTAGTCAAATGGTTACCCAATGATAGCTCAATGCCCGCTGATATCTGGATAGAAACAATTCCATTTAAAGAAACCAGAAAATATGTAACCTCTGTTTTGTCTTACGCTATCATTTACCAGCAACGGATACAAAGAAACGCATTAAAAATTACAAGATTGCTGTTTGATGTGTGCCCCCACTAAAAATTGAGCTGATTTTTTTCAGTGACTGTTAGATAATATGATGTTATATCATAAAGAATAATTACTAAGGTACACGAAATAGTATGGAGAAACAGCATAGTTTTACGCGCGAAGAACTATTGAAGTCCGGCAGGGGGGAGTTATACGGACCTAAAAATGCGCAATTACCCCTGCCAAACATGCTGATGATGGATCGTATTACCTACATATCGGATGAAGGTGGCGCATACGGAAAGGGCGAAATCATTGCTGAGTTGGATATAAATCCCGATTTGTGGTTTTTTGCCTGTCATTTTCAGGGCGACCCGGTGATGCCGGGCTGTTTAGGATTGGATGCCATGTGGCAACTGGTAGGTTTTTATTTATGCTGGATGGGGGGGCCGGGAAAGGGGCGTGCTTTAGGTGTAGGTGAAGTCAAATTTACCGGGCAAGTCTTACCCACATCTAAAAAAGTAACATACAGAATTAATTTAAAAAGACTGATTATGCGGAAACTGGTTATGGGTATAGCTGATGCCACTATGGAAGTAGATGGTAAGGTCATCTATGAAGCTACCGATCTGCGAGTTGGTTTATTTACTTCTACAGAAGATTTCTAGAGGTCAAAAGTAAAATGAAAAGAGTCGTAGTAACCGGTTTAGGCATTGTTTCCAGCATAGGGAATAACCGAAAAGAGGTTGTCGAGTCCCTAAAACAAGGTCGTTCAGGAATCACTTTTGCAAAAGTTTATGAGGACTTGGGTTTTCGCAGTCATGTGCATGGACCCATTAATATAGATCTGGACGCATTCATTGACCGTAAAATAAAACGTTTTATGGGTGACGGTGCGGCCTTTAACTATATTGCCATGCAACAAGCAATTGATGATTCGGGTTTAAATGAGTCAGAAGTGTCTAATATCAGAACCGGGCTGGTGATGGGGTCAGGCGGTCCTTCAACTTCAAATCTTGTTGAAGCGGCCGATATCTTGCGTGAAAAAGGTGTTAAAAAAGTTGGACCCTATATGGTGCCCAGAAGTATGTCCAGCACCAATACTGCTTGCCTGGCAACACCTTATAAAATTAAAGGCGTAAATTACTCAATTAGCTCAGCATGTGCGACCAGCGCCCATTGTATTGGTCATGCCATGGAATTAATCCAGATGGGCAAGCAAGATGTGGTGTTTGCCGGTGGCGGTGAAGAAATACACTGGACCATGTCGGTGTTATTTGACGCCATGGGCGCCTTATCTTCCAAATATAATGATACTCCCACTACGGCCTCAAGACCTTATGATGAAACCCGGGATGGTTTTGTTATTTCCGGTGGTGGCGGTGTGTTGGTCATTGAAGAACTTGAGCATGCCAAAGCGCGTGGCGCCAAAATATACGCCGAACTGGTCGGTTACGGCGCAACCTCTGATGGTTATGATATGGTTCAACCTTCAGGCGAAGGCGCCGTGCGCTGCATGCAACAAGCCATGGCTACAGTGGATGGCAAGATTGATTATATCAATGCGCATGGCACTAGTACCCCGGTAGGCGACACCAAGGAATTGGAAGCCCTGCGTATGGTGTTTGGTAAAGACAATGTGCCTTGGGTCAGTTCCACTAAATCACTGACTGGTCATGCTTTAGGCGCGGCCGGTGTTAATGAAGCGATTTATTCATTGTTGATGATGGAAGAAAACTTCCTCAGCGCTTCAGCTAACATTACCCAGCTTGATTCGGGCGCTGAAGGTATTCCCATTGTCCGTGAACGTAAAGATAACATTACCTTAAATACCATAATGTCGAACAGTTTTGGTTTTGGCGGCACCAACGCAACATTAATTTTTCAGCGTTATAACGACTAACGCTTTTCTTATTGGGGCTCAACAAGCTATGAACCCCAATTTCCCTTTTCTCCTTCATCATCCAATACAATTCTGACCATGTCAGATCCAAAGCAAAAATCCAGAGTTCAATTTAACAAATTACAAAAACGTTTACGGCACAGTGTCGGTGATGCGATTGCCGACTATAACATGATCGAGAATGGCGATAAGGTCATGGTGTGTCTATCAGGAGGCAAAGATTCCTTTACGCTATTAGACATCCTGATGAATTTACAGAAAACCGCACCTGTTGATTTTGAGCTGATAGCGGTCAACCTTGATCAAAAACAACCCGGCTTTCCTGAACATGTTTTACCCGCTTATCTTGAATCTTTGGGAGTGCCTTATCATATTATTGAAAAAGACACTTACAGTGTAGTAAAACGCGTTATTCCTGAAGGTAATACCACTTGCGGACTGTGTTCGCGCTTACGGCGTGGAACATTATACGGGTATGCAGAAGCCAACGGTGTTAGCAAAATAGCTTTAGGGCACCATCGTGATGATATACTTGAGACTTTTTTTCTGAATATTTTTTATGGCGGAAAACTCAAAGCCATGCCGCCCAAGTTATTGAGTGACGATAAAAAGAATATCATTATCAGACCGCTGGCTTATACCCGTGAGAAAGAAATAGAACGCTTTGCTGCATTCAAGGATTTTCCTATTATCCCCTGTAACTTGTGCGGTTCTCAGGCAAACCTGCAAAGACAGGCCATGAAAGTCATGTTAAAAAGCTGGGATAAACAATTTCCTGGACGTCTGGAAACCATCTTTACCAGCCTTCAGAATGTTGCACCATCACAATTAGCAGATAGACAATTATTTGATTTTGCAGGGCTTATGCGTAGTCAGCAAGCCGAAGGGGAGATTATTTTATTTAATGCGGGTTTGGACGTATTAGCCATGTAATCCTTTAAACTTACCGGAACTGTCTGGCAGTCGTTCATTTATGATGACTATGCTTATGATTTCCGGCTAATTTCAATAACTATTTGTTTAAGCCTATGACAACTATCCAATATATAAACACTCCTGATCAGCTGGCCATATTGTGTGAACAAATAAAAAAAGAACCCTGGCTGGCACTTGATACAGAATTTCTACGTGAAAAAACCTATTACCCCAAATTTTGCCTATTGCAAATAGCGACACCCGAATGGGTTGCCTGTATTGATCCGATAGCCTTACCTAAACTGGATGCGCTTTTTGAGGTGATATACAATCCTGCCATCGTCAAGGTATTTCACTCTTGCCGGCAAGATTTGGAAATATTTTATCAATTGACCGGCAAATTACCCGCACCGATTTTTGATACCCAAGTCGCTGCACCGTTGCTGGGTTTTCAGGATAATCCAGGTTATGCCATGCTGGTCTCCAGCTTGCTAAGTATCAATTTGAACAAAGCCCACACCCGGGCGGATTGGAGCAAACGGCCATTAACCGAAGCGCAAATTGAATATGCTGCTGATGATGTGATTTATTTATGCCAGATTTATCAAATTATGGTTCAAAAACTGACAGCATTGGGGCGAATTGATTGGCTAAAACATGACTTTGCCGAGCTGGAAAATCCAGCGCTTTATACGGTAGCGCCCGAAAAAGCCTGGTTTAAAATTAAAGGTAAAAATAAACTAACCGGGAAACAGTTGTCCATTATTCAAACTCTGGCGCAATGGCGAGAAAAAACCGCGCAATCAGAGGATCGCCCAAAAAGCTGGTTGTTGCGTGATGAATTACTTTTTGACTTAGCTAAGCTGCAACCCGAAACAGTTGAGGACTTAGTTAATGTGCGAGGTATTAATGAGCGAGCAGTTAACCGTTATGGCAGAGAACTGTGCCAATTAATTACCGCTGCCAAGAACCGTGCCCCTCTCCCCTTAAATGAAAAAGACCGGCCCGCTAAAAAAACCCAGCAACAAGAAGCCATACTGGATATTTTAACGGCGTTGGTAAGAATACGCGCTGAAGAAAACGCATTAAATCCATCCATTC
Source organism: uncultured Gammaproteobacteria bacterium (assembly GCA_963849195.1). GTDB lineage: Bacteria > Pseudomonadota > Gammaproteobacteria > Methylococcales > Methylomonadaceae > Methylobacter_C. Next base: position 226,895 of record CAWKGQ010000005.1, read on the forward strand.
TCGCTACACGTAAAGATCTTGAAGTACTGTTGTTCAATGACGATGACGAATGTCCATTACTGCATGGCTGGCGATTTACCATGGCTGGCAGGGAATTGGTCGGATTGTTAAAAGGCAAATTGTTACTTGGGATTGAATCGGAAAGATTGGCAATTATTGAAAAAGAATCATTGGAATTGAATACTTAGTTTAGTTTTTAATCAAAAAACTAAATAGTGTTTTGAGAGCATATTTTGGACTATAGCTTCCCATTAAAGTTGGGACTAGCAATAAGGCTTAACTGTTCACCCTGACCTTTCGACTGCGCCCAGGACTCAAAGTCTTCCTAAAGTATCAACGGTTAAGCCTTTCATAGTTCAACTGTTCTACAAAGTTCTCCTGAGCGAAGTCGAAGAACCGACAAGCTTACCCCTGAACTGCCCTTTCTTTGCTTGAAGAATAATTAAGCAACGAAAGAGTAATGTCATATGCGTTTATTTCTCTATAACGCAGATTCGTTACAAAGTTTCACGCTATGACCAATAACGACGAAACAGCATCAAAATAAACATCAAGCAAAGCCGACAAGGCATTGCGATACAAAGTCTGCAAGGTCGCCGAAGGTTGCGCCATTAACAAACTGAACAAATCCGCTAGTACATAGTAATTACTAATCAAGACGGCTTCGGCATTTTCGCTAAGCGAGGCTAGATAATTGCTTACCGGGGTGAGTGCGGTCGTCATAAACTGTTCGGGGTTATCCAGAAACATTTGCCAATACCGCTCCGACTGTTCAGTGACGATAGCCGCATAGCGAGTCACCGGCTCAAAAGTCGCCAGGGTCACTTGTTCGGGGTTGTCCCAAAAAGCCTGTACAAACTGGACTGTTTTCCCCCTGCCTGTAGTCACCTTAACTTGCCAGTTCTGATAAACCGGCAACACCGAGTTTTGAGCCTGGGCATATAAGGCGATGCCGGTATGAGTAGTCTGCTCATACCAAGCGGTCAGCGTTTCAACAGGATGTTCGTAAACCTGTTTGGCAGCAGTTGCCACAACGCTGTGAGCATCAATCAATGCACTATGAATATCCTGATACAAGGCATTAAGCTGAAAACTGACTTGGCTATAGAGTTTTGTGGTCGGCAAAATCAGCTTGTTTTCCAGGTCAAGCTGGCGAATAGTAAAAAAGTCCGGTTGATTAAACATGGGCATGTTCCTTGATTAAAAAGGTATAGATAAAACGTTAGATAAGATGTGGCTTGATTCTAGCCTGACCGGGGAAAATTAAACATGCGACATGTTGCCGCGCGACAAAATGTCTCAAGAAAGGCGAGAGGCTGATCGGCGGGCAAAAAAAATGCGGCCAATGGAGTTGGCCGCACAAAAACTCTATTTACCCTTTAGGAGGTAGCACTGATTAAGAGTTGAGATAATTCTAACCTGTTATTTTCATTTATAAAATATGACATATTGTCGCGCGACAGGTTGCCGCGCGGCAAGTTGTCGCAGTCTGGCGCATGCAAGCGTATCAGGTGATATTCGATACCGACCCAAGGTTTGCAGGCTGTACGTCTAGTAACTGAACACTGTCTATTTACTAGACAGTGTTCAGAGCTTTCAATATCGCCACACATCATCATTATCATGCTGTTTTATATAGTTATTTTATATAAAACAAAGTTTGGCATAGCTATTGCTTTAGCTATTTCAGGTCATTGTTCAGCCTTGGTAACCAGCATTAAGACGTGTCAAGTTTCCTGAGATTGCATCGTATCGATGGCCTTATTTAACTTAATTAAAATAAACAGGAGCAGTTTCTATGACTATAAGTACAGCAACTAAAGCAGCAACGGATGCGCTTGCAGTTAATCGCGCGCCAGTAAGCGTAGGCGCTCAAGAAGTGCACAGATGGATGCAAAGTTTCACTTGGGATTTTGATAAAAATCGAACCAAATATTCGACCAAATACAAAATGGCCAATGATACCAAGGAGCAGTTCAAGCTAATCGCTAAAGAATATGCCAGGATGGAATCGGTTAAGGACGAGCGTCAATTCGGTAGCTTGCAGGATGTTTTGACTCGTGTCGATGCCGCTAATCGTGTGCATCCTAAATGGAATGAGTCCATGAAAGTTATCTCAAACTTTCTGGAAGTGGGTGAGTATAACGCCATTGCCGCAACGGGTATGTTGTGGGATTCGGCGACCGCGCCCGAGCAAAAAAATGGTTATTTAGGCCAGGTGTTGGATGAAATTCGTCATACCAATCAATGCGGCTATATCAATTACTACTTTGCCAAGCAAGGTCAAGACGCTGCCGGACATAATGATGCCCGTCGTACTCGTGCTATCGGTCCACTCTGGAAGGGCATGAAACGGGTATTCTCGGATGGCTTTATTTCCGGTGATGCGGTTGAGTGTTCCATTAACTTGCAGTTGGTCGGTGAAGCGTGTTTTACCAACCCATTGATCGTTGCAGTGACCGAATGGGCGTCAGCCAATGGCGATGAAATGACACCGACTGTGTTTTTATCGATTGAAACCGATGAGTTACGCCACATGGCGAACGGTTATCAAACGATTGTGTCGATTGCCAATGATGAAGCGGCTTCAAAATATTTGAATACCGATTTGAACAATGCTTTCTGGACGCAACAAAAATACTTTACGCCTGTTCTAGGCATGATGTTTGAATACGGCAGTCATTTTAAAGTTGAGCCTTGGGTTAAAACCTGGAACCGTTGGGTATACGAAGATTGGGGCGGCATCTGGATCGGCCGTTTGGGCAAATACGGTGTTGAATCACCACAAAGCTTACGCGATGCAAAAAAAGATGCGTACTGGGCTCACCATGATTTGTTCATGATTGCTTATGCATTATGGCCTACCGGCTTCTTCCGTTTGACTCTGCCAACGGCTGAAGAAGCGGAATGGTACGAAGCCAACTACCCAGGCTGGTACGACATGTACGGTAAAGTGTATGAAGAATGGCGCGCTCGCGGCTGCGAAGACCCCAATAGCGGCTTCTTGCCACTGCAATGGTTTGCCGAAAACAACCACCCCATTTATATAGACCGCGTTTCACAAGTGCCTTTCTGCCCAAGCTATTGCAAAGGCGCCAGTACCTTGCGTGTGCTTGAATTGAATGGAAAAAAGCATTCGTTCAGTGATCCATGGGGTGAGCGCATGTGGCTGTCCGAGCCTGAGCGTTATGAATGCCAAAACATTTGGGAACAATACGAAGGTCGTGAGTTATCGGAAGTGATTGCGGAAGGGCATGGTCTGCGTAGTGATGGCAAGACTTTAATTAGTCAGCCACACACTAACAAAGACGGCAAACTGTGGACTATAGATGACATCAAAAAGATCGGCTGCGTATTTGCTGATCCTTTGAAAGCACTGTAACCAATATTTATAAAGGAGTGAACTTATGTCAATAGAAGTAAGTGGTGGTAAACGCGGTCTGACTGATCCTGTAATTGCCGCGGTGATTTTAGCAGCCATTCCGGATCAGCCCCTGGAAACGCAACGTAAAATGAACTATTTCGTAACGCCGCGCGGTCGTCGTTTAAACGAATATGAAGTTTTATGTTGCTATACACAGCCTACGCCAGACTGGATTCCAGGTGGTTTGGATTGGGGTGACTGGACGCAAAAATTCCACGGCGGCAGACCTTCCTGGAGTAATGAATCCACCGAACTGCATTCCACGGACTGGCACAAACATCGTGATCCAGCCTTTCGCTGGCATGCGCTGTATGTGAAAGATAAAGCCGAAGAATGGCGTTATACCGATCGTTTCCTGAAAGCTTATTCTGCCGATGGTCACGTCCGTTCAATCGATCCGATTTGGCGTGATGAAGTGCTGGGTGATTATTTAGGCGCTTTTGGTTTTAGTGAATATGGTTTGTTCAATTCACATTCCTCGGTAGTGCGCGATTGCTTGGGCGACACATTGCGCATGAGTAGCGCAATGATTGGCCTGGATAAAGTTGATAACGCGCAAATGATTCAGGCGGAAAGAACTTTTTTGGCAAAATTAGTGCCGGGGTTTCCTGAGTCTACCGATATACCCAAAAATGAGTGGACTAAAGGCCAAATTTACAAGGGTGCAAGAGAAGTTGTTGAAGATATTTGGCAAGCAACCTATGACTGGAACGAAATTTTGTTCTCGGGACACATGATTTACGATCCTTTGTTCGGCCAGTTTGTACGTAGAGAGTTCTTCCTGAGATTGTCGTCTTACTACGGTGACAACTTGACACCGTTCTTTATCAATCAAATGCAGTTATATCATTCACAAACCAAAGGCATTACTACCGACATGTTCCACACTTGTTTGAGTGCTGACCCGGAATTTGGCGAATACAATGATCGCTTAATGCGTGCCTGGAGCGATAAATGGTTGCCTAGAACCGTCAACGCGCTGAAAGATTTCATGGGTATTTTCAAGAAAATTCCTGAAATTAAAGGCGTCACCAGCAAAGAGGCTATCGAAGCGGCTTTAGAGCGGGTGTTTGATGACTGGAAACGCGATTACGCCGATCCAATCGGCTACAAAGTCGATACTAAAGCACTGATTAAAACAGTTTTAACAGGTCTTAAATAAGGAATTATTATGTCTAAAAGTTCAAATGCGTACGGCGCGGGTATCATGGCAAAAACAGGCAAAGCCTTTGCTGATGAATACTTCGCTGAAGAAAATCAAGTCGTTAAAGAAAGTAACGAAGTGGTTTTAGTACTGAAAAAATCGGATGAAATAAACTCGGTCGTTCAAGAAATCTTGTTGGGTGATCGTAAAGCGGATAATCCAACCCTGATCGTGGAAGACCGTGCCGGATACTGGTGGCTGAAAGCGACTGGTAAAATTGAAGTCGATTGTAATGAAGTCTCTGAGTTGTTAGGTAAACACTACAGTGTTTATGATCTTTTGGTGGATGTATCTTCAACTATTGGTCGAGCCTATACGTTAGGTGAAACTTTTACCATCACTTCAGAATTGATGGGTCTTGATGTCAAACTGAAAGATTTGGAAACCGCATAGGAGAGAGCAATGGCTAAAATTCATGATAATCCTACCCGTGATGCATGGGTTAAAAAAATCACCGGACTTAACACATTGGCACAAGGTCATGTGTTTTTGACTGAATTTCGTGCAAAGCATATGAGTCCGTTTAAAACTGATCACTCTCTGGAGCTTGATGGGCTTTGGATTGAGTGCAAAATAGAAGAAAAAGTGGCGTTGTTAAAACATAAAGAATTTAACGATACCCAATTTCTTAACAGCTGTACCTGTGGTTCCAATGCTCAGCAAGTTGCCAACGAAGTTGTCGCTAAAATGGATGCATGTACCGATATGTATGAGGCCGAACGCATTCATATCAATTTCAGATTGGCTTGCAAACCGCCTGTCATGCCTGTCAATGTCTTCATGGACACTGATCGCCTGCTAGGCACCAAGTTAATGGAGCTAAGAAATACGGATTACTACGCCTTGCCTTTAGAGGAATTGCGTAAAGTGCGTGGTGTTAGAGTTGTTACGCTACAGTAATCAGTAGTCACCCGGTTTGTTTGAAATGTTTATTCCTTACAGGTATGGGTTGGGGATAAACATTTTGGCAATACGCAAAAGTACCGTTATGAGCGGTGCTTTTGCACCTTCAATAATCAATAATGAACAGCACACATCATGATACCGATTGCAAATGAGTCTGAACACCTGCAAGAACGAAAGGAACAAAGGGTAGTACATCAACAAATTAATATTGAGCCGACCAAGCTCTATGATATCCATCCTTATACCGCCTATACCGAAGACCTGGAGTTTATGTGGCGTTGGACTATTTATCGAGACCATAAACTCGTTCAGGAAGGTTGCTCTTTAACCTTGGATGCGTCCAGGCGTGCAGTGAATCACGTTTTGGCATTTTTTAATGTTCTTATTCAGAATAATAAATAAAAAATAAAGCAGGAGTTTTAGTAATGGCAAGCACGCACAAAGTAACCATTATGACCCAGGATAATGAGTCAGTATCCTTTGACTGCCGGTCAGATGAGGATGTCATCAGCGCCGCAGTGCGCCAGGATATTTATTTAATGTCGTCGTGCCGCGAAGGCGGTTGCGCGACGTGCAAGGGATTTTGCGCTGAAGGCGATTACGTTTTAGGTAAAGTCAGTTCTCAGGCGCTGCCGTATGAAGAGGAAGAAGAAGGTGAAGTATTGCTTTGTCGTTGTTATCCATCGACGGATATAGAAGTTGAAGTCCCTTACACGTTCGACCGGATTTCATTTTCACCCGAGGGGCTGATGTTTGAGGCGGAAGTGGTTGAATTATCACAGATCTCCATTAACGTGATGAAGTTTCAACTTCGGCGCACGGGTGATGATAAAACCATTAAATTTGATTCCGGGCAGTTTTTTGATTTAGAAATTCCGGGCACCACGACCACGCGTTCCTATTCCCCGGCCAACACTGCCAATAAACAGGGTGATTTGGAGTTTTTGATACGCATAGTAGACGGTGGCATGTTTTCAACGTATTTGAAAAATGATGCCAAAGTAGGTCAAAGAATACATGTTAAAGGACCGTCAGGTATTTTTGGACTAAAAGAAAACGGCTTTACACCTCGCTATTTTGTTGCGGGCGGCACAGGACTCGCGCCGATCTTATCAATGGTTCGACGCATGAAAGAATGGGATGAACCGCAAAAGTGCATTATTTATTTCGGTGTTAATACAGAAGCCGAAATTTTTCATCTGGACGAACTGGATCAGCTGGCGACTGAAATGCCAACGCTGGAACTGAGAAACTGCGTTTGGAAGTGTACGGATGACTGGCACTGTGAAAAAGGCAGCGTAGTAGATATTTTACGCCGCGATTTACAGGAAACCAGCGCCAGGCCTGATTTATATTTATGCGGGCCGCCCGGTATGGTTGATGCCACTTTTGCCGTGTGTGCGGAAATGGGCATCCCAAAGGATAGGATTTATCTGGAAAAATTTCTACCTAGTGGCTCGTGACATAACTGGCTTTCAACTCAATAACGCATTGTTGAGGTAGTGATGAACGAGAGAGATCAAGAGTTTCTTGCAGGCATGGTTCAGCAACTGGATGAAACCATTAGAAAATTAGTGGTACAAGAATACGATCTTATTAACAAGATCGGCGATGCACGGGTTCAGGAGTTAAAAGAATTCTGGAATCAGGAATTAACCCCCGAAGAAGAAACAGAGTTTAATAGGACATTGGATTATTGGGAAAAAATCCTTATTCGTACTTGGGCGAATTCAAGACGTACACATCAATCCAGGGCGCAAGTAGGGCAAACATTAATGAAATTGAATTCAAAACTATAACTGATTGAGACACCCTAGCCATGAGTAAACAAATTATTTACAACCCTGAAGCGCGTTTAAAAATGATGGCAGGCATCGATAGAGTCGCTCGTGCCGCGATTGTCACTATGGGAAGTAGCGGTCCTGCCGTAATGATTCAGCATCGCACCGATGGCATTATGCCTATTTTCACGAGAGATGGTGTTACTGTGGCCAGATCGATAAATTTTGACGATAGAATTGCCGACTTGGGCGGACGGATGCTGCGCGATGTCGCCGGTGCAGTGTCACGGCAGGTCGGTGACGGGACCACTACCGCGATTGTACTGGCACAAAAACTCGCGCAAGACTGCTTAAAAAGCGTTGCTGCCGGATTTCATCCGGTGCAGTTAAAAATAGGGCTGGATAATGCGTTGGCTTTAGTGGAAAAAGCTTTGGCAGACAAAGCGGTTACCGGCGTTAACGCGGACTGGATAGAAAAAATTGCGGTGGTGGCCACTAAAGATGAACCGGGCGTTGGCAAGCTATTAGCTGAAGCCTTGGATAAACTGGGCGAACAAGGAACATTATCCTTCCAATTGGGCAATGGTCTGCAAGACGAACTGGAAATTGTAGAAGGAATACAGTATCCACAAGGGTTCTTATCGCCTTATTTTATGACTGATAAAAACCGCGAAGAAGCGGTGCTGGATAATCCCTATATTCTGCTTTACGACCGTGACATTGATGATCTGATGGATTTGGTTCCGATTTTGGAAGAGGTTAAAGCACAAGGGCGGTCGCTCTTGATCATTGCTGAAAATGTGCTTGATAAAGCCTTAACCGGCTTATTGCTGAATCATGTGCGCGGAATTTTTAAGGTAGTGGCTGTTAAGCCGCCCGGTTTTGGTGATAAACGCCTTAATCGTTTTAAAGATTTGGCATTGTTAACCGGTGGTCAAGCGATTCTTGATGACTACAGTTCGCCTAAGCTTGAGGATGTTACCTTGGAACAGCTAGGACAAGCAAAACGGGTGGTGGTTACCGCGAGTTCAACGACGATCATCGGTGCGAAGGGTGATCAAGTGGCTATCAAAGAATGCGCTGAAACCTTACGGAAAGAAGCTGATCTCATCTTAGCTAAAAAACCTGGACAAGGCTCGGCAACCGGTAATAAGCATGACTTTGAAGAATTGGAAGATCGACTTGTGTTATTAGCCGGTAGAACAGGCGTTTTTAGCGTCGGTGGGATGGCTGATTTTGAAATAAAAGAGCGCCTGGTACGAATTGAAAACGCTTATATGTCTGCTAAAGCCGCGCTTGAAGAAGGTGTTCTACCTGGCGGTGGTGTGGCCTTGTTTCGGTGCATCAAGGCGCTTGATGGTGTGGTTTGCGAAAATGCCGAGCAACAGCAAGGATTCAAAATTTTACAGCAAGCTTTGACCGCTCCTTTGCAAAAAATAACCCAAAATGCCGGATTCAATAGTGAAACCGTGATTGCGACGTTAAATGCCCAGGCTGACGACTATTTTACGTTTGACACCCGGCGTAATCGTTACGGTAACTTTCTGGAAATCGGCATTATTGATCCGGTAAAAGTGATGCGCCTGGCGTTACGTAATGCCGTCAGTGTTGTAAGTACGATGATGACCACGGAAACCGTTATTATGGAGGTACCCGATACCTCGATTATGGACGGTTACTCACCGGAATGGGCGGCTGCAACCCGTGAGGATCCTAGGGCCTGAAAAGCGTGGACGCTGCGGCCTTTTGGTTGCCCAACAGCTAACAAAAGGCCACTTGTTTTTTTGATTTTGAGAACGAGCAATAGCGTCCTGCAATCACTTGCGGTTGTTTCTTGACCGGCATCACACCGGGCATTTGTTAGTGCGGTTCGCTATTGCTCTGTCTATCCTACGCACACTATTCATTTATATTTCGTTTTGATTGACCGTAGTTGTTTTGCCCCTCCCTAACTGCCCTGAAATATGAGCATTCGCTATTCCTTAATAGCGTAAAGGCAATGCGTCGTTATGCCGCATTGTCTTTTTTTTTACTTTTGTTATCTTGATCCTCCTTTACCGTAGTTATAAAAACTCACTAAAATTCAAAATTTTATTGTTTTTTGTCGATACTATCCTCAAGCATTACCCATCAAGAGACAACAATGACTATTGATTACAAAATTCCAAATAAAGTAAGAATAATTCAAGAGGCTTTGTTAGTCAGACATACGCTTGAGTTTGAAGTTGATCGCCCTGTTCAGGCATGGCATTGGATGAATCAAACCCGTTCGATTCCCGACCAGGGCGATTGGGTACGCCCGGAAGTGACCGATGCTTGGCGACGTTGCCTGGAAGATTACCAATTGCCACTGGGTAATTATGTTAATTGGGAAAAGTATCCGATAACCAACAATACTGTCGATACCGATCATCAAGTGAGACACATAGAAGAATTAATCAAACATTTAAGTCACAACTTCACTGTTTTTCTCCATGAGGCTGGCGTTATGATGGTGCTAACTGCCGCAGATGGAAGGCTTTTGTATGTGACCGGTGAAAAACATCTACTCAGTTCATTTATGACAGGAATGTACAGCCAAGGTGCTATCTGGCATGAACCTGTTTTAGGTAATAATGGTATCGGTACAGCAATAGTACTCAAAAAGCCGATTGCATTCCAGGGGATGGAACATTTTCTAAGTGTATTGCACCCATTTACTACTGTTGGTTATCCTTTGCTGGATGATGCAGGCAGCTTACTGGCTGTAATAGGTTTAGTAAGCAATCATCACGAATGTATGAACTCACTGTTTGCTTTTCTTCATTTAATTTGTGTATTGGTGAATACTAACTTGCCATTAGCGCAAAGCAAAAGCGCTCAAGAACGGGTGTTAGAAAGAATCCATTTTAAAACGGAAAAAACACAAGCAAACCTGCAAAACGAATCAGGAATTTCAGATGCTTTGGCTTTACAAATTCAAAAAGCCGTAAAACTACAAGAGCATAAAATCCCTATTTTGATTACGGGTGAATCAGGCGTCGGTAAGGATCATTTTGTCAATCTGCTTAAGCAGGCAGGCCCTAGGAAGAATGCGCCCTTTATCGCCATCAATTGTGCTTCCATACCCCGCGATTTAATAGAAAGCGAATTATTTGGTTATGAAGCCGGTAGTTTTACGGGGGCGCGAAATAATGGCAAGCCTGGAAAATTCAAGTTGGCTGACAAAGGCATTTTATTTCTGGATGAAATAGGTGATATGAGTTTTGATTTGCAGTCTACGTTACTCCGGGTACTGGAAACCTCGGAGTTTACTCCGGTAGGAGGATGTTCGCCTATTCGTGTGGATGTGCAGGTCGTTGCTGCAACGAATGTACAATTAATTGAAGCGGTAGAGGCGGGACGTTTCCGGCGCGATCTTTATTATCGATTGAATGGCGCGCAAATCCATCTTCCGCCATTACGTGAACGGCCTGATAAAAAAATGATTATTCATCACATTTTGCAGCGTGAATTGAATAATATTTCCGCGGCGGAGCCGTTTCAAATTTGCCCTGAAGTCATGGGCTTGATTGAACGGCATCCTTGGCCCGGTAATATTCGTCAATTGATTAATGTGATTAGAGCCACTCTTTATACCGCGAGTAATTCATTTATAAGTAAACAGGATTTGCCGCTGGATTTTATGGCCGAACTTAAGCAAAATGAGGTCGATTGGCAATCGACTAATCTTATCCAATCGTTTATGTCAATTCCATTAATTAATGATGCACCGATTAAGAGTTTATCGAGTTGGGAATTACATGGCATAAAAACCGCCTTAAAGGAGTGTGATGGTAATATTTCTTTGGCCGCTAAAAGATTAGGGATTACCCGCTCGACTCTGTATAAGAAACTTGAGCATTTTAAGTTGGATAAAACAGGTGAAGGATTATTGGTATAACAGAACTTGCGGCACTGGCACATTTTTATAGCAGGATGATTGAATTTTAATCATTGCAACGTTCATATTGGCTTTAAAAAATAACCCGGAATCTTTATGCGGCCAATCTGAATAATACGATCTGTTTGTTGTGGTTTTATTAAATGTTCTTATCATGCACTCCCGTGTTTGTACTAACCTCACTTTGAACGTATATTATAGGGTTGTTTTAATTGCCGGAATTATTTGATGGATACCATTAGCATCCGCGGTGCCAGAACGCATAACCTGAAAAATATTGATATTGATTTGCCCAGGGATAAACTCATTGTTATCACCGGACTTTCCGGCTCCGGTAAATCATCACTCGCTTTTGACACCATTTATGCCGAAGGTCAGCGGCGCTATGTTGAATCCCTTTCTGCCTATGCGCGCCAGTTTTTATCCATCATGGAAAAGCCGGATGTCGACCATATAGAAGGCTTATCTCCCGCTATTTCTATTGAACAAAAATCCACTTCGCATAATCCTCGCTCAACGGTCGGCACCATCACCGAAATCTATGATTATCTAAGGCTGCTCTATGCACGCGCAGGCACGCCGCGTTGCCCTGAGCATCATACGTCGCTGGAAGCGCAAACGGTGAGCCAGATGGTTGATCACATCCTTGCACAACCGCAAGATCAACGCTGGATGTTGCTGGCTCCTGTAGTCAATGACCGTAAGGGCGAGCATAGTCAGTTACTGGATGATTTGCGTGCTCAGGGGTTCATACGCGCCCGCATTGACGGAACGGTCTATGACCTGGATGAAGCCCCGGCTTTGGACTTGAAAAAGAAACATACCATAGAAGTGGTTGTTGACCGTTTTAAAATCCGGGGCGATCTTGCCCTGAGATTATCCGAATCCTTTGAGACTGCTCTTCGTATCGCCGACGGCATCGCCATTGCCGCTTGTATCGACGATGCGACGGAACTGCTCTTTTCCGAGCGTTATGCCTGCCCGCATTGCGGCTATAGCCTGACCGAGTTGGAGCCGCGCATCTTCTCGTTCAATAATCCCAAAGGCGCTTGCAGCAGCTGTGACGGTTTAGGCGTAAGACAGCATTTTGACGCCGATCTTATTGTCCATAATCCCGACATCAGCTTGGCAGGCGGGGCTATTCGCGGCTGGGATCGGCGTAATGCCTATTACTATCAAATGATCTGTTCTTTGGCCCAGCATTACGGCTTTGACCCCGAAGTGCCTTTTTCAGAACTGTCCAAGGAAGCTCAAGATGCTGTGCTTTATGGAAGCGGTAATGCGGCCATCGAGTTTAAGTTCATGTCCGGCACGGGTTCAGTGAAAAAAAAGAAACACCGTTTTGAAGGCATTATTGCCAATATGGAGCGGCGTTACCACGAGACCGATTCGCAAATGGTGCGCGAAGAACTGGCAAAATACCTGTCTCATAGGCCCTGTAATGTGTGCGATGGCGCAAGGCTCAATGTCGCTGCCCGAAATGTCTTTATTGAAGAATTGCCGATTCATCAGGTCACCCGCTTGCCCATCCGCAAATCCCTGGCTTTTTTTAAACAGCTCTCTCTGCCGGGCCAGCGTGGCGAAATTTCAGTAAAAATCATTAAGGAAATCCAGGAACGGCTGGAATTTCTGGTAAATGTCGGGCTGGATTATTTAACGCTGGATCGCAGTGCGGACACGCTTTCCGGCGGCGAAGCCCAACGTATCCGGCTCGCCAGTCAAATTGGCGCCGGTTTGGTGGGCGTCATGTACGTGCTTGATGAGCCGTCTATCGGCTTGCATCAACGCGACAACCAGCGTTTGCTCAACACCCTGTTTCATCTGCGCGATTTGGGCAATACCGTTATTGTTGTCGAGCATGATGAAGACGCCATACGCTCGGCCCAGCACATTGTTGATATTGGCCCAGGTGCCGGGGTTCATGGAGGACGCATCATTGCCCAGGGTACACTGGATGATATTCTGAATAGCTGAAGATTCGTTAACGGGTCAATATTTGTCGGGAAAAGTTGGCATTGCAATTCCCGATTCATTAACACCGGTCGATAAAGACAAACAAATCACTATCCGCAATGCCCATGGAAATAATCTGAAGAATGTCGATATTTCCTTTCCTGTTGGTTTGTTGACCTGTGTAACCGGTGTATCGGGTTCAGGTAAATCAACGCTGGTTAACGACACTTTATACTGTCATGCGGCACGCTTGATCAACCGCGCTGGTGTTATTCCCGCTCCCTGCGATGCAGTCGAAGGGCTGGAGCATTTTGATAAAGTGGTTGATATAGACCAAAGCCCGATAGGCCGAACACCTCGCTCCAATCCTGCAACCTATACGGGTTTATTCACGCCGATACGCGAGCTGTTTTCAGCGACCCCTGAAGCACGCTCGCGAGGTTATACACCCGGCCGATTCAGTTTTAACGTTAAAGGCGGCCGCTGCGAAGCCTGTAAAGGCGATGGTGTTATTAAAGTTGAAATGCACTTCTTGCCTGATATTTTCGTGCATTGTGATGCGTGCAATGGCAAACGCTATAATCGCGAAACCCTGGAAATCCGTTATAAAGGCAAAACAATTAATCAGGTTCTGGATATGACCGTAGAAGATGCGGCTGAATTCTTCAGTGCCGTGCCAACTTTAGCTCGCAAGTTACATACTTTGACCGAGGTAGGCTTGAGTTATATTACCCTGGGTCAAAACGCCACTACGCTTTCCGGCGGCGAAGCGCAACGCGTGAAACTTGCCAAGGAACTCTCCAAACGCGATACTGGCAAGACCTTGTATATTTTGGATGAGCCCACTACAGGCCTGCATTTTCATGATATAAAACAATTGCTGGGTGTTTTACACACCCTGCGCGATCACGGCAATACCGTTATTGTCATAGAACACAATCTGGATGTGATTAAAACAGCCGACTGGTTGATTGATATGGGACCTGAAGGTGGTGACGGTGGTGGAACACTGGTTGCCGAAGGGTCGCCTAAGCAGGTTTCTGAGTGTGAGGCGTCTTATACGGGGAAGTATTTAAGGCGGTTTTTTGAATAATGGATATGGCGAGAATATTCCCCCATAGACATCAACTTAGGAGCGATAACTAAATAACCCGGACAAATGGATTTATCGTGGGAGCGGCTTTAGCCGCGTTCTTCGCGGCTAAAGCCGCTCCCACATCTCTAGTTGATGCGTAATTTCCCTTACCGTTAAAACCCGAAACTGGATGGGTTATAGCCAAAATGAGAATCGCTGGCGTGCCCTTAAACACCCCGTCAGATGAAAGATTGTTATAATGAACACTTACACAACTGGGAGTAGTTGTTACAACTCCCCCGTTTATTCTATTGAAATTTTAGGTGCAAAGGAGCAACCGGTTTTGACAAAAGTGCAGGATATTACGAGTCCGATGACATCATCGGAAAAACGTGCAACGTGGTCTTTAGCAAGCATTTATGCCTTGCGTATGCTCGGCTTGTTTTTGATTATGCCGGTATTGTCGTTATTTGCCGAACAACTTGAGGGATCAACGCCTTCATTAATCGGCATGGCCATCGGTATTTATGGTATTAGCCAGGCAATTCTGCAAATTCCTTTTGGCTTAATGTCAGATCGATTTGGCAGGAAAAAAATCATTATCATAGGCTTGATACTGTTTTTGATTGGCAGCGTGGTTGCGGCTCTTTCAAACAGCATTTACGGGGTTTTATTGGGGCGAGCCATACAAGGCTCTGGAGCTATAGCCGCGCCCATTATGGCGTTGGTGGCCGATTCGACTCAGGAAGTGCATCGCACGAAAGCGATGGCGTTAATTGGTCTCAGCATCGGCGTGTCTTTTGGTGTTGCCATTACCGCAGGTCCGGTGATTGCGGGATTTATTGGCGTGCATGGCATATTCTGGCTGATTGCTGTGCTGTCATTACTGGCTATCTGGGTTATTCGATATAAGGTGCCCGATCCTCAACAATCCAAAGTACACCGGGATGCAGAGCTTGTTCCAGGGCAGTTTTTTACTATATTAAAAAACAATGAGTTATTAAGACTTGATTATGGTATTTTTATTTTACATGCCATCTTAACGGCCAGTTTTGTTGTTGTGCCGTTATTAATGCGTGATGCCGGTTTACTGCCCGCTATGCACTGGAAAGTTTATTTGCCGGTTTTTGTTGTCTCAATGGCCGCCATTATCCCGTTTGTGATTTTGGCGGAAAAAAAACGCAAGATGAAACCGGTTTTTATCGGCGCCATTGCTGCACTGGTTTTGGCTGATTTGGGTTTAATGCAGTTTCATAATAGTTTGCCCGCAATAATTGGTTTCCTCTGGTTGTTTTTCACCGGCTTTAATTTGCTGGAAGCAACCTTGCCCTCGTTAATTTCCAAGACCGCTCCTGGTGATTTAAGAGGCACGGCAATGGGTGTTTATTCAACCAGTCAGTTTTTGGGAGCGGGTATTGGTGGCGGGGTAGGGGGCTGGTGTTATGGAGAATTTGGCGCAGCCGGGGTGTTTTTATTTTGCGCGGCGGCAGCATTGAGCTGGTTACTGATTTCTTTAAGCATGAAACCACCACGTTACTGGGCGAATCTGCTTATCTGCATTAGAAAATCTTAACGAGCAAGAAGCGAACGATTTTGTTGCCGAGATGTTGAAAATCATCGGTGTAGAGGAAATTACTTTACACTACGATGAGGCGGTGGCTTATCTTAAAGTGGATAATCAGCAGTTGGATAGAGATCAGTTGCAAGGTTTGATTACACAATACCTCAACACATAAACTTGAAAGCGTTTCGGCGAATTAAACCAACAACTGTCCAATGGCAAACGCGCCCAAATAAGCCACTGAAAAATAAAACACCGATAAGGCTAAACTGGCGGCAAAATTGATAGAGAGGGATTTTCTGAAAATATAGGCTATCACCGTAAACTCCCATAAAAACAGTAAGGCCATAGTGTAATAGCTCAAAAGATCTTCAGTGACGGTTAGCCAAATTAAAACGGGGATGACGAAAAGAGAAACTACATTTGCGCAAAATATAATGGCTGTTGTTACTTGTATGTAGGCGTACAAGGTCTTGTTTAAACGCAGTATAAAACCAATAAAAATAAGAGTTAACAGTGTTTCTATACTTACTTCAGTAAAGGATTCGAAAGGATCGTCTGTCATGTTCGCTTGCATAAAATACTCAACAATAAAATAGAACAATAAATTTTGTTTAAAAAAACTCATTGATCTTGTTAACTTAAGCGGGTTATGTTCAAACCAGCACAAAGGCAAATATTGTCTTACTATTTCAATAGTTAACATGGTAAGTTAGGCCGAGTCATGCAAGATTGTAACGACTATAAGTTCTTTATATCCTGTAGCTACTCTTTAAATTTCGATAAATCCAGATAGTTAGTGTGGCTCTGTTCTTTATGGTCGGCGTGTATCTGTTCTTTATAGTCGGTGTGGGTTTGTTCATTATAAGTTCCAAAGTTATCATTCAATGATTGAACCAGTTCTTTGGTTTTATCGGTTAACTGCGTTAAGCGGGCTTTGATTTTTTTATTCCAACCAGCCGGTTCGGAAACGGGCAGCAACATGCGTGCAAAGGTTAGATTCTTTTCAAAGAGGTTTGCCAGATTTTCCATTAAATGCAGTTCTTTCTGGCGTTCATTCAGCTTGTTGATGATTAACTTTGCCTGTAATTTGCTGATAAGCAGATGTATGGGCACTATAACCGCAGCCAGAATGACGATTAATATCGGCCCAATGATAGGATCTATTAAAAATTCTAAAATTCCTATTTGTATTTCAGCGAAAATTGCCAGGGTAGCAATAAAGCAAAGAATAATTAGGCTGGATATGTTGACGCGCTCTTTCCATAGAGCAATGCCTTTTTTTACTTCCGGTATTACCACATTTTCAATATCGCGTATGCTTTTTTCCAGCGAGTCCAAAACGCGATAGGATCGATCATAGGCAACATTGGCCATACGCTGGTCTATTTCGGAAAAATCGACTTTGTTTAGAGGATTAATGCTGTTTTGCTGGGTAGATACAATAACAAATTGCCCGGTATTCAAGCCCATTGTGGATAGCTTTCTTTGCCAGGAAGTAATAATTTCATTGGTTTTGGCTGGATTGAGCGCTGCTAATGGTTCGTCTACCAGGTAAACAAATTTATTGGAGTCCTGGTGAATGGTAATATGCTGTATTAATTCATCGAGCATTGGCGATGCCGACTCAATTACATCGGTGAAAACAAAAACCAGATCAGAGTTTTCAACGATATGTTTCGTTAGCATTGAGTTAATGGGATTTGTTGGTAAGGCGCTCATATTGGGTGAATCGATGAATAGCTTGCCTTTTAGACGCTCGCTACTGATGGTTTTTAATTCCAGATAAGAATTGATGCGATTACCTTCACCTTTTTGCAGTTGCTCAATTTTTCTGCTGATTTGATAGAACGGGTAGCGAGGGTCAACGTCCAGTGCGGTACCGGGTAAAGTCGCCGTGTTAGTTTGGCTATTATGCAATAAAACCGTAAATTTGTGGCTGGATGCTTGAATACCGGAGAGCAGTTGCTCCGCCCCCAGATAGCTGTTAATAAATCTGGATTTGGCAGTTGAATTACCCCCAATCAGACTGATTATTGGCCACCATGAGTTTTTACAGGCAGTCGTTTCATCTATTTCTATAAGTCCAAGATCGTATTCAATTTGATCAAGATCATGAAAGACTTTTACTGATTTCAGTAATACCGGGTTGTCATTGGCGAAGTGTTTTTCAAGGTTGATCAGGTATTTGCTTGCAGTCTTTTCAGTCATCAGTTTGACCCCGTGTTTACTGAATTTTAATAGATAAAAAGTTGATGGAGTATACACCCAGCGATGCTTCGATAATACAAAAAACAGGGGAAATATCAAAGCTTTTGTATCGCTGCATCTTTAACTGTTGGCGGTTTTTTCGTACTTGGATAAACTGAATCTATAGTATATTAGTGTTTTCACTAATAAGCCTTATGCAGGAGTAAAATGACAAAATGGAATACAAATGTGGTTAATTTTCCAGGCTTAATGCTGATGTCTATTACTCTAATATTCGCAGGTTGCGCCACGCCTTTTTGGGGAGGCTATGGCGCAAAAGGCCAGTCGAAGGAAGAGTTTACGCGTTATGTGGAAGGCGTGTTTCGGTTGCAAAATAGCATGACTAGCGAGATTATGGCATTGCTGGAAACTGATGATACCAGCAATCATGATGCATTATTGCAGGCCGAGCAGCATATGCAAGAAGTATGTGCTCCCCTTAATGAATATGCTTCCCGCGAAAGCGAAGGTTTAAACATTGGGCTTTTTTTGCGTCGGCGCGTTGAGAAATCTGCTATTGATTGTGAGCAGGCGGCCCAAAAAGTTAAGTTACTGTTGGGGCGCTGACAATAGTCGCTGTTCATCATGGAAACGGAGTACGACAGATCGCTGGTTCCAGGCTTGTCCTGTGAGAAACAGGACTGAGATAATTCAGCGCCAATTTGAGCTCTAAGGAAGCAGGAACCAAATCGATCTCCTAAACGAAAGTGAACCTTATTGTTTAAAGACAGTTGACAATCCAACAAGTTGCTAAAAGGAAACGCAATCATGAGCTATCGTAAAAAATTCGTCGTCGAACCCGGTAAAAAAGTTCATCTGAACAAAATTGATCCTTCGTACACCGGTGAGCACGAGTCGCACGAAAAGGCAATGCCGAAGATACAGGAACACCTTGCCCGCATGGACAAACTACAGTATCTGCTTTATGCCGATGGCGATCAGTCACTGCTGGTTGTGTTGCAGGCACTGGATGCCGCCGGCAAGGATGGAGTGATACGGCATTTGTTCAGCGGTATAAACCCGCAGGGAACATCCGTGTTCGGCTTCAAGCAGCCCAGCAAGGACGAAGTTGCCCACGATTTCCTCTGGCGAGCCCACCAACGCGCACCTGGCAAGGGCGAGATAGTTATCTTCAACCGATCGCACTATGAGGATGTTCTTGTTGTGCGCGTACACAAGTTGGTGGAAAAGTCGGTCTGGTCAAAGCGCTATGACCTGATCAACGATTTCGAGAAAATACTCGCAAGCAACGGCACGCGGATTCTGAAGTTCTTGCTGCACATTAGCCCAGAAGAACAGTTGGCTCGCTTCAAACAGCGACTCGATGATCCATCCCGGAACTGGAAAATCAGCGATGCCGACTACTCCGAGCGAGAATTATGGCCCCAATACATCGAGGCATACGAAGATGCTCTGGAGCTGACAAGCACCAGGCACGCACCCTGGTATATTATCCCGGCAAACCATAAATGGTTCCGCGATCTTGCCATCTCGGAAATTATCTCGGATACACTGGACGATATGGGTCTGAAGCTGCCACCCACGCATGTGGACATGGAACAAATTCGCAACAAGTACCATGTTGCCGAGCAGAAGCAAGCGGACAAATCGAATGGCAAGATTGACAAAGAGAGCAACGATTGAAAGCGCATACTTGTTCGCTCGCGCGAACTGGACATCATTGGAGAATTAACCGGAGTTGGCGATGCGGCTGACCTTTTTCGCCAGCCTTCGGCCTTTAAACCGAGGCGGTGCGATCCGCGATGCTATTGCCGGCTTGATGCTGGCATCGATGAATATTCCGCAGGTGCTTGGCTATACCCGTATTGCGGGTACACCCGCTGTAACCGGACTCTACACGGTGCTGCTACCTCTGGTTATGTTTGCTATCTTCGGATCCTCTCGCCACCTGGTCGTCGCTGCTGACTCTGCAACTGCGGCTATTTTTTCCAGTGGATTGTCCGGCATGGCGCCGCAGGCCAGCGAAAAATACATGGCTTTAGTGTGCATGGTCGCTCTGCTGACGGCGGCGCTCCTGTTGCTGGCGAGAATTTTCAAGCTCGGCTTTCTCGCCGATTTTCTTTCGCGTACAGTGTTGGCCGGGTTTCTTACCGGCGTCGGATTTCAGATCGGTATCGCTGTGCTGGGCGAGATGTCCGGCATACCCGTGAATGCGCACAAAACGATCGGTCAGCTACAACAGATTCTCGACGGTTTGCAACAAGTAAATCTTCCCACGCTTGGTATATCGGCGATTGTAGTGACCTGCATCCTCGCCTTTCGCCACTTTCTGCCACGACTGCCCATACCTCTGTTTGCTGTGCTGACAGGAATTGGAGCCAGCTATGCTTACGATTTTGCCGGTCACGGTATTGCAGTCATTGGACCGGTACCCGGCGGGCTGCCGTCACTCACCTTCCCTGTTGTAAGCTGGGACGAGCTGCTCAAACTTGTCCCTATCGCCTTATCCTGCTTCGTGATCATTATCGCCCAAAGCGCGGCAACTTCCCGCGTCTTTGCAGTACGTCATCACGAACGCGTGGATGAGGATGCTGATATTTTGGGATTGTCCGCGGCGAATGCGGCTGCGGCGTTATCCGGTGCGTTTGTGGTCAACGGAAGTCCCACACAGACTGCGATGGCGGATCTCGCCGGCGCGCGTAGCCAGGTCGCTCAACTTGTGTTTGCCGGAATCGTGTTGCTGGTGCTTTTGTTCTTTACCGGGCCGCTACAGTATCTGCCCCGGAGTGTGCTCGCCGGCATTGTGTTCACTATCGCGGTAGGACTCGTCGATCTCCGCAGCCTGCGCGACATCCGTAGCGAGAGTCCAGGCGAGTTCAAGCTGGCTATTGTCACGGCGACGGTAGTGGCGCTGGTTGGGCTTGAGCAGGGTATTTTGCTGGCGGTCACATTATCGTTGCTCCGGCATGTACGCCACAGCTATCGCCCGCATACGATGGTGCTGGCGTCCGACAAGGCGGGCCGGTGGTTGCCAGTATCTGCGACGCCGGGCCTTGAGACAGAGCCTGGGATGGTGGTATACCGGTTCGGCGCGGATTTGTTCTACGCGAACGACAACCGCTTTACCGATGAAGTGCGTGCATTGATAGAACACGCTCCGACCCCGATACGCTGGTTTGTGGTTGACGCGAGCGCGATGACGGACATCGACTATTCCGCCGCACGTTCCTTGCGTGACCTGTGTGACGATCTGAAGAGCCGCGAAATTAAATTGGTCTTCGGGCGTGTCAACGCTTTCCTGAGAGCAGATATGGACCGGCATGGTATTACTTCGGCAATCGGCGGGAAATTTATTTTCTCGACGCTGCATGAAGCTCTCGCTGCGGTGCGTAAAGGTAGTGGACAGTAAAGCGCTTCCCGATCAGGCTAGAAGCTTTATGGTACTTTTCATGCTCAAGTAAAAAGACATAGGTTCTCAATAATCAGCCATTTTTGTATTTTTACCGTGTAATTCCATCACCGAGACCTGATATCTGCTCAGGGTTTTGACGAATCAAATCCAGTAGCCTCAGACGATACGCCGGACGGCCGTTCCCGGAATCGTCGTATTGAAGTAACATTGGTGAGGTCCGGTAATTAATTGAATTGCCACTTTGTTGCATCAAGTGTTTAAGAAAAACCACCCAATTGGGTGGTTTTTTAATATCCCGTATAAAACAAAATTTCACTTTTATGTCATCGGACTTTAAACAATTTAGCGAAAGCAGCCTAGCACATGGCTTTCCTGGCCCAGAATACACTGATAGGCAAGGCAGGTTTTGAATAAAATGATCAGCACGTAACAAGATAGTCAAAAGACATCCAGTTCACCCATTAAAAATAATGCTATTGGCTCAAGAATACGAACACCTTCGACGCCAAAAGATTCCGAAAGAATCTTTTCGGGCGAAATTGAAGGGCAAGCTAAAACTCTAATCCGCTGTCTTTAAAAGTTAGATAAAGGTCTTCATCATTGACAACAGTATTTTGCCCAACCTGATAACCCTGCAATATTTTAAGTTGCATAAATTAACTGCATTAATTCTCTTGATAGGAGTCAATTGGTGTCATGAGGATTGGTGGAATCACTGAATTTAGGATATTATTCTTCGGTGAGTGATCCACTCGCAATAGCAACTAAACAATATAATTAAGGATAAAATCATGAGTACATTAGTAGTCGTCGGTTACGATGACATTTATAAAGCAGAGGAAGTCCGTCTCCAGTTGTGGAAACTGCAACGAGATTATCTGCTGGATCTGGAAGATGCGGTTGTTGTCGTCAAGGACGAAAAGGGTAAAGTCAAATTACATCAAGCATTCAGCTTAACGTCCACGGGGGCGGTAAGCGGCGGTTTTTGGGGCGGACTGATTGGTTTGCTCTTCCTGAATCCACTACTGGGTATGGTCGTGGGCGCATCAGCGGGCGCGGTTTCGGGCGCTCTCTCCGACTTCGGAATCGATGACAATTTCATGAAAGAACTTGGCGCCACTATGACGCCCGGCAGTTCGTCACTGTTCGTTCTGCTGAGGAGTGCTACAGCCGCGCCGGACAAAGTTCTTGAAGAGTTAAAAGGAACTGGCGGAAAAATTCTTAAAACGAACCTTTCCAATGAGGACGAGGCTAAAATTCAGGCCGCATTGAACGGGTAATTTGGATCTATTGTGGGGGTTAGCGTTAAGGTAATCCCCACTGTATCGATTTTACCCTTCCATTCCACGCAACACCCCGCAATGGTCGCCATATCGAAATTCAATTGTTTTCCATATCCTTAAATAGTACAAAACAACAAAGAGGAACTACCACTGATGAACACACAAACAAACATAAATATGTTCCGCCTCTCGAGAATTTTTGGCGCCATTATGCTGGGTGGACTTCTATCCTCCTGCGCCATGATGGAAGCCCAAAAAGCCAAGGATACAGAACAATTGTTGACCGAGGCAGGTTTCAAAATGAAGCTGGCCGACACGCCCGCAAAGATGGCCCATCTTAAAACACTAACCCAACTCAAAATAGTGCCTCATCAAAAAAATGGCGTGGTCTATTACATCTATGCCGATGCCATTACGTGCCAATGCTTTTTTTGGGGACAGGATCAATCTTATCAAAATTTCCTGCAACTACAAGACCAACATAATATAGCCAATGAGGATCGAATGACGGCTGAAATGAACGAGCAGGACTATATGGATTGGGAAACGATGGGATATGACATGGGCGGGAACGGAATGGGCTTTAATTGATTAACCGCCGAGCCATACATTGAAAAGGATACTGTTTTGCTGTTGAGCGTCCCTGCTCCTGTGAAATTGATTTACAAACTCAAGCGTAAGCCAATCCAACCGGCTCTTGGCGCGCCGGGTGATACAAAACGGCCATCGTTAAATGCAGGCCCTAATACCTCGGAAGCCTCCCCGTAAACACCAAAAGAGTTATAGTTTGTGTCAAAAATATTATTGAGCTTGCCAAACAAGGCGAAATGCTTATTCACCTTGTACTCTGCCGTGGTATTGAACACCCAGTAACCGCTTAATTTGTTATGGTTATTGGCTTCATCGCCTCTAAAGTACTGATCGCCACTGTATATACCGTCAATACCGAATGATACTTTCTGCCATAAATCGACACCGAGAGTCATTTTATAGAGATGTTCCGGAATGCCAGGGATTCTGTCGCCGCTACTGACAACCGCGACCTGAGAAGGGTCCAGGGGATCAACGGTGTCAAACTCATTCATAAAGGTGGCGTTTAAATAGGTATAGTTGGTCGAAAAATGCCAATCGTCAATCTGACTAAACAATTGTGGGTAATTTACAGTTGTTCCGGCTTCTATGCCATAGCGACGGGTTTGTCCGACATTATCAAAATAGCCTTGACTGATAATATTGCTCGAAGCGTCCCGGCGAAAAATAATATCGTTATTATTAATGGTATGGAAAAAGCCCAGATTCCATTTTAAATCTCCCTCACCCAACAATTCATCCAGGTCTCCCCTGAAACCGGTTTCCCAGGTCTTGGCAACAACTTGCTTCAAAGGCGGGTCGGCAACAAAAGAATTCGGTAATTTACACGGCGCAGTTGGATCAGCACAGCTCAATTCCATTGGTGTCGGTGCGCGTGTCGATTCGCTGTAACTACCGTATACACCCAGATTTTTAATAATTTGATAGGTTAACCCGGCAGAGGGGTTGAATCGATCAAACGTGTGCGATCCGTTCAACGTATTTTCAGGATCGTTGATGTATTGATCTTCCATGTTGATGCCAATATGGTTGAACCGCCCGGCTATTGTTGCGGTTAGGTCATCAGTAATGGAAAAGCTGTCGGTGAAAAATGCCCCTACCGTTTCTGTATTCGTATTGAGTCGCACTTTGGATTCATCGACATAAATGCCGCTGCCAATTGTGCCTCTGCTTTCTGTTAAAGCCGCGAGCTCTGTGTCCGATTCAAAATGCACAGTGGCATAATCATAGGTTGTGCCGACTGTCAGATTGTTTTCATGATTAAATAAATCCTGATTAAACACCGATTGTAACGAACCTCCGCGACTTCGCATGTAAGTTTGGCTGGTATTGTTGGTAGCCCCTTCGACAGCATCAACAGCATCGACATTTTGACCGTTGGTATCTATAACAATTTCTTCGTCATCGCCGGGATCTTCACACAATAAACCTTCATTTTCCTCCAGTTCGCAATCTTCGTAATCACTGTTATCGCCATTAAACGTTTTGATGCGATTTTGACGGAAATAGGCATTACCACTGACTTCAATAGCATCAGTCAGATCGTAACTACCTGCCAATTCAGAAAAAAACATGCGTGTAGTGGTCTGGTCTGGATGGGTAAAAACAGCCTTTCTGTCCAGTTCCTGTAATTGGACAGGCACGGCGCCGTTACCTTTCAAATTATTATCATTAGCGGCCAGGGTTAAATCCAGCGAACCTTTATCGCCACGCCAATTCAATGAGCCTAATCCTTGTACAGCCGATGAAGGTGAAAAATCCCGCCAGCCTTGTTCACCAAAGTTATGAAGGTCTAAAAAATAACCCCATGTCCCATCATTCCAGCCGCTGGTTAATTCTTCCGAGTGCCTGTCCCAGGAGCCGCCGTAAGCTTCAAACTGGTGTCCAGGCGCCGAGAATCCGGTTTTGGTCTTGATTGATATGGCGCCGCCCAGCGTGTTCAAGCCGTACACAGGATTGGAGCCAGGAAACAAGACCATTGAATCAATCGCGTTTTCAGAGATTAAGTCCCAATTAACGGAATCGCCAAAGGGTTCATTAAACCTGACCCCATTCACATAAGTCGATAAGCCTTGTGGCAAACCCAAAATAGGTGTTGCCGCAAAACCGCGATAATAAATATCCGGCTGCAATGGATTGTTTTGTGCTTCATTGACGCTCACGCTACCCAGAAAACGGGTCATGTATTGCGCTAATGACAGGCTTTGGGTTTCCTCCAGCTGATCTGAGGAAACAGTTTGAATATTCGCAGGTATTTTTTGAGCAGCAACACCGCTGCCAGGCAGAGGCGTAACGCCGACTACATCGATGACGCCTAGGTCAAGCGGCTTATCTTTTTCCGGAGTAGCTCCAAGGGCCGTAAGACTGACTAAACCGAGCATTCCATATAAAACCTTTCTCATAGCTCACTCTAACTTGATTGTAAACTCGGCCATCATAGCCAAATCATTAATAAACTCATAGACGAGCACTATGAAAAGGAAATATTCCCATGAGCGCGCCCGGTATATCAAGGGACGAGAATTTGGTTACTCAGATATTTTGGAGCAGGATTATTTCGTATTTAATGCGTATCAACTTAACTTCAGAGACCATGCAAATGTTGATGCAACACAGAAGACGAATAAAAAGACTGATCGAGTGTTCACGTTATAAAATCACCAAAAGAAAATACGCGCTCTCTTGGCTAATTAAATGATGTTGATGGTAAATCTGGTACTCTATCTATATAGCAACCAAAACTAATCAACTTAATTAACCGGAGCTTATTTCATGTGTGCGCGTATTCTTAATTTCAGAATTTTTCTGGCATTGCTGTTTGTCTCTGTCAGCGGGTACGCCTACGGCGACTTCGGCGAACTCTCAGGTATCGCTACCAGTCTCGGTTTCAAGCAAGAGGATGAGAAAAAACTGTTGACCGGCGAAATCATAACGGCTGATTTACCCGAAACCACGGACAAAATGCTGGCGCAATCATTTGCCATTTTCGCGCCTATGCACACCTATAAAATCGCCGACCTTGTACTTTCCGAACGGGCCTTCGAAGCCGATACCAATGTGATTGCTTCAGGTCGTATTGATCCACTTAAGCTTGAAGCGAGTTTATCTAAAGCAGTATTCACATCAGCAGACACCAACGAACTCAAACAACTGAAAAATTTTAACGGGGGTGAATCGTTCAACCTGTCCGCTGAAGAAATTGCCAAGCTCAGGACGGCCATAACGTCCGGGCAAACTTCGGCCAAAGCGTTGTCCAAGGTTTATCGTGACATTCTGGCTGGACGAATGAAAGCCTATCTTAAATCGGGCATACTTGGCGTTGCCCCCTTTGATCGAGGAAAAGGAATCAAAACCAGTGCAGCGAACGACTTGGAAGCCATGACGAAGGCCTCGACGCTTCTGTCCAAAAATTTACCCGGACTCTACCGCACTTTCCTTGACTATCCCAAAAATCAGTCGCTACACATTGAGCATGCTTTCTTCTGGGTCAAGAGAAAAGTCCAAAAGCGTCCGGTCTTCGTGCTGGAACACCGTATTTTAGAACGTGGCCCCGCCGGTCTAAACATACTAAGACGGGAGTTTTTTGTGGGTCATTCCTATAATGCCGCCCAAGCGGTATCAGGCGCTTACACTATATCCAACGAGGGCACCCTTATCTTCTCGACTATTCGGCGCTCAAGCGATCAGGTGCGCGGAACGCATCACGCCATAGCCAGGAAAAAGATGCGCGATGAAATGGTCACACGTTTCAAAAATTTGCGCAAACACTTTGCCAAATGAAATAGCCTTTTTAGGAACAATAA
Source organism: uncultured Gammaproteobacteria bacterium (assembly GCA_963849195.1). Classification (GTDB taxonomy): domain Bacteria; phylum Pseudomonadota; class Gammaproteobacteria; order Methylococcales; family Methylomonadaceae; genus Methylobacter_C. Next base: position 254,021 of record CAWKGQ010000005.1, read on the forward strand.
TTTATTAACTTGAACAATTCATACCCAGCGTAGGGTGTGCTAATGTACAAACCCCATCCTGAGCCCCTCGCCTATGCTCAGGAGAGCCTTGTCGAAGGGCGTACCTATAGCAATTCCCAACTCATTTCCTGATTGGCAAGATTCTTCTGCCAATGGGCAACACTTACAAACAGCGTCGTTCCGGCGAATTGCCGGACCCGTTAGAGCGCGAAGCGAATCCAGAAGCCAAGGATGACATATTGAGATTACATCCCTGTAGCCTAGATTCCGGCAATCCCCTCTGGTATGTCGATTTCTGCGAATAGCGGAAGTAAGTTGACTCATTTTAAGTACCATCGCCAACTAAAAAGGCAATTAATTTTTGAATATATTGAATTGAACTATGATTGCGATAAACAACATAGGAAAAAAATGGATCGTTTCGACAGAATTTACCGATTACATGGGCTCTTAACCAATCGGCGCACACCGATTCCGTTAACAGAAATCATGGACAAACTGGAATGTTCAAAAGCAACCGTAACCCGCTGCATTGAAGAATTAAGGAATTATCTCAATGCCCCCTTGGACTATGACAGAAAACGCGGCGGCTACTTCTACAATCAACAACACGCAGAAAAGCCCTACGAACTGCCCGGCCTATGGTTTAGTGCCGAAGAACTTAACGGCCTGCTCATTTGTCATCAAATCCTGCAAAACATCAGCCCCGGCCTACTCAGCCAGCAGATAAGCCAGCTACAGCAAAGAATCAATGATCTGTTTAAAATACAGCATCAAACACCTGCCAATATTTCCAAAAAAATAAAACTCCTCTCCATCGGACGGCGCTTAAAAGACGACGCCCAATTCAAAAAAACCGCCACCGCCTTGTTCAATGGCAAACAAATCAACATTCACTATAACGGCCGAGGCGAAAACGCTTTTCCCAACACCGGCACGGTTTCCTGCTTTTATCCTCCTCTGCCTTCGGGAGAACGTAGTTCTTATCTCCCTCTCCCGCCGGGAGAGGTCCGGGGAGAGGGCATTCAAAAAAATTCAAACCACAACCCCCAGCAACATACACAAACATGCCGGACCATCTCACCGCAACAACTCATCTACTATCGAGACAACTGGTATATCGCGGCCTACTGCCATTACCGCCATGAACTACGGGTATTTGCCATAGACAACATCAGCTCAGCAAAAATACTGGAGCAAACCGCCGAACTTATAGTTCCACAGCAGTTGGAGGAATTCCTCACCTCGTCCTACGGCATTTTCAGCGGTACAGCGCAACACATCGCCGTACTGGAATTCTCAAAACCCAGAGCCAAATGGGTTGCCGACGAAAGCTGGCACCCGAAGCAAGAAGGCGAATGGCTGGAGAATGGAAATTACCAACTGAGCATCCCCTTTAACGACAGCCGCGAATTGATCATGGACATCCTCAAACATGGTGCGGAAGTGGAAGTTAAAGCCCCTGAGTTCTTGCGCGAAGCGGTCATCAAGCAAATAGCAGCGATGCAAAAAATCTATAAAAAATAAATCACAACCTCACGAAATGAGGTTGTCAGTGTGGATAATGGGAATCAAACCAAATGTTAGGGTGGAAAGATGACGGAAAAGCTGTATTACAAGTATTGGGGCAAGGCTAGTTCAGATAATGAAGATGGGGCGAAGTATCATTTGTTGCCTTACCATTGTTTGGATGTGGCGGCAGTTGCTGATGTTTGGTGGCGGCAAAGTAGTTCAATCCGTCATCGTTTCATAGGAATGACCGGACTCAATGAACAACAAACTCGTGGTTGGTTATTGTTTTTTATCGCTTTGCATGATTACGGTAAATTTGATTTGCGTTTTCAGCGCAAAGCACCGAAAGCTTGGCAAGCAGTTAACCGAGAATTAAGTGAGAAACCAGCACAATTAAATGGATTTGAGATTAAAGAGTACTATCACGGTCCCGCTGGCTTGTACTGGTTTTATCAGGACTTAAAAGAGCGGTTTACTTCTGGTGATGGCTTTTATGCCGAAGACAACGACGATTGGGAAGCTTGGTATAGCTGGTTGGCTCCAGTTGTTGGACATCATGGCATTGTGCCGGACGAACATATCAAAGACAGCCAAAAATACAGTTTGTCGTGTTTGCAAGAAGAACTTAAACAAACCCGGCTGTTATGGCTAGGTGCTTTGGAGGAATTATTTCTGGTTCCGGCTGGTTTATCGTTAAACGATACGCCGCCACTTTTGGAAACCACCAAAAATAAACAATCGCCCGCCACAATGTTGGCAGGATTTTGTGCCGTTAGTGATTGGCTGGGTTCTTCTGAGCGATTTGTTTACGATAAAAATCCTTGTGACAATCTTAAATGCTGGTATGAAAATCGTCTGGAAATAGCCCGTATCACGTTGCAAGAAGCGGGTGTCATCAGTCAAATCCAACCTTACCGAAAAATTGACGCACTGCTAGACGGTCACTTGCCACGGCAAGTTCAATGCTTGCTTGACCAATTGCCTACAACGCAAGGCCTGACTTTAATCGAAGCCTCCACAGGTTCGGGCAAAACCGAAACTGCTTTGGCTTACGCTTGGCAATTGTTGGACTTGGGTTTGGCTGACAGCATCGTTTTTGCCTTGCCAACGCAAGCTACTGCCAATGCTATGTTAAACCGACTGGAAAAAGCCGCGCCCTTGCTGTTCGACAATCAAACCAACGTGGTGCTGGCGCATGGACGGGCTAAATATCAAGAGAATTTTATAAACCTGAAAGATGCCTGCCGCCCGCATACTGCCCAAGGCGATGAAGAAGCCTGGGTACAATGCGGCAATTGGCTGGCTCAAAGCCGCAAGCGGGTTTTTCTTGGGCAAATCGGCGTTTGTACAGTCGATCAGGTCTTGGTGTCGGTTTTGCCGGTCAAACACAAGTTTGTCCGTGGTTTTGGGATTGGGCGTAGTGTGTTGATTATCGACGAGGTTCATGCCTACGACAGCTACATGTATGGATTGCTGGAAGCAGTTTTGGAGCAGCAACGCTTGGCGGGTGGCAGCGCAATATTGTTATCAGCCACCTTGCCATTCCAGCAAAAAGTACAACTGGCGAAGGCATGGAATTGTCGGTTAGACACTATCAACAACGCTTATCCACTCATCAGCCATTTCAGTGATGGGAAAACCAGCACTTTCGATTTGACCGATAGACTCGACCAGCAACCTGAACCTTCAACAGTGCAGTTAGAGCTTATCAAAACCCCGCAATTAATACCCGATGACGGATTTATCCAACGTGTGCTTGATGCTGTAGCGCAAAATGCACAAGCGTGTTTGGTTTGTAATCTCGTCGCAGTTGCGCAAGAGCTCTACCAGCGCATTGTCGAGAAAATGGCAAATGACGGACGGTTTACCGAAGACCAATGCCTGCTGTTTCATTCCCGTTTTATCTTTGCTCACCGTCAGGAGAAAGAACAAGCTGTGCTTAATTTGTTCGGCGCGACACCTGAGCCTGACAATGCCAGAAGTAAAGGTCATGTGTTGATAGCTACGCAAGTGGTTGAACAATCGCTGGATTTGGATTTTGATTGGATGATTACCCAGCTTTGTCCCGTGGATTTGTTGTTTCAACGTATGGGGCGCTTGCATCGGCATCCATGGCATAGACCTGGAAATTATACAAAGCCAGTTTGCACAGTATTGCTGCCAACCGAAGACAGTTACGAGTTGCACGAACTGATCTACGGAAATAGCCGAGTGTTATGGCGTACCCAGCACTATTTGCAGCAAGCTTCCGAATCCCAAGTAAGCTTTCCTGCTGCGTACCGCGATTGGATTGAACCGGTTTATCAAGAAGAGGCATGGTCCGAACCTGATGGGCCTGGGTGGGTGCAAAAAAGCTACGAATCCTATGAAAAAGACCGCTATGCCAGCAAAATGACCGCCAAACAGTTGATTAACAGTAACATGGGCGAATTGTCCGATAACGATAGCAATGTGTCTGCCTTAACCCGTGACGGTGAAATGAGCTTGAACCTCGTTCCTGTCTACACCGACGCCCAAGGTAAACGGCATTTGCTGGATGGTCAACTGATAGACAGCCTGGACGACAGCAAACGCTTGGAAGCCATAAACTTAAACAGCGTCGCCGTGCCCAAGACATGGGGCAAAAACGGCAAGTTACCAAAAGCCGATGATACTGGTTTGATCTGGTTAGCGATGCAAGAAAATGAAAACGGTAATTTTATTTGCCAATATGGCAACCTCTGCTATGTGTATCATACCGATACAGGTTTAACCCGCACGGACAATCTCAAGGAGAACGCATGAATTTACTCACGGCTGCCTGGATACCCATCCAACTTCAAGGCAACTTCCAAAAAATAAGCTTACAACAACTTTTATGCGGCGAACAAACGGGCGAATTGTCTTTGCCGCGTGATGATATGGAGCTTGCTTGCTTGCAACTGTTAACCGCCATGACCCAAGTGCTGTTCTTGCCGGCCAATAAAAAGGAGCTGTTGAAATACCTTAAAGAAGCGATAAGCCCTGAAGTTTATGCAGATGCCTGCCATGACAAAATGGATTGGTTTGACTTGAATCATCCAAAAACCCCGTTCATGCAAATACGTGGCGTGAAATCTACGCAACCGACCCCGATGGACAAATTGCTGGCTGGCGTTGCCGATGGCACTAACAAAGCCTTCGTCAATCCGCAAGGTTTGGCGGAAGCCCTGTGTGGCGGTTGTGTCACTGTCGCCCTGTTTAATGCCGCTAATAACTGTCCCAGTATGGGCGGCGGCTTTAAAGGCAGTTTGCGTGGCAGTACGCCGATTACGGTTTTGATTAAAGGCCGTCATCTTCGGGAAACGGTCTGGCTGAATGTTTTGAGTGAAGAAACGGTGGATGCTGTTATGCCTTGGCATGAAAACACTAAAAACCAATTGCCGAATTATTTGGAACGCGTTAAAGCCGATAGCAAAATACGTGTTTCCTCCATAGGTCTCAATCGTGGGTTATTGTGGCAACCCGCGCATTTTGAACTGTTGCCGCCCCAAGCTTCGGCGCGATGCAGTTGTTGTGGTTGTGAGGAGCTGGTTTACCATGGTTTTAACAAAGCAAAATTCAACTACACGATAGAAGGCGTTTGGCCTCATCCGCTTTCGTCTCGCATTTTCAGCATCAAAAAAGGTGAAAGGGAAGAAAAGTTTCCGTCTTTTACGACTACTGCACCGACCTGGACGCACATGAGCCGTCTTGTTGTAGATCAACAAAACGATAAAGAAGGCCAGCAAACCGCACCCGTTATTCAGCAAGCCAGAACGTTGATGTCGGCTGACAAGATTCAGCTCATCATTGGCGGTTATCGCAACAACCAAGCGACGATATTGGAGCGGCGGCACGAGCTGTTTAGCTTGGCGCAAGGTTGGTCGGAACATGGCGAGGTAATCCAGCAAATCATAGCCAATGGTCTGGGTTACAAATCCGCACTACGGAAAGCTTTGTACCTGTTTGCAGTCGGCATTAAGGACAAGGTGAATGGTTCTGGGGTCAATCTTTGTGATCCGGTTGAAGCCAACTATTACCAGAAAACCGAGAATTTGATCCACAACACGTTGGCGTCCATTAACTTTGATGCTTCGCAAGATGGTGTTCAAGCGTTAAATCAACAGCTTAAAACCAACGTCAACGAACTATTCAATCAGTCCACCGAACCCTATCGTCAAGAGCCGAAAATGCTTAAGGCCTTGGCATTGGCGCGGCGGTCGTTACATAAATCTTTCCAAGAACTGGAACCCCAAGGAGAAACATCATGAGTGAGGGAGCAAACAAAATCCCCGATTTCCAAGCGTTATATCAACGCTATGATGACTTGAAACCTGGCCCGAAAGCGGAGTTAAAGCGAGTCATGAGCCCTAGCGACTTGATTGAAGTACCTGCTTTCTATCGTGTGTTGCAAAGCGAAAAAGCCTATCCGAGTATGCAGCGATTGTTGTTTTGCTTGCCGCACATCAAGCACATAGATGGCGGCGATTCATTGGGTAAAGCTTTGGCTAAGGCGGATATAAACGAAAAGCGCCTGTTCATGGTCATTCGTTCACAAGAACCTAATGACTTGATCCAATTGCGTCGCTTACTAAAACAAGCCAATCTAACTTTAGATTGGCAATCCACGGCAAAAACCTTGTATTACTGGAACGATCAAGCCAAACGTCAGTTACTGGAAGATTTTTTCTTTTACCAAAACACCAAACCCAAAGCTTCCGCTTAAATAAAAAGGAATCCCAACCATGAACGAAAACTTTATCAACTTTCACATCCTGATTTCCCACAGCCCATCCTGTTTGAATCGTGATGATATGAACATGCAAAAATCCGCAATTTTTGGCGGCAAGCGGCGGGTACGCGTTTCCAGCCAAAGCTTAAAAAGGACTATGCGAACCAGCGATTATTACCGTCAGCATTTGGGCGAGCCCAGTATACGTACCAACCATCTGGGAGATTTTCAACATCAGGCTGTTGCCGCATTATCAAACCGTTACGATGAAAGCCTGATTAAACAAGCCATCGATTACATTTCCGGTAAAGACAGTAGTGCGGATAAAGCCAAAGATGATGCTGTTGCCGCTTGGGTATTGGAGGAAGTCGCTTATTTTTGCGAGCAAATTAAAAAACTGGAAGCCGAGGGTGTTGATGCGAAAAAATTGCAAAAGTTGATCGAAAAAGATGGTTTAGCATTTAGACAAGCAATGGCAAACGGCTTGGACATTGCTTTGTCAGGCCGCATGGCAACTTCAGGTTTGATGAGTGAAGTCGGCAAAATTGATGGTGCTTTAGCGGTAGCCCACGCCATTACCACTCACGCGGTTGATGCTGACATCGACTGGTTTACCGCTGTTGATGATTTGCAGGATTTAGGTTCTGCCCACTTGGGCACTCAGGAGTTTTCATCCGGCGTTTTCTATCGTTATGCCAGCCTGAATCTTAAACAGCTGCAAGTCAATCTTGGCTTGTTGCCAGATATGAAGGCCGAAGAAACTGCCGACGGCCGCGCTAAGGCTTTGGATATTGCTGCCCATGTCTTGCATCTTTTAGCAACAGAAGTACCCAGTGCCAAGCAACAAAGCTTTGCCGCGCATAATTTGGCTGATTTGGCCTTAGTCAGTTTTTCAGTGCAACCCGTTTCCTTAGCCAATGCTTTTGAAAAACCGATAAAAGCCGATCACAACGGTGGTTTTAGGGAACCGTCCATGAAAGAGCTGAACACTTACTGGGATAAGGTTCATCGTGGTTATGGTTTACTTGAGCGTTGCGCGGAATTTTCTTTGGAATCCATCGACATGCCAAACAGTATCACAGCCAAACCATCGCTGCCCGAGCTTGAAAACTGGTTGAGAAACAACGGGCAAGCCTAACCGGAAATACTGTCATGAATGACTATTTAATCTTAAAACTGCAAGGGCCGATGCAAGCCTGGGGGCGGGAAAGTTTCGAGGGTTTGCGGCCTTCCGAACTTTTCCCTGGTCGAAGCGCTTTAATAGGTTTACTGGGCGCTTGCTTAGGACTTGAGCGTATTGATCAAAAACAACAGCAAGCCTTAGCCGGTAGTGTACGGTTTGCGGTACGCGTCGATCAGCAAGGCCAAAAAATGACTGACTATCACACCGTCAAAAATGCCCGCGAAGATTATCGCGGCCTTAAAAGTCACGACACTATCCAGACATGGCGGGAATACTGGCAAGATGCCTGTTACACCGTTGCGGTCTGGAGTACCGACAATGCAGATATTACGCTGGCGGATATTGCCAAGGCGGTCAAATATCCGCTTTATACCCCCGTATTGGGACGGCGCAGCTGCCCGTTAGCGAGACCGATGTTTGAAACGACGCTTACCGCAGAATCTGCCTTGGCGGCTTTGGTGCTAGTCGACGGCAATCAAGGCGCTGTTTACAGTGAAGAAAACAGCACTGGAGCAATCGAGTTAAAAAAACGCGATGTGCCTATCATCCATCAACCTCGTCAATTCGCCAGCCGCACCGTGTTTTTGACCACCAACACAGGAGTGCCGCATGTACCTAAGTAAAATCCATATCCCTTGGGCGCAAGCAAAAAATCCTTACCAGCTTCATCAAGCGTTATGGCGGTTATTTCCTGGGTTGGAAGAGGCTGACCGGGGTTTTTTATTTCGTGTTGAACAACAGCAAATAGGTGTTGGTGCGCAGGTGTTGATGCAATCGGTCATGCAAGCGAAAACCAGTGAACAAAGTCCGGCAATACTTGCCCAGCGCGAATACGTTTTGAATATTCAAAACGGTCAACGCTTACGCTTCCATTTGCGTGCCAATCCAATCAAAACCATTAAGGACAGCAGCAAAGGTACGGTCGAGAAAAAAGGCAAAATCTTTACCAGAACTGTGCGTGTTCCTTTGTTGCATGAAGAGCAGCAACAGGCTTGGCTGGCGCGTAAGCTGCAAGACTTTGCTCAATTGGAAACGCTCATAGTGCAACCCGAACCAGTATTGTATTTTCGTAAAACCAAGGAAGGTCGTAGCGGCAAAATTCAGACGGTGATGTTCGATGGCATACTGACGGTTACAGATGTTAAGGCGTTCAAACACGAAATAACGCAAGGCGTAGGGCCAGCCAAAGCTTTTGGTTGCGGTTTGCTCTCTGTAGCTAGAATTTAGTCCTATAAACAAGTTGTAAAGATAGAAAATGGATTTCATCAATTCATTTATTGAGCGTAAACAAAAGAATATGAAGCTTAAAGTAATAGTTCACGAAGCAGAAGACAGAGGTTACTGGGCCGAGGTGCCGGCAATACCGGGTTGTGTTACTCAGGGTGAGAACATTGACGAATTGCTCAGCAATCTTGGCGAAGCGATAACAGGTTGTTTATCAGTTGATTTAGCATCCGTTACTATGACTGAAAAAGATTACGTAATTAACATTACAGTGTAACGACGTCTAAATCTCTACGCGATTATCAACTCTGGTTGAAATTTAATAATGATTCTGAAGACATCGTCGATTTAGTCAGCGAACTGTGGGGGGGGCTGTGTTTGAAATATTAAGGCAGGTTAAATTAGATAAAGAATTATCTAGCTTGGCCTAGCCTAACGGAGCAGATTTGGCGCCTGAGTTTTTACATGCGTTATTGCAATGATATTCAAATATGACTTTATCAAAAAACATTAAACCTATTAGCTATCTCAAGGCAAATGCCGCGAAGGCCGCTTTGGAGTTAAAAGATTCCGGCCAAGCGATGATCATTACTCAAAACGGCCAAGCCAATATGGTTGTTCAATCGGCTGCTGAGTATGAGCGTATGCGGGAAACCTTGACATTCTTGAAAATTCTGGCGCAAAGCCAGCAGGCCGTAAGTTTAGGGAAAACAGTTTCCAGCGCAGATGCCTTTAGCCGATTACGGACACAATGCGGTTAAGCATGAAGTGTGAAGTTGTTTATTCTGAGCCAGCCTAATGGGTGAGCCTTTCGAAATCCGCTTATCCTTCGACAAGCTCAGGGCGAACGGGATTTCGAAAGGCTCAACTGATTTTTAGGTTGAAGGCTTGGAAGCCGCTGTAAATAATTTGGCCAAGTTTCATGACATGGGGAGTATTCCCAAAGGGTTGTTATCTTTGGGGATTCGGCAGTATCGGCAGGTTATTGAAAAACCTTATCGGATTATTTTTGAAACATTCGCCGATAAACACGCAGCGTATTTTACGAGGCTGAAAATCCGTCGGCTTTTGGTAGCTGTCTATTGGTGCTATAGTGTGTATGACAAGTCATACAAGAGGTGATGTTATGAGAATTAATGCACGGCTCGATGAACGGAGCGAAGAAAATTTAGAATTTATTAAACAGGTAACGGGCGAAAACGTTACCCGGATCATTAAAGATTTACTGGAAGAACGTGCCAGACAATTAAGACAAAAAAATAAACCGGGAAGCAAGTTCAAAGCACTGCTTGAAAGCGATTTTGTGGGGTGTGCGGAAGGGCCTGAGGATTTATCTACAAATTATAAAGAATATATTTATCAAGGATTAAAGGAAAAGCATGGTATTGATTGATACCGGATATTGGTGTGCTTTGGCCAATCCGAAAGATAAATTTCATCAGCGGGCAATGGATGTGAGTAAATCGCTTACAGAAGACCCGATCACCACTTGGCCGGTAATTACAGAAACCTGCCATATAGTACAAAGAGAACTGGGGGCTTTTGCTGCAAGTCATTTTATTAAAATGCTGCAAGATAATGAGATTGAAATTTTTACCATCGAAACAAAGCATTTACCCCTGATTCAACGGTTAATGAAAAAATACGCCGATCTCCCAATGGATTTGGCTGATGCCTCATTGGTCATTCTGGCGGAAGAACTCGGCCATGGCCGCATACTCTCAACCGATCAACGCGATTTTAAAACCTATCGCTGGAAAAATCACAAACCCTTTCAAAACCTCTTATTGCCGGAATAGCCATGCTCCCACCCCTAAAACCCATCGCCATGAAAGAACGCGTTTCCCTGGTGTTTGTGCAAAAAGGCCAGATCGATGTCAAAGACGGCGCTTTTGTCGTCATTGATGAAAACGGCATTCGCACACATATACCCGTTGGCAGTATCGCCTGCATTATGCTTGAGCCTGGCACTCGGGTGTCGCACATGGCAGCCGCGTTAGCCGCAAGGGCAGGAACGTTATTGGTTTGGGTCGGAGAGGCCGGAGTACGGCTATATGCCGCCGGACAACCGGGCGGGGCTAGATCAGACCGCTTGTTATATCAGGCCAAATTGGCATTGGACGATGATGCGCGATTAAAAGTGGTGCGTAAAATGTACGAACTTCGGTTTGGCGAGAAACCGCCGGAGCGCCGCAGCGTTGAGCAATTGCGCGGCATAGAAGGTTCCCGTGTTAAAAAAATCTACGAATTACTGGCCAAACAGGCAGGCGTTGAGTGGAAAGGGCGTAATTATGATCATACCCAATGGGATTCTGGTGATATGCCTAACCGGTGTATCAGCTCAGCGACAGCTTGTCTATACGGCATTACTGAAGCGGCGGTACTGGCTGCCGGTTATGCGCCCGCCATCGGTTTTATTCACACCGGCAAACCCTTGTCATTTGTTTATGATATTGCCGATTTGTTCAAATTCGACGAAATCATCCCGCATGCTTTTAAAATTGCCGCCAAAAATTATCGCGACCCGGAAAGGGAAGTAAGGCTGATGTGCCGCGATATTTTCCGGCAGAGCAAAATCCTCAAAAAAATTATTCCTACCATTGAAGAAGTCTTGGCCGCAGGTGAACTTGAAATGCCCAAACCGGCTGAAGAGTCAATTGCACCAGCTATTCCTAACGCAGAGAGTATTGGCGATGTTGGTCATCGTAGTTGAAAACGTCCCCGACCGGTTAAGAGGCCGATTAGCTGTTTGGCTGATCGAGATTCGGGCGGGCGTTTATGTTGGCGATTTATCGGTTAAAGTCAGAGAAATGATCTGGTCGCAAATCGAAATCGGCATAGAGGAGGGTAATGCGATTATGACCTGGAGCACCAATACTGAATCAGGTTTTGACTTTCTGACCCTGGGTAAAAACCGCCGGCTGCCGGTTGAGTTTGATGGACTAAAGTTAGTTTCTTTTTATCCTGTTGAAGGCGGAAAAGATAAAGACGCTCTTTAACAATTTAATGGTAAAAAGGGCTGTTTTTTTGGTGGAAAAATGGAAGTGATTATTTCGCTTTGTTAACAATGTGTTATGATCAGTGCGTTCCCCACACCCGTGGGGATGAACCTGCGCTCCATACCTTTTTGGCTTATAGGCATGGCGCGTTCCCCACACCCGTGGGGATGAACCGCACGATATATAGTCCCATTGTTTTTAGATAATGCGTTCCCCACACCCGTGGGGATGAACCGAGCACAATAGACAGGCGACAGGTTGGTAAGAGCGCGTTCCCCACACCCGTGGGGATGAACCGTTTCTTGCGCCAATAATAGCGGCAATGAAGAAGCGTTCCCCACACCCGTGGGGATGAACCGAGATAGGTTGTGCTTCTTTTAAAACAACCGTTGCGTTCCCCACACCCGTGGGGATGAACCGGGGCGGCTAATAACCGCCCCAATTAATCGGTAGCGTTCCCCACACCCGTGGGGATGAACCGTGGCGATAGCGTCACTGTTTACAACCTGATAAGCGTTCCCCACACCCGTGGGGATGAACCGTTAACACGATAAATCAATTTCATCAGCCCATTGCGTTCCCCACACCCGTGGGGATGAACCGATGATATGAGCAATGGATATATTCTGTTTGTTGCGTTCCCCACACCCGTGGGGATGAACCGCAATGAATCGAAACTGGCTAACGCAACCTGGTGCGTTCCCCACACCCGTGGGGATGAACCGCCGCTTTCAACAGCATGCCGAAACCATGTCCAGCGTTCCCCACACCCGTGGGGATGAACCGCTGAGCAGCCGGCAATAATACACCGGGACGGAGCGTTCCCCACACCCGTGGGGATGAACCGTTTTTGTTCAGCGGCTATTTCTGCGCTGTTGTGCGTTCCCCACACCCGTGGGGATGAACCGTTCTTGCGCTACAGTTGATCGTCTGGCACGTAGCGTTCCCCACACCCGTGGGGATGAACCGCGGACAAAATCAAAGCTACCAGAGCAACCAGTGCGTTCCCCACACCCGTGGGGATGAACCGGTATATCATCTTTGACGAATATCCCGGTTTACGGCGTTCCCCACACCCGTGGGGATGAACCGTATTGGCTTGCATTGCAAGACAGGTTTCAGCTTATGCGTTCCCCACACCCGTGGGGATGAACCGTATTGGAACCGAAGTCACATACAATCTGGCAAATGCGTTCCCCACACCCGTGGGGATGAACCGCGCAGCGGTGCAGCTGCGACAGATGGAGCCTGTAGCGTTCCCCACACCCGTGGGGATGAACCGGCATACGCTTTGATATCGCAATAGACGCTGCAATGCGTTCCCCACACCCGTGGGGATGAACCGTGAGCGTGGTTATGCCAGGACTTGGTAAATCGACTGCGTTCCCCACACCCGTGGGGATGAACCGGCATGGGATAAGCAGAGTCTGCGCCAGTAAATGCGCGTTCCCCACACCCGTGGGGATGAACCGAACTTCAGAGACTTACAGACATAAAATCAAACACGGCGTTCCCCACACCCGTGGGGATGAACCGGAGAGACATTAGAAGGGTGCGGCCTCAATTCTGGCGTATTTAAAAATCAAGCACTTAGTAAGTCAATCACCATCAGGAAATGACATGCTCTAGTTAGAATGTATAACAACAGTCGGAAATACGATCTAAATGCTTCAATTTGGAGTTGTATTTTGCTATTTTCCTCGTCTGCTTCAATTTGAGGTCACACCCGTCGAAACGAGTGCCGCCGCCTCGATCATGTAGGCAATAGGCCCCATGAAATGCCCCAGAATTTTGGCTGCGAGTCTTTCCTCCTTTTCAATCAGGGCATTCGGGCCATATTGGGCAAGTCGTTTTTGGGCTTCGGCGCTGTTCAGACCGCGTTCAGCTTGAACGCCGAGTTTGGCGAGCACCTGCTCGACCGGTATTTTCTCAAGGTCGGCATTGGTTTCCGATGCGCTGGGTGGAGGTTTTCATTAGACAAAGCAAATTCCTTCTATTAACCGGGTTAACTGTGCTATCGACGTTACTTGACGTCAAGACTACCTGCTCTGCAGGTCGACGCAACATAATTCGACTACGCTAAATTAGTCCTGTAGGCCAAAAAGAGCCGGTTCGAAGGCAAGCGAGAATTGACGTTTCCGGCGTACTGTCATGCCTCACTTGGATGGCCTTATTCGGCTAACACCGGGCACATATTCCGCCTCTGCTTAAGTCCAGCGGGCTGGGTTTTTGCAACTTGAGCCTTCGCTTGTAAAGGTACAAACGAGGTTTTTTATGCCTGATTTTCCGGGTGGCTATAAACCAAGTCTCAAGTAATCGGCAACATCATAATTATTTACATGATAAATACACAAAAAAACGAGTAATTTAATCTGACTTAAATTATGACAAATTACTCGGGCTTAAATGACAAATCAGCCTGATCATGCTAACATTTGCCGCCTTAACTAAATGATTTTTAAATCATTTCATACTGATTTAATGCGCTAATCTGGTGCATGTAAATCTTCCACGCATTGATATAACAAATACTAAACGCTGCACAACTACATGATGAGATAACGGGCCGGATAATGATTAAAAATTCCCGATTAGGTAATAAAAACGCTATGCTCTATAACGCTGATTTATCGCAGGATAGCTGCGGCGTGGGTTTTATCACTCACAAACAGAGTAAACAAACTCACGATTTGCTGGTTAAATCCCATGAAGCTTTGTGCACGATTCCCCATCGTGGTGGCATGAGCGCCGAAGGGATAGGCGATGGCGCGGGCGTTAATGTTGACTTATCCCTCAAGTTTTTTCGCAAAATTACGGGGATCGACAGTCTCGAACCTGGTCAATTTGGCGTTGCCAATTTCTTTTTTCCTGAAGATCACGATCATTACGATTCCGCCGCAAATGAACTGATTGAACGCCATTTTAAAGACTCCAACTTGCCGATTATCCTCTGGCGTAATATCCCCGTGGACTTCGACGTTATTAATGCTGCATCAGTAAAAGCCCAATTACCGATAAAACAATGTGTATTTGGTCGCCCGGATAGTTTGAAAAACGCGTCGCATAAAGACTTTGAAACGCATATTCAGGCCGCTTTGCTGGATATTGAAGTTGAAGGTTTTAGTCGCGCTGAATTGACGGGTTTTTACCCGTTATCCATGAGTTCACGCACTCAGGTTTACAAAGGCCGGTTAAACTCGTTTGAAGTCATTCCGTATTTTAAGGACTTGTACGATATCGATCACGAAATCAGTACGCTGTTTTTTCATACCCGCTTTTCAACCAATACAGCGCCCGCAACCATGATGGCTCAACCATTTCGTTATATGGCGCACAATGGTGAGTTAAACACCGACAAGAAAAACCGTTTAAGTGAAAATGCTATCGCCAGGCAACATAACAAGCACATTATTTTTCCTTGCGGCCAATCCGACTCCGGACGTTTGGATCAAACCCTCACGCGTCGCATCAACGAAGATAACCTGGATATAGTCACCGCTGTTTTGGCCATGATGCCGCCGGCGTGGGAAAATGACACGACCTTGTCGCCTTCTGTTCGCGCCATGCTGGAATATTTCAGTCTGTATGAGGAAAAAAATGACGGCCCTGCCGCATTGATTTTCAATGATGGCATCCGTGTAGGCGCGCGCCTGGATCGCTTGGGATTACGGCCTTTGCGATCGGTGGAAACCGAGGAATATTTGGCAGTGATGTCAGAAGCCGGTCAAATTGACTTTCCGCCTAAAGACGTTTTGAAACGCGGCCGCATCGAAGCGGGTGGTATGCTGTATTTTGATCACAGTACAGGCGAAGCCTACAACAGTCATCAAGTCATGGATCGATTGGCTAGCGAACAGGATTATCAGGCTTTACTGGCACAGCGCTGCATTCATCTTGCTGAACGGCCCAAAATTGAATTATCCGAACTCAATAATGAACACGCATTCAATATAGACCAGCAACACACTGCTTACTCACTCAATCAGGAAAGTTTTAAGTTTCTGCTTGACCCGATGCTGGCAACCGGAATGGAAAAAGTATCGGCTATGGGTTACGGTTTGGCGCCAAATGCCCTGTCCAGTGCTGAAGGTGGTATGTCGCGCTATTTTAGCCAACGGTTTGCTCAAGTAACCAACCCACCTCTGGATTCAATAAGGGAAAGTGACGGCATGACCTTGCGCGTGGCGTTAGGCGCGAAACCCACTTTTTCAGATGAACTCAGTAAACAGTTGGTCATCGATACACCGATTTTACAGCGTACGCACCTGGAACAAATCCGCAGACAATCGACAGTGAGTACGATCACGCTGGATATGTTATACAGGCCTGACTTTAATGATGCCAAGCACAATGAAGATGTGCTGGAAGCCGCTTTGTTAAAGATTTGCGGGCAGGTTGAACAAGCGGCCAGAAACGATACCGGTATTATCATTTTAAGCGACATTAATATCAGCCAGGAGCTTGCCGCTATTCCTGCCTTATTAATGATTGCAGCGGCTAACCAACATTTGGTTAAGCAAGGTTTACGTTTTAATTCTTCATTGATTGCTGAAACCGGACAAGCGGCAAGTCCCCATGATATTGCCACTATTTTAGGTTTTGGCGCATCAGCCATTTGCCCTATCAGCGTACACAACCGTGTTATCAGTCATTATCCAGCGGTGGAACAGCAAAAAATTCTCGATAAATTTCAAAAAGGCGCCGAGAAATCACTCATGAAAACCATGGGCAAGTTTGGTCTGTGCACGGTGGAAAGTTATATCGGCGGTGAATTCTTTGAATCCAATTATCTGGATACCGATGAGTCCAGATTAAGTCCTTATTTTCCGAATATTCATGCCTCGGTCGGTGGTGTGCGTTATGCGGACATTGCTGCCAGCGCCGGCGAATGGCATCAAAAAGCTCTGGCGGTCCGCGAAGAAAAAGACATTCCATTCCTGGGGTTGTTCAAAGAACGCCAGGACGGTGCAGGCCATTCTTACGGCAATACTGCCGTCAGAGAATATATCAACATGACCGATGAGGCGATTTTATATATTCCCCAGGACAAGTCACCTGTAGCCTGTGATACCGCCTATATTGATTCAGGTTACGGGAAGCGTACACCCGAACAGATTGACAGCTTCGGTATTACGCCTGCCTATCGTAGCTTCGCTAAAAACCTGTATCTTGAGCGCGATTCCAGACCCGCCTCATTGCGCGACATCATGGATTTTCCGGCTGATGTTGCCTCAGCAATGACTACGGCTGATTTCGACCGCATCCTGGGCAAACAAAACCTGCGCGGTAATATTAATTATTTGATTCGTGGCTTAATCGTAACAAAAATAGGTAATGATACTTTCACCATTTGTTTTACAGAGCGTTCTTCCGCTCAGCGTTTGGAGCAATTGGGGGAGCACTTAAGAAAACGCTTCTTCGGTACAGAATTCAGCATTGCTGTAGCGGATGACACAATTGTTATAAAAGTTGCCGACACCGGTAATTTGTTAGGAAATTATTTAAACTCCATACGAATTGCACGCAATCCGATTGCCTTAAGTGACGTACAGCCGGCCCATGAAATCACGGCAACGCTTGCTTCCGGCGCGATGAGTCATGGCGCTTTAATTGCCGAAGCGCACGAAGCCGTTGCCCAGGGCATCAATATAGTCGGAGCATTAAGTAACTCCGGTGAAGGCGGCGAACATTCCAGCCGTTTCAATACGCTGCGTTCCTGTAATATCAAGCAATTCGCATCAGGGCGCTTCGGTGTTTGGGCCGGTTATCTTGCTGATCCCAATATTAAAGAAATTGAAATCAAAATAGCTCAGGGCGCGAAACCGGGCGAAGGTGGTCAATTACCTGCCGCTAAAGTCTCCGTGGAAATTGCCGCATTGCGTGGCGGCACGCCCAGAGTCGAACTGGTTAGTCCGCCACCGCATCATGATACTTACTCCATCGAAGATTTAGGGCAATTAATCCATGATGCCAAAGCAGCGCGAGTCAAAGTCGGCGTTAAACTGGTTTCTTCCGAGGGTATCGGTACGATTGCAGTCGGGGTTGCCAAAGCCGGCGCGGATGTCATTAACGTTGCGGGTAACACAGGGGGTACGGGCGCGGCGGCTGTTACCAGTCTAAAAAACAGTGGACGTTCGCCCGAAATTGGTATTGCTGAAGTCCATCAGGCATTGGCCGTCAATGGGCTGCGCGACAAAGTAATATTGCGTGGGAGTGGTGCTCATCAAAGCGGTCTTGATGTCGTTAAGTCGGCCATCCTGGGTGCGGATTCGTTTGAGTTCGGCACGACTGTACTCATGATGCTGCGTTGCGTTATGGCGAAAAACTGCAATATTAAATGTCCGGCGGGCCTAACTACTGAACATGAAGAGTTCAAAGGGGATCCGCGCGTACTGGCGCAGTATTTTATGAATCTGGCGCACGAAGTCAGGGAAATACTGGCGGTTCTGGGTTATAAAAGCTTGCGGGAAATACGGGGTAAAACTGATTTACTGCATTTAATTATTCACCCGGCAATGATAGGCCAACTTGATTTGACCAGGATGCTGGCACAGGTGGATGTAGTCATTGTGCCAAAACCTGTTTACCTGGAAGCCAGTTTCAATGTTGATAATAAAATCATTGAACAGGTTAAAGCAGCCATTATAGAGGGTAGACAGTCACAAGTTATTATTGAAGGCGATACCTTTAAACTCAATAACTGCAATAAAACAGTTGGTGGACAGGCGGCAATTGATATTGAACGGATGCTTGCCTACGAATTGACTGAACAGCAAGTTTCTGACTCCAACGTCATCCATACCAATCAACAGGGCCGCCGTTATCTGGCGCCGGACAGTGTCGTTATTCGTACTCACGGATCGGCCGGACAAAGCTATGCAGCCTTTCTAAATGACGGTATGCGTATGGAGCATCTGGGCACCTGTAATGATGGCGTAGGTAAGTCTGCCTGTGGCGGTACGTTAGTGGTTGAGTCACCCGGAGGCGGTATTAAAACGCCCGGCAACAACGTGTTGATCGGCAATTTTGCCCTGTTTGGAGCTACCGGTGGCAAAGCCTTTATTAATGGTGAAGCCGGAGATCGTTTTGCAGTCAGGAACTCGGGCGCAATGGCAGTCGTTGAAGGTGTCGGTGATTTCGCATGCGAATACATGACTAACGGAGCGGTATTGAACATCGGCGGATTTGGTAAAGGGTTCTGTAATGGCATGTCAGGGGGTAATGCTTACCAATATGACCCTGAAAATTTATTGGAAAACCTTTACGACAAGTCTTCTGTTGAACTGCATGGATTGGCCGAAGAGAGTGACACGGCGCGCGCTCATGAGCAGTTTATCCTTGCCATGCTTGAGCAACATGCAGACTACGCGAAATCCAGTAAGGCCAGAAATTTAATCAATAACTGGGAATCCGAGCGCAAGCACTTTAAATTTGCCATGCCCTTATGGCTTTATAAAACGCAAACCACTAAATTTTTGCAACAATCGATGGATCGCAAAGAAATGATCGAAGAATTGTCGCAATCATTGGCGCAACAGCAAATTGAGCAAGTCAAAATAGCTTATCAAACGTCTCAACCGTTATTTGGCGGTGCGATACCAGGCTACGGGACTACCGACAAAGCCTTAACGTTTAAATTGGTTAACAGTTTTGCTGTTCTTGAAAAAGCCCAGCAATGCGCCAGGGATCTGCTTAAACATTTGCCCGAAGCGCTTCGCTCACAAAGTCAAATAGAGCAAGCGGCGCGTAAACTGATTATTGAACGGCCACGTAAATTGCAGGAAATGCTGGTTAAAAGCACTCGCGAAGCTTACAGCAACTACACCGATGAGCAGCTTGTTTGTCTGTTGGCTACCAAACGTCTCAATGATTATAAAACCGCTTTAATCAATCGTTCGGTGCAAAGTATTTATTCCATAGGGTCTACCGCGTGGATTATTGAGCAGGACAAAATCAATAAGCAAGCATTGGCAGGTATTCCTTGTATAGAAGAATATTTGGCCGGACTTGTTGGCCTGGGTATTGTTCAGGGTATGTTGAACGAGCAAACGGCTTGATTCGCGTTGGCCTCGAAATCACCCAAGGTAACCTTAAAAGGCACCTTGTTTTCAGAACCCCGCCCGGTTTTACCACCACTGAGTTCACCACCGAAATAGGCGTCATCAACTTGGACTTGGCCGCCGAGGGTATATTTCGTTTCGCGCTCAGACATGGCTTCCATTAGCTTGTGCTGAATTAGCCATGCAGTGGGATAACTGACCCCCAGATACCGCTTCAGAGCTAGCGCAGACAAGCCCGTCTTGGCTTGACTGATGAGATAGATCGCCAGAAACCAAACCGTCAGCGGCAACTTGGTGCTTTGAAAGAGAGTTCCTGCTATAAGCGAAGTTTGATGTCGACAATCCTGACACTGAAACGTTTTGTGCGATCCGACTTTAAACACACTATGGCCCGTGTGCGCAC
This sequence comes from uncultured Gammaproteobacteria bacterium, assembly GCA_963849195.1. Lineage (GTDB taxonomy): Bacteria > Pseudomonadota > Gammaproteobacteria > Methylococcales > Methylomonadaceae > Methylobacter_C. The sequence goes on from CAWKGQ010000005.1 coordinate 274,134, forward strand.
AACAGGGACAAACAAAGCCTTGAGGCCACCGTGCTTGCTCTAACTCGGCCTCACATTGTGCTTCCGTACTGAATTGTTTGAGAAACTCAGGCATTGATAAGCCCGCTTGGAACTGAATGCGATTCATCGACATGGATAATAATTGAATTGCTAGTAACTTAAATGAAATCACCTCAACTTCCATTTGATGCTCCCTACAATGAAAGTCAGCGAGCATGGCTAAGCGGCTTTTTTGCCGGGATGCACACACACATGATTCAAAGCGTTGGTTTAGTGAATCAAACTGATAGCCGCATCATCAACATACTATATGGTAGTCAAACCGGAAATGCTGAATCCGTCGCCAATGACGCAGCAAACGTAGCTAAGGCATATGGCTTGAAACCACTGGTAAAAAGCATGGATGAAATGGAAGCTGAAGCGCTATCAGCAATAGACTGTTTACTGATTATTACCAGCACCTACGGTGAAGGCGAAATGCCGGATAATGCCCAAATGCTATGGGATGGCGTTTGCGCAGCTACTATGTCCAGGCTCGAAGCTATGAAGTTTTCTGTGTTGGCATTGGGTGATACCAGTTATGATTTATTCTGTAAAGCGGGTATAGACTGGGATAATAAACTGGCTGAACTGGGTGCAACGCGAGTTTATGAGCGCACTGATTGTGATGTCGACTTTGAAGAATCTGCTGAACGCTGGATGACTGCCGTCATTCCACACATGGCGGGAAGCGTTCCTGCGGCTGTTATTGAAACCGATTCCCGAACTACCGGCAAATCCGAATACCACCGGAAAAACCCGTTCCCAGCTAAATTGCTGGTTAATCGTTTATTAACCGACGCATCATCATCCAAGGAAACGCGTCATTATGAAATTTCAATAGCAGGTTCAGGCTTAACTTACGAAGCGGGCGATGCCTTATGCGTCGTGCCGGTCAATTGTCCCGAACTGGTTGCCGACATCATCAAAGCTATTGGCTGCAATGGTGATGAAGACGAACCGGTCAATGGTGAGTTAATGCCGTTACGTGAAGCATTACGCACGCATTTTGAGATCAAGGCGCCGAGTAAAGAACTCATTGAAGAAATCGCAACTCGCTCCGGCGATCAGGAGTTTAACGGGATTATTGAATCTGGCGATAAAGAAAAGCTGGCGAATTATTTATGGGGACGCGATACGCTGGACTTATTGTTGCAATTCCCCGTTTGTGAATTTGCAGCGGCTGAATTTATAGCACTATTAAAACCCTTGCAACATCGAGCCTATTCGATTTCCTCCAGCGATAAGCTGTATCCGGATGCCGTCCATTTAACGGTTGCCAGTGTGCGCTATGAAAGCCATAACCGTCAGCATAAAGGCGTTTGCTCAACATTTTTGGCTGATCTGGTTAATGATGAAACCAAGGTGCGTTGTTTTTTTACGCCTAACAAGGTATTCAGGGTTCCTGAAGATAATAATCTGCCTATGATTATGGTCGGTCCCGGCACCGGTATTGCACCATTCCGCGCCTTTTTGCAGGAACGGCAGTACCGGAAGGCATCGGGCAAAAACTGGTTATTTTTTGGAGACCGTAACGCCGTAACTGATTTCATCTATCGTGAAGAACTGGAAAGTTTTCGACAAAGCGGCTTGCTGACACGTTTGGACGTGGCCTTCTCCAGAGACCAGGGCTCCAAGATTTACGTGCAAGACAGGATGCTTGAACAAGGCGCTGAGCTGTTTTCATGGTTAGAGCAGGGCGGTTATTTCTTTGTTTGTGGCGATGCTTACAGGATGGCAAAAGACGTCGACCAAACTCTGCATGAAGTTATCGCTGAACACGGCAAATTTTCAGAACAGCAAGCTATCGATTATGTCAATCAACTGAGAAAGGACAAACGTTACGTTAGAGACGTTTATTGACCTCCGCTTGCTGCCCCACGCTTCATTCGCCACAGGCTCTCTGTGCTGTGCAGAAGCTTTTTCCAGGTTAATGGTTACAAAGGATCACCGGAAGTGGCGGCCAGCCACTTCTGCCTTTCTCTTTTTTCTGCTTTGTTTTCAACATCAAGTGTTTAATGGCATTTGGGTGGTTAGTGATTTCATCCTGCTGGTATTTTTACCTGATTAAGCAAAGGATTTTTTTATTGTTCAAGTGATAAATAATCTTTTGCCAGCTATACTCAGAAAGGCCGAAAAAATCGTTAATTCCGAAACTGAAACTAGTGGCATATTCGTACTCATCGATTCCAGGCCTTTACTAAAAATTAAAATACCTATGATGTTATTTTAATTCGGCATCAGTTAACGATCCGTGAAAGAATCTAATGCCCAAGATAAAAAACAGAGTCATAAAGCCACAGAGCTATTATCAGCCTATTGAAATATCGGGTTCTCATCTGTGTTTCAGGTGTTTATGTGGCAAAAGGTATTTTTTAGTTGCTAATCGGAGTTCTTTCACCGCCTTTACTAATTTTATGGATAAATAATGTTTTTTAAAAAATGGTGGCCTTTTAGCCGTAAAAAGAAAAAACATCGGGCAATTAACGACCATGTTTCATTAACCAAGACTTATACTAAGGTCAATCAATTGGCAATAGGCATGTATATAGTCGAGCTGGACAGGCCGTGGTTAGACACACCTTTTTTATTTCAGGGTTTTGAATTAAAAACGGATGAAGAAATCCAGGCCGTCAGGGCTGTCTGTGAGTACGTGTATGTTGATACCACAAAAAGAAAAAAAGCAAGGCATGTTGTTGCTGGACAGTCACAAGTCAATATCCATAGTGTTTTGGGCTACGGTTCACCGCCTGCAAAATTAAGTACATTTGAAAAGGAAATTTTACAAACAGAGAAAGTCTACAAAAATGCAAGAATTTTAGTTGCTGATTTTATGGAAAAAATTGCAATGGGCGGGGCAATTGATAGCAAGCTTGCCAAGGAAGCGGTTGCAGAGTGTGTGAACAGTGTTTTGCATTCTCCCGATGCGATGTTATGGCTCAGCCAATTAAAAAACAGGGATGAATACACTGCGCAACATAGTATGAATGTTTGTGTTTTGGCAATTATCCTTGGCCGGCACATTAATCTCTCAGAAAATAACCTTAATATTGTCGGGTTGTGCGGCATGATGCACGACATGGGCAAGATGTTAATACCGCTTGAAATTCTGAATAAACCCGGGAAACTGGAAACAGAAGAAATGGAAATTATGCAGACGCATACAACAGTGGGCTCTGAATTGTTAAAATCCAGCGATAACATGCACCCAAGCGCAATACAAGTCGCATTTAATCACCATGAACGTTTGGATGGCAAAGGTTATTGCCGTCAAATTGGCCAGTCTTCTATCTCACACTTTACGAGGATGGTGGCCATTGTGGATATGTATGATGCCATGACCAGTGACAGGGTCTACCAAAAAGGCAGAACCCATCTTGAAACAACCAATACCATGATTAACGTAGCCGGTTCACATTTGGACCCGGATCTGGTTGTTAAGTTTATTGAGAGTATAGGTGTCTATCCGCCTGGCTGTCTGGTTGAACTGACCAATGGAATTGTTGCTATTGTGATTGAAATAAATGAAAAAACGAAGCTGAGGCCCAAGATTATTACCATTCTGGATGAAGAAAAAAATCCAGCCCCAGAACAAATTATTGATTTATCGAAGATGGTCAAGGATAAACGAGGTAATATCCATACTATTAAAGGCATCATTAGGGCTGAGGATTGTAATATTGATCCAGGCAAATATCATCAAAAAATTATTTTACAAAACGGCTTTCCCATGAAAAAAAATGGCGCCTGACAAAATTCGTATAAACCGGCGAATTCTGTTCTCATACCGGTTTTAGACTGTTTTTCGAGGCGCACGAATTAATAAGCTGTCTGCCACAAGCTAAAGTATATTTTGGCATTTTCAAATCCAGCTGCTTGGCATAAGCTGTGAATTTCTTAAATTCAATCAAACCCATCTCTGTTGAATCGAATGCAGCAGAGCCCTCTTATCTCAAAAAACTGTATTTGACTGCATAAATTCACTGACTACTTCAATTCTTTTGTCCTGGTATCGCTATTTTACGATGAGGTGGTTATGAACCGTTTTGACTCCTTTGACCTTTCTTGCAACCTCTGAGGCTCTGTTGGAGTGATCAGTGGAATCAACAAATCCGCTTAGCTGCACAGCGCCCTTAAAAGTTTCAACACTAATCTGGAGCGTTTTAAGTTTGGAATCGGCCAATATTGAAGTTTTGACTTTGGTGGTAATAGCCGAATCATCCAAATACTCGCCCGTACTTTCGGACGTTTTTCCCCCTGCGCAACCGGCAACCGAAACGACCAACACAAGACTTATTATCAAACGGAGTATCAAATTTAATTTGCTCATAATAGTTATGTTTTAAGAAAAATAAGTTGTAAAGTTGTAGAAGCAGACAGTGATATCCGTCATCAGGTTTTGGCACAATCCGCATTAAGGTAAATCAGGATACTGCGGTCGCTGATAAAATAATACAACAATCTCGAATAGATGTAACGAACGACAGAAAATGGAGCGGGAAAAATCGTTGCCATAGATAACGCTACACAGTTAAGTTTCTTCGATTGAACTGTTACTTCGGGAGAATTAGCCATGCCTGTTCGGCGTTAGCTATTCTGGCTCCCCGCCAAAATTTTTTTACACAATGTATCTCATGAATCTAAAGACAAATGGACAATCTGCACATACCCAAACCATACTATTTTCTATGCTTTAAGGCTCGATCAAATGCAAGGTGACATACCTTTAAATTATCAATTTAGCTTTTACACAGGCAAGTTGTTACAGGGTTTATTAATTTTCTTATTATGGTTTCCTGGGCGGGTAGACGCAGAAATCTATCAATGGCGGGATACTAATGGCAGCGAGCATTTTTCTGATCGATTTCATCCGGATGCAAAAACTGTCAATATAAAACCCGGCTATGATTTTTATAGTGTTAAAACGATTTACGATGGAGATACAGTAGCGCTGGAGGATGGTCGTAAAGTTCGATTGTTGGGTATCAATACGCCGGAAGTCCAACATAAAGGTAAGATGGCTGACGCAGGCGGAGAAGATGCCAAAACTTGGTTGACGAATAAACTGCAACACACCAAGGTTCGCCTGGAATTTGATTTTGAGAAAACAGATAAGTATGGAAGAACTTTGGCGCATCTGTTCAGCGAAAAAAAAGAGCATATTAATTTGTCCCTGGTTAAAGCAGGTTTGGCGACAATCAGCATTTACCCTCCTAATCTGCTGTATGCCAATGAGTTACTTGCAGCCGAGAAGAAGGCGGAACAAGATAAACTGGGCATTTGGCAGCGACCGGAGTATGCCACAATACCCGTTGATAATCTCACTGGAGCAGGGCATCCGGGGTGGTCGCGCCTAGTGGGCAAGGTTGCCGCTATTCGCAATACTCCGAAGTCTATTTACCTGGTGTTTTCGAGTCAGTTTGAAGCGCGTATTGAACGCAAATGGCAGTCATTATTTCCTGATGTTAATAGCTATTTTGGTAAAACTGTTGAGCTTCGTGGTTGGCTGAACAGCAGCAGAAGGCATTTTTCACTATTAATTCGTCACCCTGGCGCGATTAGGCAAAGAGAAAATAGGTAAGGGTTCAGGCTTGATTGACAAAAGAAGGCAAGCACAGCTTTATATCTAAGAAGCCTATGTTTTTTTCAGGAAATTGAAATCAACGTGTAAGTGCATTTTCGCCGAATTCTCCGTAAACATACGGGCATTGCTACGATCCCAGGAGCATTAGGCTAATTGCCGGAATAGAAGTTGGGTGTTTTCGTAAAATATCACGGCTAATCAAAAAATACCGGGATGCTTAGTCCATGCAATGTTTATGTGCGGGTTTATTATTGGTGATAACTGAAGAAATACTTCCGGATATCGTGACTAGAATCATGCTGATTATAATGGCGGCGGCGGAACAAATGCGAAAACTTAGGATTATGAAAGCGGGATGCTACAATTATCGGCTTATAAAAATATACCCAATCTATTCCCGTGCAATCAAAACAGGCTAAACAATCCTACACTTGGAACACCATTTATCAGATTGCGATGGAACACAAAAAAGCACTGATTTACTCCCATTTCATTGCTATTCTAGCAACTATTGCCAGCGTCCCTGTGCCTTTACTGATGCCGTTGTTGGTCGATGAAGTTTTACTAAATAAACCCGGGCCGGCAATCAGCATAATTAACCGATTATTTCCAACAGAATGGCATCTTCCCATCCTTTATATTTCTGTTATTTTGATTGCCAGTTTAATCCTGAGAATCATTGCAATCATTTTTAACATCATTCAGGCTCGACATTTTTCCTGTATTTCCAAAGACATTATTTTCCGCATTCGCAAAAATATTATTGGCCATTTACAAACCATCTCCATGTCCGAATATGAGAGTCTTGGAACAGGCGCGGTGGTTACTCATCTGGTTAAAGACCTTGACACGATTGACACATTTATCGGTACTACGGTTAGCAAATTACTGGTAGCCAGTCTGACCATTTTTGGTACGGCGGTGATTTTATTATGGATGCACTGGCAATTGGGTTTGTTTATTATGTTGCTGAATCCTGTGGTGATTTATTTCACACGTGTCGTCGGTTCTCGTGTTAAAGATCTTAAATCCAGGGAAAACTCAGCTTACGAAGTCTTTCAACAATCGTTAACTGAAACACTGGAAGCGATTCATCAAATTCGTGCCAGTAACCGCGAGCAATATTATTGCCAGCAATTGATTGAGTCTGCTCGATCGGTTAAAGACTTTTCAGCCGTTTTTGCCTGGAAAAGTGATGCGGCGTCGCGCTTAAGTTTTCTGGTGTTTCTGTTCGGTTTTGATATTTTCCGAGCCTGCGCCATGTTGATGGTGTTTTATTCTGATCTCAGCATCGGTCAAATGCTTGCAGTATTCGGCTATCTCTGGTTTATGATGGCACCTGTACAAGAAGTTCTGAGTATTCAATATGCTTTTTATGCGGCTAAAGCCGCATTAGTGCGTATCAACCGATTGAATGCGCTGAAACAGGAACCGTATTACCCACATCTTGAAAATCCGTTTCTGAACAAAAAAACTGTCGCTATTAGTGTCGATAATCTGCACTTCAGTTATGGTGAGGAAAAAATACTTAATGGCATACAGTTAAAAATTAAAGCGGGGGAAAAGGTTGCTTTAGTTGGCGCTAGCGGCGGAGGCAAGTCTACCTTGATACAAACCCTGATTGGGCTCTATTTGCCAAGCGAAGGCCGAATTTGCTTTGATAACGTTCCCATTGAACGCATAGGCTTGGAGGTTGTCAGGGAAAATGTTGTTACTGTGCTGCAACATCCTGTTCTTTTTAATGATACTATCCGCTCCAATCTCACTTTAGGTAAACCCGCTACCGATACCGTGTTGTGGAGCGCGCTGGCAATCGCGCAATTAAAAGACTCTGTTAAAGATCTTGAAAACGGTCTGGATACTATTGTCGGTCGTCAGGGCATGAGACTTTCTGGCGGTCAACGGCAAAGAATGGCCATAGCCCGCATGATTGTTGCCAATCCTAAAGTGGTGATATTGGATGAAGCGACTTCGGCGCTGGATAGCGAAACCGAGCATAATTTACATCAAGCGCTTGCAGCATTTTTAAAAGGCCGCACCACCATTATCATTGCTCATCGTCTGAGCGCCGTTAAACAGGCTGATCATGTTTATGTTTTCGAACAAGGTAAAATTTGTGAACAAGGACGACACGAAACCTTAATCAGCCAAAATGGCCTTTACGCTAAACTTTATGGCGAATACCAGTAAGCAGGTGAAAGGTGAAAAAGCTATCTCCTTGAACCTTGTTTCTTGAACCTCAATATTTATGACTGAACTTTACGACTTACATTGTCATTCAACGGCCTCTGATGGTTCGTTATCGCCGACTGAATTAGTGCGACGTGCGCATCGGCAGGGTGTTACCTCGTTGGCGTTAACGGATCACGACACTACAGCCGGTCTCGATGAAGCACGGTTGTGTGCTGCTGCAACCGGAGTCAAGTTAATAGCTGGTATAGAACTTTCTACAAACTGGCAAGATAAATGCTTCCACATAGTTGGGTTGGGTATTGATCCAACCTATGCGCCTTTGGCCGAAGCGACTCATAGCTTGCAAAGTACTCGCCTCGAAAGAGCCGAAAAAATTGCCCTAAAGTTGGAGAAAAAACGCATCCCTGGCGCGTTGGACGCGGTAAAAAACGCAGCTGGCGATGGCATGATTACGCGCACCCATTTTGCCGATTTTCTGTTATCACAAAATCACGTGTCTACCCAGCAAGAAGCGTTTGACCGCTATCTGGCAAAAGGCAAACCCGCTTATGTGTCCACTTCCTGGGCTGAACTTGAGTTGGCGATAAACTGGATTACCAAATCAGGCGGTGTGGCCGTATTGGCACATCCTTTGCGCTACAAACTGACGGCCCATTGGATGAAGCGCTTTCTGACTGCATTCAAGGATGCCGGCGGTCAGGCAATAGAGGTCATAACCGCTAGGAATAATACCGATGAGATAAAGTTAGCGGCGGATTATGCTGCACGTTTTGAATTGGCTGGATCAGTGGGGTCTGACTTCCATACTGATACTAACCAATGGGTGGAATTAGGTAGGCTTGCACCTTTACCAAAGAACATTAAACCGGTATGGGAGTTGTTGGGTTAGCGTTATAGCGAGCAGTGTTGGCCTACTCGATAATGCCGTTATAGGGTATTATTGTGATTCTGGATTTCTTGTTTACCGGCATTTGAAACGCAACTGAGCTACCATGAACACTGATGATATTACCAAAGTAAAAAACTATCTGCTTAACTTGCAGGATCAAATTTGCACTGCATTGGAAAACGAAGAACCTGAGGCTCGATTTATTGAAGATATCTGGGATCGGGCTGAAGGAGGTGGCGGTAGAAGCCGCGTACTGGAAAATGGTCAGGTGTTCGAACAAGGCGGCGTGAACTTTTCTTATGTGAGAGGTATTAGTCTACCCGCTTCGGCAACCGCCAAACGTCCTGAACTTGCTAATCGTCAGTTTCATGCAATGGGTGTGTCGCTGGTTATACATCCCGAAAATCCTTATGTCCCGACATCACATGCCAATGTGCGTTTTTTAATTGCAGAAAAACCAGGTTCTCCAGCCATATGGTGGTTCGGTGGCGGGTTTGATCTGACGCCGTTTTATCCCTTTAAAGAAGATGTAATACATTGGCACAGAACCGCACGCACAGCTTGTGAACCCTTTGGTCATGATGTTTACCCTACTTACAAACAATGGTGTGATGAGTATTTTTTTCTCCCACATAGAGATGAAACACGTGGAGTAGGCGGCTTGTTTTTCGATGATTTAAATGAATGGGAGTTTTATAAGTGTTTTGCTTTTATGCAAAGTGTGGGTAACCATTTTATTGATGCTTACTTACCTATTGTACAGAAACGAAAAAATACGCCATACAGAGACAGGGAGCGTGAATTTCAACTCTACCGAAGAGGCCGGTATGTTGAATTCAATCTGGTTTATGACCGTGGCACTTTATTTGGCTTGCAATCAGGTGGACGTACTGAATCGATTTTGATGTCCATGCCGCCAATGGCGCGCTGGAAATACAATTGGCAACCTGAGCCCGGCAGTCCGGAAGCTATACTTTATGAGAGCTATTTGAAGCCTCAAAATTGGCTGGGCGTTTGAGTTATTGCAGCTGTTATTAGCGCCTGGAGGAATGCCTGAATGCAGGGACCATTAAAAAAAATGCAAACCCGACTGGATAACCCAATCCAATACGACTTACCGTTAGGCGTTCAGAACATCGCCTTGAGTCCGCTGATCGGCAAGCCGATCAAACTGATGTATACCGGTCATATTTTTTGTGTACATTGCAACAGATCGATTAAGAAGAGTTTCAATCAAGGTTATTGTTATCCCTGCTTTACCTCATTAGCACAATGCGATATGTGTATTATGAAACCGGAAACTTGTCACTATGAAGCGGGTACCTGCAGAGAGCCCGCCTGGGGTGAGACGTTCTGCTTTCAGCCGCATATTGTTTATCTCGCCAATTCCAGCGGCATTAAAGTGGGAATTACCCGACAAACACAAATTCCGACACGCTGGATTGATCAAGGCGCAGTGCAGGCATTGCCGATATTTAAAGTGCAGTCCCGCTACGTGGCCGGATTGATTGAGGTCGCCATTGCCAAACACGTCAGTGACAAAACCAGTTGGCAGAAAATGCTTAAAAATCATGGAGAACCTATAGAGCTGGCTGTAAAACGCGATGAATTAGTGAGCAAATGTAAGGTTGAGCTAACAGAAGTTACTCAGCGTTTTGGTCAGCGGGCTATTGAATTTTTACCCGAAGAGCCAATTGTGGACATACATTTTCCGGTAGACAGTTATCCGGTAAAGATCAACTCGTTTAACTTGGACAAGACCCCTGAAGTATCAGGTGTTCTGCACGGTATTAAAGGCCAGTATCTGTTGCTGGATACGGGAGTTATTAACATCCGTAAGTTTTCGGGTTACGAGGTGGAGTTTTCGATGTAGGGTAACTTGTAAAAAACTCCACTGTCACAGATTCACAGATTATAAACTAAGTTTAATCTGTGAATCTGTAGCGGTTTATTTCTTCGAGTTACCTAGTGTTTTGATATGTCAGGTAAAATTAGCGTTACACGCCAGTAATTGTCTATGTGATATCGTCAAAATAAGATTGACTGAATTCTAGAACGTGTTTTCCCCCTGAGTCATTAATAATGCCTTATCTCCCTTTGATTTTTATAGGATTTGACAAAGTTAGTGATAAATACATCATCATGGACTTATCAACTAAAAAAGTTAGAAAAACTGGAGATTGCCCGTGTTACATTCAGGTCGATCAATCTTGGCTCCAGGTTTTGCTGAAATTATAAAACCAACCCGCCTTTCAATAGTTAAATGAACTATATTGAATGTTTAAGATCGTAGAACTGAAAATCGCCACTAAAAATCTGTAATGAATAACCCTGAAAAATCAATGAATGAAACTCTATCATCGTCATTGCTAAACGCAGTCAATACCGACAAAGTTAAGCTACCGTATTTTGACTATTTACTGGCACTATTAAAGGAAGGTAATGAGGCAGTAGAAAAGAGTTTTGGCCGACATGTCCATTGGGGTTATTGGGAGCAGCCTGAGTTGGCAGCATTAACGATAGCTGATTTTGAACAAGCTACAGAGAATTTAACCAAACAGGTATGCCGGGCGGGGAATATTGAAAACGGCCTGAATGTGTTGGATGTCGGTTGCGGTTTTGGAGGGACAGTGGCTCATATTAATGAGCATTATACGAATATGAAATTAGTGGGCTTAAACCTTGACGAGCGTCAATTAGTCCGGGCACGCGAAATGGTCATGCCTGTGACGGATAATACTATTCAATTTCAACAGGGCAATGCGTGTGAGTTGCCTTATTGCGATCAGTCTTATGATGTGGTTTTAGCGGTTGAGTGTATTTTTCATTTTCCTGATCGCGAGCAGTTTTTCAAGGAGGCTTACCGGGTACTCAAGCCGGGTGGATATTTGGCGTTATCTGATTTTGTTCTCAGGAGTGGATTAGTGCTGTTTACTAAAATCAAACTGCCCGAACCATTCAGTGTCGGTTTTTATGGCACAAACAATGTGCTGTGCAGTGCTAAACATTATCGAAAGTTGGCTAGGGAGACACAGTTTGATCTGCAAGTGGAGCACGAAATTACGTCGAATACCTTGCCGACCTATCCTTATCTAAGGCAACTTGCTCATCAACAGCGTGTTGCTAATAAAGCAGCTATGCTTGAAACAGCAGCAATTGAATTATTAAGCAGGTCTGGATTAGTCAATTATTATATTTATGGCTTTCAAAAACAGGGGTAATGTTTGTTTGATGAGTAATAAACTTAAGAGCATGCGCGTTACGTAGTGTTCACATAGGTCCGGAATTCAGAAAAGACTGATAAATTAATGCCTGCTCAAAATTATCGTTATTGTTTGCTATAATCGCCACTTACTTACTATATGTGTAGCCACATGTTCTTGAGAAACAGAGCTTGCCGACTGAAACTCCAATCCAAAACATAATAATTACTTTGATACATAATGTTGAAGACAGAATTCCAGGGCAACTACAATCAGTTGTTCTTACGTTTTAGCGGAAATGACTAGTCATGCAGAAGCGTAGTCAAGTCATTCACCGATTTTTGGCGGTGTACATTGTTGCCGTATTGCTCGTAATTGGATTCGTTATTGCCAAACTTGTACGAGAAGAAGTGAAAACCTCGAAGTATCAAGCACGCTATCTTTCTGCAATAAGCGAACAATTGAGCTTTAAGCTTGCTTCCGGGCCAAGTTCATCTATACGTTACCCGGAATATGGCCCCTACGATCAAAGGCTGGGTTATACAATATTGCCGGATGTGATTAAGCGGCTGGAGAAGTCGGGTTTTAGCATTACTTCTCAGGCCGCTTTTTCGCCGATGATGGCTGAGTTGGCTGATTACGGATTGTTCACCATCTATCACGAGAAAACCCAGGCTGGACTTCGCATCGCCGACAAAGCTGATCAGGTCGTGTTTAATGCTGTTTATCCTACTTATGGTTATCCGAATTTTCAGGCTATTCCTCCGTTGGTTCTGGACACCTTGCTTTTTATAGAGAACCGGGAGTTACTCAACGAAGAGCATACCACTGTTAATCCTGCGATTGAATGGGATCGCCTAGGATTTGCCGGATTACAATTAATGGCTCACAAACTCGGAGCTACCAGCACTGTGCCGGGTGGCAGTACTTTAGCTACTCAATTGGAAAAATACCGCCATTCGAAGAATGGATACACTAATTCAATTGTGGACAAATTTCGCCAAATGGGTACGGCATCGGTGCGCGCCTACTTGATGGGGCCTGATACGCGAGAAATGAGGCAGGAGATTGCTCTTTCTTATCTGAATACCATGCCTCTCGCTGCTACACCGAAGCTGGGTGAAATTCATGGTTTAGGTGATGGCTTGTCGGCCTGGTTTGGCGCTGATTTTTCTGAGGTTAATAAATTGCTCAGTCCGGATGCGCTCAAGTCACATGAGCAGATTACCCAGCAACAGGCCCAGGCTTACCGGCAGGTGTTGAGCATCTTGCTGTCACAGAGAAGACCTTCGTATCTGCTGGGGCGGGGTTATGACGCGTTACAGAATCTTACCAACAGCTATCTGCGATTATTGGCCGAACAGGGTGTTATTTCAACAGCGTTGAGAGATGCGGCCTTACAAGTGTCTACCGCTCGTCCACCCAAGTCAGTAGCTGTGCCCACCAAATTTATGACTGAAAAAAAGACGCAAAACGTATTGCGTACGCGTCTTGCCAAGGCTCTGGGTGTTAAGTCCAATTATGAACTGGATCGCCTGGATTTAACCGTTAAAACCACTCTTGACTATAGCACTCAACAAGCAGTTACCAACGCGCTAAGACAATTAAGTCAACCGGGTGAAGCCCGTAATGCCGGTATACTCGGTTTCAGGATGCTTAACGAAAACACTGATCTTGCCCCTATCGTCTACAGCTTGATGTTATTTGAGCGGGGTAAAACGGGTAATCTTTTGCGTGTGCAGACTGATAATTTCGATCAGCCCCTTGACATAAACGAAGGTATAAGACTGGATCTGGGCTCCACCTCTAAACTTCGGACGATGGTGCACTATCTGGAGTTGATTACCGATATCTATAATGAGTATAAAGATCGTCCAGCACAGGAACTAGGGCAGATCGAACTGCATCCCCGTGACTATTTGTCTGCATGGGTGATTGAACAGCTAAGAGCAACACCAAAAATCAGCCTGGAGGATTTGCTTAATCAGGCATTGGATAGACGTTATTCAGCGAGTCCTGGCGAGTATTTTTTCACTGGCGGCGGACTACATCATTTTAATAATTTTACTAAAGACGAAAATAATAAAATCATGTCGGTACGAGATGCCTTGCGTGATTCCGTGAACCTGGTTTTCATTCGCTTGATGCGTGATATTGTCTATCATCATCTTTATAAGCCGGAAGGCATAGCGCGTTGGCTTGAAAGCCCCGACGATCCAAAGCGCAAAGAATATCTGCAACGTTTTGCAGACAACGAAGGTCGTACTTATTTGCAACGCTTTTACGCCAGATACCAGGGTAAGACTTCAGAAGAAGCTTTGGATATGCTTACCAAAAGAGTGTTTGCCAAGCCCTCTCGTCTTACCATGCTGTATCGGGCGGTTTATCCTGATAATGACGAGATGGCGCTCACTGCTTATCTTAATGCGCATTTACCCAAAGCTGCTCTGGCCAATGAAGACATCTATGATCTGTACGATAAATACTCGGTAGAAAAATTTGATTTACAAGATCAGGGGTATATTACCAAGATTCATCCGCTGGAATTATGGTTGGTGGGTTTTCTAGCCCAACATCCTAAAGCCACGCGCGAGGAAGTTATCGCAGCCAGCGCCGAACAACGTCAGGCAGTGTACCGTTGGTTGTTTAAGAATCATAGAAAAAACGCCCAACAACGGCGCATCATGACGTTGCTGGAGGCTGAAGCCTTTAAAGAAATCCACCGTGCCTGGAAACGCGTGGGCTATCCATTCGAGGCATTGACACCTTCTTATGCGACATCCATAGGAGCATCCGGTGATAGACCTGCAGCTCTGGCAGAACTCACGGGTATTTTGCTCAATGACGGCATAAAATTACCCGTTGTCCGGTTTGAGAGTTTGCATTACGCCCAGGGTACGCCTTATGAAACCTTACTGAACAAGATACCGGATCAAGGTCAGCGTATATTTGCTCCAGAAATTGCAAAAGTTGCTCGGGGAGCGATGATTGGCGTGATTGAAGGCGGTACCGCAGGTCGTCTCAATGGTATTTACACCGACGCCGAGGGCAAACCGTTATCGGTGGGCGGCAAAACCGGGACGGGAGATCATCGCAAGGAAATATGGGGCACAGGTGGCCGTTTGATTGAATCGAAATTCATCAGTCGTGCCGCTGTGTTTACTTTTTTTCTGGGAGATCGTTTTTTTGGCGTAATCACAGCCTATGTCCAGGGAGATAATGCCGGGCTTTATCACTTTACCAGTTCATTACCCGTACAAATAGTCAAGTTTCTGAAGCCAACCCTATCACCTTTGATAAACAATACATTGCCGGGCAATGAAATGAGCAAGCCTGCGGCTAAAGTGATTATTGCTGAAAATGTAGTGCCGGTTATTAAAGAAACAAATTTCAAAAAGGCTAAGCCAATCACGAAAGTTACAAATACAAAAAAGGTTAAGCCGCTGGTTAAAGAGGCAACTGTTAAAGTGGCCAAACCTCTGGTTAAAGAGACGACAGCTAAAGTGACCAAGCCGCTGGTTAAAGAGGTGACAGCTAAAGCGGCCAAGCCCCAGGTTAAAGAGGCAGCTGCTAAAGCGGCCAAGCCACAGGTTAAAGAGGCAGCTGCTAAAGTGGTCAAGCCCCAGGTTAAAGAGGTTGTTGCTATAGCGGCTAAGCCGCAGATTAAAGAGACCAAGCCCCTGGTTAAAGTAGCGTCGACTAAAAATACTAAACCGTCAGCTAATGAGAAAATCACTACGACTGATAGAAACGATAGTGCTACCCGGTATTATAAATATCCGGCGACGCCTAATCCGACCCAGTAAAAACAGGGTAGGGTGGTACCCATAGCGAACTTTTTTGGGACTTGATAACCCGGAGTGCTTGGAAAATGGTACGCGATGCGTTTATTTAAGTTTCCCAAGTCCCTCAATCAAGCGATGCGTGGCGATATTGGCAGTTCTCTCATCAAGCATTCCGTAAGATACCCGCAGATAGCAACCGTCGTCTAAACCAAATGCGCAACCAGGAATCACGGCAACTTTGAATTCGCTAATTAACGATTTTACCAACTGCAAATCGTTTTTTTCGGTGTCCAGTTTCAACAGCAAATAAAAAGCACCTTCGGTTGCGATAACGTTTACGCCATTCAAGGATTGCAATTGTGCAGTGAGCCGGATGCGGATTTTTGCCAGCTGTTGCAGCCGGGTTTTGCAGTATGATGAACCGGTCTCCAATGCACCTATCGCCGCGTATTGTGTAATCAGCGGTGGACAAATCAAATTGGTGTCTTGCACTTTCAGTAGTGATGGTAACAGCGCTTCCGGGAAAATCAGATAACCGACGCGCCAACTGGCGAAGCCGTAAGCTTTGGATAGCGAATATAGGGAAATGGTGTATTGCTCCGCACCTGGAATGCCGCCGGGAGAGAAGTGCAGGGCTTCACCGTAGGTGAAATACTCGTAGGCCTCATCGCTGATATGATATAAACCGTGTTCACTGCATAGCTGGTTAACGGCGCGTAGCGAGGCTTCGGGATACACCGCACCACTGGGATTATTGGGCGAGACGGTAACGATGGCGCGGGTTTTTTCGGTGATTGCGGCGCGCAGGGCATCGAGTTGCAGCTGGTAGTCGTCATCAGTCGGAACAGGGACGGGAGCGCAGTTGAGCATCCGCACCGCCATTTCCTGATTGAAATAGTAGGGCAGCGGCAAGATGATTTCATCTCCGGGGTCGGTGATTGCCAGCAAGACATTCAAAAACGCCATATTGGAACCGGCGGTGACCATGACTCGGTAACCACTGTTGCAGTCTATGTTGTTTTCATGATGTAGTTTTGCTTCGATCAATTTCAGTAGGCGTCCATGCCCAAGCGGTGAGCCGTATAAATGTTCTTCCGGTCGTGTACCGAAATCGCGGATGGCTTGCAGTGCTGCAGCTGGCGGAGGATAGGAGACCATGCCTTGACCTAAGGATAAAGTGCCGGGCGTGTTGCGTGTCCATTCACCAATTACCGGGATAATTGGGGTTTGTACAGAGGTTATTGTGCGGCCGATGTGCATGGGACGGATTTCCTTACAGTTCATCAAATTCAATGTTTTTAGCGGCAATCGCGCTGCGTCATTTCCGGTTGATAAGTTTTTAGTCACCTTTGGCCTCAAGTTCATATAACGCTGTCATGGTATTGATGTTAATAAATATTTCCGGCTCGTTGCTGAAATCCGTTTTCACCATTTTTTGTTGTTCCAGCCAGCGGTCAATTTTGCGTTGGCCACTAGCCAAGTAGTCTTGCAAACTGTTTTTTAGCGATGTTTTTATTGCTAAAAAAACCGGATGCAAGCGTTCGCCATCAAAAGCGACAGCGGCATCGGCATCGTTTTCTGCACGTGTGGTTAGCAGTTTTTGCAAATGTTTAGCTTCAATTAATGGTGAATCACAAGGTATAACAACCAGTACATCCGCATCCGTATAGAGCATTGCAGTTAACACACCAGCCAAAGGTCCATCAAAACTGTCAGTTTGATCGGCAACTACAGGTAATCCAAAGGCCTGATACTTTTCCTTGTTACGATTGGCAGTGATAAGCGACTGATCGGCAACGGAGGTCAGGGTGGCTATGGCATAACTCACCATTGGGCGGCCTTTATAATTAATCAGGCCTTTATCCTGATTATTCATGCGTCGGGCAAGTCCACCAGCAAGAATAACGCCAGTTACTTTTAATTGATTATTCATAATGCCGGGTTTTGTCTCATGGGGAATTGGTCTGCATTCTAGGTGATTGGTGTCATAATGGGAATCGTTGAGGCTCTTTATCTTTACCTGCCGGGATTGACAATAGGGCATTAAATCAGTTTTCGGTTAAAATAAACGTACTTTTAAAACGCCAGTCGATTTTGTAGATGCGGAATAGAGGAACATCATGTCTAACTTGGCCATCAAACAAGCATATTATTGATTTACCCGAAAATACCGTCGGCGAGATCATTAATGGTCAACTGGAAACTCATCCGCGCACCGCTCAAAAACACGCTGTAGCCTCTTCATCTATTGGCGCAGAATTAGTTTCGCCTTTTCAAAAAGGTCGGGGTGGCCCTGGATGCCTACCAATTGCACGATTCGCATTGGCTATTAATCGGCACTTTTGCCAATGACCAAGCTGTATCCATCGCTCCATTTGCCGAGCATACCTTTTCACTTTCTGATTTATGGGAATAAAAATATTACCAATGAAAAATAAATATATATCATCTATTTTTAGCCTTTGTTTGTCTGCAGCCATTACCGGCTGCTCAACGACACCTGAAAAAACAGTTGAACAAGCTCCGGTTGAGTCCACGCCTTTGGCCAACGACTATCCCACAAGGGATCGTGTTGAATATGTTTTAAACTGCGTTGCGCAACATGGTGGCCTTACCTATATCACCCAATACGCTTGCGGTTGTAAAATTGATAAAATTGCTGAAAAACTGACGTTTTCTGCATTTGAATCTGCAAAAACATTTACTTATTTAAGCAAAGGGCAGACAGGAGATGCCGGTGCTGTTTTTCGTGACCCTGCGCAGTCAAAAGATTTGAGGACGCGGCTTAAAGAGGCAGAAGCGTTCGCCGAAAAAAGCTGTTTTGTAAAATAGGGTAAGGTGCGTAGACACCATCTTAATTTCTCAATGTAATTCATAGATACTTATGGTTAGCATCAGTTGATCGGTACAGTTGAACACGTTGCATAGGTTGGCTTTTGATTCGGATTAAAGGCCTTAACTATAAAAGTTGGAATTTCAACTGACATTGTTGATATCTAATTCGGCCTCTGGTGGCAATAGCGCTGGAAAGTTTTTCGTCAATAAAAACATAAAGAGGAAGCGGGTATGAAAAATACACTCAAAACAATAGTAAATTATGTGCTTATCGGAGTGATCGGTTTCCTCCCTATTGCACTTGTGTTTCAAATTGTTATTTATGTAGAACGTTTTTTGAAAGATTTTGTTTTGCTCGTGCATGGAAAATATGAAAATTCGTTGGTAACGATCGCTTTATTTGCCGCCGCCATAGCGTTGTTAGCTTATTTTGGAAAGCTGCTCAAACAAGATAGGGCGCACTTGTTGTATTATTCGGAAACCCTTATTCAACGTATTCCCATCATAGGCAGTATTTATCGCGTCACTCGCAAACTGTTGGGATTATTTTTGACCACCGAAGAGTCTCAAGTCCGCGAAGTCGTCTATGTCGAATATCCGAAAGACGGTATGTGGGTTCCTGCCTATGTTACCAATCGAATTGATGATTGCTATATTTTGTATATTCCCACCTCGCCTAACCCGACCTCTGGTTTCACCGTAATGGTTCATAAGTCTAAGATCATCAAGTCGAATATGAATATTGAAGAAGTTTCTAGCTTCGTGATCAGTGTTGGCGTTGATTACGCCCGACCTGAAGATGTGAGGACTCTGCTTGAATGATTACCGGATGGCTACTTCTACGCTACGGACGCTTTAGCAAATAGACCGGATGAATGCTTTGCGGAATTCGGGGTAAAGGTGACTTCGATTATCCCGGATTCCACTGGGTTTTTTTTAGGCATTGAATAACGGGGCTTACAGAGTCAATTCAAGAGCGGGCCTCTAAAGGTTTCGAGAAATGCAAGAAATACAAAGCCCGTAAAGCTTAGCAAATTTTTACTGTCCTACGAGATATAAAGAGACACGGTAATATTCAGGTATCCGAAACCGGGTACTCACGACTTATTCAATAATCGCCCAATACTATGAAAAACCTCAGCAAACATCTCTTTTGTCAGCCGTTTAGTTTGCACGTTATAGCGGCTGGTATGATAAGAATCAACCAGCGTGTGGCCACTCGGCAATGCGTGTTGTGCATTGTGAGCAAATACAGCGTTACTCAGTTTCTGATTGCATGCTTTTAATACCGCCTGATGGGCAACAGTGCCCAAGGCTAATATCACAGCCTGTTCCGGCAGAGTTTTTAACTCGGCAGTCAAAAATTCATTGCACTGATTGATTTCAGCTCCCGTCGGTTTATTTTGTGGAGGCAGGCATTTAACGGCATTGGTAATACGACACATCTTAAGTTCCAAGCCATCCGTCAATGACTCAGACTTTATTTGATTACTGTAGCCAAATTCATAAAGTGCCTCATAAAGAAGAAGTCCTGCATAATCCTTGGTAAACGGCCGCCCCGTTGCGTTGGCGCCATGCATACCGGGAGCCAGACCAACAACCAGTAATTTGGCATTCTTATCACCGAAAGGAGCAACCGGCCGGGCATGGTATTCGGGATGTTTATGCTTAACTTCACACAAAAAATTATCCAGCCGTTTACACTGACGGCAATCCTGATCAAATATTTCTTTTGAAAACATGTTTTTAAGGTTCAAGGCGAAAGGTAGTTATCTGAAGATTATGAGTAAGCTGGAAACAAAAGACTTTTATAAAAATTAAAAATTTATGTGTTCTTATTTTGGAAGAAAAATAAAACTGCATGCTTTATGTGTCCTTCGTGGTTAATAAAAATTCTAAAAGAAATTTCTAAGCGATCACTTATTTGGTCTCGACGCGGTAAGTTAGAATTTAGGTCAGCACCTCCATTATTGCATCAGCGTGAAATAAGCGGTGCTTTATATATTCGGCGCTGCTGTAATGAAAAATCTTGTTTTAGGTTTTGTCCACCCTCATAGGCTAACCCGAAGTTTTGCTCCGGTCATTAAAATTTTCCCACTTTCCGGGAAAGCAATATCCTACAATAAGCCCTTTGAAACACTCAAATCAGACATTCATGAAAAAAATAGTAATCTATAATCACGGCAAGGATAGTATCCCCTGGAGTGACAAGACGCTTGTTTTCGCCGAGGTTGCAAAACGACATAGCTATACTGTTGAAAGCCCGGATTACAGGCAACAACCTAATCCTGATGATCGCGTTAAGCAACTGTTGGCTATGGATTTATCGGATTATGATGAAATCGTATTAATGGGTTCCAGTATGGGTGCCTATGTTGCAACTGTTGCAGCTGAAACAATTAAACCCAGTGGCCTTTTTCTGCTGGCTCCCGCCTTTTATTTGCCGGGCTATTTGCGAACTGAATTCAATCCACCAGCTGATATTACTCAGGTGATTCATGGTTGGCAGGATGATATTGTACCTCCTGAACATTCCTGGAGGTTCTGTCAAAAACATCATATCTGCCTCAAAATGCTGAATTCCGATCATCGTTTAATCAGCGAATTACCCGTATTGGCTGAAGAGTTTGATCGTTTTTTGGCAGGTTTATAAAGAACCATAAATAAAATCACTGTCTGGATATGGTGCATGTCAAAATCAGGGATTTAAAGTGTCGCCTGGTTGTTGACTTATTCTCTCACTGGTTTTTTATCCAGTTTTCTTTGCAAAGTGCGCCTGTGCATGTTCAATGCTCTGGCGGCGGCTGAAATATTACCATCATGTTGCATGAGCACTTTTTGCAGATGTTCCCATTCCAGCCTCTTTACCGATAACGGATTCTCACTAATCGAGACAGATGAGTCGCCTTCATTTTTATTCAGGGCACTCACAATTTCATCGGCATTTGCCGGCTTGGTTAAATAATGTATTGCGCCGAGTTTGATGGCTTCAACCGCTGTGGCAATACTGGCAAAGCCGGTCAACATGACGATTTGAGTATTGTCATCCAAAGAAATTAGTTTTTTTACCAGTTCCAGGCCGGATTCATAACTGATACGCAAATCAATTACTGCATATTCAGGGAGATTTTGTTCCGCAAGTGTAATTCCATCCATTACATTGGTAGCGACCAGAACTTCATAATTTCTTCTTTCCAGTGCGGACTTCAAAACACTACAAAAAGTCTCATCGTCATCCACGAGCAGCAGACGTGGTTTATCGATTTCATGGGTTGTCATTATTAGTCTCTGTATTTAAAAGGGGTAAAGTGATTTCCACACAGGCGCCACCTGTATTACTATTGTAAAGATTGATTTTACCGCCTAAACGATTGATCGTGGAATAGGTTAAAAATAATCCAACACCCAAGCCACGTTTTTTGCTGACTACTGGTTGTTTACCGGCAAATTCGGCTATCTCTGGAAGAAAGCCTGGACCAAAGTCCCGAATCTTGATAGTTATATTATTTAAATCCCAGGTTGCGTGAAATTCTATACCCAGATCAGTTGGGGACGCTTCGGCAGCATTATTCAAAATGTTAATAAGGGAGTGTGTCAGCGTGCGTTCGGCAATAATTTTAGCTTCTGTAGCCACATTGGGATCAATGAAAAAGTTTAGTTTAGCGCTAGGTTTGTGTGTGCGCCATTGATTAATCACATCATCAATATAGTCGGTCAAAAGTATCACACCGCCTGATTCGGCACGCATTTCGCCCGCAGAGGCGGACATCACAGATAGAGCGTCTTTGCAACGATTAATTTGTTGCTGCATGATCAACATTTTTTCGTACAGATCAGGGTAGCGGTGGCTCGGATAATCCTGTTCCAACTCGTGAGCCACTATCGCAATAGTGCCTAACGGCGTTCCCATGTCGTGGGCCGCACTGGCTGCTAAGGTGCCCAATGCAATGACTCGCTCATCCCTTAACGCATTTTCTCTGGCTTCAGCGAGACTTCGCTCCTGATCTCTGAGTGTTCTGGCCAGTTCAACAACAAAGAATGCGACTAAACCGGCGCTAAATACAAAACCAAACCACATTCCAAACATGTGTAAACTAAAATAACTTTTGTCATTCATGATATGAGCATGTTGCAACATTTGATAATTCTCAATATCTGAATGCAGCAGCGGCGTCGGATCGGGCATATGGGGCTCTATGGAGGGTAATGGAATATTAAAGGCGATCAATATCGTATACAGGGATGTTGTTAAAATTACCATATACCATGCATAAGCCTGGGGCAGCATAATAGCTGTAATAATGAGAGGTAACAGGAACACCCAGGTGATTGGATTTGAAGCGCCTCCCGTCAGGTACAACAATACTGCGATGGCAAAGACATCGATTGATATCTGCGAGAAAATTTCCAGCTCAGTAACCGGATCATCAGTCTCCAGACGCATTGAAGTATAAAGATTGACCGCAGCCGTTGATAATACCACCAGCCAGAGTTGCTGCTCCGGCAAGCGGATACCGAGACCGTATACGGATAAAACAATAAGTACCACTTCACTGAGCATCATCAGGTTTCTGAGGATAAAAAGCCATTTAAGGTTTTGTCGAACAGAAATTTGTGATTTTGGCGATATGTGTGTGAGCATTTTTATTAGCTACAGTAGGGAGAATTTACGAATGAAAAGGGGGGTGTAGGTCTTAAAGATTAAAGGTACATGATAAATGGGGCAAGATTTTTTCGCCTTATACCTCAAATAGTGGGCTGCGACAATATGTCACATTTTTATTTGCATTATCTGTTGCTATTATTAACCTAACTTTTAAAGCTTTAAAAAAGCTTTATAGCTGAAAGTTGCGTTATATCACTCCTAATAGCCTTGAGGCGGTTTTTTTAACCGCCTTTTTTTTGCCTGTCACTTCCAGACGCTAATCGAAAGCTACGCCTAATCCGCCCAATCCACAGTAACCCATCGGCTCTTTGGCAAGATATTGCTGATGATAATCCTCCGCATAATAAAAACCGCCAGCCGACATGATCTCAGTGGTTATTTGATTAAAACCCGCTTGGGTGAGTAGTTGCTGGTAGTATTTTTTTGATTCAATCGCCTCATCGAGTTGATCCTGGGTGTAAGTGTAAATTCCAGATCGATATTGCGTGCCAATATCGTTGCCTTGTCTCATGCCCTGAGTGGGATTATGTGCTGCCCAGAATAACCTTAGTAGCTCAGTGTATGATGTTAAGGCCGGATCATAAATGACTTTCACAACTTCGTTATGCCCGGTCAAGCCGGTGCATACCTCATCATAAGTCGGGTTGGGAGTATAACCACCGCTATAGCCAACTGCGGTACTAAATATGCCGGTATGTTGCCAGAATTTTCGTTCAGCTCCCCAAAAGCAGCCCAGGCCAAACAATGCCTGCTGCAGGTTAGCTGGAAAAGGAGGCGCAATCGGGTTGCCCGTTACAAAATGTTTATTTGTAATGGGCATTTCAATATCTCTGCCAGATAATGCTTCTGAGGGATCAGGCAGGATAAGCTTTTTTGATGAGAAAATCATGGCTTATGGTATTTTGGTAGAAGAATTCAGGTAGTATTTAATTTCAGCTTACTGGAATTTTTGATTATAACAAAAAAGATATTTTTAACGGGAGAGTCATGATAGAACAAGATTTATTACGGCGTTTTTTATTTGAAGATTTAGGCATCCGGGGGGAATGGGTCAAATTGACAACGAGCTGGCAAGCGGCTAAACAGCATCAAAAAGGCCCTCAAAATGCGCAACTGCAACTGGGGCAAGCATTGGCCGCTGTTGTTATGTTATCGGCAACCGTTAAATTTAACGGCTCGATGATACTTCAGGCGCAAGGTGATGGTGACTTGAAAGCAGTTGTTGCACAGTCTACGCATGATCGAAAGATACGTGGCTTGATACGCAGTAATGATCATGTAACTATGGGATCATTAGAAACCCTATTTGGTCGAGGACGACTGGTTTTAACTATAGAACCCGATAATGCTCAACCTTATCAAGGTATCGTATCGCTGCAAGGCAGAAATTTAGCCGCCGCCCTGCAAACTTATTTTGAACAATCCGAGCAACTTAAAACCCGTTTGTGGTTGTTTGCCAATGAAACACATGCAGCCGGCCTGTTGTTACAGGAACTACCTACGCAAAACAGCAACAAGGCTGATTGGGAACGTATTGAGATACTGGCGGACACTGTCACTGAGCAGGAATTGCTGGAATTGGACTGCGAACATTTGTTGTATAGATTGTTTAATGAAGAAAAAGTCAGGTTATTTGATGCTGAACCGGTTGAATTTCAGTGTGCATGTTCTCGGCTAAAAATCGAAAGAACCTTACGCACTGTGGGCAAAGAGGAATTGGAAGACATATTACAGGAGCACGGCACCATTCAAGTCGGCTGTGAGTTTTGTAGTGAACAATATCTTTTTGATAGCGTTGATGTAGAAATCCTGTTGTCTCAGGAAAACGTGGCTAATCAATCTGAAACACAACATTAATTGGATGGTGAAATGAAACGGTTTTTTTTATTAATCCTGTTACTTTGGAAGCAAAAACTAAAACTTTATTTCTTTGCCGCCTTGATAGGGGCAATTATTGGCGTTTTGGTGCTGGCTCCAATCTATGATTACGTTGATTCTCAAAAACAGGCAGATACGATTGCATCATCGATCGATTTTATGTGGGGTCAGATTAAAGAATTATTAAAGGGAAATATCCCCAAAAATAGTTTGATTCCGTTTTATGCAGAAATTGGCGCAATGCTGGGCCTATTGACTTTAGGCATATACAGCTTTTTGCATAAGCGCTTACAGCGAATTGATCTATTAAGAATGGAGCTGGATAAGGATATACCTTCAATCATTCAGCAAGGGGAAGGACCTTTCCTGGAGTTTAAATCGACATTCCGCTGGGACATGGAACAATCGCGCACCAACCGGCAGCTTGAAGGCGTTGTACTAAAGTCATTAGCGGGATTTCTCAATAACAATCATGGAGGAACATTGCTGATCGGGGTGGCAGATAATGGCGAGATTATTGGTCTTGAAAACGATTACCAGACGCTTAAAAAGCAGAATCAGGATGGCTTTGAACAGGTGATAATGACAGCAATAGCGACTAATCTTGGCGCCGACTTATGTCCACATGTCAGTATTTTATTTCATGTCATAGATAATAAAACCATCTGCCGGCTAATTGTTTCACCATCAGCCAGACCGGTGTATATAAATCAAGGGAACACTCCCAAGCTGTATGTCAGGACGGGTGGCGCAACCCGAGATTTAAACATTCAGGAGGCGCTGGAATTTGCGCCAATCAGATGGAATAGGATCAAGTAGTCGGATCAACTTACCTTAATTATCAATATTTTAAAATGTCGTTCAGGAGTGATTGCCGAGTCCGGTTAATCTAATCGAATCCAGATCCAGGTAGAGGCGCAAAATCTTGCGTCTCTACTCTCTATATAACTACTGATTGTCTGCAATCCATGCTGGTATCACGTAGAATTTTATGGTCATAAATAAATTGAAAGGTGGAAGGGCAGCGCTTTGCGAGTCAATTTTATGACATTAATTTTTAACAATAAAAAACTTGCTGATTTTTCAAATGTAATGATAGCATCCATGACGAATTACATGCCGTCCAAGTGTGTAATTTAACACCTAGGCAGGTGTCCAGAATTA
Organism: uncultured Gammaproteobacteria bacterium; assembly: GCA_963849195.1. Classification (GTDB taxonomy): domain Bacteria; phylum Pseudomonadota; class Gammaproteobacteria; order Methylococcales; family Methylomonadaceae; genus Methylobacter_C. The sequence continues at coordinate 300,370 of CAWKGQ010000005.1, forward strand.
TAATCCGGATATCTGGCTTATTTACTTACTCACAAAGCAGGAGAATAAATATGAAACAATATGGTGCTGAGTTTTTCGGGACATTTTGGCTGGTCCTTGGCGGTTGCGGTAGTGCGGTTTTGTCGGCGGCATTTCCTGATGTTGGTATTGGCTTGCTGGGCGTGTCTTTTGCCTTCGGTTTAACCGTCTTAACCATGGCCTATGCGATTGGCCACGTTTCCGGTTGTCACCTGAATCCCGCTGTATCCATTGGACTTTGGGCAGGGGGCCGTTTTCCAGCAAACAAACTACTACCTTACATTATTGCTCAATGTTTGGGTGCGATTGTTGCCGGTGGTGTTTTATATCTTATTGCCAGTGGCAAAGCTGACTTCAGTCTTGCCGGTGGTTTTGCTTCCAACGGCTATGGTGAGCATTCACCGGGTGGATACTCTTTGTTTGCGGCGCTGGTGACAGAAATTGTCATGACGATGATGTTTCTGTTCATCATCTTATCGGTTACCCACAAAAATGCGCCAAGTGGTTTTGCTGGGCTTGCCATTGGCCTGAGCCTGACCCTGATTCATTTAATCTCTATCCCTGTCACCAATACATCGGTTAACCCTGCAAGAAGTCTTGGCGTTGCAATTTATGTTGGTGACTGGGCGTTAGGCCAACTCTGGCTCTTTTGGGTTGCTCCAATTGCCGGCGCTTTAATTGGCGCAGTTATCTATCGCTTTATTAACAGCAGTGAAGATTAGTCGACAGATTAATTAATTTCCATGCCAATGTGGGAGCGAATTTACGAGCCCATTGGGCGGCTGAAGTAGCCTCCACATTGGATTTTAAGCGGTCAATTCAATATATCATAGCCGCTCTGCATTTTATTAAATAACTAAATGTTTTTTAAGAAAAGTCCCGTGACAGGCTGAATGGCTTTTCATATCACGAGAGCTGGTTACAAAATGTATAGATTTCCACTTCAATCAAGGATGTTCGATCGCTCCCGTAATCCGTTACAATCAGAGAAAAATTGATGATGAACCCGGTGTTTAACAAGTACACAAGGACTTGACGCATTACAAAAATAACTGAAAATTATGGTTAATCAGTAAATTTTAAATTAAAAAGTCGAAACTCAGCTAAATATCGTTGATAATGCCCGGCTGTTTTAACCAAGGTGTTGGATAGTCATACCTGTAATGAAGCTGGAAAAAATCAAACTTTCGGGTTTTAAATCCTTTGTTGATACGACGGTAATTCCTATTACCGGTAATTTGACCGCCATCGTCGGACCCAATGGTTGTGGTAAATCCAATATTATTGATGCGGTGCGCTGGGTCATGGGCGAAAGCTCAGCCAAACATCTGCGCGGCGGCAATATGGCTGATGTGATATTTAATGGTTCATCAGGACGTAAACCGGTTAGCACCGCATCGGTAGAGCTGGTTTTTGATAATTCCGAAGGCAAGCTGGGCGGCGAATACGCTCAATACAATTCTATCGCCATCAAGAGGCAGGTTAGCCGTGACGGCCAATCCCTGTTTTTGCTGAATGGATCACGCTGCCGGCGCAAGGATATTACCGATCTGTTTTTGGGTACAGGTTTGGGCTCAAGAAGTTATGCCATTATTGAACAAGGCACTATCTCTCGGATGGTTGAAGCGAAGCCTGAAGAGCTGAGAGTTCATATCGAAGAAGCGGCGGGTATTTCCAAATATAAAGAGCGGCGCAGTGAAACCGAAACCCGGATGAAGCATACACGGGAAAATTTGGAACGGCTCGATGATTTGCGCGAAGAAGTTGATAAGCAACTTAAGCATTTGCAAAAACAGGCAGAAAAGGCGGAGAAATATACCGAGCTAAAAAAGCAGGAACGCCAGTTTAAGCTGGAGTTGTTGGCTATGCGCTGGAATACCTATCATCAGGCGGCAAAACAGCTGGAAACAAAGCTCCAGGGCGTAGCTGCCGAGCATAACCGGCTATTCGTTGAGTTACGCGATATTGATCGCGCTATCGAAACAAAACGTGCGGAACATAAAGCCCAGCAACAGCAATTAAATAAGGCTCAAGGCGATTATTACACCATTGGTGCAGAAGTCAGTGGCCTTGAACAAGCCATCAAGCATCATAAAGCGAGTCATGAAGAAACCTTGCTTGAAATCAACCGTACCCGGCTCCAAGCAGAGCAGTCATTAAGCCAGCTTGAGACGGATTTACAGGCCTTGGAAGATATAAAACAGGCTTTATTGGAAGCTGAAGAAAGTTGGATCATCGCCCAGGATAGGCAGGAAGAGATTTTACAGCTACAGCAGGATACTCAACAGCAACGGAGTTCCTGGCAGGCTGAATGGGAAGCGTATCGGACGGTGAGTTCCAAATATAAGGAGCAGACCGAGGTGCACCGGGTAAAAGCCATACAATTAGAAAGCCAGAATCGTCAATTGCAAATTCGCATGGATAAATTACAAAGCGAGCGCGACGAACTGTCATCCAGCCAATTACAAAGTGATATTGAAACACTGGATGCCGATATTGAAATCATTGGCTTTCAGCGTGATAGTCATCAAGCCCAGTTGGAACAATTGCATCATCAAATACGCGAACAGCGCCAGCAGGTAAAACAGCTCCATGATTCCCTGCATACGCGCCGTTCGGAAAGCCATAGCATAAAAGGCAAAATGACTTCGCTGGAGTTATTGCAGCAACATGCAATGGGTAAAGATAACAAAAATTTGAGTACTTGGCTGGAGTCAATGAATCTAGGCGAAAACCTTCGCCTGGCCGAATTTCTGGAGGTCGAATCAGGCTGGGATACAGCCGTTGAAACGGTACTGGGTAGCTATTTGGAAGCGATTTGCGTGGCGAATGCCGAACCGGTTATCCCGGGATTGAGTAGCTTGACTAACGAATCATTAACACTTTTTGAAACCAGAACCAGAACGGCTAAGGAAAATTCCATCAATGGCGACCGTCCCTCTTTACTGGATAAAGTCAATGCACCTTGGGATTTAAGCGCTTTACTGGAAGGCGTTTATTGCGCCGATGATAGCGAGTCGGCCAGAGCTTTATCAGCTCACACAAACCCGCATGAGTCGGTTATTACCCCGGATGGCACTTGGTTTGGGCCGGGTTGGTTAAAAATCAGCCATACCAAAGACAGTAAAGTGGGCGTTTTACAGCGTGAGAAAGAGTTGCGCCTGTTAAAGCATCGCCAGGAAGAATTACATATTGAAATTACTTCATTCGAAGATCAGTTGGCAGCTACTGAAACCGAGCTAAAAGAAGCGGAAATTTTGCGCGAATCTATTCAACAGCAGGACAATAAACTGGGCTCCGATTTATCGCTTAAGAGCGCGGAATTCAGCGCCTATTCTGCTCGCTGGGAACATCAGCAACGTCGTCTGGAGCAAATTTCTAATGACCTTGAAGAGATCATTCGCGAAACGGGTGAAAATGCCGAGGTTATTGCCGAGTGTAGATTGTTGCAGGAAGAAGCTGAAGAAGTTTTGGCACAGCAGGAGCAAAACAGGCAAAGTCTTGAAACATCCAACCAGCTTTTGCAAGTAAAGCATGACAATACTGATCGGTCCGTTAATGAAGCGAGGCAACAGGTTTACAGTTTAAAGGCGCAGATTGAGTCGTTACGCACTTCTGAAGGTTCAACCAGTAAACAGATTGATCGCCTGCAAACCCAGCATCAGAACTCGATTGAACGGATTGCCGATCTGGAGAGAAAACTGCAACAAACTCTTACTCCGTTGGATGAGGAAAAGCAGCAGTTGGAGCAACGAATACTGGATAAAGATCAACTCGAAGCGACGTTAAAAAAACAACGCCTGTTGCAGGAAGCCATCGAAGCAAAAATAACAGAGTTATCTGAACAACATACTCGCGCACAAATGGCATTGGACAAACAAAAAGAAGCCCTGGATACTCTTCGTTTTGAATTGCAGGAAAGTAAAGTTCGTCAGCAAACCGTCAATGAACAGCTTAAAGAAATCGATGCTGATGCCGATCAGGTATTGAAATCCCTGCCTGATCAAGCCGAAGAGCCTCGCTGGAAAAGTAAAGTTGAGGATTTATCGGTTCAAATTGAACGCTTGGGTACTATTAACCTGACCGCCATAGAAGAATTCAAGTCGCAATCCGAGCGAATGAACTTCCTTAATGAACAACATGCCGACCTGATTGAAGCATTGCAGATACTGGATCAGGCGATTAGCAAAATTGATAAAGAAAGTAGGCTGCGTTTTAAAGAAACATTCGATAAAATAAACAGCGGATTACAGGAGAAATTTCCAAAATTATTTGGCGGCGGGCAAGCCTACCTGGAATTGACCGAGCAAGACTTGCTGGAATCGGGCGTAAATATTATTGCCAGACCACCCGGCAAGCGAAATAGCTCCATTCATTTGTTGTCAGGTGGAGAGAAAGCATTAACAGCGGTAGCGCTGGTGTTTTCAATTTTTGAACTCAATCCAGCACCTTTTTGCCTGTTGGATGAGGTCGATGCACCTCTGGATGATGCAAATGTCGGGCGGTTTTCAAAAATGGTAGAAGAGATGGCGGCTTCTGTGCAGTTTTTGTATATTTCTCATAACAAGGTGACTATGGAAATTGCAAAACAGCTGGCAGGTGTTACGATGAAAGAACCGGGCGTGTCCCGAATGGTCGCAGTTGATATTGAAGAAGCAGTGAGTCTGGCGGAAATCTAATGGATAAAGAACTATTAAGAATTGTAATTATCGCAACGGGTCTGATGATTATCATGGGCATGTTGACATGGAGTTATCTAAAAAACAAAAAAGCACAAGAAGACATGGATTCTTATGATGAAGAGGAATTCAAAGGGCAGCGATATGCCCCGTTAACTATTGACGATGAGGAAATGGATAGTGAGTTAATAAAGGAGGAGGCTGTTGATCATCATTATTATGATCAGGAGGACGCTATTTATGAGCCTGAAGAAGATGACATTGAACCGCCGCCGCGTGTTGCAGTTCCTGCCATTATCCAGTTCAGTCTTATCGCCAAGGCAGAGGAAGGTTTTAATGGTATTGATTTGGTTAACGCCTTTGGAATAGTTGGGCTTGAATATGGCAGTTTAAAAATATATGAACGACTGGACGCTAATCGGCTGGTGGATTACGGTGTCGCCTGCATGGTTGAGCCTGGAACTTTTCCGGATAGCAACCTGGACACATTTTATTGCCCGGGAGTGGTGTTGTTTATGCAGCCTGGCGCATTGGACGATGCGCAAGCCGTTTTTGATGACTATATGGAAACGATTCAGCTATTAGCGATTGAGTTGGACGGTATTATTCTGGATCATCACAGAGAACCGCTGAGCGACGCCACAATTCAATCTCTTCGGCAGAGTTTGTGAATTAAAGGTACAAGGTGCAAATTCCTTAACTTAATCACTTGAAGCATAAGTATCTTCTGCACTCGTCATCTCGGCAGGGGTTGCCGAGATCCAGAAGCCATGGATGGCAGCGCTCAATCCCACCAACTTTATTTTGCCACATGAAAAGCACTTATAAATCTGTTTTTCACATCCTTGTGCTCTGGATCTCGGCAATTCCTGCCGGAATAACGGCGAGATGACTTGTATAGATACTTATGCCCTTGAACCCCGTCCATAACGAACTCGTCGCCAAAATCAACCAATGGGATCACGAGTATTATGTTCTCGATAATCCTTCGGTTAGCGATGCCGAGTATGATCAGGCATTTAGACAACTGCTGGAGTTGGAGTCCGCAAAACCTGAATTAATCACCCCCGAATCACCCTCTCAACGCGTCGGCGCAAAACCGATCGACGAATTTCGCAAGATAGAACATACCGTAAAAATGCTTTCCCTTGCGAATGCTTTCTCCCTTGAGGAAACCTATGATTTCTTTGAAAAGGCCGCCAAAGAGCTGGACGTAAGCCCGTCATCACTTGACATTTTTAGCGAACCAAAGCTTGATGGTTTGGCCCTGTCCATCCATTATGAGAACGGATTATTCAGCTATGCCGCTACGCGTGGCGATGGTCAAGTGGGCGAAGATGTTACCCACACGATAAAAACCATCAAATCCGTCCCTATCAAACTGGCAACCGGTAACCCGCCCGAAAAACTGGACGTGCGCGGTGAAGTATTCTTGCCCAAAGCGGCTTTTGAGAAACTTAACCGGCAGGCGGTACAAAATGACAGCAAAGTCTTTGTCAATCCAAGAAATGCCGCAGCCGGAACCATCCGGCAAATGAATCCCAAAATTGCCGCCGAGCGTGATTTGCAGTTTATCCCTTATGGCATAGGCGAATATTCAGACGAGCGTAACTTTAAGCGGCATTCTGAAATCCTGGACTATTTGCACTCGATAGGCTTTAGAAAAAACCCACATTGTTATGCTTTCTCCGGCAGTTTTGATGAGTTTGAAAAAAACTACCAAATCATGGAGCAGGCGAGAGAACAACTGCCGATGCAAATTGACGGCATCGTTTACAAAATAGACTCCTTGGATTTGCAAGCTTCATTAGGCTTTATTGCGCGTTCACCCAAATGGGCTGTTGCCAGAAAATTCCCTGCTCAAAATGACGTTACCGAACTGTTAGCTGTCGATTTTCAGGTAGGGCGCACCGGGGTTTTAACACCTGTAGCCAGATTGGAACCCGTTTTTGTAGGGGGCGTAACCGTAAGCAATGCAACATTGCACAACATGGATGAAATTGAACGGCTAGGGCTTTGTATTGGCGATAGTATCGAAATTCAAAGAGCGGGCGATGTCATTCCAAAAGTCGTTAGAGTGGTAATGCAAGGCGCTCACAGAAAGCCGATAGTCATGCCTGATCGTTGTCCGGTGTGTAATGCTCGCGTCCAAAGAACGGAAGGACAAGCCGCATTCCGATGTACCGGCGGCTTAACGTGCGCAGCTCAAGGCGCTGAGCGCATCAGGCATTACGCATCGCGTAAATTTATGAATATCACCAATCTGGGTACCAAATTGATTGAGCTGCTCTATAGTAAAGGCACACTTAAAACCATTGCCGATATTTACACCCTTAAACTCAGCGATATTGCCTCCCTGGAAGGACAAGGCGAGAAAAGCGCTCAAAATGTGCTTGATTCCATTGAAGCCTCAAAAACAACAAAACTGGGTACGTTCCTGGGCGCTTTGGGCATCCATGAAGTCGGTGAAGAAGGCGCAAAATACATCGCAAAGTATTTTAAAAACCTGGATGCCATTGCCAACGCATCTTTTGAAGAGCTGATGCAAGTACCTGATATTGGTCCGATAATGGCTAACAATGTAATAGATTTTTTTCACAATAGTGAAAATATTAAGATTGTTAAAGAAATCAGGGACTCGGGCGTAAGCTGGCAAGATGAGCAGGGAGAATCCGCCAAACAACAAACACTTGCCGGACAAACCTGGGTTTTAACCGGCACACTGCAGCATTTGTCACGCAATGAGGCTAAAGCCTTTCTCGAAAGTTTAGGGGCTAAAGTCGCAGGTTCGGTTTCAAAAAAAACCAGTTGCGTCGTGGCGGGCCAGGATGCCGGCTCAAAACTGGATAAAGCGCAATCATTGGGTGTTAAAGTGCTGGATGAAGCTGCGTTTTTGACGGAATTTAACTTGCCTCATTAGGCTTTCAACATATGAGAGGGCCATTTAAGGTTAAGCCGCGTTCATTTTCCGCTATGAGTGCCGCTCGATCGTAAACAGTGGCCTGAAATGGTTTAATTAACCAGGACTTGGGCCGGTAAGAGACTAATAGAGTTGCTATTGAGCGCCCGCTGGCTTGTTTTGATCATTCCAAGGCGCGACTTTAAACAACAGCAACATACCCGGAATAGCAATCACAAAGCAAAATAGGAAAAAAGTCACCCAACCTAACCATTCTACTAAATAACCCGTAGCTGCATTGGCAAAAGTGCGTGGCACTGCTGCCAAGCTAGTGAATAGAGCAAATTGGGTGGCGGTGTAAAGTGGATGCGTAGTGTGGGCGATAAAGGCGACAAAGGCCGCCGTGCCCAATCCCACCCCTAGTGCTTCAATGCCGATGACCATGGCCAGCCAGGGCAGGCTGTGACCTACCGTTGCAAGCCAAGCAAAGCCCAAAATGGCAACCATCTGCACCATACCAAAAATCCACAGAGCGCGGTTGATACCGAGCTTGATCATCCAAATACCACCGAATAATCCACCAAAGACACTTGGCCACAGACCGGCATTTTTAGCGATGAGTCCAATCTCTGTTTTGCTAAAGCCCATATCGAGGTAAAAAGGTGTGGCCAGTGCGGTAGCCATGCTATCGCCCAACTTGTAAAAAAAGATGAAAGTGAGCACAAGGCTAGCTGATTTTAATCCATTACGGCTGATAAATTCTTGAAATGGCTCAACCACTGCGGCTCTGAGTGTTTTTGGCCCGCCATTTTTAAGCGCCGGTTCACTTATGCAAAGCGTCATTGCAATACCCACCAACATGAACAAAGCGGTAATAAAAAACACACTGCTCCATGGCAAATGGTCGGCCAGAATAAGAGATAAGGATCCCGGTATCAAGCTGGCAATTTTGTAGGTATTAACATGTATAGCGTTACCCAGACCCAGTTCGGTATCCAGCAATAATTCACGTCGATAGGCATCCAGCACAATATCTTGGGAAGCACTGAAAAATGCCACCACACCAGCCAGATAGGCAATTGTCCATAAATCGAGATTAGGATGCAAGGCACCGAATGCCGGAATGGTTAGAAGCAATGCCATTTGCGTGATAAATATCCAGCCACGTCGCCGACCAAGTGGTGGAATATAGCGATCAAACAGCGGCGCCCAAAGAAATTTCCATGTAAAGGGCAATTGAATTAGTGCGAACAAGCCTATGGCTTTCAAATCCACGCCTTCAGAGCGTAACCACGCTGGTAATAGGGCAATCAGGATATACAGCGGCAAACCAGAGCTGAAGCCTGTGAAGATGCAAATGAGCATGTGCTTGTTGAGCAGTACTTGCCTGATGTTCGTGTTATTTGTCACAGGACACCTAAATAAGATTCAAACTTAGTCACGTTGGTTGGCAGCGCTAAAAATATTAAACGCTTACGCATATATTTGTTGCACAAAAAAAATTTAGGACGGGGTATGAAATAATTTGAACAACTGGCGCAGGATTTTTGTTCGTATTCAAGGCGTATAAGCTTGGCTCTAGTAAGATATATAGCTATTGATACAACGCAAAAGAAGAACAAAAAGACAGGTCAGTAGAACAAGTTATAAAATGCACGATCCTAAAGCTATAACTAACTCTTTATTTCTTAACAAACCAGAAAGGATCGAAAAAACCAGGAGTAAAGAAGTCCCGAGGAGATAGTGGAAATAGCGTGCTTAGCACATTTAACTAAACATAAAGGGAAAAAAGGCCGTAGGCTACAAGTAGCCTTCGACCTTAGCGGAACACAACAGCACCGCACTGATTGTGCGGTGCTGATTAGCAATATCAACCATTAATCATATAGTGAGCAATAATACTTGCTACGTAACCGCCAGCAATTGCAGGTGTCCATTTTAAATGGCTGAAAAAAGTGTATTTATGGTCAGATTGCCCCATTAAAGCTACACCAGCAGCCGAGCCAACAGACAGCAGCGATCCGCCGACGCCCGCAGTTAAAGTCACCAGTAACCATTGATACAAATCCATGTCCAGATTCATATTCAGCACTGCAAACATAACGGGAATGTTATCAACAATCGCTGAGATTACACCCACCAAAATGTTGGCTGTGGTCGCGCCTAAGCCGTCATACATAGCGCCAGACAGCAATTCAAGATAACCGATATAGCCTAAACCGCCGACTGCAAACACTACACCGAAGAAGAATAGCAAGGTATCCCATTCTGCATGGCGCACTTTGTTGAAAATATCAAATCCTCCTTCTCCTTCAACGTAGTAGTGCTTTTTCAAATGAAAGCCATAAAGCATTAACACAGAAAGACCGACCATCATGCCCATGAACGGTGGCAAATGCAGACCTTGTTTAAAACTAACCGCGGTCACGATGGTCAGTAAAAATAATCCACAAATTTGAATAGCTCCTGGTTTTAACTGAACTGCAGCCTCTGAAGATGCCAGAGGCTGCTCATCAGGCACTGCAAAATACATTACTGCCGCAGGTACGCCGTAATTCACTGCTGAAGGAATAAATAGCTTGAAGAAATCAAAGAACTCAGCATACTCAGCCTGCCAAACCATTAACGTAGTTATGTCACCAAAAGGACAGAACGCACCGCCCGCATTAGCAGCAACCACTAAATTTACGAAACCGATACTAACAAATTTCTCATTATCGGCGCCTACTGCCATAACGACAGCGCCGACTAACAAAGCCGCTGTCAGATTATCAGCAACTGCAGATAAAAAGAAAGTAATTATGCCGGTAATTAAAAACAATTTACGGTAGCCAAACTGTCTTCTTACCAACCACGATCTCAAGGCTTCAAACACATTACGTTCCGCCATTGAATTGATATAAGTCATGGCGACTAGTAAAAATAACATTAGCTCAGCATATTCTTTCAAATTGTATTCGAAAGCCTCGTGCATCGCTTCAACTGAAACGCCTTTTTGTGACGCTAAAATAGCTGCGTGCGCCCAGATAATGCCCGCCGCAAGAATAACAGGCTTTGATTTACGCAAATGCGTAAATTCTTCGGCCATAACAAATCCGTAAGCGATGATAAAAATCAGAACGGTATAAATACCGCGCTCAGTCCCCGTTAACTCAAGGCTTTCAAATCCCCCCGCCATTGCCATTTGAGGCACCAGCAATATCGATAACAAAATTAATAAAAATCGCACCAGAATATCCCCCTAAATCTTTTATAGTTATTAAACAAAGCAAATTTTAACCCTTAATGTTATCACCAACTAATAAATTTTGTCATTTTATGACTCACAGTATATGATTACCGGTCATGATTATTCGCCAGAAAGGCACTTTAAACGCTCAAATATGTACCAGTATAACGACAACGACCAAACCCTTGTTGACGAACGGGTAGCCCAATTTAGAAGGCAAACCGAACAGTTTTTAAAAGGCGAAATTTCTGAAGATCAATATCGCGCGTTACGCTTAAGGAATGGTCTTTACATTCAAACTCATGCTCCAATGTTGCGGATTGCAGGGCCTTATGGTCTGCTAAATTCCAAACAACTGCGAAAACTGGCCCATATTGCCCGCCAATATGACAAAAACTACTGTCATTTCACTACCCGGCAAAATATCCAGTTTAACTGGCCCAAGCTAGAGGAAGTTCCTGATATTCTTGCAGAATTAGCCAGTGTGCAAATGCACGCTATTCAAACCAGCGGCAACTGCATGAGGAATACCACATCAGATCACTTGGCGGGTGTCTGTGTTGATGAGATTGAAGATCCTCGTCCTTATTGCGAGATCATTCGTCAATGGACAACGTTACATCCTGAATTTGACTATTTACCACGCAAATTCAAAATAGCCGTCAGCGGAGCTTTGCATGATCGCGCAGCTACGCAATTTCATGATATAGGCTTGCATCTGGTTAAAAATGATTTGGGTGAAGCAGGTTTTAAAGTGTTGGTTGGAGGTGGTCTGGGGCGCACACCGGTCATTGGCCAAGTGATTAAGCCTTATCTGGAAAAAAAGCATCTGCTGTCTTATTTGGAAGCCATCCTACGCATTTACAACCTCTTTGGCCGTCGTGATAACAAATACAAAGCACGCATCAAAATTCTGGTCAAAGAATCCGGAATGGACAGGTTCTCGAAATTAGTTGAGCAGGAATGGCTACTCATAAGGGACGGCAACGAGTTGAGTGATGATCGCATTAACGCTATGAAAGCCCAGTTTGTTCCTCCTGACTACGAACCGGATGCAGCCCAAGACACAAGTTTTGCACAACAGCAACTGGAAAACAAAGCCTTTGCGACCTGGGTTAAATATAATACGGCAGATCATAAAGTACCTGGCTATCGCGCTGCATTCCTGTCATTGAAGGCACCCGATTCTCCGCCAGGGGATATGACCGATGTACAACTTGATGCAGTAGCCGACCTTACCGATAAATACAGTTTCGGCGAAATCAGAGCCACTCACAGACAGAACCTGATTTTAGCTGACGTTAAACAAGCCGATCTATTCGCACTATGGCAACAACTGGATGCATTGAAACTGGCTACCCCCAATATCGGCACAGTGACAGATATGATTTGCTGTCCGGGACTTGATTTTTGCTCCCTCGCCAATGCAGGCTCTATCGGCGTTGCCAAAGAAATCAATGAAGCACTAGATGATTTGGACTACATTCACGACATCGGCGATTTAAAAATCAACATGTCCGGCTGCATGAATGGTTGCGCGCACCAAAGCGTCGGTCATATCGGCATACTGGGCGTTGATAAAAAGGGCGCTGAATGGTATCAATTGACCTTGGGCGGCTCCTCGGAAAACGCAGCCGCTATTGGTGAACGACTGGGGCCTGCGGTTGCCAAGGATCAGGTAACCAAAGCAATCACCACTATTCTGGATGTTTACATCAAACAACGCCTGGATGATGAATCATTCCTGGATATGGTAAACCGGGTTGGCATTACCCCATTCAAAGAGCAAGTCTATGCAGATAATTAAAGACAGACAGATTATTGATGACACGTGGAGCCATGTTGCAGATGATACCGGACTAAAGGCCGGTGACATTAGTGTTTCTGTAGCTAGATGGAAGCAAGATAAACACCAATTACTAGCCCGCGATGGAAAGCTCGGCATAAGAATAGGACCTGCCGATTCTGTTGATGACATTGCACCTGATTTGAAAGACATTCAACTCATCGAACTAGACTTCCCGGAATTTGCTGACGGCCGCTTGTTTTCGCATGCCTGGCTGCTTAGAGGCCGTTATCATTATCAAGGGGAAATCCGGGCAACAGGCCACTATATGCCGGACCAGGTATTTTATTTGTCGCGTGTGGGCGTCAACGCATTTAATCCAGAAAAAATTGAAGATTTGCCTGTAGTCCTATCTCATTTAAATGACTTTACTGTCAAGTATCAGAACTCAATCAATTAATTCATAACTAGAATGGTGTTCACAAGTACGTGAAGGAGTCTCCGTGTTGATTCTTTCTCATCCGCTTTAAAGCCTGACGGAGCGTTTCATAGGCAGTTTTAGTGTTGTGCATCGTTTGAAAACGTTGTCGAAATGTTTTGGCTTGTTCGGGAGCAGGCTCAACTTGTAAGCTTTCAGATCATGGTAAGTGAAATCGAGTTGCTCCCGGACGGCATCAACGGCTTTGATATGATTGTCGTTTAAAGGAAGTGCTTGATGAGGTGATTGAATCCAGTGCAGCGTATGATCAAAGACATTAAGCTATCCACCATCGTCGGGTGGTAATGACCAAGTCAACGGGTATGCAATGCACCAACAAGGCGCCCATAACAAGGGTCATGCCCCGCGCTTGATTACCTGCTTTTGTTTTAATCTGATCCTCCTTGAAGATCACATCACGAATCCAGCTATTGGATTTCACGCCCCAATGTTTTCGGATAGCAAATAGCAACTCTTCGGTAGACTCTGGCGTATGATTTTCGAGCTTTTTGGTATTTATAGTTTAACTGTCGCTATTTCATCCAAAAGCTCACAAAATAGCAGAAATCCAGCCTCCGGGCTTGCGAACCTAAATGACGTCACATTCATTTACAAAGAGATGATGGTATTTTTGAATGGTGGCGCGTGGGATACATCCTCTTCAGAGGCCACTGCCATCCAGGCTTTTCATCAAGTACATTAAGCTTGTACTGGGAATAACTCTTGTTTGATGTTAAGGCTGTCTGACTGTGGAGAACTTTAAAGATCGATTATAATGTTAGAGCTAACAATCTCGACGCTTCATTGAACATTTTAGAGGCGCGAGGCTAAATCCTGAATAAGCGGGGGAGAGGGCTTACAGAAGCTCTTGTTCTCGCGCTTTTTTCATTGCTTTCCAAATGTCAGTCTCTGAGTGAAAGTCAGGTTACTTAAGTACACTGAATATAAGTAGCCTGCAACACAAAAAATGGAATTCAATGGATAATGCGAGGGATAAACGGCACACTTAAATACAGACTTAATTTAACAATGCGTCAACGGTAATTAGCCGAGAGTAACTTTATGTCGGTTATCTGTCAAAAATGAAACGTGGAGAGGTGGTGATAGAAAAACAAGAAAATATAAATAATGAAAAAGAAAAATAGCGTGAGCTTACTGGCTATTGGCCAAACTGATAAAGAGGAGAGAGGGGGATATGATGTTACAAGCAACTGCGTCGGTTATCATTGCATTATTGATGGGTATTATTGGGGTCGGATTTGTACTTTGGCAAACACGGCGAGTTTTAAGTTATGATCAAGGTAGCGTCGCAATGCGTAAAATTGCCGCAGCTATCCAAGAAGGGGCCTCGGCTTTTTTGACGCGCGAATATCGTGTTATAGCGATTTTCGTGGCTATTGTTGCAACGGTTATTTCCCTGTTCTTGCAGTGGCAGACAGCGCTTTGTTTTGTAGTGGGTGCGATCGCATCGGCTGGAGCCGGCTACTTGGGGATGTATGTGGCGGTACGTGCCAATGTTCGCACAGCTGCCGCCGCCAGTGTCGGTTTGCATGAAGGCTTACGTGTGGCCTTTGGCAGCGGTGCGATTATGGGCATGGCTGTGGTGAGCTTTAGTCTCATCGGCATGACGTTATTGTATTTGATATTTAACGGCAATCCGGCTCAATTGACCTATATCACGGGTTTTGGCTTTGGCGCCAGCAGTATTGCGCTTTTTGCCCGGGTCGGCGGCGGTATCTATACTAAAGCAGCCGATGTGGGTGCTGATCTTGTTGGTAAGGTCGAAAAGGGTATTCCCGAAGATGATCCACGCAATCCTGCGGTCATTGCCGATAACGTCGGCGACAACGTGGGTGATGTTGCGGGAATGGGGGCGGACTTGTTTGAAAGCTATAGCGGTTCCATTATTGCTGCTGCAACGCTGGGTGCCTCATTGGGCGCTGATTCAGCAGCAGCTTTTATAGGACTGCCCTTCCTGGTAGCTTCCGTTGGCGTTATTTCCAGCCTTTTTGGCATCTATATGGTAATTGGCGAAGAACAGAATGTTACCCTGGCCAGCACCTATGAGAACACGTCATTTACCGGCCGCATTATTCATTTTTTCAGGAAGCAAGTCGCAAAGATTAATGAAAATGCCAGTTTGGAAGATTTGCTGACAGCTCTGCGCCGTTCCGTTTGGGGGGCCTCAGTCGTGGTATTGGGCCTAACTTTGTTAGCCGTATTAATATCAGGTGTCAGCTTTAATTATTGGCTGGTTATTGTGGTCGGTTTGGTTGCCGGTAATGCCATTGCCTACGCGACTGAATATTTCACTTCTTACACCGAGAAACCAACCCAAGCTATTGCTAATGCGACACAAACCGGCGCTGCAACAACCATTATTCAAGGTTTGGCGGTCGGTATGATGAGCACCGTATTACCGGTGTTGATTGTCGCGGTGGCTATTTTGCTCAGTATATGGCTGGGTTTTAAAGCCGATGGTACGATTGCCGCTGGGCTTTACGCTGTAGCCGTGGCGGGTGTGGGCATGTTAAGTACATTGGGTGTTACTCTGGCAACCGATGCCTATGGTCCGGTAGCCGATAATGCAGGCGGCATTGCTGAAATGAGTCATCTGCCTGCTGAGGTTCGTCACCGTACGGATGCCCTGGATAGTCTGGGCAATACGACAGCTGCTACAGGCAAAGGTTTTGCCATTGGCTCTGCTATCTTAACTGCGCTGGCGTTATTGGCCGCTTATGTTACAGCTGCAAAAATTGACAATCTGAATATCCTCGGCCCAACCATGCTGCCGGGTATCTTGATTGGCGCCATGATGCCGTATCTTTTTTCGGCACTAACCATGATGGCTGTCGGTAAAGCGGCCCACGAGATCGTCTTTGAGGTACGCAGGCAGTTCAACGTAATCCCCGGTTTGATGGAAGGCACAGGAGAGCCCGACTACAAAACCTGTGTCGCCATCAGTACGGAAAGCGCTCTGCGTGAAATGATTTTGCCGGGCTCACTGGCGGTCGTTGTACCGTTGGTTATTGGCTTTGTTCTGGGGAAAGAAGCCCTCGCCGGTCTCCTCGTTGGCACCATGTCTTCCGGCTTTTTGCTGGCGGTGATGATGGCTAATGCAGGTGGTGCGTGGGACAACGCGAAGAAGTGGATTGAAACGGGACAATATGGCGGTAAAGGCTCCGATGCCCATAAAGCCGCAGTAGTTGGTGACACCGTTGGCGATCCTTTTAAAGACACCAGCGGCCCGTCTTTGAATATTCTTATTAAATTGATGACTATAGTCAGCCTGGTTTTTGCTACTTCATTTGGTTCAGGGTGGCTTAGTTTTTAGTGGAATGCTCATGGGTCAGATATCCTGGAAATAACTATTTCCGGGATATGCTTTGAACGATGACACAATTGAAAATATAGGTCGGGTTAAATCTGCTTAACCCGACAACTCTCTGATATTATTGGGTTACGCTATCGCTAACCCACAGCGTGGAAACCCCTTTAACACAGGCGCGATGAATTGAGACTTTAATATTCACAAAAGGAAATAAAATGAGCGTTACCAAAATACTCGCCGGGCTATGTTTAGCGGCGATCATATTGCCGGCTTCAGCAGAAGAAAAATTTAAAGTATGTGCTGATCCACTGAATCCGCCTTATTCAACAAAAAACAAAGACGGTTTTGAAAACAAAATCGCCGAATTATTTGCCAGGGAACTGGGGCAAAAAGTTGAATATACCTGGTTTGCTCAACGTATTGGTTTTATTCGAAATACCTTAACAGCATCGGTAAACGAATGGGATGCTAACAGTGATGAGTTTAAGTGCGACATCGTCATGGGTGTTCCAGCGGGTTACGATTTGACTTTAACCACTGCGCCCTACTATAAATCGACTTATGTGCTGTTGATTGCGAAAGGGCGCGGTTGGGATGATATTAAGGATGCCGCTCAATTAACCGGATTGCCTTTGCAAAGACAGGAATCATTGAAAATTGCCATGTTTGATCGGGGGCCTGGCACAACCTGGTTGCAACAAAATGGTTTGCTCGATCAAGGCATCCCTTATCAATCGATGTCCGGAGATAATGAAAATAATACGGCTATGCAGATAGATAAGGATCTTAAAGCCAAAAAAATTGATATGGTGATTTTGTGGGGGCCTATGGCGGCCTATGTCACTGCACAAAACCCCAACAGTTACACAATGATTCCGATGAAGTCAACACCTGGAATAAAGTTTGATTTTGCCATGGCGATGGGCGTTCGCAATGGTGATAAGGCAAGAAAAGCAGTGCTTGACAAGCTGATTGAAACTAAAGAAGATAAGATTCAGGCAATTATTGCGAGTTACAATATTCCCTTGTTACCGATTACGAAAGAAGTTGTGCGTGAAGATGATTAATTCCATTTGTTAAACGGTAGGGGCAATCCCTTGTGGTTGCACCCCTCCATGACTATAACGAGCAGGTATAAGACCTGCTCTTACAGTATCAATGCCGGTTAAATAATGATACCAAATACGCAAATCGGCTGGCTCGCTCATGTGACAGTTGGTTCCACTGAAAACGCCACTTCCAGTTGCCCACCGTAGTGCCTGGAGTGTTCATGCGCGCCTCGGAACCCAGTTCAAGAATATCCTGCATGGGGATTACGGCAAGGTTGGCAACCGATCCCAATGCGGCTTGTATGAGAGCACAATGCAGTGAAATTGACGGGTTACCCAGATAATCGTAAGCGTAGTTTCTCTCATGGTCATTGATACTGTGTGACCAACCCGCAGTCGTATCGTTATCATGGGTGCCTGTATAAACAACACAGTTCCTTTCATAATGGTCTGGTAAATAGGGATTGTCAGGCCCGCTACCAAAAGCAAACTGTAAAATCTTCATGCCGGGTAAATTAAATTCATCTCTTAATGCTTCAACTTCGTCGGTAATGATCCCGAGATCTTCAGCCACCAAGGGAATCGAACCCAGTTTCGCATTTATTGCCTTTAACAAGGCTTTCCCCGGCGCTTTAACCCACTGACCATTCTGCGCTGTAGGTTCCTCGGCCGGTATTTCCCACGCCGCTTCCAGTCCACGAAAATGATCGATACGAAGAATATCAAACTGTTCAAGCTGAGTTTGCATTCGTTCAACCCACCATTTAAACCAGGTTTTTTTCAGATAGTTCCAATCATAATGCGGGTTGCCCCAACGCTGACCAGTTGCGGAAAAATAATCAGGAGGAACACCCGCGACAACTAGCATTTCACCCGATTCATCGAGTTTGAAAACCTCACGATTAGCCCAAACATCAGAACTGTCATAAGACACAAAAATAGGGATATCGCCAAACAAAAGTACCCCACGCTCATTAGCATAGGTTTTTAACGCCATCCATTGCCGGAAAAAAACATATTGTTCGAATTTAATCTCTTCTATTGTCGTTGATAATCGGTGGCGGGCTTCCTTGAGTGCTTTTGAATCTCTTTCTTTGAAAGGTTCAGGCCATTGATTCCAGCACTGTTGATTGAATACATTTCTAAGTGATATAAACAGGGCGAAATCATCGAGCCAAAGTACCTTTTCCTGACAAAAAAGTGCAAAATCGTCTTTATCTTGTTGCTCAGCAAGCTCTAAAAAACCTTTAAAAGCTTTTGCTACCAAACAGCTTTTGTTGAACGCGGAGGTCCCCTGGCATTCTTCGCACTGCTCGGATAATTGTAACCAACCCAGTTTTACTAAACCATCAATATCAATTAATCCCGGATTGCCGGCATGAGCAGACAGGCATTGATAAGGAGAGCCATCCGCATGGGGCATGCCCAATGGCAGAGTTTGCCATACGCTAACTCCGGAATCATGCAAAAAATTAACAAAGTGATAGGCATCTTGACCCAAATCACCTTGTTTATCAATACCGGGCAACGAGGTAATGTGCAGCAGAACGCCTGCACGGCGTTTGTTTAAAAGGTTATTCACGCTTAAGTGTCTCTAGTTAGTGTTCAATGCCTGGCCGCATTGCACCACCCATAGCGGGATCACCAGAACCCTGAGTAAATGACAGTGCCAGATAAGCTGGAGGCTCTTCGCCTAATAATCGATACAGATTGGCCAAATTAAGCCGGAATTGTTTTTCAAAGCTACTGACGGCTTCGCCTGGATTATAATCACCAAACCACCAGAACCAGTCGGAGCCTTCACAAACTGAAAGTTGAAACTCAGCCTGTTGGATTTGTTTATCAGTTAGGCGCTTGGCTACCAAAGCCTTATCGAACGCATTTTTAACGTCGCCCAGCATATCCCAGCCACGATTTTTGTCCGGCGAGCCTATCCAGGTTGAGAGCGTTCCATAAACCCAACTCCCTGCAACCAATTTCGATAACGGTTTAATGACGGCTTTATTTTTTAAACAGTCCGAAAACGTGGTTAATTCAATAGCCGGATGATTGGCCAACCGTCTGTATAAGGCACTCAGGAAGTGATAGCCATTGTCTGGGAAATATTCCCAGGCATTCTCGCCATCCATTATAATTGATACTACTTTATCACCGGGTTCATGAGCAGCAATATTCTCAAGATGATGAATCAAATCACCAACCGCATCATCGGCATGCCAGTTTGAATATTCAAAACCTATAAGATCAGATAATCCATCATCCCGGAAAAAACAGGCTATTTTTGTATTTTTTAGTTTGAATGGATGATGGATTCCTGTTGGTTCCTTATTTTCAGGCAGGTTTAAACTATTACGCAGAACTGTGCCGCCACTTGCGGCCCAATTAAAGCCAAAATCACTCAGTATTTTCAGTGTTTGTTCGCTGATACTGCCTTCTGACGGCCAGCATCCTTTAGGTTTAGCGCCAAAAAATCGCTTAAAGGTCTGTACGCCTTTTTCAAGATGCCATCTCACACGTTCTTCTCCGCCTGGATAAACATCCAACTCGGGCAAAGGGGCATCGGGCATCGCTTCATGTGTTGTATTCAAGTTCAGCAGCAGCGGCATAATGGGGTGCGCATAAGGCGTTACCGAAAGCTCAATCTGTCCTTTCCTCGCTAATACCTTATATCTGCGGATCACATTTTCCAGCAGTTCACCAATGATTTGTACGATTTCAACTCTATCGTGCAAGGTATAACCCGAACCTTTTTCTATTAAGTATTTTACTCTGCTATCCGTTAACTTTACTGATTCTCCCATCCATGCCAGATGATACCAGACCAAAATATCATTAATAAACTGAGCATTTACATAAGACAACGAGCCGTAATGCTGTTCAAGCCACTCTGTCATTTCAATCAGTTTTTTGAAAGCCGGATAGCGGTTGATTTGCCTGTCGCGGTTTGCCCGCATACAGTCTTTAACCAATTTCAATCGGTCTTCAGGATCTTCAGGGATAGTTGAAGCAACCAGGGCCGCCAGTAAAGGATCCGTAATTGAATGGCCATTATGCAAATAGCCATTAACCTGATTGGCATATTCTTCAATTTGTTCCAGTAAAATAGGTGCGAAATTGACTACCGCTTTAGCCTCTGGTATGGCCTCCAGATGCGCAACCATGTCGACATAGTCTTTAATTACATGAAGATAAGTCCATGGCAACTTAAATTCTCCAGTTTGTAAATCTCTATACTCCGGCTGGTGCATGTGCCAGCACAAAACTAAGTTCAATTTTTTTTTGTCTGACATATTTTTAATTTTCGCCAAGTATGACCATGCGAGGGCTGATGAAAAGTACGATTTAATCTCAGGTAGCTTGATGTTGTTGATTTCAACTTCATAGGATGGGGTAGAGCAGGGCGGTAAGCCCCATCCTATGCTAGCTGAAAAACTGTACTTTATTATCACGCCCTTATGAGGGATTGGTGGTTATTCAGGATAGATTGAATGTAATCCCATTAACTTCATGAGATCGGACGGATGGACTTCGCTCGCGCTCAACCCAGTCTAAATAAGTTATTTACCGTACGTAGTGCAATTTTTGTCCCAGCATATCAGGAGTAACCAGAACGACTCCACCGGCGCTGACATGAAATCTTTTTTCGTCTTCTGCTCTATTCTCGCCAATGATGGTGCCTTCTGGAATGTCGCAGCCTTTTTCAATAATCGCTTTGGTAATACGGCAATGACGGGCAATATTGACTTGGGGCAGAACTATAGAGTCTTGTACTGAAGAAAATGAATTAACACGGACATTCGAGAATAACAAAGAATGCCTGACCTTGGCTCCGGAAATCACGCAGCCTCCTGAAACCATGGAGTCAACAGCCTGCCCCCGCCTTTCGTCATCATCAAAAACAAATTTGGCAGGTGGTGTTTGTTCCTGGTTTGTCCATATGGGCCAAGTGTTATCATATAAATTCAAACCGGGATTTACGCCGATTAATTCCATATTTGCCGCCCAGTAAGCATCTATTGTGCCTACATCACGCCAGTAACTTTGCTCACCGCTTTGCAAGTCTAAAAATGGATACGCATTGACCACATATTTATCAATGACGGCGGGAATAATATCTTTACCGAAATCATTAGTTGAACCTTTGGTGTCTGCATCTTTAAGCAGTTGTTCAAACAAAAAAGGGGCATTAAAAATATAAATACCCATGGACGCTAAAGCGGTATCAGTTCTGCCGGGCATGACAGGGGGCTTTTCAGGTTTTTCTACAAACGCTTTAACACGTCGATTGGAATCAACATCCATTACACCAAAGGCGGTTGCCTCTTCCAGCGATACTTCCAAACAACCTATCGTTAAATCAGCATTTTTTTCAACATGATCTGCCAGCATTGCGCCATAATCCATTTTATAAATGTGATCGCCGGCAAGCACTAGAATGTGTTCAGGATGGCGGCTGCGGAGAATATCAATGTTTTGAAAAATAGCATCAGCCGTACCTTTGTACCAGGAATCTTCACTGTGTCTTTGTTGAGCGGGCATTAAATCGACATATTCACCAAACTCACCTCGTAAAAACCCCCATCCTTGCTGAATATGGCGAATGAGAGAGTCCGCCTTGTATTGCGTCAAAATGCCAATTTTGCGTATGCCGGAATTTACGCAGTTGGATAACGGAAAATCAATAATGCGAAACTTGCCACCGAACGGCACAGCCGGCTTGGCGCGCCAATCTGTCATGTTCATCAACCGCGAACCTCGGCCACCTGCCAGTATTAATGCGATTGTATTACGGGTTAAATGACCGACGTTATGATCATGCTTTTGATTGCTTGACGCTGACATTTTTCATCTCCATGTTGATATAGATATTACAACTGTTGGTTATTTTGGTAAGATTCACCAGACATTCATTCTACTACTACACCGAGGCCATTCAAAGTGAAAAAGCGTTCTAATAACACACTTGACTCTGATGCTACAAAAACCATCGCAGCAAAACCGGAAGCGAACACGCCTGACTCTGAATCCATAAAAATTATTGAAGAAAAATCGGCATCGAGTACAGCTGATTCTAAGCCCAAGGAAAGCGTAAAATCGAAGATGGAAGCAAAAGCAGCACCCTCTAATGCTATTAAACCTGAAAAAGCAAAAGCAGACGTTAAAGCGCCAACTTCTGGACCTGCAAAAACCATAGTAGCAAAAAAAGAAGAGAATAAGCTTGACTCAGATTCTATAAAAATTATGGAAGCCAAGCATCATGATCCTTTTTCAGTTTTGGGTCGCCATCCTAAGAACAATCAAATCCTGGTTAAAGTATATTTGCCGTACGCGGAAACGGTTCGCCTCAGCAATAATGGACCGATTCTTAATCGGATAACCGGTACGGATTTTTTTGAATATTACGCCAAGGAAGGAGAATTGCCGGAACACTATAAATTATCCTGGGTAGATAAAAACGGTTACACTCACGAGAACTATGATCCTTATGACTTTGGTCCCCAGTTACCTCCATTTGACCAGCATTTGTTCGGAGAAGGCAAGCACTGGCATATTTATCAAAAATTGGGTGGTCACCTGCATGGTGTTGATGGTATTGATGGCGTTTTATTCACTGTTTGGGCGCCTAATGCCGGCCGAGTCAGTGTGGTGGGTGATTTTAATCGCTGGGATGGCCGTTGTAATCCTATGCGTAGTCTCGGTGGTAGCGGTATTTGGGAAATATTCATCCCTGGCCTTAAGACGGGTTGTCTATACAAATTTGAAATATTAAACCGCAATAGTAACGAGATCTTGCTAAAAACAGACCCTTATGGACAGCAATTTGAATTTCGCCCAAATACTTCCTCAATTGTAATAAAGGAAAAAAGTTATTCCTGGCAAGATAATCAATGGATGTCTCAGCGTGCCAAACACGATTGGCTACATGAACCCATGTCTATCTATGAAGTTCATCTTGGTTCGTGGCGACGCGATAACCAAGGCAATTTCCTTACATATAGGGCGCTTGCTGTCGAGCTTGTAAACTATGTCAAACAGATGGGCTTTACCCATATTGAACTCTTGCCTATTACTGAGCACCCTTTTGATGGCTCGTGGGGTTATCAGACCACAGGTTATTTTGCGCCAACCAGTCGTCACGGCACACCCGATGATTTCCGCTATTTTGTCGATACCTGCCACCAAAACGGCATAGGCATCATTCTTGATTGGGTTCCTGCCCATTTTCCTAAAGATGCTTTTGCCCTCGCCCGTTTTGATGGAAGCGCCTTGTATGAGCATGAAGACCCGCGTAAAGGTGAACATCGTGACTGGGGCACGCTTATTTATAATTATGGACGCAATGAGGTTAAAAACTTTTTATTAGCCAGCGCTATTTTCTGGCTGGAAGAATTTCACCTGGATGGCTTAAGAGTCGATGCTGTGGCCTCCATGCTTTATCTGGATTATTCACGTGAAGAAAATGACTGGATTCCAAATATGTATGGTGGCAACGAGAACCTGGAAGCCATTGATTTTTTCAGGGAACTTAATACCGTCACTCACGATCTCCACCCCGGTACTGTCATGATGGCTGAAGAATCCACTTCCTGGCCTCAAGTAACCCGTCCAACATGGACCGGCGGTTTGGGTTTTTCGATGAAATGGAATATGGGTTGGATGCATGATGTACTGTCGTATATGAGCGAGGAACCCATACATCGCAAGTACCATCATGATCAACTCACTTTCGGGATGCTCTATGCCTTTACCGAAAACTTCACGCTGCCTTTTTCTCATGATGAAGTAGTGCATGGAAAAGGCTCTTTGGTCAATAAAATGCCTGGCGATGAATGGCAGCGTTTCGCTAATTTACGATTGTTATATACATTTATGTATACGTATCCAGGTAAAAAGCTGTTGTTTATGGGCTGTGAGTTCGGGCAAGGCACTGAATGGAATGCTAACAAAGATTTGGATTGGTACGCACTGGATTACCCTCATCATAAGGGTGTACAAACATTAGTCAAAGATTTGAATCAAGTCTACAAAACTCATCCGGCTTTATTTACTCATGACTTTGATCATCATGGTTTCGAGTGGATTGATTGCCATGATGTTCAACAGTCCATTATTAGTTACCGGCGTAAAAACAAATTCGAAGAGTTAATTGTTGTTCTCAATTTTACCCCCGTGCCTAGAGAAAATTACAGACTCGGCGTGCCCGAGGCGGGCACTTATACTGAAATTTTTAATTCTGATTCCAAATATTATGATGGCAGTAACATGGGTAATGGCGCAGTTGTATCAGAGCCTACGACGTGGATGAATCACCCTCACTCCATTAGCCTTACCTTGCCACCTTTGGGAGCTTTGATCTTAAAGTTATAGTAAGCTAGGGTGCGCTGTGCACGCTGCATCTCCAAGGTGTGCGCGGTGCACCCTACGGCTATAAATGATCGCATAAGAATCATATGAAAAAAATACTCTTTGTTACCAGTGAAGCGCACCCCCTGATTAAAACCGGAGGTCTTGCTGATGTTTGCGGTAGCCTGCCCAAAGCATTGGCTGAATTGTCTCAAGATATTAAACTGATCATACCCAATTATCAGGCTTTAAAAACCAGTGAAAATGTCCGTTTTCTTTGTTCCATACGTGTTGATAACCGGAACATTAATATACTGGAAACCCGCATGCCCGATAGTCATGTTATTGTTTGGCTGGTTGATTACCCTGCCTACTACAATTACCCGGGCAACCCCTATGTTGATGAGCAGGGCGAGCCATGGCCTAACAACGCTGAACGCTTTGCGTTATTTTGCCGTATCGCCGTTGAAGCTGCCATGGACAGAGTGCATCAGGACTGGAAGCCAGATATAGTGCATTGTAACGACTGGCAAAGCGGTTTGGTTCCAGCATTATTGTCCCTTGAGCATGATCGGCCCTCGACCGTATTTACCATACATAACATGGCTTATCAGGGCTTGTTTCCTGGCAATACAGCAGCCGCGTTAAACTTGCCGGGCAAGTTATGGCACCCGGCCGGGCTGGAATTTCACGAAATGCTGTCTTTTATTAAAGGCGGCCTGGTTTATGCCGATGAAATTACCACTGTAAGTCCCACCTATGCACTGGAAATTCAAACGCCGGAATTTGGTTATGGTCTTGAAGGGTTGCTGGATCATCGAAAAGAATTTTTAGGCGGCATCATTAACGGCATTGATCTGGGTCAATGGGATCCTGAAACCGATCCTTATATTGCCCAGAACTTTACGGCAGCAACACTCAATAAAAAGCTGCTCAACAAGTCTGAATTACAGAGAAGATTTACACTTCCGGTTAATGATCGAGTTCCTCTCTTTGGACTAATCGGCCGGCTTGTGGAGCAAAAAGGCATAGACCTGATTTTAGAATGTCTTCCAGAGATGGTCACCATGGACATGCAATTTGTATTGCTCGGCAGTGGCGATAAAGACTTTGAAAAACAGCTACAAAAACTGGCTCATTTGTACCCCGATAAAATATCGATAACCATTGGTTACGATGAATCGCTGGCCCATCTTATCGAGGCAGGCGCTGATGTTTTCTTAATGCCATCGCGGTTTGAACCCTGCGGTTTGAATCAAATGTACAGCCAACGCTACGGCACTATTCCTATAGTCAGAAAAACCGGAGGTTTGGCAGATACTGTCGTTGATACCTTGCCTATAACATTAGATAATCAAACGGCAAGCGGTATTGTATTCAACGAAGCCGGTTCTGGATCTTTGCTGGAAGCTATCAAACGCACCCTAATTTTATACAGCTCCCCTGATACCTGGAAGAAAATGCAGACTAATGCCATGAAAAAAGATTTTTCCTGGCAACGCAGTGCTGAGCAGTATCTGGCGTTATATGAAAACCTTTAAGTAGATACGCGCACATCGTGTTCAGGATTAATTTGGATATGCTATGCGCGTCTCTATTGATGGAGAAGACGGATGAATAAAATCCAGCTGCTGTATGTAGAAAATGTAATCACCCGAAAAAAAAAGGTTCTTCATCAGGAGCTCTCCTTTTTTATGCTGGTAGAAAATCTGAGCCCTGAAAAGAATTGTGATGTTCTCTGGGCAGGCGAGGATGGTGAGTGGCATACGTTATCGGCAGCCTGGCACAGCAATCTGGATCACGATAAAGAGTACTGGCGAGCTCAAATAACAGCTAATTCCACAGCAGATAAATCACTCCCGGGCAATATCAGGTTTGCCTTGCGTTATCAAACACAGGGCAGAGAATATTGGGATAACAAGCACGGCTTGAATTATTCCAGCCAGGCAGACTCCGGAGTCAAGGTAGTATCCCCCAATCCGTTACTAAATATTGGTTTTGAGAACAGGCTCAAAGATGGCCAAAAATACGTTCCTGTCACAGTATCGGTAGACAAGTCTGTTCATGCAAATGCAGTCACTATTCACTGGACGACAGACAATTGGAAGCACACACATCTTACCCCCTGTCATTTCAATAGAAACTATTGGAATGAAAAATCGCGCAGCAATGCCCGGAATCCGAATCAATACGGATCCCAGGTTTGGCAAGGATTGCTCAAGATAGATGATGCTTTTCGATTGCAATACACCATTTCCTGCGAGTGCAGGGATCAGGTTTTATGGGACAACAACTATGGCAAGAATTACTCGTTTAGCCATGAGCCGCTAAAAGTTATGATTCTTAATCTGCATTGTTACCAGGAAGACAACCAGGATTACAAATTTTCACAAATAGCTAAAGCGATTAATGAGCTGGATGTTGATATTGTTTGTCTACAGGAAGTCGCTGAACTTTGGAATGATGGACACGGAGACTGGAATACCAATTCGGCTAAAATAATTAATGATCGTCTGAATCAGCCTTATCATCTCTATACGGACTGGTCACATCTGGGTTTTGATAAATACCGCGAAGGTGTTGCTATTTTGAGCCGATACCCGATGTTAAAACAGGAATCGAAATATGTTTCGAACAGTCATAGTGCCTACAGCATTCATTCCAGAAAAGTTGTCATGGCACAAGTACATGTTCCCTGCATGGGCTTAATCAATTTTTTTTCGGCACATCTAAGCTGGTGGGATGACGGTTTTGCAGAGCAGTTTAAAAGGCTGAGCAAATGGGCTGCTGATAACCAAACAGGGGATGTCGGTGGAACAATGCTGTGTGGTGATTTTAATATCACGGCAGGATCGGAAGGCTATAATCTGGTGGTCAAGTCCAATGAATATGATGACCAGTTTTTAGCGGCCAGTTCCCATGGCGTTTTTGAAAAAATCTTTAAAGTGAATGATCCCTACTGGCAACATTATCTAGCCGATGATTATCGTATTGATTATATTTTCATGAACAAAGCGAGCGATCTACGCATCATTTCTGGAAGGGTGCTGTTTACTGAAGAAGATTACGGCAGAGTCTCGGATCATTGTGGCTATCAAATGATATTTGAACCGAAGTAAATAGGGTTGTGGAACACCTTTTAACAACTACATAGAAGCTCAAAACCATCGAGTAAGATGAATAAAAATAATAAAAAAAGCTTAATTATATACAGGGTGATGACATGCAAATAGCAGAACACTATGCCACGCCCGTTCATGGGCATCTGGGTGGCTACTTTCAAAGAATCAATGATTTCAATGATAAATTTGATATACGCTGGGGAAAAATTGAATTTGATGTTTTCTTTGGCGTTCAAGCCAATGTGAAAGTAATTCTTAAAGTGTATCGTGACCATGGACTATGCGAAACCTACATTGTTGATACGGATGCTTCTGATATTCAATGGGATCGCCACAAGCGCTGTACCCGCGATTTTTATATACACCCATTTTCCAACAACTTCGGCTCGATTAACTGCGTCAAGTTTTCTTTCATTGTCCATCTGAATGAGCACTCCATTCCTTCGCAAAATGACTACATTTTTATGGACAGCCATCAAGCGCAGGATGGGCACCCGCAGTATCGAAAGATCACCGGCGAATGGGCAACTCCAAATGCCTATCGAACCTATGAACTGAATGCAGGCGAATTGCAGAGCGATGTCGATTGGTATAACCATCATTTCGAGTCCTTAAACCTGACTCCCAAGTTTACCAAAGGTCAGCAATACCATCCTTATCATCCCAAACGTTTTATCCATGATCATATCGACAAGGTGATACGCAGCAAGTGGGAGAATCCTGGTCGATTATGTACCATCAAGGTCAGTGTTGACTGCATTGATGATTCCGATTTCATTTCCCATTTGATTCACGCCAGTCATCAGGGCGTTTTGGTTCAGTGTATTGTGGACTGGCGCAAAATGACTCTTACCAACAGTCAAAACTATGCGCGATTGAAGCGCGCCAGAGTTGAATTGATAGGCGTCTTTTGCACGCCCCAGCATCACCTCATTGAAGTTGAACCGGATATGCACACCAAATTTGTTATTTTCAACGATGAGGACTGCATATTGGGATCATTTAATATCACTTTCGATCGCTGGTGGGCTAACTGGGAATCCGGGATGACCTTTCATTCCAAGGGCGTATGCCGCCTGCTTGATAATATCTTCCAGAGTCAACGCGGCGGTGTGAATCAGAGATATGGCATTGATCCCTTAAGTCATTTCAATCTGCTCTATACTTTCGGCAGACAGGTCATGCTCAACGGGAAGCTCTACCGTCCCCATCATGCCATTCTGGCCGAAATTCATCATGCCCGGCGTTCAATTAAGCTTTGCTTGTTTCTGATGGGCGACCTGTTGGGAGATCATCATGATAGCGTGGTCGATGCCTTGATACACGCCCAGGACAGAGGAGTTTATGTCCATATTCTTTTTAACGGACATTTAGCCAGACAAGGGCGTATTGGTGTAGAGCGATCTATGGCGGACGAGCTTAATCGCCCATTGTTGCCGGCAGTGCAGCGATTAAAAAATGCCGGTATTCCGGTAGGTTTGGTGTATGGTCAAGACGACCATCCCGTTCCTTATTCACCCATTCATTCCAAATATTGTGTTATCGACGATTCGATTGTCATAGAAGGCAGTTTTAACTGGTATAACACGTCTGTTTTTTCTCACGATTTACTTGTAGTGGTTAACAATCATCAGATAGCGCAACCCTATCTCTATGAGTTTGACGAAATACAGCGATCATTCAGAGTCTATTACTAATTTAAGTTAGTGAGCGACTCTTAGCTTTGGATGCTGATGTTCAAGTGTTGCTTATCGATTTGTTAGAGTCACCTGCACCTAACTCATTAATATTCATAGTCCGACAAAAAGTCAGTAATTGAATTAAGGTTGAAGGTTCACTCATTCATTCCCCGGTTTTCCTGGCAAAGAATTTAGCAACAAATTATTGTTTGCTAAATAATAATTGTTGATTGATTCGCCTTGTCTGTGTAAATAATCCTGTAATAATTGCCGTGCTATAAAGTGCAGTGTTTTTGAGGGAGGCTTCAATGTCAGAAGATAATAAAAACGTTATGGATACAACTAATTACAATTTTGATCCAACTTATGGTTATTCGCTTAACCAGTTGTTAGCTGTAAAAACGCCAAAAGAACCGAAAGATTTTGATTGCTTTTGGCAAAAGCGTTATCAAAAGGCATTAACCGTTGTCCCTCAACCACGCACAAAAATTTTAAATGAAGATAAGCAGGGCTGGCGGATATTTGATATACGTTACACTTCCACCGATAATTTTCCTATTCAAGGCTGGCTATTGTTGCCTACTTCAGGTGTGATTAAGCGTGGTTTTATTATCGGGCACGGCTATGGCGGACGTGATGAACCTGACTATCATTTACCCTTTAAAGATGCTGCCTTGTTGTTCCCATGTTTTCGTGGTTTGGCTCTCAGTGCGCAACCATCCATTTCTTCCGAACCTAAATGGCATGTACTTCACGATATAAACCAGAGGGATCGATATATTCTGGGTGGCTGTGTTGAAGATGTGTGGTTGGCGGTGAGTGCAATGCTGGCCCTGTTTCCACGCATAGCAGGGCACCTGGGCTATTTGGGTATTAGTTTTGGTGGTGGTATTGGCGCTTTGGCGCTGGCGTGGGATTCGCGTATTAGCAAAGGCCACCTCAATATCCCAACATTTGGTCATCAACCGCTACGCTTGAGACTTACAAGCAATGGCAGCGCACATAGTGTTCAACAGTATTACCGAATCCATAAAAAACAGACGCTTAAAGTTTTGCGTTGTTTCGATGCGGCCCTGGCGGCGAAGCGAGTTACTATGCCTATTCATTGTGCGTGCGCAAAATTCGATCCCTGTGTTGCCCCGCCCGGGCAGTTTGCGATATACAACGCATTGCCTGGGGAAAAACAGTTATTCATCTTGGATGCAGGGCATCACAACTACCCCAATCAGGCTCAGCAAGAATACGAACTGATTGATGAACTCGATGCTTTTTTTGCACCCCTTAGCGAATAATTAACGGACAGGTGTATGAGGTCTAAATGAATCGCGAATATCATAAGTGGTGGAGTGATAGGTTACAGCGCGATATGGAGTTGCTGGTGTTTGGTCATGCCGGTGCGAAAGTATTAGTTTTTCCTTCACGCTTTGGCCGATTTTATGAGTACGAAAATTTAGGCATAGTAGAGTCTTTAAAGCACAAGATAGAACAAGGCTGGCTACAACTTTATTGTATCGATAGTATCGATGTGGAAAGTTTTTATTGTGGATGGGTGCATCCTTCTGGACGTATCCAGCGCCATATAGACTTTGAAGAATACATCTTGAACGAAGTGTTGCCTTTTATGCAAAACAGGAATCCGCATGAGTGTGTGATTTCTCATGGTTTAAGTCTTGGCGCATTTCATGCCGCTAATATTGTGTTTCGTTACCCCCAGTTTTTTAAAAAGCTGGTTGCTTTCTCAGGCCGTTACGATCTCACACTGAATGTAGAGCATTTTGACGATCTTTTCGATGGTTTTTATAATGAAGATATTTATTTCCATACGCCGAGCCATTTTTTGCCTAAATTGGATTGTTCCTGGCGCTTAGGCAAACTACGGGAAATGGATATTACCCTGGTTATTGGCAGAGAAGATCCATTTTTGCAGAATAATGAACAGTTAAGCTCAATTTTGTACCAAAAAAATATTAATCATCAGCTATTGGTTTGGGACGATAGGGCGCATAGCGGTTATTATTGGCGGCGTATGGCATCGCTTTATATCTGAACTTTCTTGTTACTATGTTCCGATTAAATAATTGCCCTGATGAATTTCATGTTTCAGTCAATTGGATTAGTTTTTAGGTTTGGGGGGCGATTAAGGTAAGCGGCATACTCATTTAGCAATAGTGTTTTCCAATAACGAGAAAAGGCTTTATAATGCGCGGTTCCATGGAGCATACCGCTCCTCCTTGCTTTACCTTCTTTTTAAGACAGAGAGGGGAGGCTTAACCGAAAGGAAAAATAATGCGACATTATGAAATTGTCTTTTTAGTCCATCCTGACCAAAGCGCTCAGGTTCCAGCGATGATTGAGCGTTACAAGTCAACCATCGAAGCCGCATCCGGCACCATTCACCGTTTGGAAGACTGGGGTCGTAGACATCTGGCTTATCCAATTAAAAAAATTCATAAGGCACATTATGTACTGATGAATGTTGAGTGTGATCAGCCTACGTTGGAAGAATTAGAAAGTGGCTTCCGCTTTAATGATGCTATTTTGCGCAGTATGACTTTATTGCAAAAAGCTGCCATCACTGAACCGTCAGTCATTGCCACTTCAACAGCGGAAGAAAATAAAGCCGCTGAATCCAGAGCCAAGGACGCGGCGGCCAGGGAAGCGGTAATAGTGCCGGCAACAGGCGATCTCGACGACGAAATTGATCTGGACGATGTTGACTTCGATGCTGACGAAATCATTCCTGAATAACACTTTTAACTTATTGGATTTAAGGAAATTATTATGGCACGTAACATCAGACGCAAAAAATTCTGCCGATTTAGTTCAGAAAGCGGAACTCAGATTGATTATAAAGATCTGGATTTATTAAGCGATTATATTACTGAAACCGGCAAAATTGTTCCTAGCCGTATCACAGGAACCAGCGCCAAGTATCAAAGGCAGTTATGTGTTGCAATTAAACGCGCCCGTTTTATTGCATTACTGCCGTTCTGCGACGCACACAAATAACAGACTGGAGAGGCGGTGAATTTTTTAGCGACATATATTATGCGGGGCAGAATGCAGGCCATGATAGTGGCTTCTTCGCTCGCATTATTGTCACTGATGATGCCCCCAGTGAGTATTGTAAGTTCAGCCACTGTTGCTCTCGTTACTTTAAGGCGGGGTGCATTCGAAGGCTTGTATGTTCTGGTCTGCTCCAGTGCGGCAGCCGGATTGTTAGGGTTCCTGGTTATAGGTAATTACCAGTTTGCTTTGCTTTACGTAATGGTTCTGTGGTTGCCGGTTTGGTTGATTTCAATCGTATTAAGAGAAGGTCGGCATTTATCCCTGGCGGTTGAAATTGCGATATTGATCGGCATACTTGGCGTTATAGGTTTTTATTTATATGCGTCAGAACCTGCGGTGATGTGGAAAGCTGTCCTTTCGCAAATGGTTCCAGCAGACGCGCCAGTTGCGGATATTCAACGCACTATCGACGTTCTTGCCCATTACATGACTGGAGTGGTTGCAGCAGGTTCAGTATTTGGCTTGCTGTTTGGCCTATTTCTGGGGCGGTGGTGGCAGGCGAACCTCTATAATCCGGGTGGTTTCAGACAAGAGTTTTTGTCATTGGATACAAAGCCCAGGCTGTCAATAGGCGGTGTAGCTGTCGTGGCAATTGCATTGGCAAGCTCTGGAGTGATCTCTGAAATAGCATGGAATGTCAGTATTTTGATCTTTGTGTTGTTTACAGTGAGCGGAACAGCAGTATTGCATACTGTCTTCGCTGGAATGAAACTGGGTCGCTATATGGTGCCGATGCTCTATATAACCCTGTTTTTGATACCCCATGCCATGCTGCTTGTTGCTCTGGTTGGCTTGAGTGATCCGTGGTTGAACTTACGAAAAAGAAATCGAATCAACACGCCTGATGGCGTATAAATAGTCGGTTAAAAACCGAAAGGTGAGGATTTAAAGATGGAAGTTATTCTTCTTGAAAAGATAGCAAACTTGGGTAACCTGGGTGACAAAGTTACCATTAAATCAGGTTACGGTAGAAACTATCTTGTTCCACAAGGTAAGGCTGTTGCCGCAACAGCCAAGAAAGTTGCTGAATTTGAGGCTCGTCGTGCTGAACTTGAAAAAGCTGCAGCCGAAAAGCTGAGCGCTGCTCAAAAGCTGGGTAATGAACTGAGCAAACTTGAAATCGTCATTGCCCACAAAGCGGGTGATGAAGGCAGATTGTTTGGTTCAATAGGTACGCATAATATTGCTGAAGCCATTACCGAAGCAGGTATTGCTGTCGAAAAACATCAAATTCGTTTGCCGCATGGTGCTATTCGCCATATTGGTGATTATCCCATCGACATCAATTTACACTCTGATGTTGTAGTAACACTGACAATAAAAATTGCTGCTGAAGCATAATTAATAAAGGCGCAAGGTGAAAGCAATGGCTTTTTTATAACCTTGCGCCTTTTAACTATGCATGTTTTTTATTCCTGCCTTTTTTATCTGTTAATTCCTTTTATACTCTTGCGCCTGCGTTGGCGTGGTATAAAAGCGCCAGCATATCGATATCGATGGCGCGAACGTTTTGCTTTATATAATAAAAAACTTCCTCAGAGCGTTATCTGGTTTCATGCGGTCTCCGTAGGCGAAGCTGAGGCTTTATTTCCTCTCGTTCGGCAAATACAAAAGCAACATCCTGATGCCAAACTGTTAATTACCACGACCACACCTACCGGGTCTGCTCGAGTTAAAGCGGTGATGCAGGAAACTGTCGCGCATGTCTATCTGCCTTATGACGTTCCCGATGCGGTCAACCGGTTTATGCAATGCTTTAAGCCGAAGCTGGCGGTTATTATGGAAACCGAAATCTGGCCAAATCTTTTTGTATACTGTGGAAAAAACAACATTCCTTTATACATTATCAATGCCCGGCTATCGGAAAAATCGTCTCGCGGTTATCAAAAAATCCCTTCACTGGTTCATCCCGCTTTAGCAGGAGTAAACCTCATTGCGACACAAACACAAGATGACGCTGAGAGATTTATCGCTATTGGCGCTAAAAGTGAAAAAGTCAAAACGTTAGGCAATATAAAGTTTGATGTTGAAATTCCACAGTCAACAATTGAACGGGGCTTACAGATAAAAACTGATTTGCTTTATGGTCGATTTGTATGGCTGATTGCCAGTACCCATAAAGACGAAGAAGCCATATTTCTGGACATCTATAAAGAAATCAAGAATAAAATTCCCGAATTATTATTGGTTATTGTACCGAGGCATCCGGAGCGTTTTGCCGATGTTAAAAGACTGTGTGAACAGCTGCAGCTGGCAGTAGTCATGCGCACTGCAGACGCTAGGGTTGATACAGAAACTGATATCTATCTGGTTGATACGATGGGTGAATTAAAAATGCTGTATGCGGCCTCTGATGTCGCTTTTGTCGGCGGCAGTATGGTGCCCAGAGGCGGGCACAATATTCTGGAGGCAGCCGCAGTAGGTGTTCCAGTGATGTTTGGTCCTTATATGGTCAATTTTAAGGAAATAGCTTGCGGTGTACTAAACCAGAGTGCAGCCATTCAATGTCAAAATAAAGACGAACTAGTTAATGCAATTTTGGCATTGTATGAACAGCCGGCCTACAGAAAGTCATTAGCAGAAAAAGGGATGGAGTTTGTGCGTCAGAATCAGGGAGCGATTGCCAGAATCTGTGAAATTCTTGATCTCGCCATTATGAAATCAGAGCGGTAGTACTTCAAAAGCACTGGATACCAAACTTTGATCTGCTAGAACATCCGTACGCCTCACCTCTTGCTCAGGACGGGTAAATCAAGCCCTCGCACACACCCAGACATCTACCCGGCTCACTCCCGCTTTCTTTAATAAGTAGGCCAGTTCATGCGCGGTTGAGCCTGTGGTCATTACGTCATCGAGTATTGCAATATGTTGGGCGTAAATGGGCTTGACAATCTTGAAAGCATTTTTCATGTTTTTACGGCGTTGTTTCGCGGTCAATGCGGTTTGATGCGGAGTGTCACGATGTCTAAGACAACTGGTCAGGTCTAGCGGGAGTTGTAATTCTCTGGAAACTGTTTTGGCGATTTCAATAGCCTGATTGAAGCCACGCTGGCGGTAACGAGTTTTATGCAGCGGAACAGGTAAAATCAGGTCAGGTCTTTGCGCTGTTTTTTTCAGGTGCTCAGCCAATAACAGGCCGAGCAAACGTGCATTCTTGTAATGAGCGCCAAATTTTAACGAGGTAATCAGGTGGCGCATTTCGCCCTGATAGATGAAGGGCGCATAAGTTTCGTCAAAGGCCGGGCGCGTACCCAGACAGCGTCCGCAAAGGATTGGTGAGGCTGCTGGTGTTTCAAATATTTCGGCGCATCTATAACAGCATAGATTATTTCTCTGTAAGCGCTGATAACACGCATCACATATATCGCGGCCATTGAATCCTGAGTTGCCGCACAAGATGCAGGTAGGCGGAAGCAGGTAATCCTGTATAATATTGAGCCAGTTGTATACCATTTTTATTCCAACAGGTTGACGAATGTTGTCATTGCTTGTCACTCATAACCTATTACTGTAGCCGGAGATTAACAGAATGTCTGCAAACCCCGCAATTAGCCGCCACGTTTCACTTGCCATCCGTCATGACTGGCAACTGGATGAAGCGCAAGCTCTCTATGCGTTACCCTTTAATGATCTGATTTTTAAAGCGCAAACGATTCACAGAGAGCATTTTGATCCGAACGAAGTTCAGATCAGCAGCTTATTGAGCATTAAAACCGGTTCGTGTTCGGAAGATTGCGGCTATTGCCCTCAAAGTGCGCGTTATGATTCCGGCTTGACACCGGAGGCATTAATGCCGGTTGATGCGGTTTTGAAGGCCGCCCGGCAAGCCAAGGATCAAGGTGCTTCACGTTTTTGCATGGGCGCAGCTTGGCGTAAACCGAAAGACAAGGATGTTGAGCGAGTAATAGAAATGGTGCAGGGCGTCAAAGCGCTGGGCATGGAAACCTGTGTCACTTTGGGGATGCTGACCGATGCTCAAACGCTCAGGTTAAAAGAAGGCGGTCTGGATTATTACAATCACAATCTGGACACTTCAGAGGACTATTATTCTGAAGTGATCACTACGCGAACCTATCAGGATCGGCTGGATACATTGGCGCGCGTCAGGGATGCGGGTATTAACGTGTGTTGTGGCGGTATCGTTGGCATGGGTGAAAATGATATTGATCGCGCCAAGCTGTTAATCCAGTTAGCCAATATGCCCAAGCATCCTGAGAGCGTGCCGGTTAATATGCTGGTACAGGTTGAAGGTACGCCTTTAATGGGTACAGAGCTGTTGGACCCGATCATTTTTATCAGAACTATAGCTGTAGCTAGAATTATGATGCCTAAATCACGGGTGCGGTTGTCGGCTGGTCGCAGCAAGATGAGCGATGAAATGCAGGCTTTATGTTTTCTTGCCGGGGCAAACTCCATTTTTTACGGCGATAAGTTATTGACCACCGATAATCCCATGACCAATCATGACCTGGCTTTATTTGACCGATTAGGCGTGCATTCCGGCGGTTCAAGTTACGCCTGATGACGGCTGTATTTTCACACTTACCGGGCAATCTGGAAGTTATTGCGCAGCAGGGTCTGTATCGTTCCAGACGAATTATTGAGTCCCCGCAAGGTATTAATCTGCAAGTCGACGGCCGGAGTTTCGTTAATTTTTGCAGTAATGATTATCTGGGTCTGGCAAATCATCCTGCTGTAGTGAGCGCATTTAAAACCGCTGTCAATAACTACGGAGTTGGCAGCGGTTCGGCGCATTTAATTTGTGGACATAGCGTCGCTCATCATGCCCTGGAAGAAGAACTGGCAGCCTACACAGGTCGTGACAGAGCCTTGCTGTTTTCTACAGGTTACATGGCCAATATCGGGGTAATCTCGACGTTGTTAGGCCGGGGCGATGCGGTGTTTGAAGATCGTTTAAATCACGCCTCTTTGTTGGATGGCGGCTTGTCGTCGGGCGCAAGGTTTAAACGCTATGCGCATGCTGACGTTGAAAATCTCACTGCTCATCTGAAAAAAGCAACCGGCAATAAATTGATCGTTACCGATGGCGTATTCAGTATGGATGGTGATTTTGCGCCGCTGCAAGCATTATCTGTAGCAGCAAAAGCGGGTGATGCGTGGCTGATGGTTGATGATGCGCATGGACTGGGTGTAATCGGTGAACGCGGCGGCGGGCTTTTGGATTATTACGGACTTAATCAGAATGATGTACCGGTGTTAATGGGCACTTTGGGTAAGGGCTTTGGCACGTTTGGCGCGTTTGTAGCGGGTTCTGACGCGTTGATCGAAACCTTGATACAGAAAGCCCGCACTTATATTTATACCACTGCGTTACCAGCGGCAGTCGCTGAAGCGACGCGGGCAAGTTTAAAAATCGTCATTGCAGAAAACTGGCGCCGGGACAAACTTAAAAAGCTGGCTGAGCGCTTCAGGTTGGGGGCAAAGCAGTTAGGCTTGCATTTGATAAACCCTAATCCCGTAGGTTGGGTTACGACTGCATGGACGCAGGAGGTAGAGCAATGCCGGGAGCAATTGCCGAGCGATAGCGTAACCCAACAGATCGAAGACCGTGCGGCTGGATTACGCAACTCCAACCCAACTAATTTAACTTCTGCTATACAACCTATCATAATCGGCAATAGTCAACGGGCAATAGAAATCAGCAACTCCTTGTTGAATGCCGGTTTTTTAGCCAGTGCGATCAGGCCACCCACCGTGCCTCAAGACAGCGCGCGATTACGGGTGACGTTTTCGGCTTTGCACGAGGAACGGCATGTTGACCGGTTGCTGGATGCGCTCGATAAAGCTACAGCCAGAAACAATGTTCAAGGTTAAAGGTCAATATGCAGGTGCGCTGTTTTTTACCTTGCACCTTTCGCCTTGAACCTTAATAACACATGACAAAAATCCATCAACAATCTTTCGGTAAAGGCAAGCCCATAGTGCTGGTGCATGGCTGGGCTATGCACAGCGGTATTTGGCGGGATTTTGCTGGGCAGCTGGCGAAAAACTATCAAGTCACCTGTATCGATTTACCGGGGCATGGGCGTAGTGAAAAAATCGATTCCTTTACACTGGAGCGTATCGGTGACGCGCTGATCAATTCAGTTTCTGATGAAAGTAGTTGCTGGCTGGGTTGGTCGTTGGGCGCTACTGTGGTGCTTGATATAGCCAATCGGTTCCCTGAGCGAGTCAATTCGATGGTTTTGCTGGCGGGAAATCCTTCGTTTACTCAATCAGCGCAGTGGCCGGGCATGAATGTTGGCTTGCTGGATGCTTTTGCCGACAAGTTGAATGAAGATTGTCAGGCGACCTTATTACGCTTTTTATCCTTGCAGGTGAATAACTTACCCGATTACAAAACCTTGTTGAGAACTCTGAAATCGGCGGTATTGGAATGTAATGCACCCGATAATGAAACCTTGCAAGGTGGCCTGGATATACTGAAACACACAGACTTAAGACATGCTTTATCCGACACAAGCGTGCCTGTATCCGTGATATTAGGCACCTGGGATACGTTAGTGCCGGTAAGTGCAGGGCAAAACATGCAGAAGTTAGCGCCTGAGATAACGCTCAATATTATTGACAAAGCAGGGCATGTGCCGTTTTTATCGCATCCGCAAGAGGTATTGGCGGTTATCTCCCGTTTTATGGATGAACAATGTTCCTAGATAAAACCGGGATCAAGCGATCATTTGCTGCGGCTTCGGTGACTTATGACAGTGCCGCCGCATTGCAGCGTATCGTGGGCAAAGAACTGCTCAATTCTATTGATGCTACCAAGTTGACCGGTACATTGTTGGACTTGGGTTGCGGTACGGGCTTTTTAACGGGCGAGTTGTTGGCACACTCGAGTCATGAAATCACAATAGCCCTGGATATTGCCTTGCCTATGTTGCAAACAACGC
The DNA here is from genome assembly GCA_963849195.1 of uncultured Gammaproteobacteria bacterium. Taxonomy (GTDB): domain Bacteria; phylum Pseudomonadota; class Gammaproteobacteria; order Methylococcales; family Methylomonadaceae; genus Methylobacter_C. Next base: position 339,964 of record CAWKGQ010000005.1, read on the forward strand.
AAAATAAGCTGGCCGATAAGCACAATATTATCTATCTATGCGCTGATGCAGAGCGGTTGCCTCTTGCCGAACAAAGCATCGACAGAGTGGTTTCCAATCTTGCCTTGCAATGGTGCAAAAATCTTGATGCTGTTTTTACCGGTATTAAACGGGCGTTAAAACCCGATGGACAACTGGTTTTTTCCACATTTGGCCCACAAACACTGCACGAATTAAAAAGTGCCTGGGCAGCCGTTGATAACTATAGTCACGTAAACGAGTTTTACGGCGAAGCACAACTCAAACACTTTCTCCAGCAAGCGGGATTCAAAAATAGCCAGATTAAAAGCAAGCTTTATACCTCACGCTATGATTCCGTTTGGACGTTGATGCAAGGGTTAAAACACCTGGGTGCACATCATGTGATTGCAGGCCGCAATAAAAAAATCACCACTAAAACAGCCATGCAGCAGATGATTGCGGCTTATGAAAAACATAGCGTTGAAGATCAGATTCCTGCGACCTTCGAAGTTTTTAACGTTACAGCCAAGGTGTAAGTCGTTATGAAACAAGGCTATTTTATAACCGGTACAGATACAAACGCAGGCAAAACCTGGGCGACCATTGCGTTGATGCGTTACTTTAAGCAAGAGGGCAAATCCGTTGTTGGGATGAAGCCTGTTGCATCGGGTTGTTTTATGCAGGATGGTCAACTGAAAAATGATGATGCCCTGTTGATACAGGAAAATACCTCATTAAAGATAGCCTATGACTTGATCAATCCCTACGCCTATGAATTACCCATCTCGCCGCATATTGCGGGCGTAAACAATCCGGTCAAACTGGCTAAAATTGTCGAGAAGTTCAATGCCCTGAAAGAAGTAGCTGATATAGTGCTGGTCGAAGGTGCCGGGGGTTGGTATGCTCCCTTGAATGATTGTGAAGATATTAGCGATTTGGCAAAATCGTTGGCATTACCCATCATTCTGGTGGTTGCAATCAGGCTGGGCTGCATCAATCATGCAAAATTAACCTGGCAGTCGATACAACATTCAGGCATCCAATGTGCCGGCTGGATTGCCGTATGTGTAGACCCTGACATGCTAAACCGTGATGAAAATATATACACGATTAAAACAGCTTTGAATGTGCCATTGCTGGGTGTGTTGCCCTATTTGTCCATTGCTGATTTTGATTTATTGGCGGGGCGATTGTCGTTGTAAACAGGCTTATTGAAAGTGCCGAGTTGGCAATGTAGTTCTGTCCACCTTTTAATCTGATCGTCAATGTCGAGTATGCTTGTTTGCTGTAAAAGATGCGCGTTCATGGTTGGAGTCCCATTCAAATTTAATGAGGTAATTCTAGTACTCAGTCAGTTTTGATATGTCGGGTAAAATTAGAGTTACACGCCAGTAATTATCTATCTGAAGTTTCCCAGTTTTTCAGGAGCATGAATATTAGGAAGTGCTAATTTTTCGAAAAAATATTAGCCAACTCTAATATGCGTTGGCGAATCACCCGGTTGTTCTTTAAAAAACAATGACTTATTGATGAATGAGGCCTGGTTTTATTGTATAATACAGGATTCTAAGCCACTGATTATACAAATAAAACGACCTCATTCATGTTCATTCTACGCGATCTTTTACGCCCACTCCAAGCCCATTTTTCCGATACTGACCTGGGCCGAGAGCGATCCTCATTATTTGCCTACACGCTGCTGGCTGTCATCGTTCCATTCACATCGTCCATGACCTCCAACTTACTGCGTTCCCTGGTCACCTTGTTCGGCATTGAGATCAAAAAGAAGCGCTTCTATACGTTTATGGCGTCTTCGACATTACCCTGGCAAAAGCTTTGGCAGACGGTTTGGGGATTGATACCCTCGCCTGAAACAGAGGGCCGGTTGTTGGTGGCCTTAGACGACTGCATCAATCCCAAGATAGGGAAAAACATCTTCGGTTGCGAGACAATTTTTGATCATGCCGCCAAAGCCAATCAAAGCCAGTATCCGTGGGCACAAAATATTGCCGCGGTCGGCTTACTGAAGCAAGTGAAAGGTCGTTGGGCCTGTTTGTTTTTAGATTTTCGTTTTTACTTCGCCAGGAAAACCATTGGTGCGGAAAAGGTTACCGCCAAAATCAAAGGCGTGGTTGTGCCTTTTCAGACTAAATTGGAACTGGCAGGGCAGATGTTGATAGGCATCGGTCATTATTTTCCCACATCGCCACTGCTGGCCGTTACGGATAGTTGGTTTGGGAATCAAAGTCTATGGCGGCAGGTTCGGAAGGTATTGGGGGATCGTTTTAATATACTGTCCCGGCTGCGCTGCAATAACGTGTTGTATGCACAGCCTGATGCGTCGCAGCCTGGACAGCGAGGGCGTCGCCGCAAGTACGGCAAACGCTTGGGGTCGGTGACCGAGATGGCGGTCGAGGTTCGGCAAAAGGCCAAAACTTATACCGTCAACCTTTACGGTAAATATAGGGATGTTTGTGCTTATGACGCGGTTGTCATGCTGAAGACATTCAAGTGTCCTGTTCGGGTTGTTTGGGTGTTCCGTAAGACGCAGTGGGTAGCGATGTTCACTACCGACCTGGAACTTTCGGTAACACCGATTATCGAGTATTATGGGGCGCGCTGGAAAATTGAGTCCGGCTTTAAAGAGCTCAAACAAGACATCGGCAGCCGAATGAGTCAGTGTCGCAATGCTCAAGCAGTGAACAACCATCTGCAATTTTGTATGATGGCCTCAACGATCACTTGGCTTTATGCGGATCGTTTGAAAGCCGACCCGGAACGACGGCATAAAGTGAAGGGGCGAACCAGTTTTGCCTTTTCGGATGTTCGGCGGCTTATCGCCGAGGCCGCGCTCAATGATGATTTTGATAGGGTTTACCCTAAACCTGGCAAACCCACGAAAAATTCTCTGGTGGCTGTGTTGCTACGCATGGTGGCTTGATGAATTTTTAGGAAACTTCAGTTATCTATGTGATACCCGTCAAAATAAGATTGACTGAGTACTATTGCCTCTTGTCACTACGCCTAGCTAGCTACAATATAGACACGCTTTTTGGCATCCATTAAAATTTAATTAACGGTGCCTATAAAACTAAAATGTATAATCGAAAATTGAAGCATTTCCCGCCATAATTTCCAAGGAAGCCCAATGCCCCCTAACCGCCCCGTTGTACTTTCATTTTCCGGTCATGATCCCAGCGGAGGTGCCGGCGTGCAGGCGGATATTGAAACTCTGGTCAGTCATCAGTGTCATTCGGTCAGCGTTATTACTGCTTTGACGGAGCAGGATACCCGGAATGTAAAAAAGCTCATTCCGCAAAGCCCGGAAGCTATCATCAGTCAGGCGAATACCTTACTGGATGACTTGCACGTTAATGCTTTCAAAATCGGCTTAATAGGACATCATGAAACGGCAATAGCCATTTATGCGATTTTAAAACAGCACCCGCACATTCCGGTTATTCTGGATCCGATACTAGCTGCGGGTGGCGGCACTGAACTATCCAATGATCGGCTCATCGCAACTATTGTCGATTTGTTGCTGCCTTGCACTACCGTATTAACGCCCAACAGTGAAGAAGCCCGTAAACTTGCGGGATTTGATGAGCTCGATGAATGTGGTCTGGAATTGCTGGGACAAGGTTGTGAATATGTACTGATTACGGGAACGCATGAATCGACGCCCTCAGTGAGTAATCAGCTTTTTCATGATAACCGCTGCTGGGAAACTTATAACTGGGACAGGCTGCCCGTCAGTTATCATGGCTCCGGTTGCACGCTGGCTACCAGTATAGCTGCCTTGATGGCTCATGGGTTGGAGCCCGTTCAGGCCGTCATGGAAGCTCAGGAATATACCTGGAATTCGTTAAACAGCGCTTATCAACCGGGCAGAGGTCAGCATATTCCCAATCGGTTTTTCTGGATGGAGGAAGATATATGAGATTTCCGGCACGCGGACTTTACGCCATTACCCAGACTGATAATAAATCCGGAGATACCATTATTAACGAAGTCGAAGCCGCAATTATAGGCGGCGCAGTGATTGTGCAGTATCGTGACAAAAATCCGGATGACGCGTTCTTTCTGGCAAAAGAGTTGGTTAAAATTTGCCATCATCATAAGATCCCGCTGATTATTAACGACGATATTGAGCTGGCTGCAAGGGTGGGCGCTGATGGTGTCCATATCGGCAAAGATGACGGCGCTATTACGCAGGCAAGAAAGCATTTAGGTAACGATGCCATCATCGGCGTTTCCTGCTATAACTTTGTCGAACGTGCCGTTGAAGCGCAAGCTCAAGGAGCTACTTATGTTGCTTTCGGACGATTTTTCCCTTCGTCCTCAAAACCACTGGCTGTACCTGCGAAGATTGAGACGCTACAACAAGCCAAGTTGCTGCTTGATATCCCGATTGTCGCCATAGGCGGCATTTTGCCGGAAAATGGCGCTCAATTACTGGAAGTGGGGGCCGATTTATTAGCGGTTATCGGCGGTCTGTTTGACAGTCAACCGGAACAATCAGCCCGGGCTTATCAGGCGTTATTTAATCGCCAGATACCTGATCTATAGGTGCGTGATAATTGATTTTTTAAACCACGCCTTGGTAATTTGACTCTCACGGGCATGATCAATAATCGGTGCGGGATAATCGCATGGACTGTGTTTTTTATCCCATTGATGGATCGTTTTCGGTGAAACCGTCTTAAGTTCGGGTACCCAGCGATAAATATATTTACAATCGGGGTCGAATTTTTGTTGCTGTAGCCAGGGATTGAATATCCTGAAATAAGGTTGGGCATCACAGCCGGTTGATGCGGCCCACTGCCAATTACCGTTATTGACACAGGGGTCATAATCGACCAGATGTTGGGCAAAATAACGCTCGCCCCAACGCCAGTTGATATGCAAGTCTTTGACTAAAAAAGATGCAACTATCATTCGCAGCCGATTGTGCATAAAGCCCGTGGCGTTCAGTTCACGCATACCGGCATCGACAATTGGAAAACCGGTTTTACCTTCGCTCCAGGCCTGAAAATAATCGCGGTTGTTATCCCAGTGCAGATTTGCAAACTTTTCCAGAAACGGCCGGCCGAAAACGTGTGGAAAATGAAAAGCGATATGGGTGAAAAAATCGCGCCAGTACAACTGCCGCAACAAGGGATGTTCGCTACCGAGTTGCTCGATGATTGCATAATAAACTTCCCGCACTGAACACGTACCAAACTTTAGATGCGCCGAAAGTCTGCTGGTCGCATCCAGCGCCGGAAAATCACGCGTATTTTGATAATCGGCATACACATCAAGCTGATCGAGTATAGCGAGGGCGTGCTTACGTCCCCCTTGCGTGACGTCCGGTTTTGTTTCAGCCTGCGATAAACCAAGCTGATCGACCGTAAAATCAGAGGCTGGCGGCATAAAATTTTTACTTGTTAATGCTTGCGGCAAGGCAACGGGAAATTGTCTGGCATTGTTATAAAAGGCAGTAAAAACTTTATAGGGCGTTTGATCGATTTTGACAGCCTGTTCGGGTTCGGTAAGTAACGTGTCAGGCAGAGTGTGCAAGCTTATCCCCAATTTTTGACAGACTTCAGCCAGCTCATAATCACGCCTCCGGCTGAAAGGCGTGTAATCGCGGTTGATAAATACGGCTTGTATGTGCTGCTGCTCATGCAGATTGCGTATAACCAAAGCAGGTAAATCATGAAAAAGCCCAAGCTTCCCCCCTGCTGCCTGCAATTGCTGCTGAAGATCAATGATGGATTGCAACATAAATTGCAGTGCCGCATTGCTCTGATAGGGATGCGGCGCTATTTGCCTGAGATCAAAAATAAAGCAGGGCAATACCTGCCCGGAAAGACGTAAAGCTTCATTGAGTGCTGTATTGTCATGCACGCGCAAATCACGGCGGAAGATAAACAAAGAGCTTGCGTATGTGGTCATTTACAGCTCCGAGAGTAACGTCACAATCAATGGGTACTGCTGACGTCGAGTACTCAATCTATCACATGAGCTTTTTGTAATTGCAACCGTAGTGCTTCTATGCGCTTGCGATTAACTCCGAAGTCACTATGGCCTGTGCGTGAGGCAGAGCGGATATGGATGAGATTAGTATCAACATCAAGAATCACGTTAATATCATCTACAAAGCCAAAAACCAGGCTGGTTGCCTCTGCATGAAGTGTGTCAGAAGTTTCATGGGTAATAGCCATGCGGCTTTGGTTGTTAATGGCTTCTTTCAATGCCTTCCATGCTTCTTGAGGGGAGGCGCTGATTTTAAAAGGCTCAATAAAATGCTTGTTATCTTCTGCTTGACTGGAAACGCAGTTGGGGCTATTTCGACAGGGTGGCAATTTTTTTTCTGATTCCGAGTTTGCCTGATTTGATGTAATAAGTGTCATAAAAATAATATAAAAAATAATTTTAAATGTCATAAGAGATGGTGAAGCATGAAAATTTTGGAATAAAAAGAAGTATCCAATTTTACATAAATTCCAAAAGAGTCAAATTATTGCATGACTTTAATGCGGTACGGAGCTAAATTAAAAATATAAATAAACAATGTTTCGCTCCTTTACGAACGCGCCTCGACTCTAAGAGCTGAAACCATCTCACATAAAACTGAAATACCGCTGAATGTTGATCACGGACATGACTGTCATTAAAAATTGAAAAAGCCTGCAAAACCGATACACTGAATGATAATGCTTCTATTGCGTTTACTGCATGATAATCAAATTTGCGTTGTAAAAACTTGAATCCATACCAACTTGACATAATGAAAAAAATTCCAATCGGTATTAGCAGTTGTTTACTCGGGCAAGAGGTACGTTTTGATGGTGGTCACAAACGTGACGCCTACATTGTCGGCACGCTTAGTGAGTATTTTGAATTTCATCCCTTTTGCCCGGAAGTGGCAATTGGTTTAGGCATACCCCGACCGACCATTCATCTGGTAAAAATTGACAATGTTATACGTTGTGTCGGCATTAAAGATCTAAAGTTGGATGTGACAGACCGTTTGCGCGATTATGCAGAGCAACAAAAAAATAGCCATGCCGGATTATGCGGTTATATTTTAAAAAAGGATTCACCCAGTTGTGGCATGGAGCGTGTCAAGGTTTACGCGGGTGACCAGCCACACAGGAACGGTTTCGGTATTTATGCACAGGAGATGATGCGTAATAATCCGCTGTTGCCGGTAGAGGAAGAAGGGCGCCTGGGCGATCCGGGATTACGCGAGAATTTTATCCAGCGCGTTTATGTGCTCTATCGATGGCAACAACTGCTGGCGGAAGGCCTTTCAGCACAAAGCCTCACACGTTTTCATGCCCGTCATAAACTGATCATTATGAGTCATGCCGATTATCGTGAGATGGGGCAATTATTGGCAGGTTTGACTAAAGATAATTTGTTGCAGGTTGCTGAGCAATATATTTTTCAGCTAATGAACACGCTTAAAACAGTGGTTAGCCGTAGTAACCATGTTAATGTGCTGCAACATATTCAGGGGTACTTAAAAAAGGATTTAAGCGCTGATGACAAGGTGGAGTTATGCGAAATTATTGAGCGTTATCGGGGCGGTGAAATACCGCTGATCGTACCGCTGACCTTGCTTAAGCATCATTTCCGTAAATCTCCTGATCCTTATATAGAAGAATCTTATTACATGTCGCCTTACCCGCAGGAATTGCAACTGATTAATCAGTTGTAATTACATGGCAAAAATTTTAATTATTGGCTGCGGCGATATAGGCACGCAACTGGCGCATGTCCTTTCTGCTAAAGGCCACCAGGTAACCGGACTAAAACGAAATCCACCGAAAATAGATGACGGTAAAGTTGATTATTTCACTGCGGATATAACTTTACCTGCTGACCTTAAAGACTTGCCCCTGGATTTTGATATTCTGTATTTTATTGTTTCGCCTGATGGGCGTAATGAAGAAAGCTATCGTGAAATTTATGAATCAGGATTGAATAATCTGCTCAATAAATTTTCGTTGGCGGCCTCCAGACCGCACTGGATTTTTGTGTCTTCAACCAGTGTTTATGGCCAATCGCAAGGTGAATGGGTCGATGAAAATTCCATTGCGCAACCGGAGAATGCCACCAGTCTACTCATCAGACAGGCGGAAAAAAAACTGATGGATTTAGATCCCGAAAATATCATCGTACGCTTTTCCGGCATTTATGGTCCAGGCCGTGAGTATTTGCTAAAAATGGCTATGCAGGCGCCCGCTATACAGCAAAATCCGCCTTATTTCACTAACCGTATTCATCAGCAGGATTGTATTGGCGTGTTGGCGTTTTTATTGGAACGCCGCCTTGCGGGTGTTGCTTTGGAACAATGCTATTTAGCCAGTGATGATGATCCTGCACCGATGTGGGAAGTGATGTCATGGCTGGCTGAACAAATGAACTGTCAGCCTCCGACGGTTAAAATGACCGACAATCACTATGTGATGAATAAACGTTGTAATAATCAACGATTAAAAGCCTTGGGTTATAAATTTCAGTATCCCTGCTTTAAAGACGGCTATTTTGAATTAATTAAATGAATTATTCGCCATTTATTTTACTGGCTCTATTGAACGGTAACTAAATAATCTGGGCATAGGGAGTTATTGTGGGATCGGCTTTGCGGCTAAAGCCGCTCCCACAAAAATGCAAATGCTCAAGTGCGTTATTTTTATTTCCGGGCAGTTTTAGGATTGAACGTTACGCTAGTCATGCTTCTGAATCAGCATATAAGTAATGCCCAAAGCCACCAGCACCAACGCCGAAGCACTGACATATTCAGGATCCAGATGCTTGTAATCAAAAACAATGACTTTTCGAGAAATAGCCATTAGCGCAGTGGCCACAACGAGTTTGACTGGAATCACGTCACTTCGGATGTATAAGGTGATGTTTATAAAAATTTCAATCGCTATTAACACCAACAAAAATGCCCCGAAGGTTTCCAGCAAATCATTAGTCGTCATCACCAGATAAGGAGGATCACTGATTTTGCCATAAATAGTGACAAGCACGTCAAAAATGCTCAACAGAATGACACCAACCATTAATAATGCCAAAAATTTTACGCCTCCACGTATGGTAAGGTGTAAAAATCGTATAAATGGATCGTCGTGTTCCGTCGGCAGTTCTTCATGACTGACCGTGCTCACTTGTTTTACCAGTTTACCACGCAGATGGGACAATAAAGGACCAATAATGTTTTTATGCGAGGCAAAACCGGAAGGCGTAAAATCGTGTTCAAAAAAGTCATTAAGACCCTCCATTTTGCTTAATTCCCTGGCATCTATTTTTTCAAACCCCATACTCCAATAAGGAAACGCCCGTTCGGTTATTTTTTCTCTTTCAATGATGGTTACGTCCTTGTGGCGCTTATCTTTTTCTATTATTTCGTATATGCTGTTAACAGTTGCTTCGTCGCCTTCCAATACTTGAAAAAAAGTTCCGTTCGCATAAAGAAGAATACCCGTTATGTTTTTAGCGCCATTATTTGTCCGGCATTCTTTTAACAGTTTTAACAGTTCTTCCGGGGGCTCCATTCCTTGACGCGCGGTGCTCGCATAAGTTAGTCTAATCATTGCAGCTTTCCTCGGTGTTATTATTATGATTGAGTCTTTCCTTGTGTTGAGATATCAATTTATCACGTAAATTTTTGCCTACAACAAAAAAACCTTTTTAAAAAGCTATGTCGTGGTGATAGCCGACGGCGATAATGAAGCTGTGATGCGGAAAAGTATTGATTGGCCCGGTCTCAAATAGCGGAGAAGTCCAGGCCAAATCCTTTATCAAAGTAATGATGCTCTTAGTCTGCTGGCTGTTTTAGGCTTGCCAAATCAATAACAAAGCGGTATTTCACATCACTTTTCAATACGCGCTCATAGGCTTCGTTGATCTGCTGGAATTGGGATAATTTCGATGTCCGAAGTGATACCCTTTTCAGCACAGAAGTCGAGCATTTCCTGGGTTTCCTTCAAGCCGCCAATCAAGAAACCAACAATACGGCGACGCTTGAAAATCAAATTGGCGACAGCGGGCGACGGATGCGGGTGATCGGGTAAGCCCACCAAACATAACGTGCCGTCACGTTTCAGCAATGCCGTGTAAGCATCCAGATTATGCGGTGCAGCCACGGTGTTCAGGATAAAGTCAAAGCTGGCAAGATGCTTTTGCATCTCATCCGGATTTTTGGATACCACTACTTCGTCTGCTCCGAGTCGTTTGGCATCTTCCGTCTTGCCGGGCGTGGTGGTGAAAAGTACAACGTGTGCGCCAAACGCATGGGCAAATTTTATCCCCATGTGGCCAAGTCCGCCCAGGCCAACGATGCCGACTTTGTCTCCCTTGCCTATCTGCCAGTGCCGTAATGGTGAATAAGTGGTGATTCCTGCACATAACAATGGGGCTACAGCAGCCAGATCAAGTTTATCTGAAACATGCAGCACAAAATCTTGATCCACGACAATTTGTTTGGAATAGCCGCCGTAGTTGGTGCCGTCCGTATGCTTATCGGGACTGTTATAAGTAAAAACGGCGTTATTGCAGAATTGTTCCAGGTTATCTCGACAATCCGGGCATACGCGGCAAGAATCAACCAGACAACCCACGCCGACGCTATCTCCAGGTTTAAATCCGGTTACATTGCTACCCACCTTGGTTACTTTGCCAACAATTTCATGGCCTGGTACCATGGGAAATACGGAGCCACCCCATTCATCACGGACTTGGTGAATATCCGAGTGACAAACCCCGCAGTAGAGAATCTCAATCTGGACATCGGTTGGTGCAGGATCACGCCGTTCAAAACTGAACGGCAGCAGTGGAGAGTTGTGATTATAGGCAGCATAGCCAATAGTCTTTTGCATGAAGTGCTCCTTGTGCTGATAAAAAATGAAACTGTAATAATTGGTTCAATGTGTGTGCTGTTTATGGTAAACCAAACCCGTGCTAAAACACTTTTGTGCTCCAATAACCAAGGGGTAGGGTATCGGGGAACTTATAGCTTATGCAATAGAAAATATCAGCACAGGTTTTATAACATCACGTATTTGGGTCTTGGAGAATCCAATTTACAAATTGATCTTGAGTTTTCGTGTTTTAAACCTCGGCAAAGGTTCTTTTTAGTTTTGGATACGTTATCCATCGCTACTGCCGATAGGCTGTTTTCGGGTATAATCCACGACATTTTTTAAGCTAGAAGCAACGAAGGCGTTATGTCAAAAATCAATAAAGTGGTATTGGCTTATTCCGGAGGTTTGGATACTTCCGTTATTCTTAAATGGTTGCAGGATGTTTATGCGTGTGAAGTTGTCACTTTTACGGCCGATTTAGGGCAGGGCGAGGAAGTCGAGCCTGCACGCGCCAAAGCCAAAGCCGCCGGTATTAAAGATATTTATATTGAAGATCTACGGGAAGACTTTGCGCGTGATTATGTTTTTCCGATGTTTCGTGCCAACACGGTTTATGAAGGTGAATATCTGTTGGGCACATCCATTGCCCGCCCTTTAATTGCCAAGCGTTTGATTGAAATCGCTAATGAAACGGGCGCTACGGCTATTTCACATGGCGCGACCGGTAAGGGTAATGATCAGGTGCGTTTTGAGTTGGGCGCGTATGCTTTACGTCCTGATATTCAGGTTATCGCCCCTTGGCGTGAATGGGATTTAACCTCCAGACAAACACTGCTGGCTTATGCTGAAAAACATGGTATCGCTGTAGAAATGAAAAAAGGCAAGACTTCGCCGTATTCAATGGATGCCAATTTATTGCATATCTCTTATGAAGGTCGTATTCTTGAAGATCCCTGGGCAGAACCCGAAGAAGACATGTGGCGCTGGACCGTTTCACCTGAAGCCGCGCCCGATCAGGCGACTTATATAGAATTGACTTATCGCCAAGGTGATATTGTTGCGATTGATGATGTTCCTTGTACGCCTGCCACGGTCCTGGAAAAATTAAACAAGATTGCCGGTGATAATGGTATCGGTCGATTGGATATTGTTGAAAATCGCTATGTGGGTATGAAATCACGCGGCTGTTATGAGACACCTGCAGGAACGGTGATGCTGAAAGCACATCGTGCTATTGAGTCATTAACCCTGGACAGGGAAGTGGCGCATTTGAAGGATGAGTTAATGCCGCGTTATGCGTCGTTGATCTATAACGGTTATTGGTGGAGTCCCGAGCGTAAAATGTTGCAAACTATGATTGA